>NZ_BDCJ01000024.1 GCF_001613445.1 Nocardia grenadensis NBRC 108939
CCCCGCTGCGAGCGGATTACTGCCCGGTGGGCGGGTACGGTGGCTGGCCGCCCTGCGGGGGATTGGGGTAGTTCGGGTCGGCCGGGTAACCACCCTGCTGCGGATAGCCCCCCTGCTGGGGGTATCCCTGCGGGGGCCGGCCGGGCTGGGGGAACTGGCCCGAGGGGTTGTTGTCGTTCTTCTTCTTACGGGCCAGCAGAATGACGCCGACGATGATCGCCACCACGAGTACACAGCAGATCAGGCCGAACAGACCGAAGCCGCCGCCCTTGCCCTTGCTCCGCTTGCGGGCGCTCAGCTCGACCGCGGACCTCAGCGTATCGGTGTCGGCCCAAGCCGAATAGTCCAGCTGGCCGGCGTGGGTGAGCAGGTCCACGTAACTCAAATCGAACCCCGTTCAGAAGGTAGGCCCCTCCTCCCAGGGCCGAAGTCCACTACACCGTACTTCCCCGGGTGACGGGCCGGAAACATTCCGGCCCGATCAGTGCGGGGAAGTGCCTGATCATCGCGGCCGGACCAACGGGAAAGGCTGGGTCTCCCGGAGCGCGCGCCCGGTCAGCATCATGATCACTCGGTCCACACCGAGACCCAGACCGCCTGTCGGTGGCATGGCGTGTTCCAACGCGCACAGGAACTCCTCGTCGAGCTCCATGGCCGCCTGCCCGCCGTCGGCGGCGATGCGGGACTGGGCGGCGAGCCGCCGCCGCTGCTCCACCGGATCGGTGAGTTCGCTGCACCCGGATGCCAGTTCGATACCCCACGCCACCAGGTCCCAGCGTTCGGCCAGTGCCGGGTCGCGGCGGGCCGGGCGAGCCAACGGCGACACCGAACTCGGAAAGTCGGTGTAGAAGGTCGGTTCTCGGGTGGCCTCCACCACCAGCCGCTCGTAGAGGGCGTAAACCGTCCGGCCCTCGTCCCAGCCGGGTTGCGCGACGATATCGGCCTTCTCGCACAGTTCCCGCAGGTCCGGCAGAGCGGTGCGGGGCGTGATATCGACACCGACCTCCGCCGACAGTGCCTCGTATATCGACCGCACCCGCCATTCACCGGAGATGTCCACCGCGTGCAGCGAGCCGTCCGGGGTCGGCCGCATGGCGATCACCGAATCATTGGCGGCCAGCGCCGCCTGCTGCACCAGCTGCCGGCACAGTGTCATCATGCGCCGATGATCACTGTGCGCTTCGTAAGCTTCCAGCACAGTGTATTCGGGCAGGTGGCGGGCATCGGCGCGAGTGTTGCGGAAACCCGCACCCAGTTCGAACAGTTTCTCGACGCCGCCGACACACAACCGTTTCAGCGCCGGCTCCGGAGCGGCCCGCAGATGCAGATCGGTGTTGTCGGCATCGATATGGGTGCGCAGACTGCGGGCGGCCGCGCCGCCGGGGCTGTGCTGCAGTACCGGTGTGGTGACCTCCAGGAACCCGCAGTCGTGCAGGGCATCGCGCAGGGTCCGCAGCACCGCACTGCGCCGGGCCAGCAGTTCGCGCGCTTCCCGGTCGATCATCAGATCCAGGTAACCGCGCCGCAGCCGGACCTCTGGATCGCTGAGGCCACGCCATTTGTCGGGGAGCGGATGCAGGCATTTGCCGAGCAGCCGCCAATCCGCCACCAGCAGGGACAGTTCCCCGCGCCGGCTGTACCCCAGCTGACCGCTGACCGACACCAGATCGCCCAGATCGACGAGTTCACCGAATTCGTCGAGGCGTTGCCGGCCGAGCCGGTCGCGGTCGAGCAGCAGTTGGATATCGCTGGTCCAGTCCCGGACCACCCCGAAGATCACGCCGCCGTAGTCGCGCCGGCGCAGCAGACGCCCCGAGATGCGGACCGTCGTCCCACGCGGTGTCCGGCGGGCGGCCGCGATCGTATGCGTCGGCGGGAACGGCAGGGGATAGGGATCGACGTTCGCGGCGGCGAGCCGGTCCAGCTTCTCGATCCGTACCCGGACCTGTTCGGGGCGGTGCGCGGTGATCGGCTCCGGTTCGATTTCCGCCGGCCCGGTATTCGCGCCGGCGCCGGCAGGGGCCGGATATTCCGGCGCGGCACGGTGTCGCCCGGTATGGGTGAAGGTCGTGGATCGTCCGTCCGCCCGTGGCAGCAGGCCTTCGGCCCGCGCCGCGGCGACGGCGATCAGTGCCAGGTCGCGCGCGGAGTCGCACAGGACATAGCGGGGATCCCAGCGCGGCTGGTACCGCATACTCGCGCGATGCAACTGGGCCAACTGCCACCAGCGCGAGAACGCCAGCGGCAGGGCGCGGGCACCGCGCACGAAACCGGCCGCGGTGTGCAGGGCGGCCGATGGTCTCCGGTAGGTCGCCGGAATGTATTCGCGTGCCGCCGCCTCGAACACCGACCGGAACAGGGTGAAACTCAGCGAAATCTGGTGGATGCCGTGCTGTTCGGCGCGCAGCGCGAATTCCGCGATCAGCAGGTCGGTCGTCTCCGTGGTGCTGCCGGGTGCCCGGCGCAGTAATTCCAGTGTGGCGCCGGTCTTTCCCCAGGGCACCAGGGACAGCATCCCCAGCACCCGGTCGTCGGCGTCGACGGCCTCCACCAGCAGGCAGTCGCCGTCGCGGCGGTCGCCGAGGCGGCCCAGGGGGAGCGGGTACCCTCGTTCGGTCTCGCTGTGCCGCCACTCCTCGGCGCGTACCGTGAGCCGGGCGAGTTCGGCGGTACCGATATCGCGATGCCGGCGGATCCGAACTGTCACACCCGCTTTGCGGAGCCGGGTGACCGACTGCCGGACCGGCGCGAGTTCCGGGGCGGCCAGAGAGAAGCTGCGGGTGTCGAGTACGGCCTCCGCGCCGGCGGTCACCGCGGTGAGCCCGGCACGCTGGTAGACCGGTACAGCGGATTCGCTCGCTCCGATCACCGCGACCCGCCAGCCGAAATCGCGAGCGTGGCGTCGCCAGGTCTCGATCGCCTGGGGCCAGGAGTCACGTGTGCCGATCGGATCGCCCAGGGCCAGGCAGACCCCGTACTCCACTCGATATCCGATGGCCGCCCTACCGTTGGGGGTGAAGATCAGGGCCCGGTCCCGCCGGGTCGCGAAGTAGTCGATCGAGCCGGAGGGGTCCGTGCCCGCCAGCAGTTCGCGCAGCGCCGACTCGTCGGCATCGGTGAGCGCGTACTCCGTGCGTTGGGTGCGGTGCAGGACCAGGGCGCTCGCCGCGACCGCCAGGGCGCCGAAGAGCCCGACCAGGAACTGGGCCGGGAAAGGCGGTACGCCGGAGGTTTCCGGTGCGCCGGGTATCAGATGCGCGGTGAGTTCGGTGACCACCCAGAGCGCACGCTGCGCGATGGACGGCAGCGACCCGGGAAGGGTCTGGACCACAGCCCAACCGGTGACGGCCGCCATCAGCAGGCCGGCGGCCAGGGTCAGCGCGGCCGGGCGCAGCGCGCAGCGGCGGATCCGGGCGCCGAACTCCGCGCGGATCAGGACCAGTACCGCCAGCGTGGCCACGTGGATGAGCGCGGCCACCGCGGCATGCCGGTCGTGTGCGCGCGCGATATCGACCAGATTCGCCGGGACCCGGCTCGCCAGGTAGAGCACCAGTACCCACCAGGCCACCCGTTTGCGCCCGGCCAGTCCGAGCGTCAGCAAGCCGAGCAGCCCGGCCCACAGCAGGTTCGTATCGGGTGCGTACAGGTAGTAGCGGTCCAGGTAGTGGCGGGCGGCGGTGAGCGCCCCCGACAGTGCCGGGGAAAGGCTCCACAGCAGGCAGGCAGCCGTGAGAACACCCGACACCAGCGTGGTGACACGCGGTATCTCCGCGAACCGTCCGGGCGTGCCGGATGGGCCGGGTGGTGCGGGGTGTCGCTGTTCCTGCGTGGATATCACGGGTCCAGTCTGCCGCCCGGAATCACTGAATCATGGCTGTGGTCCGGCGTGTTTGTGGTATGTCGGGCCGGAAACGCATGTATTTCCCTGTGCGGGGGCACGGTTGGCCGATATGGGAAATCGGGTCCCGGGCGTGGCGCGCGAAGGCGCCGTGAAATGCCGGAAATGTCTTATTGTTACGCGCCCGGAGCGGTCCGCGAGCCGAGTGTCCGGGGCCGGTAGGAAAGCGTCGTGACCGGGAGAGTAAGCATGAACCTATGTCGGATCCCATCGATGTGCCGATCGACGACGGCGCCATACGACTCGGGCAATTCCTGAAGCTGGCCAACTTGATCGAATCCGGGTCGGAGGCCAAAACCGTTATCGCGGCCGGTCTGGTACGCGTGAACGACGAGGTCGAATTGCGCCGCGGACGGCAGCTGCAGGTCGGTGACGTGGTCGCCATCGCCGGTCACGCCGCCAGGGTGAGCGGCGGATAACACCCGGCCCCGGCCCTCGCCGGAACCGGTCCGCGACGATCAGGACTCGGCGCGGACCACGATGCCGTCGTGGTCGCTGTAGAGCATCTCGCCGGGATTGAAGGTGACGCCGCCGAACTCCACCGGGACGTTCTTCTCGCCGCTACCGGTCTGGGTACTCTTGCGCGGGTTGGTGCCCAGGGCCTTCACGCCGATACCCAGGGTGCGCAGAATCGCGGAATCGCGGACCGCGCCGTTCACCACCACCCCGGCCCAGCCGTTGTCGACCCCGCGGCCGGCGATGATATCGCCGACCAGGGCGGTGTGGATGCTCGCGCCGCCGTCGACGACCAGGACCTGCCCGGCACCGGGCTCCCCGAGAGTCTGTTTGACCAGCAGATTGTCCTGGAAGCAGCGGATCGTGGTGATCCGGCCGGAGAAGACCTGGTGGCCGCCGAACTGGATGAACTGGGTGTCACAACTGCGGATATCGGGCCCGATCTCGTCGGCGAGATCCGCGGTGGCCACCTGCTGCTCTGATTCGGTCACGGTCCCGATTGTGCCGGGTGTGTCCCGGCGGCGCCCATCAACCCCCGTGCCCGAACCTCGTCGTCCGCGGCCTCGCGGTGCTGACGGCGATAACGCAGGTTGTAGATCTCACGATCGCAGTCCTTGCATTTCTCGTGGTCGACCAGGTCCGGGTCCAACCCGTGCTGGACCAATCGGAACCGCCGCCAGACATAGGTCAGGGCGATCGTGAAGATGATCAGCGGAACGATCATCATGACGATCAGGCCCAGCTTGAGGGTCATGGGTCCCGGGAACAGCAGGATCAGCACGAAGAAAGGGACGATCGGGCCGACGAATCGGACCAGGTAGCGCTCCATGGCGCCATGGCCGACGACGTCCTGAACCACCCACGGGTGCAGCTCCGCGGGCAGTTCGCCGCCCAGATCGTAGGCGATCCGTTGCTTGAAGGTCGGCTTGTCCATAGCTCCAGGCTATGCTTGTGTGAAATCGCTCACCAGGGGTAATTCGGGCTTCGCTCAGCCCCGGCCGTGCCGTTGCTCGTAGGCTGCGCGTTCGATCTCCGCCCGGCGGCGGACGTCGGCGTCGGCAAGCGCCGGGTCCAGTCCGTGCTTGACCAGCCGATTGCGCCGGAAGACATAGGTCAGCGCCACGGTGAAATAGATCAGCGGTAGCAAGAGCAGCAGCATCATCGACGCGCCGATCCACAGCGGGCCGGGGACCAGCAGGAACAGCAGCAGCACCAGCCCCAGCGGCACCAGCATCCGCACCAGGTAGCGGCGGGTCGCGCCCGGGCCGGTGAGATCGTTCAGCACCCAGTCGGCGTATTCGGCGGGCAGAGTGCGACCGCAGATGTACCCGATCCGCTGGATGAGATTCGGAGTCGGGACACCGGCAGCCATGCTGCCAGGCTATCCCGTGATGGCCAGGGACGCCGCCAGCCCGAACACCACCGCCATCACCGAAACCTCCAGCACCGCGCGCCGCAGCGAGCCCGCCGCCGGTATCTGATGCCGGGCCGCTGCGACCACCCAACTCCGCCGCCACCACCAGCCCAGCGCCAACAGGACCGCCAGCAGCACGGTCTTGGCGAGCATGATCCGCCCGTAGCCGGTGGTGAAGAACGGCGCGATACCCCCGACGCGCACCAGACCGTTGATCACACCGGTCAGCGCCACCGCGGCGATCATGGGCAACGCGACCGCCGAGTACCTCGGCAGCGCGTCGGCCCACCCGCGGCGTCCACGCACCACCAGGGCCAGTGCCAGCAGCAGGCCCAGCCAGGTCGAGGCCGCCAGGGCGTGTACCCCGGCCAGTACCGACCCGGCCGGTTGCTGCGACATATGTCCCGTGATCGGCCGGAGCGTCACGCTGACGGCGGCGAACACCAGCACCAGGTCCGGCGAACCCTGCCCGGGGCGCCGGAAGACGATCGCGGCGTACACCGCGATCGCCGCGGTGGCCAGCAGGATGGCCAGGCCGATCTGACCGGCGCTGATCCGTGCCAGATAGGTGCCGAAATCGGCCGGGCTCAGCGCCGTCACCCCGGAGCCGGCCACCTCGCCCGCGGCGAAAACCAGGGTGGCGAACTCCAGGCAGCACCACAGACCGGCCAATACCGCCACCATCCGCCAAGGCAGGTCGAGCCGGTCAGCCAGCCGGGGCAGCACGGCCAGGCCGAGCACCGTCGCACCCGCGATATCGGCGCCGAATCGTACGGCCGATGCCGCCGGAACCCCGCCGAGTGCCCAGGCCAGCAGCACGCCGAGCAGACCCGCCGGTATCACGAGTCCGAGCGCGAACCGGTCGTCGGTCCCGCTCGGAACACCGTTTCTCACCGCTGGTTCTTGCCCTTGCCCAGGTTCGAGCCGAACAGCGCGAAGGCGAGACCGCCACCGAACAGGACGATCACACCCACGATGTACACCCAGACCGGAATGCCACCGCCCGCGCCGTCACTCGCACCGCCGGCGTTCGCGGCCGGGCCCGGGGTGCCGTTACCCGGCTTGCTCAGGGTGAAGGCGCGCTCTCCGTTGACCACGTGACCGTCGGCCGACGTGACCCGGAAGGCCATCCGGTAAACGCCTGCCGGACCGAGCTCACCGACCTCGACGCTGAGATCCCGGCCGTCGACGACGGGCTCGCCCTTGGACCACAGGTTGCCGTCCGGCCCCACGACGGTCATGGCCGGGAAGTCGGGCTGCAGTGGTTCGTTGAAGGTGATGGTGGCGCGCTGGGGCCCCACCTCGACGGTCGCGCCGTCCGCGGGGTCGCTGCCCACCACCGCGGAATGGGCTGCGGCCGGGCCGGCCAGCGCGCCCAGAGTCACCATGAGCAGGGTGGCGACCACTGCGAAGCGCCGGCCCCACCGGGTCGTGCGGTGGTTCATCGCCGGCTCCGGACCACCGCGCCGACTCCGGCGCCCAGCGCCAGTGCGCCCAGTGCCAGTCCCAGACCGCCCAGCCAGCGGGCGGTGGTGTCGCCACTGTCGTCGGCGGGCGCGGCGGCTGCCTCGTCACCGTGATCGCCGGCTTCGGCGCCGGTCAGGGTCAGGACAGGCGAGGGGTGTTCGACCGAATCGTGGTCGCCGGTCTCGTTCCAGCGCACGACGGTGCCGTCGCTGTAGGTCTGTTCCGCCGGGAAGGCGACCGACTCCGAGTCCGGGAACGGTCCGAGCGATACCGCGAAGCGCTGGAATTCGTCCGGCCGGATACCGGGGGATCCCGGATTCGCCGTCCAGGTGACGGCGGTGACCTGGTCTTTGTCGTTACGGTCGATTTTCGCGGCCCAGCCGGGCACCGGTTCGGTGCGCGCGGTGGAGAACCCGGGCACGGTGATCCGCACCGATGTGGTGGCGGCGGTATCCGACTCGGTCGGGACGCTGAAGGTGGCGACCGCGCCGTGACCGGGTGCGGCGTCCGGTGCGGAAACGCTCACGTGCGCGGCGGCGGTACCGGCCGCGGCCAGTACAAAGCCTGCGGCGAAGGTCGCGGTCAGACCGCGGCGCAGGACAGGGGAGATCCCGTGGGACATGTGTTGGAAGCTTTCTCTCCGAGGGAAGGGGTGGCGGGGTCGGTTCGCGCGGGCGGTGCGCGTGGACCCGGCGCTCCTTTCGGAGAGCGATGGGCCGTGACCGTGGTGGTCGCGGTGATACGGACCCGCGGCGGGCCCGGGGTGGGGCATGGTGGTTCGAGCAGCGCGCGCAGGACCGAGGATGCGCACCGGTAGAGCCGCTCGGCCGCGGTGATGGCCAGTGCGCAGAGCGCGACGGCGAACAGGTGGAAGGCGGCCATCCCCACCCCCGACACAGTCGCGGGGGCCGTCTCGACGGAGGTGCCGTGATGGCCGGTGCGGCCGGTCAGCGCCCAGTGCCCGGCGAACTGCCCGGCCGCGAGAGCGATCAGCGTGTTCCGGCCCGGTCCGGCCCGCGACCGCCCCGATACGCCGATGACCGAACCGGCGGCCGCCCCGGTCATCAGAGCCGTCAGCAGGAGTAACGCCGTTCCGGCGGACGTCGGATATTCGCCACCCGCGATGCCGTGGGCGGCTACGGCCAGGATTCCGGTGGTCGCGCCCACCACGCAGCCCCGCAGCGGTGCGGGAGACGGGTACGTGGGCATCGCGGACTTTCGGATTCGGCCGACCTGACCGGGCCCGGCTGGTCGGGGAGTGGGCAGGGCAGTGTCCATGGTCGCCGACCGGCCCCGGGCCCGCGCACTCGGCCCGCAGATCGGACCGGGACGCCATTCGGCGGCCGGCCGGGGTCAGGCGACGCCGAGGCGAGCCAGGACGTCCGCCTCGATCCGGGACAACTCGGTGGTGATGGACGCGTACACCGCGCGCCGCCGTCCGGCGGGCATCTGGTCGGCGGTGCGGACGGCGGCGGCGAGCGCGTCGAGCCGGCTACGGGCGTCGGCGACGAACTGCTGGGTGTCCTTCTCGTTGCCGGACCGTCCGTCCGCGATCTTGTCCAGCGCGGCCTCGGTATTGCCGATCCGGGCCTGCAACCGGCCGCCGTGCCCGGCGTAGTCGGCGAGCTGGGTGACCCCGACGCCGAGTTGTTTGGCGCGGCGGGCGTCGAGCTCCCCGCGTAGATAGGTCGCGCCGCGGTAGGCCAGCGGGGCGACCACCGGAACCAGCACCCGTGCCACCCCGATGTACTTCTTGATCTGGGCCGGGCTGAACGGGTCACGTTCGGCCCGCGCGGCCGCTTTGAGGGCCGCCTTCTCCTCGGCCTGCAGCGTGGCGACCTGCGCCTGGGCGACCTTGCGCTGGGAACGGGCTTCCGCCCGTTGGCGTTTCCGATCGTTCTTGGCGCCGAGTTTGGCCTCCATGGCGGCCTTGTGCTTGAGAGCCTTGGCCTCGGCCCGCCGACTCGGCCGCCGTTTGCGCTTGGTGAACAACCCCATCGAAGGCCCTCCGTAATGCTGGTTCGCTACGGCGATACGACACGGAAAACCGCACCGTCCACCCGTGTCACACGGTTCGCCGACACCCTATCGGGTTACCGCCCGCGGCGGCGAGAGACGCTGCCCGCGGCGGTGCGGCGGCGCTGCTCCCGGATGCTCGATTGGGTGGTCTGTCGGGGACAGGGACCATACTGCTTGCGTGCAACCGGGCAGTGTCGACAGCGAAGAACCCCCCCACGCCGATCACGAGCGGCGGGAGCCCGCCGGGTCCGCCGGGCCGGTTACCGCCGGCGCGGGCCGGCCGGCGTTCCTCGATGCCCGGGGTCTGATCGGCTGCCGGCATCGGCTCGGGATGGATGCCGCGCATCCGGAACAGCTCGCCGAGGTACGCGAGGACACCGGGGTACAGCAGCGGCGAGCGGCGGCGCAGGCCCATCGCGAACGGGTCCGCGACACCCTGGTCGAGGCCGACCCCGGTGGCTGGGTGATCATCGACCCGGCGCTACCGGCGAGCGCGCGTGCCGAGGCCACGCTGCGCGCCTGCGCGGCGGCCACGCCCCGGATCTGGGGTGGGCTGCTGCCGCAGGAGCCCGATACCGGGCGTCGCGGCGGCGCCGAGATCCTGCTGCGCGACGAGCGCAACGGCGGCTATATCCCGGTCATCGTGGTCAATCACAAGGTGACCGACCCGCGCCGACCGGACCCGGCCGAGTTCCACCCGCTGACCTCGGATCTGTTCTCCTGGAACCCCGTTCCCGACCGCGCCCGCAAACTCCGCCAGCAACCGCGCGACCAGCAGCGGCTGGCCCATGTGTACCGAATGCTGGAGCGGCACGGGCTGGCGCCGGCCGCCCGGGTCGGCGGGGTCATCGGTTTCCATTTCGACCGGATCCTCGTCCACGACCTGACCGCGGTCCTCCCGGACTACGACGGTCGGTTCGCCGATCGGATCGCGGTGGTGCGCGGGCAGCTGGAAACCGTGCCGTCGAAGGTCCCCGAATGCCGGCAGTGCATCTGGTGGAGCCGGGGCGCCGAAGGCGGCTGCCAGGCGTGGTTGAACGATCATCGTGATGTGAGTGTGGTGGCGCCGGGTTCGCGCGCGGAGGTATTGCGTGGGCACGGGGTGCGGACCATCGACGAACTGGCCGCCTGGTCCGGGCCCGAACCCGAGGACTGGCAGCACGGGCCGTTCGAGGAAACCGTGGTCACCGCCCGGGCATGGCTGGTGCAGGCGCCGCTGGTGCGCCGGTTCGACCGGGTCTGGGTGCGCCGGGCCGATGTCGAGGTGGATGTCGATCTGGAGAGCTATCAGGAGGAGGGCGCCTACCTGTGGGGGACCCTGCTCGACGGGCGGTACCGGGCGTTCGTCACCTGGGATCCGCTCCCCACCGAGGACGAGGGCCGCTCTTTCGGCGAGTTCTGGACCTGGCTGATGGAGATACGGGCGCAGGCCCTGACCGCCGGGAAGACCTTCGCCGCCTACTGCTATTCACGCAGTGCCGAGGACAAATGGCTCTACGAGTCGGCGCGGCGATTCGCCGGGCGTCCCGGCGTGCCGACCGAAGCGCAGGTCACCGAGTTCGTCGATTCGATCCAATGGGTCGATATGTTCCAGGCGGTCACCGATCAGTTCATCTGCCCGAGCGGTAAGGGGCTCAAGAAGATCGCCCCCGTGGCCGGTTTCGCCTGGCGCGATCCCGAGGCGGGTGGGGAGGCGTCGATGAGCTGGTATCGGCGTGCCGTCGGTTACGACGCCGAGCCCGACCTCACCCAGCGCACCCGGCTGCTGGAGTACAACGAGGACGATGTCCGGGCCACCGCGGTCCTGCGCGAGTGGATGAACCCCCGGGTACCGCGGGAGCACAGCGCCGAATGTGAGGTGCCCGCGCTGAGCGACTTCGCCGCGCCGCCCGGAACACCACCGGACCTGTCGACGAGTTCCGCGCAGGCTTGATTACCATTGGCCAGCGTGACAGAGCACGTCGAACAACTCGAGTTCCAGGCCGAGACCCATCAGCTGCTCGAGCTGATGATCCACTCGGTCTACTCCAACAAAGACACGTTCCTGCGGGAGCTGATCTCGAACGCTTCCGACGCGCTGGACAAGCTGCGACTGGAGTCCTACCGGGACAAGGATCTGCACGTAGACACCGACGACCTACACATCGAGCTGGAGGTCGACAAGGATCAGCGGATCCTCACCGTCCGGGACAACGGAATCGGCATGTCCCGTGCCGAGGTGGTGGACCTGATCGGCACCCTCGCGAAATCCGGAACCGCCGAGGTGCGCCGGAAACTGAACGAGGCGAAATCCGAGGCCGCGGCCGGTGAGCTGATCGGCCAATTCGGTATCGGCTTCTACTCGACCTTCATGGTCGCCGACAAGGTGGTGCTCACCAGCCGCCGCGCGGGGGAGACCACCGGCACCCGCTGGGAATCGACCGCCGGATCCGGCACCTACACCATCGAAACCCTCGACGAGGCCCCCCAGGGGACCGCCGTCACGCTGCACCTGAAGCCGGCGGACCCCGAAGACCACCTCTTCGACTACACCCAGGAACACAAGCTCCGCGAGATCGTCAAGAAATACTCCGATTTCATCGCCTGGCCGATCCGGACGCAGGTCGAGCGCACGGTCACCGAGGGCGAAGGTGAGGAGAAGGAGGAGAAGACCGTCGTCGAGGAGCAGACGCTCAACTCGATGAAGGCCCTCTGGACCCGCCCGCGCAGCGAGGTCTCCGAGGAGGAATACCAGGAGTTCTACCGGCACGTCAGCCACGCCTGGGACGAGCCGCTGGAGATCATCCCGCTCAAGGCCGAGGGTACGTTCGAATACCAGGCGCTGCTGTTCCTGCCCTCGCAGGCGCCGTTCGATCTGTTCACCCGCGAACACAAACGCGGTGTCCAGCTCTATGTGAAGCGCGTGTTCATCATGGACAATTGCGAAGAGCTGATGCCGGAGTACCTGCGCTTCGTCAAGGGCGTGGTCGACGCGCAGGATCTCTCGCTCAATGTGTCCCGGGAGATCCTGCAGCAGGACCGGCAGATCCAGATGATCCGCAAACGTCTGGTCAAGAAGGTGCTGAGCAGCGTCAAGGATCTGCAGGGCGCCGAGGACCAGGCGAAATACCGGACCTTCTGGCAGGAATTCGGCCGGGTGCTCAAGGAGGGCCTGCTCTCCGATTTCGACAACCGGGAGACCATCCTGGAGGTGTCGTCCTTCGCCTCCACCCATTCCGACACCGAGGCGACCACGCTGGCGCAGTACGTGGCACGGATGCCCGAGGGGCAGGACGCCATCTACTACATGACCGGCGAATCCCGTGAGCAGGTGGAGAAGTCGCCGCATCTGGAGGCGTTCCGCGCCAAGGACCGTGAGGTGCTGATCCTCACCGATCCGGTGGACGAGATGTGGGTCGGGTCGGTCACCGATTTCGACGGTAAGCCCTTCCAGTCGATCGCCAAGGGTGAGGTCGATCTGGAGACCGAGGAGGAGAAGAAGGAATCCGAGGCCCTGCGCGAACAGCAGGACAAGGATTTCGCCGAGGTGCTGACCTGGCTGGGTAAAACCCTCGAGGACAGCGTCAAGGAGGTCCGCCTCAGCTCGCGCCTGACCAGTTCACCGGTCTGCCTGGTGGGTGATGTGTTCGATATGACCCCGATGCTGGAACGGATGTACCGGGCTTCGGGCCAGGAGCTGCCGCAGTTCAAGCGAATCCTCGAACTCAACCCCACCCACCCGCTGGTGACCGGTCTGCGCGACGCCTACGACACCCGCAAGGACGACGCCGACGCGGGTAAGGTTCCCGAGCTCACCGAGACCGCCGAACTCCTGTACGGCACGGCAGTGCTGGCCGAAGGTGGGGAATTGAAGGATCCGGCCAAATTCGCGCAGATCCTCGCCGACCGGCTGACGCGTACGCTCTGAGGGCACAGCCGGGTTCCTTTCGTCCGTGAATCGGCTACGGCAGTAGGCGAGCGCGGACGGCGGGCGCCCGGCCGTAGGGGAGACCGTGGCCGCGCCGCGGTCTCCCGGTACGCGCTGAGGTATCGACCAGATCGGATACGACCGTGCCCGAAAACCCACTCGCCGCCGTGGATCCGTGGGATCGGATAGCCGAGGACTATGCGGTGTCCACCATTTCGGTGATGCGCCCGTTCGCCGCCGCGGCCGTGCGGCTGGCCGGCCTCGCCGGGCATACGCGGCCCGCCCGCGTGGTCGATGTCGCCGCCGGACCGGGCACGCTGAGCCTACTGGCCGCGGAGCACGCCGAGCGGGTGGACGCGGTCGATTTCTCCGCGCCGATGATCGAGCAGCTCGAGCGCGCGGTGACAGCGGCCGGTGCGGACAATGTGGTGGCGCGGGTCGGTGACGGACAGGAATTGCCGTTCGCCGATGCCGAATTCGACGCGGCGTTCTCCATGTTCGGGCTGATGTTCTTCCCCGATCGTGCGCGCGGGTTCGCCGAACTGTTCCGGGTGCTGCGGCCCGGTGGGGTCGCGGTGGTGTCGAGCTGGGCGCCGGCCGACCGGTCGACCTGGATGCAGATGTCGTAGCGTGCACTGGGCTCCGCCGATCCGGATATCCGCCCACCGGCACCGAACCTCGAAAGCTTGGAGAACTCCGAGGTATTCGAGCGTGAGATGTGCGCGGCGGGGTTCGAACGAGTATCCGTGGTGCCACATACCGTGGAGACGGTCTTCGCCGATGCCGACGCACTGCTCGCCCGGCTCACCCGCGGTAACGCGCGACTGGAGTTGATGCGGCGCAGTATCGGCGACCGGGCGATGGCCGAGCGTATCGCGGCTATGCACTCCTATCTGACCGAGCATTACCGGCCGGGTAGCCCGCTGACCACCACCGCATATCTCGGAGTCGGCTACCGGTAGCGGTTATGCGCCGCTGGGGCGTATGGCGCGGGTCGGTCGGGCGGCGCGCCATATCGGGTGCGTTATCCGAAACCGTTCGGGCACAACCGGTTTCGTGAGGCGCTGGCCTGAGGTAACACGTCAAGGGGTGTGGGCGATGCATCATTCGGGATACGCGAATCGTATTCCGGATAGGAGATCGATCATGTCGACCACTCGTGCGGCCCGCCGCGGATTGCGCCATACCTCGCTTCGGATCGCAGTGCTCGGCGCACTGATCGCCGCACCCGCCCTGGTGGCCGTACCGGCGTCGGCGGGACCGGGTGCCGGCCCGATCACGACGCATTTCGCTCCCGTCTCCGGCGACGACACATTCGGCTACGACAAGGACGGCTACGACCGGTTCGGTCGCGACCGCAGCGGCTACGACAAGGACGGGCTCGACCATTTCGGCTACGACCGCGACGGCTACGACGAGGACGGGCTCGACTTTTTCGGGCGCGATCGTGGCGGCTACGACGAGGACGGGCTCGACAGTTTCGGGCGCGATCGTGGCGGCTACGACCGCCACGGCTACGACCGGTGGGGTTACGATCGCCGCGGTTTCGATCGTGAGGGCTACACGCGCGCGGGCTGCCGTGTCGACGGCAACGACCGGGAGTCGGCAGACCGTGCGGTCTGTGATGCGTGGCGGGCGCGTCTGGCCGACCGGCAGCGACCGCCGACCGGCAGCGCCGGCTGACCCGCATTCGGTACGCCGCGCCCGGCACACGCACGCCCGCCGCCCCGGACTTCCGGGACAGCGGGCGTCGTAGTACGGCCCGAAGACTACCGCGGCGCCATGCGCAGCGCGCCGTCCATGCGGATGGTCTCGCCGTTGAGGTAGTCGTGTTCGACGATGTACTGCGAGAGCTGCGCGTACTCGTCCGGCCGGCCCAGGCGGGACGGGAAGGGCACACCGGCCTCGAGGCCCTGCCGGTATTCCTCGGTCACACCGGCCAGCATCGGGGTGTCGATGATGCCGGGGGCGATGGTGTTGACCCGGATACCGAACTGCGCGAGGTCACGCGCGGCCGGCACGGTCATACCGTGCACGCCGCCCTTGGACGCCGAGTACGCGATCTGGCCGATCTGTCCCTCGAACGCCGCCACCGACGCGGTGTTGATGACGACACCGCGCTGTCCGGCCTCGTCCACGGCGTCGGTCTTGGCGATCGCGTCGGCGGCCAGGCGCATCACGTTGAAGGTGCCGAGCAGGTTGACGGTGATGACCGTGCGGAACAGCTCCAGATCGTGCGGACCGTTCTTGGACAGGATGCGCCCGGCCCAGCCGACCCCGGCGCAGTTGACCACGATACGCAGCGGCGTACCCGATTCGACCACCTGGGCGACAGCGGCGGCGACCTCGTCGTGGCTGGTGACATCGGCGGCGAGCAGGGTGACCCCGTCGGGGACATTGTCGCCGGCGCGCTCGATCGACTGCGGGACATCGAGCCCGAAGACGGTGGCGCCCAGATCGGCGAAACGCTTGGCAGTGGCGGCGCCCAGACCGGACGCGCCCCCGGTAACGATGGCGGCGGAACCCGAAATCTCCACGATGGTCCTCTCGTTCGTGACAAGCCAGTTGGCCTAACGTCAATTGCACCCTAACCGGTGCGTGCGGAGAGTTCGTGGACGGTCCCCTTGCGCTGATCGGCCAAATCGTACTCAGTAAAGAACCTAGGCCCGGCGCGGCGAGATCTCGGTGGCGGCGGCCTCGGCGGAGAGCCGGTCCGCGGCCACACGGCGCGTCCGTAGCAGCCAGAGCGCCAGGGCTGCCACAGCCGGTACGAGCAGAGCGATACCGGCCGCGCCGGCGAGCGCGAGTTCCGGGAATGTGGTGTTTATGCCGGTGAGCGCCCCGATGAACAGGAAGAGCAACCCCGACCCGAAGCCGATGGCGCGTTCGGGCAGGTGCTTGCCCACCAGGATGCCCGCGGCGATGGCCAGGGCATCGGCGGCGACCATGCCGATCGTCGAACCCAGCCAGACCGCCGCCCAGTTGTTGTCGGTGGCCAGCGCCGCGGTGGCGAACATGGTGCGGTCACCGAGTTCGGCCAGCAGGAAGGCCGAGAGCACGACCAGGAAGGGCGCCGTGGTGGCGAACCGTGACGGGGCCGGTTCCGCGTCGTCGTCCGCACCGCCGATCAGCTCGCGCAGTGTCCACAGACCTACGGCGAGGAATGTGATCGATGCCACCGCCGCGATGGCGGTGGTGGGCAGGGCCGCGCCCAGGAAATGCCCGATGGCGACCGAAATGACGTGCACCGCCGCGGTGGCGGTGGCAATTCCGCCAAGCACCACCCACCAGCGGTAGCGCAGGGCGAACGTCAGGGCCATGAGCTGGGACTTGTCACCCAATTCGGCCAGGAAAACGATGCCGATGGCGAGTCCGACGGTGGCGATCATCTGACGAATGCTCCCGATCCGCCGGCCGGAAACGGACTCGCCTCCGGCCGACAACGAAATTGCTGTACGGCCGAAGGTCTCGCCCACCGGAAGGACCGGTTCACACGACCGGACCCACCGATGTGCGGCGGGTCAGTATGTCGACCGCGTGATTGGGGGCTACTCCCCTTCGCTGCTGGCAACCATACCGCACCCATGCCGGTGTCGCAATTACGCAACGGCGAAAAATGGCTTCTGACAATAAGTTTGGTTAAGGTAGCGGCATAGTTAGGGGGGCCTGATAACTGTTGTCCGGTCGTCCGGAACAGATTTATGGCATCGCTACAGCAAATAGATCGCGAGCCCTGAGCCCGGCGTGGGAGGCCGCGACTATCGCAAGGGGGAAGCGTCCTTATGAGTCATGAAGTGCCACCGGCCGACGAACGGCCGGATCGCCGAAAGAAACGGTGTCGTGAGCCCGGACGGAAGCCTGACGGGGCCGATCGATCAGTAGACTACCGACCAACGAGAGGACCACTCCAGATGTCGATCGAGAACCGCCTTGCTGTCCTGGAGGCCCAGGTCGTGCAGATCATCAACGAGCGGGATCGGGAGCCGGAATCGGTCCGGGCCCTGCGAGCTCGGATCGACAGCAATCACAATGCGGTCCTGGGCGAACTCGGCAGTCTGCACGCGGATGTCCAAGATCTTCGGACCGGCCAGGCCCGGCTCGAGGCCGGGCAGACGAAGCTGCGTGGCGATGTCCAGGAGTTGCGTGGTGGTGTCCAGGAGTTGCGTGGTGGTGTCCAGGAGTTGCGTGGGAATGTCCAGGAGTTGCGTGGGAATGTCCAGGAGCTGCGCGGCGAGGTCCGCGAGCTACGCAGCGGCCAGCAAGCCGTCATGGACAGCCTTGCGGAGATCTTGGCGAAACTGCAGTAACGAGCGGATCGTCTCGCCCGGGAGCGGGCGGTGGCGGCATCGACGCGAGCCCGGCGCCTGCCGGGCCCGGTACTCTGCTCAGGCGCTCAGCAGCATGGCCAGCACGGCGGTATCGGGGTCGCTGATCGGGTTCAGCCCGACCCGGCTCACCAGCGAGGTCACGGTACCGTCCGCTTCCGCCTCGGCCCAGGCCGCGCGGTGTTCGAGGCCCAGGTGAGGCAGGCCCGGCAGCAGTACGCACCCGGAGGCAGCGCCGGTGCACTCGGGCAGGGACGGATTGGTCTCCGCCGGCGGGTGCAACATGAACAGGGCGGGCGGAATGTGCTCGGCGAACCGGCCGGGCCGCACCCCGTCCTCGCCGAGAACCGGCCCCTCGGCGATCACCAGGCCGACGGTATCCGGCTCCGGCTCGTCGGGTAGTTCCTCGCGGACCCCGAAAACGGTGGAGGTGGTCAGCAGGCCGGGCATGGATGCCACCCGTACGGCGAGCACCAGCAGCTGCGACCACTCTTTGGTGGTGGCGGGCCAGCGTCCGGAGATGACGAATCCGCGTAGCGTGCCGCCGGCGTGGAACGGCGTGACGCCGATCGGTCCGTTGCTGCGCATGAGGCCTCCCGTGCGTAACCGGGGGCGGCTTTGCCCGTCCTCGAACTGTCGTGGAAGAAGAGGATCGCGCATAAGGCATCTGGCACACAAGTATTAGAGAGTGCCAATTCGGGCAGAAGAGGCAAAAGACCCGCGGGCTCGACGGCCCGCGGGTCCTGCGTGAATTCGGTCGCTCAGCCGAAGATGAGGCCCTGCGCCTGGCTGGTGGCCTTGGCGAAACGCTCCTGGACGTCGGCCCAGTTGACCACGTTCCAGAAGGCCTTCACATAGTCGGCCTTGACGTTCTTGTACTGCAGGTAGAAGGCGTGCTCCCACATATCGACCTGCAGCAGCGGGATGATGCCGAGCGGCACATTGGCCTGCTGGTCGTAGAGCTGGAAGGTCAGCAGCTTCCGGCCCAGGGTATCGTAACCGAGCACCGCCCAGCCCGAACCCTGCAGTCCGTTGGCGGCAGCGGTGAACTGCGCCCGGAACTTGTCGAAGGAGCCGAACTGATCGTCGATGGCGGCGGCCAGTTCACCGGTCGGCTTGTCGCCACCGTTGGGGGAGAGATTCTTCCACCAGATGGAGTGGTTGACATGGCCACCGAGGTGGAAGGCGAGGTTCTTCTCGTGCAAGAAGATGGCGCCGTGATCATCGGCTTCACGCGCGGCTTCGAGCTTCTCCAGCGCGGTGTTCACTCCGGCGACATAGGTCGCGTGGTGCTTGGAGTGGTGAATCTCGTTGATCTGCCCGGAGATATGCGGCTCCAGGGCGCCGTAGTCGTAATCCAGATCTGGCAGCGTGTACTCAGCCACGAATGTCCCTTCCTTGTCGGGTCGAGTGCGTCCTGTACGGGATGCTCCCGACCATTCGTACACCCGATCGGTCCAACTCGCCCCGACGCCCCACCATTCCACATCGGGTCGGAACCGACCATTCGAGATCGACCGGCGCCTCCCACGCGGCTCGGTGAAACCTGCTTCGGAGCGGTACGAAGTCGACGCCGCACCCCTGCGCCGAGCCGCGGGGTGCGGCGTCGCGCCCGTCACCAGCCGACTCCGTCGCCGCCCATCCGGATCCGGTCGATACACAGCTCGGGAGTGTCCGCGCGCGAGCGCTACAGCGGGGGCGCGATACCGGGATGGGTGGCCCGGGGATCGCCTTTGGCATGGGCATCCCACCAGCGTTCGGACCCGGCGACCAGCTCCGGCAGTGGAACTTTCCGGCCCCCGGTGGTCTGTGCGGTGACGGTATCGAACCACACCCGGATATCGAGGGCCCGGGGATCGACGCCCTCCTCCTGGGAGAACTCCAGCACGTGCCGGGCGATCCGGGTGTCGATGGTGGTGTCGAAACTGAGCAGCTCACTCCACAGGGTCCAGCCGCTGTCGTCCAGATCGACGAACTCCCAGCCGTGCAGGCGGCTACCGCCGAAACTCGCGACGGCAGCGGGTAGTCCCGGCAGCTCCAGCGGCAGGACCCGCGGCTCCAGATCGTCCCACCGCTGTATCCGCAACGATGCGGCAATCCTGGTGACTCCCTGGAACACCAGCCGAACCCGCCGGCAACCGGTTCCGGATTCCGGATGTTCTTCCGATATGCCGGAAATTTGCTCCGGTAGGCTCAGTATCTCCAGATCGAGCTCCAGTCGTCCGGCCTCGGAATCGATTTCCAATCCCAGACATCCGGCCTCCGACAGCGCCTTGTCGAGGCCGGCCGCGTCCAATTCGTCGAGTAACCCCCTGGTGGATGTCATGGCGCCAGGTTACCGATGTTATGGCCGGGAACAGGGGATTTCGTCGATTTCCGGTTCCGGTGGAACCGATCCGGGGTCCTCCGCGTCCAACTCGATATCGGGTCACGCAACGGCGCGTGACCCGATCGAGTGGCCGGGCGGCCGCTCCGGGATTTTTGGAGGGGAGTACCGGATCGGCCGTACGGTTGTGCCGTTACTGCAGGTCAGTGGGTACTTCTTGAGGTACCTGGGATATTGGTGCGCTGAATGATAGCTGATACCAGTGGATTTCGTGATGACTTATGCACATAACTCATGAAAAAATTGCCGGCGCGGCGTCGGCTCCGGTTGGTAACGAGGGGGTCGATCACGGTCCGCGAATATGTCGCATCGTCCGGCGTGTCGGCGTCGGCGACGCCCGGCCGACCGGCTCCGGGCGTGCGGGCCCGGCCCGAGAATCCGCTCCCATGAGAGCCGGGCAGCCGCCGAGGTGGTTATGGCAGGATCAAAGGGGTGACGAGCTTCGGAGTCCCGTCGGTACCGGTGGAAGCCGTACCCACTGAATTGGACCATCCGCACGGGGAGGCGGCTGCCGCCGCCATCCTGCTCGATGTGCGCGAAGACGACGAATGGCAGTTGGGCCACGCACCCGGCGCCGTGCATATTCCGCTTGTGGACGTTCCGGCACGCTACGGCGAACTGGACCCCGACGCCGATCTGTACGTTGTCTGCCGCCAGGGTGGCCGTTCGCTGGAGGCCGTGAAGTTTCTCGCGAGCGTGGGTTATGAAGCGGTGAACGTGGCAGGCGGGATGGTGGCCTGGCAGCACACCGGTCGTCCACTGGCCACCGAGGGTGACGAGCCCGCGAAGATCTACTGACGAAAAGCGAGGTGCGCGGTGAGTACGGTGGTGCAGCCATGTGCCCGCTGCGGTACACGCTGGGCGGTGCAGGGTCCGCCGATGCACTGGTGCCCGCGTTGCCGCGGGGTACTGCTCTCGCCGGGGCCGATCGATGCCCCGCCGGAACGCCGTAACTACCGCTGGGTCGCACGCCGTCCCGGCCGGGCCGGCCGCCCGTCCCGGGGTGCGGCCACCGGTGGTCCGAACACCGAGACCCCGCACTACTCGGAGGTCCCGCGCTGGGGTCTGCGGGATCGGCCCGCCCCGGACCGCGAAGCGGACCGGCACCGTCCGCTCGGCACGCTGACCCGCTGGACGCACGCCGCCCTCTTCGCCACGGCCGTACTGTTCGCGGTATCCGCCGTGGCCGAAACGGTGCGCTACCTGCTCCTGTTGCGCAACCGCACCCGCCTCATCGAACCGCCGCTGCTGTGGTTCTCCGATGCCCTGGTCAACACGGCGGCGCTGTTCGCGCTGATCATGGCCCTCGTCGCCGCGGTGGCGACGCTCGGGTGGCTGATCGAGGTCCGGCGCGCCGCTTTCGCCTCGGCCGGTCGCCGCGACCCCCGCTCGCCACGCATACTCGCGCTGGGCTGCCTGATCCCGGTGGTCAACCTGGTCTGGCCCGGGGTGTTCCTCACCGAGGTGGTGGCCGGCCGTACCGACCCGCGGGCCCGGATCGTTGTCCGCATCTGGTGGGCGGCGTGGGTGTTCGGCGGGCTGGTCACCGTCGCGGCGCTGTACTGGCGGACCGCGGACTCGCTACAGGCGAAGGCCGACGGTGTGCTCTTCACCGCATTCACCGACGCGGTGGCCGCCGCCGTCGCGGTGCTGACGTTATGGGTCGTACGCACGTTGGAGGGCCGCGACCTGCGCGGTCGCAGCCGGCTCGCTCAGCGCTGGGTGGTCGCCGTCGACCCGGCCCCACCGTTGATCGAACCGGTGCACCCGGGGACGACCGCTACGGTGAGCACCGCGGCGGACGCCGACAGCGCCGATTCCCCCGACGGCGCCGATCGAGCACCACAGGAGGTTGTGGCCAAGTGAGCGAGGGCACTGACCAGTCGGTCCAGAACGGCCGTGCGCCGTTCGTGGTCGCGCACCGAGGTGCCTCGGCGGCGCGCCCCGAGCACACCCTGGCGGCCTACGAACTGGCTCTGGAGGAGGGCGCCGACGGGGTGGAATGCGACGTCCGGCTCACCCGCGACGGACATCTGGTGTGCGTGCACGATCGAACGGTGGACCGTACCTCCACCGGCAGCGGCCTGGTCAGCGAACTGACGCTGGCCGAACTGAAGGATCTCGACTTCGGTGACGGCGCCACGACCGGGGTTCTCACCCTCGGCGAACTGATCGAGTTGGTACTGGATTGGCGCAGCCGGCCGACGAAACTGTTCATCGAGACCAAACACCCGGTTCGGTACGGCTCCCTGGTGGAGAACAAGGTGCTGGCGGAACTGCAGCGCTTCGGGATCGCCACCCCGGCCTCGGCGGCCCATTCCCGTGCGGTGGTGATGTCGTTCGCCGCCACCGCGGTCTGGCGGATCCGCCGCGCGGCGCCGCTGCTGCCCACCGTGTTGCTGGGGGAATCGTCGCGCTATCTGGGTGGCAGTGCGGCGACGACCGTCGGGGCGACCGCGGTGGGCCCGTCGGTGAAAACTCTGCGCGAACACCCGGATCTGGTCGACAAGGCGGCCGCGGCGGGCCGGGCCACCTACTGCTGGACGGTCGATGAACCCGACGATATGCAGTTGTGCGCTGACCTCGGCGTGAGCTGGGTGGCGACCAATCATCCCGGCCGCGCGAAAGCCGTGCTGGCCAACAGTTGAAGGGTGTGGCCTGCGGCTGATCCGGTGTGGTGCCGTGTAGTTTGACCAGCCGTGGGTAAGAGCAAACGCAATAGTCCGAAACCCGGCGGCAACCGGGCCCAGCGTCTGGCCGAACGCCGGGCGGCGTTGCAGGAGAACGAACAGGCCGTGGTCCGGCCGTTCGAGGGCCTGGCCGCCGAATGCGATCTGGTCGCGCTGCGGGAGTTCGTGCCGTCGGCGACTGCCGAGCTGAAGCTGGCCGACGGTGTCGCCGCCGAACGTGCCGTGGTGCTGGCCACTGTGCTCCCGGGCGCGGTCTCCGCGCTGGTGCGGGCCGGGGATTCGCCGACCGGTTACGTCGGCGTGCAGGTGCAGACGCCGAGTTCGGATCCGGGCGCCGATATCGCCGCCTCCATCCTGTGGACCCAGTCGGCGGACCCGGGCGATTCGCTGGCCGTCGCACACGCCGCGCCCGGCGGCCCCACGCTGGCCGATGTGCTGGTGGCCGACGCCGCGCTCGAACTGACTGTGCACCAGGACTTCGACTGGTGGGTGCCTGAGGGTGTGCAGCCCGATCCGCAGATCGCCGCGACCATCGAACAGGCGAAACAGGCCATCATGCCTTCGGATCGGCTGGATCTCGGAGCGGAAGCGATCGGGGCCCCCTGGTGGGTCGACGCCGGGGACAAAGCCCACCTGCGCTGGGTCCGACCGGAATCCGAAGACGACCTGATGCTGGCGCTCGCGCGTTTGCACGCCGCCGGCGGATTACATCTCGGGGAAGGTTCGCGGTTCGCGGGCTCCTTCCGCACCCATGGCCTACTGGTGCCGGTGTTCGATCTCGACCCGGATCGGCATGTGAGCGAATGGCGTTCCCCGGCAGTGGAGTTCGGGGCCCGGCTGGCCGACGCACTGGCGGTGGACACCCCCCTGACCTCGGAGCAACGGCGCTCGCGGGATGGGCTGCGGTCGCGGCAGGTCACCCTCCGCTGAATAAACCGGAGTATTTTTAGAAAAACTCTTCTTTCCGGCGGCGATCTCGGCTAAGTTTCAGAGGTCGCCGTTTCTGGAACCCCCCGGCGACGCAACGTCAGCCGACACAACGACCCGGCGCCGGCTGACGTAACGGAGCATCGGCCGCCCGACCTCGGCGCAGTGGGCCGGGACGGCCGATGCTCCAATCATCACCCGGGCCCGCATCAGCCCGCCCCGGTTCCGACTCACGGAGCTCATCGGCGGGCACACACGGACCGTTACCGATCAGACGCTGCCACCGGCGGCCGACGGCGCACCCGAAACCTTCGACGGGTCACCGCTCATCTCACGCGCGATGAACTCCTCCAGATCGAACAGGTTCGAACCCGCCCGGTCGGCGACGGTGAGCAGGGTGGTCATCTTCGCCACTTCCTCCACCTGCTCCTTGAGGAACCACTGCATGAACTGCTCGCCCAGGTAGTCGCCCTCCTCGCGGGCCGAACTGGCCAGCTGGACGATCTGATCCGTGACGGTCTTCTCCTGATCGAGCGCCATGGCGATCGGCTCCCGGGCATTCTCGAAATGCGATTTCGCCGCATCGATGCCCGTGAGATCGACGCTGATGTCCCGATCCAAGAAGTACTGGACGATCATCATCGCGTGATTGCGTTCCTCCACGGCCTGCGCGTAGAAATGCTTGGCGAGCTGCGGAAGATCGGCATTGTCGTACCACACCGCGATGGCGATGTACTGGTGCTCGGCATTGAACTCCTGCCGAATTTGGTCGTGTAGTAGGGCGTGGAATTTGCTGCGGGGACTCTCCGGATGATTCGACATACCTCGACATTAACGCCGAAAAGTAGGACTGTCATCCAAGTGCAACCTTATTGAGGATAGTGTTGCCTTATGGAAACAAGGGTAGTGTTGCCTTATCGATTGTGGCCCGCTCCAGCAATTTTCGGCACGGATTGATTCGCCACGGGAACTGTCGAACGCAACTCCCGGGCCACGAACTCCTCCACGTTCAGGAGGTTTCCGGCCGCGCGATCCGTCACAGCCAATAGTGTAGACATACCGGCCACCTCCTGTTGCCGGCATTCGAGCAACCAACTCATGAATTGCTCCCCCGGATAGTCGGACCATTCCCGCGCCAAATGCGCCAGCTCGGTCACCTGATCTGTCGCTGTCTCCTCCCTGGCCAGCAGGAAAGCTATTGCCGCGCGCGGCGATTCGAAAGTCTGCCGTACCTCCCCCAAGCCCCCGATGGTGATCTCCAGATCTCGATCGATCAGATACTGCACAATTCGCAGCGCATGTTCCCGGTGCTGTCCCGAACGCACATAACTATGACCGGCCAATTGCGGTAACCGTTGGATCTCGAAGTACACCGCGGCCGACAGATACTGCTGGGAAGCGGTGAGTCCGTGCCGGACCTGCGCGCGCAACTGGGCGATGAACGGCTGAGCCAGATCGCTGTCGTGCATATGATCGACGTTACGGCATTTTTGGCGCCGCCTGCGCCTCAACCCTTTGAGGTGTCTCGCGAAAATCGACACATGGGGTCCCGTCGGTGTGGGACGTCGTAGTCGGTATGTGGACCGGTACGCACCACAGAGCATCGCCGGAATTCGCCCTGCCTTACGTTTTCGTCTCCGAGTCTGAACACAACGAACGGCGGAGCCCCGCCCGCGACACCGGTGAGACGGGCGGCGAGGACGGCCCTGCCCCACTCGTGCGGGCGGCCGCGCACCCGGGTGGATACGGGCGAGGGCGAACGACCGTTCGCGCCGTCGAGACGATTCTCGGTGCGCAGGTGCCTATTCGCCTGTCAGGTCCGCGGGGATCGGGTCGCCGTCCGCGAGGGCTTGGAAGAAGCGGCTTGCGTCGGGATCGGCCCAGAGGAGCACATTTCCGCTGTCGGTGTCGGCGAAGCCGCCGACCGGGACCGTGGTGGCGAGGGTGTCGCCGCGCAGCGCCCAGGCAAGGCGGGCCAGATCCCAGATGTGGTCGTTCTTGTCCACGGTCAGGGAACCGGCGGTATCGCTGGCCATCGGCCACAGAGCGAAGGGGTTGACCAGGGTGGCGGGGCTGGTCGCCTTCTCCAGCAGAGCCGACAGGAACAGGCGCTGGTTGTTCATCCGGTCGATATCGGCCAGGGCGGTGGCGCGGCTGCGGACGAAACCGAGAGCCTCCGGCCCGTTCAGTTCCTGACAGCCGGCCGGGAGGTCGATACCGGCCAGGGGGTCGTTGATGGGCTGCGGTACACAGATATCGATACCGCCCAGCGCGTCCACGACGCCGGCGAAACCGGCGAAACCGATCTCCGCGTAGTGGTCGATGTGCAGTCCGGTCGCGATCTCCACCGTTTGCGTCAGCAGCGGCGCGCCGCCGAATGCGAACGAGGCGTTCAATTTGTCCTGGCCGTACCCCGGAATATCGACGTAGGAGTCGCGGGGCAGGCTCACCAGTGTGGTGCGGCCCGACGGGGGGACGTGCACCAGGATGATCGTGTCGGTGCGCGGATCGCCGACCTCGCCGCCGGTGGCCAGACCGCTGGTCTGCTCCTCGGAGAGTCCGGCCCGGCTGTCCGAGCCGACCAGCAGCCAGTTGGTGCCGGCGGTGTTACCGAGCCGGTCCTCGTAATCGCTGAGCGCGTCGATACGGGTGAGCGAACCGTCGAGTTTCACGACCGCGTAGACGAACAGGGCCAGTAGCGCCAGCAGGATCGCCAGGAACCAGCGGCCGATATGGCGTTTACGGCGCGGACGCCGGGACGGCGGCGCCGCCGGGCGGCGGCCCGGTGGATTTCCGGTCGGGGGCGGGCGGCGGCGACCGTCACGGTACGGGACCGGCCGTTGGGTGGGGGCGTGGCCACCTTCGCGGTACGGCACCGGGCGTTGCGGCGGCGCGTGAGTGGGTGGCTGCGGTTTGCCGCCGCGGCCCGGTGCGGGGGGCCGGGCCGGGGGAGCGTTACGACCCTGCGGCGTCTGTGACCAGGCCCGTGGTGGTTCGTAGCGTTCGGTGGGGCGGCCGGGCTGCGCCGGCCCGGGATTACGGCGCATGACCTGCGGCGGTTCGACCGGCGGACGCCCACCCGGCGGCGGTGGTGGCCGGCGCGCGCCGGCTCGTCCGGGTCCCCCGCTGTGCGGCGGCACCCGGCGCATACGTGGGTCGTCGCCGTTCATCATCATCAAACTGTACTTATCGATCGGGGCCTGTTCTGTCAGCGGCGGTGGCGTCGGTTCGACCCGCAGGTGAGCGCGCTGCGCCGGTATAGACGGCTTACCCCGCTAAGGCAGCCAGGACACCCGGCCCTGCAGCAACCCGTAGCCCACATAGGCCACGATGTCGATGAGGGCGTGCGCGATGATCAGCGGCCACAACCGGCCGGTGCGCTGCCAGAACCGGCCGAAGATCACCCCCATCACCACATTGCCGAGCCCACCACCCAGCCCCTGGTACAGGTGATAGCTCCCACGCAGCAATGCGGACGCGGCCAGCGCAGAATTGTCCGACCAGCCCAGTGCGCGCAGCCTGGTCAGCAGAAAGGCCACCACGACGATCTCCTCGGCCGCCGAATTCGCGTATGCCGAGAGCACGAGGGCGGGAATGCGCCACCAGTGGTCGCTCAACGCGTCGGGCACGATCGTCACATTCACGCCGAGCGACTGCGCGATCAGATACAACCCCAGACCCGGCAGTCCGATGACGGCGGCCAGTGCCAGGCCGTACCACCCGTCGGGCCGGAAACGGGCCCGTGCGAGTCCGACCGCCCGGGGGCCGATACCGCTACGCCACAGCAGGTAGAGCGCCAGGCCCGCCCACGCCGCCAAGCGCAGCACGCCGAGCAGCTGGAAGAGCAGATCGATGACGGACTGGGTGGCCCGCGACGAGTTCAGGGCGACCGTCTGCCCGCCGACGCCGCCCGGTGCGAGCGCGCTCTCCAGCAGTGACAGCGCCGCGTTCATGCCGCTGAGCCCGAAGGTCACAGCGAGGACGACCAGGATCTCGAGCCGGATCCCCCGCTGCTCCCGGGTCCGGTCGTCGACCGAGTTGCTCTCGCGCATATCCAGAATCTACGTCTCGCGGTGCCCGGCCCCGACGCCGTAGGCGGTGCCGAGGGATTCAGCCGCGGCGTAGGCCGTTGAGGAAGGGGCAGCCGGCCAGGATGCGGACGGCGCGCCCCAGGGCTTCGACGTCTTCGGCCGGAGTCGCGAAGGGGAGGCGGAAGTCGTGGTCGCCGTCGATACCTTCGATGCGCAGGGTGAGGCCGTAGCGGTCGATGGCCAGGGGATGGATGCGGCCGTGGCGGAGCTTCGCCGGTAGGTGCCGGGCCAGCTGGGCGACCACATCGGCGTGGTCGGCGTCGAGATGCTGGAGCCAGGCCGATTCCAGCCCACAGAAGGGGTCGGGTGCGGCCAGCCGCAGTTCGTCCACGCAGACGGATTCGGCTCCGGCGGAGTCCGCCACCACGGCCGAGTTCAGGACCAGGCGCAGCAGGGTGGTGGTATGGCCGATATCCAGTAGGCCGGGGTGCGGGTGTTCCTCGGCGACGGCGCTGACCAGCGTCCGTTGGGCGCGGGCCGGTACACCACGGATCCAACCGCGCAACCAGACCAGGGCCCGGACCGGTTCGCGCAGAGGCAGTGGTGCGTGGTCGGTGAGTTCGAGGACGGCGGGTGCGCCGGCGATGGCGGTGTTCGCCACGAAAACGGCCGCGCTGTCGTTGGGTACCGCGATCACCACGTCACCGCACCGGCGCAGGAAATGCACCGATACCGGGGTGGGATCGGCACCGGGGAGGGCGAGCACTGCCTGTTCGGCATGTGCGCAGGCGCTGCGGACACGTTCGGCGGTGGACGGGGCGGATGCGGCGGCGGTCGGCGCCATCGGTACCTCCATTGCGGGCGTGCCCGACTTCACAAGCTCTGATTTAGGTAAACCTAAGCTAAGTTAAAGAAGGGTGCAGCGCAAGGGCCCGATGGCTGCCGGCATCGGAGAGCGCGATCCGCTGGCGCCGTTCGACGGGTACGCGCTACGCGGCCGCGGGACCCCCGGGCATACGATCTGGGGGTGGTAGCTGGTGAATCGCAGCCGGTACTCGTCGAACTGACCGTCCCGAAGCGCACGACCGAACGCGGACTAGTCGACGGTCTGGTGGTCCCGACCGGAACATTCGCCGGGGTTCGGCTGGTCGAGTCGGCCATCTCCGACGAAGCTGTCGCCGATCTGCTGGCCGAGGTCGCGCACAGCCCGGACGGTTTCGCGGCTCGCGCCGATACCGCCACCCGTGCGCTCGCCATCGTCGCCGCCACCGCCGCCGCACTGTGCGGCGACGATATCCGCACAGCCCTGCGCAGCCCGAACACCGCCTTCCTGGCCGGCCTCTCCGGTGGCGCGGTCGAGGCGGTCCGCGAGGTGCTGCTCGGGATCGAGAGCGAGGAACCCGCCGACCTGGAGCAGGCGTTGCGGGCGGCACTGCGCTGACCGGAGTGGCCCCGGCTGCGGCGTCCGGTATCTCGCCCGCGCTCGAACCCCGGCTCCGCGGGGCCGTCGATAGTGAGCTGATCCGGGCGCGCCCACGTCATCGGCTCGGTTCTGTGATCGTCCGGATCCCGTGGTCGGCGGGCCCGGCGCCCACACCAGTAGTCTCGTAGACGTGCCGCGTATCGCGTATTTCGGTCCGTCCGGAACTTTTACCGAGATGGCCCTCGCCGAATTCGAGAGCTCGGGGTCCTTCGACGGGCCGGTCGAGCGGGTCGCCGCGCCCAGTCAGTCCGCCGCCCTGGACCTGGTCCGGGCAGGCGAGGTGACCGCTGCGGTGGTACCGATCGAGAGTTCGGTCGAGGGCTCCATCTCGGCGACCCTCGATTCGCTGGCGATCGGGCCCCGCCTGCAGATCATCGCCGAGGTCGAATTGGAGGTGACCTTCACGATCGTCGCGCGTCCGGGCACCGAGATCGGCGCGGTGCGCACGCTGGCGGCATATCCGGTCGCGCTCGCGCAGGTCAGGCAGTGGGTCCAGGACAGCCTGGGGGAGGTGGCGCTGCACACGTCGAGCTCCAATGCCGGCGCCGCCGAAGACGTGCGGGCCGGGCTGGCCGACGCCGGGGTCTCCACCATGCTCGCCGGGGACCGACTCGGGCTGATCGCGCTGGCCTCGGGCGTCGCCGACCACGAACAGGCAATCACCCGGTTCGTGCTGGTCACCGCGCCGCGGGTGGCGCCCGCCCCCACCGGCACCGACCGGACCTCCATCGTGCTCGAGGAACTGCCGAATATGCCCGGCTCGCTGATGCGGGCTTTCGCCGAATTCGCGACCCGCGGCGTAGACCTCACCCGGATCGAATCCCGGCCCACCCGCACCGGTATGGGAACCTACCGATTCTACCTGGATTGTGTCGGTCATATCGAAGACGCGGCGGTGGCCGAAGCGCTCAAAGCGCTGCACCGCACCGCGCGGATCCGGTTCCTCGGATCCTGGCCGGCCACCTCGGCGACCGGAACTCCGCCGCCGTCGGACGAGGACGCCGCCATCTGGTTGACACAGCTACGCAAAGGGGTGGCCGACCTGTGATGCGATCCTCCCGCCTTCACCGCGGACCAGATATATCCGCTCCGGAGGAGGCGATATGACTGCGAAACTGATATTGGTGCGACACGGGGAAACCGAAGGCAATGTCGCCAAAATGCTGGACACCAAGCTCCCCGGGCTCCCGCTGACCGAGCGTGGCGTGGCGCAGGCCAAGGCATTCGGTGCGGCCCTGACAGTCCCGCCGCGCGCGCTGTTCCACTCGCGGGCGCTGCGCGCCCGCCAGACAGCCGGCTATATCGAGGCCGCTACCGGGGTGACCGCGGTAGAGCGCGACGGCGTACACGAGGTGCAGCTGGGCGCTCTGGACGGACAGAGCACCAGGGAGGCCCACGACCGGTTCCAGGCCGTGTACCGGTTGTGGCACGAGGGCCGGTTGGACGAGCGCATCGCGGGCGGCGAAACCGCGCAGGAGGTGCTGGATCGGTTCGTTCCGGCGGTGACCGGGCTGCGGACCGAGTTCCTCGACGGTAGCGACAGCGGCGACGTTCTGGTCGTCACCCACGGCGCCGCCATGCGCTTGGTCGGCAGGTTCCTCGCCGGGGTCGCGCCACCGTTCACCACCAACAACCACTTGGACAACACCGAGACGATCGAACTCGTCCCGCGCCCGGACGGCGGCTGGGAATGCGCACGCTGGGGTCGCTTCACGCCGCCGTTCGGGGCGAAGGCGGAGGCCGGCGCCGATGACCCGATGGGCTGAGTCCGGCTCAGGCGAGGTGCGGGTTACGGGGGAACTCGGCGCGTTCGGGTAGCGAGTTGATCAGATCCTGGAGTGCGATCCGGAGCCGGGCATCGGTACCACTGCTGAACGAAGTCCATTTGGTGCCGTCGTCGGCCAGGCTGGCCGTCGCGATGAACCGGCCCGCCCGGGTATCGAACACGGCGATATGGTTCTCCGCGATATCGCGGCTCGCATCGCCGTACACCACCCCGACGATCTCCGCGTGCGAGTCGCAATGTGCCATCGCCGAGGCGATCACCTGTGCGTCCCGAGGGGGGTTGCCGACCTCCGCCAGCCGGGCCGCGGTGGCCGTCGGATCTCCCGCATCGTCGAAGATGGGTACCAGTCGTTCGGTGGGAGCGTTCATCCCGGTGAGTTCCAGCGGTTCGGCCGGGCCGAGCGCCATGATGACGGGGGCGGGCAGATCCTCGGTCGCCTCGTCGATCACATAGGTCTGCGGGCCGCGGAGGGCGACGGTCACCAGGTCGTCACCCTTCGCCAGACACATCCGGCTCACCTGCCCCGCGACGATGAGGCGCAGCGCGACCACCCAGTGCGGCCGGTACAGGCCGCGCAGGCGTTCCGCGAGTTCCGGATGAATTCGTTCACCGTCCAACAGATCCCGGTCGGTGAGCGACCGGGCCGCGGCGTCCATCGCGGCGTCGTGGTCGACCTGGTTGTCATAGCGACCCCGTGCGTCGAGCACGACGGGTACCTCGTCGATCTCCAGTGCCTCCAGGAGGTACTGCATTTCGTCGAGGGACAGCGTGACCGCCGCCAGTGTCGACGGTCCGCGCCCTGCTCCGAGCACTGTCACTTGTCCGCTCGTGGCGGTTCGGCGCCGATCACACCGTCGGCGATGTAGCGACCGTCGGTGAAGTGATCACCGCGCAGGTACTCGGCGCCGTCGTGTTCCTGCTCGTCCTCGCCGGCGGCGCCGCGCGAATTGCCCAGCAGGGGACTGGTGGACGAGCCGGGGCCGGCCGGACGCACCGGTGCCGCCTCCCCGCGCGTGAGCGCGACGGTCTCCGTGGCCGGGGCCGTGGCATTCGTCGCCGGGGCGCCCCACCCCTCGGGCACCTTCAGGCCGCCGTTGTTGAGGCCGAGTGCCGAACCGCCGGGCATACCGCCGGCCCGGGTGGCCGCCGCCGCGGTGGCCGCTACGGCTCCGGTGACCATCGAGGGCGCCAACGGCGCCACGGCAGCCGGGGCCGGGGCGGAGGTGGTGGCCGCGACGAGCGCGTTGGCCCCCAGATTGCCGACCGTGGTGACACCGGTGCTCGCCACCGAGCCGGCGACATGCGCCGCCTGCGTTGCCGCGCTGGCCAATCCGGGATTCTGCGCCAGCGCGGTGCCGGCGGCGGCCAGCATCTTCACCGGGTCGCCGTTGGCCTCCTTCATGGCCTCCTCGGCGGAGGAGGAATCGACCTGACCGGCGCCGTTGGCGATCGGCGGTGGATTGAAGAACTCACCGGGGGTGAGCACCGTGGCGGAGATGGCCGCCTCGTAGGTCTCCATGGTGAGCGCGGCCCGCAGATCCAGCGCGGCCTTGGCGGCCTCGGCCACCTCGGAGGTGCCGTTCAGGACGCCGCCGGTGGAATGCGCCGCTACGCGAGCGGCATTGACCGCGGCGATCTCGGGCAGGCTCGGCATGGCGATCGAGGCGACGGTGTAGGCGGTGGCCTGCGAGGCGGCCTTGGTGCCGAGGGTGGCGGCCATGGCGCCCTGCTGCTCGGCCCATCCGGTGAAGCCGACGAGCCGGGCCAGGGCACCGATACCGTTGACGCTCTGCATACCGACGCCGAGCTCGGCCATGACCCGGACGACGGTGGCGGTCGCGTCGACCCACGCACCGGTGAGCCCACCCCAGGCTCCGGCGGCCGCGCTCATCGGAATGGCGTGCGAGCCCGCGTTCAGCGCGATCGAATTCCCCTCGGCGAGTCTGGGCAGCCAGAACACCCCGGTGATACCTGCGGTCATGCTTGTTTCTCCCCTTGTGAACTATCGATGGTGAATCGGCGGTCTCGCCGCATATGCGTGGTCACCGTGCTCTGCTTCTCGGTCCTGGTCTCGGTGTGGGCCGGCCGTACCGCCGCATCCGCTTCGGCGTATGAACGCGGACGGGCGCCGCCCGGCAGCACCACTAGGCAGCGATCGACCCGAACGGTGCCCCGGTCAGCGCCAGCACACCCGCCGAGGCCGCGTCCTGGACCAGGTACTGGGCCAGCTGGGTGCGCAGGATCGCGGCCGTATGGTGCAGTTCGAGGACGGCCTGGGCGAGCGAGGTCTGATGGGTGGCGGCGGCCTTGTTCATATGCATCGCACCGTGGATCGAGGCCTCGTCCGCGCCGGACGGCACGACATAGGTGGCCGGTACGGTGGCCGCGGCCACCCCGGCCAGCCTGTCGGCGAGCAGATCCAGCTCGACCGCGGCGGCGAGGATGAGCTCCGGTGTGACGTCGACGTTGCCAATCATGTCCTCGACTCCTTCTGGTGGCGGCTCTTGGGCGGAACCACGAGAATTCCCCCTACGAGTAGATCGGACGCGATACCCCCGCCGGCGGTTCCATCGATTCCGAAATTTTCTCCGTCGGCCCAGCCCCCGCCCGTGCATCCCCTGCCGGCTCGTTGCGTGGACCGGACTGAGCTTAACCCCATCCCAGCTGATGGAGACGGTCTTCGTCAATCCCGAAATAGTGTGCGATTTCGTGGATCACGGTGATCCGTACTTCCTCGATCACCTCGGACTCGTCGGAGCACACGTCCAGCAGCGCGTCTCGGTAGATGGTGACGGTATCGGGCAGCGAGCCGCCGTAGTGGCTGTCGCGTTCGGTCAGCGCGATCCCGTGATAGAGACCCAGCAGATGCGGGTCGTCGGGATTGCGCGGTTCGATCAGGATCACCACATTGTCGATGGCGCGGGTCAGCTCGGCCGGGATCTGGTCGAGCGCATCGCCGACCAGCTCCTCGAATCGTGCCTCGGACATACGGACCGGCATCATCACGCTCCGGCTATCGGGGCGCGGGACGCGGTTCCGGCTGCGGGGGCAGCGGTGCGGCGCCGGGCAGCGGCTTGGGCGTCGAACGGCCGGAGTTGGGCGGCGGTACGGGTTCCTGGCCGTTGATGAGCAACCGGCCCCGCGCCGGACCCACGATCGGCGCGAAACCCTCCTGGTCGGCACCCTTTCCGATCATGCAGTCGAGTTTTCGGCTACCCGCCAGCCAGCTGCGTACGTCGATGAAGTCGAAGAACACCGTGAGGGTCTTGTCCCGCAGCACATGGGGGCCGCCGAGATAGTCGTTGGTGAGCCGGCCGCATTCCTCTTCCAGGTACCGGTCCTGGTCCTCCTTGGCCGGCGGCCCGCCCGGGAAGCGCTGGGACAGATCCACGGTGGCCGCGATCTCGACGGCGTGTTCCTGACCGCAATCGATCGGATCGGTCGGGAGGTTCTGGTTGATACCGAGGCAGACGCCGGTTTCGTAGACCTTCGACTGGTCACCGTCGGATACCCGGCCCGTGGTGGCGATCGGATTACCGCTGAGGCCCGGGACCTGCAGCCCGCAACGCAGGATCCGGTCGCCGGAGTTGATCCAGCCGTCGTTGCTCGGATACATGAGTCCGACGGCGTAGCGGCCGCGCGGATCGAGCCGTCCGTTCAGGTACCGCTGGGCGGCGGGCACGCAGTGTTCCTCGCGGAGCTCGGTAAGCCGCAGGGAATCCGGCCACGGCGCCGCGGGCCCGAACTCGGAGCCGGGATAGACGCTCAGGTCGATGGTGTCGGTGACCTCGAAGAGATGATCATCGGCGCAGCCGAGTTCGACCAGATCGGAATGGTCGGGTTTGGTCCAGGTGAGACAGTCGCCGGTGCCGACGGAGGCGAATACCTTGTCGGCCTTGGCCACCGAACCACCCGGGCTGCGGGCCTGCAGATTGGAATCGTTGTCGAACCCACTGACGAGCATGGTGCCCAGTGCCGCGACCACCGCGCCCATGGCGACCGCGAGCAGGCCCCAGCGCAACCTGGGCGCCGGTATCCGGCGCGGGTTTCCCCCGGTCCGGCGGGAACCGCCCGGCGCACCGGCACCGGAGCGGTTCCGGCGCTGCCCGGCCGCCGCGCTCCGGTCCGGGGACTCCGATGCTGCCGGCCCATCGGACCGCGGACGCGCCGCATCGGTCCTGCGACCGCGGCCCGGGCGGGCGGCACGCGAGCGCAACGATTGGGCGCCGCGAGGGCCGCGCCGGCTGGTGGGCTCAGTTTCGGAGGACATCGCGGTCCATCATGGCAGCGCCGCACCCGAACGTGCCACGAACCCGGCCGATCGGGATCGCGCGAGTGTTGTCCGAAGAGGGTCTGCGGCGGGTCGGGGCGATACTCGGTTGAGGCGAGAATTCCGCGACCATTACGCTGGTCAGCCATGATCGACCTCCGCCTCCTGCGCGATGATCCCGAGCTGGTCCGCGCCTCGCAGCGAGCCCGGGGCGAGAACCCGGCCCTCGTCGACGCGCTGCTCACCGCCGACCACGCGCGCCGGTCCGCGATCGCGACCGCCGATAAATTGCGTGCCGAGCACAAGGCCATGGGCAAGCAGGTCGGCAAGGCGAGCAAGGAGGAGCGCCCGGCGTTGCTCGCACAGGCCCAGGAGATGTCGGTGCGGGTCAAGGAGGCCGAGACCGCCCAGCATGCCGCCGAGGCCGAACTGCAGGAGGCGCACCGGGCGATATCGAATGTCGTCCAGGAGGGGGCGCCCGCGGGCGGCGAGGACGATTACGTCCTGCTCGAGACCGTCGGCGAAGTACCCGAATTCGATTTCACTCCGCGTGATCACCTGGAACTGGGTGAGGCGCTGGGGCTGATGGATATGGAGCGCGGCGCGAAGGTCTCGGGGTCGCGGTTCTATTTCCTCACCGGATACGGCGCGCTCCTGCAGCTGGGTCTGCTGCAACTGGCGGCCCAGCGGGCGGTGGCCAACGGTTTCACCATGATGATCCCGCCGGTACTGGTCCGGCCCGAGATCATGGCGGGCACCGGTTTCCTGGGGCAGCACTCGGCCGAGGTGTACCACCTGGAAGAAGACGATCTGTACCTGGTCGGTACCTCCGAGGTGCCGCTGGCCGGCTATCACGCCGACGAGATCCTGGACCTCGCCGCCGGGCCGAAGCGCTACGCGGGCTGGTCGTCGTGTTTCCGGCGGGAGGCCGGTAGCTACGGCAAGGACACCCGCGGCATCATCCGGGTGCACCAGTTCGACAAGGTCGAGATGTTCGTCTACTGCCGTCCCGAGGACGCCGACGCCGAACACCGGCGGTTGCTGTCCTGGGAGCGGGATATGCTCGCCGCCCTCGACGTGCCCTATCGGATCATCGATGTCGCCGCCGGTGACCTGGGCAGTTCGGCCGCGCGGAAATTCGACTGCGAGGCCTGGGTGCCCAGCCAGGGTACCTATCGCGAGCTGACCTCGACGTCGAACTGCACGACCTTCCAGGCACGCCGGCTGTCGGTCCGTTATCGCGACGAGAACGGTAAGCCGCAGACCGCCGCGACGCTCAACGGCACGCTCGCCACCACCCGGTGGCTGGTCGCGCTGCTGGAGAACCATCAGCAGGCCGACGGTTCGGTGCGGGTTCCCGCAGCTCTGGTGCCTTTTGTCGGGACCGACCTGCTCGCTCCACCGAACTGATGTGGTTGCGCGGCGAGAAATCGGGTACTTCATATACCCGGTTGGGTCGCCGGTGAGCTGATCAGTTGTTTAGGCTGTTCATCGTGCGAGGAAGCGGGTCTCGCGGCGATACCCGAACGCGGGTACGGGCCGCGTCTGGTGTGGCAACGGCCATGGTCATGTCCCGGACCACCGGGGCCTTCTATGTCATGGGCGGGGTCCTCGGTCTGCTGGTGACCGTGATCGCGCCCACCCAGGTGCTGTACCCGGGCGACGAGGGCAACCGGATGCTGGTCGGTTCGGCCGCGGCGGTCGCTCTGTTGCTGGGGATCAGCCTGCTCGGGTGGGGCCGGCGGATGCCGCACTGGCTGCACCACGTGTACGTCGTGCTGGCGACGGTTCTGGTGACCATCGCCGTGCACTCGTTCCCCAATACCGTCGCCGCGATCACACTCGCCTCGTTCTACGTGTTCGTGGCCTGCGACGCCGCGCTGTTCTTCGCCTGGACACAGGCCGCGGCCCATATCGCGCTGTGTATGGCCCTGTGCCTGTGGGTGCTGCCGACCCGCGCCGGTCTGCCGTGGTGGTCCGGGCTCATCCCGGCGGGTATCACCTTCGGCGTCGGGGTCGTGGTGGGCATCCTGACCCGGATGGCGTCGGAGGCCGATATCGACACCCTCACCGGGTTGCTGAACCGCCGGGGTTTCGATCGCGCGCTCAATACCGCGCTGGAACAGGCCGACCGTTCCGGCCAGGCGCTCGCGCTGGTCCTGGTGGACCTGGACCGTTTCCAGAAGGTCAACGATCATCTGGGGCACCGTGCCGGTGACGCCGTGCTGCAGAAGGTAGCCGATACCTGGGCCGCGCTGCTCGGGCCCGAGCAGCGCCTGGCCCGCTACGGCGGTGACGTGTTCGCGGCGCTGCTGCCGGGCACCACCGAGCAGGCTGCCATCCTGCTCACCGAGGAGCTGCGTGCCGCGGTGAGCACCGGATGTTCGGCGGGTGTCACCTCCTGGCAGCCGGGGGAATCGGCGTCGTTGCTGGTCAGCCGGGCCGATGTGGGGCTGTACCGGGCCAAGCAGGCGGGCCGCAACCGCACGGTACTGGAGTCGGGGCATCGCACTCCGCTGGCTGTGGAGCTGCGCGAAGCCATCGACAACGGCAGCCTGGACGTGCACTACCAGCCGATTGTCAGCCTCAGCGACGGCGGTGAGAAAGCGGTGGGGGTGGAAGCGCTGCTGCGCTGGTCGTCCAGCGCCCAGCCCGATGTCACCACCGAAGGACTGATCCGGGTCGCCGAGGAATACGACCTCATCGCCGACCTGGACGAACTGGTTCTGCGCCGGGCCTGCGCCGATGCCGCCCAGTTACAGGAGACGTTCGCCGCGCTGGAGCTGACCCTGAATGTGAACGTGAGCGGTCTGGAATTGGCGGAGTCGGGATACGCGGACAAGGTGGCCGCGATCCTCGAGACCACCGGCTGGCCGGCGGAGCAGTTGGTGCTGGAGGTGACCGAGACCGAACTGGCCGCCGAATCCGATACCGCCATCGCGAATCTGCATACGCTGCGCGACCGCGGCGTGCGGATCGCCATCGACGATTTCGGTACCGGGTACTCCTCGCTGAGCCGGTTGGCGACCCTGCCCAGCGACATCATCAAGGTGGACCAGTCGTTCGTGGCCGCCATCCGCTCCGATTCGCCGGCCCCGCCGCTGCTCGGTGTGATCGCGGCCCTGAGCAAATCCCTGGATCTGCAGGTCATCGCCGAAGGCGTGGAGACCGAGCACCAGGCGGCCGTACTGACCGAACTGGGTTTCGCGCTGGCGCAGGGTTACCACTACAGCGATTCGCATCCGGTGGCCGAATTGATCGGCGATATGAACAGCGGCCGCCTCGGTGCGCTGAGCGCTCGCGCGCTGGGCGATGCCACGGCCGACGAGAACGGCTGGGTCCCGCTGTGAAGTCCGGCCGGTAGCCGCTCGCGTTCCCGACGTCCGCGGTGCGAACCCGAGAAAACCGCTTGACCCGCGCACACGCCTCGCGGATGCTGATCGCTATGCGACTGGTCTTCTACCACTGTTGAGCCGGAACCACGGGTTCCGGCCGTAGGGCCGGACGACGCGCGCTCGCCCTGCGAGCGACCCTGTTCGCTGCGACCGGGGACCTGGTCCCCTACTACGCGCTGTACGCGCTCCTCTTCGCCGACCACGACTTCGGTCCGGGACAGATCTCGCTCCTGCTGGCCTGCTGGTCGGTGACGGCCTTTCTGTTCGAGGTCCCCTCCGGCGCGTGGGCGGATACGGTGTCCCGGCGTGGGCTGCTGATCCTGAACGGCTTGCTGATGACGGCCGGTTTCGTGGTGTGGACGGTGGCGCCGTCCTTTATCGGCTTCGCGCTCGGGTTCGTGCTGTGGGGCGTGGCCGGTTCGCTGCGCTCCGGAACCTTCGAGGCGCTGCTCTACGACGAGCTCGCCGCCCACGGTGCGGCCCGTGCCTATGCCCGGGTGATCGGTTACACCCGGATGGGGAGCGAATCGAGCGCGGTGCTCGCGATCCTCGCCGCGACCCCGCTGTACCTGTGGGGCGGGTACGCGCTCGTGGGCTGGGTCAGTGTGGGCTGCGCTGTACTGCACACCGCGCTGGCCACGAGCCTGCCCGCGGCCCCGAAATTCGTCTCGGCCGCCGACGTGGGCGAGCTGGCGGAGGTGAGTGCGGAGGGCGCGACCCCGGCGGTGATCACTCCGAGTCCGCGGCCGGTGATCTCGGGTCCGGGGGCTCCGGCCGTGCCCGGACCGGGAACGCTGGGGCGGTATGTGCTGATGCTGCGGACCGGTGTCGCCGAGGCGGGCCGGATCCGGGTGGTCCGGCACGGGGTGGTGCTCGGGGCACTGCTCTACGGGATCACCGCGTTCGACGAGTACTTCGGGCTGGTCGCCGGCGAAGCGGGCGTGGCCACTTCATTCGTTCCCGTACTGGTCGGCGTGACCGTGCTCGGTTCGCTGCTCGGTTCGCTGCTGGCCGGGCGGACCGAAGCGCTTCCCGCGCGCACCCTGGCGTGGGCGCTGGGGGCGGCCGGTGCGCTGTTCGGTGCGGGCGCGGTGGTGGCCGGGCTCGCGGTGCGCTGGCCGGGCGCGGTCTATCTCTGCACCGGGCTCGGTTTCGCGTCGATCGCCGCCGCCTACGGGGTGGTGTACAACGCGGCGATCGTCGCCGAAGCCCGGCTCCAGGACGCCATCAGCGGTCCCGCGCGGGCCACGGTGATGTCGGTGTCCGGACTGCTGGAGGAACTGCTGTCGCTGGCGGTTTTCGGGTTCGTCGCGGCGGCCACACTGTGGCTTTCGGTCTCCTCGACGATCGCGCTGCTGGGCATCGCCATCCTGGCGCTGGGCGGATTGACGCCGTTCTGGCTGCCGCCCCGGCCGGAATCGGCGACCGCGGCGGAGGCCTGAGCCGCGGGTGGACGGCCCGGGCGCGGCGGCCGTTGGCGTCGTAGGGTGCGGTCATGGTTTCGCGGCGGTGGGGTCTGGGTTCCGGGCTGTTGATCGGAGCCGGGGTCGCGGTTCAGGGACGGATCAACGGTGAGCTGGGGGCGCGGCTGCAGGATGGGGTCGCGGCGGCGGTGGTGAGCTTCGGTAGCGGGTTCCTGGTGCTGGCGGTGGCAGTGCTGTTCGGTCCCCGGCTCCGGGCGGGGCTGCGGGCGGTCCGCCGCTCGCTCGCCGCGGGCGAACTGCGGCCCTGGCAGTTGCTGGGCGGGTTGTTCGGCGGGTTGTTCGTGGCGAGTCAGTCGCTGACCGTCGCCGCGCTCGGGGTCACGGCGTTCACGGTCGCGGCAGTATCCGGTCAGCTGCTGAGCAGTCTGATCGTGGATCGGCTCGGGGTGGGCCCGGGCGGCCGCACCCCGGTCACCGCGGCGCGGCTCGGCGGCGCGGTGCTGGCGGTGGGCGCGGTACTACTGGCCGGCTCCGGGGGCTCGGCGCCGGTCTCGCTGCGCACCTCGTCGTGGCTCGAAGGTGTGCCCGGACCACTGCTCCTGCTGCTACCCGCGGCGGCCGGCATCGGGCTGGCCTGGCAGCAGGCGTGGAACGGCCGGATCGGGGCGACGGGGAGCCCGTTCGCCGCCACGGTGATCAATTTCGCTGTCGGGCTGCTGGGTCTGCTGATCGTGGAAGCGCTGGTGGTGGCCCGGGCCGGTGCACCGGCCGAGTTCCCCCGCGAACCGTGGCTGTACCTGGGCGGTGTGATCGGGGTGCTGTTCATCGCCGCCGGGGTGCTGGTGGTGCGGTGGGTCGGGGTACTGCTGATGGGGCTGAGCACGGTGGCCGGCCAGTTGACGGCATCGCTCGTTCTCGACTGGGCGCTGCCCACGGGCGCCGAGCTGTCCCTGGTGAAACTGCTCGGTTGTGTCCTGACCCTGACCGCGGTGGTTGTCGCGGCGAAAGCACCGGTACCGGGGGATCGCGAACCCGTGCGCTGATCATGCGCCGGGCCCCGGAAGTGGGACATCCGGGGCCCGGCGCGGTCGTGCTCGGTCAGTGGGTGGGGCGGAAATTCCGCAACCGCAGACTGTTACCGACCACGAATACCGAGGAGAACGCCATGGCGGCGCCGGCCAGCATCGGATTGAGCAGACCGGCCATGGCCAGCGGAATCATCGCGACGTTGTAACCGAAGGCCCAGAACAGATTGCCCTTGATCGTGCCGAGGGTGCGGCGGGCGAGCCGGATGGCGTCGGGAGCGGCGGTGAGGTCGCCCCGGACGAGGGTGAGGTCGGCGGCCTCGATGGCGATATCGGTGCCGGTGCCGATGGCCAGGCCCAGATCGGCCCGGGCCAGGGCGGCGGCATCGTTCACGCCGTCACCGACCATGGCGACGCGTTTGCCCTCCCCTTGGAGGCGTTCGATCACCACGACCTTGTCCGGTGGCAGCACCTCCGCGATCACCTCGTCGATACCGACCTGCCGGGCGATGGATTCCGCCGCGGTGGCATTGTCGCCGGTGAGCATGATCGGGGTCAGGCCGAGCGCCCGCAGGCGGGAAACCGCCTCGGCAGAGGTCGGTTTCACCGTATCGGCGACCACGAGCACCCCGCGGGCCCGGCCGTCCCAGCCGACCGCCACCGCGGTACAGCCCTGGCTCTCGGCGTCCCGCATCGCCTGCCGCAGTGATTCGTCCAGGTGCAGTGCGTAGTCGGCGAGCAGTCCCGGCCGGCCGACGACCACCGCGTGGCCGTCCACCACGCCCGCCACACCCAGTCCGGCGCTGTTGCGGAAGCTTTCGACCGGTGACAGGCCGGTTGTCCGTTCCCGGGCACCGTCGGCGATGGCCCGGGCGATCGGATGTTCGGAGGAGTCCTCCAGCGACCCGGCCAGCCGCAATACCTCGTCGGTGTCTTCGCCGGCGGCGGCCACCACGTCGACCAGGGACATCCGGCCGGTGGTCACGGTGCCGGTCTTGTCCAGGACCACCGTATCCACCTGGCGGGTGGACTCCAGCACTTCGGGTCCCTTGATGAGGATCCCGAGCTGGGCGCCGCGTCCGGTGCCGACCATGAGCGCGGTCGGCGTGGCCAGGCCCAGCGCACACGGGCAGGCGATGATCAGGACCGCCACCGCCGCCGTGAACGCCGCGGCCACCGAACCGCCGGTGCCGAGCCAGAATCCGAGCGTCGCGACCGCGAGCGCGATGACGATCGGTACGAAGACCCCGGAGATTCGGTCGGCCAGCCGCTGGGCCTGCGCCTTCCCGGTCTGCGCGTCCTCGACTAGTTTCGCCATCTGCGCGAGCTGGGTGTCCGAGCCGACCCGGGTGGCGCGCACGGTGATCCGGCCGCCCACGTTCACGGTGGCGCCGGTGACCGTGTCCTCGGGCCCGACCTCCAGCGGCACCGATTCGCCGGTCAATATGGAGACATCGACCGCCGAGGCGCCGTCGGTGATCACGCCGTCGGTCGCGATCTTCTCGCCGGGCCGCACCACGAAACGCTCGCCGACCGACAGTTGTTCGACCGGTATCCGCTGTTCGGTCCAGGCGTCCTGCCCGGTCCGGCGCAGTACCGAGACTTCTTTGGCGCCGAGTTCGAGCAGCGCCCGCAGCGCCGCGCCGGCCTGTCGCTTGGACCGCGCCTCGAAGTACCGGCCCGCCAAGATGAAGGTGGTGACCCCGGCCGCGGCCTCCAGGTAGATGCTGCCGGTGCCGTCCATCCGGGCGATCGTGAACTCGAAGGGATGCGTCATCCCCGGTGTTCCGGCGGTGCCCCAGAACAGGGCGAAGATCGACCAGCCGAAAGCGGCCAGGGTGCCGAGCGAGACCAGGGTGTCCATGGTCGCGGTGGCGTGCCGCAGGTTGGTCCAGGCCGCCCGGTGGAAGGGCAGGGCGCCCCACACCACCACCGGAGCCGCCAGGGTCAGCGACAGCCACTGCCAGTTGGTGAACTGCAATGCCGGGATCATCGCCATGGCGATCACCGGGACGGTCAGCACCAGCGAGATCAGTAGTCGGGTGCGTAGCCGGTCGACGGGGTCGGCCGGTTCGGTGGTGCCGGTTTCCGCGGCGGGCGACTGCGGCAGGCTCGCGGTATAGCCGGCCTGTTCCACCACCGCCACCAGGTCGGCGGGTACCACGGTGTCCGGGTAGTGGACCCGGGCCTTCTCGGTGGCGTAGTTGACCGTCGCGGTCACTCCGTCGAGCCTGTTCAGTTTCTTCTCGATGCGATTGGCGCAGGATGCGCAGGTCATACCACCGATCGCCAACTCGACCTGCGCGGTCCGGTTATCGATTCGCGCGGTGTCCGGTGCAGTCTGTGTGTTCATCGTTGGCTCCGTTGGCCGGGGGTCAGTGCCCATGGCCGTGTCCGGTGGGTTCGGGGGCGGTCTGCGCGTCGGCCGGGGTGTTCCCGGCCGGGGCGCCGGCGGTTTCCGCGACGGGCACGGTGAACTCGGTGCGGTGCACGCCCGCGCCGTGGCGGAACTCGAAGAACAGTCGGTAGTCGCCCGTGCCGGGCGCCGTCACCGCGAAGGTTACGCCCGGTCCGGCCGGGGTGCTCCCGTCGCCCGGGTGACCGGCGGGATGAACGTGGAGATAGCCGAGGTCGGCGGTCCGCAGCGCCACGAGATGACCGTACGCCCCCAGATAGGGCTGCAGATCCGTCACCGGCTCGCTGTCGCGGGTCACGGTGAAGGTCACATCGGTGGCGCGCCCGGGGGCGACGGTGCCGTTCAGAGCGACGGTGTAGCCGTCCACGGTGACGGTGGTGTCCGGCGCCGGCAGCGGGCGTGGCGTGTACTGCCCGGCAACTCGCAGGTCGGCCCCCAGCGTGAAGGGTTGCCCGTCGGCGGTGACGAAATCGGCGAAGACCCGGTGATCGCCGGCGCGGGTGAGATCGACCGGGGTGCTCCAGGTGCCGTCCGGCCCGAGCGCCGGGTGCAGATGCTGGTAGCCGGCGGTATCACGACGCACCAGGATCAGATGCAGATCCTTCTCGTGGTTCGGGGTGTATCGCGTCACCGGCCGGCCGGAGCTGTCCTCGATCCGGAACCGCAGGGTCGCCGCCCGGGTGGCAGTGGTGATCGGCTCGTCCAGGACCAGGGTGTAGCCCCCGTCGCTGCTGGTCAGCCCGCCGGGGGTGAGTTCCACGCCGGGCTCACGGGCCGCGGCGTCGTGGGTTTCCGGCTCGCTGTCCCCGGTGCCGGCCAGGGCGCCGACGCCCAATGCGACCCCGAACAACGCGACGAGTCCGAGCGCGAACCCGGCGAACTTTGTCGGCGTATTCATTCGATGCTCCGTTTCCGTGGAGGCTCCGGCGGTTCTCCGCCCTCCCGCTCTCTAAAGGTTACGGTACCCCCCTAGGGTATTTTGTCAACAGAGCAGGTGAAGGCCAGCTCGTGAAAGGTCACCACCGAAAAGTCGAAGCCGAAAGCGATGCACGATGCCTGCGAGCCGGTATGCGACCCGATCGTCGGCAATCGATGTCCCGAGTCCGAATGCGGACCAAGACGTGCCGGGACAGTCTTGACCCGGGTCGGATCCGGGTGGGGTGCCCGAACGGCCCGGTGGTCCCCGACCCCGTTCCGGGAGCGCCCCGTAACCTACGGGCGCCGGAACCTACGGCCGCCGGATCCGCCGCCGGGCGTACTCCTCGGCTTCCAGGACCGCGGCCTGCTCCAGCGTCGGAGCGCTGCCCCCCAACCGGGCCGGGACCCACGGCTGCCCGGCCGGCATCGGGTAGCCCTCCTGCGCCGCCGTCAGGAGTTCGTTCATCCGGCCGCGTAGCGCGGTGGTCGCCTCGTCTACCGAACCCGCGGCGACCAGCGGTTCGCCGATGCGGATGTGGACCGGGAAATTGTGGCGGCCCAACTGTTTCGGGAAACCTTTGGTCCAGATCCGGTGGGCTCCCCAGATGGTGAGTGGAACGATCGGGGCCCCGGACTCCAGCGCCATGCGCGCCGCGCCGGATTTGAATTCCTTCAACTCGAAGCTGCGGCTGATGGTGGCCTCCGGATAGACCACGACCAGCTCACCGTCGCGCAGCGCCTCGACCGCCCGGCCGAACGATTTCGCGCCGGCGGTCCGGTCGACACCGATCGCTTTGCAATGCTTCATGAGAAATCCGACGATCCCGTGGTCGAGCTCGGCTTTCATCATGAATCGCACATTGCGGCGCGACCGGCGTCCCACGACCCCGACCTCCATGAAGTCCAGGTAGGAGGTGTGGTTCACCGCCAGCACCGCCCCTCCGGTGCGCGGCACATTCTCCTGGCCGCGGATATCGAGCCGTACCCCCTGCGCGAAGAGGACGGTGTGCGCCAGCCCGGCCAGCACATCGAAAACCGGCTCCCGCGCCATCGCAACTCCTGCTCACTACCTGCGGGTTACCCGCTGCTCGGCACCTACCCGCCCGTGGTGGATATACGTTACGCGCCGGTGTCGTCCTGGTCGGTGAGTTCGGCCCGTCTCCGGGCAATCCGTTCCGCGACCTCGGCGGCGTCCATCGCATCGGCTTCTTCCAGGGTAGGCGCACTGCCCCCGAGCCGGGCCGGAACCCAGTACGCGCCGGGTTCGTGGGAGTAGTTCTCCTGCAGGCCGCGCAGTAGTTCCTGCATGGCGGTCTTCAGCTCGGCGGTCAGGTCGGATGCCGGTTCATAGGGCTGGATCGGTGTGCCGACGGCGATGGAGATGGGTGTGTTGGTGCGGCCCAGCCGTTTCGGATGACCTTTCGTCCAGACCCGCTGGGCGCCCCAGATGGTGATCGGGATGATCGGCACGCCGGCTTCGATCGCCATCCGGGCGGCACCGGATTTCAGGTCCTTGATCTCGAAACTGCGGCTGATGGTGGCTTCGGGGTATACGCCGACCAGTTCGCCGCGCCGCAGATATTCCACGGCGGCCTGGTACGAGTCGGCCCCCGCGGCCCGGTCCACCGGAATATGTTTGAGAGCTCGCATGATCGGCCCGGCGATCTTGTTGTCGAAGACCTCGCTCTTGGCCATGAAGCGGATATAGCGTTTGGGGGTGCGCGCGGGCAGACCCGCATAGGTGAAATCCATATACCCGGTGTGATTGACCGCGAGTACAGCGCCCCCTGCGGCGGGAATGTTCTCATCGCCGGTGACGGTGAACTTCAGGCCCTCGAGGAAGAAGACGGTCCGGGCCAGCCCGATGATCGTCCGGTAGACGGGTTCCACAAGTCCGCTAGCGTAGTCGCTGCCATGATGACCGGCAGCGTCCGGCCCGCCGCGCGCGCCCCGTCCGCCGGATCCCGGGTTCGGCGTGGCGCGGTCGAAACCACGCTGTCTCGACCGAACCGGTATGTACCGCAGGAAAGGTGATCGTCGAAGTGGAACGCGCCCGTCCCGTACCGTTGCGCCGAATCGGCCGCGAGACCGCGCGCCGCGCCCGCGTCCGTGGCCTCGCCGTGGGGCTCGCGGTGTCCGGGGTGCTGCTGGGCACCGGATGCGACTCGGTATCCGGAATCCCGGGCGACGACGCCGGCAGTCCGCCGGCGCAGGCATCCGCGGGCGACGCGCCGAGCACCGAGCAGCAGGACACATCCGCGGGAGCGCCGCCGGTTCCCACGCTGCCGCCGGTCCCCGCCGACGCGCCCGCGGTCGGTGCGGTCCCCGGCGTACCCGATGCCGCCCCCGCGCTGCAACGGTTCGCCGCCGACCTGCGCTCGGCGGATATCGCGACGCTACAGAGCACCTGCTGGACCATTCCGCCGCTCACCGTGCAAACCATGTATACCGACCGCGATGCCGTGCTCAGCGCGCTCGCTCAACCGGGTACCGCGGCGGACGGCACGCTCACCTGGACCGATGGAGTCACCACGGTCACTGTGGACGAGCACCGGGTGGCCGCCGGATATGCCTGCGGCCGGGTGTCCGTGGCGGGTGCGGAACCGGTCTACGACGCCGCCGATGCCCGGCACACCGTGCGCCGCTATCTGTCCCGCTCGACCGGGCAGCCGCTGGACCCCGCCGACCTGGAGGAGCAGTACCCGCTGGTGTGCGCGGCGAGCCCGGCCACCTGGGATCCCGAGGGCAGCGGCGCGCCCGTGGCCGCGCCGCTCGCCGAGAATCCCGGTACGCTCGGCACGATCACCGGATTCACCGATCAGCAGATCAGTTCCCAGCCGCTCACGACCGGATATATGGCCGTCGCGGTGCCGGTGACGAATGCGTCCGGAATCACGCAGAACCGGACATTTCTACTCGAACAGGGTGATGACGGCTACTGCATCGGCGACATCTCGTCGTGAAGCACTACCCTGGAGGGCCGTAAACGGTCAGGAGGAGCGAGCTCGTGCAGATCACCAGCGTCGGACATGCGGGATTCCATATCCGGACAGCGGCCGGCTCGATCCTATGCGACCCCTGGGTGAACCCCGCGTACTTCGGATCCTGGTTCCCTTTTCCGGACAACACCCAGCTCGACTGGGAGGAACTGGGTAACTGCGATTTCCTCTATGTGTCGCATCTGCACCGCGACCATTTCGACGCCGCGCATCTGGCCGAGTACGTGAACAAGGACGCGACCGTTCTGCTGCCCGACTACCCGGTCCCGGATCTGCGCCGTGAGCTGGAGAAACTGGGTTTCCACAAATTCTTCGAAACCGAGGATTCGGTCAAACACAAGATCAACGGGTCGATGGGGATCGGCGGTGGTGATCCGGCCGCCGAACTGGACATCATGATCGTCGCGCTGCGCGCACCCGCGGACGGTCCGATCGGTGACTCCGGGCTGATCGTCTCCGACGGCGAAACCACCTGTTTCAATATGAACGATGCACGGCCGGTCGATATGGATGTGCTGCACGAAGCCTTCGGCACGATCGATATTCACCTGCTGCAGTACTCGGGCGCCATCTGGTACCCGATGGTCTACGACATCCCGGCCCGGACGAAATCGAATTTCGGTAAACAGAAGCGCCGGCGCGGAATGGACCGGGCCCGCAGCTATATCGAACAGGTCGGCGCCACCTGGGTGGTTCCGTCCGCCGGACCGCCGGTCTTCCTCGACGACGAACTGCGCTATCTCAACGACGACCACGGCGACGAGGGCAATATCTTCCCCGACCAGATGGTCTTCCTCGAGCAGATGCGTGAGCACGGCCACGATCGCGGGGTGCTGATGGTGCCGGGTTCGGTGGTCGAGGTGCACGGCGCCGAACTGGAACTGGATCATCCCTACGATCCCGAGACCATCTGGCACGACAAGGCCGCCTACATCGAAAAGATGGCGCAGCGGCTGGCGCCGGTGCTGGTGGCGGAGAAGAAGACCTGGGCGCCCGCCGAAGGCGAATCCCTCCTGGAACCGCTGCAGGCGCTGTTCGAGCCGATCATGGCGCAGAGCGATCTGATCTGCGACGGTATCGGCTACCCGGTCGGCCTCGTGATCGGCGAGGAGACCGTGGTTCTGGACTTCCCGAAGCGGGCCGTCCGCGCGCCGCTGGAAGGCGAGGGCAAATACCGTTACGGCTTCCGGATCGCCCCCGAACTGGTGCGCACCGTGCTGCGCGATAACGAACCCGACTGGGTGAACACCATTTTCCTGTCCACCCGTTTCCAGGCGTGGCGGATCGGTGGCTACAACGAATACCTGTACACCTTCTTCAAATGCCTCACCGACGAACGGATCGCCTACGCGGACGGCTGGTTCTCCGAAGCGCACGACGATTCGGCCTCGGTGGAGGTGGCCGGCTGGGAGATCCAGCGCCGTTGCCCGCATCTGAAGGCGGACCTGTCGAAATTCGGTGTGGTGGAAGGCAACACGCTGACCTGCAACCTGCACGGCTGGCAGTGGGATCTGGAGTCGGGCCGCTGCAAGACCTCCAAGGGACATGAGCTGCGCTCCCGGAAGGTGTCCGAACCGGCCGGGTAGCGCGGTGCGGTCGGCGTCGAGCCGACGGTGCGGCACGGGCCGGGGTCTGCTCGACGCGGCGCTGGAGATGGCTTGGCTGCGGGTTCGTCGGGCCCGGCTTTCGTTCGTAGACCCAGTCGTCGATAATCGCTCACCATCGTCCTCTACCTCTCGACAGATTCCTGGGCTGCGGTATGTCACGTCGTAGGTGGGATACTTGCCTGCGGTTCTGCGGCCGGCAAGGTTGTGCCTACCTGGATTGTTCGACGACCTGTACCATAAACCGGTACCATTCAGTGGCGACACCGGGAAGGGAACCGGCCGATGACCAGCATGTCCGCCAGCGAAGCGCGGGCCAACCTGTACCCGCTCATCGAGCAGGTGAACGACGACGCCGTCGCCGTGCATATCACCAGCCGCAAAGGCAACGCCGTCCTGATCTCCGAGGACGAGTACAACTCCCTTCGCGAGACCCTCTACCTGATGCGTTCGCCCGTCAATGCCGCGCGCTTGGCCCAGGGTATCGCCCAACTGGAGGCCGGTGATTCTGTTGAAGTGGACTTGGCGAAGCTCGCCGAAGAGCTCGAATGAAAGTCACCTTCGCGAAGGTCGCATTCGAAGACCTCGGCCACTGGATCTCCACCGATCGAAAAATGGCGTTGCGGGTCATGCGTTTGATCGACGATATCGATCGTGACCCGTTCACCGGGCTGGGCAAACCTGAGCCGTTGAAGGGCGATAAGTCCGGGTACTGGTCTCGCCGGATCAACGACGAGCACCGTCTCGTCTATGCCGTCTCCGGAGACAACATCCTTATTGCCCAGGCTCGCTACCACTACTGACCTTCATCCGGCCGTAACCAGGGTCACTCCCGTCCGAAGCGCGTACCACCGCCCCTCGGGGCGGATTCCGGCGACGGTAGAGTCACGCCATGGCCTCGCGCATTATCCGGGTCGCGACCCGGGCCAGTCCTATGGCAGTAGCCCAAGCCGAGCAGGTCGCGGCCGGTCTGTCCGAGTTCGGTGTCGAAACCGAACTGGTGAAAGTGACCTCCGCCGGTGACCGCTGGATGGGTGATCTGGCGAAGCTCGGCGGTAAGGGGGCTTTCGTCAAGGAGATCGACGACGCGCTGCTGGAGGACCAGGCCGATCTCGCCGTGCACTGCCTGAAGGATATTCCCGGCGATATCCCGATTCCGGAAGGTATCGCGTTCGCCGGTTTCCCGGAGCGCGACGACGTGCGCGACGCGATCATCACCAAGGACGGCCGACCCCTGTCCGAGCAGCCGCCGGGGACGGTTGTCGGGACCAGTTCGGTGCGCCGGTCCGCGCAGTTGCGCCTGCACTATCCGGGGCTGGTGATGAAACCGCTGCGCGGGAATATGAACACCCGGCTGGAGCGGCTAGAGGACGGCTACTGCGATGTGCTGATCGCCGCCGTCGCCGGGATGCATCGCATCGGCCGCGAGGATCGGATCACCGAAATCCTGCCGCTCGAGGTCATGTGCCCGCCGATCGGCGCGGGCGTGCTGACGCTCGCCTGCCGCGCCGACGACGACGAGGTCCGCGAACTCACCGGTCGTCTCGACCATGCCGAGACCCGCCGCGTCGCCGACGCCGAACGCGCCATGTTGCACGCCCTGCAGGGGCACTGCAATTCCCCGATCGCCGGGGTCTGCGTGATCGAACCCACCGGCCGGCTCTCGTTGCGCGGCAAGGTGTTCGATCTCGAGGGCACCCGGTGGCTGGATTCACAGCACTGGGGTGTCCCGGAGGATCCGCAGGCCCTCGGATTCTTCGTCGGCTCCGATCTGCTGCGCCAGGGCGCCCGGGCGATCATCGATTCCATCCCGCACTGAGTTCGCCCGAGACGCTCGGCGACGTTCACCGGCCGCGTGGGGCTGCGACGCCTCGGGCACAGCTGCTGCCAGGCCTGGCATTTTTGCGTTATGGGTCCCTCGACCTCACATAGGGAATGTGACGGATCGAGCTGGGGTGCCGGTCCGGGTATTCGGCGACAGCACGCCGGATGACATCGCTCTGCGCTGCTGTCGCGCTCGGCTCGGGCGATCGGCCGCTCACGAAAGGCATCGGGCAGTCGGATCGAGTGTCCGGTATCGAGCCTTTCAAGGTCGACCGGGCGGCCTGCCCGCAGCGCTTGCGAGGGCGCTCAGCATGTCTGCTGTCCGTGTCTGTTCGGTTTCGGTGCCGATGGGCATTGCCACCAGTTCTGTCGCTCCGGCGTCGAACAAGCTGCGAATCCCGCGTTCGACGGCTTTCTCGTCACCGACTATCGCGGTATGTTCGGGTCCGCTGACGCCTTCTCGGTCCAGCGCGGTGCGGTAGCTGGCGATCCGGCCCGCTGCGCCGAAGCGGTCGGCGAGTGCAGCTCGGAGGCTGTCCGCGTCATCTGTCACACCGACGAACAGACATACCACCACTCGCGGTGCCGGCCTTCCCGCAGCTGCCGCAGCGCGGGTGAGGATCGGAACGATATGGTTGTCCAACGCCGTCGGCCCGATCCATGTGGTCACCGTGCCATCCGCCAACTCGCCGGCGGCCCGCAGCATCGCGGGTCCCAGGGCGCCGACGAGAACCGAGGGGGGCGGTAGCCGCGGGACATCGATCCGTCCCACAGCCGTCAGGTGATCCCCGGTGGTAGACACACTCTCGCCGCGCAGCAAGGGCATCAGCACTCGCAGGTACTCCCGCAGGTGCCGCGCGGGACGATGGAACGAATAACCGAATCTCCCCTCGATGATGTGTGGATGGCTGACACCGATGCCGAGTGTCAAGCGGGATCCGGTGGCGGATTGGGCTGTCAGAGCCTGGCCGGCCAGTACCAGCGGGTGGTGTGGATAGGTGGGGATCACCGCCGTTCCCACCTCGATCGCGGGGACCTCTGTGCCGATGACCGCAGCCGCGGTGAGCGCATCCCAGCCGGAGTCCTGGCCGAGCCAGACGCTGTGCCGCCCCGACTCGGCTGCCTGGCGAGCGTGATTCACCAGATCGTTCACCGTGGCGTTCGGTCCAGGGGAGATCAGGGTTCCGATACGCATTCCAGTTCCTTCAGTTCGTGGTCGGGTAGAGCAGCGCGCGAGCACGGTCGGCGGTCTCTGCGAACAGGGAGATTGCTCGCTCGTGAATGTCTCTGACAGCCTCGAAGGCCGATTGCGGGGGTTCGAAGGCGTGTTGCACGGTGGTGGCCAGCAACCGCGCCTTGCGTTCCTGCGAAAGTTCCGGTGCGCCCCGGTCGTAGGAGTCTTCGCTCAGATAGCCGTGCAGGACTGCGTGGTAGCCGTAGGAGATCTCCTCGATCGACAGGTCGTTACGCAGCAACCCATGATCGGCCAGCAGTCTCAGGTAGTCGTCGAATGCGCGGTGATGGTCGAGGCCCTGGCCGGTATGCAGTTCGGCGGCCAGTCTCCCGAGAACTTCGGGGTCGGTCGTGTACAGCGCCCGCAGCAGCGGCCGGCGCATCACTTCGAGGAAGTGGACCTCGGTCATTCGATGGAGCACGATAGTCGTCGCATCGTCGCGCAGCACGCTCACGAGTTGGTCGATCGAATGTACGACCTCGCGTTGCAGCACCGCGAGCAACAGCTCGTCTCTGGATTTCCAGTGCAGATAGACGGTGCCTTTCCCCACGCCGGCCCGACCAGCGATGTCGTCCACGGTCACTCGGCGGTAACCGGCGCGGAGCAATAGCTCCGACGCAATATCCAACAGCTGATCCGCCCGCCGCCGGCGGGCCTCCTCGGTGTGGGCGCGGCCTCCGGGGGACATGACTATGACCATATGACCAAATGAGAAATATAGTCAACTAGTCGGAGTTTCGGCGATTGCGCAGGGGTCAGCTCGGGTCCGACCCGCGGATGGCGCCGAGCCAGGTCCCGGTCGCGGCCGCCACACACAGGGCGGCAATGAACGCCCCGGTCCCGCCACCCATCACATACAGCCACAACAGGGCGACGAATGGGGCGGCGACCGCCGACTGGGCGTCCAGCAGCAAGCGGCGGGTGGTCTTGGCGGTGGTGGCCGCCCGGGTCTGCGATTCCGGGTCCACCCGCGTCGGATTGTCGACCAGGCGGCCGGGCGGTTCGGTCTCCCGGGCCCGGCCGGCCGGGAGCACCCGGAACTCGCGCCGCGGTCCACCGGGCGGCCCGGTACTGCCGAACTCTGGCCGCAGCACGATCTGCCGTCCGCTCAGCAAGGCCGTACCACCGGTGAAACCGATCAGCTCCGGCGTGAAGTACACGGGCAGCCAACGCTCGTCACCGCCGCCACGCAACTCCAGCCAGGAACGGCTGACCAGCTGATATTCCTGTCTCACCCGCCGCACCGCCACTGTCGTGGCGCCCTCGGCTCGGTAGCCGACCACCCCCAGCGCCACCGCGAACCGGTACCCGCTGTACCCCACAACCCCCACGCCGACCACCGCCAGCCCGCTGAGCTGGTCCGGATCGGCGAACGGCGCCCACGCGGTGAGTACCGCGAGGGCGCCGATGGTCACGCACAGCGGATAGGCCAGCGGATGGCCTATCCGGGAGCTCACTTCAGGAAACCGATTTTCGTGTAGTCCAGGGAAGCCAGTCCCGCGGCGCCGTAGTTGGCGAGGTTGTCGCGGACACCGACGTTGCCGGCCGACTGCACCAGCGGGATCGAATGACCCTCGGCCCAGACCGCCTGGTCGACCTGATTGGCCAGTTCGATGGCCTTCTGCGGGTCCAGCTCGGTCAGTGTCTTCTCGATGAGGTCGTTCAGTTCGGGCGAACCGATGCGGCCGTAGTTGCCCTGCAGATTATCGGGGTAGTAGCCCCAGATCTGCGGGATGCTGCTCAGCGGGAAGGCATCGCCGGACCACACCCACTGGCCCACATCGAAATTGCCGGGCTGGATGTTGTCGGTGAAGAAGCCACTGCCGGGTTTGGTCTCGATGGCGAGTTCGATCCCCACCTGTCGAAGGTTCTGCTGGATGATCTGCGCGACCTGCACCCAGGTCTTGTCGTTGTACATGACATCGCGGATCATCAGTTTGCGGCCGTCCTTCTCCCGGACCTCCCCGTTCAGCGTCCAGCCCAGGGCGTCGAGTTCCTGCTTCGCGGCCTCGGGGTCGAAGGGCAGGCTGTTGTCCTGGTAGCCTTTCTGGCCCTGGATGAAGATGTGGTTGTTCAGCGGCTTCGGGTCGTTGACCAGGCCGTTCTGCATTGCCTTGGCGATACCGGCGCGATCGATCGCCTTGATGATGGCGACCCGCAGTTTCGGATCCTCCAGCAGCGACCCCGGGGCGCCGTTGAAGGTCAGATGCGACCAGCTGTTACCAGGAGCGCGCCGGATCGCCACCCCGGGGGTATTGCGGGCGGTCTGCATATCGTCGCGGGTGGCCAGGCCGATGGCGTCGATCTCGTTGTTGGCCAGTGCCGGCACCATGGCTTCGCTCGACAGCACACTGAAAGTGATGGTGTCGAGTTTCGGGGTCGCGCCCCACCATTTCGGATTGCGGCCGAGCACGATCCGGCCCTGACCGCGATCGGTGGACTGGATGACGAACGGGCCCGAGGTCTTGCCGGGTGCGTTGCGCCAGGCCTCGTTGAACGCCTCCGGCGTCGCCGTGGCCTCCTTCGGCAGCAGCATGGAGTTACCGGAGAACTGACCGGCCCAATCCGCGTAATGGTTTTCGAAAGTGAGGATCGCCTGGCGGTCATCGGTGCCGCGTTCGACCTTCTCTATCCGGTCGAATCCATTGGTGTTCCCGATGAGGAACTTCGGATCCCGGCCGCTCATGGCATGCGCCTGGGAAGCGATGTCCTCCCAGGTGATGGGGGAGCCGTCCGACCACACCGCCTTGGGGTTGATGGTGTACGTCACCTGTTGCGGTTCGGAGTTCGTGAGTTCGACGCTGGTGAAGAAATCGGTGTTGACCGAGATGTTCCCGGCCGCGTCGGTGGCGAACGCACGCGGCATCATCGGGCGCATGATGCTCGCCGACTCACCGTCGGAATCGATCTGCATCGGGTTCCACTGCTCCGGATAGGACGTGGCGGCCAAGCGCAGATTCCCGCCGTCGCGCAGTTCGCTCACATCATGCGGGTTGATGTCGTTGACTGTGCCCAGTTCGGCGACCGCGCCCTCGGGTGCTCCCGAATCGCTGGCCCCACAACCGGCCGCGAGCAGGGCTACGGTGCACAGCGGTACCGCCAGCCTCCGCATTGATCGAATCCTCATGGCCGTTCTTCCTTCCTGCCGGTGGGTCCGGAGAACACGTCCGTCAACCCTCTACCACGGGTACGGGCACGGCCTCGATCAGTGATCGTGTGTATTCGTGTCCCGGATCGCCGAAGATCTGTTCCGCCGGTCCCGCTTCGACGATCTTGCCCCGGTACATCACCGCGATATCGTGGGCCAGATTGCGCACCACCGAGAGGTCGTGGGAGACGAAAAGATAGGAGAGACCCCGTTCGGCCTGCAGGTCGCGCAGCAGATTGAGTACACCCGCCTGGATCGAGACATCCAGGGACGACACCGGCTCGTCGAGCACCAGCAATTCGGGGTCCAGGGCCAGCGCCCGGGCGATACAGATGCGCTGCTTCTGGCCGCCGGAGAAATCGCCCGGATAGCGGTCGGCATGTTCGGGCCGCAGGCCCACCTGCCGCAGGAGGTCCGGTACGCGCTGGGCGATCTCGGATTTCGGCCGCTTCGCGATGCGCATCGGCTGGGAGACGATATCGGAAACCGGTAGTCGCGGATCCAGCGAGGCCGTGGGGTCCTGGAAGACGATCTGCAGTTTGCGTCGCAGTTCACGACGCTGCGCGGAGTTGAGGGTGGCGGTATCGCGGCCCATGATCTCGATGGTTCCGGCCTGCGGTTTCACCATGTCCAGGATCTGGGTGAGCGTGGTGGATTTACCCGACCCGGATTCACCGACCAGGGCCAGAGTGCGTCCGGCGCGGACCTCGAAACCGATCCCGTCCACGGCGCGAACCTCGCCCTTGCGGCGACGCAGGATCACCCCGGAGGTGATGGGGAAGGTTTTGACCAGATCCGTCACCTTCAGCACCGGCTGCGGATCGGTCGCGGGGGGCACCGCCGGTTCCCCGATCTCGCGGCGGTAGGCGTCGAACAGCGCCGGCGAATCGACCTCGTCCGTCCGGATGCACGCCGCGCGATGGCCCGGAGCGGCCTCGGCCAGCGGTGGTTCCGCGGCGCGGCATCTCTCGATCGCGACCGGGCAGCGTGGCGCGAACGAACACCCGTGCGGCAGTGCGTGCATGGCCGGAGGCGCGCCGACGATGGGGATCAGCGGTGCGCGCGGCGGTCCGTCCATACGCGGGATCGAGCCGAGCAGACCTACGGTGTAGGGCATCCGGGGGCTCCGGAAAACCTGCGCGGTGGTCGCGGTTTCCACGATCCGGCCCGCGTACATCACGGCCACACGATCGGCGAGGGTGGCCGCGATACCCATATCGTGGGTGATCATGACGACGCCCGCGCCGGTGATATCGCGGGCTTTGCGCAGCAGGTTCAAGATCTGCTTCTGCACTGTCACATCGAGTGCGGTGGTCGGTTCGTCGCAGATGATGAGCGCCGGATCGTTGGCGATCGCCATGGCGATGACCACCCGCTGGCGCATACCGCCGGAGAATTCGTGCGGGAAGGCCTTCGCACGCAACTCCGGATCGGGAATACCGACCAGATCGAGCAGTTCGACCGCGCGTTTCGCCGCCTCGGCCTTGCTCATATTCCCGTGCGCGAGCAGCGCTTCGGCGACCTGATCGCCCACCCGGTACACCGGGGTGAGCGCGGAGAGCGGGTCCTGGAACACCATGCTCACCGCGCTGCCGCGCAGTTTCGACAGTTCCCGGTCACCGAGGCCGAGCAGTTCCCGCCCGCGCAACCGGATCGAGCCGGTGACCCGGGCCTGTTCGGGCAGCAGACCCATCACCGCGAGGGAGGACACCGATTTCCCGGACCCGGATTCACCGACGATCGCGAGGACCTCGCCGTCGGCGACCGTGTAGTCCACCCCCCGGACCGCGTCGACGCGGCCTTCTTCGCTGGGGAACGAGACGCGCAGATCCGATACCTCCAGCAGGGGCGTGCGGCCCTGGCCCGCGCCGGATGCACCGGGCACGGCCCGGTCCGTTGCCGATCGCACCGTCGTGGTCTCTCCGGTCATGTCCGCGCTTCCTCCGCCTGCCGGGACTTCTCCGCCGCCTTGCGCGCCTTGCGTGACGGCCGGGACCGGGCGCGTTTCGCGCCGGGGTCGAAGGCGTCGCGCAAGCCGTCGCCGACCAGGTTCGCGCACAGCACGGTGATGATCAGCAGACCACCCGCGAAGAGGAACAGCCACGGATAGGTCATGGCGGAACTGGTGCCGTTCGCGATCAGCGTGCCCAGCGACACATCCGGCGGCTGCACCCCGAAACCGAGGAAGCTAAGCCCGGTTTCGGCCATGATCGAGGCGCCGACGGTGAGCGTGGTGTCGATGATCAGGATCGAGGCGATATTCGGCACGATATGGGTGAGGATGATCGTCCGGGTCGGGGCACCCATATAGCGGGCGGCCCGGACGAATTCGCGTTCGCGCAGGCTCATGGTCAGGCCGCGTACGATCCGCGCGCTGATCATCCAGCCGAACACACTGAGCAGGATGATCAGCAGCAGGATCGAACCGCTGCCCTTGGTACGCGGCGCGAACAGGGCCACGATGATGAAACTCGGTACCACCAGCAGCAGATCGACCACCCACATGATGGTGCGGTCGGTCCAGCCGCCTAGCAGCCCGGCCACCGCGCCGGTAACGGCGGCGATGGTGGTGGAGAACACCGCCACGCACAGGCCGATGATCAGCGATTTCTGTAGCCCGCGCAGGGTCTGGGCCAGTACGTCCTGGCCGATCTCGGTGGTACCGAAGGGATGCTGGGGGCTCGGCGGTTCGAGCAGAGCGGTGTAGTCGATGTCCTGATAGTCGTAGGGCAGGAACGACGGCAGGACGAAACTGGCCAGGAACATCAGGACCAGCACCGCGGCGCCGACCAGCGCGGGTTTGTTGCGCAGGAAACGGCGCAGGATGAGTTTGCGCCGACCGGAGGCGGCCGGTTCGGGCGCGCCCTGGACCAGGATCTCGGTTTCGTTGATGCTCACGCTGTGCCCTCGGGGGATTCGCGGGGACGTCGGTGGTTGTGCTCGCTCATCCGCTCATGCTGTGTCTTCGGGCATGAGCGGGGCGGCGCCCCTGCGTGGTTATGCTTCGCTGCCGCCTCCGGGCCTGACCCGCTCATGCTGTGTTTTCGGGGATGATCGGGGGGCCCTGCGTGGTTATGCTTCGCTGCCGCCTCCGGGCCTGACCCGCTCATCCCACCCGCACCCGGGGGTCGAGAATCGCGTAGACGATATCGGAGAGCAGGCCCGACACCAGCACCACCAGCCCGGCGAAGGCGGTCACCGTGGCGACCACGTAGATGTCCTGGGCGTTGATCGAATCGACCAGCCATTCCCCAACCCCGTGCCAGCCGAAGATCTTCTCGGTGAAGGTGGCACCGGTGATCAGTCCGCCGAGGCTGTAGGCGAACAGCGTCGCCATCGGAATGAGCGCGGTCCGCAGGCCGTGTTTGTAGAGTGCCCGGTTGCGGGTGAGACCTTTGGCCCGGGCGGTCCGGATGAAATCGCTCTGCAGCACGTCGAGCATGGCATTGCGCTGATAGCGGCTGTATCCGGCCATCCCGCCCAGGGCCAGGGCCAGGGTGGGCAGCACCAGATGTTGCAGGCGGTCGACCAGCTGGGCGCCGAACCCCTCGATACTGGTCGCCGACGTTTCGCCGGTGTAGAGGAAGATCTGCGTTCCGGTGGCCGAGTTGATCTCGAGCGCACCGAATTTCAACAGTGTCGCCAGCAGGAACACCGGGGTCGACAGGATCAGCAGGGATATGACGGTCGTGAAATAGTCACTGAATCTGTACTGGCGGATCGCGCCGGCCGCCCCGATGAGGACGCCCAGCACTGTGCCGATGATCGAACCGAGAATCAGCAACCGCAGACTGACCCCGATCCGGCGGCCCAGTTCCTCGCTCACCGGCTGCCCGCCGAGCGTCTTACCGAAATCGCCGTGCACCGCGCCCGTCACCCAGGTGACGTAGCGCTGCGGAATCGGCTCGTTCAGATGCAGTTCCTCGGCCTTGGCGTCGATCACCGACTGCGGCGGTCGCGGATTGCGCTGTTCCAGGCTGTCCAGTGGCCGGAAGGTCAGCGAAGCGAGGCTGAAGGTGAGAAAGGACGCCAAGAGCAGCAGCACGACGTAATTGAGCGCCCGTCGTAGCAGAAAGCCGGCCATCATTCCCCTCGATATCAGGTGTAGCCCCTGATCATAGGGAGCGATCTTCCGGGATGCGCGACGGACGGCCTGCTGCGTGTTCGCCCCGCGAACGGGTACGCCCGCCGGGGTGTCGCGGCCGACCCAGCAGAATGGGACGGGTGAGCGCAACGCGGCAGACCCGACCGGAATTGGTGGCCTCCGATGTGGACGGCACCCTGATCGATCCCTACGAGCGGGTTTCGGCGCGGACCCGGGCCGCGGTGGCGGCACTGATCGCCGACGGAGTGCCGTTCGTGCTGGCCACCGGTCGTCCGCCGCGCTGGATCGCCCCGGTGGTGGCCGGGCTCGGTTTCGCACCGCTGTGCGTATGCGGCAACGGCGCCGTGCTCTACGACGCCGAAACCGACAAGGTGCTCGGGGCCTCGGTACTGGATGTGGAAACTCTCGGCTGGATTGCCGATATCGCGGAGAAGGTACTGCCCGGATGCGGGCTGGCGGCCGAGCGGATCGGCGCGAGCGCGCACGACGCGGCCACCCCGCAATTCGTGAGCTCACCGCAGTACGAGCACGCCTGGCTCAATCCCGACGACACCGCCGTGGCCCGCGACGAGGTCATCGACTCCCCGGCGATCAAAATGCTGATCCGGCTACCCGGTGCCCGCAGCGGCGATATGGCGGTGACGCTGGCCGCCCATATCGGCGACCGCGCGGATATCACCTACTCCACCGAACACGGCCTGATCGAGATCTCCGCGCTCGGTGTCACCAAGGCGTCGGGGCTGCGGACTCTGGGCGAGCGGCTCGGAGTCGACCCCGCGGATATGGTCGCGTTCGGCGATATGCCCAACGACATCCCGATGTTGCGCATGGTCGGGCGGGGGGTCGCGATGGGGCACGCCCACCCGGAGGCACTCGCGGCCGCCGACGAGATCACCGGGAGCAACAGCGAGGACGGTGTCGCGCAGGTCCTCGAACGCTGGTGGCCGGGGGAGGGATAGCCGCGGCGGAATCGCCGGACCGCCTGTGCGAAAACGACCGCGCCGGATCGTGCGGGGCACGATCCGGCGCGGTCGGTACGCGGAGGTCAGGCGGCCGGTGGGGACGGCGGCGCAGCGGGCTCCGGCGGAGGTGCCGGACCGGCCTCGGCGGCGGGTTCCGGACCCGCTTCGGCCGGCGGTGGGCCGTCCTGAGCAGCGGCTGCCGGGTCGACCGTGGCGGCGGGCGGCGGCGCGGACTGCGGTACCGGTGACTGTTCCTCGGCCGGTGCGGCGACGGGTGCGGGCGGTGCCGCGGCCTCCGGAACCGGGCCCGTGACCTGCGGTGCCGGTGACTGTTCCTCGGCCGGTGCGGCGACGGGTGCGGGCGGCGCCGCGACCTGCGGAACCGGGCCCGCCACCTGCGGTGCCGGGCTCGCGCCGGGTGTTGCGTGCGGTGCGGTGCCGGGTTGTGCGCCTTTGCCCTGCAATTGCTGCTGGTAGGTGTCGTTGTAGGTCTTCCAGACGGTGGTGACGATATCGGCCACCTGGTTCAGGATCAGGGAGCCGTTCTGGAAGTCGGTGCGCAGCCCCTCGGGGACCGGGTAGGCATCGGTGAGCGGCAGGCCGAGCGCACCGGCGTCGGCGCCGAGTTCCAGAAAGCGATCCAGGACCTTGCCCACGACCTCGTGCACCTGACCGTCCGGTGCGGTGTAGACATATCCGTTCACGAATTTCGCGTACTGCTGGCCCTGGGCCGCGGGCAACGGTCCGGAAGCGGCCTGGCCGAGTGGCCCGTCCGGACCGCCCTTGGCGACCCAGTACTTCGCGATCACATTGTCGTTCACCATGGTCAGCAGCTTGGCGGTGAGATCGGCCAGCGCGGCCAGATCCGAGCGGGAGGCCTGGCTGCGCGGGGTCGACGACCGGGTCGCCCCCGCTTCACCGGCGGCGATCGTGCGGATCCGGTCCATCTGCCCGTAGGCGGCATCGCCGGGGCAGCTGGTGTTGCCCACGTCGCGGTGCGCGAAGACCACCGGCAGATGCACTTCCTCACCCTGTGCGTACGGGGTGAACTCGGTGCCCTCTGAATACATGGTGGTCTGGCCCTTGGGATCGAGTCCGGCGATCCGGGCACGCCAGCCGATGAACTTGCCGGTGGCCTCGATCGAGGCGTCGGTGGGCTGTTCTACCTGGTAGTCGCCCATGATCGCGACACCGGAGGTGTTCTCGTTGAAACCACCCGCGTGCGCGCCCTGCACCGGCTTGTCCAGACCCCCGTAGCGGCCCTCGAAGATCTGCCCATACTTGTCGACCAGTGCGTTGTATCCCATATCGCACCAACCCAGCGTCTGCGAATGGTAGGCGTAGATGGCGCGGACGATCCCGGCCGATTCGGATTTGCTGTAATCGTTGCGGCCGGCCGTGTGGTGGACGGTGATTCCGCCCAGCCCGTCGTCGTAGGTGGGCTCCTGGCAGCGGATCGATTCGTCGGCGCCCCACTGGTTGCGGGTGATGACCCGGGGGCCGCCGCCGGGCAGTGCGGCGGCGATGTCCTGGAGTTGATCGTCGACCGCGCCGCGGCCGGGATCGATGAGGACGGCGGTGAGGTCGGGCGGCTGCTGCGGCCCGCCCGCCGCGGCGGGGGTCCGGCCGAGCGGATCACCCCCGTGCTGCTGCGGTTTCCGGGTTACGAGCACCTGCACCGAGGTGGTGTTGCCGACGTAGATGGGGTCGGTGCCGGTGGGCCCGCCGGCCGCCACGCCGGCGGCGCCGTCGATCGGGTTGGCCTCATACCACTGGCCCCAGCCGCCGTCGGGCTGTTCGGCCCGGATCATGACGGTGGTGTTCGCCAGGTCCGGAGCGGTCAGCGCGATCATGCTGAAAGGCTGTTCCCGGTTCAGTTCTTTGACCTGCGCGCCGACCGCGTCCATGAATTCCGGCGGAATGACGCCGGGTGTGAGCGCGGGCGTGTCCGCGGGTGGTGGCCCGCCTTCGGTCACGAAACCCGGGCCGGGCTGCCGCTCCGGCAGCCGGCGGCTCGGTTCGGTGGGTGTGGTCGCACCGTTCGGGGTGATGTCGGGTACGCCGAGTGCCTGCAGATCGCCCAGGCGCAGGTCCGGCAGGTCGAGTCCGGTCAGCTCACCCAGCGGCAGCACGGTATCGGGGGCGCTGCGCAGCGCGAGTTCGGTGAGCTGGGGCGGTACCGCGGTCAGTTCGATTTGATCGGTCGATTTGCCCAGGTCGGTGACCATGGGCAGCAGGATCGGGCCCGCTACCGCTACTAGCGCGACAACCGGCAGTACACAGGAACGCTTCGGTTTGCGGTAGGGCACGAGCTTCTCCAATCAGGGTTGCAACCAGTGATCGGTGAGCAAGTCATGCTTGCGAACTTCAGTCCCACGGACCACACTAGCCACATTCGTCACAAATCTAAACCTGAGGTTGAGGCTTTCCTGTTCGCTCGAATGTAGCTCCCGGAGCGTGGCCGGTCGAAACGACATGCCGACGTCGTACCGAGTCGAAAGCGTCCGGGCTGACGATGGGAGTGCTCGTATGTCATATCGAAACAACATGACTCGGCCGAAAGTCTCAGGGCGTCTGGGTAACACGCTGGTAGTTGCGGTTTTGCCACAGTCGATGAGGGGTCGGCGGATTCGTCCAGGCCCATTACTCGCCTGCGGCGCGACGGCTCTGGCCATCGGCGGGGCGCTGCTGGTGCCCGGCGCCGGAGAGGTGTACCGGATGCTTGCCGAAGCAGGTCCGGGGCACGGGCGCGGACTGAGCCAGCACGGGGCGCTGCAGAACGCCGACAACGGGCAGAACGTCGATCAGATCCTCGCCCACTACTATCCGGGCGCCGAGTTCGGCACCATCGGACCGGCCTCGGTATCGGTCCGGCTGCAAGAACAGGACGGTGCCGATCTCGTCGTCACCTCCGCTGCCGGTATGCGGCTCGCCGGACAGGAACTGCAGGCGGGCGAGGCCGTCCGGCTCACACCGTTGGCCGACGGCGGCGCACACGCGGTGGTCACCCAGGGCTGTGCCGGACCGGTCCTGTGGGAGAACCCGATCCAGGATCCGTGGGTCTATCCGATCGACCCCAACCCGAACCGCCCGGCGGCGGAACATCTGACGCTGTGCGGCGGCGGCGCCTATCGCGGGTCGCTGGGGGTGGCCGCCGAGAACGGGGAGACCCGAACCGTCAACCGGGTGGAAATCCAGGACTATCTGCTCGGGGTGGTCCCGGCCGAGATGCCGCCGGACTGGGCGCCCGCCGCCCTGGAAGCCCAAGCGGTCGCCGCCCGGTCCTACGCGCTCGCCGAAACCCGCTGGCCCTACGCGCAGACCTGCGATACCACCGACTGTCAGGTCTACAGCGGCACCGCTCAGGAGGACCCGCGCACCACCGCCGCGGTGGAGGCCACGATCGGCCGGGTACTGCTGCGCGACGGGCGGATCCTGCGCGCCGAGTACTCCGCCGCCCCGGACGGCGGATCGCCGGCCGATATCCAGACTTTCGAGGTCGGGCCTACACCCGCCGAACTCACGGTCACCACACCGATGCCGCTGCCACCTCCGGTGAACACGCTGCCGGAGGGCGCCGCTCCGGGAACCCCCGAGCCGTGGAACGAGACCTCGCCGGAAGGCTCGAAATCGGGTGCTCCGGTACCGCGTACCCCGGAAGGCTCGCTCCCGGTCTCCCCGGAGGGCACGCTCCCGGGCGTCGCACCGGGCGCGACCCCCTCGCCGATCGATACCGCCTACGCCGAAATGGGCGGTATGCAGGGCGCGCTCGGATTGCCCGTCACCCCGGAACTGTCCCTGCCCGAGGACGCCGGCAAGTATCGGCTGTACGAGAACGGCGTCATCGTCTACACCACCGACCTGGGCGCGCAGGTGGTCGACTTCGACACGCTGATGCAGCTGGTACCCGGTCTCACCGAGGGAGCCGGTAGTGCCGAAGCCGGCGGCGTGGTGCCCGCCGACAGCGAATCCGGCGGTTTCGGGCCGGGCGCGGGCGATTCCGAGGCGGCGACGATTCCCGGTCGGCTGCCTGCCGGCCGCGCCGTGCCGGACAGCACTCCGGAGTTCGACACCCGGCCCGCCGGGTCCGGCACGCTCGACGGCGACCGGCCCGCAGCCGTACCCGGGGCCCAGCGGATCCCGACGAGAATAGAGACCACCGAGGTGTTCTAGCCGCCGCCCGAGCCGGACGGCTTGACCTTTACGTTGCGTCAACTTGCAGGCTGGTGACACCGACGCGGAACGGAAGAGGTGAAGGTCGTGGGCGCGGGTTCCCGCAACGACGAATGGTCCATCCAGGATCTGGCGAAAGCGGCCGGTACCACCAGCCGCACCCTGCGCCACTACGGGCAGCTGGGGCTGTTGCCGCCCAGCCGGATCGGCGTGAACGGCTACCGCTACTACGACGAGCGCTCGCTGGTCCGGCTGCAGCGGATCCTGCTGCTACGTGAACTCGGCGTGGGCCTGCCGGTGATCGGCGAGATCCTCGCCGGGGAACGTGACGCGATCACCGCGCTGCGTGCCCAGCTGGACCTGCTGCGGCAGGAACAGGACCGGATCGGCCGCCGGATCGTGTCGGTACACACCACATTGGACAAGTTGGAGAGAGGTGAACGACTCGTGGCGGCGGAAGTCTTCGAGGAATTCGATCACACGCAGTACAAGGAGGAGGTCGTCGAACGCTGGGGCAAGGACGCCTATGAGGGCGGCGACCGCTGGTGGCGTTCGCTGAGCGCCGCGGAGAAGCAGGCGTTCCAGCAGGCGCAGCTCGATATCGCCGCGGCCTTCGGGCGGGCGCGTAAAGCCGGGCTCGCCCCGGATAGCGCCGAGGTCCAGGAGATCACCGCGCGGCACTACGAATGGGTGACCGGCGGCCGGCAGGGCCGTCGTCCCGGCGCGCGGGAATTCACGGGTCTGGGTGAAATGTATGTCGCCGACGCACGCTTCGGGGCCAACTACGACGTGCACGCCGAAGGCGCAGCGGAACTGATCCGGGACGCGATGCGTATCTACGCCGAGAACAATCTCGAATAGCGACGGTCCCCGCCGCTTACCCGCACACGAATACGTGTGCGGGTAAGCGTGTTTCGCATTTACGGGGAATCGGCGGACCGCCGGTCACCGGCGATGCGCGGGTACAGTGCCGGAAACCGTGACGAGGGGGAGGTCCCGTGAATTATCCGTATGGTCAGCCGCCGCCGCAGCAGCGTTTTCCGTCGGCGCCGTATTCGCCGCCACCCGCCTACCCGGCCGCGCCCGGCCATCAGATGGGCTACGCGCCGGGACCGCAGTTCGCCGGCACCTACGGATACCAGGCGCCCCCGAGTGGGGGGACCGGCATCACCGCCGGGATTCTCGCGCTGCTGGGCGGAGTCGCCGGCGCGTTGTCCGCCTTCGGGATGTTCGTGCTGGCCTCGGCCACCTCCGAGAGTTCGCTCACCAGCGGCGCCGTCCTGGCCACCGGCGCCCGCCGTCGCAGCAGTTCGAGTTCGAGTTCCAGCGGTCCCGATATCGATTTCGATTTCGACCTCGCGGGAACCGGTGTGGTGCTCGGCATCGCCTACAGCGCCCTGGCTCTGCTGCTCCTGATCGGCGGCATCCTGCTGCTGCGTCGCAGCAATTCCGGACGAGTGATGGTCATCCTCGGCTGCGTGCTCTCGATCGTGCTCACCGTCGTCGTGGTCGGTGTGGTCACCGTCGGTGTCGGGATCAGCGTTCTCAGCGCTCCGCTCTTCGCGGTGCTCACCCTCGTACTGGCCGCCATCGCCCCCACCAAGCGGTGGATCGAGGCCGCCCGCGTACCCGTTCCGGTCGGTGCCTACGGGGTCGCTCCGTACGGTTACCGCTGATGGCGCCGGTGAACGGCGGTTTTCCCGCGCCGGGGCCGGTTCGCACCGGCCCCGGCGCGCGCTTTTCGCCGGCGGACGGCGCGAAAGCCGCTCACCTGGCAATACCCCTGACCTTCCGACTCCGACTGGCGCCGGGAAACGCTTCCGATACGCTGGGCTCCCGTGACCGCCGCATCGTCTCCGGGTAACTCAGATAACACCGCACAGTTCGACCTGATCGTCGTCGGCTCCGGCTTCTTCGGGCTGACCGTCGCCGAGCGCAGCGCGAACTTACTGGGCAAGAGAGTCCTCGTGCTGGATCGCCGCCCGCATATCGGCGGTAATGCCTATTCGGAACCCGAACCGGAAACCGGTATCGAGATCCACAAATATGGCGCGCATCTGTTCCATACCTCGAACAAACGAGTCTGGGACTATGTCACGCAGTTCACCGAGTTCACCGGCTATCAGCACCGCGTTTTCGCCCTGCACAAAGGTCAGGCGTACCAGTTCCCGATGGGGCTGGGCCTGGTGTCGCAATTCTTCGGCCGGTATTTCACCCCGGAGGAGGCGCGTGCGCTCATCGCCGAGCAGGCCGCCGAGATCGAAACCTCCGACGCGCAGAACCTCGAGGAAAAGGCCATCTCGCTGATCGGCCGTCCGCTGTACGAGGCGTTCGTCCGCGACTACACCGCCAAACAGTGGCAGACCGACCCCAAGGAGCTGCCCGCGGGCAATATCACCCGGCTCCCGGTCCGCTACACCTTCGACAACCGCTACTTCAACGACACTTACGAGGGCCTGCCCAAGGAGGGGTACACGAAGTGGTTGGAGAACATGGCCGCGAGTGACCTGATCGAGGTCCGGGTGGACACCGACTGGTTCGACGTCCGCGACGAACTGCGCGCGCAGAACCCGCACGCCCCGGTGGTGTACACCGGCCCGCTGGACCGCTACTTCGACTACGCCGAGGGTGAGCTGGGCTGGCGCACCATCGACTTCGAAACCGAGGTGCTGGCCACCGGCGACTTCCAGGGCACGTCGGTGATGAACTACAACGATGCGGATGCGCCCTACACCCGGATCATCGAGCCGCGGCATTTCCATCCGGAACGGGATTACCCGACGGACAAGACGGTGATCATGCGCGAATACTCGCGTTTCGCCAAGACCGGCGACGAACCGTACTATCCGATCAACACCCCCGAGGACCGGGCCAAACTGACCGCGTATCGCGAACTGGCCAAGAAGGAGACGGTCGACGCGTTGGTCCTGTTCGGCGGCCGCCTCGGTACCTACCAGTACCTGGACATGCATATGGCCATCGCGAGTGCGCTGAACATGTTCGACAATGTGCTGCGTCCGCACCTGGAGACGGGTGCGCCGCTGGCCGAGGAGAACAACGACGTATGACCTCTGCATCACTGGCGCACAGTGCGTCCGCGACCCGAGCGAAATCGCTGCTGCAACGGGTGATCCTGCCCCGCCCGGGCGAACCGCTCGATGTGCGCACCCTCTACCTGGAGGAATCAGCGACCAACGCGCGGCGCGCGCACGCCACCACCCGGACCTCGCTGTCGGTCGGCGCGGAGTCCGAGGTGTCGTTCTGCACCTACTTCAACGCGCTGCCGGCCAGCTACTGGCGGCGCTGGAGCATGCTCGACTCGGTGGTGCTGCGGCTGGAACTGGCCGGACACGGCCGCGTCGACCTGTACCGATCCAAGGCCGATGGGTCCCGTATCCACGTCCAGGGCCGTGAGTTCGCGGTGGCCTCCGGCGCGGAGACGGTGTCGGTCGAGATGGAGGCCGATTTCGGCCCGTTCGAGGACGGCGGCTGGCTCTGGTTCGACATCACCACCGACACCGCGGTCACCCTGGTGTCCGGAGGTTGGTACGCGCCGATCGAGGCGCCGGGAGAGGGCCGGATCGCGGTCGGTATGCCGACCTTCAACCGTCCCACCGACGCCGTGACGACGCTGAAAGCGCTCGGGGCCGATCCGCTGGTGCTGGCGCAGATCGACGCGGTGATCATTCCCGACCAGGGCACCCGCAAGGTCGTCGACGAACCGGGATTCGACGAAGCCGCCGCGGTCCTCGGTGACCGGCTCGCCATTCACGATCAGCCGAATCTGGGCGGGTCGGGCGGGTACAGCCGGGTGATGTACGAGGCCCTGAAAACCACCAGCGCCGAATTCATCGTCTACATGGACGACGATATCGAGATCGAACCGGATTCGATTCTGCGCGCGCTGGCGTTCGCCCGCTTCGCGAAATCGCCGGTACTGGTGGGCGGCCAGATGCTCAACCTGCAGGAGCGCTCACATCTGCATGTGATGGGTGAGGTCGTCGACCGCAATATCTTCATGTGGTCGGCGGCGCCGAATGTCGAATACGACCACGATTTCGCGAAATACCCGCTGCGCGACCGCGATAATTCGAAACTGCTGCACCGGCGTATCGATGGGGATTTCAACGGCTGGTGGACCTGCGTCATCCCGCGGCAGGTGGCCGAACAACTCGGCCAGCCGCTGCCGCTGTTCCTGAAATGGGACGATGTCGAATACGGGTTGCGTGCTCGGGAGGCCGGATATCCGACGGTCACCCTGCCCGGCGCCGCGGTCTGGCATATGGCGTGGAGCGACAAGGACGACGCGATCGACTGGCAGGCGTATTTCCATCTACGCAATCGCCTGGTCGTCGCCGCCCTGTACCAGCCGGGCAACGGCCGGAACATGATCGCCCACACGGTCAAGGCGACCCTCAAACATCTGCTCTGCCTGGAGTACTCGACGGTCGCGATCCAGAATCTGGCGATCCGCGATTTCCTGGCCGGTCCGCAGCGTCTGTTCGAACTGTTGCCGAGCGCGCTCGGCGCGGTACACGAACTGCGCAAACAGTATCCGGACGCGGTGATCCTGCCCTCGTCCACCGAACTCCCGCTGGCCAGCGGGATCGGGGTCGGCGCGGTGGGCGAACCCGCCAATCCGATCGCCAAGATCCTTCGGCTCGGCAAGGGCCTGCTGCACAACCTGCGGCCGGCGCACGAGCAACACCACGACCGGCCCCAGCTGAACGTACCCACGCTGGACGCGCGCTGGTTTTTGCTCTCGCAGGTCGACGGGGTCACCGTCACCACCGCGGACGGGCGCGGCGTGGTGTACCGCAAGCGTGATCCCCGCCAGGCCTACGGCCTGCTCCGGGAAGCGCTGCGGTTGCGCAAGGAACTCGCCGCGCGACTGCCGGAGATGCGGGGGCGCTACCGCGCCGCGCACGCGGAACTCACCGGTACGGCCGCGTGGGAGAAGGTTTTCGGGATAGACAGCAGCGAGGAGAGCCAGCGGTGAACGCCATGAACCCGAGCCTGCGGGATTCGGGTACCGGCCGGGCACCGGCGGAAGTCAAGATCCTCGAAGCGGTCCAGGGTGCCATCGCGACCCCGCCGGTGATCTCGGCGGCACGCGGTATGTCGCATTTCGGGGAGCACGCGCTCGGCTGGGTCGGTATCGCCGCGGTGGGCGCACTGGTCGACAAACCCCGGCGTCGGCAGTGGGCCGGGGTGGCGGTAGGTGCCGTGGGGGCGCACGCGGCCTCCATCGTGATCAAGCGGATCGTCCGTCGGCCCCGCCCGCACGCACCATCGGTGCAGGTCAACGTATCGACACCGAGCAAGCTGAGCTTCCCCTCCTCACACGCGACCTCGACAACCGCGGCGGCGGTGCTACTCGGAAAATTGACCGGGCTACCCTTGCCTGCGGTGCTCGTACCGCCGATGTTGCTGTCCAGAGTCGTGCTCGGGGTGCATTACCCCTCCGATGTGCTCGCCGGTTCCGCGCTCGGTGCCGCGTCCGCCGCCGCCCTGCTCGCCGCCGAAAAGAGACTCGACAGTGACCGCACAAGACGAAAAGGCGCTGCCCGCCATGAGTGAAGAGCCCACCGGCGCTGATCTGGCCGAAGCCGAAGTCAAAGGGCCTCCCAAAACGCTGGTCGGTGGCCTGGTCAAGGCAGCTCGTCCGCGCCAGTGGGTGAAGAACGTCCTCGTGCTGGCCGCGCCGATGGCGGCGGGTTCGGTGACCGATCTCGATGTGCTCGCCAATGTGGCCATCGCCTTCGTCGTCTTCTGCATGGCCGCGTCCGGTGTGTACCTCACCAACGACGCGATGGATGTCGAGGCCGACCGGGCCCACCCCACCAAGCGGTTCCGTCCGATCGCCGCCGGCGTGGTCCCGGTGAATCTCGCCTTCGCGCTGTCGGCGGTGCTGCTGCTCGGTTCGCTGGCGCTGTCGTTCCTGGCGTCCTGGCAGCTGGCCGTCACCATGGCCGTGTACATCGGGGTGCAGCTGGCCTACTGCTTCGGTCTCAAACACCAGGCGGTCCTGGACATCTGCATCGTGTCCTCGGGCTTCCTGTTGCGTGCGATCGCCGGCGGTGTGGCGGCGGGGATCCCGCTGTCCCAGTGGTTCCTGCTCATCATGGCGTTCGGCTCGCTGTTCATGGCAGCCGGTAAGCGCTACGCCGAGCTACAACTGGCGCTGTCCACCGGCGCGAAGATCCGTAAATCGCTGGAGTACTACACCCCGACCTACCTACGGTTCATCTGGAGCCTGGCCGCGACCGCGGTGGTGGTCTTCTACGGTCTGTGGGCCTTCGAACAGGGTGCGGCCAAGGACACCGAATGGTTCGCCCTCTCGATGATCCCGTTCACCATCGCGATCCTGCGCTACGCCGTGGACGTCGACGGTGGTGAGGCCGGTGAACCCGAGGAGATCGCGTTCGGCGATCGTGTCCTGCAGTTGCTCGCCATCGCCTGGATCGGAGCGGTAGGTGTCGCTGTCTATCTCTTCTGACGAGATTGCGGTAGCCGAAACAGAACAGCCCGACGAGCGTGCCGCCACCGAGCGGCGGCGTTCGCCGGGTGGTTCGATCTCACGCGCGGTGTTCGCGGGCGGCATCCTGGTGACCGTCGCCCTGTTCGCCTTCGGCGGCTGGGAACGGCGCTGGATCGCCGACGACGGGCTCATCGTGTTGCGTACCGTGCGCAACCTGCTGGCCGGCAACGGCCCGGTCTTCAACGCGGGCGAGCGGGTGGAGACCAACACCAGTACGGCATGGACCTATGTCGTCTGGTTCTTCAGCTGGCTCACCCAGGGGCGGCTGGAATACGTGGTGCTCGGTGTCGCGCTGACACTGTCGCTGCTGGCGGTGCTGTTCGCGATGCTCGGCACCGGCAAACTCTGGGGTCCGGCTTCCTCGACGCTGCTGCTGCCCGCCGGCGCGCTGGCCTATATCTCCGTGCCGCCCGCTCGCGACTATGTGACCTCCGGCCTGGAGAACTGCCTGGTCATCTGCTGGATCGCGCTGCTGTGGCTGCTGCTGGTGCGGTGGAGCAAGGCCGAACGGCCGACCGTGCCCGGACTGCTGGGCCTGGCCTTCCTGGCCGGTCTGGCACCGTTGATCCGGCCCGAGATGACCGTGGTGGGCGGCCTTGCCCTGCTGCTGATCTTCTTCGCGCCCATGCCGCGATCGCGGCTGCGTCCGTGGCTGCTGCGGGGTCTGGTGGTGGCCGTCGCCGGCGCGGTGCCACTGCTCTACCAGATCTGGCGGATGGGCTACTACGGCCTGCCCTACCCCAACACCGCGGTCGCCAAGGACGCGGGCGGAGCGAAATGGGGTCAGGGCTTCACCTACCTGTGGGATCTGGCCGGTCCCTACTACCTCTACGTACCGCTGACCGTCCTGCTGGTCGCCGGTCTGGTGGCCGCGCGGGCGCATTACGTGCGCCCCGATACCGGTACCGCGGTGGACCCCGCCGCCGGGCGGCTGCGGCAGTTCCGGGAGCGGTTGCGTTCACCGTCGGCGGTGGTGGCGCTGGTGCTCGGCGCCGCGATGCTGCTCACGATCTACGCGCTGCGCGTCGGCGGCGACTTCATGCACGGGCGGATGCTATTGCCGCAGCTGTTCCTGTTCCTGCTGCCGGTCGCGGTGCTGCCGGTGCGGTTGCCCGAGGGCGGGCTGCGGTCGTTGACCCGCCGCGAGGCCCCCACTTTCGCGGTCTTGGTCGTCGCGCTGGTGGGCACGGTGGCGTGGGCGCTGCTGGCGTCGGGCACCACCGCCATCAAGACCGGTACCCACATCAATAAGTCCGGGATCGTGGACGAGCGGATCTACTACGTCCTCAATACCGGTCACGACCACCCGATCCGCGCCGAGGACTACCTCGACTACGCCCGGATGCGGCCCATGGTGGAAGCGATCGAGAACAACCCGGACGGCGGTCTGCTGCTCAATTCGCCGTCGTTCATGATGTGGTACATCGCGCCGCCGCCGCTGCCCATCCCGCCGGGCGGGGCCGGCCATACGGTCTACTTCCTCAACCTCGGTATGACCAGCATGAATGTCCCCCTGGACGTCCGGGTCATCGATCCGATGGGTCTGGCCTTCCCGCTGGCCGCGCACACCGATCGGCTCACCGACGGGCGGATCGGGCACGACAAGAGCCTGTACGCGGACTGGGTGATCGTGGAGACCGGCATGGTCGACATCAAGCCCTGGCTGCCCTGGTACATGGACGAGGACTGGGTCAAGCAGGCCCGGGTGGCGATGTCGTGTCCGGACACCTACGCGCTGGAGCTCTCCTACAAGGGCCCGCTGACGTTCGAACGGTTCAAGCACAATCTGTTGCACGCTTTCGATTTCGCGTCGTACCGCATAGACCGGGTACCGAAATATGAGATTCAGCGCTGTGGTCTTGTCGATCCGATACCACCGGTGCGCTGAACTGCGGTTTCCCCGACAGTAGTTCGGCTGTTCGCCGCGTCTTCGCATTCCTGGTGGTCGGTCGGACTGCGGTCGGGTTAGAGTGCTGGCGTCCGGCCCCGGCTCGTCCGGGCCGGGGACCGGTAGTCGTACTGCGCGGCCGTGGGTCGCACGACGGAGGGCGGGAAACATGCGAGGGGTTATCGGCCGCGATGGCCGGAGCGCGCGTCCGGGGCGACGGCTGGGCGGTCGGCTGAAGCGCACGGTGCTGTTGTCGCTGGCCGCCCTGCTCCCGGTCGGTGCCTCGGTGGCCGGGCCCGCTGCTCCGGCATCGGCGCAGTTCGATCCGAGCGGTATCGATTTCTGGGTCGATTCGGAGATGGGGCCGATCAAATCGCGCGTGTTCCGCGCCGCCGACGGCAATACCGGCCGGGTCGTGTACGCACTTGACGGAATGCGTGCCCGTGACGATCTCAGCGGCTGGGAGATCGATACCGATGTCGCCCGGGAACTGACCAAGTGGAATATCAACGTGGTCATGCCGGTGGGCGGCCGGTCGAGCTTCTACGCGGACTGGAACGCCCCGAGCGATTTCTTCGGACTGGGCAGTTCGGGTAGTGCCGGCGGTGCCACCGGTTCGGCGGCCGATTCGGGCTCGGGCCTGGCCTCGGGTTCGGCGGCCGGCGTCGGGCGGACCACCACCTACAAATGGGAAACCTTCCTGACCCGTGACCTGCGCTGGGCGCTGCGCGACCGGCTCGGCTTCAACCCGAACGGCAACGGCGTGTTCGGCCTGTCCATGGGCGGCAGCGCCGCGCTGACCCTGGCGGCCTACCATCCCGATCAATTCCGCTACGCGGGCTCCTATTCGGGATATCTGAACGTCTCGGCGCCCGGTATGCGGGAGGCGCTGCGCGTGGCCATGCTCGACGCCGGCGGGTTCAATATCGACGCCATGGCACCGCCGTGGAGCCCGCAGTGGCTGCGGATGGATCCGTTCGTGTTCGCGCCGCAGCTGCGCGCGCACAACACCCGGCTGTGGATTTCGGCCGGTAGCGGCCTGCCGGCCGCCACCGACGGTCTGAGCTTCGACACGATCAACGCTATGGGGCTGGAGGCGCTGGCGCTGGCCAATACGCGGGCGTTCCAGGTGCGGATGATGTCGCTGGGGGCCACCAACGCGACCTACGATTTCCCGGCCGTCGGCGTGCACAACTGGCAGTACTGGGCGACCGAGGTCTACCGGATGATCCCGGATCTGTCGGCGAATATCGGCTGACCCGGCCGCGGCCGGCGCCGTCCGGCCGGCGACTTTGCGCAATGGTTGCCAAGGGGTGTGGTCGGCCGGTTCGGCACCGGAGCTGCGCGCCATCTCGCGAATGATTGTGACCTACGCCACTATTTGGCAACATGGAGGCGGGTATAGCCGCTTCACGCACCAGGAACAGGTATCCAGATAACGGCTTCCGTCTCCCGATGGTCGCCGTGATCTATGTATCCGAGATGGGGCCGGTAATGTAGCCATTTACTTGCTGCCCGGCTGTCCAGGCGAAAGGTCTAGTCGAATGCAAAGTGCGCGCAGACCCGGATCGGTGCGTACCCGGCGGTGGGTACAGCGATGGGTGATGGGGGTGGCGGTGGCGCTGCTGGCCCCCCTCGCGGTGGCTCTCTCCGATGTGGCTCCCCGGGTCGAGGCGGCTCCCAATCCGGCCGGCTTCGATTTCTGGGTCGACTCCCCGGAAATGGGCCCGATCAGGTCGCGGGTATTCCGCGCCAAGGACGGCAACACCAACCGGGTGGTCTATGCCCTCGACGGTATGCGGGCTCCCGAAACGCACAGCGGCTGGGAGAACGACACCAACGTCGCCAACGCGCTGACCGACTGGAATATCAATGTCGTCATGCCGATCGGCGGTATGTCCAGCTTCTACGCGGACTGGAACGCGCCCAGCTCCTTCCTCGGGATGGAACCGACCGGTTCATCCTCCGGTTCCGGGGCCCTGAACGTCCTTTCCGGAGGCCCGGGCAAGAGTTACCGCTACGCCTGGGAGACCTTCATCAACCAGCATCTGCGTTGGGCTTTGCGTGACCGGCTCGGCTTCAATCCGAACCGCAACGGCGTATTCGGTCTGTCGATGGGCGGCAGCGGCGCCCTCGCCCTGGCCGCCTACCACCCCGACCAGTTCAGCTTCGCCGGGTCCTATTCCGGATATCTGAACGTCTCCGCGCCCGGTATGCGCGAGGCCCTCCGGGCCGCCATGATCGACGCCGGTGGTTACAACGTGGACTCCATGGCGCCGCCGTGGGGCCCGCAGTGGCTGCGGATGGACCCGTTCGTCTTCGCGCCGCTGCTGCGCGACCACAACACCCGGCTGTGGATCTCCGCCGGCAGCGCGCTGCCCGGGCCCGGCGACGGATTCGACGGCAACACGATCAACGGTATGGGCCTCGAGGCGCTCGCGTTGGCCAACACCCGCTCGTTCCAGCTGCGGATGATGTCGCTCGGCGCGAACAATGTCACCTACTCGTTCCCGGATACCGGTATTCACTCCTGGACCTACTGGGAGGCCGAGGTGTATCGGATGCTTCCGGATTTGTCGGCGAATATCGGATAACGGCAGTTCGGGGTCCCGTGCGCGGGGCCCCGAACTGCAGCGCAGTGTGCCCGCCCGGAAGGAATCGTTCGGGGCGGGCACACTGCTGTCGATAGGAATTCGTCCTCGGTTCGTATTCCGTTACACAAGCCAGGTCGGAGCGCGATTTCGATAACAGTTGAATATCCCGGCCCGCCGAGACATCAACGCTCCGGCAAGGTATCGTCACGGGGCGATCACAGCGGTTCTCGCGGCGGATTTCGGCCCCTCGATCAGCACGGCCTTGCCCGGCTCGGCGCGGTCGAATAAAGTCCAGCGAGCACATCTGTGACCAGATCGTTGTAGCGCTGTCGGCCCTGTGATAGGTCGGGACCGGCCGCCGGCGCCGCCGAGGAGAAACGGGGTGTTGTCCGCGCAGCGGTAGCGACAACGCCACAACAGCAGAAAGAGAGCAGAATTCATGCGTTTCGGCAGGGCAGCCGGCCCGAAGAGAAGTACCGGGCGGTCGCGGGCACCCCGCGGTTGGCGTAACCGGATTCTGGCTATCGGTGCGGCAGTACTCGCGCTACCGGTCGCGGCAGGTGTCGCGGCCCCGACCGCACTGGCTTCGCCCGCGGCACCGGTCAAACGCGGCGCCTTCGAAGAGCTGCTGGTTCCCTCCAGCATGGGTCCGATCAAGGTTCAGGTCCAGTGGGCGGCGCGCGGCGGCAACGCCGGGCTCTACCTGCTCGATGGCCTGCGCGCCCGCGACGACCGCAACGCCTGGTCGTTCGAGACCAATGCGCTGGAGCAGTTCGGCAACGACAACATCTCGCTGATCATGCCGGTCGGTGGGCAGTCGAGCTTCTACGCCGACTGGTACTCGCCCAGCAACACCAACGGGCAGAAGTTCACCTACAAGTGGGAAACCTTCCTGACCCAGGAACTCCCCGCCTTCCTCGAGGGTCACGGTGTCTCGCGGACCAACAACGCGATCGCGGGCCTGTCCATGGGTGGTAGCGCCGCCCTGGCCCTGGCCGCCTACCACCGCGACCAGTTCCGCTCGGCCGCCTCCTACTCCGGCTACCTGAACATCTCGGCGCCGGGTATGCGTGAAGCCATCCGTATCGCCATGCTGGACGCGGGCCGCTTCAATGTCGACTCGATGGCCGCGCCGTGGAGCCCGCAGTGGCTGCGGATGGACCCGTTCGTGTTCGCCCCGCAGCTGCGCGGCCTGCCCCTGTACATCTCGGCGGCCAGCGGCCTGCCCGGCCCGCACGACAAGCCGGCCGGTGCGGTCGGTGCGTTCAACACCGGTAACGCCATGGCGCTGGAAGCGCTGTCGCTGGTGAACACCCGCGCCTTCCAGGCGCGGCTGAAGACGCTGGGCATCAACGCCTACTTCGACTTCCCGAGCGTGGGCACCCACTCCTGGAAGTACTGGGAGAGCCAGCTCTTCGCCTCGCGCAAGATGTTCCTGGATTCCACCAACGGCTGGTGAGCGAAGGTACGCATGTATCGATGCAGCATGGGTGAGGGCTCTACGTGGTTACGCTCCGCTACCGCCTCCGGGCCCGACTCGCCCATGCTGATCGGTTGCCGCTGAACCGATAGTTCTCTCCAACGGCGCCACCTGCTTCGTATCGAAGCAGGTGGCGCCGTTGTCGTAGGCCCACACGGCGGTTGCGAACTGGTTTGCTGCCCGCGCGTCCTACCGGGTATCCGCATGCCACGGCGGTACAAACAGTGGGTGGCAGGGATGACACGCGCATACGGGGGAACGACCGGCCGGTCCCGCGGACGCGCCCGGCGACAGCTGACGGCCTGGGCCGCCGCCCTGGTGTTTCCCTTCGCCGTGGCACAGGCCCCCGTCTCCGCTCAGCCGACCGCCGCCGCCGCGTCTCCGGCCACGATCCGGAATGTGGTCTGGCACACCGACCGCGATGTGGCGGTCTGGGTCGACTCTCCCGCCATGGGTGCCCCCATCCAGGTGCGGCTGCTGCTCGCCCGGGACTGGAATACCCAGCCGGACGCGAAGTTCCCGGTGCTGTACATGCTCGACGGCCTGCGTGCCACCGACGACGAGAACGGCTGGATAAAGGACGCCGGGGCGGTGGATTTCTACGCCGACAAGAACACGACCGTGGTGCTGCCGGTCGGCGGGCGATCGAGTTTCTACTCCGACTGGCTGCAACCGGACAACGGCAAGAACTACAAATGGGAGACCTTTCTCACCAAGGAGCTCCCCCCGCTGCTGGAGAGTCAGTGGCGCGCCACCTCGACCAGGGGAATCGCCGGACTGTCCATGGGCGGAACGGCCGCAATGTTCCTGGCCGCGCGCAATCCCGAGTTCGTGAAATACGCCGCATCCTATTCGGGCTTTCTCACCACCACCAGCCTCGGTATGCCGCAGGCTATTCGACTGGCAATGGCGGACGCCGGGGGCTTCGACTCCGGTGCCATGTGGGGACCGCCCGGCAGTCCACAGTGGGAAGAACACGATCCGCTGTTGCTCGCCGATCGGCTGAAAGGTAAATCGCTCTACATCTCCAGCGGGACCGGTGTCTCCGGCAAACACGACGAGGGCAGCGAAATTCCGGGCGTGAGCACGAATATGTTCGGGATGGGCCTGGAGACACTGGCCCTGCTGACCTCACAGAACTTCGTGGACAAACTCGGCGAACTGAGAATCCCCGCGACCGTGAAGTACCGGGCCGCGGGCACCCACACGTGGCCGTACTGGGATTTCGAAATGCGGCAGTCGTGGTCACAGGCCGCCGGTGCGCTCGGGGTACCCGCCGCGAAACCCGAATGCGCGGTCGCGGGCGCCGTCGGCGCGGTCGTCGGTGGCAATGACTGGCTCGGCGACTGCCTCACCGGCGAATACCAGGTGCCCGGCGGGCTGGCCCAGGATTTCCGCCACGGCCGCGTCTTCTACTCCCCGGCCGGCGGCGCGTATCCGGTGGCCGGCCGGATCGGCGGGGGCTACCAGGCGGCAGCCGGACCCAGCGGCGTGCTCGGTCTGCCGACCGGTGCCGAACAGCCACTACCGGACGGCCGCGGCCGCTTCCAGCAGTTCCGGCACGGCTCGCTCTACTGGACTCCGGAAACCGGCGCGCAGGTGGTGCGGGGAGCGATCCTCGAGGAATGGGGCAGGCAGGGTTTCGAGGGCGGTCCCGCACGCTACCCCGTCGGCCCCGAAGTGAGAACGCCGAACCGTGACGGCTCGGTCCAGCCCTTCGAAGGCGGCCCCTTCTACTTCAGTCCCGCCACCGGCGCACATCGCGTCGAAGGCACGATCCTGGCCAAATACGCCGAGCTGGGTTTCGAGAACAGCAGGCTCGGCTTCCCGGCCGCCGCCCAGGTCCCGCTGAAAGACCTCGGTCAGTTCACCCGCTTCGAGGGCGGCAGCATCTACTGGAGCCCCCTCTCCGGCGCATGGGCGGTCCGCGACGGCCCCCTCATGGACGCCTGGCGTGACGCGGGTTACGAGAACGGCCGGCTCGGCTTCCCCATCAGCGATGAATTCCCGATCCCGGGTGGAGTCCAGCAGAACTTCCAGCGCGGTTTCATCACCATCAAGGACCACCACCCCGAAGTCCACGGTTGACCCGCACGCAAGTGAGCCGCATCACCGCGTGAACGCCGTGCGGCACAGCGCCTGCAGCGGTCTCCTCCCCGCGCGGGCCCCATGCGATCCCGGACCCCGGACCCCGGACGCCGACGCAACCCGTATGTGTCGAGTTTCGCGAGACACCTCAAAGGGTTGAGGCCCGTCTCGCCGTTTCGGCCTCGAAGCGCATGCGCCGCAGGCGCGAGTCTCGAGGCCGAAACGGCGAGACCAAGGGGGCCTCAACCCCGCGCCGCCGCAGGCGACGCCAAAAAACACAGCACCTCCGCGAGCAGGTCCACGCTTCGGCCTCCGCGAGCAGGTCCACGCTTCGGCCTTTGCGAGCAGGTCCACGCCGTGGTCTTCGTGAGTGATCCGACTCTTGGCTTTCGCTGGTGAGTCGGCCCCCGCCCTCGCAGGTGAACCCCTCCCGCCCGGGCGACCTATCCACCTCCCACCCCACCCAGGACTTCACACCATCCCCGATCCACCCCGCTCACCGCACGATCCGCCCGCCCGAAGCAAGTCGTCGGACCCCCGTCCCCCGGGCAGTCCAGCGGTGATTCCGGGTCTAGTACTACCCTCGGTGGTCGCGGCCCGGGCCAACCCGCCGGGCCGGGACGCACACCCGACCGTCAACCCAGTGGTTCGGCGGCCCCCGATTCGAGCGGCCGTGAACCCGCGCGCATCCGTGCGCCGGAACACAGGATGGAATGTATGTATCGGACCCGAGGCACACTGCTCGGAGTGGTGGCGGCGGTGGCGGCCGCCGGATTGCTCGCCGGCTGCGGCAACGACGACTCGACCGCGACCGGCACCCCGACGCTGTCGACTTCGGCCGGCACGACGTCCGCGAGTGCGGCTCCCGCGCCCTCGAGCGAGAGCCCGGCACCGGCGCCCGCGCCGGAGGGCGAAGCGCCCGCGCCCGAACAGCCGGCCGAGCCCGAGGCGCCGCCGGCCGAGGAGCCGGAGCGTCCTGCCCCGGTCCCGCCGCAGGAAACCGATACCGGGCACCTCGGCGCGAAGGAGCAGACCTTCGTCGACGAACTGACGAAGCAGGGTGTCACGCCGTCGTCCCCGGATATCGCGCTGAGCATCGGCAACTACGTCTGCCAGGGCGTGGCCGCCGGGACCTCCGATGCCGATATGGCGACGTTCGTGAACGCGATGGCCGGTTCCGATCCGTCGTTCGATCCCGCGAAGATGCCGGTGGAGCAGGCCGGGCAGATCTACATCAGCACCGCCAAAGCGCACTACTGCCAGTGATAGCCGATGAGTAGAGGACGTACCGGGTCCCGTCGGTCCCGGCCGAAGGGTTGTCTGACATTGCTCGCGGTGGGAGTCGTCGGGCTCGTCATCGTGATCCTGCTCTGGTATCTGCTGGCCGGCTGCCTGCGGGAACCCGGGCCGGGCCCGGGTCCCGAACCGGGGCCGGAGAAGCCGACCAGTCAGCCCGCGAGCTGCCCGGATGTGCAGATGATCTCGGTGCCGGGTACCTGGGAGTCCAGCAGCATCGACGACCCGTACAACCCGACCGCCAACCCGGCCTCGCTCATGCTCAATGTGAGCAATCCGGTCCGGGCGCAGTTCCCGGAGGGCCGGGTCGACGTCTACACCGTCCCCTACATCGCGCAGTTCTCCAATCCGGTGGCGATTCCGCCGGACGGTCAGGCCTCATACAACGCCAGCCGCACCGAGGGCAGTCGGCGGACCTTCGATTTCCTGACCCAGCGCCATGAGGAGTGCCCGCTCACCACCTATGTGCTGGCCGGGTTCTCGCAGGGCGCGGTGATCGTCGGTGATATCGCCGAACAGATCGGCAAGGGCAACGGTCCGGTACCCGCGGACCGGGTGCTCGGGGTCACCTTGATCGCCGACGGGCGGCGGTCCGGCGAGACCGGTGACGGGCAGCCGATCCAGGTCGGTACGCCGCCGCCCGGGGTCGGCGCGGAGGTGGCGCTGGCCGGGTTGACGGTCCCCGGGATCACCATGACCGGTGTCCGTAAGGAGGGTTTCGGCGAGTTGGCCGACCGGGTGTACACGATCTGCGCGCCCGGCGACCTGATCTGCGACGCACCCCGCAATGCGCTGAGTCCGGCCAATATTCTCGGCAGTATCGGCACGCTCACGCAGGCCGTGGGCAATCCGGTACACAGCCTCTACCACAACTTCGTTGTCGATCCGAACGGCACGACCGCCACCCAGTGGGCGGCGGACTGGGCGGTCGGTCTGGTCGGCAGCGCGCCGTCTCCGCCGCACTCGTGATCCGCGGATTCGGCCCGGATGTCGCCGTGGCGGCCGTCTTGTGACAATTCACCGCAGTCAGCGTGTTCCTCGCTGCCTGGCAGGCTGTAAAGTGCGCTGGTGATCGCGCCATCCCGGGCCCTGCGCCGGCACGGGATGCGCAGACTTCCGATATCCAGGAGCATGAGTTCATGACAGAAGCCGCCGCACCGGTGGATGAGTTGAGCGCGCTGGGCACTCGGCTGCGTAAGTTCCGCTTCGCGGCCGCGGGTGAGGGAAACAAGCAGGAGGGCGGCGCCCGCAAGTTCATCCAGACGGCGCAGCAGGCCGAGGAGTACGGCTACGACACCTTCGTGGTGCCGGATCATCTCGGTGACCAGATCGGCCCGATCGCGGCCCTGGGTGCGCTGACCCAGGCCACCGATCGGATCCGCCTCGGTACTTCCGTGCTGGCCAACGGTTTTCGGCACCCCGTGGTGCTGGCCAAGGATCTGGCCACCATCGATGTGCTGTCGAAGGGCCGGCTCGAGGTGGGGATCGGGGCCGGCTGGAAGGCCGACGAGTTCGCGGCCGCCGGGCTGGACTACGACCGGCCCGGGGTGCGTCTGGCCAAACTCGACGAAACACTGACCATTCTCGACACGCTGCTGCGTGGTCAGGAATGCACTTTCGAAGGCAAGTACTACCAGGTGCAGGGTGTCAAGGGGACCCCACGGCCGCGGCAGGGCCCGCGGCCGCCGCTGTGTACCGGCGGTGGCGGTCCCCGGATGCTGAAACTCGCCGCGAAGCACGCCGACATCATCTCGATCGTTCCGGTCACCACGTCGAACGGTAAAGGTCTGCTCTCGGGGATCACCTTGGAGAAGACCATCGAGAAGGTGAACCTGATCAAGGAGGCCGCCGGCGACCGGTTCGAGCAGATCGAGCTGAACTGGGCGATCACGGCCATCGTCATCACCGACGACCGGGAGAAGACCGCCGAAATGGCGCTCTCGGCCATCGAGCGCGGGTTGCATCCCGACCTGGAAGTCGACGTGAAACTTTCGGTCGAGGAGATCCTGAGCTCGCCGTATGTGGCGATCGGCACGTTCGAGGAGATCGCCGACCAGATGCGCCGTGTGCGGCAGCTCACCGGTATGTCCTATGTGGGGATATTCCCCACCCAGATGGACGCATTCGCGCCGGTGATTCCCTTGCTCCGGGAGGAGTGAGAAGCTCGTCTCTGTAACATGTCTCTGGTTTGAGAACATCTAGCCGATAGCGGTCACCGCGCAGACCGCACCCAGAACCCGCAGGGTCGGTTCTCGAATGGAGAGCGCCCGTGGCGAAAGCGAGTCGGGGCCACACAGTAAATAACGGCAATCGTGCCGTTGCCGCGTGCGCCTCGGAGGAGAAGGAATGGACGAGACTTTCGACGACTACCTGGACGAGAACGGGAACATCACCATTCCCGATGATCGCACCCTGGTCGACCACGTCGAGAAGCACACCCGTAACGACGCGACCACCTTGGCGTACCGCTACATCGATTACTCGCGCGAGCGCGATGGCGAGGTACACGAGCTGACGTGGCAACAGTTCGGGGTCCGGCTGCGCGCGGTGGCCGGTCGCCTGCAGCAGGTCACCAGTCCCGGTGACCGAGTGGCGGTCCTCGCGCCGCAGGGACTCGACTATGTGATCTCATTCTTTGCCGCCATCTACGCGGGCACGATCGCGGTGCCGCTGTTCGATCCGGACGAACCGGGCCATACCGACCGGCTGCACGCGGTACTGGGTGATTGCAAACCGTCGGCCATCCTCACCGCCAGTTCGGCGGCGTCCGGCGTGCGCCAGTTCTTCCGGGGGCTGCCCGCCGCGCAGCGGCCGCGCATCATCGCCGTGGACGCGATTCCGGACAGTGTCGGTGACAGCTGGTCGCGCCCGGATATCGCGGTGGACGATATCGCCTATCTGCAGTACACCTCGGGTTCCACCCGGACCCCCGCCGGTGTGGAGATCACCCACCGCGCCGTGGGCACCAACCTGCTGCAGATGGTCGACGCCATCAACCTCGACTGGAACTCCCGCGGTGTCACCTGGCTGCCGCTGTTCCACGATATGGGTCTGCTGACGGTGATCCTGCCGGCCGTGGGCGGCAAGTTCATCACCATCATGTCGCCGGCGTCGTTCGTGCGGCGGCCGTACCGGTGGATCAAGGAGCTGGCGGCTGCCTCCGACGGTGCGGGCACCTTCGCCGCCGCCCCGAACTTCGCCTTCGAGCACGCGGCCGTGCGCGGTCTGCCCAAGAACGGTGAATCGCTGGACCTGTCCAATGTGATCGGCCTGATCAACGGCAGTGAGCCGGTGACCACCTCGTCGATGAAGAAGTTCAACGACGCGTTCGCGCCCTACGGGCTGCCGAAGACGGCCATCAAACCGTGCTACGGCATGGCCGAGGCCACCCTGTTCGTCTCGGCGACCAAGGCCGAGGACGAGGCCAAGGTCACCTATGTGGACCGCACCGAGCTCAATGCCGGGCGCATGGTGCGGGTCGAGCAGGACTCCGAGAACGCGATCGCACAGGTGAGCTGCGGCTATGTGGCGAAATCCCAGTGGGCGGTGATCGTCGATCCGGAATCGGTCGACGGTGACGCCCGGGAGCAGCCGGACGGCCATGTGGGCGAGATCTGGCTGCACGGCAACAATATGGGCATCGGGTACTGGGGCCGGGCGGCGGAAACCGCGGCGACCTTCCAGAACAAGATCGTCACCCCGCTGGCGGAGGGTAGCCACGCCGCGGGTACCACGCCCGATGCGTACTGGATGCGGACCGGCGATTACGGCGTGTATTTCGACAACGAGCTCTACATCACCGGCCGGGTCAAGGACCTGGTGATCGTCGACGGACGCAACCACTACCCGCAGGACCTCGAGTTCTCCGCGCAGGAGGCCAGCAGTGCGCTGCGGCCGGGCTTCGTCGCGGCGTTCTCGGTACCGGCCAACCAGTTGCCGGCCGAGGTGTTCGCGCAGGGCAGTCACTCGGGTCTGAAGTTCGACGCCGACGACGCCTCCGAGCAGCTGGTGGTCGTGGCCGAGCGCGGCCCGGGCGCCGGTAAGGCGGATCCGCTGCCGATCGCCGACGCGGTTCGAGCCTCGATCTCGCAGCGGCACGGTGTGACAGTGCGCGATCTGCTCCTGGTGCCGGCGGGTTCCATTCCGCGTACGTCCAGCGGCAAGATCGCCCGGCGTGCCTGTAAGGCCGCCTATGTCGAGGGCACCCTGCGGGGCGGTTACACCCAGCAGGCGTTCCCGGACGCGCCCGAGGAATAGCCCGACAACCGAGCCGGGTCGCGGCCTCGAGTGAGCGAAGCGCCCATCCACCACAGCGATGCGAGGCTGCTGCCGGGCACCGCGTAAAGACAGGTAGCTTGAGGACTGATGGCTGAGAACGAGGGCATGTCGCCGGAGACGACCGAGAACCTTTCCGCCGCGGAGGGCCGCGCCGCCGGGGCCGGCGACGCGCCCGCGGCCGGCGAATCCACCCCGGGCACCGAACTCTCGGTCGCCGAGCTGCGGGAATGGTTGCGGCGTTGGGTCGCCGAGGCTACCGGGCAGTCGGTCGACAAAATCACCGTGGACCGTCCGATGGAGGAGTTCGGACTGGCTTCCCGGGACGCGCTCGCGCTGGGGGGTGAGATCGAGGAACTCACCGGTGTGGTGTTGAACGCGACCGTGGTGTACCAACACCCGACCATCGCCTCGCTGGCCGACGTCATCGTCAACGGCCCGCCGGAGCTCACCGCCGAGGCCACCGACGACCAGTTCTATACCGCCGGATACGCACCGGGAGACGCGCACGATATCGCCATCGTGGGCCTGTCGACCCGGCTGCCCGGCGCGGGCGACACCCCGGAGTCGACCTGGGAATTCCTGATCAACGGTGGGGACGCCATTCGCGATCTGCCCGAGGGCCGGTGGGCGGAGTTCCTGAGCGAACCGCAGTTGGCGCAGGCAGTGGCCGAGGGCAATACTCGCGGCGGGTATCTGGACCAGGACGTCGTCACCGGATTCGACGCCGAGTTCTTCGCCATGTCGCCGGTCGAGGTCGAGCGGATCGACCCGCAGCAGCGGCTCATCATGGAACTCACCTGGGAGGCGCTCGAGCACGCCCGGATCCCGGCCAGTGACCTGCGCGGTGAGTCGGTCGGTGTGTATATCGGTACCTCCACCACCGACTTCCAGCTGGTCGCCGCGATGAGCCTGGGTGAGACCGATCCGAACGTCCCCGCTTCGGCGGAGGGCTACAAGATCACCGGCAGTGCCAGCAGCATCATCGCCAACCGCGTGTCCTACTTCTACGATTTCCGCGGCCCTTCGGTCGCGGTGGATACCGCTTGCTCCTCGACCCTGGTCGCGGTGCACCAGGCCGTGCAGGCGCTGCGCGCCGGTGACGCCGACGTGGCGCTGGCCGGCGGGGTGAACATGCTGCTCATGCCGATGACCACGCTCGGTTTCGACAAGATCGGCGCGGTGGCGAAGGACGGTCGGATCAAGGCGTTCTCTTCCGACGCGGACGGGATGGTTCGCTCCGAGGGTGCCGGGCTGATAGTGCTCAAACGGCTCGCCGACGCCGAACGCGACAACGACAACATCCTCGCGGTGGTCAAGGGCTCCGCCGTGAACAGCGACGGCCGGTCCAACGGGCTGCTCGCGCCGAATCCCGACGCCCAGGCCGATGTACTGCGCCGCGCCTACCGTGATGCCGGTATCGTGCCCTCCACCGTCGACTACATCGAGGCCCACGGCACCGGCACCCTGGTCGGCGACCCCCTCGAGGCCCAGGCGCTGGGCCAGGTGGTCGGTGCCGGTCGCGCCGCCGACGCACCCGTGCTGCTGGGTTCGGCGAAAACCAATTTCGGCCATCTGGAATCCGGAGCGGGCGCGGCGAGCTTGGCGAAGGTGCTCCTGGCGTTCCAGCACGATGTGCTGCCCGCCACGATCAACTACGCGGGTCCGAACCCTTACATCCCGTTCGAGCAGGCCCGGTTGAAGGTCGTCGACGAGCCGACTCCGTTCCCGCGCTACAGCGGTACCGCCACGGTCGGTATCTCCGGTTTCGGTTTCGGCGGGACCAATGCGCACGTGGTGCTGCAGGAGTACGTGCCCGCCGTGCCGGTGGAGGTCTCCGAGCCCTTCGTACCGGACGCGGACAGCGACACGCTGGACGTGGTGAGCACCGATGTGGTCGCCGAGGCCGAGGCGGTAGCCGCCGACGCCGCTCCCGAGCCCGAGTGGTCGGCCGACCGTGCCGAGCCGCTGCCGGTGATCCTGGCCGTCTCCGCCTATCTGCCGTCGCGCCGCCGCCAGGCCGCTGCGGACCTGGCCGACTGGCTGGAAACCGAAGCGGGACAGCGGACTCCGCTCGTGGACGTGGCCCGGTCGCTGGCCCGGCGCAGCCACTGGCGTTCGCGCGGTGTGGTGCTGGCCTCCGATCACGCCGAGGCCGTGGCCGGACTGCGGGCGATCGCCGCCGGCAAACCGGGCCAGGGCGTTTTCACCGCCGATGCCCCGGCCGCGCAGGGACCCATGTGGGTGATGGCCGGGTTCGGCGCCCAGCACCGGAAGATGGGCAAACAGCTCTACCAGGAGAACGCGATCTTCCGGCGCACCGTCGACGAGGTCGACGAACTCGTGCAGGACGAGGCCGGGTACTCGGTGCGCGAGATGATCCTCGACGACGGCCAGGACTACGACGTGGGCACCTCCCAGGTCGGTATCTTCACCATCCAACTCGGTCTGGCCGCGCTGCTGCGGGCGCACGGCGCGGAACCCGCGGCCGTGGTCGGGCACTCCATGGGCGAGGTGGCCGGTGCCTACATCTGCGGCGGCCTGTCGCTGGAGGACGCGGTGCGCGTCATCTGCGCGCGGTCGCGGTTGATGGGCGAGGGCGAGCAGATGCTTTCCGACGCCGATGTGCGCAATATGGCACTGGTCGAGATGAGTGCCGACGAGGTCGCCGCACTGCTGCCGGAATTTCCCGATGTCGAGGTCGCGGTGTACGCCGCACCGACCAATACGGTGATCGGTGGTCCGGTCGACCAGGTCTCGGCGATTGTCGGCCGGGTGGAGGAAGCCGGTAAATTCGCCCGCGTCCTGCAGACCAAGGGCGCCGGGCACACCTCCCAGATGGACCCGCTGCTGGGCGAACTGGCCGCCGAACTGGCCGGTATCGAGCCCACGAAGCCGAAGGTCGGCTTGTACTCCACGGTCGACAAGGAGCAGTACTACGTGCCCGGCCACGACCCGGTGCACACCGAGGACTACTGGGTGAAGAACATGCGGCACAGCGTGTACTTCACCAACGCGGTACGACTCGCGGTCGATTCCGGCATCACTACGTTCCTGGAGCTGGCGCCGAACTCGGTGGCGCTGATGCAGGTGCTGGGCACCACCTTCGCCGCCGGGCTCCCCGACGCGCAGCTGATTCCGACGCTCAAGCGCAAGGAAGACGAATCGGCCGGTGTCATCGCCGCGCTGGCGCAGCTGTACGTGCACGGCCATGCGGTCGACCTGGGCTCACTGGTACCGGCCGGGCCGTACGCCGATATCCCGCGTACCGCGTTCGTCCGGAAACCGTACTGGCCCAAGATGAGTGGCTTCTCGGCCGGTGGGAACGCCCGGGTACCGGGTGCGTCGGTCGCGCTGCCGGACGGCCGGCACGTCTGGGAGGTCCGGGCCGCGTCGGTCGACGATCTGCCCACGCTGGTGCGTTCGGCCGCGACCCAGGTACTCGCGGATGTGAATCCGGGCGCGAGTATCGCGCACGCGCCGCTGCCCGCCACCGGCACACTCGTCACAACGCTGACCCCGCATCCGGGTGGCGCGTCCATCCAGGTGCACGCGCGCGACGGTGCGCAGTTCCGGCTGCTGTTCGACGCGGTGGTCACCTCCGGTGCCGCGCTGCCGGCGCCCGCCGAACCGGCCCCCGCCGCGCCCACGCACACCGAACCCGAGGCCGTCGAAACGGCCATCGACACCGCCGGTTCCGGTGACCGCTGGAATCCGGACAGCGGTCAGACGGTGGAGGAGCGGCTGGCGCTGATCGTCGCCGAATCCATGGGTTACTCGGTCGAGGATCTGCCGATGGAGATCCCGCTCATGGAACTCGGGCTGGACTCCCTGATGGCCATGCGGATCAAGAACCGGGTCGAATACGAGTTCGATATCCCGCAGTTGCAGGTCTCCGCGGTTCGCGACGCCAGCCTGCACGAGGTCGGCAAGGTGCTCCGCTACGCGATCGAGCACCGCGACGAGGTCCAGGCGATGGCCGACCAGCAGGCCAGTGGGGAATCGGGCGCGCTCAGCGTGGACGACGATTTCGTGAACGCCGCCAAGGCCGCCATGGAGGCCGGGGAGGACCCGGTCGCCGCGCTGAACCAGGGGACGGGCGCTTCGGAAACCCCGGCTGCTGCGCCGGCCCCTGCCGCGCCGAAGGCCGAACCGGCCGCGGGTGCCGCGCTCTTCGGCGGCGGGGCCGCGGGGTCGGACGAGGACAATGTTCCGCCACGTGACGCTGCCGAGCGCCTCACCTATGCGACCTGGGCCACCATCACCGGCGAATCGGCCGGGGGGATCTTCAATACCCTTCCGATCCTGGACGAGGACACCGCGGAGAAGCTCGCCGCCCGTCTCACCGAGCGGGTGGGCGCGGAGGTCACCGTCGACGATGTGCTCGATTCGGAGACCATCGAACAGCTCGCCGATGTGGTGCGCACCTTGCAGGACAGCGGTGCCGATGTCGACGGCTTCGTCCGTCCCATCCGGGCGCGGGGCGAGAACTCCGATGCAGTACCCGTGTTCGTCTTCCATCCCGCCGGCGGAAACACCCTGGTCTACGAGCCACTGCTGAAGCGGCTGCCCGAAGGCACGCCGATGTACGGGTTCGAGCGGGTCGACGGTGCGATCGAAGAACGGGCTCGAGAGTACGTACCGGAACTGCGCAAGCTCCAGGGCGACGGACCCTATGTCCTCTACGGCTGGTCGCTGGGCGCGGTCCTGGCGATGGCGGTCGCGCAGATCCTCCGTGCCGAGGGTGCCGATGTGCGCCTGGTGGGCCTGATCGACCTCGCGATCCCCGCCCAGCCGGAGGACAACAGCCCGCAGGAGCGGCTGGAGCGTATGCGGCGCTATCAGGTGTTCGCCAAGAAGACCTTCAATGTCGCCGGTGAACTCGACGACGACCAGCTCCGTGAACTGGCCGACTCCTCCGAGGAGGAGCAGTTCAAGATGATCACCGACCTGATCAGGATGACCGGGGCCAAGATCCCGGGTGGAGTACTCGAACACCAGAAGACCTCGTGGATCGAGAACCGCGCGCTGCAGCGGGTCCAGCCCACGCACTACGAGGGCGATGTGGTGCTCTATCTGGCCGACCGCTACCACGACGGCGCGATCGAGCTCGAACCCCGCTATGCCGAGCGCCGGCCCAACGGCGGCTGGGACGAGTACCTCCCCAACCTGGAGATCGTGCACATCCCCGGCGACCACCTCCAAATCATCGATGAACCGAGGATCGGCCGAATCGGTACAGACCTGACCGCTAAACTCGACCGGATCACTTCGAGCGCGGCCAGGAAAGGGAGCTAGTGAGCACGACTGCGGAGAAACTCGCCGATCTGCGTAAGCGCCTGGAGCTGGCGCAGGAACCGGCAGGGGAGGCCGCTGTCGCGAAGCGGGCGCGCAAGGGGATCCCCAGCGCGCGTGATCGGATCAAGATGCTGCTCGATCCGGGTTCGTTCGTGGAGATCGGTGCTCTGGTCCGGCGCCCGGGTGATCCGGACGCGCTCTACGGCGACGGTGTGGTCACCGGTCACGGCCTGGTCGACGGTCGCCCGGTTGCGGTGTTCTCCCACGATCAGACCGTGTACGGCGGTTCGGTCGGCGAGATGTTCGGCCGCAAAGTGGCCGCGGTGATGGAGTACGCGGCCAAGGTGGGCTGCCCGCTGGTCGGTATCAACGATTCCGGCGGTGCCCGGGTGCAGGAGGCGGTGTCTTCGCTGGCCTGGTACGCCGAGCTGGCGACCCGGCAGGAACTGCTGTCGGGGATGGTCCCGACCGTTTCACTCATCCTGGGCAAATGCGCCGGTGGCGCGGTGTACTCGCCGATCAACACCGATGTCGTGGTCGCCACCGAGGCGGCCTACATGTTCGTCACCGGTCCCAAGGTGATCCGTGAGGTCACCGGCGAGGACGTCAGTCTGGAAGAACTGGGTGGGGCGCACAGCCAGGCCCAGTACGGCAATATCCATCATGTCGCCAAGGACGAGCAGGCGGCTTTCGAATGGGTCCGGGACTACCTGTCCTATCTGCCGACCAGTTGCCAGGAGAAGCCGCCGATCGTGAACCCCGGCCTCGAACCGGAGATCACCGATTCGGATCGGGAATTGAACTCCCTGGTACCGGATTCGGACAACTCCGGTTACGACATGCACGAGGTGCTGCTGCGTATCTTCGACGACGGCCACTTCCACGAGTACGGCGCCGAAGCCGGCCGAAACATCATCACCGGATTCGCCCGGGTGGACGGCCGCAGTGTCGGCGTGGTGGCCAATCAGCCGATGGTCTACGCGGGTGCCCTCGACGCCCGGGCTTCGGACAAGGCCTCACATTTCGTGCGGCTCTGCGATGCCTACGAGATCCCGCTGGTGTTCGTGGTCGACACCCCGGGCTTCCTGCCCGGCGTGGAGCAGGAGAAGGTCGGCGTGATCAAACGCGGCGGCCGGTTCCTGTTCGCCTTCGTGGAGGCGACCGTGCCGAAGGTGACCGTCGTTGTCCGCAAGTCCTACGGCGGCGGCTACGCGGTGATGGGATCCAAGCAGCTGGGTGCCGATATCAATCTGGCCTGGCCCACCGCCCGGATCGCGGTGATGGGTGCGGAGAGCGCGGTGAGCCTGATCGGTGCGGCGCAGATCGCGGCCGCGCCCGAGGAGCAGAAAGCGGCCGTACGCCAGCAGATGATCGACTTCTACAACGCCACCATGGCCACGCCGTGGGTCGCGGCCGAACGCGGCTTCATCGACGCGGTGATCGAACCGGCGCAGACTCGGCTGGAGCTACGACGGGCGCTACATCTGCTGCGGGACAAGACCGTGATCCGTAACCCGCGTAAACATCACCTGCTGCCGCTGTAGCCGCTCGCGGTTCGGGTTGTTCCGCGGGAACAACCCGAACCGTCACGTACCGATCCTGCTCAGCCGGTGATCGCCGCGGATTCGATGACCACGTTGTCCACCGGGACGTCCTGGTGCATGCCCTGCGACGAGGTGGACACGCCGGCGATCTTGTCGACCACGTCGGTGCCGTCGGTGACCTCGCCGAATACGGCGTAGCCCCAGCCCTGGCCCGCCGGCTGGGTGTGGTTGAGGAAGTCGTTGTCGGCGACGTTGATGAAGAACTGCGCGGTCGCCGAGTGCGGATCGTTGGTACGCGCCATGGCGACCGTGTACTTGTTGTTCTTCAGGCCGTTGGCCGCCTCGTTCTGGATGGGCGCCTGCGTGGGCTTCTGCTGCATCTGGCCGTCGAAACCACCGCCCTGGATCATGAAGCCCGGGATAACGCGGTGGAAGATCGTGCCGTCGTAATGTCCCGACTTGACGTATTCGACGAAGTTACGGACGGTGTCCGGCGCCTTCGCCTCGTCAAGTTGGAGGCCGATGGTTCCGTAGTTCGTCTCGAGATTCACCTTGGTCATGCCCCTACCTTTCCATTACCGCCGCTGGACCCCGCGCTTAAGGGGGTGTTTCCCGGCAGATTGTGCCAGCCGCCCGTCTTTACCCCATTCGGGTGGTTTGTATGCGCCGGTTGTCGGGTGTGTTCGCGCTCGGATCGGGTACGCGCCGGGGGCACCACCGGGCCCCGCGCGCCGCGCCCAAGTAGCATGCCAGCGTGCCAGAAGTCGCCACCGCAGTACTGACGAAGACGCCACCGGAGCCGGAGCCGAAGGTCGCGCCGAAGGATTTCCGGATCGCGCGTCTCGTCGCGATCGTCACCGGTGTGCTGGGGGCGCTGTTCGCGGTCGCCACACCCTTCCTACCCGTCACCCAGACCACGGCGACGCTGAGCTGGCCGCAACACGACAGCCTGGCCAATGTGCAGGCACCGCTCATGTCGCAGGTGCCAATCGATCTCGCCGCGACCATCCCGTGCGCGGCGGTGAATCAGCTGCCCCCGCAGGGCGGCATGCTGCTGGCCACCGCACCTCCGCAGGGCGACCGCGCGGCGCTCGAGGCGCTGTTCGTCCGAGTTTCGGAAACCTCGGTGGATGTGGTGGACCGTAATGCGGTCGTGGCGACCGCCGACCGGGCGGAGATGGCGAACTGTTCGGCCATCACCATCCATTCCGATATCGAAGCCACCAGCGCGGCCTTCGTCGGGCTCACCACCGAAGCCGGCGAACCCAACGCGGGCCGGCTGGTCGGTGATCTGCGTCCGCAGATGGTCGGTGTGTTCACCGATATGACCGGCGGTATCCCGGCCGGGCTGAGCCTGGAGTCCACGATCGACACCCGGTTCAGCTCCAGCCCCACCTGGATCAAACTCGCCGCGATCGTGGCCGCGGTGCTGTGCACGGTGCTGTCGCTGGTGGCGCTGGCGCGACTGGACACCAGTGACGGGCGCGGCCACCGGCGTTTCCTGCCGGCGCACTGGCTGAAGCCCACCCTGGCCGACGGCGGGGTCGTCGGCACGCTGCTGCTCTGGCATTTCCTGGGCGCCAACACCTCCGACGACGGCTACATCCTGAGCATGGTCCGGGTGGCGCCGGACGCGGGCTATATGGCCAATTACTTCCGCTGGTACGGCGTGCCCGAGGCACCGTTCGGCTGGTACTACTACGTGATCCAGCTGTTCGCCCAGGTCTCCACGGCCAGTCCGTGGGTCCGGCTGCCCGCGCTGGCATGCGGGATCCTGTGCTGGATGGTGATCAGTCGCGAGGTGGTGCCGCGGCTGGGCAACGGCCTGCGCGGTGCGCGGGGACGCGCCTGGTTCGGCAGCGTCCCGCTGTGGACCGGCGGCCTGGTCTTCCTGGCGTTCTGGCTGCCCTACGACAACGGTCTGCGGTCGGAGCCCATCGTCGCGCTCGGCGCACTGCTCACCTGGGTTTCCATCGAACGCGCCATCGCGACCGGGCGATTGCTGCCGGCCGCGGTGGCGGTGGTGGTCGCGGCGTTCACCCTCGCCGCCGCGCCGACCGGCCTCATGTGTGTGGCCGCGCTGCTGGCCGGTATCCGGCCCATCACCCGCATCATCGTGCGCCGGCACCGGGAGCACGGTACGGTCGCGCTGCTCGCGCCGTTGGCCGCCGCCGGATTCCTGGTACTCACCGTGGTCTACGGCGACCAGACCTTCGCCGGTATCCAGGAGGCGAACCAGATCCGGCAGCTGGCCGGGCCCAACCTGGCCTGGTACGAGGACTACCTGCGGTACTACTACCTGTTTGTCGAGACCGTCGACGGGTCGCTGTCGCGCCGCTTCGCCTTCCTGGTGATGCTGCTGTGCTTGTTCACCACCATGCTGGTGCTGCTGCGCCGGCGGCGGGTGCCGGGTATCGCCGCCGGGCCGACCTGGCGGTTGATGGGCGTGGTGTTCGGCACGATCTTCTTCATGATGTTCAACCCGACCAAGTGGACCCACCACTTCGGCGCCTACGCCGGAATCGCGGGTTCGCTGGCCGCGGTGACCGCCGTCGCGGTATCGGCCTCGGCGCTGCGGGCGCGCAAGAACCGGGCGATCTTCTTGGCCGGGTTGCTGTTCACGCTGGCGCTGGCGTTCTCCGGTATCAACGGCTACTGGTATGTGTCCAGTTACGGGGTGCCCTGGTTCGACAAGCGGGTGGTGCTGGGCGGTATCTCCTCCAACACCGTGATGCTGGTGCTGTTCGCCGCGGCCCTGCTGTTGGTCGGCTGGCACACCCTGCGTGAGGGGTACGCCAAACCCCCGAACTCCACGCGCACCGCCCGGGGCCGCCGCGTCCGTAAGTTCGCGGCGATCCCGCTCACGCTGGTGGCCGCGGCCATGGTGCTGTTCGAGGTGCTCTCCCTGGCCAAGGGCGCCTACTCGCAGTATCCGGGGTATTCGCTGGCCCGCGGCAATATCGATGCGCTGACCGGGCAGAGCTGCGGTCTGGCCAACGATGTGCTGGTCGAATCGAACGCGAACGCCGGCCGGCTGAACCCGATCATCGACCCGGCGAATCCGCCCACCAACCCGAACGATCCGCTGGCCGGCGTCGATCCGGTCGGCTTCTCGCCCAACGGCGTCCCCGACGATCTGTCCGCCGACGCGGTCGAGGTGAAACCGGGTACCGGCAACACCTCCAATCAGTCGGTGGGCGCGGCGTTCGCCGAGGGCCAGAACGCCGGTACCGGCGGCGGACAGGGCGCGCAGGGTGTGAACGGCAGCACCGTGGCCCTGCCCTTCGGCCTGGACCCGGCCACCACGCCCGTCCTGGGCAGCTACCAGGAGGGTGTACAGCAGCCCGCGTTCGTCTCGTCGAGCTGGTACGAACTGCCGGAACGCTCGCCCGACCATCCGCTGGTGGTCATTACCGCGGCCGGCCGCATCCTGTCCTACGACGACACCGGTGCCATGCAGTACGGCCAGTCGCTGACCGTCGATTACGGCAAACGGCAGCCGGACGGTTCGGTAACACAGCTCGGCACCTACCTGCCTCGCGATATCGGTCCCTTCCCGTCCTGGCGCAACCTGCGGGTGCCGCTGGACGAGATCGCCCCCGAGGCCGACGCCGTCCGGGTCGTCGCAGGCGATCCGATCCTGATCGGCGACCAGTGGCTGGCGTTCACCCCGCCGCGGTTGCCGAAACTGGAATCCGCAAACGACTACCTGCGTTCGGAGCAGCCGATTCTGCTCGACTGGGCAGTCGGCCTGCAGTTCCCCTGCCAGCGCCCGTTCCGACACGTGAACGGGGTCGCCGAGGTACCGAAGTTCCGCATCCTGCCGGACCGCCCGCTCGCGGTGAGCTCCACCAACACCTGGCAGGCCCAGGAGTTCGGCGGTCCGCTCGGGTTCTCTCAGATGCTGGCCAAGTCGACCACGATCCCCACCTACCTGAAGAACGACTGGGGCCGGGACTGGGGCACGCTGGAACGCTACGACCAGTACTACGACGCGGTACCGGCGGAACTGGCGACGGGGACCGAGACCCGCAACGGGTTGTGGGATCCGGGCAGGCTGCGGGTTTTCTGATCTCCTGACGACTGCGGCGACCGGGCACCGAATGTACAATTTCTGGTGTCCGGTCGTCTCATTTTGTACAGGAGGTTCTCATGTCGCTAACCCACATCGAGATCGACGACGAGGAACTGGAGACCGCCAAGAAACTGGGTGGTCACAAGACCAAGACAGCGGCGGTCGCCGAGGCATTGCGGCAGTACAACCAACGCATGAGTCGCGCGGCCGCTGTTGACTACTACTTCGAACTAGCGCAGGACTGGGATATCGAAGGAGCTGAAGCCGCCCATGCGGCAGAGAAGAGGGCATTTCGCCAGTGACCGGCTACCTTGTCGACTCCTCGGCGTTGTGGCGCATCCTTCGGGACCGCACGGTCCTGGACCGGTGGCGGGAAACTCTTGCCAACGGCGAGTTTCGTTCTTGCTACCCGCAACGCAGCGAATTCTTGACCTCGGCGCGAAATCTGAAGGAATATTCGGACTTCTGCCGTATGTTCGACACCCTGTACCGAGATGCCACAGTCCCGAAGGGGGCCGGCCAGTGGATTGGGAAAGTCCAGTATTTCGCGGCCGAGCGAGGAAGTCACCAATGCTTCTCGGCAGTGGACCTGCAAGTGTGTGCTACCGCGGCGCATCACGGTCTGATGGTCGTGCACGATGATTCGGACTTTGTCACCGCGACCAGGCTGTCGGTCGAGCTCCAGCAGATCAATGTGCACGAAGGGCCAATCGATTCCGACTCCTGACGGTCCGTTCGCAGACGCCGTCGATGTCGGCGGTCAGTGTGTACGCGGGCCGGTGGTGACCCCTGCACTAGGCTGACCGACGCCCAGTAGGTGGATCGGGAGCCGGAGGTAAGTACGCCGATGACTACGAGTCGCGGCGCGCGGTTGGTGCGTCAGGTCGGGGCCGGAGTCGGCGAAGCGGTGCTCGCGACGGTGGTCGCGGTGGTGGTGGTCGCCGTCGGGCTGGTCGCGTTCTCCCTGGTGCAGTGGCCCGCGTTCAACTCCTCCAATGTCGTGCGGGCACTGACCACTGTCGGTCAGGTGGGGGCCGCGGCGCTCATCGCGGGGTCCATCGCCCTACTGCGACTGCGGCGTGCGCGATGGCTCGCGAAACTGCTGTCCTGGACCGGTATCTCGGCGTTCGTCACCGTCACTCTCGGGATGCCGCTGGCGGCCACCAAGCTGTACCTGTTCGGTATCTCGGTGGACCAGGAGTTCCGGACCGAATACCTGACCCGGCTCACCGACAGCGCCGCGTTGCGCGATATGACCTACGCCGATCTGCCGCCGTTCTATCCGGCCGGCTGGTTCTGGGTCGGCGGCCGGGTGGCGAATGTGCTCGGGATGGACGGCTGGGAAGTGTTCAAACCGTATGCGATCGGGTCGATCGCGGTGGCCGCGATGGTATCGCTGGTGCTGTGGACCCAGCTGATCCGCGCGGATTGGGCGGTGGGGGTCACCAGCGCGGTGACGGCCGTGGCCGTCACCTATGCCGCGCCGGAGGCCTATGGCGCGGTGATCGCGATTCTGTTGCCGCCGGTGCTGGTGATGGCGTGGGGCGCGCTGTACCGCCCCGCCGAGATCGCCGGCCCGACCGCGGACGCGGCGGAAACGCGTACCGCGGGTGGCTGGGGCGCGGTGCTGGGCACCGGGCTGTTCCTGGGGCTCGCCGCCGCCTGCTACACCCTGTACTTCGCCTTCGCGGTGTTCACCGTCGTGCTCATGGCGGTGGTCGCGGCCGGACTGGGCCTGCGGTTGCGCTACGCGGCCCGGACACCGCGCCGGGTGGCGGCACACACCGAGGAGTCGCACGCGCCGGTCGGTAGCGCCGGCCGGGCTATCGGCGCACCGCTGCTGCGACTGATCGTGATGGGCGTGATCGCCGCCCTGATCGCGCTGCCGGTGTTCCTGCCGTTCCTGGTCCGGATGCTGGATCGGCCGAAACTGCAGTCCGGGGGCGCGTTCCACTACCTGCCCGAGGCCGGATCCGAACTACCGTTTCCCATGGCGCATTTCTCGCTGCTCGGCGCGCTGTGCCTGATCGGAACCATCTGGCTGGTGATGCGCGCGAGCTCCTCCCGCCGTGCCCAGTCGCTCGGCCTCGGCGTGGTCGCGGTGTACCTGTGGTCGCTGCTGTCGATGCTGGCCACCGCGGCGGGATCCACGTTGCTGTCGTTCCGGCTGGAACCGGTGCTGCTGGTCCTGCTGGCGGCCGCGGGCGGGTTCGGTTTCGTGGAGGGGGCGCGGGCGGTATACCAGGCGCTCAACGAACCGACGCGGTTCCGCTGGGTGGCCATAGCGCTGGCGACGGTGGGCGCGCTCGCCTACTGCCAGGACATCCCCCATGTCCTGGCACCCGAGATCACCACCGCCTACACCGATACCGACGGGGACGGCCGGCGGGCCGACCAGCGCGATCCGTCGGCGGTCCGGCACTACCACAACATCGACGACGCGTTGCGGGCCCAGACCGGCCGCGAACCGTCGGAAACAGTGTTGCTCACCGGCGACACCACCTTCCTCGCCTACTACCCGTACTTCGGCTTCCAGGGCATGACCTCGCACTACGCCAACCCGCTGGCCGATTACGCGGATCGGTCCGCGGCGATCGAGCAGTGGAGCGAAAAGGACACACCGGACGAACTTCTCGACGCGCTGTCCACGGCGCCGTGGCGCGCGCCCGACGCGTTCCTGTTCCGTCGCAGTGGTGACGAGTACACCCTGCGACTGGCCGCCGATGTGTACCCGAACGACCCGAACGTCCGTCGCTACACCGTCGCGTTCCCCGCGAAATTGTTCGACGACCCGCGTTTCACTGTGACCGATATCGGCCCGTTCACCCTGATCGTCGTGAACCGCTGAGCGGTATCGCCAGCCGCCGGCCGCCCGGTTCCCGCGGTGTCCGGCCGGCCGCACTCGCGCCGCCGAGCCGGCCGCTCCCGGTCTGCGGGTGAGCTCCGCTCAGCAGCGCCTATTAGAGTCGAGCCCCGTGCGACCGGACCGATCTCCTCGAGCGTTGAACCGTATCCGCCTGCTGGCTCTCGTATCCGGGCTAATCGGGTTCGTGCTGGCCGTCGCGGCGCCGCTGCTGCCGGTGCGCCAAGACCGGACCGCGCTGGACTGGCCGCAGGCCGGCGCGGCGAGTGTCGAGGCCCCGCTGGTGAGCTATCAGCCGCTGCGGCTGGATCTCACCGTGCCGTGCCCGGTGCTGAACACCGCCGAGGGCACGGTGGTGGAAACGGTGCCGGACGGTTCGGGCCAGTCGTCGGCGCGCGGGCTCCGGGTCACGGTGACCGGCGACACCCTGTCGGTGGTGCTGCGTGATGTGCCGCTGTTGTCGGCCGAGCGTGCCGAACTGGGCGGCTGCCAGGCCCTGACGCTCACCTCGGCGGCCGCCGCGACCACCGCGGAACTGACCGGTACCGCCCGGGCCGACGGAACACCGTTCCGCGCGGAGGTGGACCGGGATATCCGTCCGCAACTGGTCGGGGTGTTCACCGACCTGCCCCGGGAGCAGCTCGACGGTATCCGGTTGCACGCCGATATCGACTCGCGTTTCACTTCGTCCCCGACGCCGCTCAAGCTGGCCGCGATCGTCGGCGCGGTGGTGTTCACGGTGCTCGCCCTGTTCGCGCTGCATCTGCTCGACACCACCGACGGCCGCCGGGCCCGCCGCTTCCTGCCCGCGCACTGGTGGCGCTTCCGGCTCGCCGACGGCGCGGTGCTCGGTGTACTCGCCGGCTGGCACATCATCGGGGCCAACACCTCCGACGACGGCTACATCCTGACCATGGCCCGTGTCTCGGACAAAGCCGGCTATCTGGCGAACTACTACCGCTGGTTCGGGGTGCCGGAAGCGCCCTTCGGCTGGTCCTACGAGGTGCTGGCGTGGATGACGCGGATCTCGGAGTCGAGCCCGTGGATGCGGCTGCCCACGCTCCTGGCCGGGATCGTGTGCTGGCTGGTGATCAGCCGGGAGGTACTGCCCCGGCTGGGTGCGCGGGTACGGGGCAATCAGATCGCCCTGTGGACCGCGGGCCTGGTGTTCCTGGCGTTCTGGCTGCCCTACGACAACGGTCTGCGCCCGGAACCGCTGATCGCGGCCGGTGCGCTGCTCACCTGGTGTTCGATCGAACGCGCGATCGCCACTGCCCGGCTGCTGCCCGCCGCGATCGCGGTGCTCATCGCGGCCTTCTCCCTGGCCGCCGGACCCACCGGACTCATCTGCATCGCCGCATTGATCGCCGGCTCCCGCCCGGTGCTCCAGATCATCATCGCCCGCGCCCGTGGCGGCGCTTTCCGGGCGGAGTCGCTGTGGCGCTATGCGAGCCTCGTCCTGCCGGGCCTGGCCGCCGGAACCCTGGTGTTGGTGGTGATCTTCGCCGACCAGACCCTGACCACGGTGCTGGAGGCCACTCGCGTCCGTACCGCGGTCGGGCCGAATGTGGCCTGGTTCGACGAACGCACCCGCTGGGATTCGTTGCTCATGCTCTCCCCGGACGGTTCGCTCTCGCGGCGGTTCGGGGTCCTGCTCATGCTGCTCTGCCTGCTGGTGTGCGTACTGCAGGTGCTGCGCAAGGGCCGGATCCCCGGGACTTCGCGCGGTCCGTCGGTGCGGATCCTGGGCATTGTCTTCGCCTCGCTGCTGCTGATGATGTTCACACCCACCAAATGGACCCATCACTTCGGTGTCTACGCGGGTCTGGCGGGTTCACTGGCCGCGCTGGCCGCGGTCGCGGTGGGCAGCAACGGTATCCGGGCACCGCGCAATCGCGCCCTGTTCGCGGCCGCCGTGCTGTTCCTGCTGGCGATCACGTTCACCGGCTCCAACGGTTGGTGGTACGTGTCCAGTTACGGTGTGCCGTGGTGGGACAAGGCGCCGCTGCTCGCCGGTAAGGGCCTGTCCACCCTGTTCCTGGGACTCAGCGTGCTCGCCCTGCTCACCGCGTTGTGGATGCACTACCGGATGCCGTACCTCCGTGGTTCGGGGCACCGAGGGGGCTCCGGAACCGCGACGCCGAAGGCGGCGCAGTATTACACAGCGCCGCTCACGGTGGCGGCGGCATTGCTGGTGCTCTTCGAGGTCGCTTCGCTGGCCAAGGCGGCCGTCGGACAGTACCCGGCCTACTCCGTCGCCAAATCGAATACCCGTGCGCTGGCCGGCGATCCGTGCGGGCTGGCAGACGATGTGCTGGTGGAGACGAATACCGCCGATTCCCTGCTGCTCCCGTACGAGGGCAACCCCGCCGATGGCCTGATCTCCAACGATCCCGAGACGCGGACTGTCGGATTCACCCCGGACGGCGTGGCCGAGGATCTGACCGCCGATGCCGAGGAAACCACTTCCGGCGGTGCGAATTCCGTCGAATCCGACACCGAGAACAAGACCACCGACACCACCGGTGCCGGGACCGGTGGCGGCACGTCCGTGCAGGCCGGTATCAACGGTTCCACGGTGGCGCTACCGTTCGGCCTCGACCCGGCCCGCACCCCGGTGCTCGGCAGCTACCGGAGCGGCGACCAGCAGCAGGCGAAGCTCACCACCGGCTGGTATCGCCTGGATCTCACCGACGAGATGCGGACCGACCCGGCCTACCGGGTGCTCGCCCTGACCGCCGCGGGCCGGATCAAATCGGTGGATTCCGACGGCGTGCTCACCTACGGCCAGGACCTCACGGTGGAGTACGGGACGCGCGGCGCCGACGGCACCATGACGGTGCTCGGGTCGGTGACACCGCTGGATATCGGCCCCAATCCGTCCTGGCGTAATCTGCGCGTACCCCTGGACCGGTTGCCCCGGGAGGTGAACGCGGTCCGTCTGGTGGCCGTCGACAACGACATCACGGCACGGCAGTGGCTGGCCGTCACGCCGCCGCGGTTGCCGCGGCTGGCCACGCTGGATTCCGTTGTGGGACACACCGACCCGGTGCTGCTGGACTGGCATGTCGGACTGGCCTTCGGCTGCCAGCGGCCGTTCGACCACAGCCACGGCGTCGCGGAGGTGCCGCGCTGGCGGATCCTGCCCGACCGCGTCGGTTCCGATGCCTCCAACGCGTGGCAGGACCGTATCGGCGGCGGTCCGCTCGGCTGGACCGAGCTACTGCTGCAAGCCGATACAGTGGCGACCTATCTGTCCGACGACTGGGGCCGGGACTGGGGTTCGCTGGAGCGTTTCGCTCCGTATCGTCGCGACGCGGTACCGGCCGAAACGACCGTCACCGAGGCGGATCGAAGCGGTATGAGCACCGACGATCCGATCAAAGTGAGTTGAACGAGGTTGCGCTACATCGAGACTCGTCTATCAAGTGTTATGGCTCACATATCGGTTTATCTCCATGTGAGGGAATTGTCGAACGGGTGACGAACCGCAGCACGGCCCGTAGGCTGGTTCACATGACTTCGGCCTTCGATGATATGGAATTGCGCGATCTCGTCGGCTTGCTCACCGATGAGGAGCAAAGGGAACTACGACCGTCGGTACTGCGCGTCCTCGGGCGCCTGCCGTCCCAGGAGGTGCTGCGCCGCGAGCTGGGCCAGCGAATGACACGCGTGTGACAGTGGCTGCGGCCGCTGTACGCGGTGGCCCGCCGGAAGTACCCGAATACGACGAGGGCCGTCGAACACCGGATCGAATCGGTGCGCGACGGCCCTCGAGCATTGTGCGGGGGTGAGCAGGCTCACCGGCCCTGCCCGCTGGTGCTGGCAGAGCCGGCGGAGCGGAACTAGACGGGGAGCCTGCGGAAGATCGGCCGCGGGATATGACGCAGGATCATCATCACGTACCGGAACGCGCCCGGCGCCCAGATGAGCTCCTTGCCCTTCTCCGAGGCGTCCACCGCCAACGCGGCGACCTCTTCCTTGTCGACCGTGAACGGCGCCTCTTTGGCGCCCGTGGCCTTCCAGTGCTCGATCGTGGTGGTGGTGCGCACCTGACCCGGCCGGATTACCAGCACCCGGGGCCCGTGCGGGCGCAGCGCCTCGCCGAGGCCCAGATAGAAACCGTCCAAGCCGGCCTTGGTGGAGCCGTAGACGAAGTTGGAGCGGCGCACCCGCTCGCCGGCCGCCGAGGACATGGCGATGATCCGGCCGAAGCCCTGCGCCTTCATCTTCTCGCTGGTCAGCACGCCGACCGAGACCGCGGCGGTGTAGTTGATCTGCGTGATCTGCACCGCTTTGCGCTGGTCCTGCCACAATTCCTCGGCATTGCCGAGCAGTCCGAACGCGACGATCGCGACATCGACGTCCCCGTCGGCGAAGGCCTGGTCGACGACCTTCGGGTGGCTATCGGTGTCGAGCGCGTCGAAATCGATCACATCGACCTGGCTCGCGCCCGCGGCCTTGGTCTGCGCCACCGCGGTATCACGCAGCGGATCGCCCGGCAGGGTGGCCAGGATCACCCGGGCCGGACCCTTCTTCAGGTACTCCGCGACGATCGCGAGGCCGATTTCCGAGGTCCCGCCGAACAGCAGAATGGACTGCGGATTGCCTACCGCGTTGATCACTGAAGCTCCAGCCTTCTCGCCATATCGGACATGAAAACGCCTGTGGGGTCGACGCTGCGGCGGACCTTGATCCACTCGTCGATCCGGGGATACATCTGATGGAAGGTCTCGGCGGTCGTACGCGAGTCCTTACCGGTGTAGAGCCGTCCACCGAATTCCAGTACCCGCCGGTCCAGTTCGGTGACGAAATCGTTGAGACCGGGCGCGATCGGGAAGTCCAGGCAGACGTTCCAGCCCGGCATGGGGAAGCTCAGCGGCGCCTGGTTGCCCTCGCCGAAGTACTTGAACACGTTCAGGAACGAATAGTGCCCGCTCGCCTGGATGTCGATGAGGATCTGCTTGAACTCCTCCACCGCCTCCGGCGGCACCACGAACTGGTACTGCAGGAAGCCCCGCGACCCGTAGGCCCGGTTCCATTCGCCGAGCATATCGAGGGGGTGATAGAACGCCGTCAGATTCTGCGGCTTCTGCCGGTAGGTGGCGCCCTTGCGATACCAGACCTCGGTGGCGAGGGTGAACGTCTTGTTGTTGAGCAGACCGTTGGGGAACACATCGGGGAACGTCAGGAATGTTTTCCCGGTGAAACCCAGCGGGTTCTTGCGCAGCTTCTTCGGCAGCTGATCCAGCTTGGCCAGCGAACCCCGCGAGATCACCGCCCGGCCCAGTTTGGGCATCGGGCTGAGCGCGTCGAACCACGCCGAGCTGTACTCGTAGTTGTCCTCGGACCCGTCGCTGTGGAACGCGATGGTCTCGTCGAGGCCGGAGGTCACATCGCCGTCGGCGATAAAGTACGCGGTCTCGGTCGGCGTCATCTCGATGGTGGCGCGCAGGATGATGCCGGTCAGGCCGCAGCCGCCGATGGTGGCCCAGAACAACTTGGCGTTCTTCTTGGGGCCGATGGTCTGTACTTCGCCATCCGCGGTGAGCAACTGGATGGACCGGACATGGTTGCCGAAGCTGCCCGCGCTGTGATGGTTCTTACCGTGGATATCGGAGCCGATGGCGCCGCCGACGGTGACCTGCCGAGTGCCCGGCAGAACCGGGACCCACAGGCCGAACGGCAGCGCGGCCTTCATCAGCTGGTCGAGCGTGACACCCCCGTCGACATCCACCAGCCGGGTGTCCTGGTCGATCCGGTGGATCCGGTTGAGCGCGGTCATATCGATGACCAGCCCACCCGCGTTCTGCGCATTGTCGCCGTAGGAGCGGCCGAGCCCGCGGGCGATCACACCGCGCCGTAGGTGCTCTGATTTGCCGTCGTTGTCCTCGGCGACAGCGGCGACCGCGCGGGCGATGAGTTCGGGGTCGCTCGTCGAGAGCACTTCGGCGGTGGTGGCCGCCGTACGGGCCCACCCGGTGAGCGTCCGGGTTCGCGTGGGTAGCGTGAACCCCGTACCGGCGCTAACTGGATCGCCGGCCGGCGGGGTCTCGGTACCGGACGCCTGAGTCGAGGTCGGAGCTTTCGTGGACATCGGCTTAGAGGCTACAGGCTGTATTCATTTGCGGCGCCTTCGGCGCCGGCGGGGGTCGGGCCCTGTGACCCCGCTTCTTCCCTCCTCCGCTCAGTCGCTGCGCTCCTTCGCTCCGTCAGTCCAGAATCGGGGGCGGGCCCCGACCATGAACGCAGACCATCCGGAGTAGGCGGAAGGTGGGTGCTGTCGTGCGCCTGGGCCGGCCTGGGGAGGTTGACGACTCTGTAAGTGCTCAATGATCGCCGCTCTGTGGACTGTCGACTGCACACGCTCAGTCGCTACGCTGCTTCGCTCTGTCGCTCCAGAACCGGGGTCGGGCCCCGACCACGGACGCTGACGATCCGAAGTAGATAAAGAGGTGTGCGCCGATGTGCGCCTCGACCGGCATGGGTAGGTTCACGGCACTGTAAGTGCTCGATGGTCGCCGTCCCATGGGCGGTCGACCGTACTCGCACACGCTCCAGAACCGGGGCGGGCCCCGACCTCGGGTGCCGGCTGTGCGGAGTGGATAGAGCGGCACGGGGACCTGGGACATGGTCGACCTGGGTAGGTTCACGACTCTGTAGGTGCTCAATGGTCGCCGATCTATGGACGGCCAACTGCACCCGCGGGCCCACGGGCGGCTCCGGACAAGTACATTTCCGTCGGTGGGCCCTGAAAGCAACGCAGTGAGCCGGAGCCCCCGGGTGACGCCGGGCGGTACCGGGGATGTTCCCGTCGCGGCCGAGGATCCGGCTGTCGCCGTGCGCGAGCCGGACGATGCCGGATCCGGGGGTGCGCAGATCGGTCTGGTGACCCAGTTGGTGCGGTTCGCGGTCACCGGGGCATTGTCGGCCGTGGTCGATTTCGGGCTCTACGTGCTGCTGCTCGAGGTGGTGGGGCTGCCGGTGAATCCGGCCAAGGCGATCGGTTTCATCGCCGGCACCACGACCGCTTATCTGATCAACCGCCGGTGGACCTTCAACGCGGCCCCGAGCCGGGCCCGTTTCACCGCGGTGGTGATCCTCTACGCGCTGACCTTCTGCGTCCAGGTGGGTATCAACTGGGTCTTTTACCATGCCTTCGACGAGGGGCTGTGGTGGCGTGTTCCGCTGGCCTATGTGATCGCGCAGGGTACGGCCACGGTGATCAACTTCGTCGTCCAGCGCCTGGTCATCTTCCGTATCCGCTAGTTCCCCGCGCACAGTGATGAGCCCCGGTCGTCGCGGACTTCCGGGGCTCATCGCTATGGGTTTCTATTGTTTTGTCGTCGGGTACTACCCGAGGCCGCGGTGGTCGCGGCCGGCGCCTCAGGCGCAGGCGACGCTGGCCAGGCGCTGCGGCCGGCGGGCACGCACGGAACGGACGGCGGCGCCGATCGCGACCACCGGCGGGATCCAGCGGGCTTCCTCCGGGTCCACGCTCCAGCTGGCCGAACCGGCCGAGAGGTGGGTGGGCGGCAGCGGGATGCCGTCGCCGTCGGTGTGCACGACCGCACCGGCGGCCCGCAGCGCCGCGACGGCGCGTCCGGCCTTGCGCATCCCGGTGACCAGATGGATCTCCCGGCGCTCGGCGCCCGGAATCTCGATCACCGGACCGGTCATGTTGTTCGCTCGCAGATACCGGCGGACCGACGCGGCCAACTCCCCGGTGACCTCGACGGCGGAAAGGTCTGCGTCGGTGATCAGGCACAGGCCGTTGGTCGTTTCGGCGACCGTCCAGCCACGCTGGGCGTAATCCCGCGCGGCAGCGGACTTGGCGGCCGCCGAGACGGAAGTCGGAAACGTCGTACGCACTGTCATCTCCATTCCCCGGTATAGATAAGCTCCGGCTTTCATGGGTCGTATCGGTGCCGGGTGCCCGGGGCGTTACGCCGTTCCAGCGATTTTTTTTCGACTGTCGGCTTCCTCTCATTTGTGGCAGCAGTCGACATTCACTGGTACAGGACGATCGTCGGGATGTTGGTTGGCTTCGCGCGCGCAATCCGGGAAGTATTCCGTTATGGCCAGCGAGGCAGCGGACGAATCCCCGAGAACCGGTCCGGCGGCGGCCGGAGCACCTGAGGCGGCGGTTCCTCTCCCGGCCGGCGCGGGAGTGAGACCGCCGGAGGAGGACGATACTGCGGATTCGTCTGGTCGGCGAATCCGGCGGAAGCTCAGTTGGCGCGCCGAAGCCGCGCAACGCTTCGCCGACGCGGCCGCGGCCGAGGACGAAGCCCTGCTCGAGGCCGGCGCTCGGACGGTCCGGCACGGGGGCGCCGACGCCGTCCGCGGACTGCTGGATGTGCAGTTCCGCCGGCCCGCCACCTACTGCTGGTCTACCTGCTCGGACTGGTCTTCGCGGTGACTGTGCCAGTGGCGTTGACCGTGCCGGCTTAGCGGGTCTCGGCGCTGCTCGGGGTACTCGCGGCCCTGCTGGCGCTGCCTTTCGCGGTGACGATCGCCGCCGCGGTCCGGCTCTTCCTGGAGTTCCTGGTGAACGCCTCCCGGCCGACGACCCGGATGGAACACATCGGCGATCTCGCGACGACCTGTTCCAGGTGCTGTCCGAGGTGGCCGAACCGGTGAACCAGCTCTCCGAAGATGTGCGGGCGGTGCAGTTCTGGCGTTTCCGCCGTGGGTCGCGCAAATAACACCGCGACTCGCGTAATAGCGTCGAATTCTCGCGGTAGGGCAAATCACTGCCGCCGGGCGGCCGAATAACTCGGCCGCTTCCCGGATAGAAGGGTCGGGTCGCCCGGCCGGTATTTCAGCGGTTTCGCAACCGGGGCGCCGCGGCATCCTTCGGGGAGCGTAGAAAGGTGAGCCGTTGCCCGTCCCGGCCGGTCTCCGGCCAGTCGATGGCCAGGTCCGGATCGAAGGCGTCCAGATCATGGTCGTGCTCGGGTCTGTACTCGAGCGAGCACAGATAGGTGAGGACCGAATCGTCCTGCAGTGACAGCACCGCATGTCCGAGCCCCTCGGACAGGAACACCGACCGGCGGTCCACATCGTCGAGCACCACGCTGTCCCAGCGGCCGAAGGTGGGGGAGCCCGGCCGCAGATCCACCACGACGTCGAGGAAGGCGCCGCGGCCACAGGTCACGTATTTGGCCTGACCCGGCGGATCATCGGTGTAGTGGATGCCGCGCAGGACGCCGGCGGCCGAAACCGAGGTGTTGACCTGGAGCAGATCGAAGGACCGGCCGGTGGCCTTCTCGAACTCCGAGGCCCGGAAGGTCTCGGCGAAGGCGCCCCGGTCGTCGCCGTGGATCTTCGGCGTGAAAACCCAGGCGCCGGGGACCGACATCTCACTGATCCGCATCTACCCACTCACCAACTTCGTCCGCGCTCGAGCAGATCGAGCAGGTATCTACCATAGCCGGAGCGGGTGAGCGGGTCGGCGAGCAGGCACAGCTGCTCGTCGTCGATATAGCCCATTCGCCACGCGACCTCCTCGGGCACTCCGATCTTCAGACCCTGCCGCTCCTCGATGGTGCGGACATAGTTGGCCGCGTCCAGCAGTGAGTCGAAGGTGCCGGTGTCCAGCCAGGCGGTACCGCGGGCCAGCACATCGACACTGAGCTTGCCCGCCTCCAGATAAGCCCGGTTGATATCGCTGATCTCGTATTCGCCGCGGGCGGAGGGGCGCAGCCCGCGCGCGATCTCCACCACGTCGTTGTCGTAGAAATACAGTCCCGGGACCGCATAGTTGGATCGCGGCAGCTTGGGTTTCTCCTCGATGGAAATAGCCTTGCCGTCGGCGAATTCGACCACGCCGTAGGCGGTCGGATCGGATACCCGGTAGGCGAAGATCGCGCCGCCGTCGATCGCGGCGAACCGGCTCAGGCCGGTGCCGAGGCCGGGGCCGTGGAAGATGTTGTCGCCCAGCACCAGTGCGGCCGGATCGCGGCCGATATGGTCGGCGCCCAGTACGAACGCCCGGGCCAGACCGTCGGGGACCGGCTGCACGACGTAGTCGATCGCGATACCGAACTGGGCCCCGTCGCCCAGTAGGCGCTGGAAGGACGCGGCGTCCTCGGGTGTGGTGATCACCAGGATGTCCCGGATCCCGGCCAGCATGAGAGTGGACAACGGGTAGTAGATCATCGGTTTGTCGTAGACCGGGACCAGCTGTTTGCTCACCCCGCGCGTGATCGGATGCAAACGCGACCCGGTGCCGCCCGCCAAAATGATTCCGCGCATGTTCGGTCAGTGTGCCAGCCCGGGTGCGAGCGGGTGCGTGCGGCGTACTTCGCCGCGCCGCCGGATGCGGTGGGCCGGGACCGCGCGGCGGGCCCGGTCCACCGCGTCCTCGGCACCGTTTGGTGGCGCGCTTTCTGGGTACTCACCGACAATGAGGGCGATACAGGGGTCCGATCCAGATCCGTCTCGATATTTTGTTGAGGATTCGGTCGAGTATCCGCCCGAATTCTGTGCCGCCGCGGTTTTCCGTGTACGGCCGTGATATTGCGCCCTCGAGATCTGATAGGTGCGAAACGGGATTGAGAGGGGAGAGGCTTTGTCGGTTCCGGCTGTGGACGCGAGAAAACGAAACCCGGAGAAGGGGTATGTAGCGCTTTTGGGTTGGAGTCTCAATGCGGTCGAGGCGATAGATCGTTTCGATAGGCGTTACGTGGTGGTGGCCCCGGAATGGGCGGAGGCATACTGTGCGGAGCACGGGATACCATATATCCCCTGGAATTTCGAACGGCTGAACGAGCGTTCGGTGGAAATCTCCGAGACATTACGTGACATGGGCGTCGACGTAGCCATCCCGATCTTCGAGGAAACCGTCGAATGGGCGGGAGCCATAAATTCCGTACTGATGGACAATCCGCGGCTTTTCGGTCAGGCCATGCTGCTGCGGGACAAAGCTCTGATGAAACGGCGCGCGCAGCTCGGCGGTATCAGGGTGGGGATCTTCGAGGAAGCGCACGAGCGCGATGACGTGATCCGTTTCCTGAAACGGGTCAACCAGACCTTGATGAAACTCGACGGCGACCCCAACGACCCCATCCACATCAAGGCTTTCGACAAGGCCGGTTGCCTCGGCCACCGGGTCATCCGGACGCCCGACGAGATCGAGACCATCCCCGACGACGAATTCCCGGTGCTGATGGAATCCCATCTCGACGGGTGGGAGTTCGCGGTCGAGGCGTGGATTCATGACGGTAAGATACGATTTCTGAATATTTCGGAATATGTGACACTCGGCTACTCCGTTTTCGTCCCGGCGACCCCGGAACTGGAGAAGTACAGGCCGGAGATAACCCGCCAGGTGGAGCGGCTCATCAAAACGTTCGATATCGAATTCGGGTTCGTCCACCCCGAGTACTTCGTGACCAGCGACGGCGAGATGTATTTCGGTGAGGTCGCCTACCGGCCGCCTGGATTCAAAGTGTTCGAGTTGCTGGAGCGAGCGTACGGTTTCAATGCCTACCACGGGTTGGTGCTCGCATTCGACCCCAAGACGACGGAAGACGAGATCACGGAATTCTTCCCGCAGGAGGTGGTCGACGCCAAGGGGCATGCGGGTACCTTCGGAGTCTATCCACGCCGCCGGGTGGTCAGCCGATTGTCGGTGCCGGAGGAGACCGAAGATCACGAATATTTCGATACACACGAGCTCACCGCTCCGCTGACCGAAAAAGTGATGAAGCGTACGGCTTTCGGAAACCATTGGGGTCTTCTGTACTTCTTCGGAGAGGACCCGTACACTCTCCGGGACCTGCTGAAAAGGCAGGAAGAGCTCGATTTTTATATTTGATCCGTTGTCGGCAACGGGTTCGTCGGGGAGGTTCGGCGATTGAGTCCACTCAACAGCGGCGGGGAGTCCATGGACAGGCATATGGCCCGATTGGACGAGGCCACCCAGGCACTTGCGGATGCCGGTGATTTCGGCAAGCAGGTCAAGCTGTCGCGAGTATTCGGCGCGCTGCGCCGCGTACTGCTGCTGCCCGAAGGCTGCGCCGCGGTGCGGTCACGCGCGGCGCGGCTGGATACCGCCGGACTGTTCCTCGGTACCGACTGGGCACGCCCGCAGATCCTCATCCCGTCGCTGAGCAGCGGCTCGCTGCGCAGCACCAATCCGGACACCGTCGTCCTGGAGACGGTGAGCAATCTACGGTTGCTGGAGGTCGCCAAGGGGGCGTATGTGCATCCGCAGATCTCCGCGGAGCAGGCCCACCACCATGTGTCGCAGGTGCTCGCCATCAACCTGTCGTTGCTGTTCACCCCGCCGTCCGAGGCCGAGCGGACACAGCAGGGACGGATGGCCCAGGTGCCCCGGGAGTTGCTGCGCCACCTGGTGGAGGAGGTGGGCTACGAGAAGGTCCTGGAGAATCTGGTCGACGAGATCTGGCGGATCCTGCGGCAGCGTCCGATCCAGGTCGACTCGGTGAAACGGATGATCACCCAGATCGCGGTGGCGCGCAGCAATCCGGATATCGATCTGGGCGCCGGTGGGCTGGGCGCGGACCGGCTGATCAGCAGTCTGTACGGCACCACCGACGCCTGCCGTGAGGATCCCGGTGTCGAGGTGTATCGCACCCGGCTGGAAACCATGGACGACAGCGCCCTGCAGTACGAGACAGCGGGTTTCGCGCGCTCGATGCACGATACGGGCCTGGTGTCGCCGTACCACGCCGTCCTGCTGCGCTTCCTGCTGAACAAGGGCGAGTACCTATTGGGCGAGGCACTGGGATTGTCCAGCACCGGGCGTGAATGCCTGCTCTGCTACCACGAACTGGTGCGGCAGCTGATCGACGAGGCCGTGCATGTCGAGACGGCGCAGTGTATCTACGGGCTGGCGCTGATGCTGGAACGCGGCATCCTGTACCAGCCCCCGGTGGCCCCGGCCCTGTGGCGGCAGCTGGCGCTGCAACTGTCGGCGCATGCCCGGCAGCGCCTGACGCAGGCGTTCGGAGCGGACCCGGCTCCCCGCGCCCGGTTGCTGGCGGGCATGTTGTCGGTACTCGGGCTGCCGCTCGGGATCGGCCAGGGTGACAACCCGACCTGTCAGTCCGCGCGAGCGCTGTCCATGTGGGCCTACAACGACCCCGACTATCTGCTGCAGACACTGGCCTGGGCCGCCCGCGACGACGAGGTCGTCATGCATTTCGAGGGCGAGCCGATCTCCTCGCGCGACAGTGCCGGCGGGGTCGCCACCGAGCTGCCGGTGGACCTTGACCCGGTATCGCTGTTGGTCGTGCCCCATCTGGACCGGATCTACGCGGAGATGGGCCGCCGCTGCGTGGATCGGGAGGGCGACCCGCACCGCTGGATCAACCCGGAATTCCACGGGTGGTGGTCCGGGCGCGGCTTCCGGATCAATGTCGACGTGGCGACCGGCAACCTGACCGATCTCGACGAGTTCTTGCGGCACTTCTACGCGAGCTACCACCCCTTCCACAACGGCAACCAGCCGCTGATCCACCCGCAGCCGGCCGGAATCGCGGTGACCGACAGCGCCGCCCGATTCGTCGGCTGGCATGCGATCACGGTGCTGCGGGTTGCGCTGGACCCACAGGAGCGGATGCGGGTCTATTTCTACAACCCGAACAATGACAGCGGGCAGGACTGGGGAGACGGCGTGGTGGTCGGTACCGCCGGGCACGGCGAACGGTTCGGTGAGGCATCGCTGCCGTTCGAACAGTTCGCCTCGCGTCTCTATATCTTCCATTTCGATCCGCTGGAGCCCGGCGAACTGGCCTCGGTGGACCGGGAGGAGCTGGATCGGGTGGTGGGCTATGTGCACCGCAGCTGGGGCGCCGACCGGCTGCCCGCCTGAGCGTTCAGTCCCGGTACCGCTCCAGCAGTTTCGCGAGTTCGTCCAGATCGCGCAGGGACTCCGCTTCCGGCCGCGTTTCCAGCTTCAAGGTCACCCGTTCCACTCCGGCCTCGGCGTAGGCGTCCAGTACCGCCGGGTCCGCCGGCGCCGGGGTGACCGTCACGGGCAGACCACTCGCGGTGAACTCCGCGAGCTGGGCCGGTACCGCGGCGGGATCGGAGACGCCGTTGGGGATCCAGCCCACGCCGTGCCGGAGCGCGCGCCGCGCCGCGGCTTCGCCACCTCCGATGAATACGGGCGGATGGGGTTGCCGGTGCGGTTTCGGCCAGGCGTAGATCGGGTCGAAATCGACGAATCGCCCGTGGTATTCGGCGAGGTCCTCGGTCCAGATGCGGATGATCGCCTCGAGTTGTTCGTCCAGCAGGGCGCCGCGGGTGCGCGGATCGGTGCCGTGGTCGGCCATCTCCTCGCGGTTCCAGCCGACACCCACGCCGAAGACCGCACGGCCGCCGGAGAGGTGGTCGAGGGTGGCGACCTCCTTGGCGGTGTGGATGACGTCGCGCTGAACGAGCAGCGTGACCCCTGTTCCCAGGACGAGCCGGTCGGTGACCGCAGCGATCGCGCCGAGTACGACGAAGGGATCGAAGGTGCGGTAGTAGACCCGCGGGAGGTCGCCGCCGCCGGGGTAGGGGGACTCCCGGCTCGCCGGGATATGCGAATGCTCGGCGAGGAACAGCGATTCGAAACCGCGTTCCTCGAGTGCCGGCCCGAGTGCGGTCCCGCTGATTCCCTCATCGGTCAGGAAGGTATTGACGCCGATCCTCATGACAAGACGAACGCCGTGTCCACCCGCGAATATTTCGCGGGTGGACACCGTGGCGGACGAGAATTTCCGCAGGTTACCGAGCCGGAGTCGAGCCGGTCGGCGGGAACGGTTCGTTGACGGTGGTGACGTACTGGATCACCGCGCCGATGATCACCGGGGCGGTGACGAAGAGCTGGCCGGCCACCGTGCCCAGGGCACCGATCGCGACGATTCCGCCGAGGCAGCCGATCACCGCGGCCGGCACGAACGGACCGAAGAGCCCGACGATGGTCGCCGCGGCCACGGTCGCGCCGGCGATGCCCCCGAGCACACAGCCGACTGCGGCGCCGCCCAGTCCGCCGACCGCGGTGCCGACCGCGGCTCCGGTGGCAATGGTGTCCTTGAGCCGGGTGAAGGCGGCGACCTCACGGTCGTAGGGGGTCTTCCAGGGCGCTGATTCCTGATGGGGCAGCGCGGCAGGTCGGTACACCGCTCGGTCCGGGTCGAGTTGCGGGGTGAGCGTCGCGGTGTGGCCGGAGATCGCCGCCGCGATGGGGAACTCGAAATCGTCGAGCCGGAATTTCAGCGGTGTGCCGGCCACCACCGTGCCATCGGCCGCTTTGATCTTGAAGGTACCGTCCTCGACCACCATGGACCCCGAATCGGTGGTGACGACGGAACGCCCGTCCACAACCTCCGCGGTGAAGCCGACCGGCGCCGGCCGAGCGGTGGGTGTGGCGTGGGCGCTGCCGGATGCGATACCGAGCGCGGCGATGAGCAGCGTCGACATCGTGGTCAAACTCCTGACGAGCATGGATGTATTCACCTCATATGGGAGTGCGGGCACAGATACGTGTCAATCGAACGGAAGCGACCGCCCGGTGGGGCCCGGTCGAATCCAGACAAAAAGGTTAATGGCCCGGTAGCGGCCTCTGGCCGAGGGGGTACCGAAAGCCCGTCGCACTCTTGCTCTTTCGGAAAATCTCGTGTTCCTGATCGACCCTCGGTGTAGTTCGGAGCACCCTGCGACGCGGCGCACGGGGCCGGCCGCCGGGCCGGGAGCGCCGGGGTGCCACCGAGCGCCGCCCGGCCTGGTGACCAGGACGTAGAGTGAATGGGTGCGCCTACTCGTGACCGGTGGAGCCGGGTTCATCGGAGCCAACTTCGTCCAGCACACGGTCGCCGAACGGCCGGATACGACGGTGACCGTGCTGGACGCGCTCACCTACGCGGGCAACCGGGCCTCGCTCGACCCGGTGGCCGACCGGATCGACTTCGTCCACGGCGATATCGCCGACCTGGACCTGGTCGACGAACTGGTGAGCGGGGTGGACGCGGTGGTCCATTTCGCCGCCGAATCACATAACGACAACTCGCTGGCCGAACCCTGGCCGTTCGTGCAGACCAATATCGTCGGCACCTATTCGCTGCTCCAGGCGGTCCGCCGCCATGATGTGCGGTACCACCATGTCTCCACCGACGAGGTGTACGGGGATCTCGGCCCCGACGACCCCCCGTTCTCCGAACGCACCGCCTACAACCCGTCGAGCCCGTACTCGGCGACAAAGGCCGCCAGCGATATGTTGGTGCGCGCCTGGGTGCGTTCCTTCGGCCTGCGTGCCACGCTGTCGAACTGCTCCAACAACTACGGGCCGTACCAGCACGTGGAGAAATTCATTCCCCGCCAGATCACCAATCTGATCGACGGGGTACGCCCCCGGCTCTACGGCGCCGGACATCAGATCCGTGACTGGATCCACGTGGAGGACCACAATCGCGCGGTCTGGGATGTCCTCGACCGGGGCCGGATCGGCCGGACCTACCTGATCGGGGCCGACGGTGAACTGGACAACCGGACGGTGGTGGAACTACTCCTCGCCGAATTCGGGCGGGATCCCGGCGATTTCGACCATGTCACCGATCGCGCCGGACACGACCAGCGGTACGCGATAGACGCGGGCCCGCTCCGCACGGAACTCGGCTGGCAGCCGCGTTACGCGGACTTCCGGGCGGGGCTGTCGGCCACGGTCGCCTGGTACCGGGACAACGAATCCTGGTGGCGTCCGGTCAAAGCCGCTACCGAGCGGGCGTACACCGACGCGGGGGAGCGGACCATCTCCGTGTAATGACAACGCCCGGCCCCGCCGTAGCGCGGACCGGGCGTATCCGGCGCGATTGCCCTCAGGCCCAGACGTAGATGTGGTACTTCGCCACCGAGGCGATCAGGGCGATCAGTGTCGCGACGACGATGGTCACCGCGGCGGAGCGGCCGGGTTCGCGGTCGCCGGGGCCGCGGAGCCGGAAGGGCATCCAGCGCAGCAGTACCGCGAACGACACAATGGCCAGCGGAACGAAATAGCGGCCCTGGACGCCGTCGATGATGTAGTAGCCGACCGGGGTGAACGACATGTAGAGGGTGACGTAGATCATCGCGACACTGGCCGCCATGGTCAGCGCCACCACCAGCGTGCGCCGGAAATCCGGGCGGTCGAGGCGTTCCGCCGTCCCCACGCTCACCGCGAAGGCCAGCAGGCAGGCCACGATCGCGGTAGCCGGCACGTTGATGTAGGCGAAACCGAGTTCCCCGAAGAATTCGGGGAACCACTCCTGGTCACGCCGCAGAATGCTCTCCCAGAAGGTCCGCAGGAAGCCGAACGGGTCGGTGATGATGCCCATCAACTGCTCGCCGGTGTCCACCGTGTACCACTGGTGTGGGGGCCGCATCAGGCTGGTGCCCTCGCCGGTGGGCGCGGCGATCTTCATCCAGACCGCGAACCCGACCGCACCGATCGCCGCGCACACCCAGGTGAGCCACCGGCGCCAACCGGTCAGGCCCATCCGCTCGGCCGGAATCAGCACCACCAGCATGGCCAGCAGCACATAGGTGGGTTTGCACAGCGGCAGCGCGATCGCGGTACCCAGCACCGCGACGGTTTCCACCCGGCCCAGCCGGTCCCCGAGGAACAGGGCCTTCACCAGGAGCGCCGACACCAGGACGGCCAGCGCGTTGGTGAGTGTATCGGCGGTGACCGTCCCGGCCTGGAACACGGCGATGGGCAGGACGGCCACGGTGAAGACCAGCCACTGGACGCGATGTGCCCGCAACGCCCACAGGGCGAAGCCGACCACGAGCAGGTAGGCGGCCAGCCCGGACAGCCGGGTGAGACGCAGCATGGTGCCGGCGTCGGCGTCGATCAGTTCGGCGAATCCGATACCGATCGCATTGGGCACGTAGGGGACCGCGGAGTAGGCGGCGGTATTGGTGAACCAGATGATCTTGCGTTCGTCGGTGACCGGGGTATCGCTGAGCCGCTGGTAGGCGGCCGGATCGGCCACATCGGGATACGGTTCGCCCGGATTGTGGGTGTAATCGTCCAGGGCGTAGCCCATCAGCGCTTCGATCGCCGCCGGCACCTCACCGCCGTAGGCGACGCCACGGTCGTCGTCGATCCGGGTGGGGTTCAGTCCGCCGTGGGCCACCTGGTAGGCGCGCCCGAACTGGGTGATCTCGTCGTGACCCCAGAACGGCGGGCTCATCACCGCGAAGACGAGCCCGAAGATCCCGGCCAGCAGGGCGAACGCGATGGTCGCCGGGCCCATCCTGCGGGACAGGACCTCTCCGGCGTGCCGGGGACCGGCCAGGAAGGAACGACCCGCGGCCTGCTCGTCTCCGGCAGGGCGGGCCGCGGTCTCGGCGGTCAACGGATGTCCCCGCCCACCTGGTCGCTGTGCTGTCCGGGCATGAGCGCGGACCCTGCGTGGTTACGCTGCGCTACCGCCGCCGGGGCCGACGTGCTCATGGCGGCCGCGGCGCTCGCGCCGGGGGCCTCGTAGCGGAGATAGATCAGGCGTGCCGCTTCGTGTCGGGACCGGCGAATACCGTCCAGGATCAGACCGGCGGTCCAGGCCAGGAAACCGACCAGCAGCAAGGTGCAGGCCAGGAACAGGGTCGGGAAACGGGGCACGGTGTGGGTGTCGTAGTACTCGATGATGATCGGGACGGTCAGCACCACCGAGATGAGCCAGCCGACCGTACCCAGCAGGCCGTAGAAGGCGACCGGCCGCTCGTGCCGAGCCAATCCGACGATGAGGGCGAGGATCTTGAAACCGTCGTGGTAGGTGCGCAGTTTGCTCTCACTGCCGGCCGGCCGGTCCCGGAAACCGACCGGCACCGCCGTCTGCGGGACCCGCAGGTGCAGTGAGTGCACGGTGAGTTCGGTTTCGATCTCGAATTCCCGGGAGACCGCGGGGAAGCTCTTCACGAAGCGCCGGGAAAATACCCGGAAGCCGCTGAGCATATCCTCGACGTTCTCGCCGAAAACCTTGCCCACCACGCCGTTGAGGACTTTGTTCCCGGTTTCGTGGCCCGCCCGGTAGGCCGATCCGCTCTCGTCCTGTTTCCGGACGCCGAGGACATGGTCGTACGGGCCCGACAGCAGTGTTTCGATCATCGCCGGCGCCGCGGACGCCTCGTAGGTGTCGTCGCCGTCGATCATGAGATAGATGTCGGCCTCGATATCGGCGAAAGCGCGGCGCACCACATTGCCTTTGCCCTTGGCCCGCTCCGCCCGCACGATCGCGCCGGCGGCCCGGGCCTTCTCGGCGGTCGCATCGGTGCTGAGATTGTCGTACACGTAGACGACAATTCCGGGCACCGCGGCCTTCAGGTCTGCGATGACCTTGGCGACCGACGCCTCTTCGTTGTGACACGGGACGACGGCCGCAATGCGCAATTCGTCGGTGGATTCCACCTGGTCAAATCCTCGAAATCGACGGATATGGGAACACGGGGAGAGTACCGGGTCTGTGACATTGGGCATGAGCGAGGGCCCTGCGTGGTTGCGCTGCGCTGCCGCCTCCGGGCCTGAACCGCTCATGCTGTTTTCGTCGGGCATGAGCGGGGGCCCTGCGTGGTGATGCTGCGCTGCCGCCTCCGGGCCTGACCCGCTCATGCTGTTTTCGTCGGGCATGAGCGGGGGCCCTGCGTGGTGATGCTGCGCTGCCGCCTCCGGGCCTGACCCGCTCATGCCGTGCCACAGAGGATGGCTCAGGTCGCTGCGGTACCGTCGGCGCGTGTCATCTGGTGAGCCCACGGCCGCTGTCGCCGCCGACGCGCCGGCCCCCCGCTCGCTCGCCGAGCGCCTGCGGACCGGGCTGCGGCAGAGCGCGGCGTTCCTGGTCGTCGGCGTGATCGGCTTCCTGGTCGATGCGGGGACCTACAACCTGCTGGTGTTCAATCTGGGCGCCTGGGGTGGCGAGGGTCTCATGTACTCGGCGCCGCTGCCCGCCAAGATCATCGCGATCGGGGTGGCCACGGTGGTCACCTACTTCGGCAACAAGTGGTGGACGTTCTCGCACAAGCAGTCCGGCAGTCCGGTCCGCGAGTACGTGCGCTACGCGGCGATCAATGTGATCGCGATCGGCCTGCAATTGGGCTGCCTGGGTTTCTCCAGGTACGTCCTGGATCTGGCCACGCCGCTGGCGGACAATATCTCTGGAACATTGATCGGTCAGATCGTTGCCGTGGTCTTCCGGTATTGGGCTTATGACAAGTTCGTGTTTACCGGGGATCCCGATAGGGAAACGACCAACCGGGCGACCGGCGTGGCTGATTGATATCCTCGGGCCCGCCGCGAACCGTATTCAGGGACATGTTTGTCCAGTCGGCACAGTATGAGTTGGTCAGGCCCGGAGGCGGTAGCGGAGCGTAACCACGCAGGGCCCTCGCTCATGCGCGAAAATATTGAGGATTTCGAGGACTTCATGGACCAGTCGGCTATGCAGGCCGTTACCGAGACGAACGATCACGCTGCGGTCGCGCCGGAGTCGCTGCGCGCCGAACACCACCGGGCTCCGCGCAGACTGGTGCTCGCCCGGGGCATCTTCACCGGGCCCTCGGCGAAGATCAGCGACGAGCTGTACGCGGTGGTCAAGGGCCGTGCCACCCGCGACCGGATGAGCCTGCGCCTGGACAAGGGCTCGACCGCGCACACCAACACCTACTTCGGCCGTTTCGCCGCCAGCTACTGGCAGCGCTGGACCGTGGTCACCGAGGTGCAGGCCACCATGACCCTGCAGGTCGGCAAGCACGCCAGGGTGCGGATCGTGGCCTCCGATATCGCCGGGCACCGCCGGATCGTCGGCACCGCCGAGGTCACCGGCAGCGGTCCGCTGACCCTGACCGCGCCGCTGGACCAGTTCGTCGACGGCGGGGCTCTGTGGCTGGAGTTCGAAGCGGTCGGTGCCGACCTGGAGATCTCCGAACTCACCTGGACCGCGACCGCACCCGAGACCGTACGCCCGGTCGCCATCGCCATCTGCACCTTCAACCGCGCCCAGGACTGCGCCGAGACCATTGCCGCACTGGCTTCCGACCAGACCGTCCTCGGCTCGCTCGACGCAGTGTACGTGGTGGACCAGGGCACCGATCTGGTGGAGAATCGGCCGCTGTACCAGGCCACGCGGTCGATGTTCGGGGACAAACTCCGCTACATCCGCCAGCCCAATCTGGGCGGTGCGGGCGGTTTCACCCGCGGGCTGTACGAGGTGTCCGCGGCCAACGAACACGCCGATGTCATCCTCATGGACGACGATATCCTCTGCGAACCCGAGACCGTGCTGCGGTTGCAGGCCTTCGCCAACCTCACCGTGGAACCGACGCTGGTCGGCGCGCAGATGCTGTTCCTGCTCAACCCCGACTACCTGAATGTCGGCGCCGAGGATGTGCACCTGCATCGGCTCATGCACGGCCAGAAGGTGCCCAAGGCGCTGCGCAACACCAGCATGCTGAAAAAGAACCAGGAACGCCGGGTCGACGCCGGATACAACGCCTGGTGGACCTGTCTCATCCCGGCCGAGGTGGTGAAGAAGATCGGGCTGCCGCTGCCCATCTTCTTCCAGTGGGACGATGTCGAATACGGGGTCCGCGCCCGTGAGCACGGGTTCGTCACGGTCACGCTGCCCAATGCGGCGGTCTGGCACGCGGACTTCTACTGGAAGGACTTCGACGACTGGGCGCGGTACTTCAGCACCCGCAACTCGCTGATCGTCAGCGCGATGCACGCGGACCTGGACCCGGGCACGATCACCCGGCAGCTCCTCCGGAACATCTCCGAATATCTGGTCGCGATGCAGTACGGGCTCGCGCACACCACCCTGCAGGGCATCGAGGACTTCCTGGCGGGGCCGTCGATCCTGCGAGACGGCGGTATCGAGCCGCTGAAACGGGCCCGGACCAGTCGCGCCGACTACACCGAGACCGTTAAGCACCCCGCGGCGACGCCGCCGGTGGACGCCTCCGAGATCCGTGTACGCCGCGCCGGCGGCGAACCCAGCCGGCTGCTGGCAGTGCTGATCAAACGCGCGATCCAGCAGTGGACCGGCAAGGTCCAGCACGGGCTGGTCGGGGTCACCCGCGAGGACGCGCACTGGTGGCATGTCTCGCTGTTCGACCATGTCGTGGTCACCGATGCCTCGCAGTCCGGGGTCCGGGTCCGCAAGCGCGACAAGGCGACCGCGCGCGCCCTGCTGCTGCGCACGGTGCGGGTACTGCGCCGGCTGTACAAGGAACTGCCGGACCTGCAGCGGCGCTACCGCGACGCACACGCCGAACTCACCAGCCGGGAGAACTGGGAGCGGCTGTACGGAATCGACGCCGACCGGAACTGACCCAAAACGCCCGCTGTCCGCACGGGCCACGCCGTAACGCGGCGTGGCCCGTGATCGTCAGAGGAACAGGTCGGTGGTGAGGGGCTCGTCGCCCGGGGTCACCCGGTACTTGTCCAGGTCGGTGATGCCGTGGGTGGCGAGCACCTCGTCGTCGATGAAGAAATTGCCGGTCGTCTCGGTGGCCGGTGAGGTGAGTACCAGGTAGGCGGCATCGGCGTAGATATCCGGGGTCCGCGAGGTCCGGACCATTTCCTCACCACCGAGCAGATTGCGTACGGCCGCGGTCGCGATCGTGGTGCGCGGCCAGAGTGAATTGACGCCCACACCGTCGGATTTCAGTTCCTCGGCCAGCCCCAGCGTGGTCAGCGACATCCCGTACTTGGCGATGGTGTAGCCCAGGGAGGACCCGGCCCATTTGGGGTCCAGATTGAGCGGCGGCGACAGCGTCAGGATATGCGGGTTCCGGCCGGCGCCGGCGGAGTCACGCAGCGCCGGTATGCACAGCTTGGACAGCAGGAAAGTGCCGCGGCAGTTGATGTCCTGCATGAGGTCGTACTTCTTCATCGCCAGCGAATCGGTGGGAGACAGATCAATGGCGGAGGCGTTGTTGACCACGATATCGATACCGCCGAAGCGCTCGGTGGTCAGCCGAACCGCCTCGGCGACCGATTCGTCGATCCGCACATCGCCGACGAACGGCAGTACGGTCGCCCCCGCCTCCTCCAGTTCCGCGGCGGCGGTGTGGATGGTGCCCGGCAGTTTGGGATGGGGCTGATCGGTTTTGGCGATCAGCGTGATGTTCGCGCCGTCGGCGGCCGCCCGTTTGGCGATCTCCAGCCCGATACCGCGGCTGCCGCCGGACATGATCATCGTCCGGCCGGCGAGCGGTTGGTCTCCGGTAGCTGTCATTGCCTGCCCTCCTGTTGGTCGCGGGCGCCGACCGCCGTACGTTCGGCGCTGCGCTTCGAGCGTAGGCAACAGGTGCGGGCTTGCCCAGGGACCGCGCGATCCGGTGCCCTGGTGTCGGGGGCGGAGCGGCAGCCGGAGCCTGCGGCTCGGATGCGGCGGGGCGGGGACGAATGCTCCGCACGCGGCGGGGCCGAGGCGACCCGCCGCATGCGGACATCCGTTCACATCGTGGCGATCATCAGGATGTTCAGCAGGAAGATCAGGGCGATGAATGCCCAGATCACGTACATGACCGCCACGCCGGGGGTCTTCTGCGGAACCGGCCCGATCGCGCCGTTGAGGAAGATGAGCGCCGGTGTCCGGTAGTAGTACCGGACCGCCTGCCCGGGCTGCACCGGCACCGCCACATCGGCCGGACCCGTATCGAACAGCCAGGGCGTCGTAACCCGCACGTGGTACTGACCCGGGCCGACCGGAATGTGGTTGGCACCCCACCGGGTGTTCGGCACTCGCTGCCCGTTCACCATGATCTTGGGTTTGGTGATCGCGAGCAGGATCGCCATCGGAGTGTAGGAGCAGTCCACCGTGATACCCGGCGGGTCGTTGGGCGCGGCCTGGGGCGGCTGCCCGTAGGGCCCGGGCGGCCCGCCCGGACCGAACTGGGGCGCGGGCTGCCCGGCCGGCTGCGCGTACGGTCCGCCGGCGTACTGCGGCTGGGCGGGCGGCTGCCCGAAACCCTGTGGCGGCTGCCCGAGCGGCGGCGCGCCCCACGGCTGCGGGCCGCCCTGTGGCCCCCCTGGATACTGTGGCTGCCCACCCTGGTTCGGCGCCGGCGCCGCGAACTGCTGCTGCGGCGGCGGGAACTGGCCGGGGGCGGGTTGGCCCTGTGGCGGCTGACCGCCGGGGTAACTCATCGATCTCCTCCCGAATCATGCAGATTGCCAGCCGAACTTACCCGGCGGGGAGGAATCTCTCGCATCGGTCGTCAACCCTGGTTGTCCGGTGGGCGACCGATGCGAGTGCCGGCGTGTGCCGCGGACTAGTCCGGTTTCTGGAACTGCTCGTTGCGGCCGAGGCTGCGCAGATGGAACCACTCGCGCAATCCGGCCGGATCGCGGCGGGTCACCAGGAAGAACCAGGAGAAACGAATCCATTCCTGGGGCAGCAGCTTTCGCATACCCGGCTGGGACATGAGGTAGCCCCGGTTGCGGTAGGTGAAGTACCGCTTCACCGGATCGTCCGGGTACTGGGTGTGCATCCGGCCACCGAGGATCGGCTTGAACTCGGCCGCGCCGTTGGGGTGCAGATACGCGGTTTGCAGGCAGGTTCCGAAGGGTAGCCCCGACCGGACCAGCCGCCGGTGCACCTCGACCTCGTCGCCGCGCACGAACAGCCGCAGATCCGGCACACCGATCACGTCCACCGCCTGCGCGGAGATCAGGGCCCCGTTGAACAGCGAAGCGATGCCGGGCAGGAAGTCCTCGCCGCCGAGTTCCGATCGCAGGCGCCGCCACACCACGCCGCGACGCAGCGGAAACGCCAACCGGTCCGGTTCGTCGATATCGCAGACGACCGGCGAGACCTCCACCAGTTCGTGGCGTCGCGCGCAGTCGAACAGGGTGGCCAGTACCTCGGGGCCCTCCGGCCGGCCGTCGTCGTCGGCCAGCCAGACCCAGTCGGCGCCCAGGCTCAGCGCGTGCAGCATGCCCAGCGCGAAACCGCCCGCCCCGCCCAGATTGTGCGCCGAACCGAGATAGGTGGTCTCGATGGGCTGCTCCGTCACCAGTTCGGCCACTTCGGCCTCGTTGCCGTTATCGATCACGATCAGGTGATCGACGGCGCGCGATTGCGTGGCGACGGCTTTCAGCGATTCGGCGAGCAGCTCGCGACGCTTGTGCGTGACCACTACGGCGACGATCTTGGCGTCCGGTCCGTACTCGACCTCCGGTAGCGCCGCGGCGGCCGCGTCGTGCTCCGGAGCCGGACGTCGGAGGCCGGCGGTGCCGCGTCCACCGGCGACCGGCGAGGCCTCCGTGTCGTCGACCTCCTCCGGGACTTCCGGTGTCGGTTCGCCGGTTTGTTCATCGGTTGTCGGCGTGGACTCCGCCTCGTGGCGACCGTCTTTCGCTTCTGGAGCCGACTCGCTGCCGCTGTGTCCGCCGGGCACGGGGGAGGACGCTGCCGGGTCACGCTCTGCTTCCGCGCCGGAGCCGGACTCACTCGTGTTGTCGTCGGGCACTGTCGAGGGTCCGGCGTGGTCACGCGCCGCTTCCGCCCCGGAGCCGGACCCACTCATGCTGTCGTCGGGCACTGTCGAGGGCCCTACGTGGTCACGCTCCGCTTCCGCCTTCGGGCCTGACTCGCTCATGCTGTTCTGTTCGAGCATGAGCGAGGGCCCTACGTGGTCACGCTCCGCTTCCGCCTTCGGGCCTGACTCGCTCATGCTGTTCTGTTCGAGCATGATCGAGGGCCCTACGTGGTCACGCTCCGCTTCCGCCTTCGGGCCTGACTCGCTCATGCTGTGTTGTTCTCCAGTTCTCGTTCGCCGTCGGCCGACTCCGGTGCGTCGTCGGCACGATCGGACTTCTCGGCCTCGATCTCCCGCAGGACCGTCGCCACATGATTACCCGCGTCCGGACCCTCGTAGGCCCGGACGACCTCTTCGATTCCGCCCTGCAATCGCACCTGCCCGTGATCGATCCACATGGCGGTATCGCAGAGCTGGGCCAGGAACTCGTTGGAATGGCTGGCGAACACCAGGATGCCCGAGCGGGCGACCAACTGCTGCAACCGGATCCGCGCCTTCTTCATGAATTCCGCGTCGACCGCGCCGATCCCCTCGTCGAGCAGCAGGATCTCCGGGTCGATGGAGGTCACCACGCCCATCGCCAAGCGGACCCGCATACCGGTCGAATAGGTGCGCAGCGGCATGGACAGATATTCGCCGAGTTCGGTGAAATCGGCGATCTCGTCGATCTTGGACAGCATCTGCTTGCGAGTCTGTCCCAGGAACAGGCCGCGGATGATGATGTTCTCGTAGCCGGAGATCTCCGGGTCCATTCCGACACCCAGGTCGAACACCGGCGCGACCCGCCCGCGGATCCGCGCGCTACCGCGCGAGGGCTCGTAGATCCCGGACAGCAGCCGCAGCAGCGTGGACTTGCCCGCGCCGTTGTGGCCGACCAGGCCCACCCGATCGCCCTCTTTCAGCGACAGGTTGATATCGCGTAGGGCCTCGACCACCACGACATCGGACTGGTTGCGGCCGATCGAACCGCCCGCCTTACCCAGGAACGCCTTTTTCAGCGACCGGGATTTCGCGTCGAAGATCGGGAACTCCACCCACGCGTTGCGGGTTTCGATACTCACATGATCACTCATGATCGCCTGACTCCTAAACCCAGTAGGGCACGCGCGAACGGTACCGGCGCATTGCCAAAGCAGCCGCGATCCAGCCCACCACGGTGATAGCGCCGACGATCGCCCAGTGGTACAGCTTCTGATCGTCGCCGAGCAGCGGTGCGCGCACGATCTCCAGATAGTGGTAGGTGGGCACCACTTCGGCCAGCCGGGCCCGTTCGGCGACCTGACCGCCCTGCTCCTGCAGGCTCTTGGTGTTCCACATCACCGGGGTGAGTACGAACAGCATCAGCGTCATACTGCCCAGGATCGGCGCGATATCGCGGTAGCGGGTGCTGAAGATGCCGAACAGCACCGAGACCCACATGGCGTTGAGGAACAGCAGCATCAGGGCCGGTATCGCGAAGATCGCGGTCCAGTGCAGTTCACGCCAGACCCCGAACAGCGCCAGTACGACGAAGTAGATCGCCGCGTTGTGCGCGAAGAACAGGATCTGCCGCCAGACCAGCCGGTACACGTGCACACTCAGCGCGGACGGCAGCTGTTTGATCAGTCCCTCGTTGGCGACGAAGACATCCGCGCCCTCCAGGATCGAAGCGTTGATGACGTTCCACACGATCAGGCCGACCGCCACGTACGGCAGATACTCGGTGAGCGGCTGGCCGAGCAGCGCGGCGTACAGGATGCCGATGGCGGTGGCCTGCACACCGGTGGCGATGGTGATCCAGAACGGCCCCAGCACCGACCGCCGGTAGCGCTGTTTGATGTCCTGCCAACCCAGCGAAAGCCACAGTTCGCGCTGCCCGAACCCGTCGCGGATATCGCGCCAGGCCCGGGACCAGGACTGCGAATCGGACTGGATGGGATCCGTGGCGGTCACCTCGGCGGTATCGGCGCCGGCGACCGGGGTCTGCTCGGAACTCACGGGCTTCTCATCTGCGGCGGGGTCGTGGTCGGGGCGCACCGGGCTCTCGTCGGTGCTCTCCGGATCGTCAGGGTTTACCAGGTCGGAGCGAGCGGAAGCTGCAGGCACGGTGCACGACACTACCTCGGTGGACGAGTCGCGGTACCGGCCGCCTATACACCACCGCGTTCAGAGGTATTGTCCGGTGCCTCCGATGGACGGGCCCGGCTGCGCGCCGCGACCCTCGGCGGTATGGATACCCGGAGGCAGGGCGCCCTGGCGCATCTGCTCCAGCTGTGCCCGTGCGGCCATCTGCTGGGCGAACAGCGCCGTCTGGATGCCGTGGAACAGGCCCTCCAGCCAGCCCACCAGCTGCGCCTGCGCGATACGCAGTTCCGCGTCCGAGGGGACGGCGTCCTCGCTGAACGGCAGGGCCAGCCGTTCCAGTTCCGCACGCAGCTCCGGTGCGAGGCCCTGTTCCAGCTCCCGGATGGAGGATTTGTGGATCTCGGCCAGCCGGGTCCGGCTCGCGTCGTCGAGCGGGGCCGCCCGCACCTCCTCGAGCAGCTGTTTGATCATGGTGCCGATCCGCATGACCTTGGCCGGCTGCTCGACCATATCGGCCAGCGATTCGGAGGTGTCGCGCTCGGCGCCCTCCTGCTCGGGCGTCTCCCGCCCGGGGTAGGACGCGCTCGCCGCGGCGCCCGCGGGCAGCACCAGCGGACGGCCCTCGGGGCCGATCACGACAACGGGATCCGATGCGTCATCCGATTGCGTCATGGTCCCCATCATGTCGTGTTCGCGCCGAACGCGCTAAAGCCGGTGGTGGTGACGCGGGTTGCAGACCCCGGACCAGGGTTACCGGAATATGTGCGCTGCCTTAAAGTGACCTGCATGACTTACGACGTCGCGCGGGTCCGGGGCCTTATCCCCTCCCTCGCCGACGGCTGGATCAACCTGGCTCCGCAGGCGGGCATGCTTGTTCCGGATTCTGTCTCGCGCGCGGTGTCCATCGGTTTCCGCTCGTCGTCGTTCTCCCACCTCGGCCGTCACGATGCCGCCAAACGCAGCGCCGATATGCTGCACGACGCCCGGGTGGCCGTCGCGGATCTGGTCGGCGCGGATCCCAGCGGGGTCGTGCTGGGGCCGGACCGCGCCGTCCTACTGGCCTGGCTCGCCGAATCCCTGAGTTCCCGGTTGGGCCTGGGCACCGGGATCGTGCTGTCCCGGCTGGACGACGAGGCGAATGTGGCGCCGTGGCTGCGGATCGCCAACCGCTACGGCGCCCATGTGCGCTGGGCCGAGGTGGAGATCGAGACCTGCGAGATGCCGGCCTGGCAGTTCGAGGAGCTCATCGGGCCCACCGCCCGGCTGGTAGCGCTCACGGCGGCCTCACCGATCGTGGGTTCGGCGCCCTCGGTGCGGGTCGCGGCCGAACGGGTACACGAGGTCGGCGGCCTGCTGGTCGCGGACGCGGTCGGCGCCGCACCGTACGCGCTGATCGGTATCGACGACCTGAACGCCGATGTGGTCGCGTTGAGCGCGCCGAGCTGGGGCGGTCCGCAGGTCGGCGCGCTCGTCTTCCGGGACCCGGCGTTCCTGGACCGGATCCCGTCCATGTCGCTGAACCCCTACGCCAAGGGCCCCGAGCGGCTCGAGGTCGGCGGGCACCAGTACGCGCTGCTGGCCGGTCTCACCACCTCGATCGACTATCTGGCCGGGCTCGACGAACGGGCCCGCGGCACCCGCCGGGAGCGGCTGGAACTGTCGATCACCTCGTTGCAGGACTACCACGACCAGCTGTTCGACCATCTGATGAGCACCTTGGAGAAGATCGGCGGGCTCACCGTGATCGGCCGGGCCTCCACCCGGATCCCGACGGTCAGTTTCACCATCGACGGTATGCAGGCGGAGAAGATCGCCGCCGAGCTGGCGGACAAGCGCATCAATGTGCTGGCGGGCTCGCACGGCGGCAGCCGGTTACTGGACGCATTGGGTGTGAACGACGAGGGCGGCGCGGTGACCATTGGTCTCGCGCCGTACACGACTCGCCGGGAGATCGATCAGTTCGGCCGGGCCCTGGCCGCGCTCGGCTGACCGGCCCGGCCGCTTTCGGGCGCGCGGGCCTCCGTGGTCGGGCTCTTCTCCTACCGGCCCGGTCAGCTCACGCCCTCGTTACCGATCCGCAAGATCACCTTGCCGAACGTGTCGTGTTCGTCGAGCAGTTCGTGTGCCCGGGCCGCCTCGGCCACCGGGACCTCGGCGTGGATCACCGGGACGACCGCGCCCGTCTCCAGCAGCGGCCAGACGTGCGCCTGTACCTCGGCGATGATGTCGGCTTTGCTGCCGCGGCCCGTGGCCGGGCGATCGCGCAGTTTGATCGCACGCACCGTCCCGCGTTTGGCCATGAGCTCGCCCAGGTTCAGTTCGGCGTTCACCCCGCCCTGCATGCCGATCACCAGCACCTGCCCGTCCAGGGCCAGCGCCGCCACATTGCGCCCGAGGTAGGCAGCGCCCATGTTGTCGAGGATTATATCCGCGCCCGGCCCGCCCAGGCCCTGTTCGGCCCGGATCAGATCGACGAAGTCGTGTTCCCGGTAGTTGATGAGCACGCTCGCGCCCAGTTCCGCGCAGCGTGCCAGTTTCGCCGCCGACCCGGCCGTCACCGCGACCCGGGCGCCCAGCTGCGCCGCCACCTGGATGGCGTGGGTGCCGATACCGCTGCCACCGCCGTGGATCAGCAGCAACTGCCCGGAGTGCAGGCCGGCGGTCAGTACCAGATTCGACCAGACCGTCGCCGCGACCTCGGGCAGTCCCGCGGCCGCCGCCAGATCCACGCCATCCGGCACCGGTAGCACCTGACCGGTGGGGACCACCACTTTCTCGGCGTACCCGCCGCCGGACAGCAGCGCACACACCCGGTCGCCGACCGACCATTCCCGGACACCCTCGCCGACGGCCGCGATCACCCCCGAGCATTCCAGCCCGGGCACGGCGGTGATGCCCGGCGGAGGCGCGTACAGGCCGCGCCGCTGTAGCAGATCGGCCCGGTTCACCCCGGCCGCCGCCACGTCGATCAGTACCTCGCCATGCCCGGGTACCGGGTCCGGGGCGTCGGACCACTCCATCACCTCGGGGCCGCCGAATCCGTTCAAGTTGATCGCACGCACGGGACCCATACTGCATGAGAAATTGCCGAGAGGGTGCCCGCGACTGGCCGGACACGGCTAGCGTGAGCGCCGTGAGCAGCTTCATCGACTTCCAGAACGAGATCTATCTCCAGGGAATGGGCGGGACCGTCCCCGAACTGCCGATGAGCGCGGACGGGTTCGCGGACCGGGCCCGGGAGTTGCTCGACGCACGCGCGTACGCCTATGTGGCCGGTAGCGCCTCCACCGGACGCACGGCCGCGGCCAACACCTCCGCGTTCGATCGGTACCGGATCGTGCCGCGCATGCTCTGCGGGACCAGCGGTCCGGGTGCGCGCGACACCGCGGTCGAGGTGCTCGGCACCAAACTGGCCGCCCCGGTGCTGACCTCGCCGGTCGGGGTGCTGGAACTACTGCATGAGAAGGGCGAGGTGGTGGTGGCCCGGGCCGCGAAGGAGCTGGGGGTCGGCACCGTCCTGTCCACCGCGTCCTCCGCGACCATCGAGGAGGTGGGCGAGGTCGCCGGCGACTGGTGGTACCAGCTGTACTGGCCCGCCGACGACGAGCTGGCGCGTTCGTTCGTGGAGCGCGCGCAGCGGGCCGGGGCGAAGGCGATCGTGGTCACCGTGGACACCCCCGCCCTGGGCTGGCGGCCGCGGGATCTCGAACTGGGCCATCTGCCCTTCCTGCTGGGCAAAGGTATCGCCAACTATCTTTCCGACCCGGTCTTCCGGGCGAAGCTGTCCGCACCGCCCGAGGAGAGCGAGGACGCGCTGCGGATGGCGATCCTCACCTGGGTCGGCCTGTTCGGCAACCACACCCTGCGTCCCGCCGACCTGGCCAAGCTCCAGGAGTGGACCGATCTGCCGATCGCGGTCAAGGGTGTGCTCCATCCCGACGACGCCCGGCTGTTGGTCGACGCCGGCGCGGACGCGGTGTGGGTGAGCAACCACGGCGGCCGGCAGATCGACAATTCGATCGCCGCGCTGGACGCGCTCGGCGCGGTGGTCGGCGCGGTCGGCGACCGGGCCGATGTGCTGTTCGACTCCGGTATCCGGTCCGGCTCGGATGTGCTGGTCGCACTGGCTCTCGGTGCCAAAGCGGTGGGTTACGGCCGGCCCTGGGCCTACGCCCTGGGTATCGCCGGCAGCGCGGGGGTACGCCACGCATTGCGCCTGCTGCTCGCCGATTTCGATTCCGCCATGGGACTTTCCGGTTGCGCCGACCTCGCCGGCATCACCCGTGACCTGCTCGCCGTGCCCCGCTGACCGCGCGGACGGCTACCCGGTAACCGATGGTCGGCTTTGGGCCGCTCCCGGCCCTATCGGTTACCATCGAGGCCCTGGAGACGTGGCAGAGCGGCCGAATGCACTCGCCTTGAAAGCGAGAGTCGTGAGAGCGACCGGGGGTTCAAATCCCTCCGTCTCCGCCAGAATCGGCAGTCCGATCGACTGTCGGCCCCGGCTGTGGCCCCGTCGCAAATGGCCTGTTCCGCAAGAAGGCTCGGTAGGTCGCGCGGTGGCCGCGGCCGAGTGGTTGTCCCCGCCCGTCCGGCTGTGCAATGGTTTGCCGATGCAGAACGCGGTGTGGGAGCGCCGCGGGAGGGACGGGACGAATGCCGGAAGAACTCGATGTCGATCCGGAGGAAGTCGACAAACTCTCGGCGAGCTTGCAGAAGCTGGCGGATGAGAATGCGAGCGCCACGGCCTACATCGACAAATGGCTGGTGGTCGACAACACGGTATGGGGCGACGGTGGACTGATCCGGCCCGGACTGAGTGCCGTCAGCGAGGCCCATGCGAAGTTGAAGCCGAACTACGAAACACTGGGCCGGCTGTCCGCAGCCGCCGCGACCGAACTGGCCGCGGTGGCGCAGATGTACCGGACCACGGACCGCGCGAATGCCGCGGCATTGGACCGCACGTACGAGGCCGGTAAGTGATGGCCGGCGCACCTGTCGAGAAATTGGCCGAGCCCGCGCTCGAGGATCCCATGAACGACAAGTTCGAGTTCCTCGTGACCTCCAACGAGATCTCACCGACGTATTGGGCGTGTACCTGGCTCAAGAATGTTGTCGGCGTGGACCCCGTGGAGTGGTTCTCGCAGAAGGTCGCCGGCGATTGGGAGGCGCTGCAGCAAGCGGGTGTGGCTGTCGAGAATCTCGCGGCCTACAACACGAGCTTCGCCACCGAGGTCGAGAACGCGGCCAAGGCGGTCGACCCCACCTGGGATGGCAACGCGGCCACGAACGCGCAAACGTACTTCGCCGAGCTGGCGACCGCGGTCACGGCTCAGGTCGATGCCTTGAACGCTGTCGCCGACGAGATCAAAAACTACGCCAACGCCGCGTACTACGGCGCGAAGACGATCGGCGATTCGGTACAGACGCTGCTGGATATCGGCGCGATCGCGATCATCGAATGGGCTGCGGTCAAGGTTTCCGCGGCCACCGGTGTCGGGGTCGTCGCCACTGCGGCGCTGGTCGCAGCCGCTACCCTGACCACGCTCCGGGCAATCGCGGAATTCAACATGATGGTCTCGAAGCTGTCCGCCCTCTATATCGGTTTGGAAGGGACGGCCGGGCTCATCTACGCGGGCCTCGGTGCGATCCAAACCGGCGACCTACCCACACTGCCGCAGAAGTCCTACGACCATCCAGGGGCGTGAAGTGAGTTCACCGGAGCCGGTACACGACCTCGCGCGCGGCGACCTAGGGGTCTCGCATCAGCTCTCGAAGGCGCTGCAGGTCATCATGGCGGGCACAACCGACCCGCGACTGAAAGATCAGATCCGTGCGATTCTCGACGGCCGGGCCAGCGCTCGGGAATTGATGCGCAGCGACGCTTTCAACGCGGTTCTCGATCAGACCATGCCCGCGGCGATGCAGCAGTTCGCGGAGATGCCCGAGGGGGAACGCCAGCGGCTCGCGGAGCAGGGACAAAGACAGCTCGACCAGCTCCGTGAGCAGCCGCCGACATGGTCGGTCCCGGCGCAGTCGGCCGAGCCGTCGCCTCCGCAACAGTCACAGGTGCCGCCGCAGCCGCCCGTGTCCTCTGCGGCGAGCGGCCGTCGCGGGTCCTATCGCGACCAGGTGGTCACCCCTGACGAACCCGATGAAGACGACCTCTACTTCCGTGATCGCTGGAAGAACGGCTGGCTGCGGTGACCGGGCGGCAGAAGGTGCTGTTCGAGACCGAGATGGATCCGGACCGTGTCCCGCTTCTCACGACAGCACCGCTGAACCTGAAACTTGCCGAGTCATTGCCCGCTGTGTGCAGCGAACACGGCCGGCCTGCTGTGGAGAGTCGTTCTTTCACAGTGAATTCCATGGGGCAGCCGGGGTCGGAGATTCCGACGATGCGGGCTTTCCTCGGATCGATCAGGCCGCCCTGGAAGCCGCGGGAGAACTACGGGGTGCAGGCCTGCCTCCGGTTCGAGTATCCGGCCTGCGAATACTGCATGCACGAGGTCCGTCGGTTCCGGCGGGTTGCGCTGCTGATGCTGCTGATCGTCGTGGCGACGAGCGGGGCGCTGGTTGCGGCGGTTGTTTTCCGGGTCGAGCAGCTCTATGTGCCGCTGGGCTTCGCCGCCGTGCCCGGATGCTTCCCCATCGCCATGGCTGTCGGCCTGGTCTCCTGGATGCGGTCCGACTACTTCGCGGATGTCTGGTTGACCGATTCGGCCGAGCAGTTGATCGTGTCGTCGCACCCGGACTTCGTTACGGCCGTGGATCGGCTTCGAGCGGAGGCAGGTGACTGAGGACCGGTAGGGGCGGTGTTCATGCGGGAACAGCCCGTCGGACGACGGACGAGCGCTGGATGCGGGCACCGATCGAGGCTTTCGGAGAGGTGGCAGAGCGGCCGGAGCAGGCGCCTCGAAACCGACAGTGGTGAGAGACCGGGATTCGAATCTCTCGGTCTCCGCTGGATGTTGCCCGTACTGCATGCGTCCGGGTTCAGGTTCGGACCGTCTCCTCCACCAGGTTCATCTCGTTCCACAGCCGGTGCCAGTCCGCGGCCTGCCCGGGGCGGCCGGCGTATGCCTGTGTGAGCTCTTCCCGGAAATCCCGGTTTCGCGCGGAGTAGGTGTATTCCTCGGCCGGCGTGCGTGGGCGGCCCCGCTCCTCCGCCAGGACCAGTCCGCCCTCCGGCGGTGCGGACCATTCGCCCGTCGCCGTCCGGTGGTTCTCGTACAACAGGTCGGAGCGGGAGCGCACCTTGATCTCGTCGACATCCACCGGTGGATGCGGCGATTCGAGCAGGCGCAGCAGCTCGGCCGAACCGTCGAAACAGATGTCCTGCGCGCGGGTGGGCACATATCGGCCGGTACCGTCGCGTAGGCGCTCACCGAGGAAGCGGGTGAGCACCGATGCCCCGCTCTCCCGACGTGATACCGCTACGGCTTCGACGGTCGAGTGATAGGTGTGCATCCGGAAGCGCTCGATGACGCGTGCCGCACGCGCCGGGTTGCCCGCGCCCTCCTCGAGGACGGCGTTCCGGCGGCCCGCGATCACATGGTCGATGGCCATATCGAGCCATCGTTCCGCGGTCGGATAGAGGTGGTCACCGGCCGTGAAGTCGTCGTGCGCACGGAGTTCGGCGAACATCGGGTGGTACCGCATGTAGTCGTCGGCGATCAGCGGGACCGCGCCGCCGCGGTCGCCGAAGGACGCCACGATGGCCCGTATGGCCGTGGACTTTCCCGCACCCGGCTGGGCCAGCGCGACGACCAGCCGGGGCCGCTCCGTCGCCGCCTTGGTCCGACCCGGGATATCCAGTTGTTCGGGAACGATTCTCGTCTCGAATATCCGGCGCATATCGTGATCGGACAACGCGAAGCGAAGGGCGCTCTTGCGCAGCTCGCTCGCGAGCCCGTGCACCGTTCCCCGCAGTTCGCCGCTCGCGGAGTAGATCGCGTTGCCGATTCGGCAGGCTCCCCGCGCCGCGACCGCTGAAACCGGTGACCGCAGGTACTTCACATCAGTCCACAGGATGTGATTGTGTCGGATTCTCGCCGGTGGGTAGCCCACGGTGCTACTCGGCCGCGGCCCCGGGGACCTGCCGGAGCGGCCACGCACCTCGGCGAGGGAGCGTAACCGGGTTCGCGTCGCGGATCCCCGCTCACTCCGTGTCGGCATAGGAGGCGGGTCGGAGCCGCCGTCACCGCGACGCGGAACACGGCCCGTATAAGCGCCGCGGGCGCGGGTGTTGCGTACGGTGGACACGTGACGCAATCGAGCGACGTAACCCCCGGTCCGGCGGCGACGCCGGCCGCCGGACGGTGGCCCGCGGTTCTCACCTGGCGCGCGCACGACGGCTCGCGGATGGAATCGGTTCGCGTAACGCTCAACGGCAACCGGATCCGCGCCAGCGGCCGCATCGTCGGCAGCGGGTGCGGCGAGCACACCGCGTTCAGTGCCTCCTACGACCTGGTCACCGACGAGAACGGCGCGACCAGGCGCCTGTCGATGAGCAGCACCACCGCGGCCGGGGAGCGGCACGCGTCCCTGGCCCGCGACGAGGAGAACTACTGGCTCGTCGATGCCACCGGCACCCATATCCGGTCCATGTTCGGCGGCGCCCTCGACGCGGACGTGGTGCTCAGCCCGTTCTTCAACACCCTGCCCATCCGCCGGTTCGATCTGCAACACGCCATGGAGGATGTGCAGGTCCCGGTGGTCTATGTCCGGTTGCCGGAGCTGACGGTGCAGGAGGCCGATCTCACCTACAGCAGCGCCAAAGACGGGATCAGCGTCCTTTCGCCGGTGTCGAGCGCGACCCTCACCGTCGATCCCGACGGTTTCGTGCTGGACTACCCGGGTCTGGCCGAGCGGGTCTGAGTACGGTCAGTCGCCGGCCGACGCCGCGAGGTGGGTGACGACCCCGCCCGCCCGGCCCGCTTCCTGTAGTTTCTCCAGCCAACCCGGCGCGCCCGGGGAGACGTCGGTGATCTCCCAGCGCTCGGCCGCTTCGTAGCGCTGCCGGGCGGCGTGACCGGCCGCGGTCAGTTCGGCGAGGGAGGTCTGCGCGCCGAGGGACTCCCGGGCCTCACCCAGCGCGGTCAGCGTCTCGTCCAGTACCGCCAGCAGCGCCTCGGAGTTGGGTTCACAGATCGCCCGCACCAGATCGGGCGCGGTGCCCGCGACCCGGGTGCCATCCCGGAACGACCCGGCCGCCAATCCGAGCGCGAGGTCACCGCCGCGGGCCCCGGCCACCGCCAGCGCTTCGGCGAGAACATGCGGTAGGTGGGAGATCCGGGCCACGGCACGGTCGTGTTCGGAGGCGGTCACCGGGACGGCTACCGCACCGCAGTCCAGGGCCAGCCGGGTGACGCGTGTCCAGACGCCCGCGTCGGTGCCCGGGTCCACCCCGACCGCCCATGCCGCGCCGCGGAACAATTCCGTATCGGTTGCCTGCCAGCCCGATTCGGCGGTGCCCGCCATCGGGTGCCCGCCGACGTAGCGGGCTTCGAGTCCGTACCGCCGCACCGCCGCCGCGACAGGGGCCTTCACACTCACCACATCGGTCAGCGCGCATCCCGGCGCGTATTCGGCGATCGCGTCGAGCATCGCGTGCACCGCCGGCATCGGCACCGCCACTACGATGAGAGCATCGGCTTCGGCGGCCCGGCGCAGTACCGCCGCGAGATCGTCGCTGACATCGAAACCCGAGGTCCGGGCCGCCGCCACGCCCGGCGCCGAGCGGTTGTATCCCCAGCAGGTCCGACCGGCCGCGGTCGCCGCACGCAGCAGCGAGCCCCCGATCAAACCCGTCCCGAGAACACAGAGCGCCGTATGGTCGTCAGCAGTCACCGGAACAGATTCGCATACGACTTCATCTAACGGCCCCGGGCCGACTACCGTTGCGCCCATGGCAGCACAGCGCTCGGGGACGAACAGGGCGACGTCGGATGATTACGACGACGTGGAAGGGTTCGCGGTGGCCGTTGTCCGGGAAGACGGTACCTGGCGGTGCGCTCCGTTGACCTCGGCCGCGCTCACCACCCTGTCGGCCGCGGAGAACGAGCTGAAAGCTCTGCGTTCCTCCGGCGCGGTCTTCGGACTCCTGGACATCGACGACGAGTTCTTCATCGTGGTCCGGCCCGCTCCCAGCGGTACCCGGCTGCTGGTGTCGGACGCGACCGCGGCGATCGACTACGACATCGCCGCCGATGTCCTCGAGGAACTCCATGTCGAGATCCCCGATATCGATCCCGACGAACTCGACGATGTCGAGCCGTGGGAGGAGGGCGACCTCGGCATCCTGGCCGATCTGGGCCTGCCCGAACCGGTGCTCAGTGTGATCCTCGCCGAGACCGATCTCTATCCCGATGAACAGCTCGCGATGATCGCCCAGCGGCTGGGTTTCGCGTCGGAGTTCTCCGCGGTGCTCGACAAACTGCCCCGCTGAGGTGAGCGTCCCGCTCGCCGATATCGAGATGGTGCGTACGGCTCTCGCCGTCGCCGCCACCGCCGACCCGCGGGATGTACCCGTGGGCGCGGTGGTGTTCGACGACCAGGGCCGCGAGCTGGCCCGCGCCACCAATGCGCGCGAGGCATCCGGCGATCCCACCGCCCATGCCGAGGTGCTGGCCCTGCGCCGCGCGGCCGCGGTGCACGGCGACGGCTGGCGGCTCACCGGCACAACTCTCGCGGTGACCTTGGAGCCGTGCACCATGTGCGCCGGCGCGCTGGTGGCGGCCCGGGTGGACCGGCTGCTGTTCGGGGCATGGGAGCCCAAGACGGGGGCGGTCGGTTCGTTGTGGGATGTGGTCCGCGACCGGCGTCTCAACCACCGGCCCCAGGTACGTGGCGGGATCCTGGAGGCCGAATGCGCGTCGATCCTCGACAATTTCTTCCGGAACCAGCGCTGAGTTCCTGTTCATCGAAGTTCCGGCATCGGTGCCGGAGTGGGTTGCCGGTACGGCCCCGAGCGGATTCGCGACGGTGAGGGCTCATCGCACGGGCGCCTCCGGAGATTCACAGGTCGGGCCCTCGATTTAGGGATACGGGGCTGTTCCGGTATTGTTGCGGGCGGTGGCGTGTCCGAGCGGCCTAAGGAGCACGCCTCGAAAGCGTGTGAGGGGTAACCCCCCTCCGAGGGTTCAAATCCCTCCGCCACCGCTCCAGCCCCTTACCTGAATTGTCAGGTGAGGGGCTTTTTTCATCTCCGCAGAACGCCCGTCCGGGCCCAATGCCCACATTTGGCCCACATTCCGGCGGGCGTGCGCGTCGTGTATCGCCTGCGCGACCTCGTCCAAGTCGTCGTCGAATAGGTCCGCGTAGGTGTGCAGCGTCTCCTTGGCGTCCTTGTGTCCGAGTGGGCGCGCCAGGGCGAGAACGTTCGCGCCGGCACTTACCGCCGGCGACGCACACGTATGCCGCAGATCGTGAGGTGCGATCGGCTGCACCATGGTCCGGTTCACTGCCCCGGTAAACCACCCGCGCGACCAACTCGCCCTCCGTGGGGCGCAGTAGCCGAGCATCAGCTACTTTCGCGGCCAGAGACAGCCGGTCGCGCTCAATCCTGCTGGGTGAGCTCGGCGTTTGGTTCCTGGGCCTCGGCGAGTTGGTCTTCGAGGATGATGATCCGACACGTCGCTTCCAAGGGCGTGCCGCGGTCGATGAGTTCGCGGGCAGCGATACGCAGCTGGTATCGGGAGTAGCGGCGGTGCCCGCCGGGCGAGCGTTGCGGGGTGATCAGGTGCGCGTCGTCCAGGGTGCGCAGGAACGCTTGGGTGGTGCCGAGCAGGTCGGCGGCGCCGCCCATGGTGTAGGCGGGGTAGTCGTCATCGTCGAACTTCTCGTTCGCGGTCGTGGGTTCGGGAATCGTGTGGTCTCCATACGCCGAAGTGCCCCGGCGCCTGCGGCGCCAGGGCACTGAAGGGGAGAATTACTTCGTCTTCCGACATGTAACCGAAACGTCGGCGATCACCCCGACTACATAACTTCGCGGGTGACCGACGGGCAACGCCTCCCTTCTCTTCACGGTGTTACTTCATCTTCTTTCCGTGCAACTTCACTTGCTTCCCAGCGGGCGGCGGAACCGTCATTCGTGCTGGCCCCTTGGCCGCGCCCGCGGTCTTACCTGTCACGGGTAGTTTCGTCATCTCCCGTGCCGCCTGGATACTTCTTTCTCTTCCAACGCCACAGAAGCTACCACGCGCTCTCGTGAATGTCTATCGTTGTCGCTACAGATTTTTTCATGTGCCTGAGGCAGGGCGTAGCGCGAGGCCTTGATCAGCGACGGAGCCGTTGCGCAGCGCGGCCGCTGCGTCTTCGGGATGTGTGGCATGCTGGGTGTCGAGCACGGGTTGTTGCAGCGATCGCCCGGCTCGCAACAGGAAGTAAATAAAAGTATGTCGCAAGGCAGTGTGAAGTGGTTCAACGGCGAAAAGGGCTTCGGTTTCATCGCGCAGGACGCGGGCGGCCCTGACGTGTTCGTCCACTACTCCCAGATTTCCGGCTCCGGCTTCAAGTCCCTCGACGAGGGCCAGCGTGTCGAGTTCGAGATCGGCCAGGGCCAGAAGGGCCCGCAGGCCCAGGACGTCCGCGCCATCTAGGAGCCGACCGTCACAGAAGCCCGCGCGATACGCGCGGGCTTCTTGCTTTTCCGGGCCGGATCGGTCAGGCGGGGCATACGACGGGCGGCCGTATGGCACTCATCGACAGCAGCACCCCTTCACTGTTGGTGCTGTTGCTGCCTGCGTCGTACGCGCCTGATCGCCCACTCATGCAACGCTTTGCGGCGCAGAACCTTCTGCTCCGCGCGGGCCTTGTCCTGCAAGGCCCGCTTGGCCGCACGAAGCACCTGCCCCTCATGGCGTGCCTTCTCCCGCAGCGCGACCTTGCCCTCGACCAGTGCCGAACGTAAACCGCGCCGCCGGCCGGTGTGCGGATCGATTCCGGGCCAATGGTGCTGGACCCACTGACCGGCCGCCGGCAACGCCGACCCGGCCGGTCCCGCGAATTTCTGCTCCGAGGCGGTTTCGGGTGCGTCGTCGGCGGTGCGGCGCAGGAACCGGTCCGGCAGCGCGAGCTTGTGAATCGTGCGGAAAGACAGCAGGTACTGCCTGCCGAGGGAACCGGTCGTGTAGGGCAGGTCGTAGGTGTCGCACAGCCGGCGCACCCGCGCGGCGATCTCTGGATACCGATTGCTCGGAAGGTCGGGGAAAAGGTGATGCTCGATCTGGTAGCAGAGATTGCCACTCATGAACGCCATCACGGGGCCCGCCCGGAAGTTCGCGCTGCCCAACATCTGACGTAGATACCATTCCGCGCGCGTTTCGTCGGCGAAGTGCTCCTCGGTGAACTTCTCGGCGCCATCGGGGAAGTGCCCGCAGAAGATCACCGCATACGCCCACAGATTGCGGGCCAGATTGGCGATGAGGTTCGCCGTCAGCGTCTGCTTCCACGCCGGGCCGGTGAGCAGCGGATGGATCACGAAGTCCTTGGCCACCTGCCGCCGGGCCTTGCGAAGGAACGCTCTGTTCGGCTCGGACAGCAGCCGTGAACCCGGCTCGCCGATGCGGGCCTGCTCGGCCGACAGGTCGTGCCAGGCGATGCCCCACTCGAAGGTCGCGGCGAGAACCAGGTTGGCCAGCGGTTGAACGAGATGAACGGGCCGCCAGGCTTCGTCGCGGGTCATCCGCAGGATGCCGAATCCCAGGTCTTCGTCTCGGCCCAGCACGTTGGTGTAGGTGTGGTGCGAGTAGTTGTGCGCCTGCTTCCACTGCGCCGAGGTCCCGATCATGTCCCACTCCCAGCTGGTGGAGTGGATTTCGGGGTCGTTCATCCAATCCCACTGCCCGTGGCTGATGTTGTGCCCGAGCTCCATGTTCTCGATGATCTTCGCGACCGACAACACCGCTGTGCCGGCCAGCCACGCCGGCCGCTTCCTGCCCGCCAACAATGTGACCCGGCCGACGACCTCCAATATGCGCTGAACGCGGATCGCCCGACGAATATAGTTCGCATCCCGCTCGCCCAGCGACTTCTCCACATCGCCGCGAATGGCGTCGAGCTCCGCGCCGAGTGCCTCGATATCAGCAGGCGTCAAATGCGCGTAGGCATTGATGTCGGTGATGGCCACCGTGATCCCTTTCCGTATCCAGGTTGCACGGGCCACAGCGATGCGGGCGCAGGGTCTCCTCGACCGCATCCGGGCATGAGCAACTCGACCGGCACCGAGAATATCGCTGCAGACCAGCAGCAGCTCACACGTCACAACAGCGGTCACCACCACCCGAAAGTCACACTCGCCTCGCGCCTACTCGAACTCGCCGGGAAATCGCTGTCCCGCATACCAATCCGAGGAGAGCGGTTCAGGCGCTGCTGTCAGAGGGTAAGAAGGGTTCAAATCCCTCCGCCGCCGCTCGGCCCTTACCTGAATCGTCAGGTGAGGGGCTTTTCAGTGGAACGGCCGAGAAGGCACCGCTTCGGGGGCCGGGGTGGCCCGTGTTGCCGGGCAGCGTTCGAGATGCAGTGTGCAGGTGGGGTTCACCCGCGGCAGGGCACGCGCGGCGGCTTCCTGCATGGGAGTGGGGCCGCAGACGTAAACGGCGGCATGCGGGTTCGCGCGGGCCAGGATCTCCTCCATATCCGGCGTCCCGAACTCGTCGTCCGGCCGGATGACCGCGCCGGGGACTCGGTCGAGGAAGGGCATCGACTCCCGGCTGCGCCCGACGTAGACGAGGTGGCCCCGCCGGCCGGCCGCCTGGGCCATGGGGAGGATGGGAGTGATTCCCATGCCGCCGGCGACGAAGAGATACTCCTCCGCGTCGATGAACGGAAAGGTGTGCCGGGGGCCGTGGACCCGCAGCGCGTCACCGCTGCGGAGGGTTTCGTGGATTTCGATCGAGCCGCCGTTGCCGTGCGGCATGAGCCGGACGGCGATCCGGTAGGCCGAGCGGTCGCGGGGATCGCCGCACAGTGAGTACTGCCTGCGGCGTCCGGACGGTAGGGACAATTCCAGGTGGGCGCCCGGTAACCAGGCGGGTAACGGGTCGCCGTCGGGATCCACCAGGACCACGGTCACCACGTCGACGGCCTTGCGCCGGATCGCGGCGACCACGAGCCTGCGGTTGAACCCGCTGTGCCAGAGCACCTTCGAATGCGGCAGCAACGAGGCGGGCCGGTGGGCGACGAATATGGACCGGCAGACGTCCACAGCCGTGCCGATCATCTGGAATCCGCGAGCCGGTACCTGGGTGCCCATCAGTTGTCTCCCGATAGTCGGGATGTACGACGCACCAGGGTGAAACAAGCGGCTGCTTGGCTGGTCTGCACCATTCGGCGAATCTACATCGCAACATAATTAATAGCAATGTTGCAATATTGCGAGTGCCCGATAGGTGTTTGCGCTCACGCGGTACTTGCTAGCGTTAACTGCATGTCCGCCGCGTATACATCGTCACCCGGACTGCAGGACGGTATCGAGGCTCGCATTCTGGACGCGGCGTTGATCAGATTCAGCGAGTTCGGCGTCAAGAAGACGACAATCGAAGACATCGCCAGGCAGGCCGGTGTCGACCGCGTCACCATATATCGCCGCGTCGGTTCCCGCGACGATGTGGTGCAGGCGGTCGTGAGCCGAGAGGTAGCCGCGGTCCTCATCGAGGTCGACGCCATTTCCACCCGGCACTCCAGCCTGGCGGACCTGATCGCCGATATTTTCGTGACAATCGTCACACGGTGGCGTGATCATCCGCTGGTCAAGCGCATGTTGACTGTCGAACCCGAACGCATTCTGGAAAAACTGACCGTGGAGGGCGGTCCGGTCTTCGCCATGTCGGTGGCGGCCGCCCATACCGCCCTGTGCCGCGCCGCGGACGCCGGCCTGTTCACCGAACCCGCCGATCTGCTGACCCGCGCGGAAGTGGCGTGCCGGCTGGTGCACTCGTTCATTCTCTGCCCGTCGGGCCTGGTGCCCTTGGAGTCCGACGAGCAGCTCGACGAATTCGCTCGCGCCTACGTGGTTCCCATCGTGGCCTCCGGGCAGTGAGAACCGAGCCGCCCCGAGGCGGCGCAGCGGACAGCAACTGACCGCAACGGATGTCATGCTCGCGCCATGACCACTACACCGCTGATCAGTCCCGTGTCCGAACTCGGCAACGGTTACGGGAGCGTCAACGCATTCGCCGCGGTCAAGGGACCCGGTGGCGCCCGGGCCTTCATCGAATTCCTGGGCGCGGTGTTCGACGCAGCCGAGACCCTGGAGGCGCACGCCGTCGACACCGACGGCCTGCTGATCCACGCGGAAGTGCGGATCGGCGACTCCTGCCTGATGGTGGTGGACTCCAAACCGGACTGGGTGTTCACTCCGGCCCTGCTCCAGGTCAATGTGGCCGACTGTGACGAGATACTGCGGCGGGCCGCGGCCCGGGGCGCGCGGATCATCACCGAGACCACGCCCTTCTACGGCGCTTCCTCGCTCGCCCGTTTCATCGATCCGTGGCGCAATGTGTGGTGGCTGTTCGGGCCCGCGATCGAGAACGCGCCGGAACCGACCTGGGAGCCGGACGCGGCGACGGAAGAGTCCGAGATCCACGCGACCATCTGCCAGGCCATGCGGGAATTGTCGGCGCCGGCGGACTCGACGACGTAGTTCCGCGGCGGCGGACTGTCCGCCGGGCTCCGGGTGGTGCTCGTAGCGGCACTGTCACGGTTTCGGCGCGGACCGCGGAAATCGTCGCCGGGCAGCGCGCGGCGCCCTGGAGAATCGAGGGTATGACCGCTCTCGTCCTGACGCCCGAACGCCGAACCGAATTGGCCGCGTTGCTCGACGACGAGGTCCGGTTGCGGACCGAGTACCCGAAGGTCGCCGAGTACCTGGCCACCGCTCCACTGCTGGACGGGACCGGTGATTTGCACGCCGATGCGGCGTTCGATCTGCGGTTCGTGCACTACATGACCGGCGGGGACGCCGAGTCGGGCAATCCGTACTGGAATATCGTCGGCCCGGCCGTCGGATCCGCCGGCGACCGGCGAGTCGTCGACGGCGGCAACCCGCGGGGGAGTGTGCGGCTGGGGTTCGCCCAGACGATCCTGCAGGCCACCTACGCCTACGCGATTCCGGCACCCGAGACGCTCGACTGGATCGTGGCCTTCGGCGCGGGCCGCCCCGTGGTCGAGTTGGGGGCGGGTCGCGGCTACTGGGCGAAACTGCTCGCCGACCGGGGGGTCGCGATGACGGCTTTCGATTCCGCGCCACCGAACAGCACGGTGAACGCGTCCTTCCCGGACAGCGCGGGGAACCCGGCGGTGTGGTTTCCGGTCGGCGCGGCCGATGAGTTCGCGGCCGGGTTGGACGCGGAGTCGGTGCTGTTCCTGTGCTGGCCGCCGGGCTGGGGCGATCGAATGGCGTCGGACGCACTCGAACTCTTCGAGTCTCGAGGCGGCCGGCGCCTGATCTATGTGGGCGAACCCCCGGGCGGCAAAACCGGCGACGACGCGTTCTTCGATCGCCTCGCGGCCGGGTGGTCGCTGGAATCGGTGGACGAGCGGCACGTCCGCTGGTGGAACCTCGGCGATATGGCCCAGGGGTGGGTACGGAACGGAAACCTGCCCTGATACCGGCATTGCCCGGATGCGCCTCTTTCCGCAGATACTGGTTGGTGCCCACCGTTTTCGGGCCCGCCTCGATCTCGGTTTCGCGGTCCCCGTGGCGATACCACCCTGATCAGAGCAGGCCTCGTGCCGGATCGCCGTCAGGAAGCAGCGCCGTTGCCGGACGACCGTTGTCGCGCCCTGGCACGAATCACGTAGATCGCCACCCCCACACCGGTAGCCGCCACACCGGAAGCCACGGCGGTCCAGGGCAGGGTGAACGCCAGTACCAGGCATCCGAACAGGCCCAGTATCGGGATCACGCGTGGTGGCCGGTTCTCGGCCGCCGTCAGCGTCCGGGCCGCGGCGTTGGCGACGGCGTAGTACAGGAGCACCCCGAAGGAGGAGAACCCGATGGCCGAACGCACATCGACGGTCGCCGCGACCACCGCGACGACCACTCCGACCCCGATCTCGGCGCGGTGCGGCACTCCGAACCGGGGGTGCACCACCGAGAACGTCTGGGGCAGATACCGATCGCGCGCCATGGCCAGCGCGGTGCGCGAAACCCCCAGGGTCAGGGCGAGGAGCGAGCCGAGTGCCGCCATCGCGGCACCGGCGCGGACCACGGGTTCGAGCCAGGTCACACCGGTGGCATGCACGACCTGTGAGAGGGGTGCGACCGCCGCCGCCAGCTGCCGGGGGCCGAGCACGGCCAGCGCGGCCACCGCGACCACCGTGTAGACGGCCAGGGTGATGGCCAGCGCGAGCGGTATCGCCCGCGGGATCGTGCGCGCGGGATCGCGTACTTCCTCTGCCAGGGTGGCGATTCGCGCGTACCCGGCGAACGCGAAGAACAGCAGTCCGGCGGACTGGAGGATCCCGCCGACGCTCACCTCGTCGTCGAACACGAACCGCCCCGTATCCGTATGCCCGGTGGTGAAGGCAGCCACCACCACGGCGGCCAGCACACCCAGCACGACCGCCACCACGATACGGGTCAGCAAGGCCGATTTCCGCACACCGCGGTAGTTGACCGCGGTCATCGTCACCACGGCGGCGACGGCGACGGCATGTGCCCGGTCCGGCCACACATAGGCGCCCACGGTCAGCGCCATGGCCGCGCACGAGGCGGTTTTGCCGACCACGAAACTCCAGCCCGCCAGAAACCCCCAGAATTCCCCGAGCCGCTCCCGGCCGTACACATAGGTGCCGCCGGACACCGGATACCGCGCCGCCAGCCGAGCCGACGAGGTGGCGTTGCAGTAGGCGATCACCGCCGCCACCATCAGTCCGGCCAGTAGCCCGGCCCCGGCCGCGCGCGCGGCCGGCCCGAGCGCGGCGAAGATTCCCGCACCGATCATCGAGCCCAGACCGATCACCACCGCGTCGGAGAGTCCGAGCTGCCTGCGCAGCCCGCCGGGAACCCCCTCCGGCGGGTCCGGGGTAGACGATCGCTCGGCCACAACTTCTCCTAGTAGCACGCCGAGCCGGCAGCTCGGACAACCGACGGGCCGATTCGCAACCTATGCCCCTACCGGCGTCTCCGCTACCCGGCCGGACGCCCGGCGCATTCAGTCGATGCCGGCGCGATACCGGGTGACCGCTTCCTCGATCTGCCGGCCGTCACCGGAGTTCTCCCGCTCTACGGCCCGGAGCACGTCCGCGATCTTCGCCATGCGCCGCTCGACCTGTTCGCGGTAGGTCTCGATATCGGGCTCGTGGTAGCCGGCGATCGCCGACAGGACCTCATCGAGTTCCGTCGCGACATCGGCGGCCCCCAGCTCGACCAGCCGGTCGCGCACAGCGGTCAGCTCGTCGCTCCGGCCGCGCACTTCCTCGGGCCCCAGGTCGGACAGATACTTGTCGCCGCCGCCGCTCATGTCTGCATCCTTCCGGGTCCAAGTTGTCGTGGGGTCGGTCCTCGCCGCCGGTATAACCACTTTCTCGCTTCGCTACCTCCCGGGCTGTCGATCGACGAGTAAAGCGGTGGTTGCCGGCACGGCGTCTGTGCTCGATCACGCGCAACTATCGATCGACCACGCCGGCCGTGGTCACCAGGCTCGCAAGCGTGACCACCAGCTGCCACGAGCGATTTCTCCGGACCTCGTCTTCGGTGAGGTGCGGAACCACAACTGCCTCGGCGTCGGATTCCAGCATGTGATGGACAGCGATGAGCGCCGCGAGCTGCGGGGCCGAATCCGTGACGACCGTGTACACGATGTCGAGGCCGTACTCGTGTGCCAGCCGGTCGACAACGCCGCTGTCGCAATCGGTCCGGCGCAATACAAGTGCTCTCCGCTTCCCGGATATCGGCCGGCTCACGGGTGTGCCCGGGCCGCGAACTCCGCCGCCGTTTCGAAGCGGGGACAACGGTGCTCGGCGTGGGTCGCCATCACCTGATGCGCGTGTGCGTACCCGCGGATCGGGGCCTGTGACCGGCAATGCGTCGTGGGCTGGTCCAGGTTGCGTAGGCCATCGGCGATCTGCCGCAGGACCTTCGGGTCGTCGGTGACCCAGGTCTTTCCCGCTTGTAGGAGTTTCAATGTCGCCGCCATGGCCCGGTTCCTCGGCGCTCGGAAGGGCAGGGCTGGGATCTCTGTCATTCGGAGACCTCGGTTTTGTGGAGGGGTGGATGGGTGGCGTTCTGCTTCCTCGGTGACCGAGTCGCCCTGCTCGAGCGGAGCAACTGTCGTATCGGGACTTTGCCCGTACTTTCGGTGTCGGAGTACGAAGCTTTTTCGCACCTGGAGCTCCTCGCCGGCGGTTTACTGGAACAGTGACGGAAAAGACCGACGATGCCGTGGGCTCACGCGTCGCCCAGGCCCGGAAGCTGGCCGGTATGACGCAGAGAGAACTCGCTGCGCGAGCCAACGTGTCGATCGCTCTAATTCGCTCGGTGGAGCAGAAGCGGGTGCCTGCTACAGCTGCGTTCCTGGGCGCGGTCTCCAAAGCTCTTCGGGTCGGAGTCGCCGATCTCACCGGGCAGCCGTTTCGCCCGGCGCCCGGGCACGACGCCGAAATGCACGCGGCCATCTCTGGGCTGCGTACCGAACTCGCGGCCTACGACATCGACAATCACGCAGTGTCGGAGGTGCGGCCCTTGGAGCATTTGCGGGAGGCAGTGGCTCAAATCTGCATTTACCGTAGGAACGCGTCATTCCATCGCTTGGGCGAGGAACTCCTGCCGCTGATGGGAGAGCTACGAGCGGCGGTGCATCGAAGCGCCGGTCACGAGCGAGAGCAGGCGGCAGCTTTTCTGTGCGAGTTGTACTACTCAGCGCACAGTCTTGCGCACAAGCTGGGGTATACCGACCTCGCTGGTATCGCAGTCGACCGCCTGACCTGGTCCGCGGCGAAGTCGGGCGACTCGGTGTGGATCGCTGCGGCCCAATTCCAGCGTGCGGCCATTCTGACCGCAGGGGGCGACTGGACTGCCGCGATGTGTTTCCTGGAGAGCTGCCGGACCGATATCGAAATTCGGCTCGGTACCGCCACCCGGAAGGACCTCATCGCGTGGGGCGGGCTCCACCTCCAGTCGGGCTTGGCGGCGTCTCGTTCCGGGAAGCGTGATCTTGCCGATGAACACCTGGCCGAAGCTCGCGAGGCTGCGCGACGGTTGGGTGATGACCGCGATCGAATACTGTCGTTCGGTCCGACCAACGTAGCTATCTGGTCGGTCGCTCTTCCGGTAGAAGCGATGGATGCGGCGACAGCTCTGAGCCGAGCGCAGACGGTCGTGATCCCGGCGACGACACCGAAGGAGCGGGCCGGACATCACTACATCGACCTCTCGCGGGCGTTCCTTCTCCAGGGCGACCGTGGCCGGGCCCTGGAATCGCTGTCTATCGCGAAAAGGATCGCGCCCGCCCAGACCCGGTACAACCCGATGGTCCGCGAAACGGTGCGGGCTCTGGCGCGCGCCGAAGCCCGCAAGGTGGATGCCGTGCACGGGTTGGCCGTGTGGTGCGGGATCGCCGATCGGCTGTGATCAGGGCAGGCCTTTGGTAGTGGCCGGGGTGAGGAACTCGACCCGGAAGTCGGCCACATAGTCGGCGCGCCGATCGAGGAAGCGGCGGGTATGGGGCTGTCGCTCGTGTTCCTCGAACGCTTCGCGGTCCCGGTAGACCTCGTAGAAGACGCGGGCGAGTGGTGCGTCCGTCACGGTGTGGGTGGCGTAGACGAGGGTCCCGGGTTCCGACTCGGTGATGCCCTCGGTGGTCTCCGCCACCAACCGGTCGAATGCTTCGGCGGCCTCGGCGTCCTTCAGGTTGAACCTCACCACGAGCGCAAACATCGACCCTCCAATACACCAAACTGCACGGAGGGCCAGTGTCGCACGCGTGCACATCCGGGGCCCGGTACGTGTCTTACCCGATCGGCTCGACGACTACCGACGGCCCGGCATTCGATCGTGTTGACCTGTAGTGCCGAATGCGCATCGAGACGTATGGGCAAGAGCCCGGTTGCGTCAAAGAGATCCGGGTATCGGCCTTCCTTCATCGTGAGGCTCGAAGTCCGGTTTTGCGATCACTTCGGCGAGCCAATGACCAAGCTCGTTACTTTTAGAGTGGTATTCGTCGACCTCGGCCCGCACGGCCTCCTTCGCCTGCTCCCAGAACCAACCGTAAAATGTACGAGCCCTTTTGGAGTATTTTTCTAGCAGGGGAAGGAACTCGACGTACGGCTCTCGTCGTGCCCACACTTCTCGATAACCCAGTGTTTCGAAGGAGGAGTGCAGCCGCTTGGCCTCATATCGCTGAGTCGATGGGCCTGCTGCTCATGGCTGGTCGTACGTCGCACCCGACGCCCACGGGCTCATGCGACCAGCGATACCTCGAGGCGCTGGCCGACCGCGCGGGCCAGCCGGTCGAGCATGTCGATGGTCGGCACGCGCCCGCCGCCCTCGATCTTGGCAATCGTGGGCTGAGTGGTGCCCATGCGGCGGGCGAGCTCGGTCTGGGTCAAACCGGCACCGGTACGCGCGGCGTAGAACAGTTCGGCCATGCGCAGCGCCAGACCCGCCTCCTCGTATGCGGCTTCGTACTCGGCGCGCTCTTCGTCGGTCATCTGTGCCAGCCGTGCGCCGAACACCTCATCGTGGCTCATCATCTTCATCAGCCCCTCTCTTTGTCCTTGTCGGTACTCGGCCGGTCGCGGTAGCGCTTCAACGCCTTACGAGCGCGGGCGACCTCGCGGACTTCGTTTTGCCGTTGCTTGCGGAAGGTGGTCAAGGTAATCACCTTCCGCGGTGGGTCGAATGTGTAGGTGATGCGCCGGTTGACCTCTTCCGCTGCGAATCGCAGCTCGTACAACTTCTGTCCGAGGTACTTCGCGTGCGGCATGCGTAGCATCGGGCCCTCGGCGGCCAGTAGGTCGAGCTTGCGCCGGGCAGCCGCGAGATCGGCGACGCTGAGCGATTGCAGCCACGTGCCCACTTCCTCCGAGTACTCGATCTGCCACATGACCACGATATATCATCGAAGGCATATTCTTAGGAGGGAGGGCCGGACGGCCACGGGTCGGCGAGCTGTCGCGACGTGCTTGTGCATAGTCTCGGCACGAAGGAGGTCGCCGCAGCACCGCGGTGGAACTCGGTGAACTCCTCGAAACGCCGATCGGCCCCCGAGCCGCTTTCGCGGATCGGGGGCCGATCTC
>NZ_BDCJ01000025.1 GCF_001613445.1 Nocardia grenadensis NBRC 108939
AGCCAGTCCTGTCGCGCCGATCACCCGTGTCGCCATAGGGTCCAGTATTAAGCGATTGGCTCTTTCGCGGCAAGTCCAGTTACCGGATGCTGAACATATGACACTCTTTGTGGCACTCGTGGGAGTGGGAACTTTCGGCTTCATCGCATACGACTACGTCGTGCATGAATCCCGGATCGCCGAACTACTGGGCCGGTACCGACCACTCGGTTCCGCCACCGAGGAGGCGACGAACAGTTACGAACTCGAGCGGATATATCGCGATCTGGACGCCGCCCGTTCCTACCGGGAACGGGACGCGGCCTGACGCCGGGCCGAGCGCGGCGACCGTCGCAAATCGACCAGTCCAGTTATGTAACTGGACTGGTTGATTGTCAATTCAGCGGATGCGTGCGATAGAACTCGCACGCCTGCCCGGAGAGCAGACCGTCCTCGCAGGCGAAATACGTCTGGATACAGGAGTTGGTATCGCAACCCAGCCGGACCAGTTCGTCGCGCACCCGCAGGTTGCGCTCCTGTGGGCTCTCCGGCTGCGACGACGCGGCGACCGGCGCCACCGGGACAGCGGTGCCCTGGTTGTCCGCACACGCCCCGAGCAGCAGCGTTCCGGTGCACAGCGCCGCCACGGCGGCGAATCGACCAGCGAATTTCGTAACCATGCGCACCTCCACATCCCCCGGAGTGTTCGAGCGGCCAGCGTAATCGATACCCGGACCGATGGGTACCGGGCGGTCGGGCCACCCCGGTTCCGTGACGACCCGGCGGGTACCGGGAAAACCGCAGGCGACAGGCCGCGGGACGCGGTCGGGAAGCAGTCTTCCGCCCGAGGATTCCTCGATCGGTCATCTCCGGTTTCGCGGACGCTTCCGCTCATGGCCCGGGAAAGCCGTACGCTCACACCGGTTCCACAGTGTGCGAGATCAGTACTCCCCCACCTCGCAGGCCACGCCGTCACCGTCGGCGTCGAGCTGCCACGAGTACCCGGGCCGACCGCTCCACAACGGGGTATCGGATTCGCGGCGGGCATGCGCGCAATCGATGTAATAGGGCTGCCCGTCCTTTTCGGGTTCGGCTTCGGCCCGATCGGCGGGCAGCGGATGGGAATCCTGGCTTCGATTCGACGACTGCGGGGTATCGGCGGCGGACGGGGCGGCGGCGAGCACCGACAGCGCGCCTCCGGCGAGCACGAGACGGGCCAGTGTTCTTCGAGTTCTCATGGCGAAAATCCTTGCGACGAGGTGATACCACCATCCTCACGCGGACCCGCCGGTTGCGAAAGGCCCTTGTTTCGCCCACCACTCGTGCGCACGGCGATCCGGGACGGCCGCACGCACGAGTGCCGGTCGATCGCGACGATGACCGACCCGGACGGAACCACCGGTACGCCGGTCACCGTGCGGTACAGCGGATTACGGAGTGCCCGACGGCGGATCGCAGACCTTCCAGCCCTCGTCGGTCTCCTGCAGATCGAAGGTCCGGGTGGTCTGCGCCGAATCCGCTTCGGTCTGCACGGTCACCTGGGCCAGCGCGGTCCGATCGGTGATCTGTACGGCGTCGATGCCGGTCACATCGGGGATATCGCCGCCGTCGACAGCCTGCTGGTGCACCGCGGCGAACTGCTCCTCGGACAAACCTTGGTAGTAGTCGTGCAGCCCGCCGCAGGTGATATCGCGCAGTCCGGCCAGATCACCGTTCTCCAGCGCGCCGGTGTAATCGCCGATGGCTGTACGGATCCGGGCCTGCGGGGAATCGTCACCGGAACCGATGCCGGCCACGATCGCGATCAGTGCGATCACGACCACCACGGCCGCTCCCGCGGCGATCAGCCACTTCCGGTTACCCGCGGACCCCGCCGGCGCGGCCGCCGGTTCCACCCGCTGTGGTTTCGCGATCTGTCCGGGCGCACCGTACTGCGGCGACTGCGCGACCCGGTGTTCGGCCACAGTCGGTTTGATATCGGCCGGTGACGGCGCACCGGCCGGACGCGGTGCCGCGGTCTGCGGGCGCCCGGGCCCACCGGCCGGACGCGGTGCGCCCTGCGGCCCGCCGGTGCCCTGCGGTGCGGGCGCCGGACCGCCCGGTCGCTGCGGTGCGGCCTGGTCCGGGCGGCTCGGCGCCTGCGGACCGGGCCCCTTCGGGCCCGACTGCGGCCGGGGTGTGCTCGGCGGTTTCGACAGCGGCCCCGCCATACCCGGCCCTACCCGGTCGGTACGCGCCGGCCCCTGCGAACCGCCCGGTTGTTTCGTTCCCGGGCGGCCGGGACTGCGCACCTGGCTCATATCGATGCGCTCGGTGGCGTTCGGGTCGGGTTTGCGCACCGAGATGGATTCGGTCGGTGCCTCCTCCGGCCGCTGCGGCCGGGGGATCACCACTGTCTTCGCCTCAGGACCCGCCGGCGCCGCCAGTTCGACCGTGGGGTCGGTGGTCGCGGCGCCGGTATCCGCGGTTTCGGCCGAGCCCTTTTCCGCGGCGGCGGCATCCGCGCCCGGCCCGGCTTCGGTCACCCCGTCGGCCGTCTCTCCCGCCGTATCGGGGTCCGGCACGGTTCCGCTTGCGGTGATCTCGGCGGTGGCGGCGTCTCCGGGCCCGGCCTCGCCGTCGGACGCGGCGGCCGTCTCCGTGCCGCCGGCCGGTGCGGCAGTCCCTACCGCGCCACCGGCCGAGGCGGCAGGTCCGGCGGTGGCTGCTGCCGTTTCGCCTACCGGGCCGGCAGTGCCGGCGGTAGCCGCCTCGTCTGCTGTCGAGGCGGCAGACCCGGCGGTTACCGTCTCGGCATCACCGGCCGATGCGGCAGCTTCGGTGGTAGCCGTCTCCGCGTCACGGGCCGAACCGGCGGTTCCCGCGGTAGCCGCCTCCGCATCACCGGCCGAACCGGCAGTCTCCTCCGCGCCTGATTCGGCGGCACCGGTGTCGGCTTCCGCGGAGGTACCGGCTGCCGAATCCGCGCTTCGGGCATCGTTTTCCGTGGCAGCGGCGTCCACGGTCCCGGCGCCGGCGGCTGTCGCTCCGGCGGTCTGCTCGGCCGCGGCGGCGGATCCGCCCTCCTGGGATACCGGTGCGGCAGCGCCGGACGCCTCTCCCGCATCCGCCCCGGCCGACGCCGATGGAACCTCGGTGGTCACGTCGTCGGTAGAGCCGGCGCCGGGCTGCCCGGAGTCGCCACCGGGACCGCTGTCGGCAATCGACTGCTCCGATTCTCCGCCGACCGCGGGTGCCTCCGCGCCGGTTTTCCCGGCGGGCGCCGCTCCGGCGGACGGACTGTCCGCGGCGAGCTCCGGCTCGTCCGATCCGGTACCTACGCTCCGCGCGGTCTCATCGCCTGTCCCGGCCCCGCCTTTCACGACCGGCGCCGCGGCGGCGGTATCCGCGTCCGAACCCCGTATCGCCGCGTCCGCGGGTTCACCGTCCGCGCTGTCCGGGGCATCCGCCTGCTCCGCCGCCGGACCGCCCGACTCCGTAATCGCCCCCGCTGGAACGTCCTCGGCCGTACCGTCACCATCTGCCGACTCCGACTCCCGCGCGGACCGTTCGAGTGCCTCGGTCGGCGCACCGGCCGCCTCAGCAGGGCCCTTTCCGCCGGCCGCCCCCGTTTTTCCGGTCGTCTCCCCGCCGGTCGCCGAGGTCGCCGCATCCGCTGCCCGCGACGGCTGCGATCCGGATTCGGACGGCTGCGACTGCTCCGCGGCGGAGGAATCCGCGCGGGATCCGCCGCCGGTGCCGGAGTCGGATTCGGAGCGGATCGGTTCCTTGTCGTCGGTCGGGTGCGACACCTGTACCCCTCGTTGCTGGCTTATCAGAATGTGACGTAGATGGCCAGCCTATCGAGCATTCCCGCCACCCGTGCACAATGAAGCCCATGACCTCGTTCGGTGATCTGCTCGGCCCGCAACCGGTACTCCTTCCTGAACTACACGACGCGGAGGACGCGCTCGCCGCCGGCACCGATCCGGTGCGCGTCGCGGCCGATAATCCCGCCGCCTCGATCGCCTGGGCGACCCTGGCCGAAGCCGCGCTGGAGCGCGCGGCCGAGGCCGCGGAGCCGGTGAACCACGATGTCGTCGCCGCCTACGCGTTCGCCCGTACCGGCTACCACCGCGGATTGGACCTGCTGCGCCGCAACGGCTGGAAGGGCTTCGGCCCGGTTCCGTGGGAGCACGAACCGAACCGCGGCTTCCTGCGCAGTGTCGCGGCCCTGGCCAAGGCGGCCAAGGCCGTCGGAGAGTCCGACGAATACGCCCGCTGCTTGGACCTGCTCGAGGACTGCGATCCGCGGGCGGCCGGCGAACTGGGTCTGGGCTGAACGAACCCGGAGCGTTGATCGACCCGAAATCCCCGGTGGGCCGGGCCCGGACCAGGGGTGCCGACCGGATGCGGCGGTCCTGGAAGCGGCTCCGTCTCTCGGCGATCCCGATTCTGCAGTGTTCGCTGGCGGCGGCGCTGGCCTGGTTCCTGGCCAAGGACGTCGTCGGCCACGCCCTGCCCTTCTTCGCGCCGACCGCCGCGGTGGTGTCCATCGGCACCGCCTTCGGCGCGCGGCTGCGCCGCTCGCTGGAACTGGTGGTCGGTGTCGCGCTCGGTATCGGCGTCGGCGATCTCTTCATCTCGCGGGTGGGCACCGGGGTCTGGCAGATCGCCCTGGTGGTGGCGGTGGCCATGGCCTTGGCGGTATTCCTCGACGGCGGGGCCATCATCGGTATCCAGGCCTCGGGTTCGGCCGTGCTGGTGGCCACCCTGATGCCGCCGGATACCGGCGCCGGTCTGTCGCGCATGGTGGACGCGCTGATCGGCGGGCTGGTCGGGGTGGTGGTCGTCGCCGCGCTACCGTTGCATCCGGTGCGCCGGGCCCGGGAACAGGCGGCGGCGATCCTGGGGGTGATGGCCAAATCGCTCACCGAGGGCGCCCACGGACTGCTCGAACAGGATCCCGGCAAGGTGCATAACGCGCTCACCGCGGTACGGGCCACCCAGGCGCAGCTGGATTCGCTGCGCAAATCGCTCGAGGGCGGCCGCGAGGTGAGCCGCATATCTCCGCTGTACTGGAATTCGCGCGGGCGGTTGGAGCGTTTGCGCGCCGCGGCCGATCCACTGGACAACGCGGTCCGCAACATCCGAGTGCTGCTGCGCCGCTCGCTGACCTTGGTACGCGACGACGAGATCCTCAAACCGGGCCTGATCGAGGAAGTGGAGCAGTTGGCCGCCGCGGTCGAGGTGGTCCGGCGCATGATCCTCACCGATCCGGGCGAACAACCCGACCGCGCGGAGGCCGCCCGCGTGCTGCGCTCGGTGGCCAAACAGGCGCGTCCGGAACTGGTTGCGGGGGCCGGGCTGTCGGCGCATGTGGTTTTCGCCCAGATCCGGTCCACGCTGGTAGACCTGCTACAGGTATGCGGGGTTCAGCGCGTTTCCGCCCTGGCGTTGCTACCGCCCACCGTGCCCAATCCCTATGTGACACCGACGAATCGGTCCGCCGATACGGTCGGTTAGGTCCCGAGGGGCGATATCGTTCGCTACCGGGTTGCCGGAACCGGCCGGGCCTCCGATCGCGCACCGCGCGCACCTCATCGCCCGGCCACGGCCGGTATTCGAGTAGTCGACCATCTGTGCCGCGGCGGGCGGTCTCCACTAATGTGAAACATGACCGCACCGGTGCACAGCCGGTTCGGTCGGACCCTTCCCGTGCGCCGCGTCGCCGACAGATGGCGCCCCGGCGCCGAATGTTTCGGATACCCGGACGCCGGCCCGGGCGGGGAATCCGGGCCCGTCCGGCCGGCGCCGCGCCGGGCGGGCCCTCTCGGATGAGTTACGCCCAGAACCTGGTCAGATATCCGCCGTACCGGGACCACTGCTCCGATACCCCGGACAGGTCGTAGAGCGCGTACACGGCGTCGAAGAAGACCTGATTGATCGCCGGGGTGAACAGCAGGGCGAACAAGATGAGCATGCCGAAAGGTTTGAACTGCTCCAGACCGCGCCGGGTCTGGTAGCTCAGGGACGGCTCCACCACACCGTAGCCGTCCAGGCCCGGTATGGGCAGCAGATTCAGCAGGGTCGCGGTCACTTGCAGGAAGGCCAAGAAGCTGAGCCCGAACCAGAACGCCTGATGCTCCTGCGCGCTGCCGAAGAAACGCACGACCAGCAGCAACACCACCGCGCACACCGCGTTCACCCCCGGGCCCGCCACACTGATCAACCGCTGAGTGCGGGGTGGCACCTGATGGGTGTGCACATAGACCGCGCCGCCGGGCAGCCCGATACCGCCGAGTGCGATGAAAACCATCGGCAGCACGATCGACAGCAGCGGATGACTGTATTTGAGCGGGTTCAACGTCAGGTAGCCGCGCAGTTCCACCTCACGGTCCCCGGCCCGCCAGGCCATATAGGCGTGTGCGAACTCATGCAGGCACAGGCTCACCACCCAGCCGAACACCACCAGTACGAAAACACCGGCCTTGGCCCGGACCGAATCCAGGTCCGCGTCCCAGGCGAGCACACCGCCGGCCACCGCGAGAGCCACGACCAGCAGGAACACCGGGCTGGGACGGATCGCGCCACGCCGCAGGGCCGGGACGCCGGGGGTCACGGCCGCCTGCCGACAAACACTCCGGGGCCGATCCGCCGCCGGCGAAGGCACCCACCCACCGCAACCGGCCCGGACCGGCCGTCTCCTGGACGGTGACGGCCGAGACGCCGGCGGGGGTACGACATCAGCGGACCAGCAGCCAGGGTTCGTGATGCCGGTAGAACGTCGACCGCGGCACCACCCGGTCGCTCTGGATACCGTCGCGGTTGATCACCGCGCCCGGTGTGCCGAGCTGCGCGGCGCGCCCGGAGGTCCAGCGCCGGCGTCGGAACCGGCGCGGATAACTCGCCCGCACGCCGGGCAACTCCAGCGTGGGGGTGACGAACATGGCCCGGATCGTGCCGGAGAACAGGCGGGTGTCGTCGACATAGGCCTCACCGGTCAACTGGCCGCCCTCCGGTCCGGTGATCTTGGCGCGGCCCACCAGCACGGTGCCGGTGTCGTCGCGGACCAGCGGGGTCCGGTTGGCCGAACCCTCGAGCGCCCGTTTCGCCGCGGCGTTTCCGGTGTCGAGGTCATAGACCTGCGCGGCGTAGGTCCGCTCCAGGGGCACATAGCCGACCTCCACGTGCAACCGCTCGGTGCGCATCAGGTGGGTGAGCACAGCGGCAAGCGCCGCGTCGCCGCCCAGCACGATCAGACGCGGCAGACTGTCGGCCGCCAGCACCGGCAGCAGCTCGTCGATCAGCCCGGTGTCCGGTATTGCCCCGGTCTGCGCGGTGGGCTGCGCGGCGAGGGCGATGGGTACCGGTGCGTCGGCACAGCGGAGAACCTGGGTACTCAAACGCCCAACACCCTCCCTCGGACCGGTCACCCATGAGTGTAAAGGGTGCCCGGTGGCGACCCGCGCAACGGCCCGGCCCCGGCGACCGTTCCCCGGCGCCCGCACGGTCTCGGCTAGACTGTGCTCCCGGCTTCCTCCGCATTACGGCAGGTAGCTGCAGCACTGAAGTGTTGCGCGTCGAATCGTAGGAGACACGACCATGCCGGCAATCGTCCTCATCGGAGCCCAGTGGGGTGACGAGGGCAAGGGCAAAGCCACCGATCTACTCGGGGGCCGCGTGCAGTGGGTAGTGCGGTACCAGGGCGGTAACAATGCCGGCCATACCGTGGTGCTACCCAACGGCGACAACTTCGCGTTACACCTCATTCCGTCCGGCATCCTGACCCCCGGGGTCAAGAACGTCATCGGTAACGGTGTGGTCGTCGACCCCGGCGTATTGCTCGACGAACTGGCCGGGCTGGAGGATCGCGATGTCGACACCTCGGGTCTGCTGCTCTCCGCCGACGCGCATCTGATCATGCCGTACCACGTGGCCATCGATAAGGTCACCGAACGGTTCCTCGGCAACAACAAGATCGGCACCACCGGTCGCGGTATCGGCCCCTGCTACCAGGACAAGGTCGCGCGAGTCGGGGTCCGGGTCGCCGACGTACTGGACGAGAAGATCCTCACCCAGAAGGTCGAGGCCGCGCTCGAGTTCAAGAACCAGGTGCTGGTCAAGATCTACAACCGGCGCGCCCTGGATCCCCAGCAGGTGGTCGAGGAGGTGCTCGGCCAGGCCGAGCGCTTCGCGCATCGCATCAGCGATACCCGGCTGGAACTGAACCTGGCCCTCGAACGCGGCGAAACCGTGCTGCTGGAGGGGTCGCAGGGCACCCTGCTGGACGTGGACCACGGCACGTATCCCTACGTCACCTCGTCCAACCCGACCGCCGGCGGTGCCGCGGTGGGCGCGGGCATCGGACCCAACCAGATCGGTACGGTGCTGGGCATCCTGAAGTGCTACACCACCCGGGTCGGCTCCGGCCCGTTCCCGACCGAACTGTTCGACGAATCGGGCACCTACCTGGCCAAGACCGGCGGCGAGGTCGGCGTCACCACCGGCCGGGCGCGCCGCTGCGGCTGGTTCGACGCGGTTATCGCCCGCTACGCGACCCGGGTCAACGGCATCACCGACTACTTCCTCACCAAACTCGACGTGCTGTCGAGCCTGGAGCGGGTGCCGATCTGTGTGGCCTACGAGGTGGACGGCGAACGGGTCGAGCAGATGCCGACCACCCAGACCGGCTTCCATCACGCCAAGCCGATCCTCGAGGAGATGCCCGGGTGGTGGGAGGACATCTCCGGCGCGCGGACCTTCGAGGAGCTGCCCGCCAACGCGCAGGCCTATGTGCGGCGGCTGGAGGAGCTCTCGGGCGCCCGGATCTCCTGTATCGGGGTCGGACCGGGCCGCGAGCAGACCATCGTCCGCCACGACGTCCTGGGCTGAGGTTTCAGCGGACGGCCTGGAAGGCCAGCACGGTATTGCCGATCCGGATCGCGTCGCCGTCGACCAGCAGCGCGGAATCGATCGGCTGCTCGTTGACGAACACCCCGTTGGCCGAGCCGAGGTCCTCGATCAGCAGGCCGGCCCGGCCCAGTTTGATCTGGGCGTGGTACCGGCTGGCCTTCGGATCGTCGAGAATCAGATCGTTGTCGGTCATCCGGCCGATCCGGAAACCGCCGTGGACGACCGGCACCGTCCGCCCGTCGGGTAACCGCAGCCGACCGCTGCGCACGGTGCGCGGCACCTCGGTGACCGTATCGGTCATCGCCGCGGCCATCCGCTCGACGCTCTTCATCTCGACGGTGCTCAGCGGTTCCTGTCGCAGTACTCGCCGTTCCAGCTCCATCAGCGCGGGCCCGGGGTCGATACCGAGTTCTTCGGCCAGCACCGCCCGCACCCGCCGGCACGCCTCCAGCGCGTCGGCATGGCGCTCGGACAGGTAGAGCGCGGTGATGAGCTGGCCCCACAGCGGTTCCCGCAGCGGGTGCTCGTTGGTGAGTGCGACCAGTTCGCCTATCACGGCGGTGGCCCGGCCGCAGGTGATCTCCGCGTCGAACCGTGCCGATACCGCCAGCAGCCGCTCCTCCTCCATGGCGGTGGCGAAACTGTCGGCGAAACCGAGACCGGCGAGGTCGGACAACGCCCGGCCGTTCCATTCGCGCAGGGCGGTGGCGAACAGCCGGGACGCCGAGTCGTGATCGCCGACCCCCGATGCCCGGATGCCCGCGTCCCGGGCGGCTTCGAACCGGCCCAGGTCGCAGGCATCGTCGGCGATCTCGAGCCGATAACCCGAGGACTCCGTGCGCAGGACGCCCGCCGGGTCGACACCGGAATTGCGCAGCGCCTTGCGGATATTCGAGACGAACACCTGCAGGCTGGCCGCGTAGGCATCCGGCGGCTCCTCGTTCCAGACCATATCGGCCAGGGTGGAGGAGGACACGGCCCGGCGCCGGTTCACCGCGAGTGCGGCCAGCAGCGCCCGGGGTTTGGGCCCGCCGACCGGCACCGGCTCACCGCCGACCAGTAGACGCACGGGCCCCAGCACGCGGAGGTCGAGTGTCATCCGGCTACGGTCGGTGCGCAGAGATCAGGCACTGATGGAACGCCCGGCGGACCGCAGATCGTTGCACGCCTGCACCACCCGCTGGGCCATCGACAGCTCCGCCTTCTTCAGGTAGCTGCGCGGGTCGTAGGTCTTCTTGTTGCCGACCTCGCCGTCGATCTTCAGCACACCGTCGTAGTTGCTGAACATATGCGCGGCCACCGGCCGGGTGAACGCGTACTGGGTGTCGGTGTCGACGTTCATCTTCACGACGCCGTAGCGCAGCGAATCGTCGATCTCCGACTTCAGCGATCCCGAACCGCCGTGGAACACGAAATCGAACGGCTGGGCGTCATTGGCCAGACCCAGCTTGGCCGCGGCCACCCGCTGCCCCTCGGCCAGCACCTCGGGCTTGAGCACCACATTGCCCGGCTTGTACACGCCGTGCACATTGCCGAAGGTGGCGGCGAGCAGGTACTTGCCCTTCTCACCGGCGCCGAGCGCGTCGATGGTCTTCTCGAAATCGGCGGGCGAGGTGTAGAGCTTCTCGTTGATCTCGGCCTCGACACCGTCCTCTTCACCGCCGACGACACCGATCTCGACCTCGAGGATGATCTTCGCGGCGGCCGCTGCGGACAGCAGCTCCTGCGCGATGGACAGATTCTCGTCGATCGGCACGGCCGAACCGTCCCACATATGCGACTGGAACAGCGGGTTCTGCCCGGCGTCCACCCGCTCCTGCGAGATGGCCAGCAGCGGCCGGACGAACCCGTCCAGCTTGTCCTTGGGGCAGTGGTCGGTGTGCAGCGCGATGGTGACGTCGTATTTCGCGGCCACCACATGGGCGAATTCGGCCAACGCGACCGCACCGGTGACCATATCCTTCACCCCTTGGCCGGAACCGAATTCCGCGCCACCGGTGGAGAACTGGATGATCCCGTCACTACCCGCCTCGGCGAAGCCCTTGATCGCCGCATTGATCGTCTCCGACGATGTGCAGTTGATGGCCGGGAAGGCAAAAGAGTTCGCCTTGGCCTGACCGAGCATCTCGGCGTAGACCTCCGGAGTCGCGATCGGCACTGTGAAGACCTCCGTGTTGTGCGGCAGACGTGGGATTGTCTGTTTCTGCACATACCCTAAGGCAGGCAGGTTTCATCCGGTATAAGGGGATTGTTTGCGCCGCCGCACCCTACAGCCGTCGATGTAACCGGTACTGTGGGCCGGGTGATTGCGCTGGCAGCTACCGACGCGGTGACGAGCAATCTGGCTCTGACCGAACTGCTCGACCCGATGCACCTGTTGACCGAGACCTGGCTGAAGAACGCGGTGCTACCGGCCATTCTGGTGATCGTCTTCATCGAGACCGGCCTGCTGTTCCCACTGCTCCCCGGTGATTCGCTGCTGTTCACGGGTGGTCTGCTGGCCGCGCAACCCAATCCGCCGGTATCCATCTGGGTATTGGTTCCGGCCGTCGTCTTCATCGCTTTCGCCGGTGATCAGTGCGGGTATTGGATCGGCCGGGCCATCGGTCCCGCGCTGTTCAACAAAGAGGACACCCGCTTCTTCAAGAAGAGCTATGTCACCGAAACGCACGAATTCTTCGAGAAGCACGGCCCCAAAACGATCATTTTGGCCCGTTTCGTCCCGATCGTTCGGACTTTTATGCCGGTGCTGGCCGGGGTCTCCAAGATGAGCTACCAGCGCTATGTCGCCTTCGATATCGTCGGCGCCGTCGCCTGGGGCGGTGGGGTGACCGTGCTCGGGTACTTCCTCGGCAATGTCGCCTTCATCCGCGACCATGTCGAGGCCATTTTCCTGCTCATCGTGTTCATCTCGATCCTGCCGGGCATCAGCGCGGTCGCCAAGAAGCTGGCCGGCCGCAAAGCGGACAAAACCGTCGCGAACGGCACCCTGGCCTCGACCGCGGAGCTTCCGGCCATGGATATGCCCGACCAGTTCGACAACACCATGCCCCTGCCGGTGGTGCATCACGCCGGACCGGTCGGCGCGAACGATTCTCCCGTTCGGTAAGTGGTGAGCGTCCAGGCCGTGCCCCATGCGATGGGCAGCTTCGAACCCCTGATCTCCGCGGGACCGGCACTCGTCTGGACCGTGGTCCTGACCTTCGTCTTCCTGGAATGCGCGTTCATTCTCGGACTGTTCCTGCCCGGCGATTCGATGCTGCTGACCGCGGGCATCGTGATGGCCTCACACGCCACCGGCGAAACCCAGGTCTGGCTGCTCGCGATAGGCGCGATGGTCGCCGCGATCGCCGGCAACCAGGTCGGCTACATGGTCGGGCGAAGAACCGGCCACCGGCTCGTCGCCCGCAAGAACGGGCGCTACATCAACACCCGCAACCTGTCCCGGGTCGCCGAGCTATTACAGCGGCACGGTTTCGTGGCGGTCCTGATCGCGCGGTGGATCCCCTGGGTGCGCACCCTGTGCCCGATGGTGGCCGGCGCGGCCGGCATGGACCATCGCCGCTACACGGTGGCCAGTACCATCGGCGCCATCATCTGGGCCCCGGTCCTGCTGCTCATGGGGTACTACGCCGGTGGTTTCATCCAGCGGATCTCCTGGCTCATGCCCATCGTGATCGGTTCGCTGGTGGTGTGCCTGATCGTCGGCACCGTCATCGGTATCAGGCAGTACCGGCAGGAGATGTCCCAGCCGATCGAAGACTTCGAACTGGATCCCGCGTCCGCCGACGCCGACACGATGCCGCTGCCCGGCATCGGAGGGGCGGGCCACCACCCGGGCCGCGGTCACGACCGGCGCGAACTACAGACCGGCCGCGGTGACCATATGGGCGGCTTCCATGAGCATCCATCCCGACAGCTGTACCGATAGATCCCGTTCGGGGACCCGGGAGGAGCTGACCGCCCCGTTGGCGGTGAGCCCGCCGGCGCCGCGGCCACCGCTGGGCAGCTGAGCGGATACCGTCCAGTCGTGGCCGAAGAGGGGTTCGCTCTCCACGTCGAGCCGGTTCTCCCACGCCGCGGCCGCCGATTCCTTCACGATGCGCGCGGCCACCCGCCGATCGGCGAGTTGTTCGTGTTCGTTGCCGGGCAGCATCAGCGCGACCTGGGCGAGATAGCGCACGAGAATGCCGTTGAACAGCCCGCCGTCGCCACCGGTGCCGCCGCGCACCACACAGTCGACGGTGAGATGCTCCTCCACGGCGTCCAGGAGGCGGCGCACCCGGTCGAGATGCGCGGGATCCCCCGTGTGTACCGCGAGCTCGGTTTCCAGGCCGAGCACGACGCCCTGGCAGTAGGTGTAGACCGGGCGTTCCAGCTCCCGAGCGGGCAGGTGGATACCGTCGAAGATCAGGCCGGTCTCCGGATCACGCAGCGTCGCATCGATCCAGCCCGCTATTTCCGCTGCCCGCTCGTAGCGGCCGAGCCGGGCCAGCGCGATACCGGCGGGACCATTGGCCGGGGCGTTGTAGAAATCCGCCCCCACCCGCCAGGGGATACCGCCGCCCACCGCGGGGTTCCACGCCGTATACAACTTCTGTTCCAGCGGGCCGAGGGCGCCGACGGCCTCCGCGTTGTCGTGGATTCGGGCCGCGCGTTCCAGGGCGATGGCCAGCCAGGCCATATCGTCGTAGTAGCGGTTGGTCCACCCGGAGATATTGCGCAACCGGTGCGACCGGACCAGGGTCGCCACCCGTTTGCGGCGTTCGATGGTCGGCGCCCGGTTGGCGGCGTCGACGGCGCAGTCGATGAGATGGGCTTGCCACCAGTAGTGCCAGGTGAGAAGGAATCGCTCACGGCGGATCGACGGCCAGCCCACCACACCGAGCGCGGTGCCCGGCAGCAGCCATACCGGCCGCAGATGACGGGACAGGATCGCGGCCTCGGCGCGGTCGGCCCGCTCGGACCAGTGTGTCGCGGAGTCGCCCGGCGGTCTGCGCTGTTGCCCGGCCGAGCGCCGGGGAACGTCGAGATCGTCGCTGGGCGGGGTCATGAAACCCATATTGCCAGGCGAATCGGCTTTTCCGCCGCTCAATTGTTACCGACTCGACGCGCAACTGTTCGACTCCGCCCGGATTCGGTCCGGACCTCGTGGAATTACTGCCGAACAACGCGCGGAACGGGTCACCGGATGCCGTAAACCCGGGTTTACGCCCGGGCGTGTCGCGCGGGCCGCGGCGGGCCGCGGCGCGGCGAGTGGACGAGACGCTCGCAGAACCAACGGGCGCGCAACGGGTTTCGGCCGGGCCGGACCGAACCGGACGATGCCGTTCCGCCCGCACTACGATTCATGCCGTGACCAACCCAGCGCTAGGGGCCGATCCGGGCCTCGCCACAGCGCGTACCCCGGACCCGGAGCCGGCGGCGCGACAGGAATCCGACGATCCCGACCCGGATCCCGAACCCGGGCCCGGTCCGACCGAATGGGGTGAGAACCCGAACGGGGTCGGGCCGTGGACGGCCGAGCACGACGGGCCACCGCCGGATGACGACCGGCTCGACCCGGTCCTGCTCGCCGAAGGCGACCGCCGCAATGTCGTCGACGCGTACCGCTACTGGACCCGGGAAGCGATCGTGGCCGATATCGATCGCCGCCGCCACCCGTTCCATATCGCCATCGAGAACTTCGGACACGACGCGAACATCGGCACGGTCGTGCGCACCGCCAACGCCTTCGCCGCCGGCGCGGTGCATATCGTCGGCCGCCGCCGCTGGAACCGGCGCGGCGCCATGGTCACCGACCGCTACCAGCACATAACCCATCACGCGGATATCGAGGCCCTGCTCCAATTCGCCCGGTCCGAAGATCTGAGCGTGGTCGCGGTGGACAATGTCCCGGGCTCGGTACCGCTGGAGACCGTCCGGCTGCCGCGACGCTGCCTGCTGCTGTTCGGGCAGGAGGGACCGGGAGTCACCGAAAGCGCCCGGGACGCCGCGGTGCTCACGGTATCCATCGCCCAGTTCGGTTCCACCCGCAGTATCAACGCGGGAGTGGCGGCGGGTATCGCCATGCACGCCTGGATCCGCCAGCACGCCGACCTCACCGCCGCCTGGTAACCGCGCGTGCGGTCGGCCGTCCGGGCGCTAGCCCGAACTCGACCCGATCAGCACGACCATCAAGACGATGTAGGCGATGACCGCGAGCACTCCCAGGATCAGCAGCACCGAGCCGATGATGCCCAGGATGTAACCCACCATCACATTGCTGCGGCCGCCCACGGTGCCGCCGGAGGCGTCGATCTCGTTGAGCGTCCGGCGTCCCATCACCCACGCGAACGGGGCGCAGACCTGGCAGAACATCATCCCGACGATGCCGAGGATCAGCACGGTGGTCGCCTGCGGGTGATCGGGTGGCGGCGGACCGTACGCCGGATAACCGTACGCGGGCGGCGGATAGCTCATGTGTGGATGGTATCGGCGGCGCCTGCGCGCTACCCAGCGGAAATCCCTTCCGGCTCAGCGGGTGGCGAATGGTGTGCGCTCGTGTGCGGCCGGATCGGCGAGTAGGAACTGGGCGGCGCCGTAAGTCGCCAGGATGACCGCTTCGATCACCCGCCGTGACCGTTCACCGCGCGCGAAGAGCCGCCGCAGCACGATGAGACCGTCCGATACCGTGAACAGCAACGCCCCCGCGCCGAGCCTGCTGCGGGGATCGGCGTTCGGAATGTTCAGGCCCGCCACGTTGTCCGCGTCCGGGGCCAGGGCCGGAGCGGAGGCGAGTACGGCCGCGGTACCCAACGTCACGCCGTACGCGCTCAGCGGCGCGGCGAGTGCGGGCGCTTTCGCGCGAAGCAGTGCGGCGGCACCGGCCCAGGCCAGCACCCTCGGTATCGCGACAGCGGCGGACGGCCGCGCACCGTAACGCCACCACAGCGCGGCATACCCGGTCTGCATCACGGCGAAGGAGGACGCGCCGGCGATGAGCCGGCGATCGTCGTCGGGATCGATGAGCAGTACGTCTCCGACGGTCGCGGCACCCAGCGAACTCAGCAGCAGGGTCCGGTCGGCCGGCACGATATCGGCGCGGCTGGTGGCGATATCGGCCGCGAGCAGCGGCATCATCAGCGGTTTGGCCGCCCACTGCCATCGCGGCCGGCCGGTGAGCGCACCCGCCACGGTCACCGCGGTGGCGGCGAGGAATCCGACCCGCAGCGGGCGCATCTCAGAGACTCGACTCGGCGGGCGCCGGCGGCAGGATGACGACCTGACCCGCGTAGCTGAGCCCCGCGCCGAAACCCAGCAGCAGCGCCAGCTGACCGCCCTTGGCCTTACCGGTGGCCAGCATCTCCTCCATGGCCAGCGGAATCGAGGCCGCGGAGGTATTACCGGTGTTCTCGATATCGCCCGCCATGGGGATATCGTCGGCCAGGCCGAGGTTCTTCTTCATCAACTCGTTGATCCGGGCATTGGCCTGGTGCGGGATGAAAACCTCGATATCGTCCTTGGACACCCCGGCCACATCGAGCGCGGTGGACAGCGCCCGCGGCAGCGTGACGGCGGCCCACCGGAACACCCGCGGCCCCTCCATTCGCAGTGCCATCCGGCCCACCGGCTCCACCTTGGGATCGGTGCCCTGTAGGTCCTCGGCACGCTGCATGTAATCGATGAAATCGACGTCCTGTTTGATCGCTTCGGCGTTCTCGCCGTCGCTGCCCCAGACCGTCGGGGAGATCCCGTTCTCCTCGCTCGGGCCGATCACCACCGCGCCGGCGCCGTCACCGAAGATGAATGCCGTACCGCGGTCGGTCGGGTCGATGCCGATGGTCATGGTCTCGGCCCCGATGAGCAGCACGTATTCGGCCGAACCGGCGCGGATCATATCGCCGGCGACCCCGAGCCCGTACCCGAAGCCACCGCATCCGGAAGTCAGGTCGAAGGCGGCGATACCGTTCATGCCCAGTTCGCTGGCGACGATCGGGGCACCGTGCGGGGTGAGCATCGGCCAACTGGAGGTGGCCAGAATGAGCGCGCCGATCCGCGAGGGGTCGACACCGCTGTTGCGCAGCGCACGCCGGCCCGCGGCCACCGAGATGGACCGCAGCGACTCGTCGCCGCTGATCCAGCGCCGGTTACGGATACCGCTGCGTTCGAAGATCCATTCGTCCGTGGAATCCAGGACCTGGCACACCTCGTCATTGCTGACCACGCGCGTCGGCCGGTAGGCACCGATGCCGAGCATTGCTACGTTGTCGTGCCCCTTCTTGCCGGCAATGCTCACCACGACTCCACGACCCTTCACTTGCGATACTGTCGGATTCTCAGGCTAACCGAGCGGGACGGACCGGTGCACAGCCGCCGTGATTCGGCAGCGGTGTTCAGTTGAGCTCGAGGTCCCCGAGACTCAGGATGGAGCGGTACTCGAGACCCTCGTCGGCGATGACCCGGTCGGCGCCGGTCTCCCGGTCCACCACGGTGGCCACCCCGACCACTGTCGCGCCCGCGTCGCGCAGCGCGCGCACCGCGGTCAGCGGAGAATTACCGGTGGTCGTCGTGTCCTCGACCACCAGGACCCGCCTACCCACCACATCGGGGCCCTCGATCTGACGTTGCATCCCGTGGGTTTTCGCCGCCTTGCGCACCACGAACGCGTCGATCGGCCGGCCCGGGGCGTGCATCACCGCGAGCGCGACCGGGTCGGCGCCCATGGTGAGGCCGCCGACGGCATCGAAGTCCCAGTCGGCGACGAGGTCGCGCAGCAGTTTGCCGATCAGCGGACCGGCCCGGTGGTGCAGGGTCGCCCGGCGCAGGTCGACGTAGTAGTCGGCCTCCTTACCCGAGGACAGCGTCACCTTGCCGTGCACGACGGCTAAATCGCGCACCAGTCCGGCCAAAACGTCCCGGTCGGTCGTTGCCTGGTCGATCATCGGTGTCCTTCCGCCCACGTAGGCGAGTCACGGCAGTACATGTCCCGGCGCCCGCTGCGGCGCCCTGCGAAGCAGGATACGGGGACGCTCCGCGCGGAGTTGTCGCAGGTCGCGCGGAGTGCGTATCGGGGAAATCTACTGCGGGACCGGACCCTGGTAGGGGCGGAATCCCGGGTGGAACGGACCCCCGGGCCGGGACTGCTCCTGATCGTCGCCGCGGGCCGGTTCCCGGTGCTCCCGCGGGTCGGAGTCGCGGTCGGATTCCGCACGGGCGGGCCGGTCCGCCGGGCGGGAATCGGGGACCACGGCCAGGCTCGGTCGCCGCGGCGGGGCATCGCCGGTATCGGCGTCGCGCCGGTCCGGTTCGTCGATATCCTCGGGATCGTCCTGGCGGTACCGGACATTGGGGGCCGGCCGCCCGTACCGACCGCCTTCGCGGTCGTCGAAATCGTCGTAGTCCTCGTCCCGGTCGTCGTACTCCGCCGAGCGGATCCGGGCGCGCGGGCGCCCGCCCCCGGGTTCGGGATCGTCGGAGCGGGGTTCGGTGACCGGCGGCAGCACGTGCAACAGGCCCGACAGCCGCAGGACGGCGTCGATACCGGTCTCCCAGTCCTTGGCCGCGGTGCCGACCGGAAGCATGCCGAGGGTCCAGTTGCCCTCGCTCCACAACATCTGCACCGTATCGGCCAGCGATTCGATGAACGCGACCATCCGCTGGTCGACCGCATGCCGCGCGATCTCGGGATTGGTCGCGAAAACGACGCGGTCGCCGATGGCGCCGAGCAATTCGAGGTCGGCGTCCTTGGGCGGATTCATCGTCTTGAGCCGCATATCGACATCGATATCCGAGCCGATCTGGCGACGGACCGCGACCAGGGTCGCGGAATCCTCCAGATCCAGCAGCACGAATTTCTCGCCCTTGCGGATACCGGTCACCACGTCCACCGCGGTCAGATACCCGAGCTTGGCCAGCGCACCGCGCCGCCACGTCGAAGCGAGCGCCGGTTCCACCGACACATAGGTGTATCCCTGGGCTTTCGCCCACACCTGCCGCGCGTGACCGGTCCGCTGCCGCTGGCGCCGGTCGAAGTAGAGCAGCACTATCGCACCCGCGAGGGTGATTGCCGCCAGCCCGAACCACATTGCCGTCATCGTCGCCTAGCCTATCGACCCGCCCGGCGTAATGCCGGGCACCCACACTGCGCGCCGCGGATTTCTCATCGCCCGCCCCCTTCGAGGGCGGTGCTGATGATGACATCGGCCTGAATGGATCCGTCCGGACTCTTCTGACCCTGCACGATCACCAGGTCGCCGGTCGGCAGCGCGTCCACGGTGGCCCCGGCCAGCGATATCACCTGAGTGGACGGGCTGGTGTGCACCGTTACCTCGGCTCCGGTGAGTGTACTGATCGTGAGCGTACCTCCGGAATTCGCGCTGATGGTGCCCATAGTGGTACCACCGGCTTCGGGATCGCCGGTCTCCGGCATATCCGGCAGGCCGGGCAGGCTGGGCAGCGCGGGACCCGAATCGCCCGGATCGGCCGGTAGTCCACGACTCGTCGGACGACTGCTGGTCGTGGTGTCGCTCGCCGTGGTGCCGGAGTCACCGCCGAAGAGCATCCCGGCGGCGATACCGGCGAGCCCGATCAACGCGATGACCGCGAGCGCGATACCGACCCACATCCCGGTCCGCTTCGGCGGCGGCGGTTCGGGCGGCATCTGTCCCGGCGGTACCTGGCCCGGCGGACCGTACCCACCCCACTGGTTCTGGTAGGGCTCGCCCGGATAGAGCGGCATCTCCCGGGTCGGATTCGGACCCGCCCCCCAGCCACCGTAGGGATCGTTGCCCGGATAGGCCGTGGTCGGCTCCCCGTAACCCACCGGGCCGTAGCCCGCGGATAGCTTCTCGGTGGCCGATTCCCCCGGCTGACCCAGGTGCTGGGTCGGATCGTCGTCCGGCCGCCTCGCCCAGGGATCGTTCGGGTTGGTCATGTCACCCAGACTAGGCGTACCCCCGCCTCCGCTCCGGCCGTGCACGCCGACAAGCCGACTGTCCGCCCACAGCACCCACCGGAGCCAAACCGGCGTACCTCCGCATCCGCTCCGGCCGAGCACGTCCATATGCCGACGGTCGGTTCACACTCCCCGCAATCAACCTCGGCGTACCTCCGCGTCCGCTCCGGCCGAGCGGGTCGACATGCCCACGGCACCGGCCCCGAACCTCGACCGAACGGTCCCGGGCGAGCGCGGTCGTCCGGGACCGGTGCCGAGATGCGGCGCCGACGACAGGTCGGCGCCGCATTCGCGGTGAACGTGGCGCAGGGTTATGGGCCCGCGGTGACCGCGGCGGGGTCGCGATCGCGCGGCCCGACGACGAGCCCGTCCCCGTCCGGGGTGACGCCCACATCGACCGTGTCACCGTCGGTGACCTTCCCGGCCAGCAGTTCCTTGGCCAGAGTGTCGCCGATGGACTGCTGGATGAGGCGCCGCAGCGGGCGGGCACCGTAGACCGGGTCGTATCCGCGCACCGCCAGCCAGAACCGGGCCGAATCGCTCACCTCGAGGGTCAGCCGCCGTTGCGCGAGCCGCCGCTGCAGCTGATCGAGCTGAATGTCCACGACATGAGCGAGCTGGTCCTCGTCGAGGGCCTGGAACATGACCACATCATCGAGCCGGTTCAGGAACTCCGGTTTGAACGCGGCGCGCACCGCGTTCATCACGAATTCGGCGTCGGCTCCGGCGCCGAGATTGGAGGTGAGGATCAGGATGGTGTTGCGGAAATCCACCGTCCGGCCCTGTCCGTCGGTGAGCCGGCCCTCGTCGAGTACGGCGAGCAGGATGTCGAAGACATCCGGATGCGCCTTCTCGATCTCGTCGAACAGCACCACCGTGTACGGCCGCCGCCGTACCGCCTCGGTGAGCTGCCCGCCCTGGTCGTAGCCGACGTATCCGGGCGGGGCGCCCACCAGGCGGGCGACCGCGTGCTTCTCGCTGTACTCGCTCATATCGATGCGGACCATCGCGCGTTCGTCGTCGAACAGGAAGTCCGCGAGCGCCTTGGCCAGCTCGGTTTTACCGACACCGGTAGGCCCGACGAACAGGAACGAGCCGGTCGGCCGGTTGGGGTCGGCGACTCCGGCCCGCGCTCGCCGCACCGCGTCGGACACCGCGCGCACCGCGTCGTGCTGCCCGACGACGCGACGGCCGAGTTCGGCTTCCATCCGCAGCAGTTTCTCGGTCTCACCCTCCAGCAACCGGCCCACCGGAATACCGGTCCACGCAGAGATCACCTCGGCGATATCGTCCGGCCCGACCTCTTCCTTGAGCATGACCTCGCCGTCGGCCGCCGCGCCGGAGGTCTTCTCGGCCTCGGCGAGTTCCTTCTCCAGCGTCGGGATCCGGCCGTACCGCAGTTCGGCGGCCTTGCCGAGGTCACCGTCGCGTTCGGCGCGCTCGGATTCGCCGCGCAGGTTTTCGAGCTTCTCTTTGAGTACCCGGACCTGGTCGATGGCGGTTTTCTCGTTCTGCCAGCGGGTGGTGAGCTGGTTGAGCTTCTCGCGATCGTCGGCGAGTTCGGCGCGCAGCCGCTCCAGCCGCTGCTTGGACGCCTCGTCGGTCTCCTTCGTCAGCGCCACCTCTTCGATCTCGAGCCGCCGCACCGCGCGTTCGACCTCGTCGATCTCCACCGGCCGGGAATCGATCTCCATCCGCAGCCGCGATGCCGCCTCGTCCACCAGGTCGATCGCCTTGTCGGGCAGGAAGCGGGAGGTGATGTAGCGGTCCGACAGCGCGGCCGCGGACACCAGGGCGGAGTCGGTGATCCGCACACCGTGGTGCACCTCGTAACGCTCCTTGATACCGCGCAGGATGCCGACGGTGTCCTCCACCGAGGGTTCGCCGACCATCACCTGCTGGAAGCGGCGCTCGAGCGCGGCGTCCTTCTCGATGTGCTGCCGGTACTCGTCGAGGGTCGTCGCGCCGACGAGCCGCAGTTCGCCGCGGGCGAGCATCGGCTTGATCATGTTCCCGGCGTCCATCGCGGATTCGCCGGTCGCGCCGGCACCCACGATGGTGTGCAGTTCGTCGATGAAGGTGATGATCTGCCCGGCACTGGATTTGATCTCCTCGAGCACGGCCTTGAGCCGTTCCTCGAATTCGCCGCGGTACTTCGCGCCCGCGACCATCGCGCCCAGGTCGAGCGAGATAACGGTCTTTCCACGTAGCGATTCCGGGACGTCACCGGCCACGATGCGCTGGGCCAGGCCCTCCACGATCGCGGTTTTGCCGACGCCCGGCTCACCGATGAGCACCGGGTTGTTCTTGGTGCGTCTGGACAGCACCTGCACCACCCGGCGGATCTCGGTATCGCGCCCGATCACCGGGTCCAGTTTTCCGGCGCGCGCGGCGTCGGTGAGGTCGGTGGAGTACTTTTCCAGCGCCTGATAGCTGCCTTCCGGGTCCGGGCTGCTCACGCGGGTATTGCCACGCACCGTGGTGAACGCCTCGCGCAGAGCGGTGGCCGTGGCGCCGTATTTGTCCAGCAGCATGGTCACATCGGAGTCGCCGGAGGCCAGGCCGACCATCACATGTTCGGTGGAGACGTACTCGTCGCCGAGTTCGGTGGCCAGATGCTGGGCCGCGGTGATCGCGGCCAGCGCTTCGCGACCCAGCTGCGGAGTCGTGGTGGCGCCGGTGGCGCGCGGGAGCCGGTCGACGATGTCCTGGGCCTCGCGTCGCACTGTCGCGGGGTCGGTGCCCACCGCTTTCAGCAGGGGCGCGGCGATACCGTCGGTCTGGTCCAGCAGTGCCACCAGCAGATGAGCCGGCCGGATCTCCGGGTTGCCGGCGGAGGAGGCCGCCTGCAATGCGGCGGTCAGCGCGGCCTGGGTCTTGGTGGTGGGATTGAACGAGTCCACGAAGCACCTTCCTGCTAGTCGATATCTCATCCGGCATCCGCACCGATCCCGGTGTCTCGTGCCGTCCTGCCCGATTCAACGTTCGAAAGGTTGAGTCTGTTCCGCTCAACTTTAGTTTTTTCTACGGCTGTACCCGGCCGCCGGGTTGCCAGAAAAGTGCTGGGTCACGGCTCATAACGACGCGTCGTTACCCGCCAACAAGATCGATCAAACCCGGTAACCGTATTTCACACCCACCATCATCTCTTTTTTCGGGGATACTGGTCGGGTGAAGGACCGCCGGTAACGGCTACGTCCGTCCGGGTCGGAATCCAGGGAAAGGAAGCTCCACGCCGTGGATGCGCGTTCGGCAGCGCTGGTCCGCGCCAACTTCCAGTCGGTGCTCGATGCGCCGAGTGGTCCCGAGCGGTTGGTCAGCGCGTTTTACGGTCACCTGTTCGCGGAGAACCCGCGGCTGCGGGAACTGTTCCCGCCCGCCATGGATATGCAGGCGAAGCGGATCGTCACCGCGGTCCAGTACATGCTCGATCACCTCGAGGACTGGGATCGCGCCCAGAAGTTCCTCGAACAGCTGGCTCGCGATCATCGCAAGTACGGCGTCGAGGCCGCACACTACGACCAGGCCGGCCCCGCCCTCTACGCCGCCTTCCAGACCTACAACGGCCCGTACTGGACCAGAGAACTCGCCGAGGGCTGGCGCGATGTGTGCCTGCTCATCTCCGCCGCCATGGCCATCGGGGCCAACTCCGACGATTCACCGCCTTACTGGGAGGCCACCGTCGTCGGGCACCGGCACGTCCTCGAGGACCTCGCCATCGTCCGGTTGCAGTCCGACGACCCGATCCCCTACCTGGCCGGGCAGTACGTCCCCGTTTCCGTTCCGCAGCGGCCACGGATGTGGCGCTACCTCTCCCCCGCCATCCCGTCGAACCCCTACGGCGAGATCGAATTCCATGTCCGCAAGGTCCGCGGCGGCTGGGTGAGCCCCTCCATCGTCAACGAGACCAAGGTCGGCGACCGCTGGCTCATCGGCGGACCGCTCGGCGGCCTGCAGGTCGACCAGGACAGCGGCCGCGATGTACTGATGATCGGTTCGGGCACCGGTGTCGCGCCGCTACGCGCCCAGCTGATCGAGATGGGCCGGCGCGGAATCAACCCTCGCGTGCACTTCTTCATCGGCGGGGTCTACCCCTGCGACCTGTACGACGTGGAGAACATGTGGCAGCTCTCGCAGAGCAACCCGTGGCTCACCATCGTCCCGGTCTGCGAGCACAAGACCAACCCGTGGTGGTACCCGCATCCCACCGAGGACGCGCCCTACGGAATGCACCGGCGCCTGGTCGGCAACCTCGGCGCCGTGGTGGCCAGCTTCGGCGCATGGGAGGATCGGCAGATTCAGATCGCCGGTTCGGCGAAGATGATCGCCGACACCCGGCGCGCGCTGCTCGCGGTCGGCACCCCGGAGGAGATCATCAGTACCGATCCGGTCTGATCGGTATCGGCACATCGAGCACCGGGCGGTCTACCGCTCGGCCCGGCCTGTCAGCGGAGTGAGATATGACGAACGACCCGAGCGCGTCCCCCGCCCATTCGTCCCAGCGGTCGTACTGGCTGGCCGATGTCGTCGAACATCACCGGCTGCGCCACGATATGGCGGTTGTCCGCTTGATCGGCGAGTACATACCGTTCCATGCGGGCCAGTCGGTGCAGGTGGAGGTCCCGCAGTTCCCGGGAATGCGCCGCCGGTTCTCCCCCGCGCTGCCGCCGTCGCTGGACGGAAAGCTCGAATTCCACGTGAGAACCGTCGCGGGCGGCTGGTGCAGCGCCGGTATCGTCGCCGACACCGCGGTCGGGGACCGGTGGAAACTGTCCGCGCCCGAGGGACTGTTCACCGTCGACCCCGACGGCGACGAGGTGGTGATGATCGCCGGCGGCACCGGTCTGGCTCCGCTGCGGGCCCAGATCCTGGAACTGGCCCGGCACGAGAACCCGCCCACCACCTATCTGTTCTTCGGCGGCTCCGCCCCGCGCGACCTGTACGCCGCCGATATGCTCGTCCTGCTCGCCGCCGACCTGCCCTGGCTCACCGTGGTGCCGGTGGTGGAACGGCTCGATGATCCGTCCTGGCCCGACAAGTGGTACGAAAGTCACCGAGTGGACATCGGTTTCGACGAGGACGACCTGCTACAGGGCACCCTCGCCGAAGTGGTCGGCTCCTACGGTTCGTTCAACCGGCACCAAGTGCTGGTCTGCGGTTCGCCCGCGATGACCAGGTCCACTGTGGAACGGCTGCTCGACGCCGGTACCCCGGCCGAACGAATCCAGTTCGAAGGAGCCTGACCCGGCGCCGGTCGATCGAGTCGGAGTCGACAATCCAGAGACCGGTGAATTGAGCACTTACGGTGGCGTGCGCCTCCTCAGGCCGGTCGAGGCACACGACAGCATCCACCTTCTGTCTATCCCGGATGGTCTACCTCAATGGTCGGGCCCCCGATTCTGGAGCGATAGAGCGAAGGAGCGCAGCGACCGAGCGTGTGCAGTCAACAGTCCAGAGACCGGTGACCATTGAGCACTTACAGTGGCGTGCGCCTCCCCAGGCCGGTCCAAGCGCACGACAGCATCCACCTCCGGTCTATTCCGGATGGTCTACCTCAATGGTCGGGCCCCCGATTCTGGACCGACGGAGCGAAGGAGCGCAGCGACCGAGCGGAGGAGGGAAGAATCGGGGTCACAGGGCCCCGACCCGCGCGCCGGAGGCGCGCAAATCAATACTGCCGCAAATCAATACTGCCGCCGGTGACGCGGCTGCCACACCACCAGGGCGGTATTGCGCTGCGGCGGAATCAGTTCCGGCCGATAATCCGGCCGGGTCCGCTCCCGTTCCAGTTCCGCGGTCAGCTCGACCACCCGCTGCTGGAGTTCGGTCACCTGATTGGTGAGCTCGATGATCCGTTTGATGCCGGCGAGATTGACGCCCTCGTCCTGGGAAAGCCGCTGCACCTCGCGCAGCAGCTCCACATCCCGTTCCGAGTAGCGTCGGCCGCCACCCGATGTGCGCTGCGGTGTCACCAGACCCAGCCGGTCGTAGGTACGCAGGGTCTGCGCGTGCATACCGGCCAGCTGGGCGGCCACCGAGATCACGAAATATTCGGTACTCGATTGCCGCCCCTCCCGGGGGCCTACGTGGTTACGCTGCGCTGCCGCCTCCGGGCCCATCGCTCGGGCCGCCGCGCGAGCCGATTCTGCCTCGGGTCCTCGTTTCGGCTCCATCACGCACCTGCCCATCCCGCTCTCGGATCGAAGCCGCTGGCCTTCTCAGCCTCCTGCAACGCGCGCAGCGCGGCAACGGCATCGTCATCCAGCTTCGGCGGCACGGCGACCTTCACGGTGACCAGCAGATCACCGGCTCCGCCACCACGTTTGGGCACTCCGCGGCCCCGCACCCGCAGGATGCGTCCGTCCGCGGTACCCGGTGGCACCTTCACGCCGACCCGGCCCTCCAGAGTGGGCACCGATACGGTCGTACCGAGCACCAATTCACTGTAGCTGACCGGCAGTGCCAGGGTCAGGTCGTCGCCGGCCCGGCCGAAGACCTTGTCCTGGCCGACGTGCACCGTGACGAACAGGTCGCCCGAGGGCGCGCCCCGCAGGCCCGCCTCACCCTGTCCGGCGAGCCGGATCCGTTGCCCGTCCGCGATACCCGGGGGGATGCGGACATTGATGGTGCGGGTGCGGTTCTGGATACCGCTGCCGTGGCAGTCCACGCACGGGTCGTCGATGATCGACCCGGTGCCGCGGCACTCGTCGCACGGTTCACTGAATCCGAACGCGCCCTGATTGCGGCTCACCACACCGCTGCCGTTGCAGATCGGGCACACTCGGGGGCTGGTACCCGGTTTGGCGCCACTGCCATGACAGGTGGTGCACGGCGACGGGCTGGTCAGGTGCAACGGCACCGTCACGCCCTTGGCCGCCTCCCGGAACCCGAGGGTCGTCTCGGCCTCCACATCGGCGCCCCGGCGGGGCCGGCCGCCCCCGCGTGTGGGACCGCCGCCCCGGTTGAACAGGCCGCCGAACAGATCACCGAGCCCACCGTCGGCACCACCGCCGGCCTGGCCGAAGATATCGCCCAGATCGAAACTCTGGGAGAACCCGCCACCGGCACCCGGGGTGAAACCGCCGCCCCGCCCGTACCCGCCGCCGGAGAACAGCCGCCGGGTTTCGTCGTACTCCGCGCGCTTGGCGGGATCCGACAGGACGGTGTGCGCCTCGCTGACCGCCTTGAACCGTTCCTCGGCCAAGGCATCGCCGGGATTGGCGTCCGGATGCAGATCACGGGCCAGTTTGCGGTAGGCCTTCTTGATCTCTTCGGTGGAGGCGCCGGCGGAGACACCCAGCTCCTTGTAGAAGTCCTTCTCGATCCACTCCCGCTGGCTCACCGGGCATCTCCTCCTCTCGATACTGTTCCGCGGCCCGCACGGGGCCCTGCGTGGTCGTACTTTCCTACCGCCTCCGGGCCCGTCGCGCGCCGCGTGACGGGAGCGCGGCGCGCGCGGATCACTCCGTGCGCGCGCCGCACCACCCGGTCCGTGGCTTTCGCCGCGGAGTCGTTACTTGTCCGAGCCGGCATCAGCATCCGATGCCTCCGCCCGAGCGGGTTCCGCGCTGTCCGCGGCACCCTGGCCCGCTCCGAGGTCGCCGACACCGTCGGTGACGCCGACCAGCGCGTGCCGCAGCACCCGCTCACCGAAGCGATACCCCTTCCGCATCACCACGCCGATCACCGGATCGTGTCCGGAGCCCTCGTGCTGGACCGCCTCGTGCAGGTTCGGATCGAAAGGCTCGCCCTCGAACCCGAACTCCTCGAGCCCCTGTTTGCGCAGAGCCTCGATCAACTTGTCGGCCACCGAGCGCAGCGGCCCGGATTCCAGGTCGCCGTGCGCCTTGGCCCGGTCCAGGTCGTCGAGGACACCGAGCAGTTCGGTGACCACGGCGGCCTTGGCGGAATCGATCGCGGTCTTGCGATCGCGTTCGACCCGGCGCCGGTAGTTGGTGTACTCGGCCGTCAGCCGCTGCAGATCGGCGGTGCGCTCGGCGAGTTCGTCCGATGCCGGGGCCGCGGCGGGCGCCGCGTCGACGCCGTCACCTTCGAGGCCGGCCTGGGGCGCCTGGGGGGCTACGCCCTCCTCGGTCCCGGCCGAGGAGGCGCCGTCGGCCGCCCCGGCCTGTTCACGGACCTCACCGGTCTCCGGATCGATCTTGCGCTTGTCGACGAAGCTGACCGGCTCTTCGGAGTTTCCCTTGTTTCCCGAATTCGTCACTTCTTCTCCGTGTCGACCGGCTCGTCCACGACCTCGGCGTCGACCACCTGGTCGTCGCCGGCGTCCGCACCCGCGGCGCCGTTACCGGAGGCCGCGCTCTCGGAGGCCTGCGCCTCGTAGATCGCCTGACCCAGTGCCTGCGATTCGGTGGCCAGCTTCTCCACCGCGGCCTTCACCGCGGCGGTGTCGGTGCCCTCGAGCGCCTTCTTGGCGTCGTCGATCGCCGCCTCAACCTTGGACTTCACATCCGCCGGAACCTTGTCCTCGTTGTCGGAGATGAACTTCTCGGTCTGGTGTACCAGCGATTCGGCCTGGTTGCGGGTCTCCGCTTCCTCGCGGCGCGCCTTGTCCTCGGCGGCGTGCGCCTCGGCGTCCTTGACCATCCGGTCGATCTCTTCCTTGGACAGGCCGGAGCCGTCCTGGATCTTGATCGTGTTCTCTTTACCGGTGCCCTTGTCCTTCGCGGTCACGTGCACGATGCCGTTGGCGTCGATATCGAAGGTGACCTCGATCTGCGGCACCCCGCGGGGGGCCGGCGGGATACCGGTCAGCTCGAAGGAGCCGAGCAGCTTGTTGTGCGCGGCGATCTCGCGCTCACCCTGGAACACCTGGATCTGCACCGACGGCTGGTTGTCGTTGGCCGTGGTGAAGGTTTCCGAACGCTTGGTCGGGATGGTGGTGTTGCGCTCGATGAGGTTGGTCATCACGCCGCCCTTGGTCTCGATACCCAGCGACAGCGGGGTCACGTCGAGCAGCAGGACATCCTTGACCTCACCCTTGAGCACACCGGCCTGCAGTGCGGCGCCGACTGCGACGACCTCGTCCGGGTTCACGCCCTTGTTGGGTTCTTTGCCACCGGTCAGTTCCTTGACCAGTTCGGAGACCGCGGGCATCCGGGTGGAGCCACCGACGAGCACGACATGGTCGATATCGGAGACCTTGATCCCGGCGTCCTTGACCACGGACTGGAACGGCGCGCGGGTGCGGTCCAGCAGGTCCGAGGTGATCTTCTGGAACTCGGCGCGGGTCAGCTGCTCGTCGAGGAACAGCGGGTTCTTGTCCGCGTCGACGGTGATGTAGGGCAGGTTGATCGAAGTGCTCTGCGAGGAGCTCAGCTCGATCTTGGCCTTCTCGGCGGCCTCGCGCAGCCGCTGCATGGCCATCTTGTCCTTGGTCAGGTCGATGCCCGAGCTGGACTTGAACTTGTCGACCAGCCACTTCACGACCCGCTCGTCCCAGTCGTCACCACCGAGGTGGTTGTCACCGGAGGTGGCACGGACCTCGACGACACCTTCGCCGATCTCCAGCAGCGAGACGTCGAAGGTACCGCCACCGAGGTCGAAGACCAGGATGGTCTGTTCCTTGTCGCCCTTGTCCAGGCCGTAGGCCAGGGCGGCGGCGGTGGGTTCGTTGACGATGCGCAGCACATTGAGGCCGGCGATCTGGCCGGCTTCCTTGGTGGCCTGGCGCTGGGCGTCCTCGAAGTAGGCGGGCACGGTGATCACCGCGTCGGTGATCTCCTCGCCCAGGTAGGACTCGGCGTCGCGCTTCAGTTTCATCAGCGTGCGCGCGCTGATCTCCTGCGAGGTGTATTTCTTACCGTCGATCTCCACGGTCCAGTCGGTGCCGATATGCCGTTTCACCGAGCGGATCGTGCGGTCGACGTTGGTCACGGCCTGGTTCTTGGCCGGCTGACCGACCAGCACTTCACCGTTCTTGGCGAACGCGACGACAGAGGGCGTGGTGCGCGAACCCTCGGAGTTGGCGACGACGACCGGCTCACCACCTTCGAGAACGGCGACGACCGAGTTCGTGGTCCCGAGGTCGATTCCGACCGCACGAGCCATTTGTTTCCTCCTCATTTTCGACTGCTTGTGTCTGTCCGGGCACTGTGCCCATTGCGCCGCGGGTCGAGGGACCCACCGCGCGGACCAGCCCCAGGCAGAACATAGAGCACGGTCCCAGCAATACTGAGCGTGGTCGGCTCAATCCTGCCCGGCTTCCGAGAGGCCGTCAAGTCAAACTTGAGCCTATGTCACTCAACATTGTCGATCAGCTCAACCCCCGGCCCCGGCGATCTATTCCCGCCCCCGCAGCACACCGGTGCCCGCCCCATTCTTCCCCGACCCGACACCCTCAACCGGCTCGGCGCGGTATCGTGACCCAGCTGTATCGCGCCGGCACCCCACCGGGCCCCGCGCCCCGATCCCCACGACCCGATCGTCAGCGCTATTGTCGAAGCTCCGCCCATGGTGACCGCACCGTCCCGCGTCGCGGTACGGCGACGTGCGGGTGAACCGTACCGTGGTTTTTGGATGAGGAAGTCGAAGCGAGGATCCGAGAATGGCCACTGGGGTGGGCCTGCACATCGCCGAGTACGCGTGCACCGCGGCGGTCGTCGACGACGACGGGGATCCGCACTTCATCCTCCGTGAGCCGGTGCTGTACATGTCCGAGGACGGGGACGCGGCCCTCGGCGGCGCCGTCGCCCCGCCCGGGCACAGCCATCCGATCACCGGTTTCGTGGCAGCCGTGGGCGATCCGGCGGGCGTCGTCGTGGACGACGGCGAGGCCTATCGCGGCGAAGACCTGCTCGCCACCGCCCTGTTCTGCCTGATCAACCTCACTGCCGAACACCTCAACGGTCCCGCCGAGTTCTATGCCGCCCATCCCGCCGGATGGGACGCCGGACAGGTGATGGCCCTACGCGGCGCGCTCGACTATCTGGGCCTGAAATCGGTGGCCCTTGTCGGCGAGGACGAACTCCCCGCGGGCCCCGCCCATCTCACCCCCGCGGATACGGGCCGGTATTTCGCCGAGAGCGCGGGCCGGGCGGCACTCGCGGTCGTCCTGGAGACCCCGGCCGGCGCCACTCCGCCCGATCCCTCCACCGCCCAGAACTCCGCGCTGGACACCGTCGTCATGCCGAAACTGCGCGACGGCGATACCCCGGCCAAGGCGTATTCCGCGCTGGTTCCCGCCCTGGATCCCGAAGCCACCTACGGTGGCCCGAGCCTGGCGGCCATAGCCGCCGGGTCGGACCCCGCCACCGGATCGCGGCCGGCCACCGGGTCGGGGCCGGCGGCCGGCCCCCGGCCCGCGACCGGTACCGCGGCAGCGGTTTCCGCCTCGACCCCGGCGAAGCCCGCGACCGCGGTGGCGGCCACCGACCGGAATCGCGGCCACCGACGTACCGCCGCGCTGGTTGCGGCCGCGGCGTTCGGCGGCCTGCTGATCGGCGCCCTCGGCGTCACCGCGATCCTGCGGCCCGGCGCGGCGGAGCCGGGCGAACCGGCCACCACCTCGGTGGCCGATACCCCGCCGGCTCCGCCGCCGGTCCAGCCGCCGGTTCAGCCGCAGCCGGTCGCCCCGGCCCCCGAGATCCCGTCCTACACATCCGAGCCGACCTACGAGCCGGAACCCATCTACACCGAGGAACCGCTCCCCGCCCCGCCTCCGGTCACCGTCACCGAAACGACCCCGGCGCCCACCACGGCCCCCTCGACGACCATCCCGGAGCCCAGCGGCCCGACCCTCACCGAGCCGACCACCGAGACCGAGACCACAACCACCCGGACCCGGCCGCGGATCTTCCCCTTCCCCGTTCCGTTCCGCACCGAGGACCCGGAAATGGACCTTCCCGACACCGGATCCAAGGAAGGTCGTCAAGAAGAGGCCAGATAACGATTTGTGCCTTAGAGTGATCCGCTGACCGGTGTTATTCCGGCCACCCCGGCAACTCGGTCGAAGCTCGAGCAAACCTGTGCGCCAACGGATTCGCTCTCGTGGCCACGGATTATCTGGCACACAGTGCCGACGAAGGGACTCCATGCGCAAGTCGGTGGCGCGTCGCGCCGCGGTCAAGGCTGCCGTTATCGGCTCGACCGTTCTCCTGGCTCCCCTGTTCGGTGCGACCGCGGCGATCGCCGCCCCCGAACCCGGGCAACTCAGCGCCGAGGACCTACCGGCCGAACTGGTCGAAGCGCTGTCCCGCGATCTGAACATGACCCCGACCGAATATCTGGACCGTGCCGCGCGCGCCCAGCAGCTGCAGACCTACGCCGCCGAGTTCCGCGCCGAGCGCCCGGAGGTCTTCGCCGGCGCGTGGATAACCCCGGAGGGTAAGCCCACCGTCGCGGTGACCTCGCCGGACGCCGCCAAGGTGGCCAGCGACGACGGGTATTCCACTCGCCTGGCCCCGGTCTCGGCAGCCGCGCTGGAAACCTCGCTCACCCAGATGAACCAATGGGTCGCCGCGCAGCCCCGGGATATCTCGCAGCTGATCAATTCCATCGCCATCGACTTCCTCAACAGTCAACTGGTCGTCAATGTCGCGAATACGCCACTGGCACATATGCTCAACTTGCCGACCCTAATCGCCAACATCAAGGTGGTCCTTTCCCCGGACGGCGGCGGCCCGGTGGAGCATCATCCGATGGGTGGGGACACCTATATCAGCGCCCCCGGCGCGCTCGACGACGCGGAGTTGAAGAGCGTCGATGTCTGCTCGTTCGGCTTCAACAGTGTCGATTCCGCCGGTAACGCACTGAATATCAGTGCCGGACATTGCAATCCGAATATCGACAAAGGCGACGGGCGGGCCGCGGTATACGGTCCGAATATCCGCAATATTCCGGCGAGTCCGCAGCTGGGCACCTTCGTACGGTCGGAACTCGGTGGTCCCAGCACGCTGGACTATTCGGTTATCCAGCTGAACGAGCGCGCGGTGGGCGCGGGCATGGATCAGCCGTCGGTGCGCGGCGCCAACGGCACCACCCTGACCATCACCGGTACGGCCGATCCGGTGGTCGGCGCCCCGGTGTGCAAATCAGGACAGTCGTCCACCTTCACCTGTGGGTTCGTGGTCGCCGACCGGGTCGAGACCCAGCTGTTCACCACCGAAGGCGACTCGAAGATCATCCGCGGTTTCGCCAGCTCGGCCTGCACCCTGGGCGGCGACAGCGGCGGCGCCATCGTCACCGGCACCCTGGCACTGGGTATCACCAGTGGTTCCAATGCCGCCGACGCGCCCGATTGCGAAAAGGCCAATATCGCGCTCGCCCAATACGGCGGCACCGCTACGCTGGGCATTCCCATTCGCGGCATCCTCTCGCACGCCGACGCGACGGCCGGTGGGGGCATCGGCAGCGGTATCGCCGTACGAACCAGGCCGAATGCCGGGTGAGCCCGATATAGTCTTCGCATGCTCATGCCACGCATAGGTAAACGAAGGTCGGCGCCGACCAGAAAACGCATGCAACGTGCCGCGGTCGCCGCCTCGGCGGCAGTCCTGCTGTTCGGCCCGACCGCGGCGCTCTCTTCGGCCGCCCCCGACCCGGGTGTCGGCCTGCCGGCCGACCTGGTGGCGGCGCTGAACCGAGATCTGCACATCTCCCCCGAGGAGTACCTGGCGCGCGCCGATACCGCGCAGCAGGTGGCGGCCTTCGCCACCACCGCCCAGCGTCAGTTCCCCCAGGTGTTCGGCGGCGCCTGGCTCGACGAGCAGGGCCGCGGAGTGGTGGCCCTGGCCAACGGCCCGGGCGGCGACGAAGCCCGCGGCGCGGCCGAATCGAGCGGATTCGTGGTCCGCAATGTCGCCAAGAGCGAAACGACGCTCCGCGGCGAGAAGAGCGCCTTCGAACGCTGGCTCGACGGCCAGCCCGAAGCGGTGTCCTCCCTGGTGCGCGGTGTCGTCATCGATACCGTGAACAACAGCATCGCGGTGCGCGTCGACAAGGTCGGCCTGCCCATGCCGAACTTCATCGATCCGGCCCGTGTCATCGTCATGGCCCCGCCGGTCGCGGCCGAAACGCTGCCTCAGGCGTCCGCGGTCGCCGAGGCGGGCGACGCCGCGATCGGCGGCGGTGACGGCTTCGCCGCCATCGCCGGCGACAGTTCGCTGCGCTGCTCCTTCGGCTTCAACGCAATCGGTCCGGCGGGTAACACCGTCAACATCACCGCCGGGCACTGCAACCCCGATCTGAACAATGTCGGCGCCGCCGGCGTGCACGAGTCCCTCGGCGGCAACAAGGTCGGCCCACAGATCGCCACCTACCAGAAGTCGGTGCTCGGTGCCCAGGACTACTCGATCATGAGTATCGCCGACGGCGCCGCGGGCCGCTTCCAGAACAATCAGGTCAAGGTGCCCGGCGCGGCCCCGATCGCGGTCGACGGCGTGGCCACCCCGGTGGTCGGCGCTCCGGTCTGCAAATCGGGTTCCCGTACCGGGTTCAGCTGCGGTGTGGTGAACGCCGTGGATCAGACCGTCCAGGTCGGTGACCGCCAGCTCACCCAGAGCTTCTCCGCCAATATCTGCGCTCTCCCCGGCGACAGCGGCGGGCCGATTGTGACCGGACGCCAAGCCCTGGGCATCTCGAGTGCCTCCTCGGTTGCCGATTACCCCATCTGCGAGATCCCCAACATCCTGGGCGTGCTCACCGGTAACGCCCCGCAGCTGTTCGCGCAGCCGGTGAGCGTCGTGCTCTCCGACAACCCGGGCCTGCGCATCCGCACGAGCTAGAGGTCGTTCCGCTCTCCGCGCCGGCCGCACCCGGCTCGGTGCGGAGAGCGGAATATCGGCACCGCACCCGTGGGTGCGACTCGCATCGAGCATCGAGCAACGAGAGGGCCGGCAGCGCTGCGCTGCCGGCCCTCTCGCCTGTCCGGGACTCCCTGCTACCGATCTGCCGCCGTCGACGCGGCCCACGAGGTCGAGCCCGACGGCCGCGGGGTTGGGGTGCGGAGACTCCGGCCGTCGCGCTGTTACCGCGCCCGAGGCAGGGCAAGCTGTGCTTCTTCATTCACTTGCGCACACAGCCGGAGTCCGATCGCCCGGTCAGCGGGTGGCGGCCCGGACGGACACACCCCGTCCGGGGCTCCCGTCGCGCGATGACAGCAGTAGGCCGCCCCCGTTACGCATCTTTCTGTACGCGAACAGACAAAAGGGCCGACAGCGGCAAGCTGTCGACCCTTTTGGTTACTTCGGTGACCGGGGGCCCTACTTCTCCGCGGGGGCGGGCTCCTCCTGGATGACGGGCTTGCCGTCGTTGGCCCACTTGGTCGTACCCGCCGGCGCCTGCAGCGTGTTGATCAGCTCGATACCCGCAGCGACCAGCGTCGGACCACCGACAGCGATGGTGCCCAGAATCCCGCCTACACCCGCACCGGTGAGCAGTCCGGGAACACAGCCGGCCACGATCGTCACGGCGCAGCCGATAACGGCACCGATCGCGGTGCCCACAAACCCGCCGATGGCCGTCGCAACGCCGAAGTTGCTCGAAAACTCGTTCTGGGCCTGCTGGTTTTCCGACGGCGAGGCGATGGCCTTCACGGCCAAGGGCTGGTCCGTGGCCAGTCCGGCAGGCTTCTCCGGAATGATCTCGAGGACGGTGCCGTCCTTCTTGACCTCTGATTTCACCGGAATTGCAGTTCCGTTGGCGGTGAACTCGAGCGGCATCGAGACGACGACGTCGCCGGCCTTGTCCTTGATCTCGAGTACCTGGGTCTTGTCTACTTCCGCGACCGGCTCGGCCTCCGAGACGGCGCCGTCCTGTGCCAGGGGCTCCTGCTCCTTCTCGACGATGGAGAAGGTGCCGCCACCCAGGGTGGCGACAACCGTCTTCTCGACGAGCTGCACGGCGTAGTTGACCGGCTCTTTCGGTGCGGGAGCCGCCGGCTGGGCGTGCGCGGTGCCCCAGCCCAGGGTGAGCGAACCAATGACCGTTGCTGCAATCGCAGTAGGTCTCGCGAGTTTCATCCAGTTCCAATCGGGGTATGGACGTCACATCCCGCACGCGAGGGGCCCGCGAGGGGACGCGACCCGAAATCCTCACCCGAGCGTTATGAGATGTCACGGTTCCTGATAGATCGGGCTGAGCGTAGTCGAATCCACTGCCAAATGGCGAGATTCGTTTCCCAAACGTAAGAAGCGACAGGGTAAGTGTGGCCTTATCACGCCCCGCGTGAGCGCGCCCTTTACGGTGTTAATCAGCCCTTTTGCGATTCGGGCGACCAACTGAAAAGAGTGATATTGATCACGACGCGATCTATGCATATAAGCCCAGGCAGATGCCATCGCGGGCCGACGCGGATCGTACAGTGGACACCATTAGTTACTGATGGGTAACTTACTGGCGGTTACGATACGAGCCGGACGGGGTACTGCTCAATTCCTCGTAACTCGTGTGGCTTCGAAAGAAAGGTCGCGACATGAATGCCCTGACAGTGACGCTGGGCACCCTGGGAGCGGCGCTCAGCCTGCTGTGTTGGGCGTCGTTCTTCGGCGGCGTCCGGGATATCGTCCGCGCCATCATGCTGGGCCAGCCCGCCCCGGACCGCTGGCGGCCGTTCTTCCCGCGTTTCAAACAGATGCTGGTGGAGTTCCTGGCGCACACCCGGATGAACAAGTTCCGGACGGTGGGCTGGGCGCACTGGCTCGTGATGATCGGCTTCCTGGGCGGCGCGATCCTCTGGTTCGAAGCCTACGGTCAGACCTTCGACCCGTCCTTCCACTGGCCGCTGATCGGTAATACGGCGATCTATCACCTGTGGGACGAGATCCTCGGTATCGGAACCGTCGTCGGCATCGTGACGCTGATCGTCATCCGCCAGCTGAACCATCCGCGGGTGCCCGAGCGGCTCTCCCGCTTCAGCGGCTCCGCGTTCGGCCCCGCCTATGTGATCGAGGCCATCGTCCTGCTCGAGGGCCTGGGCATGATCTTCGTGAAGGCGGGCAAGCTCGCCACCTACGGGCACGCCCACGCCGGTACCGATTTCTTCACCATGCAGGTGGCCAAGCTGCTGCCGGCGAGCCCGACCCTGGTGTCGATCTTCGCCTTCATCAAGCTGATGTCCGGTATGGCCTTCCTCTATTTCGTCGGCCGCAATATCACCTGGGGTGTGGCCTGGCACCGGTTCTCGGCCTTCTTCAACATCTATTTCAAGCGTGAGGACGACGGTGATGTCGCCCTCGGCGCGGCCAAGCCGATGATATCCAAGGGCCGTGCCCTGGATATGGAGAACGTCGACCCGGACACCGACACCCTCGGTGCCGGCCGGGTGGAGGATTTCTCGTGGAAGGGCTGGCTGGATTTCACCACCTGCACCGAATGTGGCCGCTGCCAGTCGCAGTGCCCCGCGTGGAACACCGGTAAGCCGCTGTCACCCAAACTGCTCATCATGTCGCTGCGTGACCACGGCCGCGCCAAGGCGCCGTATCTGCTGGCCGGCGGCAGCAAGGATATGGGTGGCGACGAGGTCGGCCTGGTCGACGGCGAGGGCAACCCGGACGAGAAGAAGCTGGCCCGGATCTCCGAGGCCGCCCGCGCCGAGGCCGAGCGCCCGCTCGTCGGCGACCACGAGGTGAACGGGATCATCGACCCGGAGGTGCTGTGGAGCTGCACCACCTGCGGCGCCTGCGTGGAGCAGTGCCCGGTCGATATCGAACACGTCGACCACATCATCGATATGCGCCGCTACCAGGTGCTCATCGAATCGGATTTCCCGTCCGAACTCGCGGGCCTGTTCAAGAACCTGGAGAACAAGGGCAACCCCTGGGGCCAGAACGCCAAGGACCGGCTCAACTGGATCAACGAGCTGGACTTCGATATCCCGGTCTTCGGCCAGGACGCCGACAGCTTCGACGGCTACGAGTACCTGTTCTGGGTCGGCTGTGCCGGCGCCTACGAGGACCGCGCCAAGAAGACCACCAAAGCCGTCGCCGAACTGCTGGCGACCGCTGGGGTGAAATTCATGGTCCTCGGCCAGGAGGAGACCTGCACCGGCGATTCCGCCCGGCGCGCGGGTAACGAATTCCTTTTCCAGCAGCTGGCGATGCAGAACATCGAACTGCTGAACTCGGTATTCGAGGGTGTCGAGCAGAAAAAGAAGAAGATCGTCGTCACCTGCGCGCACTGCTTCAACGCGCTCAACAACGAATACCCGCAGGTGGGTGGCACCTACGAGGTGGTGCACCACACCCAGCTGCTGAACCGGCTGGTGCGCGCTAAGCAATTGGTCCCGGTGGCCCCGGTCTCGCAGAACGTCACCTACCACGACCCCTGCTACCTCGGCCGGCACAACAAGGTCTACAACGCACCGCGTGAGCTGATGGCCGCCTCCGGGTCCACCCTGGTGGAAATGCCCCGGCACGGTGAACGGTCCATGTGCTGTGGTGCCGGTGGCGCCCGCATGTGGATGGAAGAGCAGCTGGGTAAGCGGATCAATATCGACCGCGTGGACGAGGCGCTGACCACCTCGCCGGCCAAGATCGCCACCGGTTGCCCGTTCTGCCGGGTCATGCTCACCGACGGCGTGACCGCCCGTCAGGAGTCCGGTCAGGGCGAGGGCGTGGAGGTCGTGGATGTCGCGCAGCTGATGCTCGAGTCGATCGAGCGGCAGCAGCCGGACCGGTTGACCGCCAACCTCACGGTGATCCAGGAGCCCAAGGCCGAACCCGAGCCGGAATCCGAACCCGAACCCGAGCCCGTCCCCGCCGAAACCGAAGCCGCCCCGGCGGCCGAGAAAGCGGCGCCCAAGGGCGGCGGACTCGCCATGAAGGGCCCGGCCAAGGCACCCGGTAAGGGTTTGGGTATGAAGGGCGCCGCAAAGGCCCCTGGCGCCAAAGCTGCCGCCCCCGCGGCCGAGACCGAGGAGAAGGAGGCGGCTCCGGCCGCGAAGGGTCTCGGTATGAAGGGCGGCGCGAAAGCGCCCGGTGGTAAGGGTTTGTCGATGAAGGGTGCGGCCAAAGCACCCGGAACCAAGGCCGAAACCGCCCCGGAGGCGGAGGAGGCGGCCACCGCGGCGCCCGAGGCTCCGCCGGTGAAGGGTTTGGGTATGAAGGGTGCCGCCAAGGCGCCCGGCGGTAAGGGCCTGGCCATGAAGGGTGCGGCAAAGGCGCCCGGAGCCAAGGCCCCCGCCGCCGAGAAGCCCGCTTCGGCCGCCGAACCGGCGATCGAAGCCCCTGCGGAGGCCGATGCGAGTACTACGCCGACCGAAACCAAGCCCACGGTCGCGGCCAAGGGATTGGCGATGAAGTCCGGATTCAAACGCCCCGGCGCGAAGGCCCCCGGCGCCAAGGCCCCGGCCGCCGCGCCGAAGCCCGACACCGCTCCGGCCGAACCCGTGGCCCCGGCCGAACCGGATACGGTGGCAACCGAGCAGGCCGCCGCGGCGGCACCCGCCGAGAGCAAGCCGTCGAAACCGGCCAAGGGGCTGGCGATGAAGTCCGGGTTCAAACGCCCCGGCGCGAAGGCGCCCGGCGCCGAGACCCCCGCCTCGCCGGAACCGGAATCCACCCCGGCTCCCGCGGAGGCCGAACCGGCTCCGGCCGCGACCGGCACGGAACCGGCCACGGAAAAGACGGCCGAATCCGCGCCCGAGGCCACTGCGGAGAAAGCCCCCGAAGCCTCCGGTAACGGCAGCGCGGGCAATGGCGCGGCCCCGCCGCAGGCCAAGCCGGGTGCGCTCGGCTTCAAGTCCGGTGCGAAGGCACCAGGACGCAAGGGCTGACCGGAACAGGGAACGCCCAGCAGGGCCCGGCGGAGTTCCGCCGGGCCCTGCTATATGTAATGGCCTGCCCGCGGAATCGCCACTGGGCGAGGGAGAAGACGCACCGCCGCCGGTATGACCGCGGTGTGCGGGCTCAGTGCAAAGCCGCGCCGTACACGTTCTCCACCGCGAGTTTCATGAGAACCCGGCGGTCGGAGACCATGACCGTCCGGTACTCGTCCCAGTCCGGGTGTTCGCCGGCCGCATTCCGGTAGTAGTCGACCAGCGCCTCCACTTCCGGGCCGTGCGGATCGGTACCCGGACCGGTGAGGGTGACCGTGCCCTCCGCGGTCGCCCAGGCCCAGCCGTCGGCCCGGGTGACCTCCAGCGCGGCCCGCGGATCACGGCGCAGGTTCACGGTTTTGGCGCGGCCCTCGGTCATCGAGACATAGATGATCTCGGCCGTGCGGTCGTAGTAGGGGGTCACCGGGGACAGCTGCGGCAGGCCGTTCGCTTTGATGGTGGCCAGGACGCCGAGCCGGCTCTCGCTGAGCAGGGTGCGTGGATCGAACTGCGAACTCGTCATATCCGGGTCCAAGTCGGCGGGACGAAACGGTATTCCGACACCGATGGAAACAGGGGCTACCAGCACAGATCGGCTCGGGCGGGTGCGGCGGGCGCTGTCGTACGGGAGTACGCACCCCGGCATACCGGAAAATCACTGGCGCGACACTTCGGCACCGACTGCAATGGGCCCGTGCTCGACGACGTACAGGTGGCCTCCTTCATCGACAACGGATACATTTACGTCCCCGACGCGTTTCCGCGCGCAGTCGCCGAGGAGTGCCGCGAGATAATCTGGCGGGACCTGGATGCTTCTCCCGACGATCCCGGCAGCTGGCCCACCCCGGCCGCCTTCCGGCCGGATTACCCGAACGCACCCTTCGTCTCCGCCGCGGCCACCCCGCGGCTCTGCTCGGCCTATGACGCGCTCGTGGGCCCCGGGCGCTGGACGCCGCGCCGTAGTCTCGGCGGTTTCGTGATCCGCTTCCCAGGTCAGGAGACAGCCGTCCTCGACGGCTGGCATGTCGACGCCAGTTTCCCCGGCCCCGATTCATCGCCCACCGATTATCTGAGCTGGCGGATCAATATCCATTCGAAGGGCCGGGCGCTGCTCATGCTGTTCCTGTTCTCCGATACCGGCGAGCTGGAGGCGCCCACCCGGCTGCGGGTGGGCTCGCACAAAGTAGTGGCCCGTATTCTCGAACCGGAAGGCGACGCCGGTCTCGACGCCCGCGAGCTCGCCGCCCGCGCCGACCCGGCTACCGCCGACCTCCCCACGGCCTACGCCACGGGCCGGGCCGGCGACGTCTACCTCTGCCACCCGTTCCTGGTCCACGCGGGACAGCCGAACCGCGGATCCCACCCCCGGTTCCTGGCCCAGCCCAACCTCGAGCCGGCGCAACCGTTGCGTATCACCGAGCCCGGGCGGTTCTCGGCGGTCGAGACGGCGATCCGGGCCGCGATAGGTGACGGGGTCCGATCGATGCGGCGAATACGGGCCTGACCAGGCATACGATAGTGCCATGTCCCTGCCGCACACCGAACGGCCCGAGCTTCCCGAGTACATGACCTGGGAGGAACTCGAGCAGCTACCCGAAGAGATCGCCGAGCAGATCGAACTGTGGGACGGACGCGTGGTATGGCTACGCCGGGGGCCCATGGAGCATCAAGCTTTCAGCCGCCGCCTGACGAATGCTCTCGAAAGCTGCGCCCGGAAGACGATGGCAGCAGACCCGCAACGTTGCTGGCGGGTCGAATCCGAGACGAACGTATTTTTGGGCAGTCACGGTAAGTCCGACTTTTTGACCCCGGACTTTCTGGTGTGCCGGTGTCCGAAGACACCATTCGAGGATATTCGCGCAAATACAACGCTGCTGGTCGGCGAGGTTCTCTCACCGTCGAATACTCAAACCGACATGGAGGCGAAAAAAGGCCGGTACGCCAGCGCAGGTATCCCCTGGTACTGGGAGGTGACCTTGGCCCGCGAAGTGAGCGCGATAGCAACGGTTCGCGCCTATGGGCTGGAGACCGGCCCCGGGCGACTGCCCGGAGGCGTGCGCCCGCTCCGGTCGGCCAACTATCTCCTCGCCGGCGAATGGAGCCCGGGGGACCCGGACGGCATACGCATCGAACTCCCCTTCCCCATAACCATTCCGTGGACGGAACTCGAATACTGATTTCGGTCCCGGCCGCGCGGTGATCCCCTCTGGACGAACCATCACGCGACCGGGGCCTTCCGCACCCCACCCGGGAGCACGGATGAGTGGGTGCGTTCCGATCAGTATTTCGACGCCGCGATATAGCGCGCGAGATGATCGGAGCTGGAACCGAACTCGTATTCGATGGCGGTGAGGCGCTTGAAATAGTGACCGATGGCCAATTCCTCGGTCATCCCCATCGCGCCGTGCAGCTGGACCGAATTCTGGCCGATGAAACGGGTCGCCCGGCCGATCGTCACCTTGGCGGCCGAAACCGCGCGGCCCCGTTCGGTGGGTTCGGCTTCCACGGCGTAGGCGGCCAGATAGGCGGCGGCGATACTCTGTTCGAGTTCGATCAGCATATCGACCATCCGGTGCTGTAGCGCCTGAAAACTGCTGATCGGCACCCCGAACTGCTGCCGCTGCTTTGTGTATTCGACGGTATCGTCCAAGACCTTGCGCATCAGTCCGACGGCCTCGGAGGCGACCGCGGCGATCGCCTCGTCGATGGTGGCGTCGATGGCGGGCCACGCCTGTCCCTCGTCGCCCAGCAACGCGCTCGCGGGCACCCGGAACCCGCTGAAGGTGAGGTCGGCGGCGACGCGGTCGTCGATGGTGCGGTACTGGTGCGCCTCGACCCCGGCCGGCGTGGCGGCGGGATCGAATTCGACCAGGAACAGCGAGATCCCATCCTGATCACGACGTTCGCCGGAGGTACGCGCGGAGATGATCAGATGCGTTGCGACGGGCACGCCGGTGACCACGATCTTCGACCCCTCGATCACCCAGTCGTCGCCGGCCCGGCGGGCGGCCGTCGAAACATCGTGTCGCACTTCGCCGGATTGTGGTTCGAGCGCGGCGAAGGCCGGCCGGACGTCACCGGTCGCGATGCCCCGCAGCAGGGCACCGGCCCGCTCACCCCCCGCGCGGCGCAGCAGACCCCCGCCGACCACCACAGTGTCCACATAGGGTTCGACGACCAGGGCGCGGCCCAGTTCCTCGGCGATGATCATGCTTTCGACAGGACCGCCACCCGACCCCCCGGATTCCTCCGGCAGGGTCAGGCCCAGCACATCCAGTTCGGCCAGCCCGCGCCAGATCTCGGGCTGCCAGCCGGGACCGGATTTGACCGCGGTACGACTTTTCACCAGGTCGTATCGGGCGGCGAGAAAACCGGAGACCGCGTCGCGCAGCATCTGCTGTTCGTCGGTGAAGGTGAAGTCCATCAGAGCCCCAATGCTGCCTTGGCGAGGATATTTCGCTGGATTTCATTACTGCCCGCGTAGATCGAACCGGCGCGATCGTTGAAATAGCGCAGCGGCGCGACGGCCTGCCAGTCGGCGCCGCTGAGGTAGCCGTCGGCGGGCGGAGTGTATTCGGCGATCGGGCCGCCGGGCGCGGTGGCGTGCGGCTGATATACCCGGCCGCGGGGGCCGGCCGCGGTGAGCGCGAGTTCGGTGAGTTGCTGGCTGAGCTCGGTGGACAGGATCTTCAGCATGGACGAGGACGTGCCCAGATCCTTGCCCTGGGCCATGGCGGCCAGGGTCCGGAATTCCAGTACCTCCAGGACCTCGGTGCGGATGCGCGCGTCGGCCAGCTGCGCCGCGAAATGCGGGTCGTCGCTGAGCGGGTTACCGTCCCGGCCGGGCTGCCCGGCCGCGGCGGTGGCGATGTGCTGGGCCATGGCCTGCAGTGCCGGCGCCATGGCACCGCCGCCACGTTCATGGACCAGCAGGTACTTGGCGACGGTCCAGCCGTCGTCGATCTGCCCGAGCACATTGCTCTTGGGCACCCGCACATTGTCGAAGAAGATCTGGTTCTGGACCTGCTCGCCCGAGCTCATCACCAGCGGCCGGATCTCGATACCGGGCGCGGTCATATCCATCAGCAGGAAGGTGATGCCCTGCTGTTTCTTGCCCCCGCGCGAGGTACGGACCAGTGCGAAGATCCAGTTCGCCTCGGTGGCGTGGGTGGTCCAGATCTTGCTGCCGGAGACGAGGAAGTCGTCGCTGTCGGGGACGGCGGACATGTTCAGCGCGGCGAGATCGGACCCGGCCTCGGGTTCGGAGTAGCCCTGGCAGAAGAAGACTTCGCCGGTGAGGATGCGGGGCAGGAAGTAGTTCTTCTGCTCGTCCGTGCCGAACGCGATCAGAGCCGGGGCGACCATCCGGATACCCATCGGCGACAGCGCGGGGGCACCGGCCAGGGTGAGTTCCCGGCTGAATATGTAGTGCTGGGTGAGCGACCAGTCGCAGCCGCCGTACTCGACCGGCCAGTGCGGTGCCGCCCAACCCCGCTCGTGCAGGATGCGCTGCCATTCCAGGCTCGCCTCGTGATCCGAGTAGACACTGGTCATCAGCCGGCCCGCGGTACTCACCTCCGGTGTCAGCTTCTCGGCCAGGAACGCTCGTACCTCGTCTCGGAAGGCCCGCTCGGCCTCCGACCAGTCGTAATCCATACCCGCTCCCGAAGGCTTCATGCGTCGTCGCAGCAGATCCGGCGACTACCGGTGCCAGTGCGAATGTAGCCAGGTCACCGCCACCGCGTCAAACTGAAGGCATGTGCCCTCACAGCTTCGGAAATCCTCCGGACTACTCCCGGCAATCCTCGAAAATCGCCTTCCCGTACCCCACCGATTGATAGACATAGTCATAGGCCCAGCGCGGCACCGACAGCCGCGGACGGGTGTCCACGAACAGCAGCCGGCCACCCCAGCACTTGCCCAACACGAACCTGGCCCGGGATATATGCGGGGTGAAGGTGACCACGATGACCCGATCCCAACCGTGCTTGCGCGCCTGATCGGCGAGATAGCGTCCCTCCCCCCGCGTCGTACGTGGCGACGGATCGAAGCAGATGACCTCGAAGCTGTACCCACCGTGACAGATCCGGTTCACCAGCGGACTGTCCTCGTACGGGTTGGAGATCAGTACCCGCGGCGCGTATCCCGCGCGGGCCAGCCGGAGCCCCAGTTCTTCCCGCCCGTCATGGGCGCCGCCGAGCACCAGGATCGCATCGGCGGGCGCGGGCTCCTCACGCTGCGGACTCACATAGACCGGCCACAGTCCGAGCACCAGCACGACGACAGAGACCACCGCCGCGGCGAGGACGAGTCGGCGGCGCACGGCCGCGATCCTAACGGGCACGGTCCATCCACAGAGATTCACAGGACGCGTATGCCCGGACCGAAAGTGTGGCACGCGGGCCGGACCCGGCCGGAACGAACGCACAGGCGAGCACAGAGCTCCCGGCCGAAGCGCGCGCCGAGGTACGCACAGAACGCGGGGACCGGACGAACCCACCGGAGCGCGCCGAACGCACAGCCGCAGCGAACAGGCAGGCGCCCGCGGCGTCCCCTGCCGAAGCGAATGTGGAGATACGCACTGACAGCACAGTTCGGCATACAACGTCGCCCGGTGTACATCTGCTGTTGCCCGGCACCTCGCCTCGGTTTTCTGGTGTGTGCACCGGCGGGGATTACCAATCGATCATGCGATGCACAGTCTTCGGAACCGGGTACCTGGGGGCCACGCACGCAGCGTGTATGGCCGAGCTCGGGCACGATGTGATCGGGGTCGATATCGACCCGGGCAAAGTCGCGAAACTCTCCGACGGTGTCACTCCTTTCTACGAACCCGGCCTCGAGAAGGTGCTGCGCCGCAACCTCGACGCGGGCCGGCTCAGGTTCACCACCTCCTATGCCGAAGCGGCCGACCATGCCGACGTACATTTCCTCGGGGTCGGCACTCCGCAGAAGAAGGGCGAGTACGCCGCCGACCTGAAATATGTGCACGCGGTCGTGGATACGCTCGCACCGCTGATCACCCGCCCGTCGGTGATCATCGGCAAGTCCACCGTCCCGGTGGGAACCGCCGCCGAGCTCGGTCGCCGCGCCCGCGCCCTCACCGCGGTGGAAGTGGAGGTCGCGTGGAATCCCGAATTCCTTCGCGAGGGCTTCGCGGTCGAGGACACCCTGCGCCCGGACCGGCTGGTGCTCGGCGTGGACGAGCAGCGCGAGCGGTCGGCCTGGGTGCGCGAGGTGGTCGAGGAGCTGTACGCGGAGCTCCTGGCCGCGGAGGTCCCCTTCCTGCGCACCGATCTGGCCACCGCGGAACTGGTCAAGGTGTCCGCCAACGCGTTCTTGGCGACCAAGATCTCCTACATCAACGCGGTCTCCGAGGTGTGTGAGGCCACCGGTGCCGATGTCACGGTACTGGCCGACGCCCTCGGTTACGACGCCCGGATCGGCCGCCGCTTCCTCGATGCCGGAGTCGGTTTCGGCGGCGGCTGCCTGCCCAAGGATATTCGCGCCTTCATGGCCCGGGCCGGGGAACTCGGCGCCGATCACGCGCTGGCCTTCCTGCGCGAGGTCGACAACATCAATATGCGACGCCGCACCAAGATGGTGGATATGGCGGCCCGGGCCTGCGGCGGGTCACTGCTCGGTGCGAACGTGGCGGTACTCGGCGCGGCCTTCAAACCCGAATCCGACGATGTGCGCGACTCTCCCGCGCTGAATGTGGCCGGCATGATCCAGCTGCACGGTGCGGTCGTCACCGTCTACGACCCGAAGGCCCTGGAGAACTCCGGTCGCGTATTTCCCACACTCAACTACGCCACCTCGGTGGCGGAAGCCTGCGAACGCGCCGATGTGGTGCTGGTACTCACCGAATGGAACGAGTTCGTGCGGCTGCGCCCACAGGATCTGGACGGCGTGGTGCGGGCACGCTCGATCATCGACGGTCGCAATTGTCTCGATCGGGCCGCCTGGCGCTCGGGCGGATGGGTGTACGCCGGGCTGGGCACCCCGTAGCATCGTGGGGCCGGTTCGGCAACGCCGGTGGCTGCCGCCTCCCGTGGTGACGGGGCGGGGCGGTACTGTCGACAAGAGTGGTTCGGGGGATGAGCCGTCACCATCGACCGGGCGACGCTCGCAGATCGTGAAGCGGGAAGTACGGATGGGCTGCCGATGAGTTCAGCACTGGGAGTGTCGGTGGGAACCGGCGCGATCCGCCTGGCACGCCCACCTGCGGGTGCCGCGACGTCCGATCCACAGTCGTTCGAGCTGCGGACCTTCGTCGTCCCGCCCGAGACCCCGAGCGCCGAGCGGGCCGCGCTCTCGGTGGCCGCCGCATTGAATTCCGACCCCGGAATCGCCCGGACCGTTCTGGCCTGCCGCGACGAGTCGCAGGCCGAGGCCATGCACGTGGCAATGGCCGAACACGGGCTCGACGACTACGACATCGTGCCCGATTTCGAGGCCACGCTCGAATTCGCCAACGCCTCCGGCGCACTGGCCGGGGTCGGCACACTCGGTGTCTACGATCTGGGCGCTTCCGGTCTGTCGGTCACCGTCGTGGAGGTCGCCGACGGGCAGATCGTGCATACCGAACGCACCGGCGATATCAGCGGCGAATATTTCGATTCGCTGATCCGGGAGCAGCAGATCAACTCCGGCCGGATCGCCCATCCGCCCGCCCCGGACGGTCTGGCGCGGCTGGATGCGCTGTGCCGCTCGGCGAAGGAAAAGCTTTCGGGCAGCTCCGCGGTGGCGCTACCCAGCGATTACGGTCCGGTGCTGCTCACCCAGGAGAATTTCACCGCTCTCATCGCCCGGGCCGTCGAGGCCTCGGTTCACTCCACCCGGGAGATCATCGGCCGTTCGGGCCGCCCGGTGCAGGCTGTGCTCGCGGTGGGCGGCGGTGTCCGTATCCCACTGGTGAGCCGCACGCTCCGGGAAATCCTGGAGATGCCGGTGCTGGTGCCGCCGGAGCCGGAGGCGGCGATGGCGCGCGGTGCCGCCCTGCTGGCGCAGCGGGCGCCGGAATCGCGTCCGGCCGTTACCCCGCCGCGCTCGGACAGTTCGACGCCATCACTCGCGACCGTCGCGGCGCAGGCCACCGATACCCCGCCCGCACCACAGGTCGGCATCTTCGGCGCCGGACTAGAAAGCCCTCCGGCGGCACCGGAGCACACGGTCACGAAAGCGACCGTTGTCGCCCCGGCCGTTTCGCGCCCGAATATGCCCATGCCACAACCCGGAATCTTCGGCCCGCCCGCCGGTACCGCGGTCGACCTGCCGACCGATTCCGTCGTGCATACCGTTGCCGCCGCCGAGCACCCCGACGCCGAGAAGTACGCGAGCGGGACCGCGGCCGCACCGCAGACCGTGGTGGCGCGCCCGGTCGCGTCCCCGGGTCCGCAACTGACACCCGAGGAGGATCCGCCGACCATCGCGCTGCGGATTCCGCAGAAACTACTGCCCCGGCGGTCGTTCCGGGAACCTCCGCAGCGCCGGCGCCGTGAGCTCGGCGTCGCCGCGGTGGCCGTGAGCGCGCTGGTGGTGGTGGCCGCGATCGGTATCGGCCTCGGTTACGGCCAGCACATGTTCCGCCAGGAATCGACCACCGTCGAAGGTACGACCCCGCCACCGGCGACCTCGGCGACCTCACCCACGGCTCGCCCCGGTATGGCGGGAGCATCGCTGACCACCGCGCCAGAGCACGCATCGCTGGCCGAGCCACCTCCGGTGGTGGTGCCCCGGGAGACCGAGACGCCCACGACCACCAACGGCCCGAACACCTTCCAGGTGCCGGGTCTGCCGCCGATCGTCGTCCCGACCATTCCGCCGCTGTTTCCACCGCCGCCGCCGAACCGCTGACCGCCCGAGCCGCGTATCCGCACGGCCGCGCCGACAGGTCAGCCCTCGCCGTAGCCCGGTCCGGGCCGGCCCGGACGCCAGCGGCGAATCTCGCGTTGCTCACCGCTGTTCGGCCACTGATTGTCCGAACGCGGAGGTCCGGGTTGCCGGTTCCGCGGTTCCGGCCGGGCGGGATACCGCTGCGCGGACTGCGGCGGCCCGTACTGCCCGCCCCGCACGACCGGTGTCTCACCGGTTCGCGGACCGGGACGCTGGTCACCGGAACCGCGCGGTGCCCGCGGCTGTTCCCCGGTCGTCGGCCACGGCTGATAACCACGGCCGGACCGCTTGCGCGGCGCGCCGCCCTCGGTATCACCCGGGCGAGCGACCTTACGGTGCGTTCCGGTATCCGAGCGCCGGGCCCCCGCGGTCCGCCGGGCCGGGGCGACCGGGCCGCCGGAGGGTTTGTTGCCGAACGGCTTGGCCAGCATGACCGCGATACCGGTCGTCAGGGGGACCGACAGCGCCAGGCAGATACCGCCGACCGCCGATCGCGCGATCTCGATGGCCACCGCGTCGCCCACCAGCACATCCCGGATCGGCCGCCCCGCCACGCTGAACAGCAGCAGCAGCGGCAGGGCCCCACCGGCATAGGCCAGTACCAGGGTGTACACGGTACTGGCGATATGGTCACGGCCCACCCGCATGGCCGCGGCGAACACTTCGCGACGGCTGGCCTTCTTGTCCAGTTCCGCGAGTTCGAACGCCGCGGACGCCTGGGTGATGGTCACATCGTTGAGCACACCGAGCGAACCGATGATGAATCCGGCCAGCAGCAGGCCGGTGATGCTGACATGCTCGATATAGGTCGCGACATTGGTGTTCTGCTCCTCGGACAGGCCGGTGAGCGTGGTCGCCTCGATGGTCAGCCAGGACAGCACCGCCGCCACCACCATGGAGGTGAGGGTGCCCAGCAGCGCGGAACTGGTGCGCAGATTCACGCCGTGCGCCAGATACAGGACCGCGTACAGGATCAGGGATCCGGCGACCAGCGCCACCGGTATCGCGGGCTTTCCGTCCAGCAGCGCGGGCAGCAGGAAGAACACCAGCACCGCGAACGCGAATATCAGGCCGAGCAGCGCCCGGACTCCACGCCAGCGGGCGACCACCACGATCACCACGACGAAGGCCAGCACGATCAGGCTCAGTGGCATACCGCGCGCGTAATCGTCGAACGAATACAGCGGCGTCCCGTCCGGCCCGGTCTGCCGCACGATCCGCAGGTCGTCCCCGGCGGCGAGATCGGGTTGTCCAGGGCCGGGCGCGATTTCGAGCAGAGTGTGCTTACCCTCGTGCGGACCGGATTCGATGGCGATCAGACTGCGCTGGCAGTCGTAGACCCGCATGGTGGGCGGCTGGGGTTCACCGTCGAAGACCCGGCCGATGGACGGACTGCCACAGGCGCCGATATCCTGCCGGATCACCTTCCCGGCCTCGGTGACCACCGCGGTTCCATCGGCGTTCTGCAAGGGCAGCGGGATCTCGACCTGTTGGCGGTCGGGCCACAGGGCGATCGTGGCGACGACGACAACGATTCCGACGGCGACCAGCAAACCGATCACGACGCGGGCGGCGGTCGCGCCGATGGCGATCGGCCGGGAGTGGTCGTGATGGTGATGGTGGTCGCTCACCCCGGTCAGCCTAGAGGATTCACCGAGGGCTCTCGTGACCGGCAGATGCGGCTTACGCTGCGATTTCGCTATATTTCCGAGGACCTCGGGAAGGGGCGGCGGAGAGCAGGGGGATGTCTCCGCCGCCCGCGGGCAGGCGGCCCAGGGGGGTAGGCGGCCTAACCCGAGGACCAGGTTGCCCAGGGGGGGTAGACAACCTGGCCGGGCACTTTGAGGTGCCGAGGACCACTGTACACACAGAATCCTCTTTTGTGCCAGTAGGTTCGGAAAATTGGGTTTAATCCGGATGGAAGGTCGGTTTTACCCCGAAGTTACCCGCCACGCTACTGTCGATAGTTCGCGAGGAAATTGCCGAAACGCTCTATGGCAACGGCCAGATCGCGAGCCCACGGCAAGGTCACGATCCGCAGATGATCATGATGCGGCCAGTTGAAACCGGTGCCCTGAACCATCAGGATCTTCTCCTGCAGCAGCAGATCCTGCACCAGCTTCTCGTCGTCGTGGATCTCGTGTACCTCGGGGTCCAGCCTAGGGAACGCATACAGCGCGCCTTTGGGTTTCACGCACGACACGCCGGGAATCGCGTTCAACCGCTCCCAGGCCACATCACGCTGCTCCAGCAACCGCCCGCCCGGCAGGATCAGATCCTCGATGCTCTGATACCCCCCGAGCGCGACCTGAATGGCGTGCTGTGCGGGCACATTCGGGCACAGCCGCGACGACGCGAGCAGATCCACCCCCTCCAGGAAGCCGGCGGCGTGCTCCTTGGGCCCGGTGATGGCCAGCCAGCCGGATCGATAACCGGCCACCCGGTAGGCCTTGGACAGACCGTTGAAGGTGAGGCACAGCAGATCGGGCGCCAGCGTCGCGAGCGAGATGTGCTTGGCATCGTCGTAGAGGATCTTGTCGTAGATCTCGTCCGCCAGCAGCAGCAGCCGATGCTTGCGCGCCAGATCGACGAGCTGCTGCAACACCTCCGCCGAGTACACCGCACCGGTCGGATTGTTGGGGTTGATCACCAGCAGCGCCTTGGTACGTTCGGTGATCTTCGATTCGATATCGGCGATATCGGGCTGCCAGCCACTGGCCTCGTCACAGAGATAGTGCACCGGGGTGCCGCCGGCCAGGCTGGTCATCGCCGTCCAGAGCGGATAGTCGGGGGCCGGGATCAGCACCTCGTCCCCGTTGTCCAGCAGTGCCTGCATGGTGATGGTGATCAGCTCGGAGACCCCGTTGCCGAGATAGACATCGTCGACATCGAGTTCCGGGAAACCGGGGACCAGCTCGTAGCGGGTCACGATCGCCCGGCGAGCGGGCAGTATGCCCTTGGACTCGGAGTAGCCCTGCGCGGTCGGCAGGGCGGCGATCATATCCCGCATGATCACATCGGGGGCTTCGAAGCCGAAGGGCGCGGGATTGCCGATATTGAGTTTCAGGATCCGGTGGCCCTCGGATTCCAGCCGTGCCGCGTGCGCGTGTACCGGTCCCCGGATCTCGTATACGACATTCTGCAGCTTCTTGGACTGCTCCAGAATCCGGGGCGCGGGGTGCGAATGGCCAGTACTCACCCGGTCCATGGTGCCACCAGGGGCAAGCGGATATCCGGCCCGCCCCGCCCCGGCGCCGGCCTGTTACCGCCGCACGGACCATCCGCTCCGGACCGCCGGCCTGCGCCGGGGCGGAAAACTGGCGTTGATTCCGCCGCTCCCGCGCCCGCTCGAGCACACCCGGTCGCCGCGGCTATCCGCCGCCCGGAGGCAGGCTGCGCGCCGCGGTCGAGTCGCAGAATTCTTCGATCCGCTCATCGAGCGCCCGCGCCTCGGCGACCCCACGGAAAGCCGGAGCGCAGATCCGCCGCCGCAGGCCCGTCAGGCGTTCCTCCAACTGGGCGATCCGCTTGTCCTCGTCGAGGGCCAGGACCGGCAGCAGGGCCGCCGTGGCGCCGTCGAGGCTGCCGTTGATCAGATGGGCGGCGGCCGAATCGACGCGGGCCAGGGATTCGGCACCGTAGGAACGCTGCCGCGCCGGGCCGGTCCGGTAGAGCTCGATCGTGCGTTCGGTGGCCGCCAGCGCGGGTTCGGCCAGGCCGAGATGGATATAGGTCGCGCCTGCGTAATAGCCGGCTTTGGCGTCGGAGAAACCGAACACCCCGCCCACTTCGTCGTGCAGGCTGTCGGCCCCGGGCCCGGCACTCGCGTCGGCGGCGGCACGGATGCACCGCTCGGTATCGGCGGTACTTCCGATCTTCGACCAGATCCGCGCCTCGATATTGTGCAGGCGCACCGCGGCGGTGGCCGAATCCGCGAACTCCTGGCCGTGCTGTGCCAGCTGTAGCGCCCGGTGCGGCCGTTCGGACCAGTATTCGATCAGCGCGTGCATCCCCCGCGACCAAGCCCGTAACCCGTTGTGGCCGCACAGCTCCGCGTACGCCCAGGCGGCCCGGATCTGTTCCCCGGCGGCATCGAGATAGCCGAGATCGGTACTCGCGTTGGCGAGCAACCCCGACAGCGAGCCCGCCAACAGGTATAGGTGGCCGGTATCCGAGGGCCGCTGATGGCCCTCCAGCAGCCGGTACACCCGGCGTCGCACCCGCAACATCTCGACCATCATCGGCATCGGCGGGGTGTGCACGTAGTCGTTCGCGATCCGCGTCACATCGGCGTCGAGCTGGTCCAGCGTGCTCGGACCGATATTCGTACTCTCGGCCCGGCCCGCGTGTTCGCTCGCCTCGTGCGCTGCCGCCATGATCAGATCCCTCTCCGAAATCGCCGCCAGTCCTTCCCCGCGGGCCGCACCGGTATCGATGAGGGCCAGGAGTTCGGCGTCATTGGAATATCCGCCGGACGCGGCGTACCGGCCGGCGTCCGGGAGCGAACCGGGAACGGGTTCGGGGACGGTCAACGCCGCGAACCGGGTCCGTTCGACGTCGTCGGAACGGGCGAGACAGGTATCGAGGGCAGCCTGGTTCACCGGACGCGGATGCACCCGGTCGCCCCCGGCCTCCCATTTGGACACCAGTCGTTCGTGCACACCCAGATGTGCCGCGAACTCCCGGATACTCATCCGCTTGGCCTCGCGAAGCGCCCGGGCCTCCCTTCCAGACCACTGGCCGACCACGTTGTCACCCTTTCCGAACGATTGCCTTCTCCAGGGTACGAGCCGAATGTGACTGCAACCACAAGGAATTTCGCCATTACCGGCAATGGCAGCGCAAGGGCAGTGGAACGGGAGCGTGTAGGCGGTTCCGACGCGCCGGTGCGGGCGCGATCCTGGAAGGACAGGTCGGCGAGACCGGCTCAGGCCGTGGCTCGGCACGCCAGGGAGGCTCGGCAGCAGGAGGCAAGGGGTTCACCGTGAACGTGGAAAAGCTCAGAACAGTCGACGACTGGGCCGCTTACTATCGCCACGAATTCGGGTTACCGGCCACCGAACGCGGCGGTTTCGTGATGTTGCCGATCACCAGCCGGGCCTGCGTCGTCCACCTACCGACCGAACGCGCGAAAGCCGTACGCGACCTGCTGGATTCGCGGGAGATCCGAGTTCCGATGCTCGCCCGCCAGATTCGCTGGACCTTCCTGGCCTACCCGGATCGCCGGACGGATCCGGAAGTGGTCGAGATGTTGCAGCGCATCGATATCGATATCCCGGGGGTGGGTAGCGCCGTCATGCTGCCCACCGGGCTGGGCCGGTGGAACCGCGAGGGGTGCAACTGGGTCGTGGCGCCGGAACGCGACGGCCTGCTGCCCCCGCTGTCCACGGTGATCAACGCCGCGTTGCTGGCCGGTGGCGCCGCGGAATGACCGGGGATGGGGCTACGTCCGGCGGCCAGGTCCGCCGGACGTAGCCCGCCCGGACGCCATGCTGTGTCCGTTCGATACGCCACCCGGGGTGATCCGCAGCGCCGCTTCCTACCAGGCGGACAGGATCCGTGACGCTTCGGTCAGCAATAACGGCACGAAACGCCGATGCCCCGGGGAGACGGCGGCCCAGACCCGCTCCCCCATCCGGCATTCGTAGTGGACGAAGGTGGCCACCGCAGCGGTGCCGTCGGTGAGCTCGACCACCAGACGGCCGTTGATCAGCCACGACCGGGCTCCCAGTGTGATCCAGGTGGCACCGCGTTCGACGATCGGCCAGCCGGCCACCTGTCCGGCCGCCGACCGGCGCCGCAGCCGCAGACCCAGTACGACCCGCCAGACGAACTGGCCGCGCGCACCGGCCACTTCGCCGAGCACCGTGCGCGCCCATTCCTCCGGTGCCGCGACCGTGCCGGGCAATGTGTCGATCGTGAACTGGTCGGCGTAGTCGTAGTCCGCCATACCGCTGTGCGCCCGGATCGATGCGCCGATCTGGTGCTGCCGGCGGGCGACCGGCCCGGTGGCCGGGTGAAGCTCGGAATTCTCGGTCATCTTCGACACCCACTTCCTGTTATACGCTGGCGTATATTAGACGGTAGCGCGAATATACGGTGGCGTATAGATCTTGGATGGTGAAGGGAGACATATGGGCGCGGTACGGACGACCAGTACCGGCTGGATCGACGAAGGGCTTCGCGCTCTGGCGCGCGGCGGCCCCGACGCCGTCCGCGTCGAAGCGCTCGCGAAATCACTCGGCGTGACCAAGGGCGGCTTCTACGGCTACTTCGCCGACCGCAACGCACTACTCGAGGCGATGCTGGACACCTGGGAGCGACGCAGCATCGACGACGTCCTGGAAAGTGTCACGCGCGAAGGCGGCGATGCCCGGGCCAAGATCCAGCGGGCCGGGGCACTGACCCTCTCCCCCGAACTGCTGCCCATCGACCTCGCCGTGCGCGACTGGGCCCGGCGCGACGACGAGGTCGCGACCCGCCTGCGCCGGGTGGACAACCAGCGCATGGCGCTACTGCGCGAAATGATCGGCACCTACTTCACCGATCCCGTGGAAGTCGAGGCCCGCAGCCTGCTCGCCTTCTGCGCGCGGATCGGTATGCACTTCCTGGCCGCCGACCCGCTCGATGGCACCGACCGCGCGGCAGTGCTGGCCCGGGCCGCCGATCTGGTGCTCGGTCCGCGTGCCACGGACGACCCGTAGCGGCCTCCGCTCAGCGATCAGCCACCCAGCGCGCACCCACCGGCCACGACCCCGCGGCGACAATGTGCCGCACGACCTCGACCACATCGGCGATCGGCACCGTATCCGAGCCCGGGTACTCGTCGTACCGAACGTTGGCGAGCAGGAACCCCTCGCTACGGCCCGCGACTCGCGGACCCACCGCGTGCTCGCCGGGATCGCCGGCGCCGTCCGGCAGCACCACCATCGCGCGCTCGGCATTCGTGACGAAGGCCGGCGACCAGGCCGGGTTGCACGAGCCGGTCGGCCACACCGAGTTCACCACCGGAGCGCGGTCACCGGCTCGGCGCCGGGAAATTCAGGTACGCCCGCGACGGGGTCGGCCCGCGCTGCCCCTGGTACTTCGATCCGGCGCCCGCGCTGCCGTACGGATTCTCGGCCGGACTGGTCAACCGGAACAGGCACAGCTGCCCTATCTTCATACCCGGCCACAAGGTGATCGGCAGATTCGCCACATTCGACAGTTCCAGGGTGATGTGCCCGCTGAAGCCGGGGTCGATGAACCCGGCGGTCGAATGCGTGAGCAGCCCCAGCCGCCCCAGACTCGACTTACCCTCCAACCGCCCGGCCAGATCGTCGGGCAGGGTGCACACCTCCAGGGTGGACCCGAGCACGAACTCACCCGGATGCAACACGAACGGCTCGCCCTCGGCGGGCTCCACCAGGCTCGTCAGCTCGTCCTGGCGCTGGGCCGGGTCGATATGGGTGTAGCGAGTGTTGTTGAAGACCCGGAACATCCGGTCCAGCCGCACATCAATACTCGACGGCTGGACCAGGGTGTCCTCGAACGGTTCGAGCCCAAGCCGTCCGGCGGCGAACTCCGCCCGGATGTCACGATCGGAAAGCAGCACGCCACGAGCGTAGCGACCGCCCCGCGAGGCGAGGCCCCCGGTCCGCGCGGTCCCGTTTCCTGTCAGCACCCTCGGGCATACTCCACCCGATGGGCGAGACCCATCCGCACGCACAGACAGCCGCCGATCAGGAGGTACTCCCATGGCCGAGACGAGCCCCCACACCCATCACGGCATCGACTACATCGAACTCGCCGTCACCGACCTCGACGCCGCCAAAACCTTCTACCGATCGGCCTTCGGCTGGGAGTTCAACGACTACGGTCCCGCCTACGCCGGTATCCGCCGCTTCGACGGCTCCGAAGGGGAAGCGGGCGGGCTGGCCTCCACCGACGAGGCCCCCACCGGCGGCGGCCCCCTGGTCCTGCTGTACTCCGACGACCTCGACACCACCCTCCGGAATGTCGGAGCGTCCGGCGGCACGGTCACCGAAGGCCCCTTCGACTTCCCCGGCGGCCGCCGCTTCCACTTCACCGACCCCAGCGGCAACCAACTCGGCGTCTGGTCCGAACGTTGACCCGGGCGTGGACGGCCGGAGCGTGAACCGAAAGATTTAGAGCTCCGGCCTGCCCTCTGCTAAGCTGCCCTTCGCGCCTATGGGCGCATGCCGGTGTAGTTCAATGGCAGAATCTCTGCTTCCCAAGCAGATGGCGCGGGTTCGATTCCCGTCACCGGCTCCATCCTCATTGCGGTTGATCATCGCGCGTACGGACTTTCCTTTGCGCTGCCGGTCCCGAATCTTCGCGTGCCACTTTGCGAAGACATCGGCCGAGTGGACGCGGCAATCGCTGCTACCCGCCCGGCGCGCCGCCGAAAGTCGTGCCTACCAGATCTATTGCGAGTTCGGCGCTCGGTTACGCCCCGGGGATATCGCACCGTAGAGCACTCGACGGGCCGGGAGCGGGTGGGCGTGGTGTCGCCGGCACGACCGGCTTGGCGCGCGGACTGCCCGAGCCGAGTTCGCGCGGCACTGCGGAGCACCGGCGGGGCCCGGCTCCGGAAGCCGCCGCATGAGCTCGCCGACGGCCGCGGTCGCGGCCACCTATGTCAGCCGGGCTCCCGTTCGTCGGCCTGAAGCCGCCGCCACTTGGCCATCGACTGTTCGATCTCCGCGCGCAGGAATTCGAAGAACCGGCGGGTCTCGGCCAGTCGCTGCCCGGCGGGGGAAGCGGGATCCAGAAGCTCGGCGCCCTCGGCGGCGCCGACCTGCACCCGAGCCAGGACCGGGTCGGATCGGCTGATGTAGTGGCTCCAGGTGTGCTCCCGGATCCGGCAGAAGTCACGCCGGCTACCGGGTTCGCGGCCGCGTTCGACGAGCCGCACCTGGACCAGGTATTTGACCGCCCCCGAGATGGCCGGCGCGCCGACGCCCAGCCGCTCGGCGAGTTCGGCGGCCGACAGCTTGCCGGAGTCGGTGACCAGCAGTGCGGCGAATACGCGCGCGGCCATCCGCGGCATACCGGATTCGACCATGATCTGCGCGAACCGTTCCTGGAAGCCGGCGATAGCGATCTCGTCCGCTCGCGTCACTGAAGCAGTCTCCTCGTCGTGGCTTTCGCAGCCCTCTTGTCCGATGTTTCACGAAATTCGTGAAACATGAGTACTGTAGACGAGCGTGGAAGACAGCGGACTCGTCGGAGTGCAGCAGACCGCCCGCCCCGTGCTCGCGGCCAAAGCGCTGGACAACCGGCTGCCGGACCCGATTCTCGGTGACGAGTACGCCGAGCGGGTGATGCGCCGCCTCGACCCCGCCTACGACAGCGGCAGATTCGGCACCAGCCAACTGGGCCTCGTGGCCGTGGTGCGCGCCAAGATCCACGACGACTGGGCCAGAGGCTTTCTCGCCGATCACCCCGCCGCGGTAGTGCTCCACCTGGGCTGCGGCCTCGACGCCCGGGTGTACCGGATCGCCCCGCCCGCCACCGTCGACTGGTACGACCTGGATTACCCGGCCATGATCGAAGTGCGGAAACAGTTCTTGCCGCCGCGCGACCACTACACCCTGATCGAATCCGACGTCACCGACTCGACCTGGCTGGACCGCATCCCCCGCGGCCGACCGGTGCTGGTGATAGCGGAGGGACTGGTGCCCTACCTGACCGAAACCGACGCCCGGCGCCTGCTGACCGGCGTAGTCGACGCTTTCCCCACCGGGCAGATCCAAGTCGACACGGTGGCGGCTTGGGCGCGGCGCATCTCGCGGTGGGACCCCACGCTGCGCAAATACGACACCCGGTTCCGCTGCGGCTTCGACGATCCCGCCGCCCTGGCCGAGTGGCACCCACGGCTCGAATACATCGATGAGGTGCCGATGAACGACTCACCGGTGCTGATGGCGAAGGCGCCCGCGAACGCGCGCCGCATATTCCGCCTCCTGGCCCTGCTGCCGGGCATGAAACGGTCCACCCGCATCGTACGGTTCCGGTTCTGAACAGCGCACTCGTTCTCGGAGTCGTGCCTCATTCCGCCAAGGCTTCGACACCCGCGAGCGCCGGGCTAGTACAGGAACTCCGCGAGCGCCCTCGCCACGGTTTCGGGGCTCGTCGACGGCGCGAAATGGGTCTGCCCGGGAAACGTCTCGAGCCGCGCGTGCGGCATTCCGGTCGCCAGCCGCTCGACGGTCTCCGGCATCGGCTGCCAGGTATCGGCACCGCGCATCAGTAGTGTCGGGGTGGTCACGCTCGACCAGCGTTCGAGATAGGTCGTATCGGCGATCATCGACTCGAGATCGCGGCTCCAGCCGTAGGAGTCGTCGGGTTCGTTCTCGTCCGGTTCGATATCCCCGGCGGCCGCCAGCAGCGCCGCCGGAACGCGGGACACCTTCTCCGCCAGCAGCCGGACCGCCCGGCCCCGTTCGCCCTGCGCGGTGAGTTCTTCGAACCGGGTCAGCACCGGCGCCAGCTCCGCGCCCGCCGCGTACAGCGGTGGCTCCCACAGCGCCAGCGAACGGATCGGGAGTCCGGCCGCCGCGGCGTGCAGAGCGACCGTGGCGCCGTAGGACATACCCACCAGATGGGCGGGCCGACCGATCATATCGATGATCACCCCGAGATCACTCAGCTCGTCGGCGTAGTGCTTGGGGGCGTGGCCGGGCCCGCTGGGCGCATAGCCGCGGCGGGCCGGCAGCCACAGCTCGAACCGGTCCGCCAGATACTCGGCCACCGGCTGCCACGAGTGCAGTCCCCCGCCGGACCCGTGGATCATGATCACCGGGGAGCCGGAGCCCATCCGCCGGTAATAGATGCGGGTTCCATCGAAGGAATCGAAGGACGCCGGCGGCGCGCTGGTGAACTGTGCCATGCCGCTACTCTCGCAAAGCCGGGCGCACTCCTCCAGTGAATTGCCGCCGGTTTCGCCGACTTCTCCCCGGTTGTCCGGCATGCCGTCCGTGGCGGCCCGCACCGGCGCAGTAGCACTCCACGGCGCACCCGCGTGACTCGACGGCGTCGGCAGGTGATCGACTCCCACACCGCACGAACCCGACCGGCGCCATCCTGGGCGAAACCCCGCGGCCGTGCCGGTCAGCTGGCGTGCAGGAGGCGGAACCGCGAACCGTGGAATACGAGGGGCTCCCGGTCGGGGTGGATGGCCAGCCGGTTGATCCGCAGGATCACCACGGTGTGGTCACCGGCCGGGACGTGCGCTTCGGGCGACCCCTCGATCCATACCGAGGCGCCCTGGATGAACACCGCTTCGCCGGTGCCCTCGTGCAGCTCCAGATCGCGGAAACGGTCGCCGGTCCGCGAGCTGAGCGAGCGCGCGGCCTCCTGTTGATCGGTGCCGAGCAGACTCAGGCCGAGATAGCCGGCATCGACCAGCTTGGGCCAGGTCGACGAACTGTTCTGGATACAGAACGACACCAGCGGCGGATCCAGGGAGACCGGGACGAAAGTGCTCACCGCCAGGCCGACCGGTTTCCCGTCGACCTCGGCGCAGACCGCGACGACCCCGCTCGGGAAGTTGGCGAAGGCACGCCGCAGGCCGGTGCCGTCGGCGGGGGTTTCGAAGACATCGTTCATGATCAGCCCTTCACTTCGAATGGGTCACCGTGGCCGACAGCGCCTGCGCCACCGGGCGCCACCGCTCGGCATAGGCGTCCAGTACGCCGTCCTCGGCGAAAGTCCGGTCGGCGAGATACAACCCGGGCAGGGCGGTGGTGGCGCCCAGTTCCACCAGGACCGGTTTGAGCAGCAGATCGGGAGCGAGCGCGTGCGCGGGACCGGCACCCAGCATCAGGGGGACGGCCAGTACTCCGGCCAGGCCGGTACCGCCGTCGAACTGCTCCAGGAAGAGCTTCAGCAGGCCGGTATAGGTGGCCTTGAACGTGGGGCTGGCGAAGACGACCAGTTCGGCGGCGGCGACGGTGCGGGCAGCCGCCGCGACCGCGGGGTCTCCCCAGCTCAGCAGACCGGGCCCGAACTCGACCAGATCGATGACCGCAGGCTCGGTATCCGGCCGCAGCGCCGTGGCGAGGCCGACGGCCGCGGAGAGAGTTCGGGATGCCGGTTTCGGGTTACCGACCACAACTGCCACGGACACGCCGGAGCCTCCTGTCTCCGGCGCGGGCCGGACTCGACTGGTGCTGCACTTCTCAGTGCACCATCCGTGGGCCCGCGGCGGGAGGGTTCGGCTCGATGCGATCGGAACCGGGGGTCCGGATGAGCACATACAACCCGCGCAGCGACCGGGGCGAGCCGCGGTGAACGGGCCGGACCCCGGCGGCCGGGAAGTATCCGGCCAGGCGGCCGCGACCGGCGGCGACCAGGGTGAGATCGGTGGACGCGGCGATCGCGCCCAGTGATTCCGGCGTCACCGATTCCACCAGGAAGGCGCCGCCACGCTCGACGAAGGAGGCGATCCGGCCCGAGGTCTCGAGCGAACTGTCGACCATGACGCCGACATACCCGTCGAAGGCGATACGGCCGGTCGGCCGCGGGCGGCCCGGGCGCCGACCGCTCCCGGCCGGCCCCGTAGGCGGCGGGGCCACCGCGACAGCCCGAACGCCCGGCCGGGTTCGACTGCGCAACGCGTTCTGGTCACGATCGCTGTAGAGGGCGACGTCGAATCCCGCGTCGAGCAACCCCAGCGCGACGGTCACGCCCACCGGGTCGGCGCCTATCACCGCGGCCGTACGGGCCGCGGCGAAGGGCGGATTCTGTGGTGTCATGCAGGCATGCTGCTGGGAGGTGATTCCCGAGAGCAGTATTGCGCTCAGCGAGAATCATTTCCGCACGACTACTACTGCGTCTTACCGAGGCATTCGGTGACGATCTTGTTGGTCGCCGCCCGGGCCTTGTCGGCGTCTTCCTCGCTCATGCCCAGGGTCTCCGGGTCCGCCATCCGGGTATCGAATTCGTCGCCGACCATGGTCCGCAGGCCGTCCTGCGAAATGCCTTCGCCGATGTAGAGTTTCGCGGCGCAGTCGGCGAAGGCGGGATCCTGGAGTCCCTTTTCCTGCAGGGATTTGGACAGGTCCGCTTCGGTCAGCGCCGGCGCGGAGTCGGTATCGCTACCGCAGGCCGCCGCGAACAGCGGCAGAATGACGAACGTCGCGGCAATCAGGGTCTTCCGCACCGGGTTCCTCTCTCAGATGTATCGCACGGACGCCGTGTCGGCCGGGGAACAGCACCCGCGGCCACCCACCGACGTCCACGCATGTGTGTAGTCGCACCTACATACGGCGTGCAACCCGGGGCCGGAATTCGGCTGTGATTCACAGCCGCCGACCCTCTTCGCGGCCTGAACCGGGCCGGGTCCCCCGGCTCTCACGCGCCCGCGCGGAGCCAACTGAGGGCCGGCGCCTGCTGTTAGTCTGGGACCCGGAATCGCGTCCCGATCGGAGAGCGGCGAATATGACGATCCTCGAGCACCATCGCGAAGGCCGCGGTGAACCGCTGGTGCTGGTCCACGGCGTCGGCAGCAGGTGGCAGGTCTGGGAACCGGTCATCGGCGCCCTGGCCGCCCACTACGAGGTGATCGCGGTGGACCTCCCCGGTTTCGGCGGTTCCGCCCCGCTCCCGCGTACCACCGTGGACACACTCACCGACGCCCTCGCCGAATTCCTGGCCGAACAGGGCATCGAGCGACCTCATCTGGCGGGTAACTCGATGGGTGGCGGCATCGCGCTGAACCTGGGCGCCCGCGGTCTGGCCCGCTCGGTCACCGCCTTCTCCCCGATCTTCTTCTGGGACACCGCCGGCCGGGTCTGGTGCCAGCAGGCGCTGGGCCGGTCGAAGAAACTCGGCCGCGTTCTCGGCCCGGCCGTGCCCAAGGTCCTCGGTACCGCGGCCGGCCGGACCGCCTTCCTCGGCCTGGTCTTCGGTAAACCGTGGGCCGTCAGCGCCCGGGTCGCGCTGGACACCGCACGCGGCGCAATCGACTCCCTGGGTTTCTCCCCGGCGCTGGACTCGTTCACCGACGCCCGGCTGCACGACCCCGCCGCGCTCGCCGAGGTGCCGGTGACGATCGCCTGGGGCAATCGCGACATCCTGCTCACCTACGCCACGCAGAGTAAGCGGGCTCGCGAAGTACTGCCCGGAGCCCGGCACATCACGCTCGCGGGCAGTGGCCACACACCCTTCTACGACGACCCCGAAGGCTGCGCCCGGGTCCTGTTGGACTGGCTGCCCACCCTGCACGGCGCCGCCTAGCTGTACCCGGCCGGACCCTCGGCACCCGAATAGCGGACCGGGCCGGGGCCGAACGGCGCCGCGGCCCGGCGCCGAACCTCAGCGTCCCTGCCAGACCGGATCGCGTTTCTCCGCGAAAGCCAGCGCGCCTTCGGCCGCGTCCTTGGAAACCAGCGCGGGCAGCGCGATCTCACCCTGTTTGGCGAAGCCCTCCGCCGCGGTCCAGTCCGGGGTCTCGTCGATGATCCGCTTACTGGCGGCCACCGCCAGCGGGGCGGCGGCGGCGATCTCACCGGCCAGTTCCAGCGCGACCTCCAGCGCCTCACCCGGTTCGGTCACCCGGTTGACCAGGCCCAGCTGGTAGAGGCGTTCGGCGCTGATCCGCCCGCCGGTGAGCGCCAGTTCGGCGGCGATACTGCGCGGCAACCGCTGGGTCAGCCGCATGACGCCGCCGGCCGCCGCCACCAGACCGCGTTTCACCTCGGGCAGACCGAATTTCGCGTCCCGGGCGGCGACGATCAGGTCGCCGGAGAGGGCCAGTTCGAAACCGCCGGCCAGTGCGAAACCCTCGACCGCGGCGATCATCGGTTTCGCCGGTGGCTTGGAGGCGATCCCGAGCGGGCCGCGGCGCTCGGTCACCGGCACCTCACCGCGGGTCATGGCGATGAGATCCATTCCGGCGCTGAAGGTCCCTTCGGCGCCGGTCAATACGAGGACCCGGGACGAATCGTCGGCCTCGAACTCGTCGAGTGCCGCCTCGATCGCCTTCGCGGTGGCCAGATCGATGGCGTTACGCGCCGCGGGCCGGTTCACCGTGAGCACGGTTATCGCATCGCACCGGTCCAGGAGCACGGTCTCGGTCATCAGGCGGTCCTCTCGCTACGCAGAATGAAACGGTCGGCGGCGGTGATCTCGATGGCGGCGCCCAAGCGGTCGCCCGCGGTGACCGCCGCGATGGTCTCGCTGTCCGTCGCCCGGACAAGTATGCGGGCACCGGCGGGGTTCAGCGCACTCACCACAGCGGCTTCGGGTTCGTCGCCCGCGCTGCCCTTGCGGTACGGAACCGTGTATGCCTCGATCACCGCCGGACCGGTGTAGCCGGGTGCGGTCTCCCGCCGGGCGACCGGCACCTCGGCCTCCACCGGGCGGAACAGTTCGGTGGGGGGTTTCGCCGAGTAGACCCCCACTCCGTGTTTGGTGATGTACCAGCCGAGCGCGGTGGTCAGTCCGTAGTCGCCGGGGTTGCGCCGCAGGATCTCGGCCATGGTGGCGATGCCGTGGGTGCTGTAGTTGTTGCCGGGGCCGCCGCCGAAGGTCAGGCCGCCGGTCACGGTCAGGGGTCGCGCCGGATCATCGATGCACAGACCCAGCGCCGCCGCGCCGACCTGTACGGCCACCGGGAAGCATGAGTACAGGTCGATATGGGCGATATCGTCGATGCCGATCCCCGCCCCGCCCAGTGCGGCCCGGCCGGCCGCGGCGATGGCCGGGGACGCGGCCATATCCGTGCGTTCGGAAAGGAACCAGGTATCGGTAGCGGTGGCGCCACCATGCGGGAAGACCCAGAGGTCCCGCGGCACCCCGGCCGCGTCCGCCGCCGCGGCGCTGCACAGGATCAGCGCCGCACCCTGGTCGACCGTCAGGTTCGCCATCAGCAGCTTCGGGTACGGGGTGGAGACCATCCGGTTGTCGGGTCCGGGGGTGACCAGTTCGCTCACACTGCGTTCGTGGGGCAGCCACGCGTAGGGGTTGCGCGCCGCCACGGCGGAGAACCGCGACCACAGCCCGCCGATCCGGGCCAGATGGGCCTGTTCGTCGAGGCCGAGCCGATTGCGCATGGCGGATTCCATCAGCGCGTACACATAGATCGGACCCCACAATCCGGCCGCGAGCTCCATCTCGGTGTTGGGGGCGTCGTCGGAGCCGACGATCTGGTCGGGCCGGGCGTTCTCGTCCTGCTCCGGCCAGCCCGGATCGGTCCCGGACCGCTTCGCCACATTCCACGAGGCGACCGATTCCGCCCCGCAGAGCAACGCGATATCGGACCGGCCCTCGGCGATCTCGCGGGCCAGCAGGTTGAGCAGCCGTTGCGGGGCGTCTCCGCCGTAGGGGGCCGATTGCACTGTCCGTTTCGGCGCGGCGCCCAGGTCGGCGGCGACGAGCACGCCCAGGTCGGCGTACTGGCGGCTCACCGGGGCCACCGAGGCGATCACATCCGCCGAACGCAGCAGCGCGTCCCCGGTCCCACTGTCCGCACCGGCCCGGCGCAGTGATTCGGCCGCCAGCTCGACTGGTCCGGGTAGGCCGGGTTCACCGGATCGGTGCACAACCTGTCCGACGCCGACGAGCACCGGTGTGCGCGGGTCCATTCCGGCCGGCAGCATATGTCCTCCGCTTCCTCGCTGAAGTCTCCCGCTGAAATCGGCGGTTAACTTCCGATTAGACCATGGAGTGATCTATGTCGCCCGGGGGCCGTAGTCCCTGGACCCTTTGGGCGAAGACCGGACAACGCCATCGCCGTGGCCCGGAATGACACCGGCACTGAACCACCGACAATGCGTCTGATCAGGTGCTATGCACTGATAGCATGACCGGGTTCTGCCAGCCAGTCGAAATGTTCCGTGTATCCATCGAGGCGCCGCACATATGCGGCGGCGTCTTTGACATGACCCGGAGGTCCGACGGACTTGAAGAGAACCCGCTCGATACTCATTTCTGTGCTGGCGGGCGCATCGGCTGCACTGATCGCAGTCACCGCACCGGCCACGGCGAATCCCAACGCCATCAATCCGATCCCCGTCTTGAACGGCACCAACGGGCTTCCGCAGTTGCACGGAGCCACTCGGGCCGTTTTCCAGGTGACCGGTATGGCGAGCCCGAACGGAACCCACAGCTACAACATGCTCGGTACCGACCTGGGCATTATGTGGGATAACGGACAGGGCGAAATGCTGACCGCTTTCGGCGATACCGCCGGGGTCGGTTTCCCCAATCTTCTCGCGGGCAGTATGTGGGCTTGGCGCAGTAATGTTCTCGTGCGCAGTCATACCCAGGATCCACGGCAGGGGATCTACTTCGACAGCGTGGTCAAGGATGTGTTCGGCCAGGCCAGGGACCTGATTCCCAGCCCGAAGATCCCACTTCTGGAGATCAGCCGCATTCCGACCGCCGGTATCTCGATCGGCGGCGTGCAATACATGAGCCTGATGTCGGTGAAAACATGGGACACCCCTGGTGAATGGACCACCAATTACTCCGGGCTGGCCGCTTCGGCGGACAACGGGGAAACCTGGGCCGATCTCGCCTTCACCCGCCGCCCCAACGAGGGCGCGAACCGCAATTTCCAGATGAACGCCTTCGTGAAGGAGGGCGGTTTCGTCTACGTCTACGGCACCCCGTCGGGTCGCGACAATGCCGCCTATATCTCCCGGGTCCGGGAACCGGATTTCCAAGACCTGGCCGCCTACGAATACTGGGACGGCCGCACCTGGAAACGCGATGTGAATGCGGCACAACCCATCATGCACGGCGTGGGGGAACTGTCGGTGATGTGGAACGACTACCTCGGGCAATTCGTCTCCCTCACCACCGATCCCTTCAACTCGGTGGTGATGCGAACCGCGTCGTCACCGGCCGGCCCCTGGAGCGAACCGCGGGTATTGATCGATACTCGTGAATTGCCGACGGCCTATGCGCCGTCGATTTTCCCGTACCAGACCGGAGACGATCTCTACTTTCTCACCACTGTGCACAATCAGTACAACGTGGTTCTGATGCGCACACAGCTGTGAGAGTCCCGGTTCGATTCCGGCGAAGAGCTCGACGGACACTGGCCGTCCAGGACACCGCGCGGTCCGGTGCGCGGCTCGACGCCTACATCCGCACCGGGGCGGGCGATCCCCACCGGGCGCTCGCCGGCGATCAGCGGCGTTTACGACCCGGCTCGCGACGAGGAAGCCCGCTTCCGGGTGGAAACGCTGCGCGCCGCCTTCGACGCGCTGGTCCCTATCCGCGAAACCACCCCGGTGCGGTGGCCGCCCGAAACCGGTACGGCCTGACCGATCGGCGGTTCCCGGCCACCTCCATACACTTGACGGTATGAAGGCGGCCGAATGGGATGCGCGCTATGTACAGAGCGACCTGGTGTGGGGCGCACCCCCGAACAACACGGTGGTGGAGTTCGTGCACGGTCTGGACCGGCGCGTCCCCCGCCTGCCCGGCCCCGACGGGGAGATACCGGATCTGCCCCGCGCACTCGACCTGGCCTGCGGCGAGGGCCGGAACGCACTGTGGCTGGCCACGCACGGCTGGCGGGTGCACGGCATCGACTTCTCCCAGGTCGGCATCGACAAGGGCCGAACCGTGGCGACCCGGCTCACCCGGTCGATCCGGGAACGGATCACCTGGCAGTGCACCGACCTCACCGATCCCGCGCTCGACCTCGGCGGCCCGTGGGAGTTGATCCTGCTGGTGTTCCTGCACCTCCCGGCTCCCGAACGGCGGCGGCTGCTCCGGCAGGCCGCCGCCGCGCTCGCCCCCGGGGGAATGCTGCTGGTGCTCGGTCACCACAGCGAGAATCCGGCACGGGGGTACGGCGGCCCTCAGGACCCGGCGATCCTGTTCACGCCGGAGGACGTCGTGGCGGATCTGGGTGCCGATTCCGGACTGGATATCGATACGGCCCGGGAGGTGCTGCGCCCGACCGAGGGCGGAGACGCGATCGATGCCCTGGTCGTGGCGCGCAAACCCATGCCGGAGCAGTAGCAGTGGCCCTGGTCAGGAACTCCACTGCCGGAACCACGGCACGAGGGTTTCGGCGATGGTGTCGAAACCCTTCCGGAAGGAATGCGGCTGGCCCGGGATCACCCGCACCTCGGCGGCATCGGCGGCATCGGGGATGCCGAACGGGTCGCTCCCGCCGTTGATCACCACCACCTCCGCGGCGCCGGCGGCCAGTAGTTCGTCGCGGCGGGATTTCTCCGGCTTTCCGGGCGGATGCAGCGGAAACGAGAGGGCGACCACCCCGCGCGCGCCGACCTCGACCGCGGTCCGGCACGCCACTCGGGCTCCATTGCTGCGCCCGCCCTGTACCAGCGGCAGATCCGGGCCGAGCTGTGCGCGCAGAGCGGTGATCAGTTCCACCCAGGCCCGGTCCTGGGGCTCGGGTTTGCCGGGTGCGCGGCGTCCGGCCACCCGGTACGGCTGGAGCACCCGGGCCACCACTCCACCCGCGGCCAGCGCGGTATCGCGCACTGTGGTGATATCCGCGGAGTCCACCCCGCCGCCCGCCCCGTGGGTGAAGACCAGCAGAAACGCGGGAGCGTCCGGATAATCGATCTCCGCCTCCGCGGGCCCTGAATCCGTTTCGATCCGCACGCCCAACCCTAACGGGCCGGCCCGCCGCGAGCCGCACACCGCACGCCGGTGGAGGTACGTCGACCAGGCCGTTATGCTCGCGAGCCCCAGCGCGACGCCGCCCGATATCGGACCGAAACCGCTGGTGAGGGGGTTGCGCCTGTTCCGCGCATCACAATGCGGCGCGACTCCGTTGCCGACAGCCTTACTCGCCGGTAATATAATTAATAAGTTACCCGCGAGTAGCCTGCCGTTATACGTCAGCTACCCGGCGGCAACCGACGGGCGGGAACGGTATGAATACCGACCGCACCCGACTCAACGGAGAGTGAGCATCACAATGGGTCATTACAAGAGCAACGTCCGCGACCTGGAGTTCAACCTCTTCGAGGTACTCGGCCTGGGCAGCATCCTGGAGTCCGGCGCCTACGGCGATCTCGACACCGACACCGTCAAGGAGATGCTGAACGAGGTCCGTCGCCTGGCCGAGGGACCGCTGGGCGAATCCTTCGCAGACGCCGACCGCAACCCGCCGGTCTTCGACCCGGAAACCCACACCGTCTCCCTCCCCGAATCCTTCAAGAAGAGCTACCGCACCCTGCAGGAAGGCGGCTGGGACTCCTACTCCGTCGACCCCGAGCTCGGCGGTATCGACTTCCCCCGCGCCGCCTACTGGGCCATCGCCGAACTGGTGCTCGGCGCCCAGCCCGCGGCCTTCATGTACGCCGCCGGCCCCGGCTTCGCCAATATCTTCTACAACAACGCCACCGAAGAGCAGAAGAAATGGGCCAAGATCGCCGTCGAGCAGGGCTGGGGCGCCACCATGGTGCTCACCGAGCCCGACGCCGGCTCCGATGTGGGCGCCGGCCGCACCAAGGCGGTCCAGCAGGAAGACGGCTCCTGGCATATCGAGGGCGTGAAGCGCTTCATCACCTCGGCCGATTCCGACGACCTGTTCCCGAACATCATGCACCTGGTGCTCGCCCGCCCAGAGGGCGCCGGCCCGGGCACCAAGGGTCTGTCGCTGTTCTTCGTACCGAAGTTCCACTTCGACCACGAGACCGGTGAACTGGGCGAGCGCAACGGTGTCTTCGTCACCAATGTCGAGCACAAGATGGGCCTGAAGGTCTCGGCCACCTGCGAGGTCACCTTCGGCGGCCACGGCGTCCCGGCCCAGGGCTGGCTCGTCGGCGAGGTCCACCAGGGCATCGCGCAGATGTTCGAGGTCATCGAGCATGCGCGAATGATGGTCGGCACCAAGGCGATCGCGACCCTGTCGACCGGTTACCTGAACGCACTGGAATACGCCAAGGAGCGGGTCCAGGGCGCCGACCTGACCCGGATGAGTGATAAGACCGCGCCGCGGGTCAGCATCACCCACCACCCGGATGTGCGCCGCAGCCTGGCCACCCAGAAGGCCTACGCGGAGGGCCTGCGTGCGGTGTATCTCTACACCGCCGCCCACCAGGACGCCGATATCGCGGCCGTTGTCTCCGGCGCGGACGCCGACACCGCCGCCCGCGTCAACGACCTGCTGCTGCCGATCGTCAAGGGCGTCGGCTCCGAGCGCGCCTACCAGTACCTGACCGAATCCCTGCAGACCCTGGGCGGTTCCGGGTTCCTGCAGGACTATCCGATCGAGCAGTACATCCGCGACGCCAAGATCGACTCGCTGTACGAGGGCACCACCGCCATCCAGGCCCAGGACTTCTTCTTCCGCAAGATCGCCCGCGATCGCGGTGTGGCCCTGGCGCACGTCGCCGGCCAGATCCAGAAGTTCATCGACGCCGAGGCGGGCAACGGCCGCCTCAAGGGTGAGCGGAAACTGCTCGCGACCGCGCTCGAGGATGTGCAGGCCATGGCCGCCACCCTCACCGGACACCTGATGGGTGCCCAGGAGCAGCCCGAAGAGCTGTACAAGGTGGGCCTCGGCTCGGTCCGCTTCCTGCTCTCGGTGGGCGACCTGCTCATCGGCTGGCAGTTGCTGCGCCACGCCGAGGTCGCGGGCGCGGCTCTCGACGCGGGCGCCGAAGGCGCGGACAAGAACTTCTACCAGGGAAAGGTCGCCGTGGCACAGTTCTTCGCCCGCAACATCCTGCCCGAACTGACCGCCACCCGCACTGTCCTGTCGAACCTCGACAACGACATCATGGAGCTCGACGAAGCCGCGTTCTGAGTTCTCTGGCGGCGGCGCGGGGGCGAGACCCCGTGGTCTCGCCGTTTCGGCCTCGAGCCGCGAGCGGTCGGCCTTCCCCGGAAGGCCGACCGTTGAGCATCTCCGGCCAAGGGACAGACCGGCCTCAACCCTTCGCGGTGTCTCGTAGAACCCGACGCATATGGTTACGTAGGGATTCGATGTCCAGATTCGATGCCGACCCGGTCGCACTGCCGGCCTCGTATCCGGTCCATTCATGGAGGCGGCGCCCGCTCTCACGGTCCTGGCGCGTCAAGGCGTCGGCGGGACACCGCTGCCCAGTCTTTGCTGTACCGCCTTCGCGGGTTGGCTGCTGCCGAGGTCGAGTGTTCGTCGGAGATTCGCGGAGCAGCGCGGCGAGTACGAGTATGCTCACCTGAGCCCGGAACCCACACAGCCTGTGGATGTTCCGAGGTTCGTGTGGTTCGTTTCTGTTGTGTCCGGCTCTGTTTCGGGAGGTTGTCGTGCGTGTCGGTCGATTGGGATCGGTTGTTGCCGCGGTGATGCTCGCCGCGCTCGTCACCGGCGGGGGCCCTGCCGCCGGACAGAGCGACTACGCGCAGACCGGGCTCACCCTGCACAACCAGTACCGGGCCAAGCATGGTTCTCCGGCCATGACCTCGACCCAGAGCCTGAATGACTCGGCCCAGAAATGCGCGCAGTACTACACCCAAAAGCGCACGATCGATCACAGCTGCCCCTACAAGAACGGGGCCGGGGAAAACCTCGTGGGGGGAGAGGGCAGCTGGGACGGTGTCTCCTTTGTTCAGATGGGCACGCAGATGTGGTACGACGAGGTCGAGGGCTACGACTTCAACAACCCCGGGTTCAGCATGGCGACGGGTCATTTCACGCAGTTGGTGTGGAAGGCCAGCACCCGACTCGGTGTCGGGTACGCCTCGGAGGGCGGCTACACCGCCGCCGTCGCTCTCTACAGCCCGGCCGGCAACGTTGAGGGGCAGTTCCCCGAGAACGTGGCACGCCCGCGCTGAGCCGGCCCTGCCCCCGGCATCCTCCCGGCCGTAGCGGCCGGGCAGGTGAACTGCAGCGTCGTTCTCCAGGTGAATTCGAACGTCAGGAGGACGTTGCAAGAGCCGGGAATCCAGACGGAAAGTAGAGTCACTCCGGGCGGCCAGAGCATCGACGGTGAGTGGTACCCGGTGCGGAATCCGCGGGCGTAGGTCTGCTGTGAGCGAAACGGGAGGGCTCGACCGACAGCGCGCTGGCAGGATGGGGGTCATGGAGAACGACTTGCGAGAAGCCGAGCGGCGACTTCAGGCCGCGCAGCTGGCTGGGGATGTCCAGATGCTGGATGAGTTACTCGATGATCGGTTGATCTTCACGCTCGGCGCCGACACGGTCACCAAGGCCGATGATCTCGAGCTGCACCGCACCAGGGCTCAGATCGTGAGCAAGCTCGAGGAAGAACAGCTGACGGTGCTGGTGGAAGGGACAACCGGGGTCACGTGGTTCCTCGGCCTCGTCGAAGGAAGCATTCACGGGTCACCATTCGCGGCCAGGATGCGTTACACCCGCACCTGGGCGCACGACGACTCCCGTGGCTGGCGGGTCGTCGCCGCTCACGCCTCGGCGGCCGAGTAATCCAACCTCGCTGTGGTGTACCCCGCTTGATTCGACATTCTGGGATCAGCTGGAACGCGTCCGGATTCAACGCCCGCGGCGGGTACTTCTCGCGCCGTCGCCGGCCGGCCACGCCGAACTCGCAACGTGGTCTTCACCCTTTGATATCCGACGATGCGCTTGTACTGCAGTTTCCGCCTGCCCGGGAGTCTCACCGGATCGCGGCATACAGCTGCATCTCGGTCTGACACGGCGGCAACGCCGATTCCTGGATTCGGGTTCTGGCGGGTGGATGCGGCAGGTGTTATCCGGAGCAACTGCTGCATCCATCATGGTTTTCTTCACGTGTCCGGCGATCAGGCTGCGGTGCCCGAGTCGTATTTCAGTGCGGGGCCGAGCAGCAGGCCGCCGTCGAGCACGAATTCCGAGCCGGTCGCGAAGCTCGCCTCCGGTGAGGTGATGAACAGCAACAATCGCGAGATCTCCTCAGGATCGGCAAGTCTGGGGACTGCGAACGGGTCGGGTGTGTAGAAGTCGGAGATCGGACGCTCGCCGGGGGCCGCTGGTTCGTTGATCAGCGGCGTGGAGACGACACCGGGCGCGATGGAATTGACTCGGATGTTGTCGCGTCCGAGTTCGAGTGCTGCGGTCCGGGTGAGTCCGCGCAGGGCCCATTTGCTGGCGGTGTAGGGGGCGTAGAACGCGGTGCCGACGTGGGCCATCGTGGAAGCGATGTTCACGATGGACCCACCGCCGGCAGCGCGCATGGACGGTGTCACGGCGCGGATGCCGAGAAACGCTCCGGTGAGGTTGACGTCCAGCACTGTCCGCCAGTCGCCGAGGTCGGTGTGCTCGATTTCGGCGGCCCGGTTCTGGATTCCGGCGTTGTTCACGAGGATGGTGATCGGTCCGAAATGCCGTTGTACCTGCTCGACCGCTGCGGTCCAGTCCTCTTCGCGGCTGACATCCAGGTGCACGAAGTGCGCCCGGTGGCCGAGTTCCGCGGCCGACGCCCGTCCGGCTTCGTCTTCGCGGCCGGTGAGCACGACCTGGGCGCCCTCGGAGTGAAAGGCGTGCGCATGGCGGGCACCTTGACCGCTGGTGGCCCCGGTGATGAGGACGGTGTGATTGTCGAAGCGCCCCATGAGGCTCTCCTTCCCGGAAAATGGTGAGTCGATCAACTCACCATTGCCAAGGTACGGATTCTTCAGTGGTGAGTCAAGTGACTCGCCTCAGAGTGTGGCATGCTGGTTCCATGACCACTGGGGCTCGGACGTATCACCAGCGCGTCGCCGCTGAGAAGCGTTCCGCCATCATCGAGGCAGCGGCCCGGCTGTTTCTGGACTCCGGTTACGACGGCACCTCACTGTCACGGGTCGCCGAAGAGGCCGGGGTGTCCAAAGCCACCTTGTTCAAGCAGTTTCCGACCAAGGCGGCACTGTTCGAGGCGATAGTCACCGAATCGTGGAGCCCTGATTCGGGCGAGGAGACAGCCCCGCAGGCCGGTGATCTGCGCGCCGGTCTCACCGCTGTCGGGGGTCGCTATGCCACTCTTTTGAGCAGGCCCGGCATGGCGTCGCTGTTCCGCATCGTCATTGCCGAGCTGCCGCGGTTTCCCGAGCTCGGCCAGACTCTGTTCCAGAAGGGCAAGATGCCCTACTTCACCTCGGTGCGCCGCTATCTGGAAGCCGAGCAGGACGCCGGCACAGCACTACCCCACGACAGCGTGACCGGCGCCACCCAGTTCCTGGGAATGATCTCCGATTACGTTTTCTGGCCGCGGATGCTGCTGGTGGATTGGAATCCCGGGCCTGCCGATATCGACAGGGCGGTGAGCCAGGCGGTGCAGACCATGGTGGCGCGTTACGGCACCCCCGGCGACAGTACGCGCCGAGGCCGATCGGAGAAGCCGACGCCGGCCGGTGGGCAGGTGCGATCACCATCGCGGTGAGCGAAGTGGCAGTCGAGGCCCGGTCCGGCTCTCGACTGCTCGCAATCGGCTACGACCACTTGTTCGAGCGAGACCGACCGGACACAGTGCAGCCGCCGGCACCTGGCAAGCCGTGCATGTTCATCGCAAGAGCCCGCGGGTCCAGCTATGCCCAGTAGCTACTCGGTCGAGTATTCCTGCGTCATACCCGACGGCATTGCGCATATTGTTGCCCACATAGTCGACACACCCATTCATCCCTGACTGTCTGCTGCGCACGCTCTTCTTCGTCGCGCCGGATCAGCGCGTTCGGGGCCTCGACCCCGCGACGCCGAAACCACAGCACCCCGCGGGGCGGCTGTGATCATGGCAAGATGACCCCCTGAGTCGCCGCGCCGCCCAGCAGGAGGACATCGAGATGACCCCCCGCCCGCTGTCCCTTCTAGTGCGTACCGGAGTCGCCGGTGCTGTCGCGGCCCTGGTGCTGGCCGGTCCGGCGGTAGCGGATCCGAACAATGTGAACCCGATTCCCGGTATCAACGGCGAACCCCGTGGTCTGCCGACGCTACCCGGGGACACCCAGGCCATCTACCAGGTGACGGGTATGGACAGCCCCAACCGGACGCAGCAGGTGAATGTGCTGGGCACCGATCTGGGGGTGATGTGGGACGACGGGGCGGGCACGCTGTTGACCGCGTTCGGCGATTCCGCGGGACTCGGAGTGCCGAACCTGCTGGCCGGCAGTGTGTGGGCGTGGACCAGCAATGCCCTGTTCTTCAGCCACACCAAGGATCCGGCCCAGGGCATCGTTTTCGACGGCGCGGTCCCGAATCCGCTGCCCAGCCCGAAGATCCCGGGTGTCGAGATCAGTTTGATCCCGACCGCCGGTATCTCGGTGGGCGGTGTGCAGTACCTGAGCATGATGTCGGTGCGGGAGTGGGGCGATCACGGTCTGTGGACCACCAACTTCGCCACCCTCGCCGCGTCCGGCGACGGCGGACGGACCTGGGCCCAGCTGCCGACCACGCGCCGGGCGAATGTGGACGGACATGAGCGGTTCCAGCAGAACGCGTTCGTGAAGGACGACGGATTCGTGTACCGGTACGGCACTCCGGCGGGCCGTAACCATCCCGGGTACGTGTCCCGGGTACAGGAGGCCGATATCACGAATATCGACGCCTACGAGTACTGGGATGGGCACGGCTGGAAGCCCGGCGACGCCAAGGCGGCCGCACCGGTCGTCGACGGGGTGGCCGAACTGTCGGTGCAGTGGAACGACCATCTGCGCAAGTTCGTGATGCTGACGACGGATCCGTACAACTCGGTGGTGCTGCGCACCGCGGACGCGCCGGAGGGTCCGTGGAGCACACCCCGGGTGCTGCTGGAAGCGGCCGCGCTGCCGACGGCCTACGCGCCGATGATCTTCCCGTACCAGACCGGCAGCGACCTGTACTTCCTGCTCACCGTGCACCGCCAATACAACGTGCTCTTGATGCGCACGCCGCTGTAGCTCCTTCGGATACGACAGTGCCCGCCCCGGCTTCCGGGGCGGGCACTGTCGTATCTCAGCGAGATCCGGGGCGGCTGCTCGGCCGGCTGCTCGGAGCGGTGCTGCCGGGCTGGCTGCCGCCGCTCGGCTCGTCGGTGGATTCTTCCGCCTTCTCCTTGTCCGGCGACTCGCATTTGACCTCCGGCACCGGGTCGTATTTCACGGTCCGGGTGTGGCGGGAGATCTCGGCGCCGGTGTTGATATCGGTGATCACCCGGGTGTCGGAGGTGGTGAACCCGGGAGCGCCCGTGGAGGCGATGCAGTCGTCGCCCTCGGGCAGGGTGATGGTTTCCGGTTCGGTCGGCTTGGTCCGGTCGCCGGTGAACGATTCCACGTTCACCGTTTTGGTTCCCCAGATGCGAACGGTCACCTGGGAGCTGTCGGCGACGGCCTGGATGTAGATGCCGTGCGGAGTGTTGTTCCGGAACTGCAGGTCGATGGCGCCGTCGAACACGGTCGCTTCCCGGGCTGCCGGATAGCGCGAGATGTAGTAGCTGTGTTCGGTGTGGCCGGCGTCCTCCAGGCCCGCGAAGTAGGCCGCGTTGTAGAGCGTGGTGGCGAACTGGCTGATCCCACCGCCCACGGCCTTGCTGGGCCGGCCGTGGTCGATGATGCCCGATTCCACATAGCCTTCGGCGGCGGTGCGCGGTCCGGTGTGGGTGTTGAGCGAGAAGGTGTCGCCCGGTTTGACGACTGCGCCGTCGACCTCCTGGGCGACCGTGCGGATATTCACGCCGGACGGGCCGGTGAAACCGCTGGTGGTGAACTCGCCCATTGTCTCGTTGATACCGAGTGCCTCGGCGGCCTGCGTGGTGAGTTTGGGTTCGATTCGCTCGTAGATCGCCGGTGTGGTGCGCGGGGCGCCGGTCGCGGCGAGCATCGCCGGCAGCTGATCCAGGGTTTTGGCCCAGTTGACCTTGTCGCCGACCACGGCGGGCTCCACGGTGGGCGCACCGGAGAAGGTGAAGGTCGCGTCCTCGGGTTCTACCTCGGTATCGGCCAGCTGGGGGGCGAGCAGATCGGTGGCCACCTTGTGGTCGAACTCGACCCGCAGCCCGCCGTGCCCGTCCGGTACGAATCCGATGATGGTGGCGATCTGCTCCGGGCTCAGAGCGGCGGTGGCCCCCTCTTTACCGGTGTAGGACACCGGAGCGCTCACCGCGGGTTCGGCGATCTGGTGCATGGCCGCATCGATCGCGTCCTGGCGGACGGCGGGCGGTGCCACGGCGACCGGCAGATCCAGGGTGCTCGCGGTCGCCCACTGCTCGGTGATGACCGTACGCGCGGCGGCGACGTCCAGGACCCGGCCGGAGACGGGGTTCACCTCGATCGGCCGCGTGCCCTCGAAATGGATACCGCCTTCGACGGGCGGCTGGTCGTGCACCTTCAGTTCGTCGAAGGTCCGGCTCATTGCCGTCTCGTCGACCGAGCTGGCCACCGTGACCTCGCGGGTGGCCACGAAGGACAGCAGCCGCGACGCCGGATTGAGCGGCTGACCGCCCACTCGCTCCCAGGTCGCCTCCCAGTCCACGCCGAGACCGGCCGCGGCCGGAACCAGCTCGGTCTGCACATCGCCGATCTTCACCGGGACGACTTCGCCCGAACGTGGATCGAGTGTTGCCTGCAGCTTCGCGCGGGCATCGTCCTTGTCCATCCCACCGATGGCGATGTCGGCGACCTCGACACCGCGCGGAATCTTGCCCGAGGTCAGCACCAGGTCGGCGATATAGCCAACGAGCGCGACACCGAACACGATCGCGGCGACCAGCAGGACGCGCCGAGCGTTCGCGGAGTCGCGGAGCCAGGTACGAGCGGCGGAGAAACGGCCGTTGTCGTCGCCGGACCCACCGGTACCGCGGCCCCCACCCGGGCCGCGCGGCGGTGTGGGCGGCCCGGATTTGTCACCGTGGGCGAGGATATCGGCGCTGGTCGGATTGTTCGGATGGCCCGGCCAGGAGGACGGGCCCCCGGAGAGCCGCTTGTTCAGCGCGCCCGAATCGAAAACCTCGGTCGGCGCATCGTCCGGGTCCGCGTCGGCGAACGCGGCGGGCGGGGGCGCGGCGGTGGGCAGCGAGAACTGCTGAGTGGTGTACTCGGGCCCGGTGGGGTCGGCCGGGGCGGGGCCGGAGGGAGCGGACGGTCCGTTGTCGGGGCGCCGAGCGGGGCCGGGAACGCCGCCGGGACCCGAGGGGGCACCCGGGGCGGGGGACGGGCCGGGACCGGAGGCCGCCGGACCGCCGGAGCCGCGTGGGGTCCTGGCGTCGGAGGGCACTACTGGCCCGGAACCGTTGGCAGGCCGGGCGTCGGGCGGGCCGGCCGGTCCAGGACCGTTGGCAGGCCGGGCACCGGAAGGACCGGGACCGGAAGGGCCCGGGGCGCCCGGCCCGGGTGGCCCCGCCCGGCCGGCCGGCCGGGGGGCATCCGCGGCGTGCGGCAGGGTATGGGGAGAAGCGGCGCCGGACACCGAACCCGCCGACGAGGGGTCCTGGTCCGCCGCGGACCGCTGCGCCGCGGAGCCGGCGCTGGGATTCAGCCAGGAGCTGCCCCCGCGCCAGCCGGACGCGACATTGCCGGCCTGTTCGACCGGTTCGGTCGGTGCGGGCGACTGCTGCCCCTGCTGGGCGCGGCCGCTGTCGAGCAGCTGACGTAGGCCGCCGTCGACCGGCTGCGGGCGGCCGTGGTCGCGTCTGTCACCTCGGTCGGTGCTCGATTCGCTGCTCACGAACCGTCCTCCCCAATCGATACTTCGGGGACTCGCGGGGTGCGAGCCTTCGCCAACGATAGTTGTCCGAACTGTAATCTTCAGTGCCGGATCCATCACAGCTGCGCCATCTGGATAGCCACTGACGTCACAGATGGGACATATCGCCCGAACAAAGCCCTGGACAGCAAAGTGGCCCCGTGCAGTCGCCGGGTCGGGGGTCAGGCGATTGCACGGAGCCGACCTGTATATCGGTGCCACGCGCGGGTCGTTACACACGCACTCGGCGAAAGTTCTCGAGGGGGCGGGCACAATCGGGGGCGGCATGCGATCCGACCTCTATGAGTAAGGGGACGCGAGATGCAGTTGGGCATGATCGGGCTCGGCCGGATGGGGGCGAATATCGTGCGGCGGATCATCGCGGCCGGTCATACGGCGGTCGGCTGCGAACGCCACGCCGAGGTGATCGACAACCTCGCCGCCGAACTCGGTGACAGCTTCCGGGGCAGCACCGACCTGGCGGAGTTCGTCGCCGATCTCGACGCACCTCGCGTGGTGTGGGTGATGATCCCGGCCGGTCTCACCGGCCGCACGGTGGACCAGCTGGCGGAACTGCTGGAACCCGGCGATATCGTCATCGATGGCGGCAACAGCCGGTATCACGACGATATAGCCCGCGCCGCGCAGCTGACCCCGCTCGGTATCCACTACCTCGATATCGGGACCTCGGGCGGGGTGTTCGGCCGCGACCGCGGATTCTGCCTGATGATCGGCGGCGAGGCGGCGCCGGTGCGGTACGTGGAACCACTGCTGCGGGCCATAGCGCCCGGCGTGGCGGCCGCGCCACGGACCCCGGGACGTGCCGGAGAGCCCGGACCGGCCGAAGAGGGTTACCTGCACTGCGGTCCCGCGGGGGCGGGCCATTTCGTGAAAATGGTGCACAACGGGATCGAGTACGGCCTCATGGCGGCCTACGCCGAGGGGTTCAACATCATGCACAAGGCCGACTACGGCAACCGCGCCGGCGGCGAGTACTCCGCGGAGGAGACCCCGCTCGAACATCCGGAATACTACCGGTACGACATCGATATCGCGGAGGTCGCCGAGGTCTGGCGGCGCGGGTCGGTGGTGGCGTCCTGGTTGCTCGACCTCACCGCGACCCAACTGCACGCCGACCCGAATCTGGATTCCTTCGGCGGCCGGGTCTCCGATTCCGGCGAGGGACGCTGGACCCTCGACGCCGCGGTGGATATCGGAGTACCGGCTCCGGTGCTCTCGGCGGCACTGTTCCAGCGTTTCGCTTCACGCGGTGAATCGACGTACGCGGACCAGACGCTGTCCGCGATGCGCGAAGCCTTCGGCGGGCATCACGAAATACCCGGGTCGGGCTGACACTGCCGAAGTGGTCGGGAATGGTCGTCGGCGGTGACGTCATTGTCGGGGCCGACCGCCCGGTCCGGATGGTGAGCATTGCCCGGAAGCGGCGGTCGGGCAGGGATCGGGGCGTCCGAATGCATTTCGAGAAGTCGCGTTCGGACCGGATCTATGGTGTGCGGTGTCCAGAGCGCCTGGGTGGGTGCCAAGATCGGTGGGCTCATCGGGATGACGCGCACCTGCCCGTTGTGAATCGGGCCAGGATCGGAGGTGACGAAGGCATAGCCGTCGGGATACACCGCCGGCGCGGTGGTCGGCGGGGTGCCCTGGATCCTGTTGACGACCACGGTGGGGTCGAACCCGGCTCGGCGACAGTGTGAGACCAGGTAGTCGGTGTAGAAGGAATGGTGTTCGGGCGCCCACACGATCAGGGGATAGGGCTCGAGATCCCGCATTTCCAGAAGCGAGGCGCTCGCCAGCGGATGGGAAGTCGCCACCGCGATATGCAACGGACGGTAGGTCACGATACTGGTGGCGAGGTCGCGAGGGGTTTCGATACCTCGACGAAGGACGATGTCGAGGCGCCCCTCGGTGAGTTCTCGGGCGATCGCGTCCGGATAGATCGCCACTGCCGTAGCCGCCAGATCCGGCTGTTCGACGATCAGTGGCCGGAGTAGTTCGAACACTTCGCCACTGCTGATCGCCGGCGTGTGGCCGATCAGGAACGGTCGGCGGCGTGGCGCGCCGGCTTCGCGGGCGCGGCGACCGATATGGGTTGCCGCGGCCAGCAGCGACGGTGCCGCGGCATACAACTCACGGCCGGCTTCGGTGAGTCGGAGACTTCGCTGCGAGCGGTCGAACAGAGCGACACCCAGTTCTCGTTCCAGGTTGCGCAAGGCCGAGGAGAGTGCCTGCTGGGTGATGTACAGGCCGCCGGCCGCCGCAGTGATGCTGGGAGCCTCGACTGTCGCGACGAACTGACGCAGCCGCCGTAGATCCACCAGCTGACTGTCTCTGCCGTCTTCCTGCTCCGCGGACGTGTTCTCTGCCGACATCGGCACAACCTTTGCTTGTCGACTCACACCTATTTGGTGATTGCCACTTGTGGACGTCGATCCTAGCGTGGCAATGGTCAGAGACAAGAAGAGACGAGGCCGGAGGAGCGCGCATGATCGAAGATCTGAGTGGCAAGAAGGCCGTGGTGGCCGGCGGCGCGAAAAATCTCGGCGGTCTGATCAGCCGGCAGCTCGCGCAGGCGGGCGCGGACGTCGCCGTCCACTACAACAGCGACTCGAGCGAGTCCGATGCCGACAAGACAGTCGCATCCGTCCGCGAAGCGGGCCGGCGAGCGGTCAAGATCCAGGGCGACCTCACCGTCCCCGCCAATGTCACCGCGCTGTTCGACCAGGCCGCACAGGAACTGGGTGGGCTCGATATCGCGGTGAACACAGTCGGCAAAGTGCTACGCAAACCGATCGTGGAGACCACCGAGGACGACTACGACTCGATGTTCGCCATCAACGCCAAGTCCGCCTACTTTTTCATCAAGGAGGCCGGCCTGCATCTGGGTGACAATGGCAAGATCATCACCATCGTCACCGCACTGCTTGGAGCGTTCACCGACGGATACTCCACCTACGCCGGGGGCAAAAGTCCGGTGGAGCACTTCACCCGGGCCGCGGCCAAGGAGTTCGCCGATCGACTGATCTCGGTGAACAGTATTGCCCCGGGACCGATGGACACACCGTTCTTCTATCCGCAGGAGACAGACGAGCGGGTGGAGTTCCACAAGAGCCAGGCGATGGGCGACCAACTCACCCAGATCGAAGATATCGCCCCGATCGTGCACTTCCTGTGCACACAGGGCCGGTGGATCACCGGCCAGACCCTGTTCGCCAACGGCGGCTACACCACCCGATGAGTGCGGCGCGGTAAGGAGTGGCGGCGGACACCGGCGCCGAGGTGCGGTGCGTCGCCCACGTCCGGGGCGCACCGCAACCGCATCCACACCCCGCCACCTTGCTCGTGTTTCGATGACAGCAAGGCACCTACGTCACGGAAGGACGCCATACCCATGGCCGATGAGCTGACGATCCCGAGCCCGGTCGACACCTTGATCGATGTGGTCAATCGCCACGAGGCCGATCGCTTCCTCGATTTGTTCACCGAAGACGGCTTTGTCGACGACTGGGGCCGCACCTTCACCGGGCGAGACGCGATCGCCGCCTGGAGCGAGCGGGAATTCATCGGATCCGACGGCACCCTCACGCCGCGACAGGTGACCGTCGATGACGGCAACGGCGAGGTCACCGTGATCGGCGACTGGCGCAGCAACCACGCCAACGGCCTCTCCCGATTCACCTTCGGTACTCGTGGCGACCACATCGCGTCGATGACGATCCGGGAAGGCCGAAATCCGTAGCGACCCGGGCACCGCACGCCGCCGGGCCTGCGTGCGCGGCCGGAGCCGGGACCGCGTGCGCACGGACGAATCGCGGGAACGGAAAGGAGGTGCCCCGACCTTTCGGATCGGGGCACCTCCGGTCCCCCTGCGCCGGTCCGGGTTCCATCACGGCTGTGGGCGCTTCCCTCACCCGCCGGACGGTCCCGTACCGGGCCGGTTCAGCGCTCCAGAATGGCGACCACGCCCTGGCCGCCCGCGGCGCAGATCGAGATGAGCGCCCGGCCCGACCCCTTCTCCGCCAGCTGCTTGGCGGCCTGGGCGACGATCCGGCCGCCGGTGGCGGCGAACGGGTGCCCGGCGGCCAGCGAGGAACCGTTGACGTTCAGCTTGGTGCGGTCGATCGAACCGAGCGCCCCGTCGAGGCCGAGCCGCTCCTTGCAGTACTGATCCGATTCCCAGGCCTGCAGGGTGGCCAGCACCACCGAAGCGAAGGCCTCGTGGATCTCGTAGAAATCGAAATCCTGCAGCGTCAGGCCGTTGCGGGCGAGCAGCCGCGGCACCGCGTAGGTGGGGGCCATGAGCAGGCCGTCGGGGCCGTGGATGTAGTCGACCGCGGCGACTTCGCTGTCCACCAGATGCGCGAGCACCGGCAGATTGCGCTCGGCCGCCCATTCGTCGCTGGACAGCAGCACCGCCGACGCGCCGTCGGTGAGCGGAGTGGAGTTGCCCGCCGTCATGGTGGCATCGCCCAGCTTCACCCCGAAGACCGGCTTCAGTGTGCCCAGCTTCTCCAGCGAGGAGTTCGGGCGCAGGTTGTCGTCGCGGGTGAGGCCGAGGAACGGGGTCACCAGATCGTCGAAGAAGCCGCGCTCGTAGGCGGCGGCCATATTCTTGTGCGAGAGATAGGCCAGTTCGTCCTGGGCGTCCCGGGAGACCCCGAACTCCTTGGCGGTGATGGCCGCGTGCTCGCCCATCGACAGACCGGTGCGGGGTTCGGCATTGCGCGGGATCTCGATACCGACCATGCCCGGACGCAGCTGTCCGACCAGTTTCAGCCGCTCGGCATTGGTGCGGGCGCGGTTGATGTTCAGCATCCACTCGCGCATTCGTTCACTGACCCCGATGGGCGCGTCGGAGGTGGTGTCGGTGCCGCCACCGATACCCACTTCGATCCGGCCGGCCGCGATCGCGTCGCCGACGGTGACGACCGCCTGCAGGCCGGTACCGCAGGCCAGCTGCAGATCGTGGGCGGGGGTGTAGGGGCTGAGCCGGCTACCCAGCACGCTCTCCCGGATCAGGCCGTGCTCGCCGACCCGTTTGAGCACCGCGCCGCCGGCGACCATGCCCAGCCGTTCCGATCGCAGGCCGAAGCGGCTCACCAGCCCGTCCAGCGTGGCGGTGAACATGTCCTGGTTGGAGGCGTGGGCGTAGGCCTTGTCGGAACGCGCGAACGGGATGCGGTTACCGCCGAGGATCGCTACCGGACGGGTCGAACGGGATGTGGTGGTCACTCGGGTCTCCCAGGTTGTCGAGTTGGCGAGAGGGTCGGGTGCTCCGGGCCCGGGCCGCGGCTGCGCGTCGCGGCTTCCGACGCCCGCCCGCGCTCGGTTTACGATAAACTTACTCCGGAGTAAGTTCAATGTCGACACCGCCTCCGGCGCCCGCGGGCCGGCCGCCCGCCGAGCCCCGCACTCGATGCAGGCCGGCGGCGTGATGGCACCGGACGAGCGGGTATCGGGGAACTACCGGTACCTACACCACATCGAGCAACAGAAAAGGTGGGAACTGTGGCAGCCAAGAGCAAGGGTGCACCCAACCTCTACGGATCGTTCGTCAACTCCGCGCCGGGCGGGTTCCTCGCGAACAAGCTGGGCCTGCCGAAACCGGAGAAATTGCGGCGCTATGTGGCCGGTGAGCCGCCGCTGCCGGGGCCGGTACTGCTCGGCGGTAAGGGCCGGGTCGCCGAACCCCTGCGGGCGCTGCTGGCCGAGGACTACACCTTCGCCGATTCCCACACCACCGGAACCAAGTACGGCGCACTGGTCTTCGACGCCACCGGGATCGGCAGCATCGAGGATCTGTCGCAGCTGTTCGAGTTCTTCCAGCCGGCCATGCGCAGTATCGCCCCGTCGGGCCGGGTCCTGGTCATCGGCACCACCCCCGAACTCGCCGGCAACGTGGACGGCCAGATCGCCCAGCGCGCGCTCGAGGGGTTCACCCGGTCGGTGGGCAAGGAACTGCTGCGCGGTGCCACCGCGCAGCTGGTGTACCTGCACCCCGACGCCTCCCCCGCGGCCACCGGTCTCGCCTCGACCCTGCGGTTCGTGCTCTCCGCCAAATCGGCGTTCGTGGACGGTCAGGTGATCCGCGTCGGTAAGGACGACGCGGTCGCGCCCGCGAACTGGGACAAGCCGCTCGACGGCAAGGTCGCCGTGGTCACCGGCGCCGCCCGCGGTATCGGCGCCACCATCGCCGAGGTCTTCGCCCGCGACGGCGCGAAGGTCATCGTCGCCGATATCCCGGCCGCCGGAGAGGCCTTGGCCGAGACCGCGAACACGGTGGGCGCCACCGCACTGGCACTCGACGTCACCGCACCCGATGCCGCGCAGCGGCTCGCCGAATTCGCCACCGAACGTTTCGGCGGGATCGACATCATCGTGCACAACGCCGGGATCACTCGCGACAAACTGCTCGCGAATATGGACGAGGGCCGCTGGAACGCCGTCCTGAACGTGAACCTGGCCGCGCCACACCGCATCACCCAGGGCCTGGTGGCCGCGGGCGCGCTGAAGGAGGGCGGCCGGGTGGTGGACGTCTCCTCCATCGCCGGTATCGCCGGTAACCGCGGGCAGACCAACTACGGCGCCTCCAAGGCCGGCGTCATCGGCATGGTGAACGCCGAGGCCCCCGAACTGGCCGAGAAGGGCATCACCATCAACGCCGTGGCACCCGGTTTCATCGAGACCGCCATGACCGCCGCGATCCCGCTGGCGACCCGGGAGGGCGGCCGGCTGATGGCCTCCCTGAACCAGGGCGGCCAGACCATCGACGTCGCCGAAACCATCGCCTACTTCGCCAGCCCGGCCTCGAACGCGGTGAACGGCAATATCGTCCGGGTCTGCGGCCAGAGCATGATCGGCGCATGATGACCGAGACCATCACCCTCGACGCACCGCCGAAGAACGGCGGCCTGTACGCACAGGCCGTGCTCGGCGCGATACCGCTGGTCTCGTCGCGGAAATCCGAGATCCCGGACCGCGCCGTCCGCCTCGACGGCTACCGGGTCGACCCGGAAAACCTGGCGGCCTACTGCGCGGCCACCGGACTGCGCTTCGGCGACACCCTGCCGCTCACCTACCCGTTCATCATCACCTTCCCCCTGGTCATGAAACTCGTGGTGCAGCGCGACTTCCCGTTCGTCGCGGTCGGCGCGGTGCACGCGGAGAACCTCATCGAACGCACCCGGGAGATCTCGCTGAGCGAACCGCTCGATATCACCGCGCATATCGAGAACCTGCGGGAACACCCCAAGGGCCTGCTGGTCGACGCGATCAGCGAGATCCGGGTGGGCCGGGAACTGGTGTGGCGGCAGGTCACCACCTTCCTGCACCAGCAGAAGACCTCGCTGTCGGGCGGTCCCAAACCCGAACCGAAACCCGAAGAGGTGCCGCCACCTCCGCTGCGGACGTGGAAAGTGGACCAGAAGACGATCACCCGCTACGCGAACGCCTCCGGTGATCAGAACCCGATCCACACTTCGGCATTGGGTGCCAAGGCTTTCGGCTTCCCCCGGGCGATCGCACACGGGATGTGGTCGGCGGCAACGATCCTCGCCACGGTCGAGGGCCGGGTCCCGGACAAGGTCTCCTACGCGGTGAAATTCGGCAAACCGATCCTGCTGCCGTCCACCGTGAACGTGTACGCGGATCAGGTCGAGCAGGGTTGGGATCTGGCGCTGAAGCATCCGAAGAAGGGCTACCCACACCTCACCGCCACCCTGCGCTGACGGACCCCACGCGAACCCCGCTCCGGAAGCTTCGGGGCGGGGTAACTCTGAACCCGAGGACCGCACGACCACTACAACCACGGCCCGCCGACCCAACTTCGGCGTATTCGCAGGTCAACAAGCTGATAGCGGACAGGGCATTATAGTCGGCCGTACCGTAAGCGAATCATTGACATCGCACGAGATCGTCAGGGTTCGCCGTCCTCAGCCCAGACACGCAGCCGGCCGATCTGGTTGGCAGCGAGGGGCGGCATGCGACCCATGTAGCCGCCGCGAGCTTTCGCTGCGGCTATGCCTTCGCGCGGGTGTTCCAGGATCAGCGCGCGCTCGAAGTCGGCGAACGCACTCATCACCGAGAGCAATAGGTTCGCCGTGGATGCACTGATGCAGGTGCAGCAGCGCGTTGTGGTCGGCCACCTCGTGTAACGCCAACACTCCGGACCCCGGATCAGTAGACGATATCGACCCGGCACTACGCGCCCAGATCCAGGCCCGCGCCGACGACGTCCACGCCGGAACCGACGCCGAGGGCTCAACTCTGCGCGACGGTGCGTGGTACGACGCAGAAGGAAACCTGCTCTACACCCAAGGACCAGGCGGTGGTACGCCCCCTCCGAGGTGCTGGTCTACGACCTGCTGGGCCGCAGACCGAACACCAATAGCCGACACGTCGTGCAGAAGACATCGCTGTCGGGCGGACCCACGTTGCGCTGACGGACCCACGGAACCCCGCTCCGGAATCTTCGGTGCGGGGTTCGTATCTCTATATCCTCACGGTCATGCCTCGAGCAGTTCGTCCGGCGTCAGCACCCGCACACCCGTGGTCGAGCCTCCCGCGCGCGCGACGGCCAGCATCGGAGTATCGACATCGGCGCCCGGTAGTTGTGACCGGTGGGTGATGAGAGCCGCGAGGTCACGCTGATCGAACGGTTTCTTCTCCAACCACTTCACCGATCCCACACACGTGATCCGCTGGGCGATCGGCCCCCGGTCTGCGGCGACGATATCTATCTCCGGGTTGTTCGTCCGAGTCCAGTAACCGCCGATCGCTCCCGTCCCCTCGGGCAGGTACCTGTCCACACCCCGCCACAGCGCTTCCCGGATCACCGGCTCCACGGCCCGGCCCCGCCAGGAAGTCCAGCCCGCCCGGATGGTCTCGAGTACCCGATCCCCCCGTCCACGTTCGATTGCGGGCATACCGGGTCCGAGGAAGTACAGCCAGAACCGCAGATAGGGATCTTCGACGCGATAGCGGGTTTCCTTGCTCGGCCGCACCGAGAGCGGACGTTCGGCGGCCACCACCCGTCGGTCGGTGAGCAGCCCGAGCGATCGAGTGAGCGAGGTCGGGGCCAAATCGCCGGCTGCCCGGCCGATGAGACTGAAAGTTCGCTCGCCGTGACCGATCGCGCCGAGAACCGTGCGCGCCTGCGCCTCGGTCGGAAATTCGGCAGCCAGTGCCCGTTCGGCACTGACCAGCAAGGCCGAGGTGGGGTGGCGGAGCGCGTAGTCGAGGTATTCCCACAGACCCGCCCCCCGCGGCCACTCCTCGAGAATCAGCGGCAGACCGCCACTGATCAGGTACGCGTCGAACGCATCGGCCGGCCGGAGATCGAGCATAGCCGCGACATCGCGCGGATTCATCGGGGGCACGATCATTTCGGTACCGCGCTGATAGAACGGCCGACCGTAGGTGTTGAGTTTCTCCATCATCGCGATATCGGAACCGATGAGCACCAGCAGCACCGGCAACTTCGACAGGGTCCGATCGAAAACCTTCTGTAGCGTGCCCTCGAACGCCCGATCTTCCCGCACCAGATAAGGCATCTCGTCCAGGACGACCACGCTCGGACGATCCCGAGGAAGCACGGTGGCGAGTAGGTCGAACGCGGCCCGCCACGTCTTCGGCGCCGCGAACTCCGAGACCCGTTCGGCGCCAGGTAGGTCCGAGTCGGCGATATCGGAAACAAACCCCGCCAAGTCCTCGTCCCGCGATCCCCCCACCGCCGTGAAGAACACGTGCGGCACCCGAGCCCGATCCAGAAACTCTTCAACGAGCCGCGACTTCCCCACCCGCCTGCGGCCCCGGATCAATACCGCTCGCCCCGGCCGCCCCGACCTACCGCCCCCGCGCACCGGCTCGAGCAGTTCGTCGAGAAGGGCGAGCTCGGTGCGCCGCCCAATGAATCCGCCCACAGTACCTCCTGGGATACTATCATCAACGATAGTATCATCCATGGCAGCCTCTGGCGGTACAGGCCACGCCCGAACAGTAATCGACGTGCCGCCGTACCCAACTCGGCGGGCATCGTGACTGCACCGACGTGAGGCCCGGCCGCGATGACGATCCTTTGTGGTTCTGACTGCACCACTGCCGCCAGTCCGCACGAGCGGTAGAAGGCGCACCGAGTCGTGGGCGTATCTCCGGTGTTGAACCCTGCTTTCTCATCCATAATGAAGCGCCATTCGGTTCGGCGGCAAGGGCGTGACAGGTGCGGAGAGCAGCGAGACTTCGATCGATGTGTGGTTTGCGATCCCGGTACGCCCGGCACCGGACTGCCGAGACCTTCGGACGCGCAGCGGCTGCTGGCGGCTGTCGGCGAGCTGGAAGAGAAGGACCAGAAGGTAGGTGGCGGCGCCCTGCTCAGATTCGCGCTCGAACAGCTCGAGCACGCCAAACACACCCTCGACACCGCGAGTTACGACACCGCGACCGGGCACGCTTTCGCTTCCGCCACGGGGCATCTGTCTGTGCTCACCGGCTGGCTGGCACACGACTCGGATCGCCATATGGTCGCGCGACGTTGCTATGCCGAGGCACTCTCGCTGGCGAGTGAAGCAGGCGACGAAGACCTCATTGTCCATACATGCCTGAATGCGGCGAATCAGTCGATCGATCTGGCCAGAAGGGGGCAGGGCAGCCCGCATTACGCCTTGAAGCTGATCGACCGTGCCCGCACACTGGCCGGTGGCCGGCCGCCGGGCCGGATTCACGCTCTGATTGCGGGGCGGGAGGCTCAGGCACGCGGATTGCTCAGTGACCGGCTCGGATTCGGTCGCGCCGTCTCTACTGCCTGGCGGGAGGTAGAGCACGCCATCAGCTATGAGTCGCTGGAAGAGTGCCCACAGTGGCTGTGGTTCGTAACGCCCGCGGAGATCCGTGGGCACGAGGCACGCGGATACGACGAGATCGGCGAGGTACGCAAAAGCATCGAACTTCTCTATGCCGCTCCGTCGGAGGAGAGGGGCGCTCGCAATGCCGTCAGCGATCGAGCGCATGCGGCGGTGGCGCATATCCGCATGGGGGATATCCGGTCGGCACTCACCTTGGGGACGGCTGTGCTCGCCGAACTGGAGAACGTCACGTCGGGCCGGACACTGCGAGTACTGGACCCGATACGAACCGTCGACCATCCCGCGGCCGAAGAGTTCCGCGACCGGTTCGCGTCGCTGGAGAGTGCCACACTTAAGGAAAGCGCATGATCGCACCGGAATTCCGGCGTTACTCCGCCGCCCAGGCCCGCGAAATACGAGACACCGTCGAAGACATCTACCGCCGTTCCTACGTCGATGCGATCGCTTCGGGCGACCCGTTCGAATCCCCTGCGGCATTCATGCACAGGTTCGACGCCTACACCGATCCTGCTCGCGGCTCAGGGTTCGACCTGGTGTTGGCTTACGTCGACGGCGCGACGGCCGGACAGACGTGGGGATGGCCGCTACGACCGGGCGCGGCGGGATGGGGTGGGCTGCACCTGGACGACGGTGGTCTCAACGACTCTGATCTGGAGGAGTTCACAGTCGAGACCGGTGATCGGACCTTCGCTCTTTCGGAGATCATGGTGTGCGTCGAGTACACCGGGCGCGGACTCGCCCGCGCCTTGCAAGACAAGCTGTTGGCCGGTCGCGCCGAGCAACGGGCGACACTGCTGGTGAATCCGGCCAACGAGCGCGCCTACGCTCGGTATCGGAAGTGGGGGTGGTACCGGGTCGGTTGGCAACGTCCGGACTGGGACGACGCCCCCAGGTTCGATGTGCTGGTGCGAGACCTGCCGCTCTGACCCGAGACAGCCCTACACGAATCGCTCTGGGCGGGTGTGCATAACTCGGTCGTTCCAATGCCCGTGAGCAGGTGTGGAGTCTATGACCTCGGATGGTGGTCGGCGGGAGAACTGGGCCACATAGCGAACCGACTCCGGATCTTTTCATTACGAGGGTCAAGCGGGTCTGCGGCAAGGACCTTCGGCGTGAGTATCTGGCCCGTCTCATGTGTTGGCCTGGCCGGTAGTGGTGTCGCCGTTGGTGTCACGACTGGTGTCACGACTGAGATAAGGCCATTCGATCCAGATTGTGCGAAAGCGCAGCCTCGGAAGGCTCCCGCCTCAGTCGTTGGTGAGCGTTGGCAGTGAGCGTGGTGCTGCGGACTGAGTGCGGAGCGCCTGGGCAGGCGGATGGGCTCGGCGCTAGTCCGCCGCTTTATCGTGTCCGGGCCACTGGAATGGCTTTCTCGGTGGTGGTGTGCGCCCAGAGGCGGGCTGGCTCCGTCCGCCCTATATCGGCCTGCCCTTCGCGCGCAGAGGCTCCAAGGTCGAGGGTGGCGGTAGCCATCACGGAGTGACGCCGGGGGCGCCCTTGGGGCTGGAGGGGCGCGGGAACACAATGCAGGCCACCACCGAGGAAGGCCCCGCGGCCGAAGGTCGCGCTGTCCCGAAACACCGCGATGGTCTGTTTATGGCTGGTGAGGGGCGTGACGGTTAAGGCGTTCGATTCCGAACCGCCGGACACCACCGCAAACCCGTCCTTCCCGGATACCCCGGGCCAGCCAGCGGTCTGGTTCCAGGTCGAAGGTCTCGACGAGTTCACCGCCGAGCTCGATGTGGATTCGGTAGCGCAAGGCCGGGTTCGGGAACCGCAGCCCGAAACGAAACACACGAGCACCGGTCCGCGACGGAGTCGGGCAGGCATCGGTAACCCTGAACAGAGACAGCGACCGGCAGCATGACTTGCGCTGAACGCGGTGGACGGAGCTGGGCCACCGACGCGGCTCAAGTATCCCGCCCCCTTGCGATCCGTGGGATGCACGCCGATCTCGACGGAAGCATCTGAATCACCGCGTTCAAATGCGGAGTCGTCCGCCCGGCCGCCGCCTACGAAAAGACCACCTCTGCGGGCAGCCTCCCTATCCGTTGAACACCTTTTCGAGGGTGGCGGCCGTGACGGAGCGACGGAGCCAGGTGCGGATTTCTTCGGGTCTGCCGGTCTCGATCTTCCGGATCGCTGTCCGGGGGACCGAACCGAATTTGGCATCGAGGAGGTCGATCAGAGTTTCGGTTCGGGCGCGGGCCTCACCACGAGCCTCACCAATGGCCTCACCTTCGGCGCGGAGCCGTTCGGCGGTTGTCATCAATGCCTCCTTGGCTCGGGGACCCAACTGCTCGATCACGGGGTCGAGACCGTCTTCGGTTGTGTCGCTGACTTGCAGGATACGGTCGCGAAACTACCCGTAAGAGCCGACAAACAAAGGCGCCCCGGACCTTTCCGGTCCGGGGCGCCTTCGCTGTGCTCGTACGCTCAGAGGTTCTTCGGGAGTTTGATGGTCTCCGTCGGAGCGTCCGCGTTACCCGTGCGGGGCAATGTGGTGGTCGGGGCGTCGTCCGCTGCGACCGTGGAACCGCCGGTGGGGCGCCGGGCCGGGCCGGTGGGGCGGGCCGGCTGACCGCCGCGGCCGCCGGTGACGCCGAGCACGATTCCGGCGATCAGCGCGATCACGCCGAGGATGCCGAAGACGATCGGCAGGACGCGGCCGAACAGCGACAGCTTGTCGATATTGTCCTTGGCCACGGCGAGCTGGGATTCCACGGTGTCGGTGTCGAAGACCATATTGGCCTTGAGGGCGGGCACCTCCACCTTGTCGGCGGTGCGGCTGTAGAAGATATTGAGCTGTTCGCCGCCCTTGACGATGGTGCCGGTCTCCGGCTCGACCCAGACGTCGCGGGTGTTGCCGTAGAAGCGGTACATGGTGACCGGTTCTTCGCCGCCTTCGACGCCCCACTTGGCGGCGGGCAGTTCCAGTTTGTTGGTCGGCGCCTTGGAGACGTCGGCCAGCTTGGTCACCGGGACCTCCTGCCGGAAGTGGTAGACCTTGGTGCCGTTGATCTCGGTCTCTTCCTGGAACACCATGTCGGTGGTGGTCCGGGCGAGCACGTCGAAGTAGGGGTAGGTCTTCTGCTCGGTGCCGATCGGGAACCGGTACTGCAGCCCCGTGTGCTGTACCGGATCGGCGATGCTCTCACCCTTGGAGTTCGTGGTGATCGCGATCGACCCGTTGGGATCGGTGGCCACCGGCTCACCGGTCGTGCGGTCGATGGTGACCCGGTCGACGTAGGCGGTCAGCACGCCGGTATCGCCGGATTTATCGATCCGGCGCAGGGTGTTACCGGCCTGGATGGTCATCTCGTCGGCGTTGGAGGGGTCCTCGACGGTGAGAAACCGCTGGGAGACCAGCGGTACATTCTTGTTGACCTCGGCCGAGCGCCCCTCGGCCGTCAGCGACGAGGAATCCAGGACCAGGCTCTCCTGGTCTTTCTGGTTGACCGCGACGGTGGTGATCTCGAGGTCGAGAGGAGTCTTGGCCATCTTGCTGACGGTGTAGGTGGGGATCATCAGCGCGGCGACGATAAGCAGCGCGCCGAGACCCACGAGCACGCAGGCAACCGTCCTTCTGGTTCCGGCACTCAGTGCCATGCAAACTCTCCTCGTCGTAGAACACAGGTCGTTCCGCGGGTACAGCGGGGCGCCGCGGCACTCGTGAGCCCTGACACTAACAGCCTGGACGTTCCCCAGGGGTTGGCGAGGCCGGAATCCGACCGAAATCGGGGGGAGTTCGACCCGCATTGTGAAATACCGGCTTTCTACGAGCACAGACGGCCCGGCAGACTGGGACCCGATGACGACCACTCCGACCACCGATACCGGCCCCTGGCACCCCGCCGACCAGGCCGAACACCGAGCCGCAGCCGGTCATGGCCCGGCGCCGGCGGGGACGGCGCCGGTACCGGCCGGGCGTCAGCGGGGCTTTCTTCCCGCGCTCGAGGGTATGCGCGGTCTGGCCGCCCTCGGCGTGCTGCTCACCCATGTGGCCTTCCAGACGGGTGCCACCGGGATTCCCGCGCTCGGCCGCCTGCTGGAACGCTTCGATATGGCGGTCGCGGTGTTCTTCGCGCTGTCCGGCTTCCTGCTGTGGCGTCCGCACGCACTCACCGCCCGCGGCCTCGGCGAGGCCCCCGGTCTCGGCTACTACCTGCGCCACCGGGTGGCGCGGATCGTGCCCGCCTACTGGGTCGTGGTGTGCGCGGTACTGATCCTGGTCCCGGCCGCCGCCGGTACCGCCGGGCTGCAGGTGTGGATCTCCAACCTGCTGCTCCTCCAGGTCTTCGTACCGCTCACACTGACCGACGGGCTCACCCAGATGTGGAGTCTGTCGGTCGAGGTGGCCTTCTATATAGCGCTGCCACTGCTGGCCTGGCTGCTGCACGGGTTGCGCGGCCGCGCGGCCACGGCACGGGTGCCGGCCGTCCTGCTACTCGGGCTGGTCTTCCTCTGCTGGAACTTCATCCCGGTGCCGACCCCGGATGCCATCCACGCCGACAACTGGCTGCCCGCCTATATCCCCTGGTTCGCGGGTGGCATGCTGCTGGCCGAGCTGACCTGTGACGACCGGTGCCGGGCACACCTGCGGCTGCTGGGCAACCAGCGGCTGATGTGGGCGATCGCCGCCGTGGCGTTCGTGGCGTCGGCGACCCGCCTGGGCGGAGTCGCCGGGCTGACCCGGGCCGAGCCCTGGCAGTACGCCGTGAAGATGGGCCTCGGCGCGGTGATCGGGTTCGCCCTGCTGGCGCCGCTGGTACTGGGACCGCCGGACAAACCGCATCGCTGGCTGACCGCGACGCCGGTCGCGACGGCGGGACGCTGGTCCTACGGGATCTTCATCTGGCATCTGGCCGTGCTGTCGGTGATCTTCCCGGTATTCGGCATCCTGCCGTTCAACGGCAATTTCGGGGTGGTGCTGGTACTGACGGTGGCGTTCACGCTGCCGATCGCCGCGGCGAGCCACGCCCTGGTGGAGGAGCCGTGCCGGCAGTGGGCGCGGCGGCGGGACCGGCCGCGGCCCGCGAAATCCTGACCCGGCGGCCAACAGTCGCATCCGCAGCAGCCACCACAGTCCTTACCGCAGCTACAGCAATCGCAGCAGCTGCCGCAGTCGTCGCAGGAACATCCCCGGCCGCTGCGGGCCGGTGGGATGGACGCCGACCAGGTTCTTTCCGGTGGACGCGGTGGGCGGTGGCGCGATACTGCGGCCGAGCCCGCACAGGGCGGTGGTGAGTGGATCCAGTAGTGCCCAGCGCAGCGTCGGCAGACCGCTGAGGCCGACGGACCCCAGCGACGCCGCGCACCCGCGAAAGCACCACTTAACGGGCAATACGTACTATTCGGGCGACTCACCAGTTTCCGCTCTGTCCGGCGCGCCGGGTTTGCGGCCGGACAGACCGCGCCAGGCCAATGCGTCGAGCAGATCCACGGCTTCGGCCACATCGATGCGGCCGTCGGCGACGGAATCGGCGATGGCCTCACCCGCGCCGATCACCGCGACCGCGACGATATCGAAGTTGGTCCCGGGTTCGGCGTGTTTGGCGCTGGACTCCAGCAGTTTGGCGGTCAGCTCGATAACCCGCTCCCGGGCGTTATCGATCTCCGAGGCGAAGGCCTGCTGGCCGAGCGCCTGACGGTAGAGGACCTGCCAGGAGTTGCGGTGGGTATCGACGAAGCCGAGAAAACCCTCCAGGGCGGTGCGCAATTGTTCGTGCGGGCTGAGCAGCGGGTTGCCGGCAGGTGCGACCGATTCGAGGAAGCGCAGCCCCTCCCGCTGGATACAGGCGCGGAACAGTTCGTCCTTGGAGCCGTAGTAGAGGTACAGCATCGGTTTGGAGATCTCGGCTTCGGCGGCGATGGCGTCCATGGAGGTCTCGTGGAAGCCCTTGCGCGAGAAGACCTCGACCGCGGCATCGAGCATCTGCTGCTCGCGCACCGCTCTCGGAAGCCTTTTCGTACCGCCCGCCATCACGTTCTCCTACCGCAGTGAGCTCATTATATTACTCCAAAGTAAGTTCCCCAGGACCGAAACCACCGGCCGCGATGCCCGCGCGCCGGTGTTATTCCGGTAGGCGGCCGGAAACCCCGGCCCGTCATCCCGGGTCCGGGCCCGTGGCCCGGCCCGGACCGTCAGCAGGTGCGGGGGATCCGCTTGTAGTCGGCCATCCGCAGTACCGAGGCGTCCACCCGCTCCATCGGCAACCGACCGGCCGCCACCGCCTGCTCCAGCTGATCGAGCACCTGCCCCACGGCGTCGGTACTGATCCAGAGCGCGTTGTCCGCGCCGGCGACGAGCGCGGCCTCCACCGCCTGCTCGATGGACAGCCGTTCGGTGATCGCGGCCATACCGCTGAGGTCGTCGGTGAAGATCACGCCGTCGAAAGGCGCCGCCCCGTACCCCGAACCCTCGCGCAGCAGCTTCATCACCTCGGGGCTGATACTGGCCGGCACGCCCGGGGTAGTCAGCCCGGGGACATCGAGATGACCGACCATCACCGCCGAACCCGTATCGATCAGCTCACGGAACGGCACCAGATCGCTGGTGCTCAGTTCCGGCAGCGGCGGCACCTGCACGGCGCCGAGATGGGAATCGCCGGTGCTGGAACCGTGGCCCGGGAAATGCTTGAGCACCGTCCCGAGGCCGACCTCGTGCATGGCCCGGATATAGGCGTCGGCGTATTCGGTGACCACGGCCGGGTCGTCGGAGAACGAGCGGTCACCGATCACCGAATCGTCGGGCTGGGAGCTCACATCGATATCGGGGGCGAAATCCACCGTGATCCCCAGGTTCTGCATCGCCCGCGCCCGGTCCAGGGTCGCGGTATAGAACTCGTCGGGCGTCATGGTCTGTGCGGTGACCCGGGCCGAGGGCGCGGTCCCGATGAGATTCCCGAGGCGCGACACCCGGCCGCCCTCTTCGTCGGTGGTCACCATGAGTGGCACCTTCGCCGCGGCCGTCACCTGCGCGAGTCCGCCGTCGGTGAGCATCGACTGATCGGTCCAGCTGCCGACGAAGATCCCGCCGACCTGATGGTCGCGCACCACGGCGAGCGCGTCGTCGGTGCCGGTCACCCCGACGGTGAGCAGCTGCGCGAGCTTCTCCCGGGTGCTGAACTGCGCCAGGTACCGGGCGGCGCAGTCGCCTCCGGTCGTGGTGGGACCGGCCGCGTCACCGGTCGCGGCCTCGGGGCTGGTGCCGGCGCCCGGGGTCGCGGTGGTGCCGGGACCGGAGCCGCCGCCCTCGGAGCCGGAACAGCCGGTGAGGAGCGCGGCGAGCACCGCGAGCAGGACCAACGGTATCTTCCGCATCGTTCGACGGTAGCCCGCGCGCCGCACCCGCGACACTTCGGACCGGCATCCGGACAGAGGTAATCTGATAACACCGGTCAGGAGTCCGCCCTGGGAGGTCGCCGTTATGCCCTGCGATCTGATGCTCATCGCCTACGACGGTTCCGAACACGCCAAACGCGCGATCGAATACGCCGGACGTTTCCTCGCCGCCGACCGCGCGGTGGTCCTCACCGCCTGGGAGCCGATGGTCCGCCAAGCCGCGCGCATCTCTGGCATCTCCGGGATGGTCCAACCGGAATGGGTGCCCGACGAGGAACTCGAGGACATCGCCTATACCACCGCCCGTGAGATCAATGCCGAAGGCGTGCACCTGGCCGCGCTCGCGGGACTGAACGCCGAGGCGCGCACCCAGGAATACGCCGCCGGCGCCTGGCAGGCGGTCGTGGAGGTCGCCGACGAACTCGATGTCGACATCATCGTCGCGGGCACCCGGGGGGCGACCGGGCTGCGCGCACTGGTGCACAGCAGCGTGGCCGACGCCGTGCTCAAACATTGCCACCGCCCCGTTTTCCTGGTTCCCCCGGTGCAACCGGCCGGCGCGCGGAAATCCGGGCACGACGATCACGCCGCGCAGTAGGGGCGCCGCGCGTGGTTACGGTCGGCTCATGACCGGGTTCCTATTGGCACGACCCGACGGCGTGGTGCGTGGCACCGGCGTCCGCACGGTGCACCGCGATCCGTGGCAGGCCGCGGCCGCCCTGCGGGAAGGCGCCGCCGCGGCGATCGCCGGGGCGCTACCGTTCGATCCACGCCACCCGGCCGCGCTGATCGAACCCGGCGAATTGCTGCACACCGCGGGGCCGTGGCGCCCGTCCGCGCTCCCGGAGCTGCCGCGGGTACAGGTGGTGGAGCAGACGCCGAGCCCGGCCGAACACCGTGCGCGAGTCGCGCGCTTGGTGGAACTGCTGAACGAACCCGCTCCTCGCCTGCGCAAAGTGGTGGCGGCCCGCTCCGTGCGCGCCACCGCGGCGGCCGCACTGGAACCCGAGGTGCTCGCCGCGTATCTGCTGGCCCGGAACCCACGGGCGAATGTCTTCGCGGTCGATCTCACCCCCGCCGGGCGTACCGGCGCGACGCTGGTCGGCGCGAGCCCGGAGCTGCTGATCCATCGCCGCGACACGGCCGTCGAACTGTATCCGCTGGCCGGCACACTGCCCCGGTTCCCGCACCGGGTGGCCGATTCCGCGCAGGCCGACCGGTTGCGGGCGAGCGCCAAGAACCACGCCGAACACGCGTTCGTGGTCGACTGGATCACCGAACGGCTGTCCCCGGTCTGTATCGGTCTATCGGTGCCCGCGCGCCCGCAACTGGTCGCCACCCACGATGTGTGGCATCTGGGGACGCCGATCCACGGCGTGCTGCGGGCGCCGGCGCCCAGCGCGCTCGAACTGGCGCTGCTGCTGCACCCGACCCCGGCGGTCTGCGGTACCCCGACCGCCGACGCGCTCGAATACCTGACCACCCATGAGGAGGACCGCGGGTTCTACGGCGGCGCGGTCGGCTGGTGCACCGCCGACGGCGACGGGACCTGGGTGGTCGCCATCCGCAGCGCGGAACTGGCCGCGGGCGGCCACGAGTTGCGCGCCTACGCCGGCGGCGGGATCGTCGCGGCCTCCGAACCCACCGCCGAACTGGCCGAAACCACTGCCAAACTGCGCACCCTACTGGGCGCCCTCGATTGCGCCGTACCACCCGACGACGAATGAGTCGGGGATCGCGTCGGCGCGGACCGCGATAGGGGCGGCCGGAGGCAACCGTTAGGGTGAAACGCTGGACGGTCCTACCCGGACCCGGCCGGTCCTGCTAGGTTGGCCCAGATATCTGCCTGCTTCGGAGTTTGGAGTGCTGCGATGAAGTTTGCTGTCCCCGGTGTTGCGAGTGCAGTCGGCGGCGCCCTGCTGGGCGCGATCGCGGTCTTCGCCATCACCGCCGCGCTGCAGCAGAACAGCCGGCCGGAAGTCGACCGCAGCGGTAACGCGGACAGCTCGCTGCTGAACAACGTCGAATACGGCAAGCGCTGAGACCCGGCCCGATCTCGTCCCGTCCCCGCCGGAGCCTGTCGGCGGGGACGGCAAACGCCTGACCCACGGTGCCCGTCCAGTCCGATCCCGTCGAATCTGCCGACGCGGCCACCCGATTCATCCCTGACTCGGAGCCCACCGGCGAACTGGGCCGCCGCTGGTTGCTCGGCACCGCGTTCGCCGCTTTCCTGCTGACCTTTCTGCAGGCCCCGGCCCTCACCGCCGCCGACACCAAATACGATCTCGCCGAGAATCCGCTCGGTTTCCTCGCCCGTGCCGCCCATCTGTGGAGCAGCCAGGCGCCGATGGGCCAGGTCCAGAACCAGGCCTACGGTTACTTCTTCCCGCACGGCGCGTTCTTCGCGCTCGGTGATGTACTGCATCTGCCCGCCTGGGTCACTCAGCGGATCTGGTGGGCTCTGCTGCTGCTCGCGGGTTTCTGGGGTGTGGTCAAACTCTGCGAAACCCTAGGGATCGGCAGCCGCGGCTCCCGCGTCATCGCGGCCGCCGCCTACGCACTGTCGCCGCGGGTGCTGACCACCGTCGGCTCGATCTCCTCGGAAACCCTGCCCATGATGCTGGCGCCGTGGGTCCTGCTCGCGCCCGCCGCGCTGGGCACCGCCTATCGCAGGCATCGGCGCGGCGGGGCGCGGTCCCCGGCGGGCAGCGCGATGGCGCTGGCGCTGATGGGAGCGGTGAACGCGGTCGCCACCGTGGCCGCCTTCCTACCCGCGCTGCTGTGGTGGGCGAGTTTCCGCCCCGACCGCGTCTGGTGGCGGTTCACCGCCAGGTGGGTACCACTACTCGTCCTCGCGGTGGCCTGGTGGGCGGTACCGCTACTGCTGCTGGGCCGGGTGAGCCCGCCGTTCCTCGACTACATCGAATCCTCCGGGGTCACCACCCAGTGGGCGTCACTGGGTGAGGTCCTGCGCGGCACCGACAGCTGGACGCCGTTCGTCTCCCCGGAACGGATCGCGGGCGCGGTGCTGGTCACCCAGCCCGCCGCGGTGCTGGCCACCGGGCTGATCGCCGCGGCCGGAATGGCCGGGCTGGCGCTGCGGTCCATGCCGTCCCGCGGGCGGCTGGTGCTGATCCTGTGCGTCGGGCTGACCGGTATCTGCGCGGGTTATGTGGGGCAGCTGGGCGGGCCGTTCGCCGAACCGATCCGTGTCTTCCTCGACTCCGGCGGCGCACCGCTGCGCAATGTGCACAAACTCGAACCGCTCATCCGGCTGCCGCTGGTGCTGGGCATCGCCCAACTGCTGGCCCGGATCCCACTCCCGGCCTCGGTCCGGCCGGAGGTGTGGCGGGCGGCGTTGGCCAATCCGCACCGCGACCGCCGGGTCGCGGTCGCCATGCTGGTCCTCGCGGCACTCGCGCTGTCCAGTTCCCTGGCCTGGACCGGGAAACTCGCGCCCCGCGGCGCCTACGACGCGGTCCCCGCCTACTGGCAGCAGACCGCGGACTGGTTGCGGGACAATGCCGCCGACACCCGGGCACTGGTGGTTCCCGGCGCCCCCTTCGGCAGCCAGGTGTGGGGTCTGACCCGGGACGAACCCCTCCAGGCACTGGCGCAGACCCCGTGGGCGGTACGGGACGCCGTCCCGTTGAATCCGCCCGGCACCATCCGGGCGATGGATTCGGTACAGCGGCTGATCGCCGACGGCCGGCCCTCCGACGGGCTGGCAGCCACACTGCGCGGGCAGGGCATCGGGGTACTGGTCCTGCGCAACGATCTCGATCCGGACACCTCCCGCTCCACCCGCCCGCTGCTGGCGCACAGTGCGGTGGAGGGTTCACCGGGACTGCACAAGGTGGCCGAATTCGGGAAACCTGTGCAGAACGACTCCGGCCGGGACGATTTCGTGGCCCACGCGGATCTGCGGCCCGACTATCCTGCGGTGGAGATCTACCGGGTCGATGCCCCCGCCCCCGGCACCCCCGCCGAGGTGCGCGGCGGGACCGGGGCACCCGAGCGGTTCCCCGGCGCGTACACCGTGCCGCTCGATTCGGTACCGGTGGTCCAGGGCGGGCCGGAGGTACTGGAAAGACTGCATCGCGACCCCGCGACCTCACACGAGCCCACCCTGCTGGCCGCCGATGCCGCGGCCGCGGGCCTACCGGTGGGCCCGGTGACGGTGACCGATACCCCGATGAACCGGGAAACCGATTTCGGCAAGGTCGACAATCACAACTCCGCGCTGCGCGCCCCCGGCGACGCGCGCCGCACCCACAACCTGGTCCCCGACTACGCCGTGCCGGGCGCTGAACCGGTGCAGGGCGGCTGGACCGGGGCCACTATCACCGCGTCGAGTTCGGCGGCCGACGCGACACAGATCGGCGGCGTCGCCCCCGGCAACTCGACCGCCGCCGCCGTGGACGGCGATCCGGCGACAGCTTGGATCAGCAATGCGGGCGAATACGCCCTGGGCCAATGGATCCGGCTCGATCTCGACAAACCGTTCACCTCAGGTCTGCTGCGGTTCACCACCACCCCCGCCGCGATCGGCGATCCGGTGAAATGGGTGGAGGTGCGCACCAACAACGGCAGTGTCTCGGCCCGGATCAGCGAAGCGGGCGAACCCGTTTCGGTCGCGCTGCCGGTGGGTTCCACCGAATGGGTGAAGATCACCGCCATCCGCACCGAACGCGGTACCACCGGTGGCCAGTTCGGGATCAGCGAACTGGGGCTGGAGGACTACACCGTGCGCGACGCCGGCGTCCCGGTCGAGATCCGGCACCGGACCGTCCTGCCACCGCCGCCTCCGGATGCCACGGTCACCGAATGGGATCTGGGCCAGGAATTCCCCGGGCGCGGCGCATGTTTCGACAGTCCCGATCGCGTCCGCTGCGGTAAGGGCCTGGCGCTGGCGCCCGAAGAGCTGGGCCCGTTCGGCCGGACGCTCTCCGTGCCGGCGCCCGCCACCGTCGAACCACGACTCATGGTCCGCCCCCGGCAGGGTCCCGGGCTGGAGGCATTACTGACCGATCCGGCACGCCCCGTGGCGCGCGGCGCCTCCGATGTCGGTGATCTGCGTGGTTCCGCGTTCGCCGCCACCGACGGCGATCCCCGCACCAGCTGGACCGCGCCGGAGGACACGGTCCGCGACACCCTGGGGCCCAAACCCGCGCTGACCATCGAACTTCCGGAGCCCACCCTGGTGACCGGCCTGGAACTGACGCCTTCGCTGGGCGGCCTGCCCGCCGCGCCCACCTCGGTCACGGTGAACCTGGGCAACGGCCCGCAGGTCCGGGGGATCGAGGAACCCGACAAGGTCTCCCGGATCGACCTGCATCCCACGGTCACCGACCGGATCGAGTTGAGCATCCGCAGCTGGGAAGCGGTATTGGACCGGACGGCGCTCGGCTACAGCCAGCCCCAGCCGCCCGGCCTCGCCGAAATCGGTGTGCTGGGTCCGCAGTATCCGCCGCCCGCCCCGGCGGACCGGCCGGTGACCGTCGGGTGTGACGCCGGCCCGACCATCGCGGTCGGCGGCCGCCTCGTCCACACCAGCGTCACGGCCACCGTGGGCGAACTGCGTGCCGGTGACCCGGTGCCCGCTCAGGTGTGCCCCGACGCGCCGCAGGACGCGGGCACCTTCCCGGCCACCGCACCCGGTGTCGTACAACCGGTCTCACTGCCCGCCGGAGAGGTCGACGTAATGGTCGCGCCGACGGAACTGTTCTTCGTCGACCGGCTGCGCCTGGTGGACACCCGGCCCGCGGCTCCCGCCCCGAGCACCGGCGCCCGCCTGCTGACCCTGCCGCTGAGTACCAATACCGGCTGGTCGGCCCATACCGCCGACGGCCGCGAACTGCGGCCGGTCGTGGTCGACGGCTGGCAGCAGGGCTGGGTGCTGCCCGCCGATACCACCGGCCCGGTGACCGTCTCCTTCCCGATCGACAGCTGGTACCGGCTCGCGCTGCTCCTCGGCCTCCTGCTCCTGATCCCGCTCATCGCCCTCGCCGTGCCGCGCGGCCCCCGCACCGAGGCGGTGGCGGCCCCGGGCGTGTGGTCACCGCGGATACCCGCCGCCCTCGCCCTGATCGCCGCCGCGACCCTGATCGCCGGGGTGACGGGCACCGTTCTCACCGTCGCCGGCCTGGCGGCCGTCCGATTCGTACCGCGGCTGCCGCGCCGCGCCCTCGCCGCGGTCGCCGGAGCGGGCACGGTGATCTCGGCCGCCGCGCTGTCCACCGGACCGTGGCGGATGCCCGGCGGTTATATGGGAGATTCGCTGTGGGTCCAGTTCCCGGCCCTGGTCGCGGTGATCGCGGTCGGGCTGGCGGCGCTGCCCCGGATCAGGCGGGCGCCGGAACCCGGCGACCCGCCGCCGTCCGGATGACCAGTACCGCGACGAGAGTCGTGGTCACGGTGGCCACGGACGCGACCGTGACGATCAGTCCGGTGACACTGTTCGCCAGGGTGAGTACGAGCACCACCTCGAGAACCAGGCCCGCCCACGCGATCCCCGCCAGCGCCGTCCGCTGCACCGCGATGGCCGACAGCAGCGCTCCCTGGAGTACCGCGAGAATCGCCCCGTGCAGCGCGAACAACCACAGCAGACCCTCGATCGGCGCGTAATCCCGGCCCGCGAAAACCGGTGCCAGCGGGGCCGCCAGCGCCGCGGCCAGCACGGCGACCACCCCGATACCGGCGAGAACTGCCAGCGCCGATCGCACGGCCGACCGGGACGAGGCCGGCTGCGCCATCCGTGGATACAGCACCACCCCCACCGCCTGCGGTAACCAGAACGCGACCTTGGTAGCGATCGTGCCCAGCGCGTAGCGGCTGGCATCGGGTTCGTCCAGCACGATGCGGACCACGATGAGATCCGCGGAGGACAGCGCCATCAGGGCCGCCTGCACCTGCGCGGCCTGCAGCACCGCGAACACCCCGTCGAATCCACCCGCGACACCGGCGACCGGAACCGGGGCGGGACCGTCCACGGTTTCACCCGCCGCAACCACCGGCCGGCCGCTGCCCGCCACCACGCGGGCGTAACCCGCGGCGGCGGTGATACCGCCGGCCGCCGCCCACAGGGCCGGGGTCGCGCCACCGCCGCAGGCGAGCACCACCAGCGCCGGGAGTACCTTGGCGATACCGGTGACACCGAGCACCACCGCCAGCCCACGGAACCGGCGCGACCCCTGCAACACACCCTGGTCGCCGGCCAGCACCACCAGCGCGGGCGCCGATCCCAGAGCCGCCGCCGAGGCCGCGATACCGACCTCGAGCAGCGCACTCACCACCGGTACCAGCACCACGACGGCCACGGCCACCAGCAGCGCGCACCGCCGGCGCAGCGCCCGCAGCGCGGCGATATCGGCACCGTGCACGAGTTCGCGGGCCACCACGTTCTGCAGGGCCAGCGCCGGTACCGCGCACAGCAGCTGCACGGCCAGCAGGCTGGCGAACTCGCTGTACCCGGCCACGCCGAGCCAGCGCCCGGCCAGCAGCTGCAGCAGATAGCTCGCGATATTCGCGATCATCGCCCCCGCGGTCACCAGGGTCATGTCCGCCACGGCGGGGAGACGGCGAACGGACTGCACGTGCGCAAGTGTCCCACCCGGGCCGGCGTACATACCGGTCCGCCCCGCCGCGGCCGGCGAACGTAGGGTGACTGGCCGTGAGTGCGCAACGAACAGGCCGGTGGACGCGTCTGCTCCCGGCCGGTTACAGCCTGCTGCTCACCCTGCTCATCACCGCGCCCCTACTGCGACCCGGATATCTGCTGCTCCGCGATGCCGTGAGCACGCCGCGCTCCTATCCCACCGACGCCGCGCTGGGGTTGGGCGACGCGGCCCCGCGCGCCGTACCCCAGGACGCCCTGCTCGCCGCGTTGTCCCCGCTGATCGACGGCGGGTTGCTGGTGAAAGTCGTCCTGCTGGCCGCGCTCTGGGCCGCCGGGTACGGCGCCGCGGTGCTCGTCCGGGAATTGCTCGGCGCCCCGCTCGCCGCGCAGCTGGTGGCGACCACCCTCGTCGTCTGGAACCCCTATATCGCCGAGCGGCTCCTCCAAGGGCACTGGAGCCTGCTCACGGGCTACGCCGCGCTGCCCTGGACGACCCTGGCCGCACTACGGCTGCGCACCGCCGGCCGGCCCCGGTTCGATCGGTTCCGGGACCGGTCGGTACTGGCCGGCTGCCTCGCGGCCGCGGGCCTGACCCCCACCGGCGCCCTGCTCGCCACGGTGGTCGCCGTGATCGTGGCCGGATGGCGTCGCGCGCCCGGAGTGATAGCGCTCGCGGTCCTGGCCTGCGCCCCCTGGCTGGTGGCCACCGCCGTCTCCGGGGTCGCGGCCGAACCCTCCGACCCCGCGGGCGTCACCGCGTTCGCCGCCCGCGCGGAACCCTGGCTCGCCACGGTGGGCAGCCTCGCCGGACTGGGCGGTATCTGGAACGCCGAGGCGGTACCGGTCTCGCGGACCACTCCGCTGGCCGCCGTCGCGACGATCCTGCTCCTCGCGGTGGTCCTGCTCGGCTTCCGACGGGTCGCGGCGGCCGACGCGGACCCCGAACACACCCGGGCCCGCCGGATCCTGCTGGTCCTGGCCGTCGCGGCCGTACTGGCCCCGGCGCTCGCGGCCACTCCCGCCGGACTCACGGTGATGGAATGGCTGGTAGTCGAGATTCCCGGCGCCGGACTGCTGCGCGATACCCAGAAATACGTGGCGCTGGCCGCTCCCGGCTATGCGCTCTGCGTGGCCGCCGCATGTCTCGGTTTCCCCGGCCGGCGCACCGGCGATGACACGGACCCCCACGGCGACGAGCGCCCCGGTCTCGCCGACGACCACGGTGCCCCGGACCGCTGGCCGCCGGTCCTGGCCGCACTGTTCATCGGCGTGCTGACCCTGCCGCTGCTCGACCTGGGCTGGGGCGTCGGCGGGCAAATGCGGGCCATCGCATACCCGGCCTCCTGGCACGAGATCGCCGAGCGCGTCGACGGACCGGGCGATATCGCCGTACTGCCGGGCGGTATGTTCCGCCGCTTCCCCTACACCGGATCGGCACCGGTCCTGGACCCGGCGCCGCGACTGCTGCCCCGCGACGTCCTGCAGACCGGGGCACTGCCCGTCCAAGGCGCGACGGTGACCGGCGAGGGAGCCCGGGCGCGGACCGTGGAGAACCTACTCCTCGACGGTGGTCCGGCGGCTGACCTGGCACGGCTCGGCGTCGGCTGGGTGCTGGTCGAACGGGACTCCCCCGGCCCGCTAGGGAACTCCGCGGCGACGCTGGCGTGGTTGACGCCGGTCCACGATACCGGCGACCTGGCCCTGTACCGGGTCCCGGACGTCCGACCCCGGCCCGTGCCCGAACACCGATCGCCGGTGGTGGCCGCGCATATCCTGTGGGCGCTGCTGCTGGTAGCACCGCTCGCCGTCCGGGCCGCCGAGTTCGTAGTGCGCCGAGTCAGAAGCTGAGACCCGGTTGCCGGTGCGATGGCGCCGGCCGGTACACCCTTGCGAGTGCCGAATTACGGAAACCCGCACGGACTGGTACACCGAGGCCGGAATGCGGCCGGCCGGGGACCGCGCCGCGACGCAGGTGCAGTCCGGCAGGCCGGCAACAGTGGTCGGACCGCTATCGCCTGTGACCATCGGAAGCGGCGCAGCTCGAGGAGCCCGCACAAGGGCGCCTCGCCGGGTTCGATAGACGCCCTTCGCCGGTTGCGCCGACGTATGAACGGCACCCGGCCCGGCGCTCGGCCGATCTGGGCCGCCGCCGTGGTACCGGTGGCGATCGATGTGATCGAAGGCGCCAGGGCGGCGTACCCTCAGGCGCCGGCCGGGAGTTCGGCGCGCGTCCCGGCACGCACGTCCTCGCGCGGTGAGATCAGTCCGCTGATCCGCCGACCCGCCGCGGCGGCCGCCAATACCCGGTGTACCCCCGAGGCCGTGTGCTCCCAGGAGAACTCGCGCGCCCGGGCCCGGGCCTTCTCACCCATGATCGTGCGCGCGGCCGCGTCGTCCAGCAGTTCACCGACCGTGGCAGCCAGCTGATCGACGTCGTCGGCCAGCACCCCGGTCACGCCGTCGACGATGGAATCGGTGAGACCGCGCGACGAGCGGTAGCCGACGGTCGGCACACCGTGCTGGGCTGCCTCGATGACCGCCAGACCCCAGCCCTCCTTACGGGAGGGCAGTACGTGCACCCAGGCGCGGGAGAGCAGCTCGTGTTTACGGCCCTCGTCGACGTGGCCGTGGAAGGTCACCGCGTCGGCGATACCGAGGGCGGCGGCCTCGTCCCGAAGTTTGTCCGCCCACCAGCCGCCGCCGATCACATCCAGCCGCACCTCGGGGATCCGGACCCGCAACCGGGCGACAGCGGTGAGCGCGTCCTCGATCTGCTTGTGCGGGACGAGCCGCGACAGCACCACCACTCGGGGTTCGGCCGAGCGAACGACCGCACTGCCCGTCGGGACATGCGCGGGGACCGGTTCCGCCCCGTTGCGGACCACCGCGATCCGGGATCGGTCGACGCCGAGCGTCGCCAGTTCCTCGGCCGAGGGCAGGGAGACGGTGAGATACTGGTCGGCGCGATGTACCCGGGGCGAGAGCACCGATTCGATCCACCAGCCGATCCGGCCGACCAGCGCACCGGCCACCGGCCACTGCTCTCGGTGCCCGTGATGGACGAGCACCACCGAGGGCACACCCGAGACCAGCCGGGCGAAGAAAGGAATGCCGTTCTGGGTGTCGATCACGGCCTCGGGGCGGATGCCGCGCAGCGGGCCGATACCGCACCGGCCCAGCGCGATGGCGGCCAGCGCGCGCGGATACACCGAGAACCGGCCGCCGCCCCGGCTGATCTCGATACCGTCGATCCGCTCTCGTTTCGGCGCACCCCGATAACGGGCGGTACGCAGCGTCACCTGCATACCGCGGGCGGCGAGATGCGCGCCGACCTGTTCCAGGTACCGCTCGCTACCGCCGCCCTGTGGATGACCGGTATCACGCCAGCAGAGCAGAAGTACTTCGCGCACGTGGGTGTTCTCCGGTGGGCTCGGGTCCCGCGTATGGGACATGGGCATCGCGGTACACCTTAACGCCGAAGTCCGTCCGGCAAGTCGCCCACCTGCGTGTCCATTCGGTATCGAAGATCGCACGAGGGGATTTACCGGCGGCGAGATCTGTCATATTTCACAATGTGCGAAACTCGGCATCGTGCTCGACGCCGAGGAATCAGTTGTGGACCGGATATCGCCCGAGGCGGGCAGCGACGCCGATACCATGCTCCGGCCCGGCTCCGCCGGCTCCCCGGCCCGGTCTGCGCCGAAGCGCTTCCGCTTCGCGCGCCGCGCCTCGGTGCGCAGGTCATTGCGCCTGCTGCACAGTTTTCGTTTCGAACAGACCGATCCCGCGCGCTTCTACGGCGGTATAGCCACCGACAGCGCCCATCTGCTCGCCGATTTCTATGCCGATCTCACCGGCCGCGATCTCGCCGGCGCCACCGTCCTCGATGTCGGCGGGGGTCCCGGATACTTCGCCGACGAGTTCGCCCGAGCCGGTGCCCGCTATATACCGGTGGAGCCCGATTCCTCGGAGATGCACGCCGCCGGTATTTCGGTACCGGCCGCGGTCCGCGGCTCCGGGATGGCACTGCCGTTTCGCGACGACGCGGTCGACATCTGTTTCTCGTCCAATGTCGCCGAGCACGTACCGGATCCGTGGCGGATGGCCGACGAAATGGTCCGGGTCACCCGGCCCGGGGGCATGATCGTGCTGTCCTACACGGTGTGGCTCGGCCCCTTCGGCGGCCACGAGACCGGCCCCTGGCACTACCTCGGCGGAGAGTACGCTGCCCGGCGGTATCGGCGCCGACACGGAAAGGAACCGAAGAACCGTTTCGGCACCTCGCTGTTCGCGGTCCGGGCGGCGGACGGGGTGCGCTGGTCACAGCGCACATCGGCGCACACCTTCGCGTTGTTCCCCCGTTATCACCCGCGCTGGGCCTGGTGGCTGGTGCGGATACCCGGCATCCGCGAGCTACTGGTCAGCAATCTCGTGGTCGTCGCGAGCAAACCCGGCTGAGGATTACATCGCCACCTGCGCCCGGCTCCGGCCGATCCGGCCGCGCCAACCGTTGCGCACCACCGGTTCGGTTCTGGCCCAGGGTGATTCCTGAATGGCCAGGCCCACGGTTTCGAGAGTGGTGAGCCCCACGAGATCGGCCAGTCCACCGACCACCGCCACGGCTTCAGCGGCCTGCATGGCCGCTATCGCCTGTTCGGTGGTCAGGGTCCGTCCCGGTAGGAAGGAGACGACCCAGCCGCCGCTGCCAACGCTTTTCGCTTGATGGTCGGTCTGGTCGCTTGTCATCAACGCCCGGCCGATCACTTGCACCGCCATGAACGCCTCTCCCAATCGCGGGTATTCGGTTCGATCAATGGAGCGAGCTGATATCTGGCTAACATCATGCGCCCTCCAGCAACAAAACGCAATAGTGCGTTCGATGAAACACGAACCGGGAGGTCGGATTTCGCGGCGACGGCCACCTGCAACAAACATCAACCGACGGGCTACTCGCATTACGGAGTTCACGAGTTCTCCTCGCGCACAGCGCAACACCCGTGGGACTCGAAAGTCTGCCACAGTGACCGCTTTCCGCCGCGCCGAAACACCGGGCAGGCGAAAGAACACCGATATCAACCGATCCCGGTGACACGGCACGGAAAACTCGTGTAGCGAACTAATCGGTAGCCGGCAATGCCCGGACGACCGGCTCGTCGCCGTCGGCCGGACCGCCGGGCGCGACCACATCGACCCGCCAGCCGGCCGGAAGAACCGCGCGCAACCGTCCCGCCTCCCGGCGCAGCGGTGTACTGACCGATACACCGTCGGAGAATTTCGGGGTGATGAACTCATCGGCCATGTTCCAACCACCTCTCAGGGGTGATCGGCTCGGCCACGGATAACGACGGCGGGAGCCGATCGGGCGATATCGGGACGTCCAATCGGGGAGTGCGTGGTCTGAGATCCAGGACACAACCAGAATAAGGCACCCGGCCTCCGCGAAGCCGCCTCCACCCCGCCGCGTGGCGGGCACCGCTCGCGATACAGCGCGACCCGTGGCGAACAGATGTTCGCCACGGGTCGCGGCGCGAAAATCGGGTCACCCGGGCCGGGCCCGAACGACCGCCGTGCCTACTGCACGCGCTGCTTGAGCGCCTCGAACTCGTCGCGCACGCCGGAGGGCAGCTTATCGCCGACGAACTCGAACCATTCCTCGATGAGCGGGATCTCGGCCCGCCATTCGTCCACGTTCACCGCGAGCGCCGCGTCGACATCGGCGGCGTCCACATCCAGGCCATCCAGGTCCATCTGCGCGGCGGTCGGCACCTGACCGATCGCGGTGCTCTCGGCCTCCGCCGAACCCTCGATACGGCCGACGATCCACTCCAGCACCCGGGAGTTCTCGCCGAAGCCCGGCCACAGGAAGCGGCCGTCGTCACCGCGCCGGAACCAGTTCACGTAGAAGATCTTGGGCAGCTTCGCCGCGTCGGCGTTCTTGCCGAGGTTGATCCAGTGGCCCAGGTAGTCGCCCACGTGGTAGCCGAGGAACGGCAGCATGGCCATCGGGTCACGACGGACGGTACCGACCTTGCCCTCGGCGGCCGCGGTCTGCTCCGAGGACAGCGTGGCGCCCATGAACACGCCGTGCTGCCAGTCGAAGGATTCGGTCACCAGCGGCACCGTGGTCTTGCGCCGGCCGCCGAACAGGATCGCCGAGATCGGCACGCCCTGCGGATCGTCCCATTCGGGCGCCAGGGTCGGGCACTGCGACATCGGGGTGCAGTACCGGGAGTTGGGATGCGCGGCCAGCGTCTCGGTATCCCGCAGGTACCAGTCGTTGCCCTTCCAGTCGATCAGATGATCGGGCTCACCCTCGAGGCCTTCCCACCACACATCGTTGTCGTCGGTCCGGGCGACATTGGTGTAGACGGTGTTGCCCGCCTCCAGCGTCTCCATGGCATTGGGGTTGGACGAACGGTTGGTGCCGGGCGCGACACCGAAGAAACCGAACTCGGGGTTCACCGCGTAGAGGCGGCCGTCCTTGCCGAAACGCATCCAGGCGATATCGTCGCCCAGGGTCTCCGCGCGCCAACCCGGCACGGTCGGCTGGATCATGGCGAGGTTGGTCTTACCGCAAGCGCTCGGGAACGCCGCCGCGATGTAGTAGGCCTTGTTCTCCGGGGAGATCAGCTTGAGGATGAGCATGTGCTCGGCCAGCCAGCCCTCGTCGTGGGCCATGGCGGAGGCGATCCGCAGCGAATAGCACTTCTTGCCCAGCAGCGCGTTGCCGCCGTAGCCGGAGCCGTAGCTCCAGATCTCCCGGTCCTCGGGAAAGTGGGTGATGTACTTGGTGTCGTTGCACGGCCACGGGACGTCGGCCTGGCCCTCGGCCAGCGGGGCGCCCACCGAATGCAGCGCCTTCACGAAGGGTCGATTCGTGCCCAGCGAGTCCAGCGCGGCCCGGCCCATCCGGGTCATCACCCGCATGGACACCACGACATATTCCGAATCGGTGATCTCGACACCCAGCTTGGGGTCGTCGGCACCGAGCGGGCCCATGCAGAACGGCACCACGTACATGGTGCGACCCTTCATCGAGCCCCGGTACAGCTCGGTCATGGTGGCCCGCATCTCCGCGGGATCGACCCAGTTGTTCGTGGGGCCGGCGTCGGCCTCGGACTTCGAACAGATGAAGGTGCGCGATTCGACCCGGGCCACGTCGGAAGGATCGGATAAAGCCAGGAACGAGTTCGGCTTCTTCTTCTCGTCGAGCTTGCGGAAAGTGCCTGCCTCGACGAGCTGGGTGGTGAGCCGGTCCCATTCGGCGTCGGAACCGTCCGCCCACACGACTCGATCCGGCTGAGTCAGTTCGGCGACCTCCTGAACCCAGGCGAGCAGTTCGCTGTGTTCGGTCGGCGCGGTGCCGTCGGATCCACGAAGACCGGGAATGGTCGCTGAGGTCATTGAAAATTCTCCTGAAATGGGCGGCGAAGAATGCTTCCGCCCTGGCCCTTGGGCCCGTGACCAGCGCGAAAACACCTAGCGCCACCATTGGCGGGTGAGGCTTCCGCAACGGTCCATCCTGTGCACCGCCGGATCGAGGCAGTGTACTAAGGCGCGAAGCGGACGCCCAGGTTCCTGTCTAGAGGTTAACGCGGTATTGCGCCCCCGATGGAAGCGGGTTGCCGATCAATAGGGGTGAACGAACTGATTTCCGGCGGTCGGGGCCCACTGCTCCAGTATCTGCCGGTCACGGGCACATGCGGCGAGTCGGCCGGGCTGCCCGGTGGTGGCGCGGCGCAATGCCGCCTCCAGTTCGGCGACCCGCCGGTCCACCGCCACCATGCCGGCCGCCGCGGCCCGCACCATTTCGTCGGAAAGGTCGGATTCGGTCGCCACCAGCGCGGTCACCGCTCGCTGCTCGAGCTGGGCTTTCACATTCGCCACCGCGTCGGCGACCCAGTGCCGCAGATGATCTCGGTCGGCGAGCTGGCGGCGCGCCCGCACCACCCAGGCGGCCGCGCCCGCGCCGAGCAACAGAGTCACCGGCACGCTCGCCGCGTCCAATGCCGGCACCAACGCGAGCGGCGACACCATCAGCCGTCCCAGACCGACCCCCGCCGAGGCGCCCAGCACGATCATCAGGTGATCTTCGACACCCCCGGGCCGGGGTTGCGGATCCGGACCGAGCGTGGGCGCCGGCTCGTACCGCAGTGTCGGAGTTCCCTCCGCAGGTGGGACGCTCGCCGGGTGCGCGGCCGCCGCCCGCGCCCGCAGTTCGGTCAGCCGGGCGGCGATATCCAGATCCACCGTCCCGGTCAGCTGCCCGACCGCCTGCCGCAGCCGCTCCGGGAAGTCACGCCGGCCGGCGCGAGCCATGTTGTCCAGTTCGGCCCGGGCCTCGGCGTGCAGTGCCCGCACGCGGGAGCCGACCTGGGTGAGCAGGTCCACCCGGGCCAGATTGATCTGGGCCCGCAGGGTGGATACCGCCACCGCGCGCCCACCGTCCCGATCGGCGAGCAGCCGGGCCCGCTCCGCCCGCAGCAGCTCGACCTCGGTACCGGACCGGAGCTGCGCCTCCTCCTGCACGATGCGCTCCCGGGTTCCCGCGACCACCTGGGCGAGGGCCGCTGTCCGGCGGGCGCCCGCCGTCGCGGTATCGGTGGTGAGCGCGACGAGCCGGGTGTGCAGCGCGGCCAGCCCGGAACGGTCCGACAGGGCCGAATCGGCCCCGGTCCGGGCGGCCAGAGCCAACCGGGCCGATACCGGCACGATCTCGCAGTCCAGTTCGGCGGCGGCGAGCAGTTCGGCGCTGCGGTCGCGGACCAGCTGCCAGTCCTTGTGCGCATGGGTGCCGTTCAACACCAGTAGTACCCGGGCTCCCTCGGCGCACAACCGGCGCACGGTATCCAGTTCGGCCGCGCCGATCACCACGCCGGCATCGAGGACGAGCAGCACCACACTGCCCGGTGCCGCGCGCGCCCACGGATCGGCCGTGGGCGCGCCGAGCTCGATCCGGGGTTCGATGCGGGTCAGTTCGGTACGTAGCAGGGCGGTGTTGGCGTCGTCGGCGCCGATGAGCCGGACCGCGGTCGCGCCACCGGAGACCGGCATCGTCCGCAACAAGGCCATACCCTGCGGATTCCAGCGCGCCACCACCTCGGCCACGGCGTCGGGCAGCGTATGCGCCGCCACGCTGCCGGTGGCCGCGGCGATACCGGAAGGACCCGGGAGACCCGGCGGTCCCGCCCCCGGACCTGGACCTGGACCCGGGTCAGAGCCCGACACTGCTCATCCGCTCCCACATCCGGAGGTATCCGTTGTGGACCCGGATGGCGGCGCGGCGCGCACTCGGCGCCATATCCCCGGCCACCACCGCCCGCCACCGGATGGCGCGGGCCAGCGCGTCGTCGGCGTCCTCGGGCTCGGGCCGGGGATAGCCCGCGGCCAGATGGGCGACCTCCGGATCGACCAGACCGCCGCACAGCGCCAGCCACCGGGCCTCGTCACTGTCCAGATATTCGGTGATCAGTGCGCGCGCCCGGCTGCGCCCGTGCGGCACGGCACGCGCGGCCAGCCGGGTCAGTTCGTCTATCAGCGCACCCGCTCGCCGCGATACCGCCTGCTGGTAGCGCTGACCGAGCAGGCGCGCCACCGGCTCGACCCCGCTGACGGTGTGCAGGATCTGCAGCACCGTCTGCGGGGCGAGATCCGGGTCGCGTTCCAGTGCGGCCAGTACACAGGACAGCCCGTACAGATCCCAGCGTTCGAGCAGTTCCGCGCGTTCCGCGGTATCGGGGCCCGGCGAGACGAACGCCTCGGCGGACAACGCCGCCGCGATACCGGACTGCGCCAGCCGGCGCAACAGCGCCAGATCGGTTTCCTGAAAGGCACCGGAAACGGTCCGCGCCGCCAGCGAACCCACCATCGGGAACGCGGGCAGCCCGAATTCCCGGCCGAACTGCCGGGCCGCGGCCACCGCGTCCGCCCAGCCGGTGCCGATCGCGTCGGCCTTGTTCAACACCAGAATCGTGCGTTCCGGGCGCAGTGACCCGAGTAACCGCCGGTCGCCCGGGGAGGGGGTACTGGCCAGGACGTAGACGACGATATCGGCGTCGAGTACCGGATCGGGGAAGCCCGGTTCGTCGACGGGCGCGGTCTCCACCGCCTGATGCAATCCCAACGCGCGGGCCACGGTGGTGCGGCCGGCACGGGCGCGCCCGGCGACCTGGGCGCGCGGCAGGGTCCGCCAGCGCTGCACCGCCATCTCGATACCGTTCGCGATACCCGCGTCGGCACCGTCACCCATCCGGAGCGTGGAGATCAGCCGGTCCAGCGGATCCCCGGCCCCGGCCTCCCGCATATACCTGTCCGATCCCTCGACTGCCGGCACGCGCCACACCCCCTTCTTCCGGTGCGCATTCTGTCAGAACGGGGGCCGCCCCGCGTTGGGTGCGGACCGCAACCGCCCTACCAACGGGTAGCCCCCTGACCGGTCCGTTGCGGCCCGGAACCGGCCATGCTGGACAATAGGGCTGTGAACGACGCTGCGCACCCCGGCTCCGAGTCCGTTCCGGTCGCTCTCTCGGAAACCTCCGGCGATACCGGAGAGCGGCGGCGACGCCATGCCGGTTCCCGGCTCTACCCCCGGGTCACCAGTTTCCGGTCCCGGCGCGGCGCACTCACCCCCAACCAGCAGAAATCCTGGGACCGCAGCTGGCCGGTGCTCGGCCGGGAGGTCGCCGACGAACCGCTCGACGCCGCGGCGTGGTTCGGCCGCTCGGCACCGCTGGTCATCGAGATCGGATGCGGTACCGGAACGGCGACCGCCGCCATGGCACTGGCCGAGCCGCATCTGAACCTGATCGGTATCGAGGTCTACCAGCCCGGCCTGGCCCAGCTCGTCCAGCGGATCGAACGCGAGGAGATCGGCAATATCCGGCTGCTGCGCGGTGACGCCGTGGACGTACTGGAGAATATGATTGCTCCAGGATCGCTGACCGGTGTGCGCGTATTCTTTCCGGACCCGTGGCCCAAGGCGCGCCACCACAAGCGCCGGCTGCTGCAAGCGGCCACCTTCGCCCTGATCGCCGATCGGTTACGGCCCGGCGGGATTCTGCACGTGGCGACCGACCACGCCGGGTACGCGGAGCACATCGCCGAGGTCGGCGCGGCCGAGCACCTGCTCATCGGACTGAACGGGACCGTCGGGGGAGCCGGTACCACACAACGGGCCGCCGCGCCGATCGGTTTCGAGCGGCCGGTCACCAAATTCGAGAGCAAGGCACACACCGCCGGTAGTGCGATCAACGAGTTCATATGGGGCAAGATCGAATGATGAGCGTCAGTGAGATGGCCCCGGCCGGCGACGAGGTTGCCGGAAGTCTGCACGAATCCGGTGACGAGTCGGTAGGGCCGGATACGGACGGTCTGCGGCGGGTCCTGCTGGTCTGGGATGCGCCGAACCTGGATATGGGACTAGGCGCCATCCTGGGTGGGCGGCCCACCGCCGCCTACCGGCCCCGCTTCGACGCACTCGGCCGGTGGCTGCTGGCCCGCACCGCCGAACTCTCGGCCGGCGAGAAGAACCGGCTGGAGCCCGAGGCGACCGTATTCACCAATATCGCCCCCGGCACCGCGGATGTGGTCCGGCCGTGGGTCGAAGCGCTACGTAATGTCGGTTACGCCGTTTTCGCCAAGCCGAAGATCGACGAGGATTCCGATGTCGATTCGGACATGCTCGGCCATATCGCCCAGCGCACCCGGGGCGCCGGCCTGGCCGGGATCATCGTGGCCTCGGCCGACGGCCAGGCCTTCCGCGAGCCGTTGGAGCAGCTCGCCGCCGACGGCATCCCGGTTCAAGTGCTCGGCTTCCGCGAGCACGCGAGTTGGGCAGTAACATCCGATACTCTCGAATTCGTCGACCTCGAGGACATCCCGGGAGTTTTCCGTGAACCGCTGCCGCGGGTGAGCCTCGACTCGCTGCCCGACGAGGGTGCCTGGCTGCAGCCGTTCCGGCCGCTGTCGGCGCTACTCACCTCTCGCCCCGCACAAGGAGTCGCTTAAGTGTTCACCCGCTGGGGCGATCTGGTCCATCGGTTGCGATTCGCCGTCATCGGAGTTGTCGTCGCCGGGATGCTGGGCCTGGGGGCCTACGGTCTCGGCCTGGCCGACCATCTGAGCTCCAGCGGTCTGTTCGATCCGAACTCCGAATCGGTGAAGGCCGCCGAACTGTCCGATGAGGCGTTCGGCCGCGACCACAATGCCGATGTGCTGGTGCTCTACACCGCACCCGAGGGCCAGACCGTCGACAGCGATCCGGCCTTCCGGGACAAGATCGTCGACAGCCTGAACCGGCTGCCCAGGGAACATCCGGACCATATCGCCAAGGTGAACGGCGCCTACTGGAAGACCGAGACCGGCGAAGCCCAGCCCGCGGTGTTCGGTTCGCAGGACAAGACCAAGACCTTCGCCTCCATCGCGATCGTCGGCGACAACGACACCGATATGGTCCGCAACTATCGCGCGGTCAAGGACGTCTTCGATATCGAGGGCGTGAATGTGCAGGTCGCGGGCCTGCAACCGGTGGCGGGCACCCTCAACGACACCATGGCCCACGACCAGCACCGGATGGAGATCCTGGCCATCCCCGCCGTGGGCATCCTGTTGTTCTTCATCTTCGGCGGCGTGGTCGCGGCGGCGCTGCCGCTGATCATCGGCGGCCTGACCATCATCAGCGCCAACGGCATCATCATGATGCTGACGAAGGTCACCGAGGTGAACACGTTCGTCGGCGCGGTGGTCTCCATGATCGGCCTGGGCCTGGCCATCGACTACGGCCTGTTCATCGTCAGCCGGTTCCGCGAGGAATTGGCCGAGGGTTACGACACCCGCGCCGCGGTCCGCCGCTCGGTGGTCACCGCCGGACGCACGGTCGTCTTCTCCGCGACCATGATCATCGCGAGCCTCGGCGGCCTGCTGCTGTTCCCCCAGGGCTTCCTGAAATCCATGGCCTACGGCACCATCGCGACCGTCGCGCTGGCCGCACTTGCGTCGATCACCCTGCTGCCCGCCATGCTGAGTGTGCTGGGCAAACGGGTGGACATGCTCAGCTTCAAGCAGATCCGCAAAACCAAATCCGCCGAGGAGGTGGAGGCCAGTTTCTGGGGCCGGGCCACCACCTGGGTCATGCAGCATCCGCTCAAGATCGCCATTCCGATCTGTGTGCTGCTCCTGCTGCTGATCATCCCGGTGAAGAACCTGGCCTTCGGCGGTATGAGCGAACGCTATCTGCCGCCGGACAATGCCACCCGCGTCGCGCAGGAGGAATTCGACAAAACTTTCCCGCTGCGCCAGTCCGACCCCATCCAGCTGGTGTTCGTCAGCGAGGACACCCGGGCCATCGCGAAGGTGGTCCGCGAGGCCGACAAGGCGCCGGGCCTGGCCGACGCGTCCGGTTTCTCGGTGCCGTCGGAATCCACGACCCATTCCGGGGTCTTCCGCAGCAGCGCGACACTCCTCGATTCCGAGGACTACCGGCCGACCGTGGAGTATCTGCGGGCGATCGACGTACCCGACGGCGTGACCATGTATGTCGGCGGGCAGCCGACCCTGCAGGGCGACAGCATCGACGCGCTGCTGGACCGGATGCCGCTGATGATCGCCCTGGTGCTGCTGGTCACCACGGTGCTGATGTTCCTCACCTTCGGCTCCCTGGTGTTGCCCATCAAGGCGGCGCTGATGAGCGCGCTCGGCCTCGGCTCCACCCTCGGCATCCTGACCTGGATCTTCGTCGACGGTCACGGTGCCGGCCTGCTGAACTTCACGCCCCAGCCGATCATGTCGCCGGTGCTGGTGCTGATCATCGCGATCATCTACGGCCTGTCGACCGACTACGAGGTGTTCCTGCTCTCGCGGATGGTCGAGGCCCGCGCCATGGGCGCCTCGACCACCGAGGCGGTGCGGATCGGCACCGCGCACACCGGACGCATCATCACCGCCGCGGCATTGATCCTGCTGGTGGTGACCGGCGCGTTCGCATTCTCCGATCTGGTGATGATGCAGTACATCGCCTACGGCATGATCGCGGCGCTCATCATCGACGCCACCATCCTGCGCATGCTGCTCGTGCCGGCGACCATGAAGCTGCTCGGTGACGACTGCTGGTGGGCCCCGGCCTGGATGAAGCGGATCCAGCAGAAGATCGGCCTGGGCGAACCGATCCTGGCCGATGAGCGTCCCGGCGGCGGCGATGTGGTCGACCTGGTCAAGACCACCCCGGTCACCGATCCGGTCACCATGCAGATGCCGGCGCTCGGCGCCGAGAAGCAGCGCAAGACGCCGGTGCTCAAACGCACCCGCGAGGAGATCGAGGCCGCCGCGCCCACCGCGCATATGCAAACGGTCTCGAAGGGCCCGCGCAAGGCCGCGGGCAAACAGTCATCCGCCGCACCGTCGGCACCCAAACAGCAGATGCCCACCCCGCCGGACCCGACCCGTCCGCGCGCCAACCCGCCCGCCGACGGCCCGGGCGAACCCGGCCGTGGAGCCGAGGAAACGCGCGGTCCGCGGCCCGCCGCGGCGCAACCGCCCACGGAGAGCCCGGCGTCGCCGAACCGGAACCCGCAACAGCCCGGCGCGGAATCCGGCCCGGCGCCGAGCCGTCTCCCGGGCCGGGCCCCCGAACTCGGTCGTGGTCCAGGCGGCCCCGCCCCCGATCCGGGCCGTGCTCCCGGCCCGCGCAACGACTTCCGGCCGCTGCCCGGCCGTACCCCCGGTAATCAGCCCGGACCCGGCCGCCCGCAACCGAGTCAACCGGGCCCGGAGCAGCCCACTCCGCCGCCGGAGGCGCAGCGCGCCCCGGGTGGCCCGGCCGGTTCGTCCCGGCCCGGTTTCGCCACCCCGAACCTACGTGGTCTGTTCGCCTCCGAACCGACCGAGGACGGCGAGCCGCAGAACGTCGGCGGCCGCACCGTCTACCCGAGCCCCGCCGACGCTCCCCCGGTACCGCCCACCTCGCAGCCGCCCCGGCCCACCGGTGGCGCGGCCCGCCCCCGGCCGGACAGTTCGACGCGGATCCCCGGCCAGCCCGGTGGCGCGGCCCGCCCGCCCGTACCGCCGCGTCCCGCGGCGCCCGAGGGCCGCCCGCCCGGCCGTCCCGGTCCCGGTCAGCCGGGCGGATGGGCAGGCGACGGTAACCGCCCGGCACCCGGCCAGGGCGCGGCGCGTCCGCCGGCCCCGCCGCGCCGCCCCGGACCGGACGGACAGCCGGGCCCGGCGGACCCACGTCTCCGCCAGGACCAGGGTTCGCAGCCGCGACCGATTCCCCGGACTCCCGAACCCGGTAACCCGGGCCCGGCCGGACGCGCCCAGGGCCTGCCCGAACTCCCGCGCCGGGTACCGGGCGCCCAGCCCCCGGCGGTGCCCGGCCTCTACCCCACGCCGGAACCGCCGACCCGGCCCGCCGAGCGTCCGGGCCCCACCGCAGCGCGACCCGACAGCTTGGCCCAGCAGTCCGCCGGTGGGGTCGGCCCGCAGCAGAACGCGGACCCGCGCGAACGCAACAGCATCGAATCGTGGATGGCGGGACTGCGGTCCGCGCGGCGTCAGCAGGCCGGGACACCGGTCGACGACTCCGGCCGTCACCAGCAGAGCGAGGGCCGTTCGGTCAGCGTGAACGAGCTGCTGCGCCGCCGCGAACAGGATTGACGCCGCCGGGAGGACCGCTCAATGCCCGAGCAACCGGCGCCAATGGGCGGCGAAGGGTTGTTTCGCGGTGACCGAGCCGAACCGGACCCGGCCGTGTACCAGCAGATGCAGCGGTCCGATCGGCGGGCCGCTGCGCACCTTGTTGTTCACGCTGGACCCGACCAGTTCGAGGCCGTCCAGGTCGACCGTGGCCTCTTGCGGCACCACCAGGGTCAGGGAACTCGCGTAGTCGTCGACCTGGATCTCCACCACCTGGGTGGTCATGGTCGCCTGGGTGAAATCCAGCGTCACCCCGGACAACCAGCTGTTGACCCGCAACATCGGGGCGACCTGCCAGTTGCCCCGGCGGTTCACCCCCGACATCCGCGGCCGGATGACCCCGCCCTGCACTACCCCGGACAGCCCCGTGCGGGCGGCGTCCCCGGGTTGCGGTAGCGGTACCGGCTTACCGTGACCGGCCCGCTCGGTGGTGGGTTCGCCGATCAACCGGACGCCGGGCAGGTCGACGAGCACCGAGTTCAGTTCGCCGCGGGTCCTGGCGGCCAGCGCGGTATCCATCCGCTCGGTGAACTCGCCCAGGGAGAGCATGCCCAGACCCACCGCGCGCTGCAGGAGTTGCCCGACATGTTCCCGTTCGGCGTCGGATACACGCAGGTTCCGGTCGCCCACTTGGCCACCGGAACCCGCACCGTCGAATACCGGATCGGGGCCGTTCATAGGACTGAGGTTACCCAGCACCGCCTGGAGCCCGCATCAGGGCATTCCCCGATGCGGGGGTGGCAGGCGCCACGTCAGACCTGCTCATCTCCGGTTTCCCGCCGGGTGGCGGAGACGCTCGGCCCGGGGTCCGTACCGTCGCGGCGCGGCTGCGGATCGGCGGGCCGGGCCAGCGGTAGCCGGCGCTGCGCCTCGGCGAGCAGGGCCCCGATATCGAAACGGCCCAGGATCTGGGGCCCGCCCAAGGTATGTTCGCCGTCCTCCGGCGCATCCGGTTCGGCGACATAGATTCCTTTACGGTCCGGTGCCGATTCGTCGAGCAGCTCCTCGGGATCCGCGGCGAGCAGCGAGCGAATGGCGGTGTTCAGCACCGCGACCAGCGGTACTGCCAGCAGACCGCCCGCGATCCCGCCCAGCACCACACCCGCGGCGATCGCGAGTACCACCGCCAGCGGATGGATCCGGACGGCCCGGCCGAGCAGCAACGGTTGCAGCACGTGCCCCTCCAGCTGCATCACCGCGACGATGATGCCGAGCACGATGAGCGCGGTCACGAAACCCTTGGTCACCAGCGCGATGAACACCGCCACGAAACCGGCCAGGAACGCACCGATGATCGGGATGAACGCGCTGATGAACACGAGCGAGCCCAGCGGCAGCGCGAGCGGCACACCGAGCAGAGCCAGCCCGGCCCCGATCCCGATCGCGTCCACGGCGGCGACCACGACGGTGGCCCGGACGAAGCCCACCAGCGAACCGAATCCGAGTTCCCCGGCGGTGCGCACCCGTTCGCGATGCTCGGTCGGCACGACACGGGTGACGAAACGCCAGATCTGGTCACCGCTGTAAAGCAGGAAGATGAGGATGAACAGGGTGAGGAAGGTGCCGGTCAGGATATGGCCGATCATGGTCGCGGTGGTCAGCGCACCGCTGGTGAGCGTGTCCTGATTGGACTGGATGGCGCGGACGGTGGCATCGCCGGCATTGCGGATCTGGTCGTCACTCAGGTGCATCGGACCGTTGATGGCCCAGTCCTGGACCTTGTGGATGCTGTTGGTGAACTCGTCGGACAGCTGCGGCACACCCACCACGAACTGCTCCACCACGAAGGTCACCACACCGGCGACCAACCCGAGCGAACCGACCAGCGCGACGAAAACCCCGAGCCCGCGCGGCACCCCGCGACGCTGCATCCAGTCCACCAGCGGTGCGAGCAGCGCGGCCGCCAACATGGCGATGGCCAGCGGGATCACCACGGTATCGAGTCGCCGCACCGCCGCCGCCAGCACCGCGACCAGGGCGAAGATCACCAGTAGCCGCCAGGCCCATTCGGCGGTCTGCCGGACGATGGGGTGAACGGCGTCTGCGGCAGTTGGTTTCGGCTCGGTCACCCGGCCGAGCCTAGTGAGCGCGGCCGGGCCGAGCCCACCAACAGGCCGCGTACGTCCGGAGCAAAGGCAGCGGCACACACAAACATGCACATCCGAACCGGCTGCGGAGGTGAGCAGTACATGCACGTCCGCAGCGAACGCGGAGGTCCGTAGTACGCGCCACGGCCGGAGCGGAGTCCAGCCGACGCGCCACGGCCGGAGACACGCCCAACACGCCACGCTCGCAGTGGACCTGGAGCGACGTCTATCACGCACAACCCGGGAACATGGGGCGGTCGGCACCGGGCGCTAGATTGGTACGCGTGTCAGCGCCATTGGAAGCGGTCAAACAGACCATGCATACGCGCTGGCCCCTGTATCTCACCTCGATGCTGCTCGCGAATGCTTTCGGTGCGGTATTGGTGTGGGCGTTCATCCAGTACGGACTGCCGGTGCCCGAAGGTGAGGAGCCCGGTACCCGGGAGATCGGACTGCTGGTCCCGGCCGTCGTCTTCCTCACCGGTGGTTTCCTCAGTGTGGCGGCCTCGGCCCTGATGCTCCGGCCGGTGATGCGCTGGCAGGTGCGCGGTGGCCCGCCCAGCCGGCAGGAACAGATGGCCGCCCTGCACGCGCCGCTGCGCCAGGCGATTCTGCATCTGGCCCTGTGGATCCTCGGCGGCGGGGTGCTGGGCGCGGCGATCATCTCCGAGACCCCGGCGCTGGCCGGCACTGTGATCATCACCGAATGTATGGCCGCGACCATTGTGTTCGGTTTCACCTACATGCTCGGTGAACGTATCCTACGACCGGTAGCGGCCGAGGCCCTGACCGCCGGGCGTTTCGACCACACCCTGACTCCCGGTGTCGGTACCCGCATGGCGATGACCTGGGGGATGGGCACGTTCGCCCCGACCATTGCCATCGTGCTGCTGTGTGTCACCCAGATCTCGTCGGATGTGAAGTTCTCCGCGCAGTCGCTGGCGGTATCGATCCTGCTGCTGTGCGGGGTGGTGATCATGCAGGCGCTGGCCCTGTCCATGCTCACGGCGAGCAGCATCTCCGACCCGGTCCGCCAGCTCAGCCAGGCCATCGACCAGGTGCAGAACGGTGCCCGGGATGTGCAGGTGGAGGTTTTCGACGGGAGCGAGATCGGGCTGCTGCAGGTCGGTTTCAATCGCATGATGGAGGAAGCGGCCACCCGGCAGCGGCTGCAGGAGTTGTTCGGCCAGCATGTGGGCGCCGAGGTGGCCCAGCGCGCCCTGGACTACGGCACCGAACTCGGCGGGGAAACACGATTCGTGGCAGTCCTGTTCGTGGATATGGTCGGCTCCACCGCGACCGCCGCCGAACACCCACCCACCGAAGTGGTGAGCCTGCTCAACGAATTCTTCCGGGTCGTGGTGGATGTGATCGACCGCCACCACGGGTTCGTCAACAAATTCGTCGGTGACGCCGCGCTCGCGATATTCGGCGCGCCGCTGGACCGTCCGGACGCACCGACGGCCGCGCTGGCCGCCGCCCGCGATCTGCGCGAGGCATTGCGCGCGGTCGCCGGACTGGATATCGGTATCGGAGTTTCGGCGGGATTGGCGGTCGCGGGGAATATCGGTGCCGCCAACCGCTTCGAATACACCGTTATCGGCGATCCGGTGAACGAGGCTTCCCGGCTCACCGAACTCGCCAAGGACCATCCGGGCCGGGTGCTGGCCTCCGGTTCGGCACTGTATTTCGCCGAGGACAGCGAGCAGCGGCACTGGACGGCCGGCGAAGAGGTGCAATTGCGCGGCCGGCGCCGCAAGACGCGGCTGTCCTGGCCCAGCGAAACCGTGGACTAGGCGTACCTCCGCATCCGCTCCGGCCGTGCGCGTCACCATGCCGACCCACCGCCCATCACACCGACCCGAGCCGACCTCGTCGGCCGCGGCGGTATCGGGCCAGGCAGCGGACTTCGGCGGAAGGTGTCCATTAGGCTGGGCCCGTGACGGCCAACGGTGAAGCAGCGGGCACCGCTGCTGTGCCCGGGGCCGGAGCGCCGGAACCCGCCGAGAATCGCCGCCACAAATTCCGCTGGCTCAAATGGCTGGCCGTTTCGATCGTGCTTCTCCTGCTGATAGGCGAAGCGATTTATCTGTGGCCGCGATTACACGAGTCATGGCACAAACTCACCGAAATCCATTGGGGCTGGGTCGCGCTGTGTATCGCGGCGCAAATGCTTTCCATGACCGGGTTCGGCCACATCCAGAAACAGCTGCTGCGGGCCGGCGGTGTCGAGGTGAGCCAGTATCGCTCGGTAGCGGTCGTTTACGGCGCCACCGCCATGTCGGTGACCCTGCCCGCCGGTCAGGTGTTCTCCACGGCGTTCACCTACCGGCAAACCCGGCGCTGGGGCGCCAGCCCGGTGGTCGCGTCCTGGCAGCTGGTCTTCTCCGGGGTGGTCTCCGCGGCGGGTCTGGCCCTGATCGGCGTGCTCGGCACCGTGCTCGCGGGTGGCCGGGTGGGTCCGGTGAACCTGATCGTCTCGGTGGCGGCGGTGATGGCGCTGGTCTGGGCGGGGAACTACGCCTCACGGCATCCGGGCACGCTCGAGAAGGTGCTGCATCGCGCGCTGCTCACGGTGAACCGGGTGCGCAAACGGTCCGCGGATACCGGTATCGACAAGATCCGGGAAATGCTCGACCAGGTCGAATCGGTGAAACTGGGCACCCGGGACGGCGCGTGGGTCACCTGGTGGGCGGTGATCCACCGGCTCGCCGATATCGTCTGCCTGGGCGCCGCCTGCTATGCCATCGGCGGCGACCCCCGGTGGGCGGGACTGCTGATCGCGTTCGCGGCGGGTAAGGCCGTCGGTTCGATCCCGTTCGCGCCGGGTGGGATCGTGTACGTGGACGCGACCCTGATCTACGGTCTCACTGCGGCTGCCGGACTGCCCGCGGCGCAGGCGGTCGCCGCCGCGTTCGTGTACCGGCTGGTTAGTTTCGTGCTGATCGCGATCATCGGCTGGATCGTCTTCGCGTTCCTGTTCCGTACCCGTAATGCCGAGGACGACGAGTACGAGAAGGAATTCTCCCAGCGCAACGCCTGAGCCGGCAGCGCACACCGTGGCCACGGTGTCGCGGCCGCGACTAGGCTGCTCGGAGTGAAATGGATCGTTGCGATCGGTGTCGACTTCCTCCTGGTGGTGTTGTTCTGCGCCATCGGCCGCCGCAGTCACGACGAGGCCGTGCTCACCGGTCTGCTGCATACGGCCTGGCCGTTCGTGGCCGGACTGGCCGCGGGCTGGGTCGTGGCGGTGCTGGTGGAGCGCGGCCGGACCGGCACCGAACCGCTCGACGGCTCGCGCCTGTGGCCCGCCGGTGTGGTGATCTGGTTGTGCACCCTGGTGATCGGCATGCTGTTGCGAATGGTCGCCGGTCAGGGCACCGCCGTCAGTTTCATCGTGGTCGCGGCGCTGGTGCTGGCGTTCTTCCTGCTGGGCTGGCGGGGGGCCGTCGCGGCGATCAGGTGACCACCCGGCCGCCGCTCATTCGTCCGGCTTGGCCAGCGCCTGCAACATCCGCTCGCCCATTCGGACGACCATATCGCCGCTGTCGACATCGGCGATATGGATGGCGAACGACAGATCACCCATACTCGCGATCAGCCAGCCGTCCTCACCGGCTTTCGCCGAGAACCCGGTGACGTCACGGAATCCGCGCAGCCGAGCCATCTGCGGCGCGTTCATCCCCTCGCGCATCGCCGCGCGCAGCGCCGCGTCGACGGGCCCGGGCAGTGGACCCATGGGCGCGTCGGTTTCGCTGGGCCGGCCCCGTTCGAGCATCGGCGGACGGGTAGTGCCGTTGGTGATGGCCGCCGCCGCGATCGCCATGCCGAACGGGCTGACCAGCAGCGCATCCGTACCACCGCCCTGGCGAACCGGTTCCGCGCCGCCCGCCCCGGCCGGGCGCCCGGTCACCTCCTCCAGCCCCGGGACCCGGAAGTCCACGCCGACGCCGAGCATGGCGGCCGCCTCGATCACCTCCTGGTCGGTGACGTCTTCGGGTGCTTTGCCCTTGGCCGCCCCGGCCGCCTTCTTGAACAGTTCGATGGCACCGCCCACCGGGTACAGCCCGGTGAACGCGACCGGCCCCTGCGCGCTCGAGTAGTTGTTCTGCGCCGCTGCCACCACGGCTCCGGTGGAGGGCTGGGTGACCACGATGGAGGCGGGTGAACCCACGCTGACCACCGCGTCCTCGGCGGCACGCTGCAACCGCTGGTCCATGGTGCCCGCGATATCGGGACCGGCCGGGCCCTGGTTGCCCGCCAGCTGTTTGATGAAGCGGCCGTTCTCGAACAGCTGCACCGCCCAGCCGGAATGCTGGTCCTGGCTCTGTTCCCAGACCTTCTTCATGGCGTCGAGCATCGGCGAGAAGATCCGGCGATCGGCGACGATGAGCCGCGGTTCCTGTTTCATCACCACGCCCGGGATCGGCGCCATCCGCGGTTCCAGGATCGCGAAATCGCCCTCGCGCAGGCTGACCGCCGTGATCGGCTTCCCGCCGGCGGCGGCCAGATCGTCGCGAAGCGAGGCGCCGGTGATGAGGGGCGCCACCGGTTCGATGGCACGGGCCAGCGCGTCGGTGGAGGCCACCGGGTCCGGCATCCGCGTCGGATCGAGTTCGACGACATTGATGATCTGCTGGGTCATCAGCGGTTTACCGATATTGTCGACGACCTTCGGCGGCGGATCCGGGGTGGTGCGCACCAGCTGCACGGTGCGGTTCTGGCTGAGTTCGGGCATGACCACGGCCGGGTCCCAGGAGATCCGCCAGCCGTTCGCGAGTTTGCGGACGGTGCCCTCCAGCCCGTAGGACCAGTTCTTCTGCTCGCCGAAGCTCCATTGCACATCGAGACTGAAGATGCCGGATTCGGCATCGAGTCCGATGAATTGCGCCTTCTCGTAGTCGACGGTGCCCGATTCGAGGCCCTCGAACATTTGCTGAAGGGTTGCCGAAGCCGCGGAGGGATAGGAGGTCAACTCCGCCGCGGCGGCGTAGTCGTGCTCGTCGAGTCGCTCGGTGAATCGGTCGACGACCGCTTCGGGTCCGGTTACCTCGGCCCCGGACCCACACGATCCCATCGCAATTGCCAGAGCCGCCACCCCCGTAAGGGCGATTGCGCCCCGGAAGCGAAAGCGGCGGGATCCCCTCACGTCCATGTCGCCCACTCTTCACTCTTGTCACACCGGTAACAAGACCACCGTACCTGAAAAATGCCTGCTTGCGAGTGATCGCAAACCCGAAACCATACCCTGCCCCACCGTGTGCGGTTGCGGCCGAGCCCAACTCGTCGCACAGCGGACCATGATCAATTATCGGGGCGCCCGAGAACACCCGGCGACGCTACGCTACCGATCGATCAGAAGCGGTGCGCCGTTACCCCGCAAGTCCGCATTCATCGAAGAGATACCCCGTCACGGTAGCTCAGAATCATCCGCCCGCGCGGGAGGTGTCGGTAGGGTTGCTGTCATGTCCGATGCCGCCGTCCCGCAAACCTCGAGCAGCCCGATTCTGGTCCTCAACGGGCCCAACCTGAACATGCTCGGCACTCGGCAACCCGAGATATACGGGTCGGAGACCCTCGATGATGTAATCGAATTGTGTCGTCGGGCCGCGGCGGCGCACGGGTGGGAGATAGCTCATTTCCAGTCGAATTCCGAGGGCGCGCTGATCGACCGGATCCATGAGGCGCGCGGCACCGTGTCGGCGCTCGTGATAAATCCCGGCGGCCTGACCCACACCTCGGTGGCGCTGCGCGATGCGCTGGTCATCCCGGAGGTGCCGATCGTCGAGGTGCACATCAGCAATGTGCACGCCCGCGAGGAGTTCCGCCGGCACTCCTACGTCTCCCCCATCGCGGACGCGGTCGTCGCCGGAATGGGTATCCAGGGCTATGCCGCCGCGATCGAATACCTGCTGACCCGGCGGTCCTGACACCCCCGCACCGGCCCCTGCCTCAACTCGCCTTCTCGATCCGGAAAACCGGGAAGCCCGGGGCGATCTCGGCGAGTTCGGCATCGGTCGAGTCCTTGGTGATGCCTCCGAAGAAGCGGCCGACCTCCCAGCCCCAGCGCTCGAGGTAGAGCCGCAGCAGCGGCACCTTGTCCGCGTCGGCGATCTCGACCGCGGTGAACACCTCGGTCCGCCGACCCAGCCGCAGCTCGCCGGTACCGGCGACCCGCAGATTGCGCACCCACTGCGTGTGCCCACGCGGAGCCACGAGATAACGCTGCCCGTCGGCGGCCGTCATCAGGTTGACCATGGTGGTCCGCCATTCCCCGGACTTGCGCCCGCGCACCGCCAGCAACCGGGAACCGGCGACGCTGATCCCGAGCTTGGGCAGCAGGTTGGCGAGCCGGTTGAAGATCGGGTCGAAACCGGTGGGGGCGAGGTAGCGGGTCGCGGCGGTCATCATCTTCTCCTTTGTGAGCGATGCTCTCTGTTGTGAACAACAATCGCACTCTTCGGGGCCCACGTCAAGAGCAGCGCTCTCTCTTTTTCGAATATGCAGGTAGATCTCGGTAACAGAGCACGCGAGTGCCCCAGGTCGGGCGGCGATTACCGGCCGGACGGCCGAACCCGCTCCCGACAGCACCTTTTTCTGAGACGGTGGTCGGGGCCCGGCTGCTCCGGACATCGGGCGCGAGTGCTGGAACGAATGACGGAGGAGAGTGGCGTGCGGGCCGCAGTTTTCCACGGAACCGAACCCCGACTGGTCATCGAGGACATCCCGGTGCCGGTCCCTCGGCGCGGTGAAGTCCTGTTACGCGTCACCGCCTGCGGGGTCTGCCACACCGACCTGCACGTCCTGCGGTCCGAGGTGAGATTCCCCGCACCCGCGGTACTCGGTCACGAGGTGTCCGGCGTAGTCGAACAACTCGGCGAAGGCGTGGAAGCCATTACGGTCGGCGACAAGGTGGTCTGCAGCTTCATCATGCCCTGCGGCGACTGCCGCCACTGTGTCCGCGGCGCCGAGGACCTGTGCGAGAAATTCTTCGCGCACAACCGGCTGAACGGCACCCTCTACGACGGCACGACCCGTCTCGCCCGGGCCGACGGCACCCCGCTGGCCATGTACTCGATGGGCGGACTCGCCGAATACTGCGTGGTACCCGCCTCCGATGTCTTTCCGGTACCCGCCGATGTCGGGCTCGAGGCCGTATCGATCCTCGGTTGTAGTTCCTTCACCGCCCTCGGCGCCGTGCACACCGCCGAACTCGGACTCGGCGACCGGATCGCGGTGGTCGCGGCCGGCGGCGTCGGGTCGTCGATCGTGCAGTTCGCGGCCGCGGCCGGGGTCGCCCGGATCATCGCCATCGACATCAGCGACGACAAACTCGCCGCGGTCGCGAAACTCGGTGCCACCCATACCATCAACTCCCGCACCGAAGACGTCGCGGCCCGGGTCCGGGAACTCACCGGCGGACATGGCGTGGACGTGGCGTTCGAAGCGCTGGGCAGCGCCGACACGTTCGCGACGGCCTTAAACGTGCTGGACGACGGCGGTCGGGCGGTGGTGGTGGGCATCGCGCCGGCCGGCGCCACCGGCGCGGTGGACCTGGCCCGGCTGGTGCGCCGCAAACTGCAGATCCGCGGCTCCTACGGCGCCAAAGCGCGCACCGATATGCCCGCCCTGCTGCGGATGGTCGCGGCGGATACGGTCCGGCCACAGGAAGTCATCACCCGCCGGTACCCGCTGGACCGGGCCGACGAGGCATACAGCGCACTGGCCCGCGGCGAGATCGTCGGACGGGCGATCATCGAGATGTACTGACCCGCCACGCGTACCGATGCGAAAATTCACCGCCGAACGAGTAACGTCGAGCCATGCCGACGGAGGTCCGCAACAACACCGCACTGGAACGCTTCGAGATCACGGTCGGGGGCGAGGTCGCGGGATACACCGAATATCAGGACACCGCCGGCGAGCGCGCATTCGTGCACACCGAGGTCGACCCGCGCTTCGACGGCCGGGGTTGTGCCCGGGCCCTCGTAGCGGCCGCCCTGGATGCTACCCGCGCCGAAGGGCTGGGTGTGCTGCCGATGTGCCGGATGGTACAGCACTTCATCGAGAGCAGCCCGCAGTATCTGTCGCTGGTGCCGCACTGGGCCCGGGATCGGCTGGGGTTGCCGCAATAGGCCGCGCGGCTACCTATACGGGATTGCGACAATCCAGCGCCTGAAGAGGCGGACTCCTCCGCGAAACATCCCCGCACAGGGCCGCGCAGCTACCTATACGGGATTGCGACAATCCAGCGCCTGAAGAGGCGGACTCCTCCGCGAAACACGCTACGCGGGTCCGGGTCTCCTTTTCGGAGAGGCGGCGCACAGGCCGCACGCACCTTCGCCGCGTACACATCCGCTCGGAAGAGGGACCGTTCAGCGCGTGTGAGGTGGATCTTCCTCGAGAACGCCCTTCCCCAGATCCCGCGGGGGCCGAGTGCGCCGCGCGCACACTTGCTCGGGAAAGCCGGCCGTCCAGCGTCACCGAGGTGAATCCCCTCCGGAACGGCCTCCACCACTGCCTCTGTAGGGGGCGCGCTGTTGCCTGTGCAAGAGGTCGATGGACCGGCGCCGCGGGAAGGGGGACTTTTCGCGGAGGAACACCGCCCACAGCACGCCCCACAGCGCCGCGGACGTGATCTCAGTAGGCGGCTACGGCGGCGTCGAGGGCCTGCTGCAGGTCGGTGCGGACCAGGCGGGCGATCTCCGCCGGTCGGGTCGGGAGTTCGGTTCGCGGCATTCCGAAGTGGAAGCTCGCGGCTTTCGCCTGTTCCTTGGTCGGCTCGACCGCGGGGTCGGCGCGCGGGCCGTAACTCAGGCCGAGACAGACCAGGGCGGGCCGGGCGCCGAGTTTGCCTGTCCGGAACGCGATATGTCCGATGCCCGTACCGATCGCCTGCACCTGTGCCGGGTCGACGTCGTTGCAGGTGCCCTCCGGGAAGATCGCCAGGCTGTCACCGCCGGACAGGCGTTCGGCGCAGATATCCATCATCTGCTGCCCGGCCGCGTTCACCGCCCGCAGCCCGTGGTCGCTGCCGCGGAACACGGGGATACCGCCCATCATGTCGATGCGGCGGCGCAATTTGGCCCCCTCGAACAGTTCATCCTTGGCCAGGACCCGGGTGCGGCCGATGATAGGCCGTAGTTCGCTGCGCCAGGCGGCGGCCGCGAGGGTATAGGGGTCCAGCCGGGACAGGTGGTTCACCGCGATCAGCAGCGGGGTACGGGAGCGGATGAGGGCACCGATCGCCTCACGCGCCCCGGTCGCGTAGCCGACCCGCGGCCGGTAGCGCCGCCCCAGCAGAGCGTAGGCGCCCATCGCCTGCAGGCGGTTCTGCCGGTGTACGCGATAGAAAGCGTACACATCGTCGCTGTTGTCCAGGAGCACCTCGGGGGGACGCATACGGCTGACTTTACGAGGCTGTCGCGGTATGTCCAGATGGCGCGAAAACGGCGGCCGGGCGAACTTCGCGCGAAGTGAACAGTTGATCAGAGCGGCACAGTCGGGCAATAACTGCGATGATGGCCAGGTGGCGCAGGCAGATGACCCCGATGATCGCAAGACCCGGGGCGGCCGCGGTGACGGGCACGAGCCCGAACCTGGTCGTCGCGGTAACCGGCAGGGTGAGCAGACGGTGCGTGCCGGGACACTACTGGTTTCCTCGACCGACCTGGCCGAGCCCACGTTCCGCCGCACGGTGGTCTACATCATCGAGCACAACGACGCGGGAACGCTCGGCGTGGTGCTGAACCGGCCCAGCGATACCCCGGTGCACGATGTGTTACCGCAGTGGGCGGAGCTGTCGGCACGGCCACACACCCTGTTCGTGGGCGGGCCCGTCAAACGGGACGCCGCGCTGTGCCTGGGCACTTTGCGGGTGGGCGCGTCGATCGACGGGGCGCCGGGGCTGCGCCGGGTGGACGGCCGGGTGGTGCTGGTCGATCTGGACGCCGAACCGGACCGGATAGGCCCACTGGTCGAGGGTGTCCGGATCTTCGCCGGGTACGCGGGCTGGACATTCGGCCAATTGGACAGCGAACTGGCCAACGACGACTGGATCGTCGTATCGGCCCTGCCCAGTGACCCGATCGCCGGGCGGCGCACCGATATGTGGGCGGAGGTGCTGCGCCGGCAGCCACTGCCGCTGTCGCTGCTGGCCACCCATCCGATCGAGGTCGAACGCAACTAGGCCTGGGGCCCGCCCTCACCACTCCGAGACACCGACTAGTGGAGCGGAATGTCCACTCCGTGTTCCTGCTCGGTCCGCGGCCCACGGATTCTGCGTTCGGAGTCGCGAATCGCGACGTCGTTGATGCTCGCTTCCCGGCGTCGCATCAGGCCACGATCGTCGAACTCCCACAGCTCGTTGCCATAGCTGCGCCACCACTGTCCGCTGGTGTCATGCCATTCGTACTGGAAACGGACCGCGATACGGTTGTCGTGGAAACTCCACAGGCTCTTGCGGAGTGCGTAGTCCAGCTCGCGCTCCCACTTGGCGGTCAGGAACGCGACGATCTCGTCGCGCCCGGTGACGAATTGATCGCGATTCCGCCACTCCGAGTCCGGTGTGTAGGCGAGGGCCACGCGCTGTGGGTCACGGGTGTTCCACGCGTCCTCGGCGGCCTGGACCTTACGGAGCGCGGTGTCTGCGGTGAAGGGCGGATACGGTGGTCGGGCGTCGGTCATGGCAACCTCTCATAGGGGTGGGGCGTTCTCGGCGGACGCTTCTCGATGACCCTCGATCGTTGTCGCGAGAGCAGGGCGCGAGGTATTCGTCCGGTCGACTCGGTCACGGGGAGAGCGGGACGGGAATTCCGTTGTCCGCCAGCGCGGTCTCGAGGTGGCGGATACGTTCCCTCAGTGGTTCGGTGGCAGCCCGCAATTCTTCTGCGGTGAAGCGTGGAGTGATGAACTTGGGACAGTTCCAGTCGAACGCGACGACCTCGACCGTCAGCAGGCCTTCGAGACGGCCGCTTATTCCGAGCTGTTCGAGCGTTTCGGGAGCGGGCTCCGGATCGAACCGCGCATGACCGAGAAGCTTGAGCCGTTTCCGGTTCGGGTAGTCCACGGCGATGACCGCGACCCGGTCGTCGTGGTCGAGGTGACCTGCGGTGATGTACTGACGGTTGCCGGTGCTCTCGGCCCACACCAACTGCGTCGGGCCGGTCACTTTCACAAAACCCGCCGGCCCGCCGCGGTGTTGCACGTAGGGCCAGCCGTTGCTGCCGGTGGAGGCGAGATAGAAACTGTCGCGGCGCTGGAGGAACTCGGCTTCCGCCGCGCCCATGCCGGTCGGCACGGGCGCGGCGGAAAGCGCATCGTAACGGTCGAACGAACCTCGCCGGCGCTGATGCGCCTGCTCGTCCGCGCCGAATGTGAGCGCGAAGAAATGTTCCATGGTCAGAAGGACAGGATGGAGTACCCGTTATCGACGAGGGTGCGTACGCTTGCCACCCCCGAGGTACCCGGCAGCGGGTTGTCCTTGATCAACTCCAGGCCGGAGGCCTGGGCGCCCTCCTTGCCGCCGAACAGATCGCCGCATCCACACGAGATCCCGGCGACCGTGTGCCGCACTGCCTGGTAGACGTCGTAGGCGGGGTGTCCGGGTGAGTTCAGGAGTTCGGGCCAGCGGGTTCCCGCGCCCTGGAATTGCAGCCGGACCTCGTCACCGGCCTGATCGAAATCGTAGGCGGCGGCGAGAGCGTTGAATACGCGGCCGAGTGCTTCGTCGCCGCCGTTGGGGTCGCTCAGCACGAGAACGGCGGTCTTGCTCGCGGTGTTTCCACTCATTTTCTGCTCCTCGAGAGGGGCGACCCCGGCCTGCGGTCGGGGGCACCCGGGCGCGACTCCTGGAACTGGGCGGGTCTGCTCAGACCGATGTCGTGCCGGTCGAACCGAGAGAACGGACGTTCTCACCGGTACCGGTAGTCTAGGAGAACGGAGGTTCTCAACGCAAGGAGGTCGCGGTGCCGGATGGACCCGAGGCGCTACAGGTGGTCGCCGCGGCCGATCGGCTGTTCAACGACCGAGGTGTGCAAGCGGTCGGAATGGACGACATCCGCGATGCCGCAAACGTGTCGCTTAAGCGGCTCTACCGCCATTTCCCTTCCAAAGCCGATCTGGTGTGCGCGGTGTTGGAGCAGCGCGACCGCGATGTGCGCGGTGCGATCGCCGAATACGTGGACGCACGGGCCGGGACGCCACAAGAACGGATCCTCGCCGTATTCGACTACTTGCTCGACTGGTTCGCTCAACCCGATTTCCGGGGCTGCCTGTTCATCAATACGATCGGGGAATTGGGCGGCACCTCCGACGACGTCGCTCGTATCGCGCGGCGCCACAAACTCGCCGTGCGCGACTATCTGGCCGAACTCGTCGCCGCAGGCTCGTTTCCCGCCGGCGTGGCCGATCAGCTCATGATTCTCGCCAATGGCGCCATGGTCACCGCGGCCATCCACGAGGACCCCCGGGCGGCACGCCACGCGCGCGACGCCGCCGAAACCTTGCTTTCGGCCATCGAGCGCAGCGCCGGGTAGAACTCCCCTTCCACTTGCCCGGACCCACCCCGACGGGGGCACCGCCCGCCCTGTGCGCGCCCGGCTCGCATCCCCCGTCGGCATGGTGCCGGTGGAGGCCGGGCCGCAGCCGACAGTTCGCCGGCGCTCTCCGGTTCGCTGCGATCAGCCCGCACACGACCGACAACCAGGTCTCGACACCCGCCCCCTTGTCGCGGTGCGGCGCTTCGGTATTGGTCAGGGCCGTTTTGGTTGCGACGGTTCAGATGTCGAGTTCTTCTACGGGCGGACAATCGGCGGTCCCGGCGACCCGCCGGTAAAGCCGGTCCCGAATCCGGCCCCGCAATTCTTCGAGGTTATCGACCACCGTGAAGACCGACACCGGGGGGCGATCACTCCCCTTGACGATTGCCTATTGAACGTACCGTTACATAGCGGTACGGTAGGTGTTGTTCCGATAAAGCACTCCAACGAGTGCGACCGCCCCGGATTCCACGCGAGGGGCGCGACCGAGTGAGGACCCGCCGATGAACCCGAACCCCGCACAGCGCACCCGCCGCCTCGCCGCGCGAATCGCCGCGATCGCGGTCATCGCCCTCGCACCACTGGCCGGCACCGCCGCTGCCCTCGCCGACCCCGGCCAGGCGTCCCAGATCAGCGATTCCCACGATTCCGGCAACAGCTTCGGCGATAGCGACAGCTGGAACGGCAACGGCGATTTTGGCTGGGACGACAACGGTCAGTACGGCTATGTCGATCACAACCGGCAGAACTACGACGGCTACGAAGACCACCTCAACAGTGGCGGGAACCAGTACCCCGGCCGCGACTCACACAACGACAACAGCTACGACCAGCCCGCGGATTGGGACCGGGCGGACCACGGCGGCGGCACCCAGAGCCCAGCCGTCTGGAACACGCCCAACCCCTACATCCCGGCGCCGGCCCCGAGCCTGCTGCCGGCGGTCCACCTGCCGCTGCCGCAACTGCCGTTCGCGCTGCCCGGCCTGCCGCCTCTCCCCTGAGCCGGCAGCACTGACATACACGTCAGTATGTTGCCGTTGGATAGCGGTTCATTGTCTGGTGAATCGTTGAGTCGAGACATTGACAGGTTTCCGCACCGGTGTGTCCGGCTCTGACACCGACCACGGACCGCGCGAACGGACCGGCCCGCCACACCGGACCACGCGCGTGGCGGGAACGATGACTTCGGATCACCGCGAGCGAAGTCGCCGTAACAGCCCGGACATCGCGGCGCGGAGACCTGGGCGCGACGGCGGCCAGGGGATACCGCACTCGCGAGCGAAACGCAGCGCGTCGGTAGCGGTTCCGTCCTTCGGGCGGTTCCGCGCCCATGCGACGAATCGCTCGGTGAAATCCGGGCCGGTGGCGTACACCAATTCGGGGTGCCGGGCGGCGACTTCCCGGGCCCGCTTGTGCCGCAGTGCGTGTGCCGCCGCGCCCACGGCAGCCGGATCGAAACCCGCCGGGACCGCTTCCCCCGTCACCAGGGCACGCACCAGAGCCGCCTGCCGATCCGCCAATCCGGGCGCGTCCGTCACCGCAATACCGCCCGGGCAGCCGCCGTGACCGGTGCCCGGGCCGCGGCGTTGGCTATCGCGTCCAGCTCGTCGAGCAGCTCGTGCCCAGGCGGGTAATTACCGTCCCGCTCGAGCATGAGCGGGACCGGGTGATCGTGTACGAACTCGGTGACCAGCGTGAGCACCTCCGCGGGTATCGGATGCAGATGGGTGTCGTAGTAGCGACCGCCGGATTCGTGGCCGCCGGCGATATGGCAGTAGGCGATCCGCTCGGTGGGCAGGCGCCGCAGCTCGGTACGCGGGTCACGGCCGCGGTTGCGCGCGTTCGCGTACACATTGGCGATATCCAGCAGCAGATACACTCCGGTGCGTTCGACGATCTCGGTCAGGAACTCCGCTTCGCTGAATTCGTCATCGGGCCAGTCGAACAGCGCCGCGATGTTCTCCACCGCGAGCGGGACATCCAAGCCGGCGCGGGTCCGGGTGATATTCGCGGACAGTACGTCGAGTGCTTCCCGGCTACGCGGTACCGGCAGCAGATGGCCGGCCTCGAGACCTCCGGCCCGCACGAAGGCGATGTGCTCGCTCACCAGCGGCGCCGATACCGCCCGCGCGCAGGCGGCCAGATGTTCGACGCGGCGCCCGTCCACCGGTTCGGCACCGCCCAGCGACAGCGAGATCCCGTGCGGTACCACCGCGGTACCCCGGTCGCGCAGTGCCGCCAGCTCTACCGGCACCTCGACGCCACCGTATGCGCCCGGACGTAGCGATTCCGCGATGACCTCACAGAAATCGAGCCGGTCCAGCCGGTCGATCACACCGCAGATCTCCGGTCGCCAGCCGATCCCGAGCGCGGTTTCCGGTAGCGGGCCGGTCACCGGTCAGCCACCGCAGCCGCCCCCGCCACAACCCCCACCGCAACCGCTACCACCACCGCAACCGCTGCCACCACCCGCGTCGCCCGCACCGGAATCGCCGCCGGACACACTTTCCGCGCTGTACCCGGACATGGCGGAGTTCAGCGCGGGATCGAGCAGCACCAGCGCCTGCACCCCGAACAGGGCCACCGCCAGACCGGCGGCCCCGGGCCCATAGGTCCGGTACGACGGCGAGTTCTCCGGGCGCAGATAGCGATTGCCGACGGTGGCCTCGGCCAATGCCGCCCGGCCCGCGGGCGTGACCCGCACCGGTGCCGCCACCCGCCATCCGGCGATACCCAGCGCGACCAGCGCGAGCAGGAGGAAGAGCACCGGCTTGCCGTCGACCAGACCGGTGACCAGCCGGGCCACCCCGAAAAGGGCGACGACCAGAATCGGCAGCGCGGCCTCCCGCAACTGCCGGGCGTATCGGCCGTCGGCCAGGTAGCCGCGATCGACGAGCGTCTTACGCATCCGGTCCAGTTCGGTCCGGAGCCGATGGGTCAGCAGGGTGATGCCCGCCGCCGACTCACCGAGCCGGTCGCGCACCGCAACGGTGAACGGATCCAGCGCGACCGTCGGGGCGGCGGATCCGACCGGGCCACCACCGGCATCGATGAGATCGTGCCCGCGCAACAGCGCGACCGAAGCCATCACCGCCCGCCGGTCGCTCGTCAGCAGACCGAGTTCGGGTGCGGTCAGTTCACCGGGCGGCGCCGACGCGGGCGTGTGCACGATCCGGTGCCGTAACCGCCATCCGATCACCACGGCGGCGACCGCGATCGGTATGTAGAGCAGCAGGAACGCGGGACCGGAGACACCCCAGGTCTCGTCCGCGAGAAGCTGTGATCCCGCGGCCGGCCATCCGACAGTGCGCATACCCACCTCCGGCTCCGCACAGTATTGAAACCAGTATCCGGACCGGATCCCGGCCGCGCCAGGACGATTCGAGGCCGGATCGTCGCGCCTACGCCGGGCGAGACCGGGACCTCGGTGGCCCGGGTCTTGCACGCCGAGCGGATATGCGGGGCCTCGGCCGTCAATGCCGACCACCCGGAGTAGCCGGAAGATGTACATGGATGTACACCTGAACCAACCTCGGTAGGGCCGCGGCGCATCACCTCCGGACACGGCGGCGCAATACCGGGTAGTGCCGGTCCGCGTGCCTAGGGTCGGGTCCATGAAAACTGCCCGATTGAGATCGACCGTGCGAAAGTCCGGCTCGCGCTTGGGGCCGGGCAGCTTCATTTCGACCCGCCGCCGGTCCACCGGCCTCACCATGCTGACGTTCGCGCTGGTGGCAGGCCTCGCGTTCGTTTCCGCACCCGCGCATGCCGAACCCACCGGCCCGGATGTCTCGTCCTGGCAACACGGCGGCGGACGACTCATCGACTGGTTCGCCGTCCGCGCGGCGGGTCACCGTTTCGCCATGGTCAAGGCCACCGAAGGCCTGGACTACATCAACCCGTACTTCGTTCCGGACAGTCTGCAGATGCGGTTGGCCGGGATGGCGCGCGGTACCTATCACTACGCCCGCCCGGAACTCCCGCCGGAACCGCAGGCGGCCCTCTACGCGACGATCGTCCTCGGCCAGAACGGGCCCCTGGACCTGCCGCCGGTACTGGATATCGAGCATTCCGGCGGTCTGGCGCCGGGCGCGCTGATCGACTGGACCCACCGTTACCTCAACACTGTGCAGGCCCTCACCGGACGCGTGCCGATCGTCTACACCTATCCGCGGTTCTGGCAGACCGCGATGGCCGACAGCGACCAGTTCCACCGCTACCCGCTGTGGATCGCCGACTATCGTGACCGCGCCGAACCGGAGGTACCCGGACGCTGGCCCGCGTGGACCTTCTGGCAGCAGACCGACTCCGGCTCGATCCCGGGTATCCACGGCAACACCGATATCAATGTGTACAGCGGCGCACAGGGCGATTTCGCTCGCTTCGCCCGGATGGGCGGGCTCACCGGCAGCGGATAGCCCAGTACGCCGCCCACCTGCTACACGCCGATCCGGCCGCCCCCGGACTTCCAGACCGCCACCACGGCCGGGCGCGGCTGGGCCGTTCCGCCGTCCGGCCAGTGCGAGGCCGGATTCTCCACCGAGGCATCGTCGGTTTCACCCGGATGCTGGACACACACCATGACCCGCTCCTCGGTGATCACCGGGCCGCAGGTCTCGGCGCCGATGGGCACCGACAGGAACTGTTTGGTCTCACCGCGCCGGTCACCGTCGAGTACCACCGCGAACAGACCGTCGTTGGCGTCGAGTGCATTGCCGTCGGTGCTGATCCACAGGTTGCCGTACGGATCGAAAGCGAGGTTGTCGGGGCAGGAGATGGGGCTGACCTCGGTTTTGTCATAGCCCGCGAAATAGGTGTCGGCGGCGACCGGGTCACCGCAGACGAGCAGCAGGGTCCAGGTGAACGAGGTGCCCGCGTGATCGTCGGTGAGCTCGAGCACCTGGCCGTTCTTGTTCTCGTTACGCGGGTTGGCCTCGTCGACCCCGGGTTTGCCGTCGGTGCCGCGCTTGCTGTTGTTGGTCAGCGCGACATAGACCTTGCCGGTTTTCGGGTTGGCCTCGAAATCCTCGGGGCGGTCCATCTTGGTGGCACCCGCCTTGTCGCCGGCGAGGCGGGTGAACACCGCGACCTCCTCGGCGGTCATCCCGTCCACCAGCGATTCGCCGCGGCCGTCCTCGGCCGTGCGCAGGATCGGGATCCACTGCCCGGTGCCGGTGAAACCCTGATCGGAGGGGACGGTGCCCGAGCCGTCGATCCGGTCCGGGTGATCGCCGGTGAGTTTCGCGACGTAGAGGGTTCCGGCGTCCAGGATGGTCATATTGTGCCGGCGGCTCGCGGCCCCGGTACCGGGCTCGATCTTGCGCGCGGAGACGAACTTGTACATGTAGTCGAACCGCTCGTCGTCACCGGTGTAGGAGACGACAGTGCCGTCGGCGGCGACGTGGATAGTGGCCGCCTCGTGCTTGAACCGGCCCAGCGCGGTGTGTTTGACCGGGGTGGACGTGGGATCCCACGGGTCTACCTCGACCACCCAGCCGAAGCGGTGCGATTCGTTGGGTTCGGCGGCGATATCGAAACGCTTGTCGAACTTCTCCCAGTAGTGCGGGGCGTCGGATTCGCCGATGCCGTACCGCTTCAGCCGCGCCGCCGCCACCGGATCGGCGGATTCGCCCACGAAGTAGGCGTTGAAGTTCTCCTCGCCGGACAGCACCGTGCCCCACGGGGTCACCCCGCCGGAGCAGTTGTTGACCGTACCCAGGACCTTCGTGCCGGTGGGGTCGGCGGAGGTCTTCAGCAGCGGGCTGCCGGCCGCGGGCCCGGTCAGCCGGAACTCGGTGGTCGCGGTGATGCGCCGGTTGTACTTCCCGAACGCGGGTTTCAACCGGCCGGTCCCGGGGTCGCCGTGCACCTCGACGACGGACAGGCCGTGGGCGGCCATCGCGATCTCGACCTGCTCCCGGGTGATCGCCTCGGGCTGGTATCCGGGGTACATGAACTGTTCGGTCGTGTACTCGTGGTTCACCACGAGCAGGTACTTGCCCGGCTGGCCCTCGATCGGCAGCAGGCCGGCGAAATCGTTGTTGTAACCGAACTGCCTGGCCTGCGCGGCCGGGGTCTGGCCGAAGAAATCGAACTCCGGCGCGTCCTCGAACAGCGGATCACCCCAGCGGATGACGACGCCCTGCTCGTACCCCTCCGGGATGACGAGCGCGTCCTCGCTGTTCGGCGCGACCGGCGCGAACCCGGTCCCCGTGCCCTCGGAGTTCGCGGCCGGGCCGACCTCGGTCCCGTCGCCGCAGGCGGCGAGCGCGCTCGCCGCGCCGATCGCGACCACCGCGGCCGCACTGCCCTGCAGCAGGCGCCGCCGGGAGATCCCCGCGACGATATCCCCGAAGTAGGTGTTCGACGAGGTGTTGGGTACCTCGTGGAAGCAGGCATTTCCGCATTTGTACTGACAGGTGACGCGAGCCCGCGACCCCGCGGGTTCGTGGGCGACAAAGAGCGCTAGAGGTTTCACAGTGGACTCCTGTTCCGGGCTGAACGCACGCACGCTAGCCCACCCAGGCAAGTCTCAGGAGACCGAAGGATTAACGACCGGCCAACACGGAGACCCGGGAAAACGCAGGCCACCGTGTCGACCGTCACCGCTACGCCACTATGTTGACCAAGCGTCCCGGGACCACGATCAGTTTGCGCGGGGCCTTGCCGTCGAGCAGGGCGGCGATCTTTTCGTCGGCCAGCGCGGCCGCCTCGATCGCGGCCCGGTCGGCCTCCGGATCGACCTGGATCCGGCTGCGGACCTTCCCGTTGACCTGGATCGGGTACTCCACCGTCTCCGCGGTGAGCAGCGCCGGGTCGGCAACCGGGAACGGCCCGTGGGCCAGTGAGCGGGTGTGCCCCAGCCGCTCCCACAGTTCCTCGGTCATATGCGGGGCCAGCGGTGCCAGCATGAGCACCACCGGTTCCACCGCCGAACGCGGTGCGCCACCGGGGTAGGCCTTGGTCAGATGGTTGGTCAGTTCGATCAGTTTGGCGCCCGCGGTGTTGTCGCGCATCGCCGCCAGGTCCTCGTCGACGCCGGCGATGGTCCGGTGCAGCAGGCGCAGCGTCTCATCGGCGGGATTGTCCTCGGTGACCCGGGTCGCGCCTGTTTCCTCGTCCACCACCAGCCGCCACACCCGCTGCAGGAACCGGTGCGCGCCGATGACGTCCTTGGTCGCCCACGGCCGGGAGGTGTCCAGCGGGCCCATCGCCATCTCGTAGAAGCGGAAGGTGTCGGCACCGTACAGATCGCAGATCTCGTCGGGGGCGATCGCGTTCTTCAGCGATTTTCCGATCTTGCCGTACTCCTGGTTCACCTCGACCTCGGTGCCCGTGGCGTCGGTCCAGTAGAACCGGCCGTCGCGTTCGGTCACCTCGGCGGCGGGCACGTAGGCGCCACGCGCGTCGGTATAGGCGAATGCCTGGATGTAGCCCTGGTTGAACAGCCGGCGATACGGTTCGCTACCGCTCACCTCACCCAGATCGAACAGGACCTTCTGCCAGAACCGCGCGTACAGCAGATGCAGTACCGCGTGCTCCACCCCACCGACGTACAGGTCGACACCGCCCGGATCGTCGGCGCCGTGCTCGGCGGGCCGCGGGCCCAGCCAGTACGTCTCGTTCTCCTTCGCGCAGAACTCCGCGGAATTGGTCGGGTCGGCGTAGCGCAGCTGATACCACGAGCTACCCGCCCAGTTGGGCATCACATTGGTGTCCCGGCGGTACCTGCGCGGACCGTCGCCCAGATCCAGCTCGACCTCCACCCAGTCGGTGGCCTTGGCCAGCGGCGGGGACGGTTCGGAGTTCGCGTCGTCGGGATCGAAGGTGACCGGCGCGAAATCGTCCAGTTCGGGCAGCCGCACCGGCAGCATGGACTCCGGCAGCGCGTGCGGCGCGCCGTCCTCGTCGTAGACGATCGGGAACGGTTCACCCCAGTACCGCTGCCGCGCGAACAGCCAGTCCCGCAGCTTGTACTGGACGGTGCCCGCGCCGTGGCCGTCGGCTTCCAGCCGGGCGATCACGGTGGCCTTGGCGTCGGCGATGTTCAGGCCGTCCAGATACTCGGAGTTGATCGCCGGCCCGTCACCCGCGTAGGCCTCGCCGTCGAAATCCGCGGGCGGTTGCACGGTCCGGATGATCGGCAGGCCGAAGGCGGTCGCGAAATCCCAGTCGCGCTGATCCTGGCCGGGCACCGCCATGATCGCGCCGGTGCCGTAGCCGCTCAGCACGTAGTCGGCGATGAAGATCGGGATCTGCGCGCCGTTGACCGGGTTGGTGGCGTAGGCCCCCAGGAAGACGCCGGTCTTCTCCTTGTTCTCCTGGCGTTCCAGATCCGATTTCGCGGCAATGGATTTGCGGTAGGCCGCCACCGCCTCGGCCGGTGTGGCACTACCGGCGGTCCAGCGCGGATCGGTGCCCTCCGGCCAAGCGGCGGCGACCAACCGGTCCACCGTCCCGTGTTCGGGGGCCAGCACCATATAGGTCGCGCCGAACAGGGTGTCGGGGCGCGTGGTGAAGACCTCCACATCACCGGCCGCGGTCGCGAACTCGACCCGCGCGCCGCGCGAGCGGCCGATCCAGTTGCGCTGCATGGCCTTGACGTTCTCCGGCCAGTCCACCCGGTCCAGATCGTCGATCAACCGATCGGAGTAGGCGGTGATCCGCATCATCCACTGCCACAGGCGTTTACGGAACACCGGGAAGTTGCCGCGTTCGCTGCGGCCGTCGGCGGTGACCTCCTCGTTGGACAGCACCGTGCCCAGCCCCGGGCACCAGTTCACCACCGAATCGGTCTGGTAGACCAGCCGGTACGAGTCGAGCACGGCATTGCGTTCGGCGGCGGGCATACTCGCCCAGTCCTTACCGTCCGGCGCCGGCCGGGCCCCCGTCGCGAACTGCTGTTCCAGCTCCGCGATCGGACGGGCGCGGCCGGCCTCCTGGTCGTACCAGGCGTTGTAGATGCGCAGGAAGATCCACTGGGTCCACCGGTAGTACTCGGGGTCGGTGGTCGCGAACGAACGCCGCCGGTCGTGCCCCAGGCCCAGCCGGTCCAGCTGCCGCTGCATGGTGGCGATATTGGATTCGGTGGTGTCGCGCGGATGCGCCCCCGTCTGCACCGCGTACTGCTCGGCGGGCAGACCGAACGCGTCGTACCCCAGCGCGTGCAGCACATTGCGGCCGTGCATCCGGTGGTAGCGGGCGAACACATCGGTGGCGATATAGCCGAGCGGATGGCCCACGTGCAGCCCCGCCCCCGACGGGTACGGGAACATGTCCTGGACGAACAGCTTGTCGGCCGGGACCTCGCCGGCCAGCGGACCGACCGGGTTCGGGGCGAAGAAGGTGCCGCGCTCGTTCCACCGCTGCTGCCACCGGCGCTCGATCTCCCCGGCGAGCTCGGCGGTGTACCGATGGGCGGGCGTATCACCGGAGCGACCCTGGGGTGCGCCGTGGTCTACCGAGCTCTGCCCGGCCGTCTCGGTTGCGCGGGAGTCCTGCACGGTCCTGCCTTCTCTAGCTGCTGGTGGAAAAATCCGTCTCGACAGCCTAAGACTTGCGGCTTGACAAGCCCAAAAAGGTAGGGAGGCGAGCCCTCGGACGGTTTATCTCCATGGTCGGGGCCTGCCCCCGATTCTGGACCGACGGAGCGAAGAAGCGCAGCGACTGAGCGTGTGCGGTCGTCCGTCCATGGATCGGCGACCATTGAGCACTTACAGTGACGTGAACCCACCCACGCTGGTCGAGGCGCACGACAGCCTGCACCTTCCGTCTGTTCCGGACGGTCTACCTCAGTGGTCGGGGCCCGCCGCAGGCGGGGCCAAATAACACAGCTAGGCTCGTCTGGTGTTCGTTGTCGCAATTCTCCTGTTCGTCCTGGCCGTGGTGGCCCTGACGACGGGTGTGCTCGGCCTCATCGGCCGTCTGCCCGGCAACCGCTATATCGGTGTCCACACCGAGGCCGCGCTGCGGGACGAGACCGCGTTCCGGGCCGCCAACCGGGTGGCCGCGCCCACCCTGATCATCTCTGCCGCGTTGCTGTCCGCGGGCGGCCTGGTGGTCATGGCCGCCGGCGGCTTCACCGGCGTCTTGGTGGCGGTGGGTGTGCTGGTCATCGCACTGTTCACCCTCGGTGCGGGGGCGAACGCCGGTGCCCGGGCGGCCGCGGCGATCGCACCGCCGCCGGAACCGGCCGAAGGTTGCGGAGGGTCCTGTGGCGGCTGCTCGCTCAAGGAGATGTGCGAACCGGCGGCCGGTTCCCAACCGGTCTGATCCGGTCAGCCCAGCCAATCCAGTACCGACGCGGCCGTCCACGACTGCTGCATACTGCCCAGCGGTTCCCCGGTGAACGGTTCGTAGTATTCGGCGAAACTGCCGTCGCTGGCCTGGCGCAGCGCTTCGGCCCGCAGCATGAACGAGCGTTCCGCCCAGCCGCGGTGGGCGAACACCCAGGAGAACAGCCAGCTCATCACCGGCCACACCGGGCCGCGCCAGTATTCGCGCGGCCGGAAATCCTTGGACACCGGCGAGGTGGAGGGCGGTAGCGCGTATCGCAGGTCCGGGTGGCCGCAGAAGCGGGGGCCCTCGAACAGGCGCAGTAGGTTGCGTTCGGTGGCCCGCGGCAGGCCGCCGCTGATCAGCGGCGCGAACATGGCCAGGGTCTCGGTGGTGATCCAGCGCTCCAGGCGGGTGTCGTAGTCGCGCGCCGCACCGGTGCGGGCATCGGTGGTGGCGATCACCCCGGCGCGGAACCGGTCGGCCCAGCCGAAGAGTTCGCGGATATCGGATTTGGCCTGGTGGTATTCCTCACCTATCTGTCCGAGGACCTCACAGGCCAGGGCGAAGATCGCGGTGACGAACACGTCCTCGACCGCGAAGTCCATCGTCGAACTGAGGGCGTCGTCGTCGTAGCGGGCGCGGCGCATCTGCTCCACCAGCCACAGATACCTGTCGTATTCGCGGTCGGTGGGCCGCTGGGTGGGGTCGGCGACGACGAGAACGTCCTCGCGCCGGTAGGGCGGCAGATCCCCGGGCACCACGTGCTCGTAGGCCCGGTCCCAGCGCGGAGAGTTGTCCATCCCCGATTCCCAGCCGTGGTAGAGCGTGATGCGCCCGCTGCCCAGGGGGTCGCGGGCGTGCGCCAGCCAGCGATGCCAGCGCACCAGATCGGCCCAGCGCCGATTGAGGAATTCTTCGGCGACCGCGCGGGTGCTGCGACCGTGCCGGCGCGAGTGGTCCAGGATCCGCTGGACGGCGATGGCGTGGACCGGCGGCTGGGTGATCCCGGAGGTATCCGGACCGTCGGGCGCGTTGGCGGCCAGCAGCCGGCATTCCCAGCGGGCCGGGCCGGGGAAGTAACCGTCCACTCCGTTGGCGAAGACGATATGGGGGATCATGCCGTTCTTCCACTGCGCAGAGAGCAGGGTGTCGAGCTCGATCACCGCGCGTTCCACGCTCAGCGGCGCCAGCCCCACCGCGACGAACGCCGCGTCCCAGCTCCACATATGCGGATAAAGGCGGGGCGCGGCGCTGGTCATGGTTCCCAAATCGTTGCCGCGCAGCAGATAGGCCGCGCGGGCGGCGAGCTGCGTGGGAGTGAAACCTGGGTGTGCCATCTCTATATCTTGCTGGTTCGGGCCGGGTGCACGCTTCCTCGGTGCGTGTGATCGCAATATCTACCGAGCTACGGTTTCGCTCCGGTGTGCGGCATATTTCGTATGCGCTACACGAACTCGCCCTCGCGCAGCGCCCGCGGCCGTGGTGCGGTGTGGCACGCTGTCCGGCGGACCGCCCGGCCACGCAGTGGACCGGTGGCGCGGCGGGGTGACGATACGAGGAGTGGCGATATGCAGCAGGAAGCCGACCGGGCACCCGGCGAGCGGCGGGTAGCGCTGGTCACCGGCGCCGGACGTGGGCTGGGCGCGGCGGTCGCCCGGGAGCTGGCGGCGGACCACCGGCTGCTGCTCGGCGCGCGCACCCCGGCCGGTCTGGAATCGATCCTGGCCGAGTTGCCCGGGGCCACCGGGTGGCCGGTGGAGCTCACCGATTACCCGGCGGTGGCGGCCGCGACGGAGTCGATCGACCGGCTGGACGTACTGGTCCACAATGCGGGTATCGCCGAGTTGGGCACCATCGCGGAATCCTCGGTGCGGCAGTGGCGCGAAACGCTCGAGGCCAACCTGATCGCCGTCGCGGAACTGACCCGCCTGCTGCTGCCGGCCCTGCGGGCGGCGGGCGGCCATGTGGTGCTCGTCAATTCGGGGGCGGGTCTGCGTGCCAATGCCGGCTGGGCCTCGTACGCGGCCAGCAAGTTCGGTCTGCGGGCGTTCGGCGATGCCCTGCGGCTGGAGGAGCCGACGCTGCGGGTGACCTCGATTCATCCGGGCCGTATCGATACCGATATGCAGCGCGCGATCATCGCCGGAGAGGGCCGGGCCTACGAACCGGACCAGTTCCTGCGTCCGGAGACGGTCGCTCGCGCCATCCGGACCGCGATCGATACCCCGCGCGACGCCCATCCCACCGAGATCGTGCTGCGCCCCTGGTGAACGCGGCTGCTCGCCGGCCCGATCGGCTGGTCCTGCGCCCCTGGCCCCCGGTTCCACGCGGTGTATCGGCGAAGTGGCGTTACGGCCGGCCGTGGCAGCTCGGTCGCGATCCGCGACGTGCGGGACGAAGTCGTCCGGCGGCTCCGACCCCCGGGATCGGCGGGCGCGCACCCGCGCCCGCCGATCCCGGCCGCGAACGCGTGGTCAGTGCTCGTCGTAGTGTCCGTCGTGGGCGGCGTGCCGGTGCCCGTCGTGGATGTAGTCGACGTGATCACCGTGCGGCACCGCGACATGCCCGCAGCCCTCACCGTGGACATGGTTGTGCGCGGTGACCTCGGTGTGCCCGTGGGTTTCACACTCGTCGAAGTGCCCCTCGTGCGCTCGGTGCAGGTGTCCGTCGTGGACATAGTCGACGTGATCACCGTGCGGGACCGCGACATGACCGCAGTCCGGCCCGTGTACATGCGTGTGGTCGGTATGCTGATCGTGTGCCGTTGTCATCGGTGTTCCCTCTTTTCTCGGAGCGGTTGCTCGGCTCGAAACGGTCACCTGGAACTACGCACTGAAATACATTACCAAGTGCGCATCAATGCAGGTAGCCACTGATGTGCCGAGCCCCGACGAGACGGCGATTCGCGGGAGCTTTTCCGCTTTCCCCGCTATAGCGAAACTTTATAAATACCCGAATCATCCTATCTTCAAACAGATTTGGGGAATTTCTGGCACGGTTTTCATGTCTTTCGGATACCAACCGCGTAACGTCGATGTGGTTCGAAACCGCCGGGCGGCAGCGTTTATGCCCGGCGGTCGATAGCTGCGCGAAGTTCTGGCTGGTTAATCCACTGGCAACACCGTGATGAAGATCGGACACAAGACCTCATGATGATCCGCAAGATCGTTGCGGCGGTAGTGCCGCTGCTCGCCACCACCACTGTGGGCGCGGCAGTCGTGCACGCGGAACCCGCGACCCCCGAGATCGGCTACCACGCCGAGCTCATCGGTAACAGGGTGGTCACCACTCTCACCAACGGGACATTCGAGATCGACGGCGAAACAGTCGAGATCCTGGACAAGTCGGGCGCCACCGTGATGGCATTGCCGCTCGCGGTCCGCGAGGGTGCCACCGAGTACCCGCTCCCGCACGCGGTGCGCGACGAGGGCCGGGTGCTCGAGCTGACGGCGGTCAAGGATGTCGCCGCGGCCCGGCCCGCCGCACAGCCGGTGGCCTCACCGCAGGAGAACCTCGCGGCCCAGGACAACTTCACCTCCCAGCTCGGTCTCGCCACCGCCATCGGCGGCTTCGTCGGTACCGCACTCGGCGCGGTCGTCGGACTGGCCGCGTGGGCCGGTGGGCCGGTGACCGGCATACCTGGAATCGTCACCGCGGCCGCTCTCGGCGGCATCATCGGGACCCTCGTCGTCGGCGGACCGACGCTGATCATCGCGGGCATCGACCTGATCAACACCCTGGTCGCTGCCCCCGGCACCACGCAGTGGGCGCCGCGTCAGCAGGTTCAGTCGGCGAACTGAACTCCCCTCCCCTCGACGGATCGGTGAACACGGGTCGGTGACCCGATCCGCTCGGCATACGAAACCCCACGGGTCCGGTCTGCGACGGCAGACCGGACCCGTTTTCCGTGCCGGTGGTCAGGCGATACCGCTGACCGGTGCCGGGTTGATCTCGTCGCGCCAGGCAATGGCCTCGCGGACCTGGGACAGCTCATAGTCCGGGCCGGTGATGCCGACCGTGAACAGGGTGGCCCCGGCCTTCAGGTAGTCCGGCGCCTGCGCCGTGCCCGGCCAGGACACCGAGCGCTCGATCCGGTCGGTATCGGTACCCACCCGCGCACAATGCTCGTCGAGAACCTGACTCTTGTGGGTGAACACGTCCAGCTCGCCGAAGCTGTGCCAGATATGGGCGTACTCGGCCACCAGGCGCAGCGTTTTCTTCTCCCCGCCGCCGCCGATGAGCACCGGGATCTCACGTACCGGCTGCGGGTTCAGTTTCGCCAGCCGGCCGGTGATGCGGGGCAGGTATTCCTTGAGCAGGTTCAGGCGGCTGCCCGCGGTACCGAAGTCGTACCCGTACTCGTCGTAGTCGCGCTCGAACCACCCCGATCCGATACCGAGGATGAGCCGGCCGCCACTGATCCGGTCCACGGTGCGGGCCATATCGGCGAGTAGATCCGGATTGCGGTAGCCGCCGCCGGTGACCAGCGCGCCGATCTCCACCCGTTCGGTCTGTTCGGCGAAGGCGCCGAGCATGGTCCAGCATTCGTAGTGCGCGCCGTCGGGGTCCCCGGACAGCGGGAAGAAGTGGTCCCAGTTGAAGACGATGTCCACACCCGCGTCCTCGGCCCGCAATACGGCGTCGCGGATGAGTCCGTAATCGGGCGCGTGCTGGGGCTGGAGTTGGACTCCGATCCGAACTGGTCGGCTCATCTTGTTTGACTCCTCGTCGTCGGGTTGTCTCCCGACCCCGAGGCTACCGGGGCCGGGTAGGCTGGGCCGTACGGAAACAGCGGCCGCGGACCGATCGGCTACGTGGGTATCGGTGCCGATTCCGGACGCGCATGGATTTCGTAACGGAGTGATACAGCCCCTTTTCCACACCGTTTCGTCGGTAGCATTTCGGACGGCGTCTCGTTGTCACGGCCCGCTCCCGGTCGGCGAATCACGCACAGAAGGAGGCTCCGCCATGCCTGTGTGCACGACACGCGACAAAGTGAACATCTTCTACAAGGATTGGGGTAGTGGCCGCCCGGTCGTATTCATCCACGGCTGGCCGTTGAACGCCGACGCCTGGGAAGACCAGATGAAATTCGTCGCCGACAACGGGTACCGCGGTATCGCCCACGACCGGCGCGGGCACGGCCGCTCGGATCAGCCGTGGGACGGTTACGATTTCGATACCTTCGCCGACGACCTGAACGATCTGCTGACGAGCCTCGATGTCCAGGACGCGACGCTGGTGGCACACAGTATGGGTGGCGGTGAGCTCGCCCGCTATATCGGCCGGCACGGCACCGGGCGAGTACATTCCGCGGTACTGCTCTCGGCCATCCCGCCGCTGATGAGCAGGACCGAGAGCAACCCCGAAGGTGTGCCGGACGAGGTTTTCGACCAGATCAAATCCGGGATCCTCGCCGAGCGTTCGCAATTCTGGAAGGACACATCGGAAGGTTTCTTCAGCGCGAATCGCCCGGGCAACAAAGTGACCCAGGGAAATCGCGACGCGTTCTGGTTCATGGGTATGCAGGAGAGCATCCAGGCCGGAGTGAAATGCGTGGACGCGTTCGCGTACACCGATTTCACCGAGGATCTGAAGAAGTTCGATATCCCCACGCTGATCGTGCACGGGGACGACGATCAAGTGGTGCCGATCGATGCGACCGGGCGTAAAACCGCCGAGATCATTCCGGATTCGACCTTGAAGGTGTATGAGGGCGGCTCGCACGGCATCGCCCTCGTCCCGGGGGACAAGGAGAAGTTCAACGCCGACCTGCTGGAGTTCCTCGACCGCTGATACGCCGACCTGCCGGGCACCGGGCAGTCGAAGCGGTCCCGGCCCCGGGCGGGGATTGCCATAATGAGCGTGTGTACCGCAGAATCGCCGACACATTCGTGGATATCGGGCACCGGATCATGTACTCGGGCAAGATGGTCGGCGACTGTCTCGATCGCGATATCAGGAATGTCAGCAGCGGTCTGCCAGGGCACGGCGGCACCCTGCCCCGGGCAGACGAGCAGGGCTCGGACCTCATCGGTGGGATCGCCGCCGATACCGATTTCTACTCCGGCCTGCGCGCATGGAACGAAAGCAGCGACCCCTACACGCTGCGTTCGGGGCTGGACAGTGGCCGGATCAAGTTCCACGACTTCTACAAGTACGTGGAGCACAACGAGTTGCCGGAACATATCGGCCCACTGACATCGGAAGGGTCTGATTGGACCATCAATCGCGCGTGGGGGCGCGCGATAGCCGCCAAGCGAGACCATCTCCACGAACAGGGGATAGCGGGGCGGGACTTCTCCCAGGCCATGTGGAAGTGGCAGGACGATATGGAACGCCAGGCCCGCGAGCTGGACGGCGAGCTCGATTTCCCGGCCGAGACAAGAAGTCGCGAGCCGCATTTCGGGAGGCTCTACCGGGGCGACTCCCGGCCCAAGGAAACGATCTTCGAGGAAGGCTTCCGACCACGCAGCACGATCGACGAACCGACGTGGTCGTGGACCGGTCACGACGGTCCGGGCGCGGATGACCGGGTATGTACTTCGCGAGCCCCGGCTCAGGCCGCCCGCTTCCCACTCGGTGACGACGGCGAAACGTTCGTGGTCCGAGATACGCGGAACGCTCACGATCGAGGAGAGGACGGCAAGGGAGCCCGAGAGCAGCTCGTGGTGGTCGATGGTGGGATACCGGCGGACAAGGTCGAGGGCGTGCTGATCGATCGGCACGACCCCGACAAGGGCTTCATCCCCAACCCGAACTTCCGGCCAGAGGAACCGACACCGGTCAGGCCTCCGCGCGAGGACAGCGGCTGGGACAACATGGTCGTCGAACCATCGTGATCGACGTTCTGATGCCGCAGGCGGGCCCGGCCGGTACTCGGCGACGATCTCGCCCCGGCGCGCGCACCCGTCGACATCTCCCGGAAACGGCACGGTCGTCGTAGTCCTCTCGTATCGAGGATTACGACGACCGCGCGAACCCACGTTCGAGGGCTCTTCCGTTTTCCTGCGACGAAGACCGGCGGCCCGGTTCACGACGCGACCCGATCGCGCGTCGCCGGATCGGGAAGGATCAGCCCCGGACGAGTGACATGAGACCGTCCAGCGATCCGGCCGACGGCAGGGCGAGCGCGCGCTCGGCGACCGTCCCCGCCTGCACCGCGGAGAGGTGGCCTTCCACGTTCAGATCGAACTTCAGTGTGAGTTCGTCGTCGGAGAGCGGGTTCGCCGGGCCGCCGCGGTTGTGGTCGATACGCGCCTCGTGCCACTGCCCGTCACGGGTGCGCACCCGCAGCACGGCCGGGAACTGATGCGGGTAGATCTCGTCGCAGCGGGCGTCGGCGTGGGCGACCACGAGCGCGGCCAACTCCAGCGTGCGCGGATCGCGCGCCGCTTCGTCGGTGAAGTCGGCATGGCCCACACCCAGGCCGGAACCGCCCAGCAGCGACCGGGCCACCGTGAACGGCCCGGAGAAGGCCGCGTGATAGCCCGACTCCGGGGCAGCCTTGGCGGCGGGCGGTTCGGCAATGGTGCGCAGCACCGGTGTCGGCACGCCGAGGTCGATCTCCACGATCGCGTCCGGATCGACGCCGTCCGCTCGCAGCGCGCGGGCGGCATCGATACCGGCGTGGGTGAAGTGGTTGCACGGGTACGGCTTGAAGAAGATCCCGGGTAGTTCCCAGTGCTCGCCCAGCCGGTCCACGACCTTGGCCGTATCCGCGCGGTCCCCGCAGAAGGCGTGCAGGAATCCGAACCGGCCCTCGATCACGGTGGGCGGTCCGGTGAGCCCGTGCCGGGCGAATTCCGCCGCGGTGACCCCCGAATGCGCGGCCCACCCGCAGTGCGCGCGCTTCACCGTGCCGCCGGTCCGGTTGGCCTCCAGCAGTCCGGCACCGAAGCTGGCGGCGATACCCATCGCGTCCGCGATACCTTCGGTGTCGAGGTCGTAGAGCATGGCCGCCGCGGCGGCGGAGCCGACGGCGCCGCAGATGGACGTCGCGTGCTGGCCGCGTTCGAAGAATTCGGAATTACCCAGCTCTTCGTCGTAGCCGCCCATGCCCAGGCGCACCGCGATCTCGATACCCACGCCCGCCGCGTCCAGGACCGCGGCGCCGGACGCGCCGGTGGCCTCACCGACCGCGAGAGCGGCCGGGACCACGGATGCCGACGGATGCAGTACCGACGGCAGATGGGTGTCGTCGGAGTCCATCGAATGCGCGAGAGTGCCATTCACCAGCGCGGCGGTGGCGGCGGGGAACCGTTCCCCGGTGCCGATACCGGTGGCCGCGGCGGCGCCGGCCCAGCCGCGTGCCACGGCCGTGACGGCCCGGGCCGACGGCTGTCCCTGGGCGGCGAGGGAGTTGCCGAATACATCGAGGACGCGGCGCGCAACGTCCTTGCGGAGTTCGGCGGTGAGCCCGGTGGCGCGGGTATCCGCGGCGAGCGCGGCGAGCCGACCGACCACGGTACCGGTGAGGTCGTGGCGGGCGGCGGGGGCGGCGGCGGTCACTTGGCCACCACCGCGACCGGGCGCACCGGCGAACCGGTACCGCCGGTGATACGTAGCGGTGCCATCACGAAGGTGAACTCGGTCAGGCCGCGGGCGCTCGCGTCCTCCAGGTTCAGGTGCTCGATGATGTGGATGCCGTTCTCCACCAGCAACACCCGGTGCACCGGCAACACACTGTGCCCCTTACCGGGCGGAATGTGTTCGAAGGCGGTGGTATCCGCGCCCGCGGCCACGATCCCGGCGGCGGCCAGCCACTGCGCCGCGCCCACATCGGCGCCCGGCACCCCGTCCTGCTGGCCGAGGTAGCGCTGGGCGTCGTCGAAATGCCGGGCCCAGCCGGTACGGATGAGAACGACATCTCCGCGCCGCGGCGCCACCCCGGCCGCGTCGGCGGCGTCGCGCAGATCCTGTTCGGTGACGGCCTGGCCGGCCTCGAGGGCTGCCACGCCGCGCACCCGCGGCACGTCCAGCAGCAGTCCGCGCCGGAGCATGAAGGGGATCGTTTCCGCGCCCAACTGCGAGAACCGCCCACCGCGCTGTGCTTCCTCGGCATCGATATCGCCGTGCAGTTTGCCGCAGTGGCTGACATGGGACAGGGCGTCGACATGAGTGCCGACGTGCCCGCCGGTCACGATGATCTCGTTGGACGCCGATCCGCCGTCCGGGCGGACCATATCCCCGTGCCGGCGGATCAGGGTCATCCGGAACCCGGGGTGGTTGGGCGAGCAGGGCATTCCCGTCGTATACGGATGCCCGAGCTCGACGACGTCGACATCGCTGCTCACCACGGCGTGCAACAGCGCGTCCGGCACGGCGGAAACGGTCTGTTCGGTCATGCTTTCACTCCTCGTACTGCGGTGGCCTCTGCCCGGTCGAGCACCACGCGGGCGTTCGCGACGACGGCGGGGTCGATGAATCTGCCGTTCTCGTCGAGAACCGCGGATTCCCCCGCCGCCTGGGACGCGGCCGCGCACTCCACGATTCGCCGGGCTCGGCTCTGTTCCTCCGGCGACGGTGTAAAGGCCTGGTTGACGATGCCGATCTGATTGGGATGGATGACCGAACGCCCGAAGAAGCCCTGGGCCCGGCCGGTGCGTGAGGTCTCCGCCAGTCCCGCCGAATCCTCGACCGCGGTCCAGACGCTTTGGACCGGTGAGGACAGTCCGGCGGCCCGCGCCGCGGTGACGATCCAGCCGCGCGCCCACGCCAGGCCGTCGGCTTCGGTGCGCAGGTCGGCGGCCAGATCCGCTTCGCCCAGCGCGATCCCGGTGACCCGCGGATGACATTTCGCGATTGCGGGCGCCGCGAGCAGGCCCGCGGCGGATTCGATGATGGCGTGCACCTGGCAGGTGAGCCGGTCGGTCGTGGCCGCCACCGATTCGGGCGTTTCGGCCTTGGGCAGCCGTACCCCCGAGGGCGGGGTCTGCGCGGTGGCCAGTCCGGCGAGCTCGTTGTCCAGCCAGGACGACCCGATGGCATTGAGCCGCAACCAGATCCGACGCTCCGGTGGCGCCGTGCGCAGGGCGGCGAGGGCATTGGCCAGTGCGCGTTCCTTCGCGTGGACCGGTACGGCGTCCTCCAGGTCGATCACCACGGCGTCGGCGGCGCTGCCGATCGCCTTGCCGATCCGGTCGTCGCGGTGTCCGGGCACGTAGAGCCAGCTGCGCGGGGTCATTTCGCCTCCACCGCGACGGGAGCCGGCGCCCGATGGCCCAGTGCTCGCGAAACCCGCTGCGCCGCCTCGACCAGTGCGCTCTCGTGGCGATCGCACGCTTCCTCGGTCATCCGGTAGCTCGGTCCGCAGACCGAGACCGAGCCGATCACCGCTCCGTCGGCCCCGAACACCGGGGCGGCGATCGAACCCGCGCCCTCCTGGCGTTCGCCGGTCGACCGGCACACTCCCCGTTCCCGCGCCTCCCGCAACGCCGCGCGCAGCGACGCGGGGTCGACGATCGTGGTGGCGGTCAGCCGGGGCAGCGGTCGCGACAGCACATCGTCCTGTTCCTCCTCGGAGAGGTACGCCAGGATGATGCGCCCCGACGAGCCGCTGTGCAGGTCGAACCGGCGACCCAGCTCGACGGTCATCTTGATTTCCTGAGTACTCTCGACCTGATCGAGGTAGACGCGACCTCCTGGTAACCGGCCGGTGACGGTCGCCGTCTCGCCGGTGGCGCGCTGCAGGTCCACCAGGGCCTCGCGGGCCATCCGCCGCAGCGGGGATACGTCCAGTGCGCGGGCGCCGAGCGTCGCCGCCGCCGGGCCGAGCAGGTACCGGCGGGTCGTGGGCTCGTAGAGCAGCAGACCGCATTCGACGAAGGTCGTCAGGATGCGGTGGGCGACCGCCTTCGACATACCGGTCGAGCGGGCGATCTCCGAGACGCCGAGCGCGCTCGACCGGCGGCCGAACTCGAGCAGCACATCGGCTGCCCGGGCGGCAGACGTGGTGCCTCCACTGGAGGACTCCATCGTGGCTCCGTTTCTGCGGGGTTTCCGTTGTTCCGACGGCGACGCTACCGGCGCGACCGACGTACATCTGAACAAATTTGTACCGCTTAGCGAAACGATTGTCCAGGCCGCTCGACCGGCTCATGCATGGGTTTCGTCCGCGTTAATCGTTTATACAGGCACTTGTGTCCGGATTGTCGAACGTGCATAGTGCAGGGGACCACATTCTTGCGTTCCGCTAAGCGGAACAGACTAGGAGGAAGCGTGGACGGTCCGGATTTCGATCTCGTCGTCGCCGGTGCGGGCGGCGGCCTGGTCGCTGCGCTGCGCGCCGCCGAACTCGGCGCGAATGTGCTCCTGATCGACGCCGACGAGTACTTCCAGCGCGGGAACAACACCTCGATGTGCACCGCGATGATCCCGGCCGCCGGCACCCGCTGGCAGCAGGCCGCGGGCGTCGTGGACAGCCCGGACCGGTTCCTCGCCGATATCGACCGCAAAACCGGCGGCACGGCCGATCACCGCCTGGCCCGGGCACTGGCCGAGTCGAGCGCGCGGCTGGTCACCTGGCTGGCCGACGCCCAGGAACTCGACCTCGAACTGGTCACCGACTTCCGCTACCCCGGCCACAGTGCCGACCGCTGCCACACCATCCCCGGCCGCCACGGCTCCAAGCTGCTCCGCCACCTGGTCGAACGCACCCGGGCCCACCCGCGGATCGAACTCATCGCCCCGATGATCCTGCGGGAGGTGCATACCACCGACGGCCGGGTCACCGGGGTCGAGATCGCCACCCCGGACGGGAACGCCGAACAGCTGACCACACCCGCCGTCCTGCTCGCGACCAACGGCTTCGGCGCCGACAGCGACCTGGTGCGCCGCTGGATCCCCGAGATCGCCGACGCCCACTATCACGGCGGCCAGTTCAGCCGGGGCGACGCGTTGCGGATCGGGCAGGGTCTGGGGGCCGACACCGGTTTCCTCGACGCCTACCAGGGGCACGCGGCGCTCTCCTCGCGCAGCAAGACCCTCATCGGCTGGGCCACCGTCGTCCACGGCGGCGTCATCGTGAACAGCGAGGGCCGCCGGTTCGCACCCGAGACCACGGGTTATTCGGAATTCGCCGCCATCCTCGCGGCCCAGCCCGGCAGTGCCGGATGGATCGTCATCGACGAGCACATCGAAGCACTGTGCTCGGTGTTCGATGATTTCCGCGCGGTCGCCGAGAGCGGTTCGCTGATCCGCGCCGCCTCGGCGGCCGAACTGGCCGAACGGATCGGTGTACCGCCCGCGGCGCTGGAGGACGAACTCGGTGCCGCCCACCGGGCCGCGGCGGGCACGGAACCGGATCGGCAGGGTCGCACCGACGACCGCCACCCCCTCACCGCGCCCTATGTCGCCATCGCCGTGACCCCCGCCCTGTTCCACACCCAGGGCGGTCTCGTCGTGGACGAACACGCGCGGGTACTGGCCGGCGGTGTGCCGGTCCCCGGCCTCTACGCCTCGGGCGGCGCGGCCATCGGCATCTCTGGTCACGGCGCGGGGGGCTATCTCGCCGGTAACGGCCTCATCACCGCGCTCGGGCTGGCGTTCCTCGCCGCCGAGCACGGACACGGCCCGGTCGACGCGTGACCCAGATTTCACCTATCGGATATTCGCCAGGAGAAGAAATGACCTCGTACCTGATCAAGAACGGCACCGTGGTGCGCACCGACAACTCGGCTCCCGAGGAGGGCGAGGCCGCGGACATCCTGATCGTCGACGGCAAAATCGCCGCCATCGGCGCGAACCTGGAGTCCGCGGATGCCGAGATCGTCGACGCGTCCGGCAAGCTGATCTTCCCCGGCGTGGTGGACGCCCACCAGCACTGGGGTATCTACAACCCGCTGGCCGAGGACACGCAGACCGAATCCCGCGCGAGCGCCCAGGGCGGTGTCACCACCGCGCTGACCTATATGCGGACCGGGCAGTACTACCTGAACAAGGGCGGCGCCTACGCCGACTTCTTCCCGGAGGTGCTGGACGCCGCGGCCGGTCGCAGCTATATCGACTACGCGTTCCACCTGGCGCCCATGTCCAAGGAGCATATCGGCGAGATCCCGGATCTGGCCTCCGACCAGGGCGTGACCTCGTTCAAGATCTTCATGTTCTACGGCAGCCACGGCCTGCACGGACGGTCCACCTCGCAGAGCGATTTCCTCATGATCCCCTCCGACGAGCGCTATGACATCGCGCATTTCGAGTTCGTGATGCGCGGGGTGCAGAAGGCGCGCGAACAGTTCCCCGAACTCGCCGAGCACATCTCGCTGTCCCTGCACTGTGAGACCGCCGAGATCATGAGCGCCTACACCAAGATCGTCGAGCAGGAGGGCGAGCTCAGCGGTCTCGCCGCCTACAGCGCGTCCCGCCCGCAGCATTCCGAGGGCCTGGCCGTGACCATCGCGTCCTTCCTGGCCGACGAGACCGGCCTGCCGAATATCAACCTGCTGCACCTGAGCTCGGCCAAGGCGCTGAAGGCCGCCATGAAGATGGCCGAGGCGTTCCCGCACGTGAACTTCCGCCGCGAGGTCACCATCGGTCATCTGCTCACCGATATCGACAACGCGAACGGCTTGGGCGCCAAGGTGAATCCGCCGATCCGCCCGCGCGAGGACGTCGAGGCGCTGTGGGAGCACCTGCTCGCCGGCAATATCGACTGGGTCGTCTCCGACCACGCCTGCTGCAAGGACGAGGTGAAGTTCGGCGAGGACCGCGACGATGTGTTCGCCGCCAAGTCCGGTTTCGGCGGCACCGAGTACCTGCTACCCGGGCTGGTCACCGAGGGCCGCAAGCGCGGTCTGTCGCTGCGCCGGATCGCTCAGCTCACCGCGTCCAACCCGGCCGACCGCTACGGCCTGCCCGGCAAGGGCCGCCTGACCGAGGGCGTCGACGCCGATATCGCGATCGTCGACCCGAACCGCACCTGGACCGTACGCGCCGCGGACTCCGAATCCACTCAGGAGTACACGCCGTTCGAGGGCTTCGAGCTGACTGCCGCGGTCACCGACACCTTCGTGCGCGGTAACCGGGTCCTGGCCGACGGCGTGGTCACCGGCGAGCCCGCGGGCCGCTACATCTCGCGCCCGTACTGAGGAGTTCGTAGGTGAACGACGAGTTGCAGCCGACCGGCCCGCTGCGCGGAATCAAGGTCCTGGATGCCTCCACCATCCTGGCCGGACCGCTGACCGCCCAGATCCTGGGTGATTTCGGCGCCGAGGTCATCAAGATCGAGCATCCGCAGAAGCCGGATGGGATGCGGGGCCACGGCCTCGAGAAGGACGGAATCCCGCTGTGGTGGAAGATGGTCGCCCGCAACAAGCAGACGATCACGCTGAACCTCGGCACCCCCGACGGTCAGCAGATCTTCCGGGATCTGGCCGCCGAAGCGGATGTGGTGATCGAGAACTTCCGGCCCGGCACCTTCGAGCGCTGGGGCCTGTCCTACGCGGAGCTGTCGTCACATAACCCCGGGCTGATCATGCTGCGCGTCACCGGTTTCGGGCAGCACGGCCCCTACGCCAAACGTCCCGCGTTCGGGACGCTGGTCGAATCGATGAGCGGGTTCGCCCACCTCACCGGGCAGCCCGACGGGCCGCCCACCCTGCCGGCCTTCGGGCTCGCCGATTCCATCGCCGGTGTCGCCGGCTCGTCGGCGATCTCGATGGCGCTGTTCGAACGCGAACGCAACGACGGCACCGGCCAGGAGGTCGACCTCGACCTGCTCACCCCCATCATGACCGCGGTCGGCCCCGGGGTGATCTACGCCGATCAGCTCGGGATCGACCAGCAGCGGACCGGTAACCGGTCGCAGAACAACGCGCCCCGGAACCTGTACCGCACCAAGGACGACCACTGGGTCGCGATCTCCACCAGCGCCCAGGCCATCGCCGAACGGGTGATGCGGCTGGTGGGGCATCCCGAGGTGATCGACGAGGAATGGTTCGCGACCGGGCGCACCCGCGCCCAGCACGCGGATCTGCTCGACACATACGTCGGCGGCTGGATCGCCGAACGAACCCGTGACGAGGTCACGAGTGTTTTCGAAGAAGCCGGCGCGGCCGTCGCGCCGGTCTACCGTCCGAGCGACCTGCTCACCGATCCGCAGGTCGTCGCCACCGACATGGTCACCACCGTGGAGGACAGCGAGCTCGGCCCCATGCGCATGCAGAACGTGATGTGGCGCATGACCCGATCGCCCGGGGCGATCCGGCACACCGGGCGACCCGCCGGTGCCGACACCGACAAGGTCCTCACTCAGCTCGGGCGCAGTCCCGAGGACATCGACGACCTGCGGGCACGCGGCGTCATCTGACCCCGCGGCAGCTTTATCTCAGGAGTTCGCTATGAAATCGCGTTGGTGGACAATCGCCATCATCTTGGGCCTGGTGGTGGTGAATTATGTCGATCGCAGCGCCATCTCGTTCGCAGCCAGCCATCTGCGGGACGAGTTCGGAATCACGACCGGCCAGTACGGCGTCATCAGTTCCGCATTCTCGATCGGCTATATGCTTTTCGCCCTGCTGTCGGGGCCGCTGGTCGACCGGTACGGTTCGCGCCGCGTCCTCATCGTGGGGATGTTCATCTGGGCCGCGGCCACCGCGCTGACCCCGTTCGCGGGCGGGTTCATCGGCCTGATCCTGCTGCGTATCCTCCTCGGAGCCGGTGAAGCGCCCTGCTTCCCGGCGGCGACGCGGATCGCCAGCCGGTGGCTGCCGGCGCACGAACGCGGGAAGGCGCTCGCCCTCATCGGCGGCGTCGCCGTCTCCGGCAGCCTGCTGATCGGCGGACCGATCCTCACTCAGCTCATCGCACTGGTCAGCTGGAAGGGCATGTTCTTCGTGCTCGCGGTCGCCGGACTGGTCTGGGTGGTCGTGGCCTACCCGTTCCTGAAGAACTCGCCGAGCGAAGCGTCCTTCGTCTCGGACAAGGAACTGCGCTACATCCGGTCCGGCCAGACCGACGGCGAGGACAGCGGGCACGAGGAGAAGGTCGACTGGGGCGAGATCCTGCGCAACCGGAACCTGTGGCTGGTCGGACTCGGCTACTTCGCCTGGGGATTCATGTTCTGGGCCTTCATGTACTGGCTCCCCCAGTACCTGGAACACGAATTCGGTCTTTCCATCAAGGAGGTCGGCGGCTTCTCGGTGGCGCCGTGGGCGGCCGGTGTGGTCGGCGCCCTCGCCGGCGGCATCCTGGTGGACCGCGTGTACAAACGCACCGAGAGCATCCGGTCGCGATTCCTCATCATCGGCGTGGCGCTCCTGCTCGCCGGTGCCTCGATCGCCCCGATCCTGTTCTTCCCCGGCAACCTCACCGTCGCCCTGATCTGCATCTCCGCGGGTGTCGGTTTCGGCTTCATCACCGGCGGCATCTGGTGGGTGGCCTCGATCGACGCCGCCCCGACCCAGCCCGGTACCGCGGCCGGTTTCGCCGACGCGTGCTTCGCCCTCTCCGGGATCGTGGCCCCGTCGGTAATGGGCTTCATCGTCTCCGAAACCGGCACCTACGACGGCGGCTTCATCGTCATGACGGTCCTGTGCCTCATCGGTTCGGCGGCGATGCTGTTCTTCACGAAGGAACCGGAGCGGCCGACGCACCCGCCGGTCCACCCGGGAGAACCGGAGGGCGAACTCACCGCCACGAGTTAGCCTCCGCCGGATTCGTCCGGGGTGTGCCCGCGACGCACCGCGTAACCCGATGAGGGGGTTACGCGGTGCGTCATGTGGTGGCGCGCAGGGCCTCCGACAGTGAGTGACTGCCGCGGACTATTTCGACGGCGCTCCATCCGGGTCCGCTTTGATGGCGACCATTTCGTACCAGTCGCTGAAACGTTCATCGGCATCCATCATGTCGTCCCGGGCCGCGACGACATCGATATCACGAAACCCCGCAGCCTCCAGTGCACGGACATTGGCAGCTCGTTCTGTGGCAGGCGCGATGTTCGCCAACCCTGTGCCGATGACCAGTCGACCGTCGTTCTTCAGAACTCTATGGATCTCGGCCGCGCCGCCCTCCTCCAGCGTGTTCAGCAATGGCACACGCTCGAGGTTGACCTCGTCGAAAACCGAGTCGGGAAAGACCGAAAGATCACGGAAGTCCGCGAGCACGTCCGGGTTGGCATTCGGATTGACATTCGCGAAGATTTCGCCCGGCTCGGCGGGACGGTATCTATGACCACCGCCTATCACGAGCCGGGCACCACCGTCGGCCGTACGAGCCTGATCCAGCAGGGCCTTCAGATCAGTCGCCGGTTTGCCGCGAAGCGGGCGCCCGGTGAAGTCGGCACGCTCGGTACCCAAGGGCCGGTTGCCCAGACCATAGCGGTTCTCATGGATATCGTCGATTTGACGCCTATCTCTGGAACGCACCTCCCGAATATCGGCGCCCTGGTATTCAGGTGGCAGTCCCGCGCGTGTCCTGACCTCCCGAACCAGAACGTCATCGACCGTGGCCGCACCCCCCGAGTCCGTGGCAGCCTGATGCTTCGCGCCCGACGTAGTTGGATGGACGGCACCACCCCGATAAAACTTGTTCGCGATCAACTCAGCGGCTTTGTTGAAGCTTCGAGTCAAGGCTTCGACTGCCTCGAGGGCCGCCTTGCCGATACCGTTGCTCATACGGGCCTCACGACAGTAGAAGGCAGAAGCCACGAATCGCAACGAACGGCGTCCTGCCACCGCCGCGTCTCCTGATCATCGCACCGTACCCACCGTTGTTTACCAGGTACAACACCTCGGCCCAATGGCGCGACAGCTGCCCGTGCCCGTCCGGACGGCTCCGGCACCGGTCTCTGGACGGCGTTTGTATTCACTCTGCTCAGCCCTCGGTGCAAGTCCGACGACCCGGGCGAACGTGAGATGCGGGGATGGATCTCCCGACTGACCGGCGAACTGAGGGATCCGGCCGGATTCCCGGCCGGATCCCTTCGCTCACGCTGCGTCGAGAGCTGCCGGGGGACGAATGTCCGTACGTGTCCGGGGCAGTATCCGGGCGTCCGATCGTCCAGAGCAGGCCACGGTAGGTCGTGTGCGTCCGCAACAAGACCGGAGCCGCCGCCGTGGCTCAGCGACCCGGGGTCGCCGGGCCGAGCGGCGCCTTCGGAGGCATCGGATCAATTCTCGCCGCGGCGCTGCCCGTCCGGCTTGTAGAGCAGGCGGTTCACCTTCACCAGGACGTCGATCTGGGCCGGGTTGTACAGATCCCGCAGGGCCTTGCCGACCGTCTCCGCCGCCCGCTTCGCGCCCACCGGTGAATCGGTGGCCGGGCCATTGATCTCGGGATACTCGGAGGTCACCGCGTGCACGTAGGGAGCCAGCCGTTCGGCCAGCTCGGCTCGGGTGGATTCATCGGCGTCGGCGGACAGGTTGTCGAACTCCGCCGTGGCGGGGTCGTCGCGCTGGTCGTTCAGCATCCCCCGCAGCGCGTCCATACCGGACGGTCCCAGGACGCGGGTGAGGATGACGGTGAAGGCACGGTCGGCGTCGGTGAGTACATGGGCGGCCGAACCGATATCGGGTGGGAGATCGGTGGATGTGCCCTGTCGCAGGATGAGGGCCAGTTCCACCCGGATGCGCTGCAACCGTTCGATGGTGGAGGCCAGTTCGGCATCCAGGGTCTGGAGCGCGTCGCGGGGGAAATCGTCCCCGTCGCCCATTTCGGCGATCTGCGACAGCGGTATGCCGAGGTCGGCGAGTCGTTTGATGCGCAGCACCCGCAGCAGATGCGCGACGCCGTACCGCTTGTAGCCGTTGGAGGCGCGTTCGGGCTCGGCGAGCAGTCCGATGTCGTGGTAGTGGCGTACCGCCCGCACGCTCGTGCCGGCGAGTTCCGCCAGCTGACGGGTACTCCACGTCATATCCGACTCCTCCGCTACGGTTCGGCCGCCGCGAACGCGCCGGCCCTATAAACCAGCCTGAACCGTGCCGCAGCGGCACAGTCAAGTGTCCCCGCAGTCCCGGTCCATATCCCCTACCCGGATGTGATGCCGGCAGGGTGTTGACCGTGCCGTCGCGGCCGGTCGTGTCCTGACATCGAGAATGGGCCCGGCGCCGGCACGAGAGCCGTGACCGAGCGCCCGGCGCCCGCCGGACGGAAGGATCGACATGGCCTGCCCGACGCGGCACCGGAGGCGACGGCGGTATTCGTATCCCCGGGCCGCCGGTCGACCGGCGGCCGCACCGGTCGGGCGCAGGACACCGCGGCTCGGTCGGGGCTGCCTCGCGGGCAGCCGACGCCGGATGTCTCGGGGGCGTCGACGGGGTGGACAGTCGATGCGTTCACTGGCACGATACGCACCGAAAACGTATAGACCATGCGGAGCTCGAGAACACCAGCGGTAGCCTCTGACGCCATGACCACGCACATGTTGCGAATTCGCTCCACTTCGCGTGTTCCAACCGGTGAAGGGAAGTGAACAAGCCGTGGCCACGGTGACCTTCGATCGCGCCACCCGGCAGTATCCGGGGGCCAAGACGCCCGCTGTAGATCAGTTGCAACTCGAGATCGCCGATGGTGAGTTCCTGGTGCTGGTCGGCCCCTCCGGATGCGGGAAATCGACTTCGCTGCGCATGCTCGCCGGACTCGAGGAAGTATCGGACGGCCGCATCCTGATCGGTGACCGCGATGTCACCCATTCCGACCCCAAGGATCGCGATATCGCGATGGTCTTCCAGAACTATGCGCTGTACCCGCATATGACGGTGGCCGAGAACATGGGTTTCGCACTCAAACTGGCGAAGGTCGGCAAGGACGAGCAGCAGCGCCGGGTGCGCGAGGCGGCCCGTCTGCTCGATCTGGAACCGCTGCTGGACCGCCTGCCCAAGGCGCTGTCGGGTGGTCAGCGGCAGCGGGTGGCCATGGGCCGGGCCATCGTGCGCGACCCGCAGGTCTTCCTGATGGACGAACCGCTGTCCAATCTGGACGCGAAACTGCGGGTGCAGACCCGCACCCAGATCGCGCAGTTGCAGCGCCGGCTGGCGACGACGACCGTCTACGTGACCCACGACCAGGTCGAGGCCATGACCATGGGCGACCGGGTCGCGGTGATGCGCGACGGGCTGCTGCAGCAGTGCGCCGCGCCGCGCGACCTCTACCGGAATCCGGCGAATGTGTTCGTCGCCGGGTTCATGGGGTCACCGGCGATGAATCTGTTCACGCTCCCGGTCACCGACGGTGCGGTGCGCATCGGCGGGTTCTCGCTGCCGCTGCCGCGATCGGTGGCCGATGCCGCGGGCGCGACGGTGACGGTAGGGATCCGCCCCGAGCATCTGGAAGCCGGTGATTCCGGGATCGAGATCGAGGTGGACGTGGTCGAGGAACTCGGTTCCGACGCCTTCATCTACGGCCGCCCCACCGAGGACACCCAGGGCGCGGACACGATCGTGGCACGTACCGATTGGCGTAACCCGCCGGCGAAGGGCGGCCGGGTGCGGCTGGCCACGGCCCCCGAGCACGTCTACTTCTTCGCCCCCGACGACGGCCGCCGCCTGAGCTGACCCGGATCCCCCGCATCCTTGTGTCACGCCGTACCGGCGGGAAGGTCCGGTGTCGCCACTACGGCCGATCGGGCGCCGCGCTCCCGGCCGTCCGCCGCCGGGTCGCGCGCCATTGTTCGTTGAGCCCCGCGCCCTCGGCCTGCGCAGCGGGTCGATGTCCACGGCGGCGTGATCGCCCTCGGCCACCCGCTCGGCGCCTCCGGGGCCCGGCTGATGCCCCCCTCGTGCACGCCATGCACGACCGCGGCGCCCGCTACGGCCTATAGACCATGTTCGAGGCGGGCGGCCTGGCCAACGCCACGATTCTCGAACGGCTCTGATCGGCGGTGTACGACCCGGTGGCGGCCGCGCGCCGCCATTGGATCGGCTCGGGCCGGGCGCGCGAACCTGGCCTAGTGTGGTTCGGGTGAGCGAACTGCCCCGGATCGACGAGGTGCACGTCTACGCGATCCCACTGCGATCGAAGTTCCGCGGCATCACCGTGCGCGAAGGGGTGCTGCTGCGCGGACCCCGCGGCTGGGGCGAATTCTGCCCGTTCGCCGAATACGCCGACCACGAGGCCGCGCACTGGCTGGACACCACCCTCGAGCAGATAACCGTCGGCTGGCCGGAACCGGTGCGGGACCGGATACCGGTCAACTGCACGGTTCCCGCCGTCGGCCCGGACCGGGCACACGATCTCGTCGCCGGATCCGGTTGCCGCACGGCCAAGGTGAAGATCGCCGACCATCCCGGTTCACTGCCGGAGGACCTGGCCAGGGTGGAGGCCGTACGGTCGGCGCTGGGCCCGGGCGGCGCGATCCGCGTCGATGCCAACGCCGTCTGGGATGTTCCCACCGCGGTCCGGCACATCCGCGAGATCGATCGCGCCGCGGGCGGGCTGGAATACGTCGAGCAACCGTGCCGCACGGTCGACGAGCTCGCCGACGTACGCCGCCGGGTCGAAGTCCCCATCGCCGCCGACGAATCCATTCGCCGCGCCGAGGACCCGCTACGGGTCGCGGTGGCCGGGGCCGCGGATATCGCCGTCCTCAAATGCACCCCGCTCGGCGGCGTGCGGCGGGCCCTGCGGGTCGCCGCGGCCGCCGGACTACCGTGCGTGATCTCCTCGGCTCTGGAGACCAGCGTCGGACTGGCCGCCCAGCTGGCCCTGGCCGGCGCCCTCCCGGAACTCGGGCACGCGTGCGGTCTCGGCACGGTGAACCTGTTCGAAGGCGATATCGTCACCGAATCCCTGCGCCCGGTGGACGGTTTCCTTCCGGTCCCGCGTAGCGCCCCCGAGCCGGATCCCGAACTGCTGGAGAAGTACCGCCACCCGGACCCGGAGCGCACCGCATGGTGGATCGCCCGCATGCGACGGTTGCTGGAGTCGCGGTCCACATAAGCCTGAGGTCCGCCGAGCGCCGCCACACGGACCCGCTGCCCGCGCCGGTCGGTCACGGCCGAGCCGGGCGGCCTCGGAGAGCGACCTCCGGCGGCATCCCGCGCAGCCCGGTACGCGAACGATGCGTCTCCGCCTGGCGCCCTGCCGACCGAACACGGACAAATCACCGACGCCCGTTCCGGTGGTCTGCTTATCGTGGCGTTCATGGCAGAGAAAGCGTTTGTATATCTCACCGGAGAGGCACTCCGGCACCTCCCGGACCGCTTCCCTTTCGCCGCCGGTGGCGAGATATCTCGTCATATCGAGGCCGGGCACGTCACCATCCTCGAGAACGGCTGGGTAAGCCTGGAGGCGGTCCCGCACGACGGGAGCCTCGAAAACCAGGGCAGTTGGGTCACGGTCACCTTGCCACCCACGTCCGTGGCCGCGATCGTTCGTTCCTAGCCACCGGACCCGAGACAGCGCGCAGCCCCTGACGCGTGATGGCGTCGTCAGGGGCTGCGCGCTGTCCGAGTTCTCGACCACATACCGGTCCATTCGGTGTGCGCTTCCCGGCGGGCGGCCGCGCGGACCCGGCTCGGCTGCCGGTGCCGCGGTACGGCGTGGGGGACCGGTTCCCGCGACTATCTCGGAGCTACATACGCGGCCCGCTCATCCGCGACTGCCCGGACCGAGGCGTCGACGGGTGCCGGCGGTCCACCCGCCGACCACGAAATCTTCTCCATCTTGTTGGTTACACCAACGTTTGATATCGTTGGTTACACCAACAAAAGGAGCCATATGGACGGTCCCGTTCGATACGCCGCCCTCGCCGCGATCGCCCTCACCCTCGCCGTCACGGGGTGTACGGCCCCCTCGCCGGCTGCCGACCGTCAGCCCACTGCCGCCCAGGAGACCACCGTGAACCCCACCGCCATCACTCCCTTCAAGATCGATATCCCGCAGGCCGACCTCGACGATCTGACCGATCGCCTCGCCCGCACCCGCTGGCCCAACGAAATCGCCGACGCCGGAACGGATTACGGGTTCCCGCTGGCCCGGCTGCGGGAACTCGCCGAATACTGGCGCACCGGCTACGACTGGCGCGCACACGAAGCCGAACTCAACGAACTCCCGCACTTCACCACCGAGATCGACGGGCAGAACATCCACTTCGTCCATATCCGGTCGGCGAAACCGGACGCGCTGCCACTGATACTGACCCACGGCTGGCCCGGTTCGTTCCTGGAGTTCCTCGACGTGATCGAACCGCTCTCCCGCGATTTCCATCTGGTGATCCCCTCCATCCCGGGCTTCGGTTTCTCCGGCCCCACCCATGAGCGCGGCTGGGACATCACCCGGGTCGCGGGGGCCTGGGCCGAACTGATGCACCGCCTCGGGTACGAACGCTACGGCGCGCAGGGCGGCGATTTCGGTTCCGGTATCTCCCAGGCGCTCGGCGCGCTGGCACCCGGACACGTGGTCGGCGTGCACGTCAACTACCTGCCGACCCGGCCCGACCCCGCCGCCGGCCTCGAACTGTCCGAAACCGATCGCGCCCGGCTCGACAAGGTGCAGTACCTGATGGCCAACCGGCCCCCGTACCAGGCGTTGCAGGCCACCGCCCCGCAAACCCTCGGCTACGCGCTGACCGACTCGCCGGTCGGCCAGCTGGCCTGGATCGCGGAGCGCTTCGCCCAGTGGACCGACCCCCGCACACCCGTCGGCGACGAGCAAATACTCACCGATGTCTCGCTGTACTGGCTGACCGCCACCGCGGCCTCCTCGGCACGATTGACCCGCGAGTCCACCCGGGGGTCGAACCCATGCCCGGTGCCGCTCGGGGTGGCGGTGTTCGCGCACGACATCACCCAGTCGGTACGGCCGCTGGCGGAACGGCTCTACGACATCCGGCACTGGTCGGAGTTCGACCGCGGCGGTCACTTCGCCGCCATGGAGGTCCCCGAGCTGCTCGCCGCGGACATCCGGACCTTCTTCCTCACCGCTCTCCGGGCCGGACCGGACGCAGCGCGCTGAAATCACCGCCCGCGAACACCCGGGCCACACCAGGACTCGGACCGAGAGCGCGTTCGGCTTCACCGTCCGCGGCCGTGTGGCCGGGGCCGACCGCGAACGAATGGGGTCGCTGTCAGCCCATCCGCACACCCATATCGTGGAAGGTCAGGCGCAACAGTAGCCCCGCTTCCGGCCCGATCACCCCGTCGGCCAATTCCACATACGTCGAACAGAATTCGGGCCCGTGCGCGGCCACCGTATGCGGCCGCGGTTCGAGGTGATGTGCCAATTCGTGCAGCACGACCAGTTCCCGCAGCGCCCATGCGGCCCGCCCGCGCGCCGATGCCTCCGCGTGCAGAGGTACCGCCAGAACCGCGCTTCCGGATTCGTAATGAGCGGCAATATTTCCGGCGCGGGCACGCACCCGGATCGGCACACCCGCCCGCTCCCAGGTAGCCGCGACCCAGCCGAGCGCGAGTACCCGGTCGCAGTACCGCTGCACCGAATCCACCGAGGCGAATTTCCGCTCCACCGGCAGGGTCAGCCGCGACCCGTGCACTTCGACCGTATGCTGCCCGGCTTGCGCCACCCGGTCGAAGATCGAGCGCACCAGTTGCTCGGCGTCGTACACCCGGGCACGCTGCGTATCCCGCACGGCCGGCTACCCGGGTAGCTGCCCGCGCGCCCCGTCCAGCTCCCGTGCCGGGCCGAGCCGGGCCACCCGCCCGGCCCGGTCCCCCGCGCGCCGGGCGTCCGGGGCGTAGCCGGTGGAGGTGCGCGGTCCGCGCCAGGTGCCGCGGGCCTCCGAGTTACGGGTGTAGAAATCGGAGAGTTCGATCTCCTTGCCGCGCAATGCCAGCGCGGTCTCCGCGGCTCGGTCCGCAGCGCCCGGCGCGGCGGTCCGGTGGTCGTGGCCGGTCGCGGACCGTTCCACCTCCGCGCTGGCCGCGGCGAGCCGGATTCCGATGCGTTCGGCGAACGCCAGCTGGAAATTCAGCCTGGCCGTCACCCCGGCCACCGGCACCCGCATCACCCGGCGCACCCGCCGCCCCGCCCGGCGCTCGATGACGACCTTCTCCATGGTCGCGGCCCGGTGCTCGCCGGATTTGATGTACCGATCCGACGCCCGCACCATCTGCACCAGCAGGCTGGAGTAGAGCGCCTCGCAGACGGCGATATCCGCCGCGAACCCGTAGGCGTAGACCTGGGTCGAGGTGCGGGCCACGTCACAGCGCACATCGTTGGCGGCGGCGATGGCCACGAACAGCTGCACATAGGTGCGCAGCCCCTTACGGCCGGGTTCACCGATCGGGACCATCCGCTGGATCGGCGCGGTGGACTGTTCCCGGCCCCGGGTGTGCGCCCGCGCCACCGCCAGATCGATCGAAGACCGGGTCGCCAGCCGCTGCGCGGCGGCCAGGAACGCCTCTGCCTCGTGCTCGTTGTCGGTGGATTCCGCTTTGCGCAGCAGTCCACCGATCCTGGTGAGCAGGCGATCGGAGACCGAGTTGGCGGAGGACATCGGGCATCAGCCTAACCGGCGCGGCCGGGCCGGGCCCGCCCCGGCCCGCCTCGACCACAGCGCAGGCGGAGGTACGCCTACCAGTCGTTATATCTGTAACGACGCCGACCGGCCGCCCCTCCGGCCCGTCCCGGCGGACTCATGGACGACCCCGGGCCCGCGAGCTTCCGCTCACTTCGATACGGGAGTATCCGACACCGAGCGTGCACACCATGTATGTTGCGTTGTGCTGCCGCTCACTGTGTCGACCCTGGAGTTCCGCGATGGCTTTCAAGAAGGCGCCGTCTCTACGTGCCGCGCTCGTCCTATGGCCGATCGCGCTGCTGACCGTGACCTTTGCCACCGCCTGCAACACGAGCGACACCGATGAACAGCTCGGCATGAACCAGGACGGCCGCGGCCCGATCACCTACGTCGAAGGCAAGGACACCACCGAGACCGGTGCGGTCAAGCAGGTCATCGACCGCTGGAACGCCACCCACCCCGACGAGCAGGTCACCTACAAGGAACAGTCCAACGACGCCTCGGCCCAGTACGACGATCTGGTCGAGCACATGCGCGCGAAATCGACCGACTACGACGTGGTCGCTCTGGACGTGCCGTGGACCGCGGAATTCGCGGCCAAGGGCTGGATCCAGCCGCTGGAGGACCAGTTCGCCATCGACACCTCGCCGCTGCTGTCGCCGCCGGTGGCCAGCGCCACCTACAACGGCACCCTGTACGCAGCGCCCCGCAACACCAACGGTGGCCTGCTGTTCTACCGTAAGGACCTGGTGCCCGACGCCCCGCTCACCTGGGCCGAGATGCGCGCCAGCTGCCCGCTGGCGCGGGACAACCAGATCGGCTGCTACGCGGGCCAGTTCGCGCCCTACGAGGGCCTGACGGTGAACACCGCCGAGGTGATCAACGCGTTCGGCGGGACCTTCGTCGGCACCGACGGCCGCACCCCGACGGTCAACAGCCCGCAGTCGCGGGCCGGGCTCGAGCAGCTGGTGGACGCCTACCGGGTCGGCGATATCCCCCGCGAAGCCGTCACCTTCCAGGAACCGACGAGCGGCGCCGCGTTCACCCAGGGCAAACTCATGTTCCTGCGCAGCTGGCCCTCCACCTACGGTGACGCCTCCTCGGAGGCCTCGGCGGTCAAGGACAAGTTCGGGGTCGCGCCGCTGCCCGGGGACACCGGGATCGGTGCCTCGACCCTCGGCGGCTACAACGCCGCGATCAGCGCCTATTCCGAGAACAAAGCCACGGCACTGGATTTCCTGAAGTTCCTGATCAGCGAGGAAGCCCAGCACATAATCGCCTCCGGGGCGCTGCCGTCGGTACGGGCCTCGATCTACGACGATCCGGCGCTCATCGCCAAGATGCCGTACCTGCCCGCCTTGAAGGATTCCATCGCCAGCGCGGTGCCCCGACCGGTCACCCCGTTCTATCCGGCGGTGTCCAAAGCCATTCAGGACAACGCATATGCTGCCCTGACCGGAACCAAGTCCGTGAACGACGCGATCATCGGCATGCAGAAGGGCATCGAGACGGCCGGATCGTAGAAATTGTTCAACCGGACCCGGCGAGCCCGTAGGAGAGAGTAACGGTGTCGGATCCTTCCGGAACGGACGCGCAGGCGTCGGTCCGTACAGAAAAGCCCGCGAACGCGACCAACGATCGTGGGACGTCCAGCAGGCTTCGCGACGAAGTCCGTATGTCGGGCCGGGCGTGGCTGTTCGTCGCGCCGGTGCTGATAGCGCTCACCGTGGTGATCGGCTATCCGGTGCTGCGGGCGCTGTGGATGTCGTTCACCTACGACGATCGGCTCGACGAGACAACCGGTCGCTTCGTCGACAGCGGCGAGAGCACTTTCTACAACTACCTGCACTGGATCCTCGGCCAATGCCAGGTCATCACCGGCGGCGTCACCGAATGCCCCACCGGTAACCTGGGCGCCGAGTTCTGGGGGGCCGTCGGCGTCACACTGTTCTTCGCGGTCGTCACGGTGACGCTCGAGGTGGCGATCGGGCTCGGTATGGCCATCGTCATGGGCAAAACCTTCAAGGGCCGGGCGCTGCTGCGCGCGGCGGTGCTGATCCCATGGGCGATCCCGACCGCGGTGACGGCCCGGCTCTGGGAGTTCATGTTCCAGTACGACGGTGTGGTCAACACCGTGTTCGGCACCGAGATCCTGTGGACCTCCGACGCGTGGCCGGCCCGTTTCGCGGTCATCGCCGCCGATGTGTGGAAGACGGCCCCGTTCGTGGCGCTGCTGCTGCTGGCCGGGCTGCAGATCATCCCCGACGACGTCTACGAGGCGGCCCGGGTGGACGGCGCCTCGGCCTGGCAGCGGTTCACCCAGATCACCATGCCGCTGCTCAAACCGGCGCTGCTGGTCGCGGTGCTGTTCCGCACCATGGACGCGCTGCGTATGTACGACCTCCCCGCCATCATGACCAATAATCTCCCGGCCACCCGGACACTGTCGATCCTGGTCGTCGAGCAGACACGACAGGGACCCAACAGTGCGGCCGCACTGTCGACGATCACTTTCCTGTTGATCTTCGCGGCGGCGTTCGTACTGGTGAAGATATTGGGCGCGAACGCGGTGCGGACGCAGGAAGAACAGCGGAAGGCGTGATGGCCGCGGTGGCAACTCAGCAAATCGGTACCGTCGGACCGGCGTCGGAGTGGCGGCGCAGGCTCGGCTCGGCCCGCATCTACGTGGGCGCCCTGATCGTGCTCGTCTGGGGACTGGGCCCGTTCTATTGGATGGCGGTGACCGCCTTCCGCGATCCCGACCACACCTTCGATTCCACTCCGTGGCCCACGCACATCACCCTGGACAACTTCCGGGACGCGTTCGACACCAGCCGCGGTAACAATTTCGCCCACGCCCTGCTCAACAGCGTGATCATCGGCGCGGCCAGTACCGCTATCGCGCTGGTCATCGGGATCATGGCGGCCTACGCCCTGGCCCGGCTCACCTTCAAGGGCCGCTACCTGGTGTCCGGCGTGATCCTGAGCGCGTCGATGTTCCCGGTGGTCGTCCTGGTGACCCCGCTGTTCCAGCTGTTCACCGAAATCGGCTGGATCGGCAAATACCAGGCGCTGATCCTGCCGAACATCTCCTTCGTGCTGCCGCTGACGGTGTACATCCTGGCCTCGTTCTTCGCCGAACTGCCGTGGGAACTCGAGGAGGCGGCCCGGATCGACGGCGCCACCAAGGTGCAGGCGTTCCGGCTGGTGATGCTGCCGCTGGCCGCGCCGGCCGTGTTCACCACCGCGATCCTGGCGTTCATCGCCGCGGTCAACGAGTACCTGCTCGCCCGGGTGCTCTCCGGAAGCCGAACCGAACCGGTGACGGTGGCCATCGCCCGGTTCTCCGGGAACAATCCGCTGGTCCCCCCGTACGGTGCGATCATGGCGGCCGGCACGCTGGTGACCGTGCCGCTGGTGATCCTGGTGCTGGTGTTCCAACGTCGGATCATCTCCGGACTCACGGCGGGCGGAGTCAAAAGCTGATCTCTGGGTATCCTGAGATCTGGCGGTGGTGCGCCTGAGTTTTTCCGACGCTCCGAGAGGAGATGATCGTGAGCTCGTTCCGTTCCCGACGTGGCCGCAGTACTCCCCAGCCACCGCAGTACCCCTCGATAGCAGGTTGGAAAGAGCTCGACGATTCCGGGCCGCGTCCCCGTCCGCCCCGGCCACCCGCCCATATCCGCCCCCACCGGACCCGCGGCCAGCGCATCCGGCAATTGATGCTGTGGCTGTTCACCATCCTGATCGCCATTCCGACGCTGCTGATCGCCCTGGTGTACTGGAGTGCGGAGATACCGGCCGCCGGGACGGTACCGGTCAACCAGACCGCCACCATCACGGCCTCCGACGGTTCCACCGTGCTGGCGAAGGTGGTGCCGCCCGAGGGCAACCGCACCCCCGTACCGCTGTCGGATGTGCCCGAGCACGTCCGTGAGGCGGTCCTCTCCGCGGAGGACCGCAACTTCTACAGCAACCCGGGTTTCTCGGCATCGGGTCTGCTGCGCGCGGTCCGCGACAATGTGCTGGGCCGGGCGAACGCCGGTGGCGGTTCCACCATCACCCAGCAGTACGTGAAGAACGCATTCCTGGGCTCCGAACGCACGGTCAGCCGCAAAACACACGAACTGATCATCTCCTCGAAGATGGCCAAGGAATGGAGCAAGGACGATATTCTCGGCGCCTATCTGAACACCATCTATTTCGGTCGCGGCGCCTACGGTATCGCCGCCGCCGCCCAGGCCTACTTCGGTAAACCGGTGACCGAGCTGACCGTCGCCGAGGGCGCGGTCCTGGCCGCGCTCATCCGCTCACCCTCCGCGCTGGATCCGCAGACCCGGCTCCCCCAGCTGCTGCAACGCTGGAACTATGTGCTCAACGGAATGGTCGAGATGGACGCGCTCGCCCCGGGGGAGCGCGACGCGATCGTCTTCCCACCGACGATCCCGCCGCCCGCCCCCGAGGACGCCGACACCACCCGCGGCCCGGAAGGGCATATCAAGACCCAGGTGCTGCGTGAACTGGCCGACGCGGGTATCTCCGACGAGGAGCTGAACACCGGAGCACTGCAGATCACCACCACCATCGACGCGAAGGCCCAGCAGGCCGCGACCGCCGCCGCGACCGGCGCCCTCGACGGGCAGCCGCCGGAGCTGCGGACCGCGGTGACCTCCATCGATCCGCGATCCGGCGCGGTCCGCGCCTACTACGGCGGCGCCGACGGGATCGGCTACGACTTCGCCCAGGCCCCGCTGCAGACCGGATCGGCGTTCAAGACCTTCGCGGTACTCGCGGCGCTACAGCAGGGCATCCCGCTGTCGCGGGCTTTCGACAGCTCCCCCGTGGACGTCAACGGGGTACTGGTGCGCAATGTCGAGAACGAATCCTGCGGTGTCTGCAGTGTGAGCGAGGCCTTCAAACGCTCGCTCAACACCAGCTTCTACCGGCTCACCCTCGATATGAACAACGGCCCCCAGGCGATCGCCGATGCCGCCCACCAGGCCGGGATCCCGCAGGACATCCCGGGCGTCCCGGGACAGTCGCTCACCGAGCTCGGCGCGCCGCCCATGCCCTCCATCGTGCTCGGCACCTATCTGGTGCGGCCCTTCGATATGGCCTCGGCCTACGCCACCATCGCCGGTGAGGGCCGCTACCACCAGCCGTACTTCGTACAGCGTGTGGTCCGCGGGGACGGCCGGGTCCTACTGGACCGCGGCGGCGATCCGGGGCAGCGCACCGGCGCCCAGCCGCCACCGTCGGAGCAGCGGATACCCCAGACCATCGCCGCGCAGACCGCCACGGCCATGCTGCCCATCGCCTCGTATTCCAACGGTCATGCGCTGAGCGGGCGCCCCTCCTCCGCCAAAACGGGTACCACCCAGCTGGGCGATACCGGTCAGAACAAGGACGCCTGGATGGTCGGTTTCACACCGTCGCTGTCCACCGCGGTCTGGGTCGGCACCGACGCCAACCTCCCGATCGTCACCGCCGGCGGCGGCCGCATATACGGTTCCGGACTGCCCGCCGATATCTGGAAACAGACCATGGACGGGGCCCTGGCCGACACTCCGGCCGAGCAGATCGGGGCACCGGCCCCGAACCCTTCCTCGGTTGCCCCGGTCGCCCCGGCTGTCCCGGCCGCGCCCCAGCAGCCCGCACGCAACCCCTACGACATCCTCGGCCCGCCGTCTCCGCAACAGCCGGAACCGCAGCAGCAGCCGACGCGGCAGCAGCAACCCTTCATCATCATCCCCCCGGCCTCCGAACCGTATGCCCCAGAGCCCGAATACGGCCCGGAATCGCGGGCGCCCGTATCGCCGCCGGCCGAAGCACCCGCACCACCGGCGGCACCTCCGCCACCGGCCCCGCGCGTCGTCGAAATCCTGCCCGGCGTAACGATACCCGTACCGTGACCGACGGATTCCGGTCGTGATCCCACGGAAGGAACGGTCGGCATGGCAGCATCGTTGGCCAGAGTGAGATGTCGCCCATCCGACCGACCGGCACGGGCCGACGCCCGGGCCGGGACGGGCGTGCGGGAGGATATGCGCTGGAGCGACGACGTATGACGAGACATAGGGGCTACGCCGGTGGAATTCAATGTCGTTGACCGCCCGGAAACGCTGGTGGCGGGAATGGTGCTACGCAGCCCGGCACTGGCCGTGGAAGGACCGCGCCGCACCAGAGTCGAAGAAGCCTGGAAACGCACGCTGACCCGATCCTTACCCGGTCACCCCGCCAGCGCCTTCGTCGATCACGCCCCGGAGATCAATTCCTATCTCACCCACATCATCGGCTATCGCTGTCACAGCCTCGACGATCTACTACCCGGCGATGTCCTCGCCCGTATCCCCGCCGGCCGCTACGCCCACTTCACCCTCAGCGGCGACGACCTCGGCGAGACGATCGTGACCTTGTGGCGGGCGATCTGGGACGCGGAGGCCGCCGGCCGGCTGGTCCGCTCCTATACCGGTGACTACGAGCGCTACCCCGACGAGCACACGGTGGAAGTGTTCGTGGCAATGGCGGCAGACGATGCGGCGAGCAGGTAGGAAGCGACTGTGGATTTCGAAATTGTCGAACTCGACGAAAGCCTGGTGGCCGGGCTCACCATCCCGCTGGCCGGCCGGGAGGTGACCGCCCGCGACCTCGATCTGGTGAACTTCACCTGGGACCGTTATCTCAGCCGTGAGAAGAACGTCCCCCGGGTCGCCGCCTACATCGGCCAAGAGGATCACGCGGTAGCGGTACTCGGCTACGAGATCAAGAAGATGACCGACCTGGATCCGGGCGATGTCCTCACCCGGGTCCCCACCGGCCGCTACGCGAAATTCGTGGTCACCGAGAAGCCCTACGACCTCCTCCGCACGGCATGGGCGAGAGTCCGCGAGGCGGAGAAGGCGGGCACGATAACCCGCTCCCACACCGCCGAACTGGAACGCTACACCGGCCCGACCTCGGTAGAGGTCTACGTCTCCCTGGACTGAATCCCCGCGGGCTGCCCCACCCCCCGCCGGTAAGGTCAACCCGCGGCCGGCGCCATCCAGCGCGGTCGGCCCAACCGATGGCGAGCACGTCCCCCTGTGGACCTGAACGTCGGATGCCGACGCAACCCGCGTGCGTCTTACGAGACACCTCGAAGGGGTGGGGCCCGTCCCGCCCCTTGGCCGAAGGTGCTCAACGGTTGCACCCTGTGGACGGCCCACCGCACATCGCATGAGCCGAAGGCTCGAGTCCCGAGGCCGAAACGGCGAGACCAAGGGGGCCTCGACCCCGCGCGCCGAAGGCGCGCCAAAAACACAGCACCTTCACGAGCAAGCCCACATCCCCACCTTCACGAGCAGGCTCACCCCACACCTCAGGGTCGAACCCACTTCCCACCTTCGCGATTGGTCTCGCCCCACACCTCACGAACGAGCCACACCTCCGCTCCCGTCGAACCCCGCGGCAAAGCTCCGGGAGCGACAACGGAGGCGGCGTACCAAGCCTTCGAAAAGACTCGGCCACCGCGAACAGTCGATCGTTCACGGCGGCCGCGTCGAATGCCCGAACCGTCTACGCGTCGATGATGAACGCTTCCAGCTGGGCCCGGGCGATATCGTCGGGCAGCTGTTTGGGCGGGGACTTCATCAGGTACGCCGATGCCGGGATCACCGGGCCGCCGATACCGCGGTCCTTGGCGATCTTCGCGGCGCGGACCGCGTCGATGATGATGCCGGCCGAGTTGGGCGAATCCCACACCTCGAGCTTGTACTCCAGGTTCAGCGGCACATCCCCGAAGGCGCGGCCTTCGAGGCGGACATAGGCCCATTTGCGGTCGTCGAGCCAGCCGACATGGTCGGAAGGGCCGATGTGCACATCGCCTGCGCCCATTTCCTTCTTCAGGTTGCTGGTGACGGCCTGGGTCTTGGAGATCTTCTTCGATTCCAGGCGTTCACGCTCGAGCATGTTCTTGAAATCCATATTGCCGCCGACGTTCAGCTGCATGGTGCGGTCGAGCTGGACACCGCGGTCCTCGAACAGCTTCGCCATCACGCGGTGGGTGATGGTGGCGCCGACCTGGCTCTTGATGTCGTCACCGACGATCGGCACGCCCGCGGCGCGGAACTTCTCGGCCCATTCCGGATCGGAGGCGATGAACACCGGCAGCGCGTTGACGAACGCCACGCCGGCGTCGATCGCGCACTGGGCGTAGAACTTATCGGCCTCCTCGGACCCGACCGGCAGGTACGAGACCAGAACATCCACCTCGGCGTCTTTCAACGCCTTGACCACGTCGACCGGCTCGGCCTCGGCGAGTTCGATGGTTTCGGCGTAATACTTGCCGATGCCGTCGAGGGTGGGGCCGCGCTGGACCGGGACACCCAGCGGGGGCACGTCGGAGATCTTGATGGTGTTGTTCTCGCTGGCGAAGATCGCCTCGGACAGGTCGAAGCCGACCTTCTTGGCGTCCACGTCGAAGGCGGCCACGAACTGCACGTCCCGCACGTGGTATTCGCCGAACCGCACATGCATCAGTCCGGGCACCGTCGTGGAATCGTCGGCATCCCGGTAGTACTGAACGCCCTGGACGAGCGAAGAGGCGCAGTTGCCCACACCTACGATGGCGACGCGAACACTGGGCTTGTTGGTGTCTCCACTACTACTCATGGCCGGTATTTCCCTCTTTCTGTGGTGCCGCCTTCGTCGATTGCTCCGCCGCAATCAACTCGTTGAGCCAGCGCACTTCGCGCTCGCTTGATTCGAGTCCGAGTTGATGGAGTTGGCGGGTGTAGCGATCCAGCGATCCGCTCGCCCGCTTGATCGCTTCCCGCAGCCCCTCTCGGCGCTCCTCGACCTGGCGCCGCCTGCCCTCCAGGATCCGCATCCGCGCTTCGGCGGGAGTGCGGCTGAAGAAGGCGAGGTGAACGCCGAAGCCGTCATCGGTGTAGTTCTGCGGACCCGTATCGGCCAGGAGGTCTTTGAAACGCTCCCGTCCCGACGCGGTCAGCTGGTAGACCCGCCGGGCCCGGCGGGTCGTGGACAGTCCCTCGGGTACTTCCTCCGCGATCAGTCCATCCGCCCGCATGCGCTTCAAGGTCGGATACAGCGACCCGTAGGAAAAAGCCCGAAACGCCCCGAGCAGACCGGTGAGCCGCTTCTTCAGCTCGTAGCCGTGCATGGGCGATTCCAGGAGCAGCCCGAGGATTGCCAGTTCGAGCAACGGGCTTCACCCCCTGACTTCCGTACAGACCTAACCAATGGATGCGATTACCCACTATATCGGAGCGATATAACTACGCATAGTTCCACCCAGGACTGAACGCATACGCGCAGGTGATGCGGCCGCGCCGGTGCCGGGGCGAACACGGCCGGTCAGTCGACCGGGTGGATCTCCTGTGGCGTCCCGTCGAGTGCGCGTTGCACCGTTCCGGTGCGATCGCCGCCGTGCCGACGTAGATCTCGACTACCGGCGCGGCGGCCTCGGGCGCGATGAGTTCGTAGCCGATACCGATATGACCCATCCGCCCGCCGGCCGGCTTCACCGTGGCCGGCGCCGGCAGCCGCACCGCCGAGCCCGGTCGCGGTTTCGGCACGGTCGATATAGCGCGCGGAGACGACCGGGAAACACCGTGGACACCCCGACTCGGACGGTGCGGGCAGCTCTCCGTGGGGTTTCCACGGTCACCCTTCATACGGCGGTAACCGGACGGACAATCACGGGACAGATGGCACACATGCGCCAACCGGCCGCGCCCGGAGAGACGCGGTCCGACACCGGAACTCCGCCGCATCCACGCACGCGGGGAATCCGCGCGGGGCCGGACCTGCCCGCCGGCGCCGGAACCGGACCACCCCGGCAGAGGTACGAATCCAATGCGGCCATGGGCGGCGCCATTACATCACCGCTACTCTGGGAGCGTGCGAATACAGCGGCAAGTGGTCGACTATGCGCTCCGGCGCAAGTCGCTGCTGGCTGACGTCTATGCGGGCCGTGTCGATGTCGCCGAGGTATGTGACGCCAATCCCTACCTGCTGCGTGCGGCCAAATTTCACGGTCGGGGGAGCGAGGTCACATGCCCTATCTGCCGGAAGGAACAACTCACCCTCGTATCCTGGGTCTACGGCGACGGCCTGGGGCCGGTCGCGGGTTCCGCGCGCAGCCCGGAAGAGCTGGTACGCCTGGCCGAGACCCGAGAGGAATTCTCGGTTCACGTGGTCGAGGTGTGCCGGACATGCAGCTGGAATCATCTGGTGCAGTCCTATGTGCTCGGGAAGACGCCGCAGGGTCGGCGTTCCGGTTCCCGGGTGAACCGGCGCACCGCCGCGGAATGAGGCCGCCCGGCCCGACGATGGTGCCCGTGCCGTGCCCCCAGGGGCGCCGCGGAGCGAGCCCATCCGACCGATACGAGCTTTGGAGACCTTGTCAGTGACTTCGCCCTACGAGCCCCCCTCCGGCGATGACCCGCGCGGTGGTCGCACCCAGCGCGGACCGCTTCCGGGTCGGGAGCCGCAGCAGCGACCGGGTGCGCCCAACCGTGGTCCCGCACCGAACGCGAACGCACCACGCCCCGGTCCGGGCGGGCGACCGCCGGCGCCGGGCGGACCGCGTCCCGGTCCGGGCGGACCGCGCCCGGGCCCGGTGGCGGGTCCGGGACCC
>NZ_BDCJ01000026.1 GCF_001613445.1 Nocardia grenadensis NBRC 108939
TTTCCCTCTAGGGGCCCACAAAGTGGGCCCCTAGAGGTATTTCAGAGATGACCTTCCGGGACATATGGCCTCTGATTCGGCCCGAAGCGGTGTCGCGATCCGACTCGGCCCCGTGCGAGATTCGTGCGCTGGTGCCGAGAGCGGTGGGCCCACTGCCCGGCGAACGATCCTTGCTCGCCGGCCGGGGCGGGAACACGGCCCCGGACATACCCCTTCGAATGCCGCCTTCTGTAGCTCTAGTGCAGTTCCCGGGCCTTCGGCTTCCACTCCTCTATCAGGGCACGGCGACGTATCTCGAATTCCCGACGGTCTTTCTCCGGCCACGTATCGGTATCCATGTCCAGGCCGCGGGTCGCTACGAACGCCACCCAGCCGATCGGCGGGGCGAGGCTCTGGGCGTCCAGCGCGCAGAAGAGTCCCGGCGGCCCGGCCGCGGCATGAGGCCGGGCCGTCGCGGATGGGTGATGGACAAGGCCTAGACTCTGCCGGATGCGACTCGTGATTGCACGGTGCCAGGTGGACTACGTGGGGCGGTTGACCGCTCACCTGCCGATGGCCCGTCGGCTGCTGATGATCAAGGCGGACGGGTCGGTGCTGGTCCATTCCGACGGGGGTTCGTACAAGCCGTTGAACTGGATGAGCCCGCCCTGCTGGCTGGACGAGCGGCAGCCGGACGCGGCTGCCGCGCAGCTGAAGGCGCTGTGGGTGGTCAGCAACAAGGCGGGGGAAGAACTGCGGATCGGTGTCGAGGAGATCGAGCACGATTCCATCCACGAGCTGGGGGTGGACCCCGGGCTGGTGAAGGACGGGGTGGAAGCGCATCTGCAGGAACTGTTGGCCGAGCATGTGGAAACCCTCGGTGCCGGATACAGCCTTGTCCGGCGGGAATACATGACCGCCATCGGGCCGGTGGATCTGCTCTGCCGTGACGCCGACGGACGCACCGTGGCCGTGGAGATCAAGCGCCGGGGCGAGATCGACGGGGTCGAACAGCTCACCCGGTACCTCGAGTTGCTGAACCGCGACCCGTTGCTGACGCCGGTCGCCGGGGTGTTCGCGGCGCAGCAGATCAAGCCCCAGGCGCGCACGTTGGCCGAGGATCGCGGGATCCGCTGCCTGACCCTGGATTACGACGCCCTACGTGGGACCGAGAGCAACGAATTCCGCCTCTTCTAGACTTGGGGTCATGCCACGACGAAATCCGCGCAGTGCGCGCTCCCGCGCGGAGCCGCCGCGGATCGGTGGCGGATTCGGTGATGTCTACCGCCGGACGGAATCGGGGCCGGACGGGGACGAGTACGTCGTCCGTACGGTGCCGGGGGCACGTGCGGTGAAGCGCTACCGCTGTCCGGGCTGTGACCACGAGATCATGCCGGGGGTGCCGCATGTGGTGGCCTGGCCGGTCGGCAGCGGCGAGACCGACCGCCGGCACTGGCACGGCGGTTGCTGGAACGGCCGGGGGACCCGGGGGATCACCCGGCGGTGGTCCTAGCGGCGTACCTGCGCGGCCGAGCCCTCCGCGGCCGGCCGAAGCGGAACTCCCGCCGACGGCACGATCTGTCTGTGCCTGTTGCTCGGCGCGGCCACCCATGCCGCCGCGTTCGAGAGCGTTTTCCATGCCTCGCAGCGCCGGACTCACTCGGCTCCGGCCGGCAACGGTGCCTCGAGGACCATCGCAGGGTGCCCGTCGCAAGCCGCCAACGCCCTTGTTCGGTGTCTCGAGTAGCAAACAGCCCGTCGTCGAGAGAGTTCCGAGGAGGGCGGTGGGAGCCGGCGGCGCGTGCGCCACGGAGCGCGGCTCATGTTTCCTCCGCCCGGCCCCGGACTCCGGATATGAGGAAGGCCGCCCCGGTGGGAGCGGCCTTCGGATCTTTCGGTGTTCCGGTGTCGCCGTGTACGTTCCGACAGCAGCTCAGTGGCTGATGTCGGCGTTCTCGCGTTCTTCCTCGAGGATATCGTCGGAATCGTCCTCGGAGCTCACCTCGGGGATGGCCTTCTGACGCGGGCCGTTCACAGACTTGTTGTTCTGACCGCTGCCGATGGACTTACGCGGTTGCTCGGGCACACCGTCGAGCAGTTCGCTCTCCCGGTTCACGGCCGCGAGCATGGCCGGCACCGAATCGAGCTGGCCGCGGATACCGAGCAGCTGGGCCAGGACCCGGCCGCGCAGTACGCGCATCTCCTCGGCCAGTTCCTTCGCATGCGCGATCTTGCGCTCGGAGGTCTGGGTCGCCGAGGTGATGAGGCGGTTTGCCTCGTCGGTGGCGTCCTTGATCCGCTGGGCGGCCTCGGCGCGGCTGGTGGCCTCGAGCTCCTCCATGGCGCGGGTCAGTTTGGTACGCCGCTCGGCCATGGTGACCTCGAAGTCCTGCTGCGTGGCCTTGCGCTTGGCCTCGGACTCCTTGGCCAGGCGCTCGGCGTCGGCCTGGGCGGCATCGATGATCTTGGCGGATTCGGTACGAGCATTCGCCAGCGTCTGCTCGTACTCTATTTCCAGCGCTTCGCGCTTTTCCTTGGTTTCGGCCAGCAGGGATTCGTATTTGCCGCGCATTTCGGTGGCCTGCTGCTCCGCGATGGAAACCATCTCGGCGGCTTCGGCCTGGGCGAGCGCGCGAACCTCGGACGCCTCGTCCGAGGCCAATCGCAACATGCGGGAGATGCGGTCGCTCATCCCCTCCGCGGTGGTCGGCGGTACGGACAGCCGGTCGACTTCCTTGCGGAGCTCGTCGATTTCGTCGCGGGCGTCTTCCAATTGACTGGCGAGGTTCCGCGCCTGGGCGGCGGCGGCGTCGCGGTCGGTGGCGGTAACCCGCAACTCGGCATCGAAGCGGTCGAAATAGTTACGCACCTCGTCTTGCGCATAACCCTTGCGCACAACGGTGAAGGGCAGCGCAACGAAGCGATTGCGATCGGACTCGGGTGACGACATGGCCAACAAACTACAGCCTGAGACCTGCGCATGGTGAGCCGACCGGGAATGTTATCGGAGCGTCTCCTTACAGCCCGATCTCGAGACTAGTGCGTAACATTCGGATCCGGTTCCAGTAACTCGACCAGCACACCGCCAGCATCCTTCGGATGGACGAAATTGATACGGGAGTCGGCGGTTCCGCGTCGCGGCGCCTCGTAGAGAAGGCGCATGCCGCGATCGCGTAGATATGCGGAAACGGCTTCGATATCGGTGACCCGGAAGGCCAGCTGCTGCAGGCCCGGGCCGCTGCGATCGATGAACTTCGCGATGGTGGAGGTTTCGTCCAGCGGCGCCAGCAACTGCAGAGCAGTCGAATCGTCCTCGGCGGCGGGCGCGGACAGCATCGCTTCCTGAACGCCCTGTTCCTCGTTGACCTCCCGGTGGGTTTCGACCAGGCCAAGGTTCTCCGCATACCAGGCGACGGCGGTATCCAGGTCGGGAACTGCGATACCGACGTGGTCGACCGCGACGATGTAGTCGGCGGGAATGAACTCTGATGACGGGGTAGCGGTGCTCACCCTTCGAAAGTAGCGCGTTCCACCGTGCCGCGGTCGCGTACCCGCCCGGATCGGGCTCAAGAGAGGGCGGCCGCCCTCAAATCTCGACGAGGTGTGCCGCGCATCCCTGCACGCCGATCCGGGGGGACCGCAAGCTACCGTGGAGTAGTCCGCGTCGCGCGTCGCTTTCGGGTGACACGCGGTTCGCGGGGTCGAATCGCGCACGTCCCGGGCCGAAACCCGGGAGCCGGGCGAGGCCGTTCCCGGGTCGGTCACCTCTGTGGTCGGCGCCCGCCCCAGTTCCGGAACGCCGGAGTGGGGAACCGGGGTCGCGAGGATCCCGACCCTGCCGAAGGCGGGGCAGATGAACACAGCCCGGGGCCCGAGGGCCCCGGCCCCGCGCCGCCGTAGGCGACGCAACAGATACAGGAGGCTCGTCGTGACCAACTCTGTGATCGTGGCCGGTGCGCGTACCCCGATCGGCCGGCTGCTGGGCGGTCTGAAGGATTTCAGCGGATCGGATCTGGGTGGGTTCGCGATCGCCGCGGCGCTCGAGAAGGCCGGCGTCCGGGGCGACCAGGTCGACTACGTGATCATGGGCCAGGTGCTCACCGCGGGCGCGGGACAGATTCCGGCCCGGCAGGCCGCGGTGGCGGGCGGTATCCCGATGGATGTACCCGCGCTGACGCTGAACAAGGTGTGCCTGTCCGGGATCAATGCGATTGCGCTCGCGGATCAGCTGATCCGGGCCGGGGAGTACGAGATCGTGGTGGCCGGTGGGCAGGAATCGATGAGCCGCGCCCCGCATATGCTCGAGAAGAGCCGCGAGGGATTCAAATACGGTGACGTGACCCTGCGTGATCACATGGCCTACGACGGGCTGCACGATATCTTCACCGACCAGGCGATGGGCGCGCTCACCGAGCAGCGCAACGACGCCGACCCGATCACCCGGGCCGATCAGGACGCGTTCGCCGCGGCGTCGCATCAGCGGGCTGCCGCCGCCTGGAAGAACGGGATCTTCGACGACGAGGTGGCGCCGGTGGAGGTGCCGCAACGCAAGGGGGATCCGGTCGTGGTGCGGCAGGACGAGGGGATCCGGGCCGACACCACCGCGGAATCGCTGTCCAGGTTGCGTCCGTCGTTCCGTAAGGACGGGACGATCACCGCCGGGTCTGCTTCGCAGATCTCCGACGGTGCGGCCGCGGTGGTCGTGATGAGCAAGGCCAAGGCGGAGGAGCTGGGGCTGAGCTGGATCGCCGAGATCGGTGCGGCGGGTGTGGTGGCCGGCCCGGATTCGACCCTGCAGGACCAGCCGGCCGATGCGATCGCCAAGGCGTGTGCCAAGGAGGGTATCGCCCCGGCCGATCTGGATCTGGTGGAGATCAACGAAGCGTTCGCGGCGGTCGGTATCGCCTCGACTCGCAAGCTGGGGATTGATCCGGCGAAGGTGAACGTCAACGGCGGCGCCATCGCGGTCGGGCATCCGCTCGGGATGTCGGGTGCGCGAATCGTGCTGCATCTGGCGCTGGAACTGAAGCGTCGCGGCGGCGGGATCGGTGCGGCGGCGCTGTGTGGTGGTGGCGGTCAGGGCGACGCGCTGATCGTGAAGGTATAGACCGCCCGGTTTGTCTTGTGTGACCGGTGTGACCGGTTCGACTACGACACCGTGTAGTGGCTAGTGCACAATGGGCGCATGAACTTCCTTGGTCTGGGTACCGTTGCCGGCAGGTTCCGCTTCTTCGCAGTGCTCGAGGCACTGTCCTGGCTGGGCCTGCTGGTGGGAATGGCGTTCAAGTACCTCCCCGCGGAGGGTAACGAGATCGGCGTGAAGATCTTCGGCCCGATACACGGCGGCATCTTCGTCCTGTTCTTGCTGGCGGCGCTGCTGGCCGCGCGGGAGCTCGAATGGAACTGGAAGACCACGGTGCTGGCGCTGCTGTCCAGCATCCCACCGTTCTTCACGGTCGTCTTCGAGGTGTGGGCCGTACGCACCGGCAAGCTGGGCGAGCTGAGTGCGGCCGGCGCCACCGAGTCCCCGCAGACCCTCGCGGCCTCCTCGTGACAAACTGGAGCCTGTGACTCGACCAGCATCCCGTCGTCCTTCACCCGCCGCAGCCGCCGCCATGTCCGGGGCGGTGGATCTGTCCGCCCTGAAGCAGCCGCCCGCGGGTGCGCCGGCCGCTACGGGCGACCATACGGTCACCGAAGCGGATTTCGAGACCAAGGTGCTGCGCCGCTCCGCCCAGGTACCGGTCGTGGTGGCGCTGTACTCACAGCGCAGTCCCGGCAGCATCGAACTGGTCCAGCTGCTGGAGCGGCTGGTGGGTGAGGCCAACGGCACCTGGGATCTCGCCGCCGTCGAAGCCGAGAGCAATATGCGGATCGCGCAGGCCTTCGGCGTCCAGGGCATCCCGACGGTGATCGCGGTCGCGGGCGGACAACCGCTGGCCGATTTCCAGGGCAACCAGCCCGAAGCACAGGTCTCGCAATGGCTGACCGCCGTCGTGCAGGCGGTGGAGGGCAAACTCGAGGGCGACTCGGACGCGCCTCAGGAGCAGCCCGCCGATCCGCGGTTCACAGCAGCGGAGGCACTGCTCGAACAGGGCGAACTGGCGGGTGCGGAATCGGCCTATGAGTCGATCGTCGCCCAGGAGCCCGGCAATACCGAGGCCAAGGCGGCACTGCGGCAGGTGAAGTTCCTGCGCCGGGCGCAGGAAATCCCGGAATCGGCGATCGCCACCGCCGACGCGGACCCCGGCAATGTCGCGGCCGCGCTCGATGCCGCCGATGTGGAACTCTTCCAACAGCAGCCCGAGGCCGCGTTCGACCGGCTCATCGCCCTGGTTGCCCGGACCGCCGGTGACGAACGCACCACGGTCCGGACCCGGCTGCTGGAACTGTTCGAACTTTTCGACCAGGCCGAGCCGTTCGTGGTGGCGGCCCGCCGCAAACTGGCCACCGCGCTGTACTGAATCTATGGCGCCGCCTCCGGCGGCGGGGTCGAGGCCCCCTCGGTCCCGCCGTTCAGGCCTCGGGACTCGCGGCTTCGCCGCATGCGATGTGCGGTGGACCGTCCATAGAATGCGACCATTGAGCACCTTCGGCCAAGGGCGGGACGGGCCTCGACCCTTTCCGGGCCTCATAAGACTCGGCACCGAGCGGGGGCTGCCGTTCGTGAAGGCGATCCGAAACAGGGGTGGCCGAGCGGTCGAGTCGGCAGCCGGTCCGGACATCGCATGCCGACGTAACCCGCCTGCGTCGATTTCGGCGAGACGACCCATTTCTGCCTCCCGGTCCCGGTGCATTCCATTTCTCGACCGGTGTTGGCCCTGGGAACTCGGTATCAGAGGCGCGACCCAATAGCTATGGACGCAATGAAGGCGGCCGGGGCCCCGCCAAGTCATCGCTGATCTCCGGGGAACGTGTGGCTGGTCAGGGGCGCGGGATCAGCCAGATGACACTGAGTGGGCCGAGTGTGAGGGCGGCCGAGGCAGGACGGTCGTGCCGGCTCACCGGGTCGGCGTGGACCGTGCCGAGGTTGCCGGAGCCGGTGCCGCCGTACTCGAGCGCGTCGGTGTTCAGGATTTCCGTCCACTGCCCGGCGGCGGGCAGGCCGATGCGGTAGTCACGGTAGGTGGTGCCGGAGAAATTGCAGACACAGGCGACCGTGCTGCCGTCGGCGCCGTGGCGGAGAAACGCCAGGACATTGGACTCGCGGTCGTCGGCGGTGATCCACGAGTGGCCGCCGGGGGTGGTGTCCTGGCTCCAGAGGGCGGGATGATCGCGGTAGGTCCGGTTGAGGTCGGCGACCAGCAGCTGGATACCGCGGTGTAGCGGATTGTCGAGTTCATGCCAGTCGAGACCGTGGTCGTGCCACCATTCGCGGTAGTGCCCGAACTCCTGGCCCATGAACAGCAGTTGCTTGCCCGGGTGGGCCCACATGTAGGCGAGCAGCGCGCGGACCCCGCCGGCTTTGGCGAACTCGTCGCCAGGCATCCGAGTCCACAGTGTGCCCTTGCCGTGCACGACCTCGTCGTGGCTGATGGGCAGGACATAGTTCTCGCTCCACGCGTACATGAGCGAGAAGGTGATCTCGTTGTGGTGCCAGGTGCGGTACACGGGATCCCGGCCCAGATAGCCGAGGGTGTCGTGCATCCAACCCATATTCCATTTCATGGAGAAGCCGAGCCCGCCGACCTCGGTGGCGCGGGTGACGCCGGCCCAGGTGGTGGATTCCTCGGCGATGGTGACGACACCCGGATACGAGGCGCGCAGGCTGTCGTTGAGTTCGGTGAGGAACGCGACGGCCTCCAGGTTCTCGCGGCCGCCCTGGACATTGGGTTCCCAGCCGCCGCCGGGCCGGGCGTAGTCGAGGTACAGCATGGCCGCGACCGCGTCGACCCGCAGGCCGTCGATATGGAATTCCTCGACCCAGAACCGGGCGTTGGCGACCAGGAAGTTGCGTACTTCGGGCCGTCCGTAATCGAACGCGTAGGTGCCCCATTCGGGCTGTTCGCCGCGGCGCGGGTCCGGGTGCTCGTATAGGGGGGTGCCGTCGAACCGGGCCAGGGCCCATGCGTCGCGCGGGAAATGCGCGGGTACCCAGTCGAGGATGACGCCGATACCGCCGGCGTGCATATGGTCGACGAAGGCGCGGAAATCATCCGGGCTGCCGAAGCGTGCGGTCGGGGCGTAGTACGAGGTGACCTGATATCCCCAGGAGCCCCCGAAGGGATGTTCGGCGACGGGGAGCAGTTCGACATGGGTGAAACCGAGGTGGCGTACGTATTCGCTGAGTTCGGTGGCGAGTTCGCGGTAGCCCAGTCCTGGACGCCAGGACGCGAGATGCACTTCGAAGACACTGAACGGGGCCCGCGCCGGATCGGTGTGGCCGCGGGCGGTGAGCCAGCCCGAGTCGGTCCAGCGGTGCTCGGCCGAAGCGACGACGGACGCGGTGGCCGGGGGGACCTCGGTGGCGAAGGCGACCGGGTCGGCGTGATCGGCGATCCGTCCGTCGGCCCCGTGCACCCGGTACTTGTAGCGATCGCCGGGCGCCGCGCCGGGTACGAAGACCTCCCACACTCCCGACGCCCCGAGCGAGCGCATCGGCCAGGTACCACCCTGCCAGCGGTCGAAATCGCCGAAAACGGTGACGCCGCGGGCGTTCGGCGCCCAGACCGCGAAGGAGACACCGGTGACTTCACCGTCGAGACCTCGATAGGTGCGCGGATGCGCGCCCAGTACCTCCCACAGTCGTTCGTGCCGGCCCTCGCCGATGAGGTGCAGATCCAGCTCGCCGAGGGTGGGCAGGAAACGGTAGCCGTCGGCGGTCACGGTGGCCGGTCGGCGCGGATGCACGGTGACGATCCGGTAGTCGAGGATCTCCGGGTACGGCAGCACGGCCGTGAAGAGTCCGTGCCCCAGCGGGTCCAGCGGATGATCGACCCCGCCGACCAGCACCGACACCGACTCCGCGGTGGGTCGCAGCACCCGTACCGCGGTGCCGTCGGGGTGTGGGTGCGCGCCGAGCACTGTATGTGGGTCGGGATGGGTGCCCGCGGCGAGAAGCAGCAGGTCGCGGCGATCCATCACGGCGTCACCGGAACCCGCGCCGGTACGCCAGGGCGGCTCGGGCGTGATGGGGTACCGGGGGCAGCGCGATGATGTGGGAGACCGCGTGCGCGGGATCGAGCCGGATGTAGTTGGTCTGCGCCCAGTGGTACTGCTCGCCGCTGATCTCGTCGTGGACGACCGGGTGGTCGTGCCATTCCCGGCCGACGGCGGGCAGGTCCAGCGACAGCATGCCTTGTTCGGCGGTGAAGGGGTTCAGGTTCACCACGACCAGGACGGCGTCGCCGGTGGCGGGGTCGGTCTTCGAATACGCGAGCAGGTTGTCGTTGTCGATGTGGTGGAAGTGCAGGCAGCGCAACTGCTGGAGCGCCGGGTGCCGGCGGCGGATCTCGTTGAGCCGGGTGAGTAGCGGCTCGAGAGATTCGCCGCGGGCGCGGGCCTCGGCGAACGGGCGCGGTCGCAGCTCGTACTTCTCCGAATCCAGGTACTCCTCGCTACCGGCGCGTACGGCCCGGTGCTCGTACAGTTCGTAACCCGAGTACACCCCCCAGCTGGGGCCCAGGGTCGCGGCCAGGACCGCGCGGATCGCGAACATACCGGGACCCCCGTGCTGCAGGCTCTCATGCAGGATGTCGGGTGTATTGACGAAGAGGTTGGGCCGGGCTTCGTCGGCTTTGGCGGTGAGTTCCAGACCGAATTCGGTGAGCTCGTGTTTATGCGTACGCCAGGTGAAGTAGGTGTAGGACTGGCTGAATCCGCGTCGCGCGAGACCGTAGAGCCGCGCGGGATAGGTGAACGCCTCGGACAGGAAGATCACGTCCGGATCCGTGCGGCGCACCGCGGCGATCAGCCACTCCCAGAAATCGGCCGGTTTGGTGTGGGGGTTGTCGACCCGGAAGATCTTCACGTCGAGCCCGACCCAGTACCGCACCACCCGCAGCACCTCGGCGTACAGGCCGTCCGGGTCGTGATCGAAATCGAGCGGATAGATGTCCTGGTACTTCTTGGGCGGGTTCTCGGCGTAGGCGATGGTGCCGTCGGGCAGCGTGGTGAACCATTCCGGATGCGCGCTCACCCACGGATGGTCGGGCGCGCACTGCAGGGCCAGATCCAGTGCGACCTCGAGACCGAGCTCTGTCGCGGTGCGGACGAAGGCGGTGAAATCGGCCTCGGTACCCAGTTGCGGGTGGAACGCGTCGTGACCGCCCTCGGCCGAACCGATAGCCCACGGTGACCCGACCTCGCCGGGGCCCGCGGTGAGCGCGTTGTTGCGGCCCTTGCGGTTCACCAGGCCGATGGGATGGATCGGCGGCAGGTAGATAACATCGAACCCCATCGCCGCGATCCGGGGCAGTGCGTTCGCGGCGGTCGCGAAGGTGCCGTGCACCGGGGTTCCGTCGGCATCGCGCCCACCGGTCGAGCGGGGGAAGAACTCGTACCAGGACCCGGTGCGGGCCCGCGAGCGTTCCACCAGCACCGAATACTGCGGCCCGCGCGTGAGCAGTTCCCGCAACGGCGTCCGCCGCAGGATCTCGGCGACTTCGTCGGTGAATGCCGGAGCCACCCGCGCCGGGAGCGGGTCGGTGCCGCGGAGCGCGGCCGCGGCTGCCCGCAGCCGCTCGAATTCCCGCTTCGGCACCGCCTGCGCCGCCCGGTCCAGCAGCCGGGCCCCGATTTCCAGATCGTTGGCCAGGTCCGCCGCGCTCTGCCCGACCGCCAGTTTCGCCTCCACCGCCGAACGCCAGGTCGCGATGGAATCCGCCCACCCCTCGACCCGGAAATGCCACAACCCGGGTGCCGTGGGCGTGAAGACACCGTTGAAGACATCGGGTTCGTAGTCGGGGGTCATCGGGACCCGCACCGACCGCGACGAGCCCGGCGCACGCACCGCCAGAGAGGCGCCGACCGCGCCGTGCCCGTCCCGCCACACCACGGCACGTACCGGGAAAACCTCCCCGACCACGGCCTTCGCCGGGTAGCCGCCGGGGACGTGCGGGGCGGTGTCATCGATGGCGATGCGGCCGGTCATCAGATATTCGGCGCGGATACTCTCCCGTTCACGGGGGAGGGAAAGCGCCGTCCTCCTTTCCAGAGGTGTGGTGGTGTCGGGGCAACGTGTCGGTGGGTGTCGCTGGCTTGTTCGGCATGGACGAAGTGGTGCGCTACAGCTACCGGCTGCGGCCGGGGCGCATCGCCGAACGTGCTCTGTTCGATGAGTGGCATCGGTGCCGGTTTCTGTGGAACGAAGCCGTGCACCAACACAAGCCCGGCAGCAAACCGACGTTCGGGAAGCTCGGCAAGCAGCTGACGGAGACCCGGAAACACTCGTCGTGGCTGCGAAATGGCTCGCAGGAGCAGCAGACGCTGCGCACGTTCGCCCGTGCCCTCGACTCCTCGTTCCGGGGTGAAGGCCGGGGGCGTCCGAGAGGCAAAGCCCGCAAGAAGACATTGCCGTCGCTGGAATACACCCGGCGCGGGTTCGGGCTGCGCGGCGGCCGGTCGGTGTTGGCCAAGGGCATCAGTATTCAGGTGGTGTGGTCGCGCGAGTCGCCGTCCGAACCGACGAGTGTGCGCACCACCCAGGATTCGTGGGGGCACCGGTACGCCGCGTTCGTGGTGACCCGTGAGGACAATGTAAGACAAGTGGATCACCTCCTCCGGGATGGTGGTGCGGTTGCAGTCTGAGCCGGAAATCTCCTGCCTTCGGACATGAGGGACGTTAACCGCACTACGTTATTGGCAACGACTGCGGTAGTGGGAACCGGCGCGAGCGAAGTCGGCGGCGTGCCTCTTCTGCCTCCTCCGGATGGTCTACCTCCATGGTCGTGGCCCGCCCCCGATTCTGGACCGACGGAGCGAAGGAGCGCAGGAGGGAACAATCGGGGTCACAGGGCCCCGACCCGCGCGCCGAAGGCGCGCAAATATACACAGCTAAGCTCGGGCGGATGAAGGCACTGCGTCGGTTCACCGTCCGCGCCCACCTGCCGGAGCGGCTGGCCGCGCTGGACGAGCTGTCCACCAATCTGCGCTGGTCGTGGCACGGTCCGACCCAGGATGTATTCGCCGCCCTGGACCCGCGCCGGTGGGCGGAGACCGGGCACGATCCGGTACGGATGCTGGCGGAGGTGCCACCGCAGCGGTTGGACGGACTCGCCGCCGACGCCGATTTCTGTGCGCGCGTGGATGCGGTGGCCGCGGATCTGCGGGCGTATCTGGATCGCCCGGTCCCGGATCCGGGGGTGCGGGGGATCGCCTACTTCTCGATGGAGTTCGGGGTGACCGAGGCGCTGCCCAACTATTCGGGTGGGCTCGGAATCCTGGCCGGGGACCATCTGAAAGCGGCATCGGATCTGGGGTTGCCGCTGATCGGGGTGGGGCTGCTCTACCGGTCCGGGTATTTCCGGCAATCGCTGACCGCCGACGGCCGGCAGGTCGAGCGATACCCGGCACTGGATCCGCAGGAGCTGCCGTTGCGGTTGCTGGCCGCCGACGGCGCGCCGGTGCTGGTGCACGTGGCGATGCCGGACCGGCGCGTGCTGGCGGCACGGATATGGATCGCGCAGGTGGGGCGGGTGCCGTTGCTGCTGCTGGACTCCGATATCGCGGCCAACGATCCGGACCTCCGGTCGGTGACCGACCGGCTCTACGGCGGCGACCAAGGACACCGGATCGAGCAGGAGATCCTCGCCGGTATCGGTGGTGTGCGGGCGGTCCGGGCCTACACCGCGGCGACCGGGCTCCCGGATCCCGAGGTTTTCCATATGAACGAAGGACACGCGGGTTTCCTGGGGCTGGAGCGGATCCGGGAGTATCTGGCCGCGGGCCACGATTTCGATACCGCGCTGGCGGCGGTGCGCGCCGGGACCGTGTTCACCACGCATACGCCGGTGCCGGCCGGAATCGACCGTTTCCCGCTCTCCCTGGTACACCGGTATTTCGGCGGGTCGTCCGGGGAATCGGAATCGCCGCTGCTGCCCGGGATCGCGGTGGATCGGATCATCGCGCTGGGCCGGGAGGACGATCCCGCGGTGTTCAATATGGCCCATATGGGTTTGCGGCTGGCGCAGCGCGCGAACGGCGTCTCCCGCCTGCACGGCGCGGTGAGCCGGAGCATGTTCGACTCGTTGTGGCCCGGTTTCGATGCCGCCGAGGTACCGATCGGTTCGGTGACCAACGGTGTGCACGCGCCCACCTGGGCCGCCCGGGAATGGGGCGACGGGCTCGATACCGGCGACCGGCCGCGGATCTGGGAGGCGCTGGGTGAGCTGGCGCCGGAACGGCTCTGGGAGATCCGCGGGACGCTGCGCGCGAAGCTGGTCCGGGAGGTGCGGCGGCGGTTGCGGGAGTCGTGGCGGCAGCGGGGCGCGGCCGAGGCCGAACTGACCTGGGTGGATTCGGTATTCGACCCCGAGGTGCTGACCATCGGCTTCGCCCGCCGGGTCCCGACCTACAAGCGGTTGACCCTGATGCTGCGCGATCCGCGGCGGTTGCGTGATCTACTGCTGGACCCCGACCGGCCGGTGCAATTGGTGGTGGCGGGTAAGAGTCATCCCGCGGACGAGGGCGGTAAGGCGCTGATCCAGCAGGTGGTGCGGTTCGCCGATGATCCGGCGGTGCGGCACCGGATCGTGTTCCTGCCCGACTACGACATGTCGATGGCCCGCTACCTGTACTGGGGTTGTGATGTGTGGTTGAACAATCCGCTGCGGCCGTTGGAGGCGTGCGGCACGTCCGGGATGAAATCGGCCCTCAACGGTGGGTTGAACCTGTCGATCCGGGACGGTTGGTGGGACGAGATGTTCGACGGTGAGAACGGGTGGGCGATCCCGACCGCCGACGGCGTGTCCGACGACGAGCGCCGCGACGATCTGGAGGCGAGCGCACTCTACGAGCTGATGGAGCGAACGGTCGCGCCGCGTTTCTACGAGCGCGACGCGACCGGCATTCCCCGCCGCTGGGTCGAGATGGTGCGCCACACGCTGCGCGTTCTCGGGCCGGAAGTGCTCGCGGACCGGATGGTGCGCGAGTACACCGAGCGCTATTACCTGCCGACCGCTACGACGGCGCGGCGGGTCACCGCGGAGAATCTGCGGGGCGCCCGGGAGCTCGCCGAGTACCGCAGGCGGCTGGAGAACGCATGGCCGAGCGTACGGGTGGCGCAGGTGGAGGCGGCCGGTCTTCCGGACACTCCGGTAATCGGGGCGCCACTGTCGTTGACCGCGCGGGTGGACCTCGGTGGTCTCGGACCGGACGATGTGACGGTCGAGGCCGTCCTCGGGCGGGTCACGCCCGAGGACGAGCTGACCGACATCGGTACCGTCACGATGTCCTGTACCGGGGCGGAGTCCGGCGACTCCACGCTCACGGTCTTCACCGTCGAGACCTCGCTGCCGTGTGCGGGTACGGTCGGCTATACGGTCCGGGTGCTGCCGGCCCACGATCTGCTGGCCACACCCGCGGAGCCGGGCCGGGTGGTCAACGCCTGACGGTCCGCGTCGGCGAATGAGCGCGACCCGCCTCTCCGCCGCCGGCTCCGGCATGGACGGGCCGGGTATGCCGCCGGGAGCGCCCGCCGCCGGCTCCGTCGCGGGGCACGCGTCCGGATACGCGGAGTCGCGTCTGTCATGTCGGCCCCGCCGGGGTGCCTGTGGTCCGCGAGCCGGGGCCACACCGTCGGGGTGCTGGCGACTTCGTCGTAACAGGTATCGGATACCGTTCCACACTGGCGCTGCCGGGCGCCGGACCTCCCGCTGGGTACTGCGCGCTCACCAGTAGGGGGACATATGGGCTGTCGCCTCTTCCGGTTCGGTTCGGCGCGTACGCGCCGGGTGCCGGCCGGAGCGGTGCCCGGCGAGTTCCTGCCGGACTCCGGTCCGCTTCCCGTCCGCGCGTGGGCGGGTGTTCTATCCAGCCGACTGGAGGTCCCATGGCCACCGATCTTCTGACCCGGACCCGCGGGCGGATCGATACCTACTTCGCTGTCGGGGTGCACGGGTCGACCATGCGCCGCGAGCTCATGGCGGGCACGGTGACGTTCCTGGCCATGTGTTACGTGCTGGCGGTCAACCCGTCCATCCTGGGTGACCAGGGCGCGCTGGGCGATCAGGGCATCCCGACCCAGGCGGTGTTCACCGCGACCGCGGTCTCGGCGGTGGCCGGGTGCCTGGTCATGGGGTTGTGGGCCCGGTATCCGATCGCGCTCGCGCCGGGGATGGGCCTGAACGCGTTCTTCGCGTTCTCGGTCGTGCTGGGTATGGGGATTCCCTGGCAGGTCGCGCTGTCGGGCACCCTCCTCTCGGGTGTGATCTTCCTCGTGCTCGCGTTGACCAGGATCCGGGAGAAGATCCTCAACGCGATCCCGCTGCAGCTGAAACTGGCGGTCGCGGCCGGGGTCGGCGTGTTCGTGGCGTTTCTCGGGCTCAAGAACGCCGGCATCGTGGTCGACAGTGATTCGACGCTGGTGAAGCTCGGCGATTTCACCCAGGGCACGACGGTGCTGGCGCTGTTCGGCCTGGTGGTCACGGTGATCTTTCTGGTCCGCGGCTGGCACGGGGCGGTGCTGTACGGCATCGTGCTGACCGCGGTGGTCGGGATGGTCGCCGGTCTGGTGGATGTGCCCGACGGTGTCGCGGCGCTGCCCCGGGGGCTGGACCAGACCTTCGGGCAGGCGATCACCCATCTGCCCGACGCGTTCACCGCGCAGATGATCGTGGTGGTGCTGACCATGCTGTTCGTCGATTTCTTCGACGCCTCGGGCACGCTCATCGGGGTCGCCAACCAAGCCGGCCTGCTGAACAGCAAGGGGGAGCTGCCACGGGCCGCGAGCGCGTTGTCCGCCGACGCCGTGGGCACCATGGCCGGTGCGGTGATCGGTACCTCCACCACGACGGCGTATGTCGAATCGACGGCCGGGGTGTCCGCGGGCGGTCGAACCGGATTGACCGCGGTGGCGACGGCCGCCTGGTTCGCGGTGGCCATGTTCTGCTATCCGATCTTCTCGGTGGTGGCGGCGTCGGGGGCGGTGACCGCGGCCGCGCTGATCGTGGTCGGGGTGCTCATGGCCCGGTCGCTGGGGGATATCGACTGGTCCCGGCTGGAGTTCGCGGTCCCGGCCTTCATCACCATCGTGATGATGCCGTTGACGTACTCCATCGCGAACGGGCTGGCCATGGGAATGATCTTCTACCCGGTGGTGATGGTGGCCCGCGGCCGGATCCGTGAGGTGCATCCGGTGATGTGGGCGCTGACCCTCATTTTCCTCGGATACTTCTTCTTCCTGGCGGAATAGTCTGAGAGCGGGCCGGGTCGGCAACCGATGAATTGAATAGGGGGACCCCGGTCCGTTTGTTTCCGTGGCCAACTATCCGGATAGCAAGGAGGGGTTCATATGACAGTCGAGTCGACGTTGGACCGCACCGCGGTACCGGCGACCGGAAACCGCACCCTGTCCACCGATATCGGCCTGCTGATCCTGCGGGTGGTCTTCGGTCTGCTCATCGCCTCACACGGCAGCCAGAAACTCTTCGGCTGGTTCGACGGTCCGGGCCTGACCGCGAACAATGCCGCTTTCGAGAAGATGGGCTTCAACCCGGGCAGCTTCTTCGGCACGCTGGCCGGGCTCAGTGAATTCACCGGTGGTCTGCTGCTGGCTCTCGGTGCGCTGTCCCCACTGGGCGCGGCCATCGTGCTGGGTACCACCATCGTCATCATCAATACGACCTTCAGTGGCGGGCTGCTCACCGGCAAGGGGTACGAGCCGGGTCTGCTCTACGCCGTGGCGGCGGCGGCCCTGGCGTTCACCGGCCCGGGCCGTTTCTCGGTGGACGGCAACCGTCCGTGGGCGCGCGGCGGTGTGGTGTGGGGCCTGGTCGCGGTCGCGGTGGCCGCGGTCGCCGCGGTGCTCGTCCTGACCTTCGAATCGGTGCTCTGAGCTGGTCAGATCAGACGGTCGCGGCGGCGGAGAGCCGGCGCAGTGCCTTCTCCACGACGGCCGGATCGGCTGTCTCCCAGTAGGGGGGCAGGGAGGCGCGCAGGAAACCGCCGTAGCGCGCGGTGGCCAGCCGTGGATCGAGAATGGCGACGACGCCGCGGTCGTCGACGCTGCGCAGCAACCGTCCGGTGCCCTGGGCCAGGAGCAGGGCCGCGTGGCTCGCGGCGACGGTGAGGAAACCGTTGCCGCCGCGCGATTCCACGGCGCGCTGCCGTGCCGCCAGCAGCGGATCGTCGGGCCGGGGGAACGGGATACGGTCCAGGATCACCAGACTCAGCGAGGGCCCGGGCACGTCGACGCCCTGCCAGAGCGAGAGGGTGCCGAACAGGGAGGTTTCCGGGTCGTCAGCGAATTTGCGTACCAGGGCGCCGGTGGAATCCTCGCCCTGACACAGGATCGGGGTGTCCAGGCGTTTGCGCAGGACCTCGGTGGCCGCCTTGGCCGCCCGCATGGACGAGAAGAGCCCGAGGGTGCGTCCGCCCGCGGCCCCCACCAGGCGCTCGATCTCGTCGAGGTAGGCCGGGGGCAGGCCGTCGCGGCCCGGCGCCGGCAGGTGTTTGGCGACGTAGAGGATCCCGGATTTGGCGTGATCGAACGGCGAACCGACGTCGAGCGAGGACCAGCGCACGGTATCGGCGTCGCTCGGTGCCTCGGCGCTGTTGGCCATCGCCGGATCGACGCGGCTGTTCGATTGCGGGGGCAGGCCCCAGGTGCGGGCCAGACCGTCGAAGTTCCCGCCGATCTGTAGCGTCGCCGAGGTGAGGACGACCGTTGCGGCGCCGAACAATTGGCTGCGCAGGAGCCCGCCCACGGCCAGCGGCGCCATCCGCAGGGTGCGCCGGGTGACGCCGCGGATCTCGTCGGCCGACAGCCACACCACATCGCGGCGGACCGCCGGGTCGGGTTCGTCGAAGGCGGTGAGCGCGCGGACCGCGCTGTCGTGGATCTCCTCCACACCGGCGATGGCCATGTTACGGCCGGCGGCGGCCTCGGGATCGTTGCCGCCGGAGCCCTGCGGATTGAGCGCGGTGCGGGCGTTCCAGGCGGCGTCCCGGACGAGGGCCAGCACCCCGGCGATGCCCTCGGGCAGCGTGTCCCAGCGGGTCGGCGGCAGTTCGTCGAGCGCGGTGTGCCAGGCCTCGGCGGCCTCCTCGAGCCGGTCGACCTCCCGCTCGTCGATGAGTTTCGCGCAGCGCCGGGCCGCGGTGCCGATGGCGGTGGCGGACAATTCGGCGGTCGCGATCCCGGTGACCCGGTCGACGAGTTCGTGTGCCTCGTCGACCACCACCAGATCGTGTTCGGGCAGTACCTGCACACCGCTGATGGCGTCGATGGCCAGGAGGGCGTGATTGGTGACGACGATATCGGCCTGCGCCGATTCGGCTCGTGCCCGTTCGGCGAAGCAGTCCTGCCCGAACGGGCAGCGTGATTTGCCCAGGCATTCGCGCGCGGACACGCTCACCTGCCGCCAGGCGCGGTCGCCGACGCCCGGGGCGAGTTCGTCGCGGTCGCCGGTCTCGGTATCGGAGGCCCATTCGTTGAGCCGTTTCACTTCGCGGCCGAGCCGCGAGACCGCGAACGCGTCGAACAGTTCGGCCTCGGCGGGCTCCTCCGGGACGGCGCTGTTGATCTTGTTCAGGCACAGGTAGTTGTTGCGGCCCTTGAGGATCGCGAACTCCGGCGTGCGGCCCAGCGGTTTCGTGAGCGCCTGGGCCAGGCGAGGGAGGTCCCGGTCCACCAGCTGGCGCTGGAGTGCGATGGTCGCCGTGGAGATCACCACCGTGCGTCCGGTCCGCACCGCGTACCGCAGGCTGGGCACCAGATAGGCGAGCGATTTCCCGGTGCCCGTCCCCGCCTGGACGGCCAGATGCTCTTTGTTCTCGATGGCGTTGTCCACCGCCGCGGCCATCGTCATCTGACCCGGGCGTTCCTTACCGCCGAGCGCGGTCACAGCGGTCGCCAGCAGTTCTGATACGGGCGGGAGTTCGGGCACTCGGGCAGCCTACTGCGCCGCACCGACAGCTGTGCGCCCAGTCGCGGCCCGGCCTGTCCTGCCCGCTCGGCACCGCAGGCGCGGACCGCCCTTCCCCGCAATCTTACTCAGAAGTAAGGTCTGACCATGGCGTGGAAACCTGATGAGATACCCGACCAGCGCGGACGCATATTCGTCGTCACCGGCGCCAACGGCGGACTCGGAGCCGAGACCACAAAAGTACTCGCCGGCAAAGGGGCCACTGTCGTGATGGCCTGCCGCAACACCGAGAAGGCACAGGAGGTCGCCGATGCCATCGGTGGCGACCTCCGGATCCGCCGACTGGACCTGGCCGACCTGTCCTCGATCCGGGAATTCGCCGAGCAGACCGGGGAATTCGATGTGCTCATCAATAATGCCGGTCTGATGAACGTGCCGTTCTCGCGGACCGTGGACGGTTTCGAAACCCAGTTCGGGGTGAATCATCTCGGCCATTTCGCGCTGACCGGGCTGCTGCTGGACCGGATGCGCGACCGGGTGGTGACCCTGGCCAGTATCGCCCACAAGCAGACCCCCAAGTTATGGGTGGACGACCTGAACTACGAGAACCGCCGCTACCAGCGCAACCTCGCCTACGCCCAGGCCAAACTGTCGAACCTGATGTTCGCGCGCGAACTCCAGCGCCGGCTGGCGGCGGCCGGCTCGTCGAAACGTTCCTACGGAGTGCATCCGGGAGTTTCGGCCACCGAACTGTTCACCCGCACCGAGACCCCGCTGGACTGGGTGAGCAAACCGGTTATCCGGCTGGTCGGGCACGCACCGGCGAAAGCGGCGCATTCGACGCTGTTCGCGGCCACCACACCCGATGCCGATCCCGATACGTACTGGGGTCCGACCCGGTTGTTCCAGTCGCAGGGCCCGGTGGCGGCGTCCCCGTCCACCCGCCTGTCCAAGAACACCGACCTGTGGCAGCGGCTGTGGGCCGAGTCCGAGCGGCTGACCGGGGTCGTCTACAAGTTCTGACCGGCGACGATACGGCTGCCGCGATACCCACCTCACACTACGGCCCGTGTAGTAGACGGGTACCGTGGTAGCCGTGTCCGCAACACCTCGCCGCACCGTGCACCGCCCGGCCCTGGTCCTGCTGGTGGTCGTGCTGGCACTGACCGCGCTGGCCCTGGGCTGGTGGCAGTGGGAGCGGTTCTCCTCGGCGAGCGGCACCGCGCAGAACCTCGGGTACGCGCTGCAGTGGCCGCTTTTCGCCGGGTTCGCGTTGTTCGCCTACTTCCGGTTCGTGCGGTTGGAATCGGAGACCGCCGGCACCGAATCGTCCGGCGTGACCACCGAGGGCGCGAATACGCCGGATACCGAGTCCGGCCCCTCGCGCACCCGTATCGGACTGTTCGCCGGCCGACGTGGTGCCGCGGCGGCCGGCCCGCGGGAGATCCCGGCCGGTTTCCTGCCCGAACGCCCGCGTGCCGCCCGCGACGACGATCCGGTGCTCGCCGAATACAACAGCTACCTGGCCCGTTTGCACGCCGCCGACGGCGCTGCGGGCAGTCCGGCGGGCCCGGCCCGCGATACCGAGAGGAGCGCGGGTTGACCGCGAGCGAAAACGCCACCACAGCACCCGAGGCCGGCGCCGCCGCGCCGGCCGGCGACCGGCGGATCGCGGGGGCGCTACTGCGCTACCGCGTCCTGGCCTGGGTCACCGGTCTGTGGCTGCTGTTCCTCACCGCCGAGATGATCGCCAAGTACGGCTTCGGCGTCGATACGCCCAGCTGGATCGCGGTGGTCCACGGTTGGGCGTACTTCATCTACCTGATCCTCACCGCGGACCTGGCGGTGAAGGTGCGCTGGCCGATCAAACGCACCGTCGGCACGCTGCTCGCGGGCACGGTCCCGCTGCTGTCGTTCTTCGTCGAACACCGCAACACCCAGCAGGTCAAGCGGGATTTCGGGGTCTGACCGCCCGGCGCCGGCTCAGCCCGCCAGCGCGGCGAGCGCCGGCAGGAGCTGGGCCAGCGCGCGGCCGCGATGGGACGCTCCGTCCTTCTGTGCCGGGGTGAGCTGGGCGGCACTGAGTTCGCCGCCCTCGGGGCGGAACAGCGGGTCGTAACCGAAACCGCCGTCGCCCTGCGGCTCCCGCGCGATGGTGCCCGGCCATTCGCCACGCACCACGATCTCCGCGCCCGCCGGGATCACCAGCGCGCACGCGGAGACGAAACGCGCGCCGCGGCGTTCGTCGGGTGTATCGGACAACTGCGCCAGTAACAGCGCGTTGTTGGCGCCGTCGTCACCGTGTCGGCCCGCCCACCGCGCCGACAGCACCCCGGGCATACCGTTGAGCGCGTCCACCGCGATACCGGAATCGTCGGCTATACAGGGCAACCGTGTGGCGCGGGCGCCGTCGCGCGCTTTGGCCAGGGCGTTCTCCTCGAAGGTCGCCCCGGTCTCCGGAGCTTCCGGATACTCCGGTACATCGTCGAGGCCCACGATCTCCAGCCCCGCGACTCCCGCCTCGTCGAGGATGCGGCGCAGTTCGGTCAATTTCTTGGCATTGCGGCTGGCGAGCAGAACCCGACGCGTCATCACTTCTTCTTCGAGGTCTCGGTGGCCTCCGGCAGTACGCCGGGATAGGGCAGGGCCAGCGCTTCCTTCTGGACGGCGAACAACTGTTCGCATCCGGCCAGCGCCGAATCGAGCAGCTTGTCGAGGGTGGACCGCGGGAAGGTGGCGCCCTCACCGGTGCCCTGGATCTCGACCAGGGTGCCGGTATCGGTGGCGACCACGTTCATATCGACCTCGGCCCGCGAATCCTCCTCGTAGGGGAGATCGAGCCGGACCCTTCCGTCCACCACACCGACACTCACCGCGGCGATGGCGCAGGAGATGGGTTGCGGATCCGCCAGCGCACCGGCCGCGCCCAGATAGGTGATGGCGTCCGCGAGCGCCACATAGGCACCGGTGATCGCGGCGGTTCGGGTGCCGCCGTCGGCCTGCAGCACATCACAGTCGACGGCGATGGTGTTCTCACCGATGGCGGCGAGGTCGATACAGGCCCGCAGGGATCGGCCGACCAGCCGGCTGATCTCCTGGGTGCGCCCGCCGACCTTCCCTTTGACCGATTCCCGGCCGCTGCGGGTGTGGGTAGCGGCCGGCAGCATCGCGTATTCGGCGGTGAGCCAGCCGAGGCCCGAATCGCGGCGCCACGGCGGCACCCCCTCGGTAACACTGGCCGTGCACATCACCCGGGTCTGCCCGAACTCCACCAGCACCGAACCCGCCGGGTGCGTGGTGAAGCCTCGAGTTATCCGTACCTCGCGGAGTTCGTCGTCCGCCCTGCCATCGGCTCGTCTCGACACGGGCTCAGCGTAGTGGGGTACCCGTGCCCGGGACATGCCTGGGTCTACACGTCGAACGACTCGCCCGGGGACACCGCGTGGACAGGCCCGGTGAACTCGGCCTTGGCCTCGGCGATGACATCTTCTCGGGAGGTCCACGGCGGAATATGGGTGAGCAGGAGTTCCCCGACGCCGGCCTCCGCGGCGATACGGCCGGCTTCGGTACCCGAAAGGTGCACGCCCGCCGGGCGATCGGCGGGATCGTGGGTCCACGACGCCTCCGCGAGCAGGACGTCGGCACCCTGCGCGAGTTCCTGGACCGCCGGACAGACCGCGGTATCGCCGGTATAGACGAAGGTACGGCCGGCGGGGGTGACGATCCGCAGACCGTAGGACTCCGGCGGATGGAACATCCGCCGCGCGGTGAGGGTGTGGCCGGGACCGAACTCCACCGTCTCGTCCTCTTTCCACGGGTGGAAATCGATCACATCGGACCAGTCGTCGCATTCCCCGCCGACCTCGGCCGAGGCGTTACCGATCCGCAGCGGGGCGTCCGAGGGGCCGCGGACGATCGCCCGCCCGGCGGGGGGAATCGGGTGGTAGCGCCGCCACACCAGCAGCCCGGGAAGGTCGAGGCAGTGATCGGCGTGCAGATGGGTGAGGAAGATCGACACCTCGCCCGGATCGGCGAATCGCTGCAGCGCACCGAGGACGCCCGGTCCGAAATCGATGACCACCGGCGACATATCCGGACCGGTGAGCAGATAACCCGACGCGGGGGAATCCGGGCCGGACACACTGCCCGAGCACCCGAGGACGGTGAGGCGCATGTCACCATGCTGCCACGAGGTTTCCCGACTCAAGACCGCATCCCCCGAAAATACTGGCCGCGCCCACGGTCACCGGGGTGAGGCGAGTGGCCCGGTGTTGAGTTGACGGCGGTGTCGACGTTCATCACTGGAGAGTACCCACCCGGCGAACAGTCCACCCATAGCGCCGAAAAGGTGTCCCTGCCAGGAGATTCCGTCCTGGCCGGGGAGTACGCCCCACAGCAGCGAACCGTAGAGGACCAGCACCGCCAGCCCCAGCACGATCTGCCCGATCCGCCGGGCGAACCAGCCGCGGCAGATGAGATAGGTGAGCCAGCCGAAGACCAGTGAGGACGCGCCGACGTGCACGGTGTTCTCGCCACCGGTCAGCCAGGTGCCCACCCCGGCAACGATCCAGACGATCGCGGTCGCGGCCAGTCCGCGGCGGATACCGGTGGCGAGGGTCAGGAACCCGAGGATCAGCACGGGCAGGGTGTTGCCGATCAGGTGGTCCCAGCCGTGGTGCAGCAGCGGCGCGAAGGCGATCCCGTCCAGGCCGTCGACCTCGCGGGGTTCGATACCCAGCGTCCGGTCGATGGACGAGTCGATCGCCATGTCGACGAACTCGATCAGGTACAGCACCATCAGGAACGCGACGGTCAGGACCCCGGCCCGCGACCAGGTGCGACGGGTGGCGGCGAACCCGCCGGAACCCGGGCCGCCGGAAACCGGCCCACCGCCCGCCGGAGGCCGGAGCGCGGCGATACGGTCGGGGTCGAACGAAGCGCCCAGCGGCCCACCACCGGTCATGACGATTTCCTCCTCGCACGCGCCACCGCTCCCGGCGCGCTGCTTCCGAGGGTACCGAGTTATCGCGCCGTCAGGCCCAGAGCTGGCCGTCGAGGCGTTCCTCGGCTTCTTCGAGGGTGCCGTCGTAGGCGCCGGTGGACAGGTACTTCCAGCCGCCGTCGGCCACCACGAAGGCGATATCGGCGCGGCGGCCCGCGGCGACCGCCTTACGGGCGACCCCGAGCGCCGCGTGCAGGATGGCGCCGGTGGAGATACCGGCGAAGATGCCCTCTTCGAGGACCAATTCGCGGGTGCGGCGCACGGCGTCGTAGGGGCCCACCGAGAACCGGCTGGTGAGGACCGACTCGTCGTACAGTTCGGGAATGAAGCCCTCGTCGATATTGCGCAGACCGTAGACGAGTTCGCCGTAGCGGGGTTCGGCCGCCACGATCTCGATGTTCGGGACCTTCTCGCGCAGGAACCGCCCGGTGCCCATCAGGGTGCCGGTGGTGCCCAGACCGGCGACGAAATGGGTGATCTCGGGCAGGTCGGCGAGGATCTCCGGGCCGGTGGTCTCGTAGTGGGCGAGCGCGTTGGCGGGGTTGCCGTATTGGTACAGCATCACCCAGTCCGGGTTGGCGGCGGCGATCTCCTTGGCCCGGGCCACCGCCTGGTTCGAACCGCCCGCCGCCGGTGAGTCGATGATCTCGGCACCGAACATGGTGAGCAACTGGCGGCGCTCCACCGAGGTGTTCTCCGGCATCACACACACCAGGCGGTATCCCTTGAGTTTCGCCGCCATGGCCAGCGAGATCCCGGTGTTGCCGCTGGTGGGTTCCAGAATGGTGCAGCCCGGGGTCAGCCGGCCGTCTGCCTCGGCCTGCTCGATCATGCGCAGCGCGGGACGGTCCTTGATGGATCCGGTGGGGTTGTGGTCCTCGAGTTTGGCCCACAGCCGTACCGGCTGCTCACCCTCCCACTGCGGGGACAGAGTGCGCAGACCGACCAGCGGGGTGTTCCCGAGGGTCGCGATCAGTGACTCGTAGCGTGCCACGGAATTATCGGGCCCCGCCCGCGACGGCCGGCAGGATCGTTACGGTCGATCCCTCGCCCACGGTGGTTTCCAGGCCGCCGGAGAACCGCACATCCTCGTCGTCGACATAGATATTGACGTACCGGTTCAGCTTGCCTTCGTTGAGTAGCCGCTCGGCCAGTCCCGGGTGGTTGGCCTCGAGGTTCTCGATCACCGCGGCGAGTGTGGACCCCTCGGCCGCGACGCGCTTCTCGCCTCCGGTGTGGGTACGCATGATGGTCGGGATGGACACGGTGACCGGCATGGTGCTGCTCCTCGCTAGTACTCGGTGTGTGGGTCGGAAAACTTTGGCGGTCAGGCGGTTTCGTACGCCTCGACGATCTGTACCGGCTCCTCGGTGACCTCGCCGTCGACGATCCGGTAGCTGCGCAGCTCGTGCCGCGCGGCGTCGCGGGTGGAGATCAGCACGTAGTGGGCGCCGGGCTCGGAGGCGTAGGAGATATCGGTACGGCTCGGATAGGCCTCGGTCGCGGTATGCGAGTGGTAGATCACCACCGGCTCCTCGTCGGCGTCGTCCATGGCCCGCCAGACCTTCAACTGTTCGCCGGAATCGAAACGGTAGAAGGTAGGCGACCGCTCCGCGTTCATCATGGCGACGAAACGCTCGGGCCGGTCCGACCCTTCGCGCCCCGCGATGATGCCGCAGGCCTCGTCGGGATGGTCGGCGCGCGCGTGCGCGACCATCGCATCCACCAGGTCGGCCCTGATCACGAGCACAATCGAACCCTTCCAACTCTTGGCACGGCCATCACCGACCGGTCACAGCCGACAACTGCCGAGGATATTCGGGTATTCCCGGCACCCCACACGGCCCCCTGTTCGCGCCGCGCGCACCTCCGCGTGATCCGGGACGGGTCACCGTCGCGGCAGGGGTCACCGGGGCTCCGGCCCGCCGCCCCGGGGGGGCGGCGATCAGGCACCGAACAGGTCGCTGTACGCCGGGATGCCGGCCACGGAGTGGGCGGTGCGGATGGCGTCGACCACCGCGCGTTCGACGCAGACCGCCGCCGCGGTGCCCAGCGCGTCGAGCACCGCCAGATCGGCCGGGAACGCGGCAGGCAGGCGGGGCCCCTCCGGCGGTGTCGCGGTGCCGGTGGCCAGCGCGAAGAAGGTGTCCCCGTCGAGCGGGGAATGGGCCGGGCGGACCGCCCGGGCCAAACCGTCGTGGGCGACCGTGGCCAGTCGGCGGCAGCCGGCCGGATCCAGGGGGGCATCGGTGGCGACCACGCCGATCGTGGTGTTGAGGACGGTTCCCTTCACCGCCAGCGCGTTCGCGGCCGCGAGTTCCTCCGCCGTACCGGGACGTAGGCCGAAGTACTCGGGTCCGTCGGTACCCGCGCCCCACGGTATGCCGGTGCGGGGGTCGAACACCGATCCGACGGGGTTGGCGACGACCAGCGCGCCCACCGTGAGTCCGGCGGCGATGCCCTCGTCGAACCGGATACTGGCGCTACCGATACCGCCTTTGAGCGCGCCTGCCTGGGCCCCGGTCCCGGCGCCTACGCAACCGCGCAGGAAATCGGGTCCGGCGGCGTCGGCCGCGTGATAACCGAATGCGGCGGTGGGGCGGGTGTTCCAATCGCCGACCGGAAGGTCGAAGATCACGGCGCCGGGCACGATCGGGACCACGCGGGCGGGGTCCTCGGGCGACATGGGCAGCCCTTCGCCGTGTTCCTCCAGCCAGCGCATGACCCCGTCCGCGGCGGCCAGTCCGTAGGCGCTGCCGCCGCTGAGCAGGATCGCGTGTACCTGCCGGACCGTGTTCGCGGGATCGAGCAGATCGGTCTCCCGGGTGCCGGGGCCGCCGCCGCGGACATCCACCGCGGCGACCGCGCCGCCCGGCGCGCGCACCACGGTGCAGCCGGTGGCCGCACCGGAGCCGCGGGTCGCGTCCGGGTCGAGTACCTCGTGGTGGCCGACGAGCAGACCCGTCACATCGGTGAGCGCGTTCCGCGCGCCGGGCGCGGCGGTCACGGGGCCATTGCCTGCAGCAGAGAGTCCTGCATCCAGGTGAGCCAGTGATAGACGTCCAGATGGGGCGCGCGCGGATCGTCGGGCGGGAACTGCTCGGGCGTGCCGGCGTCGATTTCCAGCACCACGCCGAGGGCCAGCCGGACATCGGTGAGCGCGGTGAGCCAGGAATCGGCCTCTTCCGGAGTGATCACGATCTTGCCGCCGTCCTCGGGGAGGGTGTTCAGCACCACTCCGGCGGCGGCCAGTTTCGCATCGATGATCTCCGGCTCGTGCAGTCCGCGCAGCGCGCTGTTCAGATCGGCTCGTTCGGCATCGGGGGAGCCCGGTTCGGCCCGATGGAATTCGGGCAGCAGCCGGGCCAGTCGCGGGTCGTCGGGCGGCGTGGTGTTGCCGCTGCGCAGACCGGTGAGAGCGGCGAGCTCGTCCTCGGGGGCCGACGATGCGCGTTCACCCAGCAGACCCGAAACCGCTCCGACCAGCGAGCGCAGCACGCTGGCTTCACGCGCATCCATCTCCGACCGCAGTTTGAGACCGCTCAATGAGTTCTTCCGGCTCCATTTACGCACGTCGCTACGGTAACCGTCCGATCAGTCGTCTCGTTGCATGGTGGCCCACAGGCCTGCCGCGTGCAGGCGGCGGACATCCTGTTCCATTTTGTCCCGCGATCCCGACGATACGACCGCTTTGCCCTCGTTGTGCACCTTGAGCATCAGCTCGGTCGCCTTGGCTTTGCTGTAGCCGAACAGCTTCTGGAAGATGTAGGCGACGTAGTGCATGAGGTTGACCGGATCGTCCCAGACCACGGTGACCCACGGCCGATCCTCGGCCTCGAGGATCTCGGTGTACTCCACGGCCTCCGGTGTCGCCTGAGCCGCCGACAACGTGACACCCGAGGTGCCGAGGAGGACCTCTGTCGTCGATGAGCGGGGTGCGGTGTTGCACAAGGCCATGAATTCAAGAGTACGACGCGTGGAGTAATTCACAACACCCGGAGCAGCAACGATGCCGACCGTCCGGGCCTGCCGGGGTGCCGGGGACGCCCCGCGCGACACCGCCGTGCGGGTCCGGCGCCCGGCGCTGCCTCCGGCGGCCTTCGCCGGGGCGCGCACGGGCTGTTTACAGTGACACCCGTGGACCTGCGCGACGCGGCCGGTAGCACCGCTCTGCTGACCGACCAATACGAGCTCACCATGCTGGCCGCCGCTCTCGCCGACGGTTCCGCGGCGCGGCGGTGCACCTTCGAAGTGTTCGCCCGGCGTTTGCCGCACGGTCGCAGATACGGCGTCGTGGCAGGTACCGGCCGTTTCCTCGATGCGCTGGACCGATTCCGGTTCGGCGAGGCGGAGCTGGAGGTCGCCGCCGGGTTCCTGGACGCGGATACCATCGCCTGGTTGCGCGATTACCGGTTCACCGGCGATATCGACGGCTATCCGGAAGGGGAGCTGTACTTCCCGGGTTCGCCCATCCTCTCGGTGACCGGAACCTTCGCCGAATGCGTGGTGCTCGAGACGCTGGCCCTGTCGGTGTTCAACCACGACAGCGCGATCGCCGCCGCGGCCGCCCGGATGGTGAGCGCCGCCGACGGGCGCCGGATGATCGAGATGGGTTCGCGGCGCACCCACGAGCAGGCCGCACCCGCCAGTGCGCGGGCGGCCTACCTGGCCGGTTTCCACGCGACCTCCAATCTGGAGGCGGTCCGCCGCTACGGTGTGCCCGGCGCGGGCACCAGTGCGCACGCGTTCACCTTGGTACACAGCGGTGCCGACGGCGAACACGAGATCGAGGCATTCCGCAGTCAGGTGGCGGCGCACGGCACCGGCACCACCCTGCTGGTCGACACCTTCGACATCACCCGCGGCGTCGCGCTCGCGGTCGAGGTCGCGGGGCCGGACCTGGGCGCGGTGCGTATCGACTCCGGTGATCTCGGCGTCCTGGCCCGGCAGGTGCGCCGGCAACTGGACGACCTGGGCGCGGTGAAAACCCGGATCGTCGTATCCGGGGACCTGGACGAGTACGCCATCGCGGCGCTGCGCGCCGAACCGGTGGATGCCTACGGGGTCGGCACCCAGCTGGTCACCGGTTCCGGGGCGCCGACCGCCGGAATGGTCTACAAGCTGGTCGAGGTCGAGGGGGTGCCGGTGGCCAAACGGTCCAGCCACAAGGAATCGCGCGGTGGCGCCAAACGCGCGGTGCGCCTGGCCCGTGGCACCGGCACCATCGTGGAGGAGATCGTGTACCTCGCGACCGCCGACCGGCCGGCGCCCGACGGATACGAGGTGCGCGATCTGTCGGTTCCCCTGGTGCGCGGTGGTGCGGTAGCGGACCTGCCCGGGCTGGCCGAATCCCGGGATCTCGTCGCCCGCGGCTTGGTGAGTCTGCCGTGGGAGGGACTCAAACTGTCCGTCGGTGACCCGGCGATTGCGACTACATTCCTGGTCTGACCGGGCGTACGCGAGGAGACTGGAACTATGAAACGCGCGCTGATCGTGGTGGATGTGCAGAACGATTTCTGCGAGGGCGGTTCGCTTGCCGTATCGGGTGGCGCCCGCGTCGCGGAGTTGATCAGCGAATATCTGGCCGAGAACCGGTACGACGCGGTGGTGGCCACCCGCGATTACCACATCGACCCGGGCGCCCATTTCTCCGAGACACCCGACTATGTGGACAGCTGGCCGCCGCACTGCCGGGTCGGCACCCCGGGCGCCGATTTCCACCCGAATCTCGCTACCGCCGCCGTGCAGGAGGTCTTCTCCAAGGGCGAGTATTCGGCCGCCTACTCGGGGTTCGAGGGTGCCTCGACGGCCGGGGAAACGCTGACCGAGTGGCTACGCGCCCGCGATATCGGCGCGGTCGATATCGCGGGTATCGCCACCGACCACTGCGTTCGGGCTACTGCGCTGGACGCCGTCACCGCCGGTTTCACCACACGGATCCTGCTCGGCCTCACCGCCGGGGTCGCACCGGCGACCGTCGCGAAAGCTCTGGACGAACTGAACGGGGCGGGGGTCGAACTCTCCGGAGCCGTGGTCGGGGCCGACGCCTGAGGCCGATGTCACGGTCTTCGGCTGCCGCGGCAGCCGAAGACCGAAGGGGCGAAAGGTTTGACGGCGGGTGAACTTGTCACCGGCGCCGGGCAGAATCACGGTCATGACCGCCACCGGGGACGATGTCCGCTCCTATGCCCTGGCCCTCCCGGCCACGACCGAAGAGTTCGCCTGGGGTATGCCGATCTTCAAGGTGGAGCGCCGGCTGTTCCTCACCCTGCCCGAGGACGAGACCTCCATGGCGGTGCGTTGCCCGATCGTCGACCGGGACGAACTGGTGCAGGCCGAACCGGACAAGTTCTGGATTGCCGGGCACGAGGCCGGCAACCCGTGGGTCCGGGTACGGCTCGCGGCACTTGACGACCTGGACGAAATGCGGGATATCGTGCTGGATTCATGGCGGTTGGCGGCGCCGGAGAACCTCGCGGCGGGGGCGATGGGGGTTTCATAGGACCGAGGTGTCCAGGGCGTGCTACCTGTCGGCAACTGGGCGGTGGTCGTAAACCGGTCGACGACCGATAGTCATCACGGGATTGTCGGAAACTCAGTCGTCGAGCATTGGCTCCCACTTCGAGTAGGACTCGAAGTCATAGAAGTGGCGTGAGTACAGGCCACCGCCCTCGGCCAGGTCGTCGATCAATGCGGCCACGACGTCGATCACTGCCGTCGGAGTGACGGTCACGTTGTAGCCGGCTTCGTTCTTGTAGGTCTCCGCGTCGCTCCGGAAGTTCTTCTCGGCGAGTTCTCGCGCTTCCGCTTCGGTGTCCGCGTACAGAAGGGTTACATCCTCTCTGTACAGGGGCACGTAGTCCGGATCGTCGGAGGTGAACTCGAACAGTGTGATGGCGATGTAGGGGCTCTTGGCCACTGAGCACTCCTTGCCTTACTTTTTGAACCGATTGTCGTTCATCAGCTTCCAACCCTTCTTCTGGACCGCGCTGCTGCCGCCTTTGATGTCGCCCAGGGTCGACTCGAGCAGCTCAGACGGGAACTTCTGGCGAATCCCACTCCTACGGCATCGCGAGATGCAGGGAGGGAGCACCAGGGAAGTTCGACGAGGAGGCCCGTGCTCGGGCGGTGCGGATGTATCAGAACCGGATCCGTGAGCACGGTGACTCGATGGCCGGCGCGCGCCGGCATGTCGGAGCGTTGCTGGACATCTAGAGCGGCGCCTCACAGTTGGTCGGCACGCGATGTCCGGTTCGAACTTGCCGTCCATATACTCGCGCACGTATATTCGTGGGCGAGTGAGGAGGGTGTATGGCGAAGAAGCGCAAAGTGGGCAATCTGCTCGCGCTTGCGGTGCTCGCGGTGATGCAGGACGAAGCCATGCACCGGTATCAGATCGCGGCGCGGCTGCGTGAGTACGGCAAAGACCGGGACATCGATATCAAGTGGGGATCGCTGTACACGGTTGTGCAGAACCTGGCGAAGGCCGGTTTTCTCGAGGTGGTGGGTAGTGAGCGCGAGGGGGCGCGGCCGGAGCGGGTGATCTATCGGATCACCGCGGCCGGACGTCGCGAACTCGTCGACTGGACCCGGGAGCTGATCGCGGAACCGGAACCCGAGCGCGGCCGGTTCGTCGCGGGTCTGTCGATTCTGGCGGTGCTGCCGCCGGAGGATGTGGCCGAACTGCTGGGCCGTCGGCTGGCCGCGCTGGACGAGCAGATCGCGCAGGTGCGCACGGAGTTCGCCGAACTCGCCGGTACGCTGCCCCGGCTCTTCCTGATCGAATCCGAGTACGGGCTCGCCGTGCTCGAGGCCGAAGCGGAGTGGACCAGGGCGTTGCGCACCGAGCTGATCGAGGGCACCTTTCCCGATCTGGCGGAATGGCGGGCCTGGCACCGGAGCGGGCCGGGCGTGGACAGCGCGCGTGCACGCGCCTACGTGGAGGGGGCTGATAGCACGACGGATCAGTGAAACCAACCGGGCCCGATGGAGGTGCGGCAACACCACCATCGAGCTCGGATCACCGTCTCGGACCGTGCCCGCGCGGACGCACACCCGGCCACGAGTTTGGCAGAACACAGGATAACCGGGTGGGTGGACGACGGGGTGGTTCGGCAAGGAAACGGTCCGGACCACGAGGGTTTCGGACCGTGCCGCCGCGGGTCGGCGGCATCGATTCGAACTCCCGAGGAGTACTCCCATGTCCGCAACAGCGACCGCCCTGGTGATCGGCGGCGGAATCGCGGGGCCCGTGATGGCCACCGCACTGCGCAAAGCGGGTATCGCGGCCCGCGTCTACGAGGCCCACCCGAGCCCCACGTACACGATCGGCAGCGGCCTGGCTCTGGCACCGAACGGTGTCGCCGCCCTGGATGTGATCGGAGCAGGCGACGCGGTCCGCGATATCGCGGTACCGGTTCCGCGGATGGCACTGTCGGTCGGCGGAAAGTTGCTGTCCATGCCCGTGCTGGGGGATCAGCCGCCACTGCAACTGGTCGATCGTGGCGGACTGCACCGGATCCTGCACGAGCGGGCGGTCGCCGCCGGGGTGCCGGTCGAATTCGGTAAGCGGCTGGAATCGGCGGAGCAAACCGCCGACGGCGTGCTCGCCCGGTTCACCGACGGCAGCACCGCCACCGCCGATGTACTCATCGGCGCGGACGGTATCCGCTCCACCGTGCGCGGGCTCATCGATCCGGCGGCGCCGGGCCCCGAATACACCGGGATGCTCGGGTTCGGCGCGACCGTGGACTGCGCGGTCGATATCGAACCCGACACCATCGTTTTCGCCTACGGCTCCCAGGCCTACTACCTGTACTGGAGTGCCGGTCCCGGCCGGATCGGCTGGGGAGCGAACCTGCCCAGCAAGGAATATCTCTCGCTCACCGACGCGCGCCGGATCCCCGCCGAACACTGGCTGGAGGTGTTGCGCGAAACCTACGGTGACGACGCCCCGGGTGGTCAACTGGCCCGGGCCACCACCGCCGACCAGCTGGAAACCGTGGGGGCGTTGCACATCATGCCGCCGGTGCCGCACTGGCACCGGGGGCGAATGGTGCTGGTGGGCGACGCGGTGCACGCGCCGTCGAACAGTTCCGGTCAGGGTGCGTCGCTGGCGATCGAGAGCGCGATCGAACTGGCTCGGTGCCTGCGGGACATTCCCGAACCGGCCGACGCGTTCGCGGCCTACGAATCGCTGCGCCGCGCCCGGGTGGAAGATGTGGCCGCTCGCGCGGCGAAGATCAACCACAGCAAGACACCCGGACCGGTGGCGCGCAAGATGATGCGGTGGCTGATGCCCGTGCTGGCCCGCACGGTGATGAAACCGGAGAAGACGGTCGCCATCGAGCAGCGTTATCGGATCACCTGGGACGAGCCGGTGCACCGCGCCCCGGCCTCGGTTCGGTAACCGACGGCCCGGCGGCGAGGGTGTCTCGCCGCCGGGCCGTTCGGACGGGCGTCAGCATTCGAAGGGGATCGTATTTCCCGCGGCGTCGCGAGCCCCGATACCCTCCGCTATCGCTTCCTCGAGCTCCGCGACCGATTTCCAGGTGCGCGGCTCGTCGTCGTCCAGATTGCCGATCGTGTACCAGTCGTCGGTGTCCCGGTAGCGGACGAGACCGAATCCCTCGGGATCGATGGTGATGTCGAGATCGCCGGAGATGGTGCCGGCTTCCCGGGTCATCACCGCGGCCGAGGCGGGTAACTCGATGACTTCGGCTATTTGAACTCACCCCGTTCGACGCAGTCGTTCACCGCGGTGCGCAGTGCGGTCTGTTCCTCTGGGTCAACGCTCAGGCCGTACTTTAGCTTGACCTGGACATAATGCGAGACATAGCCACACCGGAAACTTCCCGGCGGCAGATAGTGCGCCGCGTCCTGATCGCCCTTGGAACGGTTCGCCGACGGATCGGAGGCGATGAGGTTCAGCGCGTCGTTGGCGATCCGGCGCCGGGTGTCGGTGTCGAGATCCTTGGCGCCCGAACGCCAGGCCTCGGCGAGCGGCACGATGTGCTCGGCGTCGACGCTCTTGGCCTCGACGATGAACTTGTAGGGCTTGAGCTGCCCGGTCTTGCGGTCCATGACGCCGTAGGCGTCCTGCCAGCCGCCACCTGTGCCGATCTTCAGATCGCAGGTCTTCGGGTCCAGGGTGACCTCGCCGGTGGCATCGCGCAGCATCATCACCTCGCGGGTGGTGCATTTGAGGTACTGAGCGAATTCCGGGCCGAAGCCGTGTTCGGGCTCGTTGTTGTCCCAGTGCGGGAACTTATCCCGGCTGTACCCGGCCATCCCGACCTCGGCCTGCACCGGCAGCTTGTCGAGTGCGGACCGGATTTCGGCGGCGGTACCGGCGACCGATTTCGCGGCGCCGGCGGCGGGATCGGTCGGGCTGGGACTGCAGCCCTGTAGGAGAAAGCCCGCGACCAGGACAATCGCGATCAGTACGGGGACGACGAGGGCGGCGAGCCTGCGGGCCGGAGCGGGCAGGGCAGAAAGCAGCGAGTTCATCGCCGGACCTCCGCGAATCGATGGGCGAGGGGCGCGCGGCCCGCTTCGTGTTCATATGTTGTGCGCTTCAACGAGATTCCTTGCCGAGGTACCGGGATGTGCCGAGCGTCAAGCTACCGGCCGGTCAGCTAACCGAAAGCTACTGCCCGGTGTGAGATTCGGCATACCTGGGCGGGAGTACCCGATGGGGGAGCGGGGTATTCCTCTTCCGTCTGGAAGGGCACCACCCCCGAGTCGCCGTGCCGGCGCCGACTCGGGGGTGGGCGTGTCACGAGCGAGGGCGCTGAATCCGGCGCGGGTCGCGGGCCGGTTGTCCGGACCGGCGGTCACGACGCACCGCGGGGCTTGATGAGGGGGAGACCCGAGGTCTTTCCGCACCGGTACGCTCGCCGTGACGTTCTGGGGGCCGGATGCGATCCGGCCGGTTCTCGATATGAAGCTGTAGGTGTCCGGCAGGTGGCCGGTATTCCGGCACCGGGGTTACGCCGATCCGCCGTCAGGTGAAAAGCATAGGGAATTCCCATGATTGGGAGCGAGCGGGGTGGCAGCGGTGGGCCGCTGCGTCATTCCGCGATATCGGCGGCCCCGTCGTCGGCGCGGACCTGGGCGGTCGGTGGCACACCGGTGTCCAGGAAATGGATCAACCGCTCGATACGCTCGGTGTGGTCCAGGGTCCGGGTCAGTTTGTGACCGATGAGGGCCAGCGTGATCGTGGTTTCGGTGTCGGCGTCCCCGGTCGAGGAGAGTGCGCTGTGCAGGTTCCGGTTCAGCGTCTGCATGATGTCCACGCCGGTGTCATCGGTGGTGGTGTGCCGGCCGCGGGTGACGGCGCGCAGGGCCCGGGCGGTGCATTCGGCGGCGAGGTCGGCCATCTGTGCCAGCACGTCGAGAATCGGCGGCGGGGCGATGGGGTCCGGATGGGTCCGGTACACCTGGTCGGCCACCCGGCTGAACAGTCGGCCGATCCGGGACAGTTCACCGGCGATCTGGATCGCGGTCACCACATGGCGTAGATCGCGCGCGACCGGGGCCTGTAGCGCCAGGAGTACGACGGTGCGCGCCTCGCACGCGCCGTACATCGTCTGGAGTCGTTCGTCGAGGGCGGAAGACCTCGTAGGTCGCGGCGAGGTCGGCCCCGACGACGGCATCGGTCACACGTTCGGCCGCTTCGTGGGTGATACGGCACATCTGGGTCAGATCCGCGGTCAACGCGACGAGCTCGTTGGTGAACTGAGTTCGCACGGGGGAATTGTCGCCCATGGCGCGCGCTCGGTCGAATGAACCGACGATTCGTTCGGCCGTTGTTCGGCGGGTGGATCGGGGGTGTCCGGTGTTACCGTCGCCACATGACCGATAGGCGGCGTATCAAACATCGTATTGCCACCACTTTCCAGCGGTATGTGGCCAATCCGCTGAACCGGAAGCGGTCGGCGCAGCAGTTATTGGAGACCACCGGCCGGGTCAGTGGGGAGCCCCGGGTCGTACCGGTCGGCGGCCGGCGGATCGGAGACGAATTCTGGTTCGTTTCCGAGTTCGGTGACCGCTCGGATTATGTGCGCAATATTCGCGCAGACAACCGGGTCCGGGTGCGATTGCACGGCGAATGGCTGCCCGGCACCGCGCACCCGCTGCCCGATGACGACCCGGTGCGCAGGTTGGCTTCGTTACCGCGTGGCAACAGCGCCGTGGTGCGGGTCATGGGTACGGATCTGCTGACGATTCGCGTCGATTTGGACGGCTGAGGATATTCGCCGGCTTTTGTGCGAATCGCACCGGTTATCGTCGGCGAAACGCGTTCTTGTTCTTTCCGGATTTTGCGGTGACGGATGGCGGCATCTTCGAAAATTGATGCGTGTGGCGGCTTGGCCGTGTCCACTGTCACACCGGGGCGGATTTGTCCGTCACCCTGCGTAACGATTAGCTTCCTCTCCGTTGGCATCGATGCCGGACCGGAGAGACCACACGCATGAATTTCGCAACAATCCGTCCCGCGAGAGCGGCAGCCGGAACTCGGCCATGAACTCCGAGCGCCAGACCGCGGCGATCGATTCCGTGGCCCGATCCGATTCCGCGGAGCTTTCGCGAAAACCTTCCGCGCGAGAAATCGTCCAGCACAATTTCTCGGGCACCATTGTGTCCTCGCTGCGTACCTTCGGTCGCGCGGTCGGTATGGCCCGGGAATCGGTCACCGGTGCGGCGTCGGATGTGGTGCGCGGCCGGTTCCAATGGCAGGAGATGCTGATCCAGGCGTGGCGGCTGGTCACGGTCACCGCCTTCCCGGCGATCCTGATGGCGATCCCGTTCGGGGTGATCGTCTCGGTGCAGGTCGGCAATCTCATCCACAACCTCGGCGCCGATTCCCTGCTCGGCGCCACCGGCGGCCTCGGCGTCATCAAACAGGGCGCGCCCATGGCCACTGGATTCCTGCTCGGCGGTGCGGGGGCCGCGGCCATCGCGGCCGATCTCGGCGCCCGGACGATCCGCGAGGAGATCGACGCCCTGCGCACCATGGGGATCAGCCCGGTGCACCGGCTGGTCATCCCGCGGATGGTGGCGATGCTGCTGGCGGCGCCGCTGCTCAATATCCTGGTGATCTTCGTCGGTGTCATCGCCGGATACCTGGTCGCGATCGGCGGCCAGGGCGTGACACCCGGCTCCTACTGGGCGACCTTCGGTTCCTTCACCACCGCCGCCGACGTCTGGGTCTCGCTGCTCAAGGCACTCATCTTCGGATTCCTGGTGGTGATCATCGCCTGCCAGCGCGGTCTGGAGGCCAAGGGCGGGCCGCGTGGTGTCGCCGACGCGGTGAACGCCGCGGTGGTGCTGTCGGTGGTGTCGATCGTCATCGTGAACCTGGCAGTGACCCAGGTGACCGCCATGTTCCTCCCGACCAGGCTGGCGTGATGGCCGCGACCTCCTACGCCCCGAAAGGGTTCGGCCTGCCGGCGCGGTACTTCCGGCGTGGCAGCCGGATCCTGGGGGCGGTCGATTCGCTCGGCTTCGTGGTGGTGTTCTGCTGGCAGGTGCTGTCCTCGATCCCGCTGGCACTGAAGCGCTATCGGGGCGAGACCCTGCGTGTCATCACCAATATGACCTGGGGCCGCGGTTCGGTGATCGTCGGCGGCGGGACCGTGCCCATGATGATCGTGCTGGGTCTGGTGATCGGCGCGTCGATCGGCGTGGAATCGTTCGCCACCCTGGACATGCTGGGTATGGGCCCCGTCACCGGTATCGTCTCGGCCTTCGCGACCACGCGTGAGCTGGCCCCCATCGCCGCCGCGGTGGGATTCGCCGCGCAGGCCGGCTGCCGGATCACCGCGGAGATCGGTTCCATGCGGATTTCCGAGGAGATCGACGCCATCGAGGCACTGGGCCTGCGGTCGGTACCGTTCGTGGTGACCACCCGGGTCATCGCCGGGGCGATCGCCATCGTGCCGACCTTCCTGATCGCGCTGATCGGTTCGTATTTCGCCTGCCGCGGCCTGATCACCCTGGTGCACGGCCAGTCCGCCGGCGTCTACGACCACTACTTCTTCCAGTTCATCGCCGGATTCGACATCGTCGCGGCGACGGTGAAGGTCGCCGTCTTCGGCACTGTGGTGATCTGTGTGCACAGCTATTACGGCTTCTTCGCCACCGGCGGTCCCGAAGGTGTCGGTATCGCCTCGGGCCGGGCCGTGCGCGCCAGTTTCGTCGCCATCATCGCCCTCGACATGGTGCTGACCCTTCTGCTGTGGGGATTCGACTCGGCGATCAGCTTCACGGGATAGGGACAGATGCCGAAGTACGGAATGCCCGGGGTCGCCGCCGATCCGCGCAGTGCGCGGCGGGTCGGCGCGGTCGTGGTCGCGGTCGTGGTGGTGCTCGCCCTGGCCGGTTACGGGTACCGGGCGCTGACCGCGGACGACGGATTGCGGATCGCGCTGCGCACCGAACAGATCGGGGACGGTGTCGTGGCCGGCACGCTGGTGCGCATCGACGGCGTCCAGGTCGGTTCGGTCACCGACATCGCGCCCGCCGGCCGGGGCACCCAGGAGATCGGGCTGCGGCTGGACCGCGACCGCCTGCACGGCATCGACGACAGCATGCTGGTCGACTACGCGCCCGCCAACCTGTTCGGTATCAGCGAGATCGAACTGCGGCCGGGTGCCGGTGGCACGCCGCTGGAATCCGGTGCGGTGGTCGATCTGACCGGCCGCCGGGCCGCCGAGGTCTACGACGCGACCATGGGCGCGCTGCTGCGCAGCCTCTCACAGACCGGTGCCACGGTGTTCACGCCCGATATGGCCATGGTGATCTCGCAGGCGGCCGCCGATGTGAAGGCGTTCACTCCGCTGGCCGAGGCGCTGATCACCGCGGGCCGGGTGATCGCCGACCATCAGTCCATGCCGGCGAACGAACTGGTCGGGCGGCTGGGTCCGGCATTCGAGGGCGGCGGCCGGTTCGCCGGCGCCACCATCGAGGTGCTCGACCAGATTGTCGATATCGATGTGCTGCGCGCCGATCGCGCCGATTACGACGCGGGCGTGCAGGCGCTCACCGGCGATATCCTGCCGAGCCTGGCCGCCACCGCACACAGCGGCGGGCAGCTGTCCGGGTACACCGATATGCTCGCGCCGACCCTGAACCTGCTGGCGCTGGCGGTGCCGGACCCGCAACAGTCCGCCGCCGATCTGCGCACGCTGCTGACCCGCCTCGGACTCGCTTTCGAGGACGGCCCCGACGGCCCGGTGCTCGACCTGGACGTGCAGCTGGGAGGCGCGCGGTGACCGCCCGCCGCGCCGCCTGGCGGCTGGCCCTGTTCGCCGGGGTGATGGGCGTGGTGCTGGCCTTGGTGATCGGTGCCATCGAACGACCCGTGGACGGCGAGACCGAAACCCATCACGCGCTGTTCACCGATGCCAACGGCCTGAAGACCGGTGACGACGTCCGGATGTTCGGGGTGCAGGTCGGCAAGGTGGAGGCCGTGACCCTGGAGGGCGATCGGGCGAAAATCCGCCTGACCGTCACCACCGAAACCCCGGTCTACGACAACAGCACCCTGGCCATCCGGTACCAGAACCTCACCGGCCAGCGCTATATCGACCTGCAACAGCAGCCGAACGCCGGCACCCGTCTCGCCGCCGGATCGACCATCGGCCCGGAACAGACCATCCCGTCGTTCGATGTGACCAGCCTGTTCAACGGTCTGCAACCCGTGCTCGCCACCCTCTCGCCGGAGGCTCTCAACCAGCTGACCGAGAGCCTGCTTGCGGTGATCGAGGGCGACGGCGCCGGTATCGGGCCCGCTCTGGACGCCATCGGCACACTGAGCGAATACGTGGGCGACCGGCAGCAGGTGATCGGCACCCTGGTCCGGAACATGTCGGATCTGTCCGACCGGGTGGGCGGTCGGCTCTATCATCTGGTTCCGCTGCTGGCCCGGCTCACCGATATCTTCCAGGCGTTGCAGCGCAATGTCGGCGGGCTGGCCGATTTCGCGATGAGCGCGCCCTCGGTGCTCGAACCGGTGGATCGGCTGCTGGCCGCGGCGGGGCTGAGCCCGGAGATGGGTCCCGATATCGATGCCATGATCCGGAATCTGTTCCCGGACCCGCAGCAGGCCGTCGACGTCTTCGGCCGGCTACCCGGATTGCTGGCCGCGGTGGACACCTCCTTCCCCCGGACCCCGGTGGGATTGCGGCCGGAGTGCAGTAAGGGGACGGCCGAGGTACCGGCGCCGGTGCGGATCCTGGTCGGCGGACAGCGGGTGGCGATATGCAACGGGTGAACCTCGAGACCTGGACGGCGGCATTGGGCCGCTGGTTCGACCGCGACCAGCCGATCACCGACGAACCGACAAAACTGCGCACACAGTTGCGGCTGGGCGTGATCGGCGTGTGCGCGGTGGCGGTGCTGGCGGTCGCGGTCGGGACGCTGTACGTGGTGCCGCTCGGGAAGCGGACCTACACCGCCGAACTCGGCGAGGCCCAATCGGTGAAACCCGGCGACGACATCCGCCTGGCGGGGGTGCCGGTGGGCGAGGTGAAGTCGCTGGATCTGCGACCGGACCGCGTACTCATGCGTTTCACCGTCGACCGGGACGTGTTCATCGGCGACCGCAGCTCTCTCGATATCCGGATGCTGACCCTGGTCGGCGGCCACTACGTGGCGCTGTTCCCGGCGGGCAGCGAGGAACTGGGTGACGAGCCGATTCCCGCCGACCGGGTCCGGTTGCCCTACAGCCTGATGGAAACCTTCCAGGACGCCACCATGCCGCTGCGGGAAACCGACGGCGACACCCTGCGCCGTAATCTCGCCGCGCTCGACACCTCCATCGGTGCCGCGCCGGAGTCGCTGCGCAGCGTGCTGGACACGGTCGGCAGTTATCTGGACGCCATCGAACGCCAGCGCACCCAGGTGTCGAATGCCATCGCGACCGCGGACGAGTACGTCACCATGTACGACGGCGCGAAAACCGATCTGGGCAGGCTGATGGACAATGTCAACCTCATGGAAACGGTCCTGCTGGGCAAACGCGCCGAGCTGCGGCAGGCGCTGGCGCTGCTGAGTTCGGTGGTGCAGCGGGTGAGCGCGTTGGCGCCGACCTGGGACGACACCCTGCGGCCGAAGGCCCGGCAGCTGGCCGACGCCCTGCCCCGCCTGCAGGAGTACGGCGACCAGTTGGAGCCGATGATCGCCTCGGCGCAAAGCCTGGGCGCGAAGCTGCGCGAGCTGACCGGTCCGGACGGCGGGGTGCGGATCGATCGGTCGGGGACCACGGTGACCGCTCCGGAACCGGATCCCGGTGCGCTCCTCTGTGTCCCGCTGCCGGGGAAGGCGTGCTGATGGTGCGGAAAGTGCTCGGATCCCCGGCGCTCATGTCGATCGCCGGTGCGCTGGTGCTGGTGCTGGTGCTGGCGGCGGCCTATGTGATCGCCTTCGAACCGCTGAAGCAGACCCGCGCGTATTGCGCGCTCATGCCGGACAGTATCGGCCTCTACCAGGGCAATCAGGTTTCGATGCGGGGTATCGCCGTCGGTACGGTGACCGGTATCGCGCCGGAGGGTGCGAAAGTGCGCGTCGACTTCGAGGTCGACGCCGACCATCCGCTCTACGCCGATTCCGGGGCCACTACGGTGTCCAACACCGTAGTGGCCGACCGCGAATTGGCGCTGCTGTCGAGCGGGAAGACCACCGACGAATGGGATCCCGGGCAGTGTGTGACCAAAACGCTCACACCGAAGAGCCTGTCCCAGACCGTCACCGCGCTCGCGGAACTATCCGACCAGATCGGTGGTACCGACACCCGACCCAACGCCCTGGCCGGTGGGCTGGACGCGCTCGATACGGCCTCGGCCGGCACCGGGCCTCAGATCAACCATCTGATCGATCAACTGGGCCGGGTCCTGGAATCACCGGACGCCGATATCGCCCACCTGGCCGGTATCTTCGACGCCTACGCGTCGGTGTCCAACAAGGTGGCCGAGCACTGGGGTGATCTGAAACTGATGCTCACCCGGCTGGCTCCGACCCTGAACCAGGCGCACACCGAACTGCTCACCCCCGGTATCGCGCTGTTCGAAGGGCTGGGCGAAATCCTGCCGGTGCTGGGCGATCTCACCGTAATCCTGAGCGATCCGCTCATGGCATCGCTGGACGGCCTGGTGCCGCTGGTGAAGCTGCTGCGCGCGAACGTCGGGTCACTCGGCGATATCGTGCGCACCACGCCGGTGCTGGTCTCGGCGTTCCGGACGATCACCGATCCCGCGACCGGCGCGCCCGGCCTCACCTACGCGCCGCCGCGGGTGGCCGTCCCGCAGGCGAACGCCGAGCAGGTGTGCGCGGCGGTGAACGCCATGTCGCCCGGCCGCTGCGCCGGTGCGGCCGGCGGCATGGTCGATCTGGACCTCACGCGGCTGGTGCTGGGATCGGTGGGTGCCCGATGACCGCGCGGATCACGGTGGATATCACCCGCCTGCGGCGGGGACTGGCCGCGTTCGGCCTGGTGGCGGCGCTGGGCGTGTCGGGCTGTGCGTTCGACCCCTCCGATATTCCGGTGCCCGGCGCCACGGTCGCGGGGGACAGCTACCGGTTGCGGATCGAATTCACCAATGTGCTGAACCTGCCCGCGCGGGCCAAGGTGATCGCAGGCGGCGCCCAGGTGGGCAATGTGGAGAAGGTCGAGGTGATACCCGGTGACACGGCGGGCCCGGGATACGTGGCCGTCGATATCGAGGTCGAGGATTCGGTCGAGCTACCGGCCACCACCGTCGCCGAACTCCGGCAGAACACCGTGCTCGGCGATATCCATATCGCGCTGACCACCCCGCCCGACGGATACGGCACACTGCTGCGCCCCGGCGACACCATCACCCGGGATCACACCCGGCCACCGGTGCAACTCGAGGACACCATGGCCGCCATCGCGTTCTTCGTGAACAGCGGATCGGTGGGACAGTTGCAGGACATCGTGAACCGCGTCAATTCGGTACTGCCCCAGGATCCGGCGGAGACGAAGCGGATCGCGCAGGTTCTCGCGACCGACGCGGTGGATCTGGCGGCGCATCTGGACCAGGTGGACCTGCTGCTGTACGGCGTCGCGTCGAATGCCGAGGTGATGCACGGGATCCAGGACGAACTGGACAATATCCTGCGCCCGGAGTCGGTCGGACAGATGAACGCCGCCACCGAATCCATTGCCGGGGTGACCGAGATCTTCGGTGGGCTGGGCCCGGTGGGCGGATCGCTGACCTGGCTGGCGCCGTTCGCGCGGTCGGGCGGCGCGGCCGCGACGGCACTGGTGCCGCTGGTGACCGGCGGACCGCTGGACCTGCGGCAGCCCTCGAACCTGAACCTGCTGGTCGCATTGCTGCGGGACAAGGTCATCCCGTTCGTGGAGAACGGACCGCAGGTGAACCTGCGCTCGGTGCGCGCCGGCGATATGTCCGCGGACGACCAGGTGAACCGGATCATCGAAACCCTGCGCATGATCGGAGCCGTGCGATGAAGATCGGGCCACTGGCCTCGCTGGGCGGTATCGCGGCCATCACCGTGCTCGGCGCGAGCTACCTGACTTTCGGTGTGGTGCGTGTGGACCCGTTCACCGAGTACTTGAACGCCTCCCTGGTTCTCGACGATTCGGGCGGGCTCGGCGTCGGTTCACCGGTCCTGCTCACCGGTATCGACGTCGGCCGGGTGACCTCCGTGGACCGTGTCGCCGACGGAGTGGAAGTCGGTTTCCGGGTGGACGATTCGCATCGCCTGCCCACCGATAGCGTCGTCACCGTCGAACACCTGTCGGCGCTCGGCGAACCCTATGTACAGTTCGCGCCCAGGACCGGGGCAGGCCCGTACCTGCGTGACGGGCAACGGCTGGAATCGGAGGACGTGCGCAGCCCGCTGTCGATCCCGGAGGCCGCCCGGATGGTGACCCGGACCATGAACCAGCTCGATCCGGCGACCATGGGTTCGCTGGTGCGGACCCTGCGCGATGCCCTGCACGGCACCGACGCGGTGCTGCCCGAACTCACCCGCGCCGCCGATCTGCTGGCGGCCACGATCATGTCTCGGGAACCGCGTATCGCCGAACTGCTAGACAATTTCGAGACCGCCGCCGCGGACAGCGCCTGGTCCGGCCCGGCCACCTCCGCGGCGGCCACCGAATTCACCCGGTTCGCCGAAGTACTCGACGATTTCGTCGAAGCGGTGGGCCGGTTCACCGGCGCCGAGGGCTCACCGGAAATGTATTTGCGCGACGACGGCCTGGTCCCGCTGCTTCAGCGCCTGCGCGAGTTCCTCGACGAGGCCGGCCCCGAGCTGGCCGCCCTGCAACCCGGGCTCGTACCACTCACCGACGCGCTGAACGGCGCCGTGCCGCAACTCGATATCGGCACCCTGATCGGCCAGGCACTGCAGAGTACTACCGACGATTCGGTGCGAGTGCGGGTCGGGGTGAAGTAACCGCGAGCGCTGGGCTCGGGGACGGTCCGGCGTTTCAGTCCACGAAGATTTCCGCGCCCTCGTAGGTGGGATTCTGTCCGCCGCCGGTCGCCGCGGCCACCACCTCGGCATACATCGGCCAGAGATGGGCGACGACACCTTTACGTGCCGCACTGTGGTCTTTGTCGATGACGGCGGCCACGATCCGCGCGTGATCGTGGGTGGACCGCCGTTCGGCTCCTTCCCGGGAGAGCAACTGCTGCCGGAACTCCTTGAGCCCGGGCACCAACGTCCGGTAGAGAAACCCACCATGACGGAACCGCTGACTTTCGGCGCCCCGATCGCCATCCACCCCGACGCCGACCCGCTCGACGACATCGTCTGGGCCGACCGGCAGCCCGCGGCGTCCGCCGCCTGGATCATCGACCACCTCCAGGGATGGTATCCGCGTGGCGCCCCGAGCACCGCTCTCGCCGACCCGCACCACACACTGGAGGCGCTGACCGTGGTGGCCGCCGGGGCGGCCACCACCCGCCGGGTGGATCTCGGAGTCGCCGTAACCGATCCCGTCCGCCGGACGAGTGTGGCCCTCGCGCATACCGCCGGCACCATCGGACGGCTGGGTGGCCGGCGCCTGAAACTCGGTATAGGCGCCGGTGATCCCGGCCAGCTGCGCCCGTTCGACCTGCACCGGAGCCGGGAGCGGACCGGGCGGTTGCACTATGTGCGGCCCGCCGTCGAACAACTGCACGCGCTCCGGATGCCCGGCTCACCGTGGCCGGACGCCGATCTACCGGTCGCGCAGCGCCCCGGCTACGACCTCTACATCGCCGCGCACGGCCCACGGATGCTCGAACTCACCGCCCGATACGGTGACGGCTGGATCCCGTCCTCTCTCACGCCCACCGACTACGCGGAGAAACTCTGCCTGCTCAGGCACCACGCGAGGGAAGCCGGCCGCGACCCGCGCTCGATCACACCGTTGCTCTTCGTCTGGACCGCGCTGGCGAGTACCCGCGCGGAGAGCCGGGCTCTGCTCGACCATCCCACCGTCCGCGGGGTCGCGCTCTATCGCGGCCGGGCCGCGTTCGAGACAGCGGGCGCACCCTATCCGTTGGAACACGGCTACATACCGCACGAGATCCCGGCCGCCGACGTCGACTCACTGCTCCGGCGGATACCCGACGAGATCGTCGAACAGGCCGTACTGCACGGTTCCCCTGCCGACGTGCGATCACGCCTCGACGAGTACCACCGGGCCGGTTGTCGACATGTGATCCTCTACGACATAGGGCGGTTCACCGAGAACGGTGGTACCGAGCGGTTCCGCGAGGCGTTCACCGCGATCGCCACGCGGTGACCCGTGCTGACCTGCCGCGATCCGCGGGCTCAAGGATATTCCGGCCGATCGCTGTTCGCGCGATCGAGGATGGCCTGGGCCTGGTTGTCGACATCGCCCAGCGCCGAGATCAGGTCCAGCGCGCCGAGTTCGACAGGTGTCTCCTCGGCCATCTGCCGTAGTTCGGCCAGGACGGAATCGATATCGTCCTCGGGCGGGCGGCGTCGTCTCGGATCGGGGGCATCGATCGGCTGCCAGGCGATGGCCTGTTGCCACCACGGATCACCGGTCGCCCAGGCCCAGATCGTCTTGCGCACCAATATGGCATCGTCGGTGTAGAGCTGGAAGAATGCGTCGAGATCGCGATGTTCGAGCTCGAATATCTCCTCCGGTAATCGGCGCGCCCGGATATGGCACATGGGGGCGCGGATCACCTTCAGCGCCGGGTCGCGCGGATCCGGCGGAGTCTCCAGGATCTCGTCGAGAATGCTCTCGGTCAGATAGGGCAACCGGAAATCACCCGTGGTCACCGGGACCCGGGCGGCGCCCCGTGGATTGTAGAAGCGGCGGGTGGCGACATCGAGGACGGCCAGATCGCGGTCGGCGGTGAGGGCCAGCAGCGCGCGCAGGCAGTCGAAACGATCATCGACGGTGGCCTCCAGCAGTGCCCCGCGGGCGTCCGGGCGGCGGTGCACCCGCAATCCGGTTCCGGAGCGGTGGATCAGCGTGCACACGACGCCGACCGTTTGCAGCGGCGGGGTCGGCTCGGGTGCACCGGCCAGGGACCGATAACGCTCGTAAGCCTGTGCGGCCGATTCGATCCCGGCCGCGGGCAATACGGCGAAAAGAGAATTCACCCGCCAAGTACAGCAAAATATGCGAACCGCCGCTGGTTCACTTGACAGAAATATCTCTCCGGCAACCGAATTCGCGGCAGATCAGATGCCGGTGACATTCGCGAGCTGGCCGATCCCGTAGGTGACCCCCATCGCCAGCGCGCCACCGATCACCACCCGGGCCATGGCCCGCGGCCGGCTGCTGCCACCGAGCCCGGCACTGATCGAACCGGTGAGGGCCAGCGCCAGCAGCACCGCGACCATGGTGACCGGTATCCGGGCCGACTCCGGCGGGAGGAGGATCGCCAGCAGCGGCAGCAGCGCCCCGACAGTGAACGAGACGGCCGAGGACAGTGCCGCATGCCACGGAATGGTCAGCTCGTCGGGGTTCAGTCCCAGCTCGGCCTCGGCGTGCGCGGCGAACACATCGTAGGCGGTGAGCTCCTCCGCCACCTTGCGTGCGGTTTCCGCGGACAACCCCTTGGCGTGGTAGATGGCGGTGAGTTCGTCGAGTTCGTCGGCCGGGTCCTGCTCCAGCTCCCGGCTCTCCTGCTCCAGCAGCGCTTTCTCCGTATCGCGCTGGGTGCTCACCGAGACGTACTCGCCGACCGCCATGGAAATGGCCCCCGCGCTGATGCCCGCGATACCCGCGGTGAGAATCGCGTCGGTATTCGGCGACGCGGCCGCGACCCCCACCACTAGCCCCGCGGTGGACACGATCCCGTCGTTGGCGCCCAGCACTCCGGCCCGCAGCCAATTGAGTTTCGCCGCCAGTCCGTTCTGCGGGAGGTACTGGTCCTCCGCTGCCTCGGTCATAGCCGCACACTATGCGAATATGTGCAGGTGAGGCCAGGCGGGGTGGCCATAGGTCACGCGCGTAGGGACTGGGCCGCAGGAGGGTCGAGGGCTGCTTGTCTGCCGGCCATTCGGTGATCCGTTCAGGCAGCGGCCTTGATCCAGTCGTCGACGCGCGTATTGAACCATTCGGGGTACTGCAAGGGAAGGCCATGGCCGGCTCGGTCGTGGATGACCAGTTCGCTGCGAGGATTGTCGTGGTGGAGTTGCCGCATCGCTCGCTGGACTGCTCGTGGCTCCTTCGCTCCCGCGAGCAGCAGCGCAGGGCCGGTGAACTGGCGCCACGTCGACGGTGTCCGGAACTGCGCGTTCGCTGACGTGAGCGCGACGAGGCTGTCCTTGGGCAGCGTCTTGGATGTGCGGATGTAGTCGTTCAGGAGGTTGTCCGGGATGAAGAGCGACTTCGCCTGCAGCTTCGCGAACCATGTCCGTCGAGCCAGTGGAGCGGTGAGACCGACGAGCCAGTTACTCAATCTCGGCAAGGGTATGCCCTCGGTCAGGGCGCTGGTGACGACGACTCGGGCGACCAGATCGGGGCGGGATGAGGCGAGTTCGAGGGCGACCTGCGCACCGAATGAGAATCCCACCACGGTGATGTCCGTGCCGGCGGGTAGATGTTCGAGATGCGCGGCGAGTTCGGAGACCACCGCCGCGCTGGTGGTGAATGGGATGGCACTGCTCCGATCGTGGCCGGGGAGATCGGGGACCAGAATGCGATAGCGGGATCCGAAATAGGCGATCTGTGCGTCCCACATCCACCCCGCGACGCCGCCGCCGTGGATGAGGAGCAGAACCGGCTGCGACGCATCCCCCCTATCGCTGAGGAACATCCCGTTTGAACTCACGCCATCAAGGCTACCGAAGTGCGTATTCCGGCAACGAATGCATGAACTCGTCATCCTGCGTCCGGTCCCGGGTGGGCGTGCGCCGAACCGCGCCAGACCTCGCCGTGCCATCGAATCCTGCACCCGGAAAACAACGTCCACTCCCATGGTGCCGAGTTTATGAAGCAGTGGCTAGCCGGGCACCGCGTACACGTACAGCAAACCGACCGTGACCAGGCCCATCAGCGGGGTCAGTACCCAGGTCTCCACCTTGTTCCCGGTCCGGGAGATGATCGGCAATGCCAGCCGGGGCTTCAGCGGCCACAGCAGCGGACACCCACGGTCGGTGAGGCAGTCGCCGACGATATGGATGAGTGTTCCCAGGCCTATGGCGAACGGTAGCCAGTAGGGCGCGTCGGGTAGCCAGCGGTCCATCAGTACGGTGCCGCCGCCGGCCAGGAGCACACACAGGCCGTAGGCACGCAGTGAATCGCCCTTCGGCGTCAGGTGCAGGGCCCGTACCCCGAAGGCGAGCATCACGAAGATCATGCTCAGGGTGAAGTACCGGCCGAGATGGTGTACTCCGGCCCAGGTCGCCCAGCCGGCGAGCAGGATGAACAGCAAACCGTGTGTGCCCTTGCGGTGTCCGCCGGACACCACCGAAACCCCCCTCGCGACCGCGTTGCTCACCGGTCCGAGTGATTGCGCGATGGTGCCGTTCGGGTGGTCGATATCAGGAAGCAATGCCGCGCCCGCCGTGATCAACGCTCCCAGAACGAGTTCGAGCGCGCTGATATCCACTGGCCCCTGCACCACCTCCATCACGGGAGTCGGGACGATGGTGGCGGCGGTGACGAACGCGAGCGCGCCGCTGGTGGCGTGGGAATGGCCGAGCACTAACTCTCCCGATATCTGAAAAGCGAACGAACGGTAGCGTTCAAGTTAGCAATCGATTCCGACACGCCGGACCCCGCGCGGGGCGCGCACGACTCGCCGGCCCGGGAACACGCCGCCTCGACCAGGTTTCCGCTGGGAGATCTGATGACCATCTGTACTGCCGCGCCCGGAGATGCGATGCTGTGGGAAAGGAAACGTCGTGGGGGCGATCCGTTTCGCAAAGGGGGCGTAGAAATGTGTGATCTTCAGCCGGTTCTCCATCGGGTGCCGGGATACGAACCGCCGGTGCGCCGGTCGTGTGCGCGAGCCGGTGCCCCTCCGGGGGGCGACCGGGTGGGCGCCGAAGACCCGGCCGCGGAATATCGACCGCGGGCGGCTGCCTCCGGTGCCGCGGTTCCGCCACCGGCCTCTCCCGGAGAGGTGGTCGCCGAGCCCGTCCGCGGCCGGTCCGCGACAGTGCTCGATTCCGGTCCGGCCTCGGCACCCACCCCGCCGAGGACCGCCGAAGTTCCCGCTACACGCCCGGAGTCCCGCGCTCGGAGCTGTGCGTCCCGCTCGGATCGGAATGCGCTCCGGCGCAACCACAGTGCCCCCGCGGGCGTCCGGCGTGCCCAGCGGGCGGGGCACGCCACGTCCCGAAATACGGAACCCGCCGGTGTCCGGGCCTTCGCCACGACCTCGGTCCGGATCCTGCTCGAGGTACTCGACCGCCGGCGCCCGGTCGCCCAGCTCACCGCTCTGTGCACCCCCGGGCTGGTCAGTGCCATCGGCACTCTGGTGGCGGGCGATCACGCTCCGGGTCGGACCCTCGGGTCGGCGGTGCCCGGCACTGTGCGGTTGTTCCAGGTGGAGGAGTGGGCGGCGGAGATGGTGGCCACCTACCAGCGCGGTCCGCGCCGCCTGGTCCTCGCCGGGCGGATCGAGCGCGGGAGCAACACACCCTGGAAGGTGACCGCGCTGCGCGTCCTGTGAAGTCGCCCATGGCCTGTGCCGGGTTCGGGCAGCTCCGGCCGGTCGAAAGCCGGATGCGCCGTTCACGCGTTTCGGACAGGTTGGCGGGGAAGCGTAGCGCGCAGCCCGGTCCTTCAGGTCCGGGTCAGCGCATCACGTGTGTCGTTGGTCGACAGTAGGTTTGGATTCGGGTCTGGGGTATCGGGCCGGCCGCGGACGACCCGGGTGCGGCGGTCCCTACCCGGTGGAAGGGGCTGAACCTGCTCGGTTTCGCCCTCAGGGAGGCACGATCGGCGTTGCGCGGGTAGTCGCTCGGGCGGATGGTCGAGGGAAGTATTCGGGCGGGCGTGCGCTACGTGCCGAAGTCGTCCGATGCTCTCGCGGGTAAGCGCACTCCCTGCGGACCTCTTCGATATCGCCGTCTACCTCGCCGCCGCCGCGGACGCCTGCGCGATGCGCTCGGCGAAGCGGGGCGTATCGACGCGGTTCAGGGACGGTGGGCTCGGATATCGACCGGGCGACCGTCCGGGTCCTGGGCCGTCATCGTCCACTGGGTGGGGAGTGTCTCGATGGGCCCGGCCGGGAGCCCGGCACCCATGATCCGCTCGCGGACCTCGCACAGCTGGGCGTAGGTCGCCAGGCGCAGGCCCCAGCCGGCCCGTCCGAGCGGGTCGAGGCCGGTGGCCGGCCCGGTCGTGGTCTCGACGATCGCCAGGTGGTCGGCGCCCCCGACGTCGAGGACCGCGATATGGGGGTCGGTGCCCGCGGCGGGACGCTCGAAGACCAGCCGGGCACCGAGCACTCCGGTGTAGTACGCCACGAGCTGGTCCAGGTCCGTCGTGGACAGCGTCAGATGGTTGATCCCGAGGAGTTCCGGCATGGTCATCCGAGCGTAGAGCCCTGTCCGGCCCGCGTCCAGGGTGTGCTGCGACGGGGCGGTGTGCGGGGGCGTTGCTGGGCGCCCGCTTTGTCCGATCCGGTGTGGCTTACGCTGCTCTTCCAAATGGCACGCGGAGCGGAGGGTGCATGGTCAGCGGAAACGAGTTGGTCGGTCGTCGACGGGATGCCTCGGCCACGCGGGCCGCGATTCTGGCGGCGGCTCAGGAATTGTTCGCCGAACGGGGGTACGAGCGTGCCACCGTACGCGATATCGCCACCCGGGCCGGGGTCAACCAGGCGTTGCTCTTCCGGTACTTCGGGAACAAGGACGAACTCTTCCGGGCGACGATGACCGATCGCGGACGTTCGGTGCTCGACGCCGGTCCGGTGGACGGGTTGCTGTCGCGGTTGCTGGAGCGCGCGCTGGAGCCGAGTGAGACCGTCTCGCCCGGTAATTGGTTACAGGCCGCGTTACGTTCCAGCGGACACGAGGAAGGCGTGTCGGTGATCCGGCGCGAGTTGGGGGAGGAGTACATCCGGGCGTTGGCGACGCTCACCGACGACGGCGACGGGGAGTTGCGCGCGGATCTACTGCTGGCCTGGTTGCTCGGGATCGGGCTGGTTCGTTCCGTACTGCACCGGGAGCCGTTGCGCAGTGCGGACCCGGCGCAGGTCGCCGGTCATGTGCTGCGGGCGGCGGAGGTGCTCCTGGAGCGTAACGACCCGAGATTCCCTCCGGCGTAATGCTGTTACGTCGTTGACGTCGACTCCGGTAAACCCTTACCCTATCTAAGTAAGCAATCGCTTACAAGGCTGGAGCCGCCGGGCGTCGGGAAAGGGAGACCGTATGACCGTGAACACCGAGGTACGTCGGTACCCATTCGGAGAACCGGTTCGCCTCGATATGGACCCGCTGTTCGCCGAACTGCGCCGTGAAGAGCCGGTCTGCCGCGTCGAGCTGCCCTACGGCGGCGAAGGCTGGCTGGTCACCCGATACGAGGACGTCAGACTCGTCCTCGCCGACCCCCGGTTCAGCCGCGCCGCGACCGTCGGCCGAGAGGATCTGCCCCGGGCCACGCCCGCGCCGGTTCGTCCCGATTCGCTGCTGAGCATGGATCCGCCCGAGCACAGCCGGTTGCGGAAACTGGTGGCGAAGGCGTTCACCAGCCGCCGGGTCGCCGAACTGCGTCCGCGTACGCGCGAGATAGTCGATGAGAAACTCACCGTGCTCGAGCGCGCCGGTGCGCCCGCCGATCTGGTGGAGGGTTTCGCGCTGCCACTACCGGTCACCGTGATCTGCGAGATGCTCGGGGTGCCGCCGGGTGACCAGCACCGTTTCCGCGATTTCTCCGACGCGATCCTGTCCACCACCGCCTACACCCGGGAACAGATCGAAAGTGCCCGGGATTCGCTGGAGACCTACCTCGCCGAGGTGGTCGCCGAGCGTCGGCAGCGCCCCACCGACGATCTGCTCGGCGCGCTGGTCGCCGCCCGTGACAACGAGGACCGTCTCAGCGAACGGGAACTGGTGAACCTCGGTGTCGGTTTGCTCATCGCGGGCCATGAGACCACCGCCAACCAGATCGCCAACTTCACCTATGTGCTGCTCACCCAGCGCGAGTACTGGGAGCTGCTGCGCGCGGAACCCCAGCTGATCCCGGGCGCGGTGGAGGAACTGCTGCGCTACGTGCAGCTCGGCGCCGGTGCCGGACAGCCCCGAGTGGCCACCGAGGATGTGGTGCTCAGCGGCGTGACCGTACGGGCCGGAGATTCCGTTTTCGTGAACACCCAGGCCGCCAACCGCGATGAGAACGTTTTCGACGATCCCGAATCCCTGGACCTCACCCGGCAGCGCAATCCGCACGTGGCCTTCGGCTACGGCGCCCACCACTGCCTGGGCGCGCAACTGGCGCGCGTCGAACTCCAGGTCGCACTGGAGGCGCTGCTGGAACGTTTCCCGTCGTTGCGGCTGTCGCTGCCGCTCGACGAGATCCCGTGGAAATCGGGTCTGCTGGTACGCGGCCCGAAACAGCTTCTCGTGCAGTGGTGAAGCCCCGATCGGAAACGCCGGCCGGCGGCGCGACGAGCGGACGGGTCAGGTATTCCAGCCGCGTTCGTTGCGCTGCCGGTAGTACTCGTCGTCCGCGTCGGCTTCGTCCCAGGCCGGGGCGCGGCGCATACCGGGGGCGGATGCCGCGCCCGGCCGGACGGTGGCGACCGCCTGCTGGAGACGCCGCGTGATCTCCTCGGGCGGGCCCGGGGTGAGCGTGAATTCCTCTTTCGTGTGGTTGATCAGAAGATAGCGGCCGTCCTGCGGCAGATAGTCCATCCAGTGGAAACCGTGCGGGTTGCCGGTGGGCCGGGAGTCGATCGCCGGGCCCGCGAACACCCCGAGCTCACCCATCGGCCGGAGAACCGGCACATTCCCGAGCAGGTCCGGGTCGCGGTCGGGCAACTGCCCGGTTCCGACGACGTCATTGCGGCCGCGATCGCGGACGCGCGGGGCCGGCAGCGGTGGGCCGTGGTCGGGCGGCATCTCAGGGAACTGGGCCCGGTGCGTATCCACCTGCCCGCGACCACGCCGGATCGGTGGCACGTCACCGCGGGTCTGGACGTCTCGCTGTGGACCGCGGCGCTGGCGCTGGACGATGCCAACCATCCACACCTGCTACGGCTGCGGGCCGCGTCGGAACCGTGAGCGTGGATCGCGGCCGGGGAGCGGTCAGGCCTCGCTGGGCTGGACGATGACGAAACCTTCACCGTCGAGCCGCAGCTGGAACGCCTCGCCGGAGCCGCCGCGCACCATCGATCCGAACGACTGCGACCGGTTGAGCGAGGTCTGCAGATGCGCACTCCAGCCGACTACGGCATCGGTGTCGACGAAAACCGGGGCCTGCGGGTGCACCGGAATGATGATCGGCGTTCCCGCGCAGACCAGACCGAGCCGCCCCTGCCCGGAGAACACACAGTTGAACAGCCCGCCGCCGGCCATCCCGACGCCCTGCACCATGCGGATGTCGTAGTGCAGACTTGAATCGAACACCAGGACATTGCGGCCATTGAGGGTGAGCGCGTCGCCGGGGGCGAGGTCGACGGTGAAGCAGTTGCGGTCGAAATGCGCGAACCAGGCCTCACCGTGCCCGCGGACCGTCATCAGCGGCACACCTTCACCGGTGAGCGCGCGCTGCAGAAACTTCCCGACGCCCTGACCCTTCTTCTCGAAACGCAGATCCCCACGGAAGGCGACCATCGAGCCCTGCCGGGCGAGGCATTCACCGTTCACCGCGTATTTCAGGGATTTGGCGCTCTGCGCGGTCAGGCCGGGGGCGGTGGCGGGCTGCGCCGTGTTCTCGGCGGCGAACAGTTCACTCTGCACGATGCGATCCTCTCCTGGCACCCACGGACGATCGCCAGCCTATTGGACTTACTCCGTGGAGCCGATGGCATGGGTCGTACCGGCTGTCGACGGAGCATCGCACCACGTCGACGGCTTCGTTCTGCGCCCGGTTCGCCCGGCACACGCCCTACGCGCCCTCTGGTCCACCCGCCGTATCCGAGAATTTCCCGGATCGGGGGAACCGGACCGTATTCGGTGACGTCGGATATGGGTGATGAAGCTGTTGTCGAGGCGGAGGGTGGGACGATGCGCCGCTCGCGGATCGAATGGGGGAGCGGGCGTCACTCCGTACCGGAAAAGGCGTTCACCTCGGCGGAAGTGCGCTGATGGGTATCGAGATCCCGGAATCGCTGCAGTGGGTGGCGAAGTATGTGGTGGGGGCCGGTGACTGGCCGGAGGGCGACGAGACCGCGATGCGCCGGGTCGAGTCGGCGTGGACGAAACTCGCCACCGACCTACGTGACCTGGATGCCGACGCCAACTACGCGATCGACCAGGTGCTGGCCTCGATCGAGGGCGATACCGCCCAGGCCATCGCGGACCGCTGGACACAGCTGGGCCACGGGCAGGGGGCGTTCGACGGCCTGATCGCCCATATCGAAACCCTCGCCGACGAGATCGGCGACGGCGCGGCGGATATCGAACAGACCAAACTGGTGATCCTGGCCGGCCTGGCGATCTTCGCGGTCGAGATGGCCGTGGCTTTGGCCGCCGCATCCACCGGTATCGGCGCGCCGGCGGCGGCCGCGGAGGCGGCCGCCGCGCAGGTCGCGACCCGAATCGCGATCCGCACGGCGATAAAACAACTGGTCCAGCGCATTCTGTCGAAGGCCGCCCTGAAAGCGGCCGCCCGTGCGGCGGTGCGCGGGGCCTGGGAGGCAGCACTGGAGGAGACGGCGCTCGATCTGGGCACCAAGGCCTTGCAAGTGGCCACCGGCCGCCGCGACGAGATCACCACCGAGGACCTGACCGAGGCCGGAAAGAACGCGCTCACCGCCGCGGCCGGCGGTGCCGTCACCGGCGCGATGGGCCCCGACGGATTGACCAGCAGAAATGTCCCCGGCGGCCCGGAGGGCGGGAACCCGCTGGCCAACGCTGCCAAGGACGCGGCCAAGGAGACGGTGGCAGGTGTCGCGGGGGAGGTGGCCGGGGAGGCCACGGACGCGGCACTCAACGACCGAGAATTCAGCTGGGAGAACGCACTCGCCCCCGAGAACCTGTCCTCGGCCGCCGCCGGTGGGTTGCAGCGGGGTACCGAGACGCTGGGGGAGCGCAACTCCGGCGACGGTCCGAACACCACCGGGGAGGGCAGCGAAAATGGTGGTGACGAGAGCCCATTGAACGAGACATCGAACTCCGGCGATCAGCAGAACGGCGAAGCACCCGGCGGCCGATCGGAGGCGGGCGACCGGGAAGCGCCGACCACACCACAGAATTCGAACCAGGCGACCCAGCCGGCGGGCACGAACTCGCCACAGACGCCGGACACCTCCACTCAGCCCCAGACCTCGTCGTTGGACCAACAGTCACCCGGGCAGCCCGCGGAAACCGGTTCGCAGCCCGCCGGACAGCAACCGCCGTCGCCACCCGGCACGGAGTCGACCACCAGTGCGGAGCAGGAGGCATCGCCGACGGGGTCGGAGTCGCCGCAACCCGCCGAGCCCGGTCCCGCCACCCCCGAAGCCCACCCGGGGCATACGGACACCGGAGCTCCGGATACCCAGCAGGCGCAGCCGACCGGTTCCGGTCCAGCGGAGTCGCCACCTCCGAACCCGGACAATGAAACGCAAACCGAGGTCGGCGATTCGCCGTCCGACTCGCAGAGTGCGCCGGAAGCCGTGGAGACGCCGGGGCCGGACGACATGCCTGCCACGTTCGATCCGGCCCCCGCGCCGGGAACGGAGCCACCCCGGTCTACCTCCAGTCTCAACCTCGGCCCCGACACCACCACTTCGCCGGACACCGGTGCACCCGCGCCCGTTACGCCCGATAGCGCCACCGCGAGCAGTACCGACACCACGCCCGGCACGAATTCCGCCACCGGCCAAGCACCCCCCGGCACAACCACACCGTTCGCGACGAATTCGCCTGCCGGTCAATCCACCACAGCAGGTGAATCCCACCCGTCGCGCACCGATCCCGGCCCTGCGTCCACACTTGGGAACACGGCCACGCCCGGTGAGTCCACCACCGGTGTAGCCCCGCCCGCCGGAGATCCGCCCATCCACGTTCCCCCGGGGCCGATTCCCGAGCCCGCGACGACAACAGCCTGGCCCCCGTCGGAAGAAGCGACCACCACCACGTCCGCCGCCGCGACACCGACCATTCGATCCACCCCGGTTACCGTGGTGGTCAGCCCCGCCCATGGTCCGGCCGAAGCGCCTCGCGGCACCACGCCCCCGGATACGACGGCTGCGCCCCCGGTCGGCGCTGCTCCGGCCCCGTCTCCGCGGAACCGGACACAGTCGCCGGCATCCCACGCCTCCGGCCCCACCGGCGGTTCCGGTACGCCGGACGGTTCCCGGAACGGACGTCCGCCCGGTATGCCCTCGCCGACCTCGGACAACGCGTCGGGTAGCTCTGGTAGCCCGTTCAACATCTTCGACCCGGCCAATCACGCACAGTTCCTGGCCGACTTCGCCCGGCCGCCCATACCTGCTCGACCGGCGACAACCGAATCTCCCGCGGATCCGCCCGCCTCGGCGGCCGCACCCGCTCCGGGAGCCGACGACCGGCCAACGACTCCCAATGTGGCCGCTACTACTTCAACCGACACCGCTCGCGCCGATCGGGAGGTGTCGCCGACCCGCCCGCGAACCCCGGGCGAAGCCACGCCGGCCCACCCGCCGCCGAGCCAACCGCACTGGAATGCACCACGCCCTACTGATCCGATTTGGAACGCTCCGGACCGATCCGGCAGGCCCTTTCAGCATCCGTCGCCGAATGTTCCGCAGCCGGAACCGAATTCCCCGGATAGGTCTACGAATCCTCCTCGACCGCCGGGCAACCACAGCCCACAACACGCCCGACCCCCCGAGCAGCATCCCGTCCCGCCCAACCGGGCTCCCACGCAGCCACCGGTCCGGAACACACAACACCCGCATACTCCATCCAGAGCAGCTCCTCCGAGCCTGCCGGCGTCTCATAGCCCGCAGCAGCCGCTCACATCTCACGGTGGGCCCGCGCGCCCCCAGCAGCCACCGGCGTCATCGGCCGACCGCTCACTTCCCCTTCGGACTACACCTGCCCGACAGCACCGGCAAACGTCCTGGGATCCGAGCGCCTTCCGCGCCCCGGAATCCATGCCGCCGCCGCGGCAAACATTCCAGCAGTCACCCTCGGCATGGATCCCGGCGAACCAGGACGCCGGCCGACCGGAACCACAGAATGGGCTGCCCGTCGCGCAGCCCGGCCCGAACAGTCGCCCCCGTCGTCCCAGTCCACTGCGCCGATTCGTCCAATGGCTGGCCCCGACGGCCCGTTCACCCCAGGAGGCCGTGCCCGCTCCGGTACATCCGGTCCGGCCGGTCACTCCGGTCATCCAACCACCGGACGGGCGACAGGAGGGCGTACCGCCCCCGGATGCGGACATACCGGAGAGTCCGTTCGGATCGACTCCTCCGTTCGAATCGACCGAGATGGTGGGTAACTATCGTGGTGAGCATCTGCCAAGGAACAGTGTCTGGACTACCTCCGTGGACTATCTGAACGAATACCGGCGAAGCCGAGCACGTCTGACGGTTCGCGACGGGTTGCTATACGATTCGGCCGGCAACCTGTTCGATACCAGAAGCGGGCGTTCGGTGTGGGGCGGCGGGGGCCGCGCGATATTCGTGATGGACCGGGCCGGAAACCTCTATGCATCCAATTACCATGAAGCCGGCCTGTTCCACCATTCGAGCTTCCTTGCAGGTGGTCCGGTGGCCGCGGCGGGGGAGCTCGTCGTGATCAACGGTCAGCTCCGGCTACTGACCGACTCGAGCGGTCATTACAGGCCGTCGCGCGCATATACGTTGCAAGCTGTCGGCTACCTGCGTAACCAGGGCGTGGATATACGGCCGGATCAAGTCGACTTCGAATCTCAGGTGTAGATCATGGAGGATCGTGTGGCATCGCTCTGGCGAGGTTTGGTCAACATTATCGTCTACAGTGTCCGATCCGATGACCTGGGCGAGGCGACCCAGGACCGCATAGCCAGGGCACTCCTCACCGAGCCGATCGACACGTTCACACCCCAGCAAGAGTTCGATGCGCTCTCCGAAGGACTGGCCGAAAACTATCCCATCCCGGAGTCGATCGACACCCAGCACCGGCCGGAGGAGATCCGCGCTTTCGTCGCCGCGGTAGTCCGGAAGATGGACGCGGCGCGCCCTTGGCCCGATCTCCCGTATCTTCCGTTACCCGCCGAGCAGCTGCGTGACTTTTTCGGTTCTGCGCGTCCGCTGGCGCGGGTGCGTGTGCCGTCAACAGGTGTGGAGGTGGCGGTCAAGCGGAACTTCCGCAACCACCCAGAGTTCGGTGAGTATCTTTTACTGCGGTTGAAATCCGGTGTCGACGTCGCCTTTTTTCCGGACTTCTGGGACGACAGCAGCGACACTCTCCTCTCGGCAGCCGCCGGATCGAAACCCTCTCACGAGATTGTCGGGGAACTGGTGGCCGGTTCCGGCTTGCGCGCGGAGGACTTTACGTTGACGATCTGGCCCGAGCCGCCCGAAAACGGCTACGCGCCATATGAAACCACCCCGCTACGGCCCGAGTTCCGCGGTGAGCACCTCCCGGGGAACCCGCAGTGGGGTGACAGGTTCGTCAGATACATGAGTCCGGCGGAACGCGAGCCCTACCGTCTGTTCGCGAACAACGGCCTCCTCTACACCGTCGAGCAGCAGCCGCTGGATACGACGCACACCCGCACGCTGTGGACCCCGCAGGGCGGCCGCGCCATCTTCGTTATGGACGAGCAAGGGACGCTGTACGCGTCCCCATACCACCTGCTCGGCGAGTTCCACCATTCCAGTCTGCTCGCCGGGGGGGCGGTCGCGGGCGCCGGGGAGATCGGTGCGGTGGGCGGGCGTGTCGAGCTCGTATCCGACCACAGCACTCATTACGTGCCCGCGCGACGGTTCACGCGGCAGGTAGTGGACAGTCTGGCGCGGCAGGGGCTGGCCGTCGATCGGCTGCAGATCGAGTACCACAGTCCGCCCGATCCAATGCCGGGCTGATTCCGGGCGTCGGCGGCACCCGCCCGTACCCGGCGCGGGTCCGTTAGATTGGCGGATCGGGTGGCCCCACCCGGTTGACCACGGATCGTCGAGGATAGGTGTCGTATGGCCAAGACCGCGCTGGTGACCGGAGCGTCCTCGGGGATCGGCCGGGCGACCGCCGCGCTGCTGGTGCGGCGGGGATATCGCGTGATCGGGACCAGCCGGGATCCGGCGGCGATCGCGGATTCGGCGCGGGTGGCAGGGGTGGAGTACCGCGCGCTCGACCTGACCGATCAGGCGGGGATCGAGCGGTTCGGTGCCGATCTGGGGCCGGTGGATGTGCTGGTCAACAATGCGGGGGAAAGCCAGTCGGGGCCGCTCGAGGAACTGCCGATCGAGGCGATCGAGCGGTTGTTCCAGTTGAATGTATTCGGGGCCGTCCGGCTGGCTCAGCTGGTGCTGCCGGGGATGCGGGAGCGGGGTTACGGGCGGATCGTCATGGTGGGGTCGATGCTGGCGAGTTTTCCGCTGGCGTATCGGTCGTCGTATGTGGCGGCGAAGGCGGCGATCAAAGGGTTCGCGGATGCGGCGCGGCTGGAGACGGCGCCGTTCGGGGTGTGGATCAGCACCGTGGAACCGGGATCCATCGCGACCGGGATCGGGGAGCGGCGCACCAAATACATCGCGCCGGATTCGGTGTACGCGGCGGATTTCGACACGATGATCACGCATCTGGATCGCAACGAGCGGGCCGGGATATCGCCGGAGCAGGTGGCCGAGACGATTCTGCGGGCGATCGCGGCGGATAAGCCGAAACCGCTGTACGCCAGGGGGAGTCGCGCGCCGATCGTCTTTCTGCTGCGGCGGTTGGCGCCCGCGTCGGTGATCGAGAAGATCGTCGCGGGGATGCACGGGCTGAAGCGTTGAAGCTTCACGTCGGCTGCGCCATGTGGACGCATACCGCGTGGCCGGTGCGCGGTGACAAACTGCGCGGCTATGCGCGGTGGTGCAATGCGGTGGAGGGGAACACGACGTTCTACGCGGTTCCGGCTCGGCGGACCGTGGAGAACTGGGCGAATCAGACCGATCCCGATTTCCGGTTCGTGATCAAACTGCCCAAAACCCTCACCCATGAGCGCCGGCTGTCCGGGGTGGATGCCGAACTGCGGCAGTTCCTGGACACGATGGAACCGCTCGGGCCGCGGATACATGCGCTGTGGGTGCAGCTGCCGTCCTCGTTCGGTCTCGGCGATCTGGGTGCGCTGGCGATGTTCTTTCGTGGGCTGCCCGCGGCGCTACCGCTCGCGGTGGAGGTGCGGCATCCCGAGTTCTTCGCCGACGCGGGTGCCGCCGCGCAACTCGAGCGGGTGCTGGGCCGGGTCGGTGCCGAATGGGTGCCGTTCGACACCACCGTGCTGTTCGCCGCGCCCGCCGCGAGCCCGGCCGAATTCGAGGCCCGATCCAAGAAACCCCGGCTGCCGCGCCGGATGGAGGCGCTGACGGGCGCGCCGATCGTCCGGTACCACGGTCGCGACGACCACGCGGTCACGGTCGCGGGCTGGCGGCCCTGGGTGGAGCAGACGGCGGAATGGCTGCGCGAGGGACGGTCGCCGACGGTTTTCCTGCACACTCCGGACAATGCTTCGTCCCGGGACCTCGCGCGCCGGTTCCACGACGAGGTCCGCACCCTGGTACCCGAACTCGAACTCTTGCCGGACCCGGCGGACGCCGAACCCATGACGCTTTTCTGAGGTGCGGCTCTTTCTGTCCGTGACCGTCCGGCCGTGCGCTGTGGGCTCGGCGTGACAGTTGCCGAGGTGGTCATCGTCACGTATAGCGTGACGACATCCGTGGAAGGCTCCATCGGGATTCCCCGAAAACCTTCTGCAAAGATGCGGACAGACGAGATCAATGGATGCTCGGCCTGTACCGATTTGTCTCCGCATCACGCGCAAAGGCGGGTGAATATGACGAACGGTTGTGGTCGGTGGCGGCCAGGCGCGATACGCCGTTCTTCACCGATGCTAGAGGGCTATGACCTGTACCTGCCGCCGCGCACCAGAGCGGGATCGGACGCCGCGGCAGACCAGAACTGGAGGCGGACGCGGTTGAAAACCTCGAAGCTGGGCGTGTCCCGTGAGTACAGCGGGATGCTGTCCTCGTCGAGGTCCCCGGCGGCCACCGTGTCGACCCGAAGACTCGTTCCCTCGGGCTCCCAGGCCATCGACACCCGCAGCCGCAACCAGCCAGCGGGTACGTCGAACGCCGGTCCGTCCTCAGGAGGCAACGTCGGCGATCCGAGGACCATGCGACCGGAACCGGCGTGCAGGCTGCACTCCAGCTCCACTTCGGCGTCGGCGTCGACTGTCGGTGGTCCGTCCGTCACCTCGACAGCGACCACGAGGTACCCGTTGACACCCGTCTCGATCGCGACCGCGTCCGTGCCCAGCGCCAGATACCCGGCTGCCGGGGCATCGTCCAGGTCCCAGAGGTCGCACGGATCTTCGGCTGTGCCCTGGTCGAAAACGTAGATTTGATGGTAGTCCGAGAAAAGTAGTACGCCCTTCGACATCGACACTCCTTCAGCAACGCCAACGAATCCGCCCGGTACGAGCGACAGACCCGCTGCCCGAAATCGTCCAGTCCTGTTCTCGACGGACTGCACTTCGTTTCCCGACCTCGACGGGCGACGCCGAGCGCGACCCCGACGTACCCGCCGAAGAATAACCTCGCTCCACCGTTCGAATCGCTCACCCCGTTGTGGGCTGAAGACAATGTGTGGGTCGGCATCGACACCAGTGGGCCAGGGCTTGGCGGTCCTCGCTTCAGTCCTGATCGATCAGTTCCCATCCATCGTCGCTCTCACCCGACCAGGACAGGCCCAGCGCCGCACACCATGCATCGCAGGGGCCACCGACCGTGTCGAGTTCTCGGTAAGCGACAGCATCGGCATCCGCAGCTCGGCCGACCGTGGCTACCGGCACACCGTACAGTGCGGCAACAGTGCTCCGGACCAGCTGTCCATCGACCAGCACGCCAGGATCCCCACCGCCTACCGGCTCCTCGGTACCTGGCAGTTGGTCACACACAGACGGCTCGCCGTCGGTGTAGTACGCCCCGTCATTCCTGGGGTAGGCGTAGTAATGGTAGATCCGCCGGACAGTGCCCTCGTGTGTGTCCAGGATGATGTGCTCCGCACGGTACTCGTCGTGGTCGAGCGCGATAAAGGCATGAGAGACGAGTTCGGTCTGTAGCGCTGTCGCCACTGGCGGTGGTTCGGCTTCCCGGCGAGCTCGTTCGGCGCCGCATTCCGGTGTGGACTACCGTGACCAGACCTCAGGTGAACCCCGACCGCTACGTCGTCACCGACCTCGTCGGCGCGCGGCCGGCCCGGTCTGTCCCCGCCACCGCAGTCGGGTCGGGCGCAAGGTACCGGCGCTCATCGCTCCTGAGACGACGCGGGACACCGGAGGGGGGCCGTTCGTCCGTTCGGGGCGATCGACCGCTGCCGAGCCGCCGATCGAAGTGAATCCGGGTTCTATAATATTCGGCCTTTTCACGCCGAATTCTATCCACTTTTGTAAGTGGTGATTCACAGTACGTGATAGAACTTCGGCAATCTGAAAGGCGGATAGGTATGAAGGCGACTGCCAAGCAACGTGCCGCGCTCGGGACGATCTGCGATACGTTCGTGCCGGGGGACGGTCTCACGTTGCCGTCGGCGACCGAAATCGGTGCCGTGGACACCGTATTCGAATTGCTGGGGCGCAATCCTCGGGAGGCCGAGGGCAAGCAGCTGGCGACGCTGCTGGATGTATGGGATTCCCCCGTGACCGGTCTGCTCACCGGGCGCGGGCCGCGGCGTTTCTCGAAGCTGTCACAGGAGCAGCGGGAGCGGGCGCTGCTGCGACTCGGTGACTCCCGTATCGGTGCGGTCCGGGCGGTTTTCCAGGCGCTGAAACAGGCATCGCTGCTCGCCTACAACGTCACGCCGGGCCGTACCGGGTTCCACCCGCTGTGGAAGGAGATCGGCTACCCGGGCCCGCCTGGACCGCTGCCGACCGCGCCGCGGCCCGCGTTGGCGCCGCAGCGGATCACCGAACCCGGCACCCTCACCTGTGATGTGGTGATCGTCGGCTCGGGCGCGGGCGGTGGGACGGCGGCCGCGGTGCTCGCCGAGGCGGGACTCGAGGTGATCGTCGTCGAACGCGGCGGCTACTACGACGACCAGGATTTCGGTGCCGGGGAACTCGCGGGCCTGCAACAGCTGTACGCGCCGGGACCGTCGGTGTCGGCCGAAGGGCAGATCACGCTGGTCGCGGGGACATGCCTGGGCGGCGGGACCGTCGTCAACTGGAGTACCTCGCTGCCGACACCGGACAGGGTGCGCGAGGAATGGGCCGGGGTCGGCGCGAAACAGTTCGGCGAGGCCGAGTTCGGTGAATCGCTGGACGCGGTGGTGCGCCGGCTCGGGGTGAACGAACGCCGCTCGATCCTCTCGGCGCGCGATGGAGTGCTGGAACGCGGTGCCGAGGCGCTGGGCTGGGCGGTGGACCCGCTGCCGCGCAATGTGACCGACGCGTGCGATGCCGGAGTGGAATGCGGTCGGTGCGGTAACGGCTGCCGGGTGGGGGCCAAACAGTCGGTCACCAAGACATGGCTGGCCGATGCCGCCGCGCGGGGGGCGCGGTTGATCGTGGACGCAGATGTGCGGCGGATCGCGGTCCGCGCCGGTAAGGCCGAATCGGTGTCGGCGCGCACCACAGCGGGTGTGGAATTCGAGATCCGGGCCCGGGCCGTGGTGGTCGCGGCGGGCGCGATCCAGACCCCGGCGCTGCTGAAGCGCTCGGGGTTGGCGAACAAGAACATCGGCCGTTATCTGCGGCTGCATCCGGCTGCGGCGGTTTTCGGGGTGTTCGACGAGGAGATCCGGCCGTGGGAAGGTGGATTGCAGACCCGTATCTGCCGTCGCCACGCGGATCTGGACGGTAACGGCTACGGCGTCATCTACGAGACCGGGCCGCTGCATCCGGGGCTGTCGACCGGGTTCATGAGCTGGCGCGGCGCCGCGAACCATCGCACCAATATGCTCGACTTCGGCCGCTCCGACGCGATCGGCATCATCACCCGCGATCGTGATTCCGGGGAGGTGAAGGTGGACCGCGACGGGCACCCCACCGTCGACTACCGCATCTCCGACTACGACGCCGGACATCTGCACACCGGTGTCGAGGGCGCGGCGAGCATTCTCGAAGCCGCCGGGGCGCGGCGCATCTTCTCCGGGCATCAGGCCGGGATCTCCTACGAACCCGGTGTCCGGGGGTCGCACGCGGAATTCTCCGCGGCCTGCCGCACCGCGGGCTACGGCCCCGGCCGATGCGCGCTCGGTGCCCTGCACATCATGGGATCGGCGCGGATGGGCGGTTCGCCGGAGCTGTCGGCGACCGACCCGGACGGCGCCACCTGGGATGTGAAGAACATCGTCGTCGCCGACGCGTCCTGCTTCCCGACCTCCTCCGGGGTCAACCCCATGGTGTCGATCGAGGCGATCGCCCATATGAACGGGAAACGGCTGGCGGCCCGGCTGACCTGAGCGGTTCGGCTCAGCCGCCGCGCAGACTGTTCGCGATGGTCCGCGGCAGGCCGAGATCGGCGGTGTCGCCGGTCTCGGCCGGGGCACGGACCAGCAGACGTCCGTCGTCGACGAGATCCCCGATGAGGACCTTGGTCAGCGCGAGCGGCACGTGCAGTTGCGCCGACACCTCGACCAGGGTGACGCTGGTGATCAGCACAATCGACAGGAGGCGGGCGCGGATGCCCAGCCGGCCGCGAGTCGCGTCTGCGCCGGAACGGAACGCCCGCACCAGTGATTTGGGCAGATGCCGCCGAACAGCCACGATAGATCAACCCGTTCCGGGCGTGCGCCGGTACGACACCGCGGTGACCGGCGCGTCACCCAATGTTCTCGGCATTGCCTTTCTCCGGCAATGCGTCAGCTCTCGTCGGAGACGATAGCGAAAGATGGGCGCCTACCGGAGACCGGTCTCACCGAGCGGGGCTCGAGGTATCGATGTGAGTGCGGCTACAGAAGCCGCCGAAATGTTAAAGGGTGATCGTTCGAAACCTGGGGCGCCAGGTCGGGGCGGTGGCGATCGTGGTATCCGGTTCAACCACCCCGCAGACTGTTCGCGATGGTCCGCAGCAGACCGAGATCGGGCGCGCTGTCGGTGGTCTCGACGGGAGCCCGCACGGCCAGCCGGCCGTCGTCGATCAGATCGCCGACGAGCACTTTGGTCATGGCCAGCGGAATCCGCAATTGCGCCGAGACCTCCGCCACCGATTGCGGCACCCGGCAGAACCGGACGATATCGATGTATTCGGGATCGGTCCGCCGCGGCGCGAAGCCGGCCCCGACGTCGACCACCATCGTGTCCAGGGTGAGTTCGCTGCGCGCGGTGCGACCCCGGCCGCCGGTCATCGCATAGAGCCGTGCGACCGGACCGGCTTCCTCTTCCTCCCAGGGTTCGCGCGGCCCGTTCACGGCTGTCTCGCCCCGTTCGGCCGCGGGCGCGAGTCGACGGCCAGATGGCTGCCGACCCGCTGGACGGTTCGGTTCATCTCGAAGGCGACCATGCCCATATTCGCGGATCCGGTGGCCAGTAGCGCGAGGCACGCGTTGGCGCCCGCGGCGGTGATGAACAGGACCGCGCGGTCGAGTTCGACCACGGTCTGGCAGACGCCGCCGGCCTTGAAATGGCTGCCGGCGCTGCGGGCCAGACTGTGGAAGGCCGACGCCATTGCCGCGAATCGTTCGGCTTCGGTTTGATCCAGTCCCGCCGAGCGGCCCATCAGCAGTCCGTCGGTGGACAGCAGGACCGCCGATTCGGCGTCCGGCAACCCGCTCACAAGTTCTTCCAGCAGCCAGCTCAGGTCAGTGCGCGGGGGAGTGGTCATCGTCGCCTTCTTCTGGAGTGTGGTCGGTTGTGGGTGAGTCGGTATCGGGGCGGCGGCCGGACCGGGAACCGCTCTCGATGGCGGCCATCAGGTTCCGGGCCTGCTCGGGAGTGCGGCTGCGCGGCATACCGACGACCGGGATGACGCCCGTATCCGCGTCGGCGGACTGCCGCTGCCGGCGCGGCAGGGCCGGGCGAGCGCCCTCGTCCGGGCGGGGCTGCGAGATCACGGTCATCGGTTGCGAATCGGCGGGCGGGCGCGGCGCCGGTCCGGCGACCGGTGTCGCGGACCCGTTGGTGGCGGCGCGGGGAACCGCGGCCGCAGTGGCCGCCGCGGGTTCGAGGGCCGGGCGGGGCCGGGCCGGGCCGGATTCGGTGAGTGCGGTCGGGATCAGCGCGATGGCCTTGATACCGCCGTACACGGAATCCGTCAGGCGCACCGTGACACCGTGGCGGGCCGCCAGGGTGGCCACCACGAAGAGGCCGAGCCGGGTATCGCCGGTGAGCGCCGCCACGCCGAAATCCGGTGGTTCGGCCAGCAGAGCATTGCGCTCGGCGATCTCCGCCGCGGTCATCCCCAGCCCTTGATCGGAGACCTCGACCGCGACCCCGCGGCCGACGACCGACGCCGAGACCTCGACCTGGGACTCGGGCGGCGAGAACGCCGTGGCATTGTCCATCAGCTCCGCGAGCAGATGGATCAGGTCGGCCACGGCTTTACCGGCGATCAGCACATCGGGTACCCGTCCGGTGTGGATCCGGGTGTAGTCCAGGCTCTCCGCGACCGCGCCGCGGATGAGTTCCCACAGCGGAACCGGGTTGCGCCAGCGGCGACCCGACTGTTCACCGCCGAGGACGATGAGGTTCTCGGCGTGCCGGCGGGCGCGGGTGGCCAGATGATCCAGCTGGAACAGCAGTTCGAGCTGGTCGGCATTCTCCTCTTGGCGTTCGGCCTTGTCCAGCAGGGCCAGCTGGCGGTGCACGGCCAGCTGGTTGCGGTGGGCGATATTGAGGAACACGGTATGGAAACCGGCCCGGGTCTTGGACTCTGCCACCGCCGCGGAAACCGCAGCGACCTGTGCGCGGTTGAACGCGTCGGCCACTTCGCCGAGTTCGTCGGTACCGAAGTCCAGGCGGGCGACCTCGGCGGCCGAGTCGATGTTCTCGCCGCGGTCGAGCCGGTCCATGATGTCGGGCAGCCGCTGGTCGGCGAGTTCGAGCGTGTCGTCGCGCAGGCGGCGCATCCGCGCGATGAACCGGTTGGCCAGCACGAGCGCGGCCAGGAACGCCAGCACCGTGATGCCCAGGACCGCTGCGCCGCCGGCCAGCGACCGGTTGGCGGTGTCGGCGCCCTGGGCGCGGCCGATGGCGTGGGCGTCGGCGCTCTGCCCCTCCCACAGCCTCAGCAGGGCGGCCACGACCTCGCCGGAAACCCGCTGCCAGTCCGCGACGCTCGAGGGCAGGGCCGGCGTATCGGCCTCGGTGGGCTCGTCGGTGGTGCTGTAGCCGGAATCGGTCCGGGTGCCGGTGCGCCCGGTGGTGGAATCCGCGCTCTCCGCCTCGTCGGCCGAGATCGCGCCGCGCAGCATGACGGCGTCCTGCACGGCTATCAGCTGTTGCCAGGCCGGTGACGCGGTGAGTGCCTGCAACTGGGCCAGCCGGTCGCCTTTGAGCACGGTGGCGGAATACGCGACCTCGCCGCGGAATTCACCGACATGCCGGTTGAATTCCACCAGCTGGGCGTCGGAGAGCTCACCGAGAGTCACCGCGACGGCGCCGAGGGTATCGGCCTTCGACAATGCCTCGGCCGCCCGCAGCGGTTCGACACCGTAGTTGAGTGCGATACCGACACCGGCGTCGGGCGCGACCCGGGCGGCCAGCACCGACGCCCCGATGATGGTGTCGATCACCGAGCTGAAGAAGCCGAACGCTTCTTCCCGCGGGATCGCGCGCGCGTCGATGGCCGCGCGCAGATTCGGCACGGCCTCGAAGAGTTTGCGATAGCCCTCGATCTGGCCGGCCGAGCCGTCGGGATCGAGGCGCTGGGCGGCGTCGCCCTTGGCGGTGACCTCGGCCAGCGCGATATCGGAGCGTTTACGTGCGTCCGCGAGCGCGGCCGCGGCCCCGGGATCGCCCGCCAGATACAGCAGTGACAGGCGTCGTTCCTCTTCGAGACCCTGCACCATCAGGATGGCGGGGGTGGTGGTGCTACTGGCCAGGTCGGCCCATTCCTGTGCCTGCCGGCCGGATTTCACCAGATAGCCCGCGGCGATGACGGCGACCGTGAGCAGCGTGATGCTGGTGATGAGCACTATGGCCAGTAGTCGGGTCCGGATACCGACGCGGCCGCGCGTCCGACCCGGTCCGGGACGGGAAGTCGATGCGAACTCGGGGAGAGGCAGCCGCTTGGACACAGTGAATCAACTCGTTCCCGGGCATGCGCGCGAACAGCATCATCGCCGCCGGCTCACCGCCCAACTATCCCGGCACTGCGGTCTCCCGGCAATGCGTCGTACTCCGGTACCAGACATTAGCGAAAGCAATACGTTTCAGTCTTGAAAACTACTACTCTTACCAGGCATTCTTTTCGGGTATCGAAGCCGGGACGTTACGGTTTATTCGGGAATTGCCCGTGCTCGACTGCCACTGCCCGCCGCGGCAGCGTGTTTCGCGCCCGCGGAACGGAAACACTGCACCCGTTCGCCGTATTCGGCCAGTGGCCGGGCCTCGGCGGCCTGCCGGATACCACTGGCCGGGAGTTCGGTGAGTTTGGCGAACATGGTGGCATTTCCGAACGCGGAACGGATCTGGGTCTCCGAGGCGTAATCCGCGCCGTAGTCGGCGAGTTTGCCGAAATCCAACGGTGCCAGCGGGGTGTCGAGGGCGACCGGCTCGGCGGGGCGGCCCAATGCCGCGTACTGGGTGGCCGACCCCTGCTCGTACCAGCACAGCTCATAGGCCAAGTTCTCGGTGCTCGTCACACTCATCACCGGCCACTGTTGGGAAAGGGCCAGCGCCAGCGGATTCTTCGCTACCGGTGTCAGTTCCCATTTGAGGCTTTTCACCGCGATCCAGCTGCCCGACATGCGCTCGATCAGGACGATGTCCTCACCGAGTTCGGTGGTGGCGTTCAGCTGTGGATCCCGGGTGCCCCAGTGGGCCTTGTCCACGCCGTAGGCGGTTTTGATATCCACCGGTTCGGCGCCGGCCGCCGTGAACGCGGTGACTATCGCGTCGCGCACCTGCTCCAGCGCATCCGGTGCCGAGCACAGCACGCTCAACGCGCCGAACGAGGACCCGATCTCCACCGGTTTGGCCGGCTGGTCCGGCATCGCCCCGGGCACCAGCGGTTTCAGCCCGACCAGCGCCAGCTGCCAGTTGATCTCCTCGATCGTGGCCAGATCCCCGGCGCTTTGGTACAGGATCTGCTGCTGGGTCAGGTAACCGGCGCGTTCGAGGGTGCGGCATTCCAGCTTCCGTAGGGCAGCCTGTGTTTTGGTGGTGAAACCGATCTCTTCGATCTTAAGGTTCCGCAGCTGCGACGCCATGGCCGCGGTGGTGAGCGCGGTATAGCGTTCGCGGTACATGGCCACCGCCTGCTTACGCTGCCGGCCCACCATCAGGGTGCGCAGCAGGGTGTTCAGGGTGGCGAGGTATTTGCGGGACTGTTCCGGATCGGCCTCGAACAGGGTGGCGCGGATGCGGACCGCCTCGTCGGTGGCCACCACGGCCGCGCCCGGATCCAGGCGGCACAGCCAGACACCGCATTTCGACAGACCGTCCGCGCAGACACCCGCGGCGTTCGGATATTCGTGCGCCACCCGGGTATAGGCGTTGCAGGCGTCGCGAATGGTGGCGGTCGCCAGTTCGCGGTGGCCGATGGCGCGGGCGGCCTGCTCCAACAGCCGCAGGGTGTCCTGGACCTGGTTGGCGAAAACCGCGGACACATGACCGGAGGTGAACCAGCGCAGCCGGATCATCACCGCTTCCTGCGCGGGCTCCAGCGCACCGGCCACCCGGTTGCGCACCGAACCGTCGGTCTGGGTGGCCAGATAGGCCGAAGCGAGCTCACACAGCGTGGTGGCAAGCTGGAGTTCTGCCTCCGGTGTTCGGTCCCGCGCCGCGAGCCGGTCCGCGGCCACCCGGCCCTCGATGGCGATCAGGTCCATCGCGATCTCAATTCCCGCATCACCTTCCGCGCACGGTCGTCGAGCGGCCGTAGTCCGAGCAGTCCTGGAAAGTCTGCCACAGGTGCCGTGGAGATAGCAGGGCTACCGGGCGGTTGCCCTCACCAGGCTCGGAGATGCGCCCGGCGGTGCGAGCCGGCGGTCAATCCGCGGGGACGGTGCTCGCGCCGATTCCCAGGTAGAACAGTGTGATCAGGAAGAGGAACCAGCCCGCCCCCTGCCAGACGGGCCAGGGCCCGCCGTGCCGCCAGACCCGGATGGTTTCCACGAATGCCCCGATACCGCCCGCCAGCAATACGACCCCGGGTCCGAAGAGGATGGCGGTCTGGGCGGTGGTGTCGCACAGCAGCGCGTCGGCGTCGCGGCACCGCCCGGTCGCCGCCCAGATGGCGGTGACCGCGCAGACCAATGCCGCGACCCCGAGCACGACGAGCGCGTAGCGCACCGCCCGCCGGAAGTTTCCGTCGTCGGACCAGCGTTTCTCCGCATCGTTGGTCATCGCTCAGCCCTCCTGCCCGCCGTATTTCCCGGGGATGGCAAGACAAACATCCCCGGTCGGGCGTGTGCCGGCCAACCGTCCACAGACCGACCGGCGAGTGCTCCACTGTGCCGGCTCGAACAGCGTCGAAGCTCGGGTGCTCACCGGTCGGCACGTGCCGTGAGCCTGCCCGGGGAACCTACTTCGCGTCTCCTCCGGATGGCCGGCATTCGTGGTCGGGGCCCGCCCCCGATTCCGGAGCGACAGAGCGACTGAGCGTGTGCGGTTGCCAGTCCAGAGAACGGGACCCTCGAGCACTCACAGTGACGTGAGCCTGCCCAGGGCGGTCGAGGCGCACACCGGCCTGCCTCTTCTGTCTATTCCGGATGGTCTACCTCAGTGGGCGGGCCCCGACCCGCCCCGCCGGAGGCGGGGCAGATCAAACACCGTACCGGGCGCGGAGTTTGCCCTTGACCAGCTTGCCCGTCGGCGTGCGCGGTAGTTCGTCGGCGAAGTCGATACCGCGCGGCACCTTGTAGTGGGCGATGCGCTCGCGCAGGTAATCGCGCAGTTCCGCGGCGAGTTCCGGGCCGGGGCCGGCGCCCGGTGCCGGCTGGACCACGGCCTGCACCGATTCGCCCATCTCCTCGTCGGGGATCCCGATCACCGCGACGTCGAGCACCGCGGGATGCAGAGCGAGCGCGTCCTCGATTTCCTGCGGATAGATGTTCACCCCGCCGGAGATGATCATGAACGCCTTGCGGTCGGTGAGGAACAGGAAGCCGTCGGCGTCGACGTAGCCGATATCGCCGGTGGTGGTCCAGGTCGGATGGTCCGGGTGGATCGCCGCCTCGGTTTTCGCCGGGTCGTTGTGATAGGCGAAGGGCAGTTGGTCGCGTTCGAAATAGATGGTGCCGATCTCGCCGTTCGGCAGTTCCGCGCCGTCGTCGCCGCAGACCCGGATCGAGCCCATACCGGCCGGGCCCACCGAACCCGGTTTGCGCAGCCACTGTTCGCTGTCTATGAAGGTGGCGCCGTTGGCCTCGGTCGAGGCGTAGTACTCGTAGAGCACCGGACCCCACCATTCGATCATCGCGCGCTTCACATCCACGGCGCAGGGCGCGGCCGCGTGCACGGCCACCTTCAGGCTGGAGAGGTCGTAGCGGGAACGGACCGCCTCGTCGAGTTTCAGCATCCGGACGAACATGGTGGGCACCCACTGGCTGTGCGTGACGCGGTAGCGCTCTATCGCGGCGAGGGCCTGCTCGGCGTCGAACCGTTCCATCACGACCAGGGTGCCGCCGAGCGCCTGGACGACACCGCCGAACCGCAGTGGTGCGGCGTGGTAGAGCGGGGCCGGCGACAGGTACACCGATTCGGTGTCGAAACCGTAGAGCGGGCCGAAGACGGCCGTGTACGGATCCCCGGGCGGATCGCCGACCTGCTGGTCCGAGAGCGGCTGTTTGATGCCCTTGGGCCGCCCGGTGGTGCCGGAGGAGTAGAGCATATCGGCGCCGCGCGGCTGGTCGGGTAGCGGTTGCGGGGGCTGGGCGGCCAGTGCGTCCTCGTAACACTGGTAGCCCTCGATCGGGCCGCCGAAGGCCAGCCGGATCTCCACCGCGGGCGTCTGCTCGACGATCGCCTCGGCCGCCTCGCGTAGACCGGCGGACGCGACGAGCGCCTTCGCGCCGCAGTCGTCGACGATATAGCTGATCTCGTCCGGCGACAGGTGTCGGTTCACGGCGGTGATGTAAAGCCCCGATCGCAGCGCCGCCCAGTAGGCCTCGTAGACCTTCGGGTTGTTACCGGAGAGTAACGCGACATGGTCACCGCGGCGCAAACCGGCGGCGTGCAGATGCCGGGCGAGCCGGACGGAGCTGTCCTCGAGCTCCCGATAGGTCAGCTTCTCGCCGGTCTCGGCGACGATAACGGCTGGTTTATCCGGGAGATCATCGACATGCGCGCCGGGATACATAGTGCTCCTCTGCGGAACGAAGCGATCGGATGACGATCGCCGAGCCGAGCCGGGGCCCGCGACGCGTGTGGCGTCACCGGCCTCCACCGGGCAATCGCCCGGCGATCGCGACGATAGCGGAAAGTGAACAGCGATTCGTCCGTTTTCCCGAACTGGCGAGACCGGCCGGTGTTTCGGGTCCGGTCCCTCCTCAGGCCCGCGCCGGCTCGTTCGGGCCGGTCCATCGCCAGCCGCAGCGCCGCCGCACCACCGTAGGAATTGCCGATCAGGTGGGCGCTCGGAAGTTCGAGGACGTCCAGCAGGTCGGCGACCGAGGCGGCGAGGTCGCCGAAGGGGTCGGACCGGTCGATCCGCTTGGCCGACCGCCCGTACCCCGGCATATCCGGCACGATCACTCGGAAGTGGCGGGACAGCTCCTCGATATTGCGCGAGTACGCCGCCAGGCCGGAGGCGCCGGGACCACCACCGTGCAGCAGCACTACGGCCGGACCGGTGCCGGAATCGGTGTAGTAGATGTCGCGGTCCCCGGCGCGTACGGTCCGCCCGCTGTCGTTCGCCGTCATCGGTCGGCCTCCTCGTCCGCGGCACCACTACCGGGCCACGCTACGGAACCGGTCCGTGGAGCTCTCGGGCAGATCGGCCGTTCGGTGCGCTGATCTCGCGGACCTCGCGCAGATGCTGTTCCATCGCGGCCGCCGCCGCGGCCCCGTCGTGGTCGGACACCGCCCGGTAGATCAGCTCGTGACCCTGGACGGAGATCCGGCGGCCGAGCGCGGTGCGGTGGGAGAGTGCCCGGGTGCGCTGGGTCCATTCGGTGGTCATCGTGCACAGCGTGACCAGCAGCGGGTTCTGTGCCGCATGCGCGAGCAGGGTGTGGAACTCGATATCCAGGCGCATCGATTCCTCCGGCGGCAGGGTCTCGCGCGAACGGACCAGCACTTCGTCGAGGGAGAGCAGATTGGACTCCGCGGCTCGCAGCGCGGCGAGTTCGGCGATCCGCGGCTCCACCAGATCGCGCAGTTCGGTGGCATAACCGAGTTCGATATCGAGATCGGCCAGATCCTCGTACAGCCGGGAGGCCGCACGCGAGATATCGGCCACCGTGCTGCCCCGGCCCTGATGTCGCTGCACCAGCTTCTTCGATTCCAGTTCGAACATCGCCTCACGCAACGAGGACCGGGAGACGTTTATACTCGCCGCGAGTTCCCGCTCGGGCGGGAGACGGTCCCCGGCGCGCAGTGCACCGCTGATGATGAGCTTCTCCAGGTGGGCGGCGACCTCGGCGCCGACACTGCGTGAGTGGCGGCGCATCGGCGGTATCGCTGCGTTCGTCATAGCCCCTCCTGACAACGGCTACGGATGCCGATCCAGTGCGGACGACGATCGTGCCGTGTGGTCCGACCAATTCTTGATCGTTGCTCCGGCAAGAATTCTACGAGTGGCACGTCTCTTTGTCGCCGCGGTCTTCTGCGCACCCGCCGTGCTTCCGGAAAGTTACCGACTATCAGCGTATTCGGGTGCTGTACTGCGGACCGGTAAAGCAGCCGTTACGTTCCGCGGCGGCGGTCGCGGGCGGGTGTGACGCCTCTTATGGTCGGTGCATGAGGTGGTCGGACCAATAAGGAGCGCGGTGACGACGCTGGCATCGAAGGAAGCGGCCCCGGCGTTTCCGGTCCTGCAGCAGGACATGGGAATCGACCCGGGCACGATGTACGTACCGGCCGAACCCGACAAGGTGTTCTGGGGCCGGTTGCCCTGCCGGACCGATACCGCGGTCGCCACGGTCGCGCCGGGAACCACGGTGGTGATCGATACCGTCAGCCACGAGGGAATCCTCGAGGACCAGGGCTCGGATCCACTGCGGTACTTCGGCGGCCACGGCGTGGCACGTGCCGATGTGCTGGAGGACGCGGTGGCCGTGGCAGCGCGCCGCAGCCGCGACCCCGGTGCGGGACCGCATATCGTGACCGGGCCGATCGCGGTCGCCGGTGCGCGACCTGGTGATCTGCTGGCCGTACGGATCGACACGCTCACCATGCGGGCGCCCTACGGGGTGGTGTCCACCCGGCACGGCCGCGGGGTGCTCAGCGGGCGGGCCGGATTCGACGGCGACTACGGGCAGTTCTGCCGGGTGCGTCCCGGCGACGACCGCTGGTTCGCCACCATGCCACTGGACACGGTGGGCAAGGCCGGCCACGCGACGTTTCCGCTGGCGCCGTTCCTCGGCATCATCGGTGTCGCCACCGATACCGGGATCCGGGTGAATTCGGTGCCGCCCGGTCCGCACGGCGGCAATATCGACGTCAAACTGCTCACCGCGGGCGCCACCTTGTTCCTGCCGGTCCAGGTGCCCGAGGCCCTGTTCTACATCGGTGACCCGCATTTCGCGCAGGGCGACGGCGAGGTCGCGTTGACGGCACTGGAGGCGCCGCTGCGGGCGCGGCTCACCCTGGACCTCGTGCCGGCGGCGGAGATCGCCGGCGGATTCGGTGGCCGGATCGGTCCCTTCGCCGCGACCCACGGCCTGCTGATCCCGACCGGATTGCACGCGGATCTGAACACCGCACTCGAACTGTGTGTGACACACGCGGTGGAAATGGTGGCCGGGCTGTTCGAGGCCGACCCGCGGCAGGCGTACCTGTACCTCAGCGCCGCAGCGGATTTCACCATCTCGCAGGCCGTCGATCAGGTGCGCGGTGTACACGCCGCGGTCCGGTGCGCGGATTTCGGCCGGTCCGCCGAGACTGCCTTCGCGCGTCGGGTGCTGGAGCGCGCGCGGTGACCGGGCTCGCGATCGCACCCGGGCTCGACACCAGCGTCTGGCGGGTGACCGGTTCACCGCTGGTGGCGGCCACCGCGCCGGGACCGCTGTCCGGGGCGTCCGTGGCGGTGAAGGACCTGTACGCGGTGGCCGGGTTCGCCCGGGGTGCCGGGGTGCCCGCCTATCGGCGCGAGCAGACCGCCGCGTCCCGGCACGCGGACGCGGTGACGCGACTGCTGGGCGCCGGAGCGCAGATCCGCGGGATCGCGCAGACCGACGAATTCGCCTACGGCCTCACCGGTGGCAATGCCGGTTTCGGTATGCCGGTGAATCCGGCTGCGCCCGACCGGATCCCCGGCGGTTCCACCAGCGGCCCGGCGGTCGCTGTGGCCCGCGGTGCGGCCGATATCGGGCTGGGTACCGATACCGCGGGCTCGATTCGGGTCCCGGTGTCCTATCAGGGGCTGTGGGGGCTACGGACCACGTACGGCCGAGCCGATACCGCCGGGCTGCTGCCGCTGGCGCAGTCCTTCGACACCGTCGGCTGGATCACCCGCGATGGGGCGACACTGGCGGCCGTCGCCGACTGCCAACTGGAGTCCGATACCTCGACTGCCGCCGGATTCGTGGTGGACCCCGGCCTCTGCGCCTACGCCGACCCGGCGATCGCGGCCGCGGTCGGTACGGCGGCGGAATCGGTGGGCGCCGGACCGATCGAAATACCCGTGGCCGACAGCTGGGTCTCCGCCTTCCGCACGGTCCAGGCATTCGAGGCCTGGACCAATCACGGGGAGTGGGTCGGTGATCACCCGGGGGCGCTGGAACCGGCAGTGGCACAGCGGTTCGCTTTCGCCGCGACGGTCACCGCGGCAGCGGCGGCCCGCGCGCGGGAGGTCTTGGGTGTGGCGGCGCGAACCCTGCGGTCCGCGCTCGGCGACCGCGTACTCCTGCTCCCCGCCGCCGCGACCAGGCCGCCGCGGCGCGCCGACGGGCAGGCGGTGTGGGAACGGACCCGCGCCCGCACTCTGCGACTGACCTGCCTGGCTTCCATCGCCGGCCTGCCCGCGCTGACGCTGCCGCTGTGGTCCGGTACCGGCGCGCCGTTCGGCCTGTGCCTGCTCGGCGCGCCGGGCACCGACCGCGCCCTGATCCACCTCGCGCTCAGCAGTGTCGCTGGACCCGCCGGGGGCTCGACCCACAGTGAGGACCGCCCATGAAACGACCACTCCGTCAACTCTTCTCGTTCCTCGTGCTCACGTTGCTGGCGGTCGTGGGATCGACCGCCTGTATCGCCACGCCCGACAGCGCGGGTGGCGACCCGGGCGCGATCCGGATCGGTACCCTGCGCGGCCAGCCGCATCTCTATGCGCCCTATTTCATGCAGCGCTTCGCCCCGGAAGGCACCACCTACGAAATCGTCCTGTTCGAGAACTCACCGGATATCAAGAACGCGCTCGCCTCGGGTGCTGTCGATATCGGGGTGCTCGGTGCGCCTGCCGTGCTCGCCGGTGTCGCGGCGGAACAGGATGTGCACATCATCGCGTCGGCGGCCGACGGCGGCTCCGGTTTCGTGGGGTTGCCGCAAATCCGTACCCCGCAGGAGCTGCGCGGTAAGCGGATCGGGTTCCCGGCGGGGTCCTCGCAGGAGATCGCGCTGAAACTCACGCTGCGGGCACACGGGTTGGACCCCGATACCGATGTACAGCTGGTCAATCTGGCGTATTCCGATATGGCGAGCGCCTACAGCTCCGGACGTGTCGATGCCTTCCTGAGTGCGGAGATGGGCGTCTCGCTGGCCCGGCAGGCCGGGGCGCACGAGATCGTCTCGCCCTACGAAACCCCGATCGGCGCGACAAATATCGTGGTCGGCGGTAACGGCCGGTTCCTCGACGAACACCCCGACCGGGCCCGCGACGCCGTGCGAGCCTTCGCCCGCGCCATCGATTTCATGAAGGGCGACCGCGCGGCCTGGGCGGCCGGACTGGTGGAGACCTTCGGCCTGGACCCGGCGGTCACCGAGATCGCCATCGACAATGTGTGGCTGCGCTGGGAACTCGACGACGAGTTCCGCGGGCGGGTGACCGAACTGGCCCGGCAGATGGTGGACTTCGACCAGTTGCCGGCGGCGCCCGATATGCAGAAGGTCTTCCGCACCGAATTCCTCGATACTGTGGGCGCGCAGTGATGACCGCGCTGGGAATCCGGTCCGGAGAGGCCACCGCCTCGCGGGATCCGGACACGAGGGCCGGCGCGGTGGAGGCGAAGCCGCGCGGCGGCCGCGTCCGGTCCCGAATCGTCGCGATCTGCTGGGCGCTACCGGTGCCGCTGCTGGTACTGCTGCTGTGGGACCGCGGGGTCGGCGGCGGCTGGACCCTGCCGTTCGGAATCCAGATGCAGTTCCTGCCCACTCCGGTGGATGTCGCGCGGCGGCTCGCGGACCTGGCGGTGGGCGGTTTTGTCGGCGACTCCTACAGCGGCACCCTGTGGCTGCATCTCTATGCGAGTACGGTGCGGGTGCTGCAGGGGTTCGTGATCGCGGCCGCAGTGGCGGTGCCACTGGGGATCGTGATGGGCCGCTCGCCGCTGGTCCATCGCATGCTCGAACCGACGCTGAACCTGATCCGCCCGATCCCGGTGACGGCCTGGGCGCCGCTGGCGCTGCTCATCATCGGATTCGGTGACCGGGCCACCATTTTCCTGGTCTTCCTGGCCGCGGTGTTCTCGATCCTGATCAACACCGTCGCCGGTGTCCGCGCGGCCCCGGCCCGGTTGTTCGAGGCCGCCGCCATGCTCGGCACACCACCCGCACAGACGCTGTACAAGGTAGTGCTCCCGGCCGCGATACCCACCATCGTGTCCGGGCTGCGGATCGCGCTCGGGCTGTCCTGGGTGATTCTGGTGGTCGGGGAGACGGTCGGTATCCGGGTCGGACTGGGCGCGCTGATCACCCAGGCGCGTGAGCAGTCGCGTACCGATCTGATCGTCGCCGTCATGATCGTGATCGGACTGGCCGGGTTCGCGGCCGACCGGATCATGATGCTCGCCGTACGCCTGGTCGCCGGACGACGGCCGCTGCTCCCGTGACCCTCCTTCCGGATCAGGTGATGATATGAAGATCTACTCCACCCGCCGCCGCCCGCACCGGCCCGCCCGGATCGTGCTCGACAACCTGGGCAAACGGTATTCCGCCACCGCCGGTTTCGCGGTCGACGGGGTGAGCCTCGAGATCGCCGCCGGGGAATTCGTCTGTGTGGTCGGCGCCAGCGGTTGCGGTAAATCGACACTGCTACGGATTCTCGCCGGCTTCGAGAACGCCACCTACGGAAGCGTTTCGGTGGGAGAGGAACCGGTCACCGGCCCGGGTCCGGACCGCGGCGTCGTATTCCAGGACTACGGGCTGTTCCCGTGGCTCACCGTCGCCGAGAACATCGCCTACGGGCCCAAACAGGCCAGGATGACCCGCGACGATATCCGCGAGACCACCGACCGGTCGCTGGCGACCGTCGGACTCACCCGGGTCCGCGATTCGTTCCCGCACCAGCTCTCCGGCGGTATGCAGCAGCGGGTCGCCATTGCCCGGGTGCTGGCCAACCGGCCCGCGCTCCTGCTGATGGACGAACCCTTCGGCGCGCTCGACGCCCTCACCCGCGGCGATATGCAGGCCGAACTCGCCCGTATCCACCGGGATTCCGGGGTAACGGTCGTATTCGTCACCCATAGCGTGGAGGAGGCGGTGTACCTGGCGGACCGGGTGGTGGTCATGGCGGGCGGCACGGCGCACGGTACCGCCGGGCATGTGCGGGAGGTCGTCACCATCGACCTCCCGCGCGAACGCGAGGCGACCGCACCGGAGTTCAACGACTACAAGCGCCGGATCGACGCGCTGATCCACCAGGGCGGCCGGGCGGCCGCCTGAATCGTCATCGGACCGGTATCGCCGGTAGCAGCTCCCGGGTCCGGGTCGTCCGCGCGACGACCCGGCCCGCTTTCACGACATAGCAGCGGTCCGGGCGGTCCAGCAGCGCGTCGGCCACACGCCGGGTCGACAGGACGACCAGATCCGCCGCCGCGCCCACCCGCAACCCGTAGTCGCCGGCGATACCGATCACCGCGGCCGCCTCGTAGGTGGCCATCCCGAGCACCCGGGTCAGTTCGGCGGGGCCGGCCAGATGCGAGGTCTGGGCCAGGAACAGGCCGATATCGAGCAGATCGGCGTTGCCGTACGGGGTGAAGGCGTTACGGATGTTGTTGGAGGAGTACGCGGTCCGTACTCCGGCATCCCACAGCTCCCGTACGGGTGCGATACCGCGGCGGATATTGGCCGTATCGCCGCGCCCACCGAGGAACATATCGGTGGCCGGGAGCGGCACCACGGCCACGCCCGCGTCGGCGAGCCGGAACAGGACCCGGCGTCGATCCGCGGGGGTGCGGGCGGCGAGTGAGGTCGCGTGGCCGATCGTCACCCTACCCGCCATTCCGGTGCGATCGGTGACTTCGGCGATGTAATCGGCCAGTGCGAAACGGGGGTCGGCGGTGTCATCGGCGAAATCGGCGTGCAGGTCCACCGGGAGCCCGAACTCGGCGGCCAGGTCGAAGACGAGATCGATATGGCGCCGGCATTCGGTCACCGACTCCTCGTTGTAGGTGCAGCCGCCGATCACATCGGCGCCGTCACGCAGGCCCTCGCGCAGCAGGGCGAGGGTGCCCGGCGCCCGGAAGATCCCCTCCTGGGGGAACGCCACGATCTGGAGATCTATCCGGCCGCGGAATTCCTCCCGCAGCTCGAGCAGCGTGTGCACGCCAAGCAGGCCGACGATGGGGTCGACATCGGGATGTGCCCGCAGGGCGGTGGTGCCGTTGCCGATCGCCTGTTCGAGTACGCGCCGGGCGCGGTCCCGGATCGAGGCGGCCGTGAAATCGCGCTTCAGCTCCGCGGTGATCGCTATGGCTCCGGCCAGGGTGCCGTCGGGGTTCGCGCGTTCGGCGTCGAGCAGCGCCTTGTCCAGGTGTACATGCGATTCCACCAGGCCGGGTATCACCACGCGGCCCGCGCAGTCGATCTCCGTCGCGGCGGTGCGCGGGAGTGCCGGGCCGATCGCGGTGATCACCCCGTCCGTGACGGCGATGTCCACAGGTGCGGTCTCGTCGTCGATCCGCGCGTCGCGCAGCAGTAGATCCGTGCGGTCGAGTGCCGACGCGCGCGCCCTGGCCACCTCGGGGTCCGAAACAGTCACACCGGTTGTATACGACCCGGGTGTTTCCGGTGCCCCCGCGTAATGCTTCGGGAACGTTACGAACCGGCGCCCGAGGGCGTGGAGGGGAGGTGCCGCAACCGGTAGGCGGTGGTCGCGTGGGCGATGTGCTCGGTGACCAGCCGCTCGGCCAGCTCCGCGTCACGGGCCTCGAGTGCGGCGCAGATCCGTTCGTGCTCGTCCCAGGAGTCGGTGGCCCGGCGGGGTAGTTCGACCGCGTACACCCAGGCGATCTTCCAGCCGAGCTGGGTGATCAGACCCGCCAGCAGGCTGCTGCCCGATGCCTCGGCCAGTACCTCGTGGAAGCGACTGTTGAGCCTGGTCAGATCGTCCAGCCGGCCGGAGCGCACCGATTCCTGCCCCAGTGCGGTGAGTTCTTTGAGCCGGCCGAGCTGTTCCGGGGTGCGCCGGTGGGCCGCCCGGCTCGCGCACAGTGGTTCCAGCCGGGCGCGGATCTCGAGCAGATCGGCCGCCTCGTCCTCGGTCAGCTCGGCCACGAAGGTTCCGGCGTAGGGCCGCGAAAAGGCGAAACCCTCGGCCTCCAGCGTGCGCAGGGCTTCCCGCACCGGTACCCGGGAGACCCCGTAGCTCTCGGCGAGGGTGTCCTCGGTCAACCGCTGACCCGGTGCGAATACGCCGCGGATGATGTCGTCGCGAATGGCGCGGCACACCTGCTGTTTGCTCATCCGCGGGTTCTTGCTGTCCACCTTGTCCTCGGTTCGGGATCGGCGGGCGGTCGCATACGATCCGCCGCTCGGCACTCCACCTGGATACCAGGAAACCATGCCGGTTGTCGTCGAAGGTCCGCCGGGAACGGCGTGTTTCCGCAGTGACCGGTGACACACGCCCGGCGAATGCCATAACTTTCGTATACGATCCGGTCTCGGTGTCGATCGGAAGGACGTCATGGACCCCGTGTATGCGGTGCTGCTGCTCGTGGCCGGTTTCGGCGCCGGTGTGTGCAATACCATCGCCGGCGGCGGCAGTCTGCTCTCGTTCCCCGCTCTGGTGGCCGCCGGTCTGCCGCCGGTGACCGCGACCGTGACCAATGCCGTCGCTGTATGGCCCGGCTACCTCGGGGGCGCCGCCGCGTTGCGTTCCCGGCTGACCGAACATCGCAGTCTGCTACCCCGGCTGATCGTGGTCGGTATGGCCGGTGCCCTGGGCGGCGTGGTCGCGCTGCTCGCCGCACCGCCCGAGGTGTTCACCGCCCTGGTGCCCTACCTCGTCCTGGTGGCGACCGCCCTGTTCGCCGCCCAGCCGCTCATCTCCCGGCGGCTCGCCGAAAGGGGCAGCGACTCCCGATTCACGCTCTTCGCCGGTGTGTTCCTGGGCGGGGTCTACGGTGCGTACTTCAACGGCGGAATGGGGATCGTGCTGCTGACCGCGCTTGCCCTCGGGATCGACGCGTCGGTCAACCTGCTCAACGGTCTGAAGAGTGTGCTCACCTTGGCCGTCTCCACCACCGCCACGGTCGCGGTCGCGGTGTTCGGGCCAGTCGACTGGTTGTCGGTGGCGGTTCTCGCCCCGGCCTGCCTGCTCGGCGGCATGGTGGGCGCCAAGATCGCCGACCTCCTCCGCCCCGGCGCGTTCCGTGCCGTGGTGATCGTCTTCGGTGCCGGTGCGGGCATCGCGATGTTGTTCACATGACCAGGGTGAAAGAAGGAACCATGACCGATCTGCTACTGCGCGACGGGCGCCCCTGGATACCCGGGCAACCATTGGAAACCGCCGATCTGCTGCTGCGCGACGGCCGGATCGCGCAGATCGGCGCGGACCTCGAGGTGGCCGGCGTCGAAACCCTCGACCTGGACGGCGCGCTGGTGTTGCCCGGGTTCGTCGATACCCACTGTCATCTCGACAAGACCCTGTGGAGCGGCCCCTGGGTGCCCAATACCGGCGGGCGCTCGCTGGCCGGCCGGATTGCGAACGGCGAGAGCCGTCGCGCCGAACTCGGCATCCCCCGCACCGACTACTCCGCCGCCCTGCTCGCGACCATGATCGCCGGGGGCACCGCGCACGTGCGCAGCCATATCGATATCGATCCCTCGGTCGGGCTGGCGGGAGTGGAGGCGGTGCGGGCCGCCGCCGATCGGCACCGCGGCCGGGTGGACGTCGAACTGGTCGCCTTTCCGCAGGGCGGCCTGGTCAGCCGGCCGGGGACCGCGGAACTGCTGGACGAGGCGCTGGCGGTCGGCGTCGAAGTGGTCGGTGGAATCGACCCCGCCGGATTCGACGGCGATCCGACCGGCCAGTTGGACATCATCTTCGGGCTGGCCGAACGCTACGGCGCCAAGATAGATATCCACCTGCACGACGGCGGCAGCCTCGGCGCCTGGGAATTCGGGTTGATCATCGAACGGACGAAGGCCACGGGTCTGGGTGGGCGGGTCACCATCAGTCACGCCTACGCGATGGGCGCCCTGCCGGCCGACGAGCAGCGGCGGATCGCCGACCGGCTCGCCGAAGCGGGTGTGGCCATGGTGACCTGTGCGGTCGGTGACGCGCCGGTGGTCCCGTTGCGCGTGATGCACGCCGCCGGGGCGACTCTCGCGCTCGGCAACGACGGGATCCGGGACCTGTGGACGCCCTACGGTGACGGCGATATGTTGCGCCGGATCAGCACCGTCGCCTTCCGCGACCGGTTGCTCGCGGACGAGGAGATCGAACTGGCGCTGGCCGCCGGAACTCTCGGCGGCGCGCGGGTTCTCGGGTTGGCAGACCACGGTATCGGTGTGGGGGCGCGGGCCGATCTCGTGACGGTCGACGCCGCGACCCCCGCGGCGGCAGTGGTCGGTGTGCCGGCCCGGAAGCTGGTCTTCAAGGGCGGCCGGATGGTGGCGCGCGCCGGGCAACTGATCGATTGATCGTATACGAAACAGGGGTGTAATCCCGGCGACTGCGATCGGCAATGCGCAGCCGATAGAACTGTTCCATGAGTACAAAGGCTATCTCGGTGCCGTCCCCGACGGGGTCGGTAGCGTATACGACCGAGCCGGACTCGGCGCTCGCGTTCCGGAATGTATCGATGGTCTTCGAGAACGGGACCGCCGCGTTGCGCGATATCGACATCACCGTCCGCCCGGGTGAATTCGTCTCCCTCGTCGGTCCGTCCGGCTGCGGAAAATCGACCCTGCTACGGCTGGCGGCCGGGTTCGAGGCAGCGAGTACCGGCGCGGTCGACGTGGCCACCGGGCAGCTCGGGTACGTCTTCCAGGAGGCGACCCTGCTGCCGTGGCGGACCGTGCTGCGCAATGTGGAGCTGCCCGCCGAACTGGCCGGGGTGGACCGCGAGGAACGGCGCGCGGCGGCACTGGACGCCATCGATCGGGTGGGCCTGGCCGGATTCGAGAAACACAAACCCGCCCAGCTCTCCGGCGGTATGCGGATGCGGACCTCCATCGCCCGCGCGCTCACCCTGCGGCCGGAACTGTTCCTGTTCGACGAACCCTTCGGGGCACTCGACGAGATCACCCGCCAGCGGCTCAACGAGGAAGTGGGCGGCCTCTTCCGCCGAGATGCCTTCGCCGGCGTATTCGTCACCCATTCGGTTCCGGAGGCGGTGTTCATGTCGACCCGGGTCGTCGTGCTCACCGGCCGGCCGGGCCGGGTGGCCGCCGATATCCCGGTGCCCCTGGACTTTCCACGGGAACCGGGGCTGCGCTACACCCCGGAATTCGCCGAGATCGCGGGCGCGGTCTCGGCCGCCCTGCACACCGCCGAACAGGGAGTAGCGGCATGACCACGGTCGCGGCGGATACCGCCGCCCCGACGGTCGCTCCACAGGCCAGGCCGAATCAGCTGGCGGGCACTCGCCGGCGCCGGACGGCACCCGTGCGGATCATCGCCCCCGTCGTGGTTTTTGTACTCGTCACGGGCCTCTGGTACTTCGCGAGCCACTATCTGATCGTGCCGGAATCGCGCTTCCTGCTCCCCGGCCCCGACGAGGTGATCACTGAAGGACTGCTCGACACAGCGGCGCGGTCGGAGATCCTGTCCGCGCTGGGTTCCACGGTGCTGGTCGCGCTGAGCGGACTGGTCGTCGCGATGGTGCTGGGTGTCGGATTCGCGGTCGCGATGAGCCAGGCCCGGTGGGCGGAGTACTCGCTGTATCCGTACGCGGTGATCCTGCAGACCATTCCGATCCTGGCCGTAGTCCCGCTGTTCGGTTTCTGGTTCGGCTATGAATTCGGCAGCCGGGTGATCGTCTGTGTGATGGTGTCGCTTTTCCCGGTCGTCACCAACACCCTGTTCGGGCTGAAGGCCGTCGCGCCGGCCGAACACGATCTGTTCACGCTGCACGGTGCGAGCCGGTGGCAGCGGTTGCGCAAACTCCAGTTGCCCACCGCGTTGCCCGCGATGATCTCCGGGTTCAAGATCTCCGGCGGGATGGCCATCATCGGTTCGATCGTGGCCGATTTCTTCTTCCGCCAAGGCGAACCCGGTATCGGCCGGATGATCGACGTCTACCGGCAGCGGCTGGCCACCGAGGAACTGCTCACCGCGCTGCTGCTGTCCTCGCTGGCCGGGCTGATCCTGTTCTGGTTCTTCGATTTCCTGGCCGTCCGCGTGGAGCGGGCGCACGGCCGCCGCCGCGGCCACTGACTTTCCCGACCTCTTCTGCCCGACCAACCGCTGACCTCAGGAATCGTCATGAAGAAACCACTATCCGCGCTCACCGCCCTCGCGGGTACCGCACTGCTCACTGCCTGTGGAGGCGCGAGCTCGGTCCCGGAACCCACCGGCGAGGGCCCCTTGGCCGGGGTCTGCCCGTCGACCGTCGTGATCCAGACGGACTGGTACGCCACCCCGGAACGCGCCGCCGCGTTCCAGCTGGTCGGCCCCGACGGCACCGTGGACGTCACCAAGGGCTCCTACGTCGGGCCGCTCGGCGATACCGGTATCAATGTCGAGGTCCGGCTCGGTGGCCCGTTCCTGGGCGGCCAGCCGGTGCCCGCGCAGATGTACCAGGACACGTCGATCACCCTGGGGTTCGTTCCCACCGACGATGCCGTCCGCGCGCAGGCCGAATTCCCGGTGACCGGTGTATTCGCCTCGCTCGATGTGAATCCGCAGATCATCATGTGGGATCCGGCGACCTATCACGTCGGATCGTGGCAGGACGTACCCGGCACCGGCGCCCCCGTGGTGTACAGCGAGGGCAAGATCTTCATGGACTATCTGACCGCCAACGGCTATGTGCGCCCGGACCAGGCGGATGCCTCGTTCGACGGCACACCGAGCCGTTTCGTCGCCGAGCGCGGTCGCGTGATGCAGCAGGGCTATGTGTCCAATGAGCCCTTCCGCTGGGAACACGATGTCGAGGGCTGGCGTAAACCCACCGACTATCTGCTCGTCCACGAATCCGGCTATGAGATCTATCCGCACGCCTGGTCGGCGCGGGCCGGTGAACTCGACGCCCTGCGGCCCTGCCTGACGAAGCTGGTTCCGATGTTGCAGCAGGCGCAGGTCGATTACATCGCGAATCCCGAACCGGTGAACCAGGCGCTGTTGCGTATCGCCGACGCCATTCCCGACGGGCCGCCGATGACCGCCGCCGGTAATACCGATTCGGTGAAGGTGCAGGTGGCGGAGAAAATTGTCGGTAACGGCCCGGACAGTACCCTCGGCGATTTCGACGAGGCGAGGGTGAACCGGGTGATCGACGCCGTGACCCCCATCCTGCGTAAACGTGGCGACACAATCGCCGCCGGACTCACCGCCGCGGATCTGGTGACCAATGAATTCATCGATCCCGCCATCGGTCTACCGGCGGTGGCGAAACCCTGAAGCCGGAGCGCGGCGCCCGAAGAAGGGCCGGGTCAATCGGTCGCGGGCGGATACAACCACGTCAATGCCGCGAGGCTCTTGTCGAGATATTCGTTTCGCCCGTGCTCGAGCCCATAGGCCATATCCTCCAGCAGGCTGCATCTGGCATAGAAGGCAGCACGTGCCCGGATCGCCCGCACATCATGGGCAGCGTTCCGGTAATTGCCCAACGCGGTGTCCAAGGCGGCCGGGCCGAGGTCACGGTAAACGAGGCCGAAGTCATAGGCGGGGTCGACGATCGCGGCATCACTCCAATCGATGACGCCGGTAACCGTTCCTTCAACCGGTTCCACGAGAACGTGTTCCATCCCGAGATCGTTGTGGGAGAACACCGGGTCGTAGCGGTCCCGCGGGGGCGTCGTTCCGAGGAATACCTCCACTGCCGGCCGGTGCTCGCGGGGGACCGCGTGGGCGACCGTCTCGTAGATCTCCGTGGCTTCGGCGAGCCACGATTTCTTCGGCTCGTCGTCGGTGTCCACCAGCTCGGCCATCCGGTCGACCGGAGCGGTGTGCAGAGCGGCGAGGAATCGACCGAGCGCCGCGGCGATCGGTCGCATATGGGCTGATCGCCGCGCCGCGGACAGTTCGATCAGCGGTCGGCCGGGGAGTGCGAAGTATGCCAGGCAACCTTGCTCGGGCACTCGGAAACACGGCTCGGGAACCGGCAGCGGCGAGATATCCGCGACAGCGGCCAGGAGGTCGGATTCATCGATCACCCGCGCGGCTCGGCTCGCGGGATCGGGTTCCTTGGCGAAACGCACGATCAACTCGCCGTTGACCGCGTAGGCGGTATTGTCCTGCCCCTCCCCGAGCAGCGCCACCGAGTCGATCCCGTAGTCGGGCAGCTGCCCGGCCACGATTCCGTGGACGTCCACGGCGCGCTCGCCGTCCCGAAAACCCATGCGACGACTCCAGAACCCCGCGACCGTGTCAGAAGCCGTCGTCGACCAGCGGCTCGTCCGCGCGCCGGAGACCGGCCCGGATCTCGTGTACCGACGCATCGCGCGGAAAGAGGCTCCGGCCGTGCACTTCGCCCGCCGCGGACGTATCGCTGCCCATCACCGCGATATCGGGACCCGCGCCCACTACGAGCTCGACCTCGAAATCCCCCGGCGCGGTGCCACATCGAGCGATCAGCCGATACGCCTCACTCCGGATGGCGGACTCGTCGTCCACGATCTTCCGGACACCGAACGCAGGTGCGGAGATGAGCCATCGGTCCTCGTATCTGCTCACCTTCACCTCGAATCGCATGCTCACCCCTTGGTCGTATGGCCGGCCCGCACAACTGGTTCCCGGCACGGTTATCGGGCGCGACGGGTTGAATCGACGGTAAGGAGTGCAGGCCGATCATGGCGAGCAGTGAGCACGAGTTTGCACAATTACGCTGTGCTGTTTCCCGCTTTCAGCGGAAAAGTGCATCATGTACGAAGCGCGAGAAAACTCGTGCTAACCATCGAACAGGGGTTGAAGTATGCGTCTGCGGTTTCTCGGTAAGGGGGGCTCGGATCTCGGTGGATGCCCCAGTCTGTACACGACCGATCAGGGAAGCTATCTGGTCCAGGGATGGGAGACGGACAGGCCGGCCACCGTCGAGATCCCCCATCTGCTACTCGGTTACACAGAACCCGACACCTTCATCGGCGCGCCCATGCAGGATACCGGCCGGGGAACGTTCACCCTCGCCGGGCGTCCGGTCGCCGAGCGTGAGATCTTGGAGCAGCTCGATCTGGCACCCGACGAGGTCGCGATCGAAGTCCCGAAGACCAGAAGGACGTTCTACGGTGCGTTATCTTCCGCATGAGCCGCCGGACTGGGCCGCGCTCCTCCGCGAATGCGTCTCCGAGGCATTCCATCTCGAGGTCCGCGATTTCTACGCCGTCCCGTCCGAAACCGGCCGGCTCGGTCGCTTCATGGACGGCCGGCCCGCCCTCCCCGACGATCAGAAGGATCGCTGGAACACGCTGATCCGGGAGACCACCGGCCGGGGTGTCACGGTACGGCGGGTCCGCGTGGTGTCGGTGCCGCACAGCGACTATCACCGCTGGCTGCTCTCGGTGACCGGCACCAATACCGACGCGGGCGAGGATATCCGGTACGTTCCGCGACATCTGGCCGGTGACGTGCCCTCGGACGACTGGTGGTTGATCGATGACGATCGCGTCGTCTACAACCTGGTCGACGAATACGACAAACCCGCCGGTCTCGCGGTGACGACCGACCGGGGAATCATCCAGTACGCCCGGTGCGTGAAACACCGGCTCTGGGACATGGCAACGCCCTACACGGAATATGTCGACAGATGAACGAAGTGCACGACGCGCGAGAAGCTCTCGGGGCACGGCTGCGGGAATTGCGGCGCCAGGCCGGCCTGACCAACCGCAGACTCGCACAACTCTGCGACTGGCACGAATCCAAGGTGAGCAAAATAGAGTTCGCCCGGATCAGACCCTCCGACGACGATATCCGCGCCTACTGCCGCCACTGCGGCGCCGAAGACCAGCTACCGGACCTGCTGGCCACCTCGAACACCATTGAGGTCGCCTACCTCGAATGGCGCAAGATCCTCGGCACCGGCCTCGGCCGCCGGCAGCAGAAATCGCTGAAATTGGAGGCGGCGGCCACCCATATCCGTGATTTCCAGCCGCAAATCGTGCCGGGGCTGCTCCAGACCGCGGCGTACGCGGCCGCGAAATTGCGCCGCGGTATCGAATTCCACCGCATCCCCGACGATGTCGAGAACGCCGTATCGAAGCGGATGGAACGGCAGCGCATCCTGTACCAGCGCGGTCATCTGTTCCACTTCCTCATCGCCGAGCAGGCCCTCTACACCACGGTCGGTGACAATGTGGTGATGACCGGCCAGCTCGATCGGTTGTCCTCCCTGATCGGCATGCCCCGGGTGACCATCGGGATCGTTCCGTTCACCGCCGAAGCACTGGTGGTTTCGACGAATTTCGCCATGTTCGACAATCGGCTGGTCATGGTCGAGGGGACCGCCGCCGAACTCACCATCACCCAGCCGCGCGAGATCGATGTGTACGGGCGGGCGTTCGACGCTCTGGCCGGACAGTCGGTGACGGGGGAGGGCGCGCGGGGTTTGATCCACAAGGCGCAGCGCGGGCGCACCGCGGACATCGGGACGGCCGGTCGTTCGTGACCCGCCCACGCGGCCGGGTTCAGCCGTGTGGTGCGTGGCGCCGGAGGAAGTCGTCGACCAGGGCGTTCACCGCGTCCGGTACTTCCAAAGCCACCAGATGGGCGGCGTCCTCCAGAAACGCCAGCTCGGCACCGGGAATGGCGTATGCCATCTCTTCGACCTCGGCGGGCGGGAAGGTCGCATCCTGCCGGCCCCCGACGACCAGGGTGGGTGTGCGGATGGAGGCGGCGAGCTCGCGCTGGTCCGGACGGCGGATGACCACGCTGCGGACCGCGTGCGCCGCCGACCCGATATCGTTGGCGCGCACGGTGCGTCGCACCTGCTCGACCACCTGCGGCCGGGCCCGCATCGTGTCCGGACCCAGGAACTCGGAGAGTGCGGCGTGCACGAGCGGCCCCCGGAATCCACCCAGGACGCGCGCGAGTGCGAGCAGGGCGCCGTATTCGAGGCGCTGCCGCGTCCCGGCCGGCGAGGCGGTGCCGTTCATCAGCACGGTGGTCAGGACTCGCTCGGGATAGAGCGCGCCGAAGGTGGTGCCGATCATGGCGCCCCAGGAATTTCCCACGATGTGCGCGCGGTCCATCTCGAGCGTATCGAGGATCTGGAGGAGGGTGTGCGCGCATTCATCGAAGGTGAACGGCCGGTCCAGCGGGGTGCTGGCGCCGTGACCCGGCGGGTCGATGGCGACAGTGGTGAACCGCCCGGAGAAATACGCGACCTGACCGGCCCAGAGCGTGTGGTCCATGAGCAGGCTCGGCCACAGCAGCATCGCCGGGCCGGCGCCGGTGACCCGGACGCGGAGCGTGCCCAACCCGGTGGGGATATCCCGATCCATCCCGCTCAATTCGATTCTCCCGTCCTGATGGGCAACTGATACGGCATCCGATCGCCGACCACCCGGAGATGTGGTCCGCTCGGAAGGCAGCAGCGGCCACTCTCGACATCGTGTACCAGGTCGCGGTAGACGAGCTGCAACTCCGCGAGGCGCGTCCATTCGAAGTGCATGAGCTCACCGGCCGGATCGTCGTGCCGCAACAGATGGAACGCGCGGGCGGCGCCGGCCGCGATCACATCGATCAGTTCGCCGAGGGTGCGTTCGTAGACGCGGGTACCCGCGGCCGGCACGGGCAGATGCCGCGAACTCCAGGCGTCGATCTCGCCTATCAGCGTGCGCCGGCGCGACTGCAGCCGGATTCCGGCGAGCCCCGCTTCGAGCCGATAGGACTCCGACAAGGCCGAGGCGAGACTGCACACCGGCCCCTCGGCGCGCCGACCGCCGACCGCGTACAGCAACTCGGTGGCCGTGGGCAGGCACGATGCGCCCGAGCCGGGCTGGGACCACCGCACGGTCACCCCCTCCTCGGGGTGGTGTGCGACGGGCGCGGCACGGCGGTCCGGGAACTTTCAGCGCAGCCGTGGACCGACGAGCATCCATTTCCGGGCGCGCGATACAGCTGAACGTGCATTCGTGAGTCGTACTTTCGCGATGGATTCGATGTGGAATGAACCGGCGGGGGCCCGAGGGAGATCCCACGGCCGGTTGGGGTATCACCGGCGTCGCGTCTCTCCACCACACAGCATCTCGAACTCCGATCGGTGCCGGAATCCCAGTGGCAGCACACGAATGGGGAAACGCGTCGTGTGCTCGATCGGACCTGGCACTGTCATCGTAAAGCGGGCCGACAGCGTCGCCTATGGGCCGCCGTCATGAAACATCGGCGCGCTCTCGTGCTGCGCGCACAAACGGGATCGGGGCCCGATCGGGCCGCATTCGGCGCCGGTGGGCGGAAGAATCGCGTATGACCATTGGTTATGTTGGTCGCCGTTCACGGGAAAGGGGGTAGGTGGTACGAGCCGAGATCGGCGCCGGAATGCCGCCGGACCCAATGCGCCAACTGCCCGGGGATCTCCAGGTGTGCCGCGTGCCCGGTGCCGGAGAGAACCCGCCACTCGATGCCGAGGGTCGTGCCCAGGTCGTGGACGGAGCAGTGCCGGGCCGGCGCCGAATACCGGCCGACGGTCAGCGTGATCCGGTCCGCCGACCGGCCCACCGGCCCGGGTTCGAACTCGCGGAACATGGCGAGTTCTCCGGCGACGGTTTCGCGCGAGGCCGTCGTGAGTTCCGGTGTCCAGCACGGACCGTAGAGAGCTTCGCCGAATCCGGCCACCCCCTGCCGTCGGAACGCCCGGGCCACCTCGTCGAGCAGGCCCGGCGCGAGCGAACCGGCCGCCGGTTCGTGCAGTAGTGCTCCGGCGAATTCGACACCGCGGGCGGCCAACTCCAGGCCCAGCGTCGCGCCGCCGCTGACCCCGACCACGAGCGCCCCCGCGCACAGCGGCGCGAGGGCGGCGATCTCGATGTCCATATCACCCGACTGCGGGCGGTCGGGGGCGTGGACCTCGACGGCCGGGCCGAGAGCGGCGATCGTGCCCGCCCACACCCGGCTGTCGGTGGCCACGCCGTGGATCAGCACAACCCTCATGCGGTGACGGACTGCTTCCCGAGAGCGGCCAGCAACTGGTCGGAGGTGGCGACCGCGCCGAAGATGCCGCCCTGCATGGTGACCATGCTCAACGCCGCCTCGTGGTGCCTGCGCTCGGTGGCTCCGGTGCAGTCGGAGAGGATCAGGCATTCGTAGCCGCGGTCGTTGGCCTCGCGCATGGTGGTGTGCACGCAGACATCGGTGGTGATACCGGTGAGGATGATGTGAGAGATCCCGGCGCCGCGCAGCAGCAGGTCCAGGTCGGTGGCGTAGAAGGCGCCCTTGCCGGGCTTGTCGACGACCGGTTCCCCGGGGATCGGCGCGGCCTCGGGCACGATCTCCCACCCGGGTTCACCGCGCACGAGGATTCGCCCGCACGGGCCCACACTGCCGATCTCCGCGCCGACCTGGGCGGAACGCCAGCGCTTGTTGGCGGGGAGGTCGGCGAGATCGGGGCGGTGGCCTTCGCGGGTGTGGATCACCGTGAGACCGAGCTCGCGCGCGGCGGCCAGGACCCGGGCGGTGGGTTCCAGGCCGGCCCGGGTGAGGGACAGGTCGTAGCCCATCCGGTCGACGTAGCCGCCGGGGCCGCAGAAATCGGTCTGCCAGTCGATGAGCAGCAGCGCGGTGCGCGCCGGGTCGATCGGGCCGTCGAACGGCCAGGTGTAGGGGGTGGCGTGCACGGTGGTCGGGGTCATGCGGTGAGCTCCTTGTCGCGTCGCGCGGTGCGGGCCGCGCCGAGGGTGAGAATCAATGCGGCGGCGGCGAAACCGATGACGGCGTCCGACAGCCACGGGGCGAATCGATGGGTGAGCAGGGCGGTGACCGCGCCACCGGCCCAGGCGGTGAACGCCGGCAGATGCCAGCGGGCCCGGCGGTCGCGCGGGCCGAGACCGAACCGGGGCAGGACCAGCTGATCGAGGATGACCACGGCACCGATCGGCGGCACGATCACACCCAGCAGGTTGAGCCACTGTTCGAAATACGACCAGATACCCGCCACCGCGAGCACCACGCCGACCGCGCCGAGGACGAGGGTCAGCCGCCGCATCCGGCCGCCGGAGAGCTGACTCCAGCCGACCGCGCCGTTGTAGAGGCAGTGCGCGCAGACCGAACCCAGGTTGATGAATACGAACGCCACGGCCAGCGGGACCAGCAGCCCGCCGTGGCCGACGAGGAGTCCGAGGAAGTTCCCGCCGTCGGCGGCGGGATCGGCGCTGCCGCCGAGGGCGACCACGAGTCCGCCGATCACCAGGGCGATCGAATTACCCACCGGGAAGGCCGAGGCCGCGGCGAGGAAGGCTTCACGGCCGTTGCGGGACCAGCGGGTGAAGTCGGCGGTCATGGTGCCGGAGTCGATGAAGGAGGCGATGACCAAGGTCACCGCCGCGCCGAAACTCATCGCCGCCGCGCCGGCCTGCCCCTGATAGGACGTGGGCGAGGAGCCGCCGTCGGCGACCGCGAGCCCGATCGCGACCAACCCCAGCACGATGTACACCGGCGCCGCGATCATGCCGATCGCCGACAGCGCACGGATACCGAGCAGGGTCACCGCGATGAAACCGAGCCCGGCGGCGAGCGCGGTGAACTGTTCGTGCCAGCCGAGAGTGTCGTGCAGGATCGCCCCGGCCATACCGGTCTGGAAGGCGAACCAGCCGATCACCACGGTCGCCAGGAAAGCGGAGGGCAGGAAAGCGCCCGCCTTGCCGAAGGTTTCGGCGGCCGAGAGCGCGAAATTCTTACCGGTGCGCCCGGCGAGCACACTCAGCGCGCCGACGTAGAGCATCATGCAGATATTGCCCACCGCGATGGCGAGCAACCCGAGCCGGAAGCCCAGCGAGTAAACGATCAGCCCACCGAAGATGGCGCAGGTCAGCACCATCGGAAAACCGAACCAGACCGCGGAGACCGAGCCCAGGCCGCGCCGCCGGTCGGTGGGCACCGGCACGTTCTCGAACTCCGCTGTCTCCCAGCTTTTCTCGGGGTCGGTCAGCGTCGTGGTGGTCATGGCGCATCGGTCCCTTCGGGGGTGGGGAGCTCGTAGATCACGGTGACGCTGCCGCCGCCCGGCGGACCCTGGTGCTCGGCGCCACCCGAGACGTAGACCGCACCATCGCCCTTGAGCGCCGACAGCAGGCCGCCGACGGCGCCGCGGGCATGCCGGGTGGCGTTGATATCGGAGTCGGTGAGCATGGTGTGGCGCAGCCCGCGGACCGATCCGCTCGGATCGGCTTCGGCCTTGGCGAAGATCTGCCGCACCGTGCCACCGGCCGCCGTGACCTGGGCGAGCAACCGCTGTACCGAGGCCAGGTCGATCGCGTCGGCCATCTGCCCGTGCAGCGCGCGCAAGGGATTGGCCGCGGTGGGACTCTCGGCGACCACCAATACATGGCAGTCGTCGAGTTCGGCGCCCGCGCTGGCGGAGGCCCGGGCCGACCAGACATCGGCTTCGCCGGCCAGGGCGCGCAGCGCGGTCTCCCGGTCGCATTCACCCAGCGCGACCGCGATACCCAGCGAACTCGCCGCCCGCGACCAGCCCATCGACGCGTAGGTGTCGGTGGCGACCGGAGTCCGGCCCGCGGCGTGCAACGCGGTGATCTTGTCGGAGGTGAGCAGCGGGCATTTCACCAGCACGAGATGGACATCGGCGGGGGTGACACCGAGTTCGGCGAGCAGTTCGCCCACGGTGTCGGTGACCGTATCGACCTGCTCGGCCCGGCCGATCTCCCCGGGGTCCAGCACCCGGCTGCGGCGGGCCGCGGCGACCAGGCCGCGATCGAACCCGGCATGGCGGCGCTGGTCGCGGACGAACATGTTCACGTGTGGGCTGAGCACCCCCTCGGTGCCGCCGGAGAACACGGTGACCGCGGCGTCCGGGATCCGTGGCTCCCAGACGGCGGTGGCCAGGGTGCGGCTGAAATCATTGACGCAGCCGTTGCCTTCGGTTTTGCCGATCACCGAAACGAGATCGCCGGGGCGGAAACCACTCTCGGTCAGTACCTCGAAGGGCCGGGTGTCGCCGGGATCTGTGGTGGGCACGGTGAGCAGGGCGATGCCGGTCATGCGTCGCTCTCCTTCGGGGTGCGGGCGGGGGTGAGGTGGTTGAAGACGAGGTTGAGGACGAACGCCACGATGACCGTGCTGGTGATCGCGCCACCGGCGATGATGCGAACCGAGGACGGGAGCCCTTCGTAGACCTCCGGCGCGACCACCGGGATCATGCCGATACCCATGGCCAGCGAGACCACGAGCAGGTTGTCGTTGCGCGAATAGTCGACCCGCGCCAGCGTCGCGATACCGACCCCGGCGACGGTCGCGAACATGACCAGGCTCACCGAACCGATCACCGCACCCGGCAGATTGGCGACGACCTCGCCCATCTTCGGCACCAGTCCGAGCGCCACCAGCAGTCCACCCGCGACGGCGACCGCCCGGCGGCTCGACACCCCGGTCATCCGCACCAGGCTCACGTTCTGCGCGAAAATGGTGTCCGGGAACGAGGTCAAGAAGCCGCCCAATACCGCCGAGGCGCCGTCGGCGCCCAGGGCGCGGGCGAGCCGGTTCGGTTCCAGCGGGCGGCCGAGATGGTCGGCGGTGGCCATGAGGTAGGCAGTGGATTCGGTGAAAATCACCAGCATCACCAGGCACATCGAGATGATTCCGGCGATCGGGAAGGTGGGGGTGCCGAATAGGAACGGGTTGGGCAGGCCGAACCAGTCGGCGCTGCCGACGGCGCTGAAATCGGTGAGCGAGAGCGCGGCGGCCGCGACCGTGCCCAGCACCAGCGCGATAAGGACCGCGGACTGCGCGACGAGACCCCGGCCGTAACGCATCAGCACGATGATCATCGCGACCACCCCGAGGGCCAGCGCCAACGGCGCGCCGCCCGCCGGTTCGTCACCGAAGGTCATGGAGACGGCCTTGCCGATCAGCGACAGCCCGATCATGGTGACCGCCGCGCCCCGCACCATCGGAGGGAAGAAGCGGACCAACTTGGAGAACGGGATCGCCACCAGCATGCCGAAGATCCCCGCCGCGATCATGGCCCCGTACACGGCCGACAGCCCGTATTCCTCGCCGATCAGGATCATCGGCGTCACCGCCGTGAACGAGGCCCCCGCCACCACCGGCATCCGGGCCCCGAGCAGCTTCCCGATACCGAGCGCCTGCACGAGGGTGATGACCCCGGCGACCAGCAGGTCGGCGTTCACCAGGGTGGCGATCGTGGAGGTGTCCAGCCCCAGGGCCGCGCCGAAGACCAGCGGGACCGCGACGCAGCCGGTGTACATGACCAGCACGTGCTGGATGCCGAAAAGTGACGTGCGCCAGAGCGATAGGCGAGCGGGTGGAGCCAGCGGCGGCGACTGGGTCGGGGCAGCGTCTGTGGACATGGGACCTGGCCTCGGGCAGAAGAAATAAGCAACACCAGAATTTGTATACAAATACTGTTTCGCTGATGTTGCTCGAGGTTCCAGGGTTGTGAACTATGCAAGACCACGCGATAGCGGCGTAGTTCTTGTATACAAACCTTGCCATTCGCATCGATCGGTCTGGCGACTACGCCGGGCCGAAGGGAGGAAGCAGGCCGCGGTCCGCGGCCTCAGTCCGGCGTCGCCTCGGCGTTCAAATCGGCAAGCAACTCCTCGTCCCGCGCGATGTGCTCGTCCATCAGATACCCCGCCTGCACCGGCGACCCGTTGAGGATCGCCTGCGCGATGGCCGCGTGATCACTCCACGAGATATGCGTGCGGCTCTCCAGCCGCTGGCCGAAAATCCACGACACCCGCTCCAAGATCTGCTCCAGCATGGCCCCCAGCTGCTGATTACCCGACGCCTCGGCGACCAGGGTGTGGAACCGCAGGATCAGCGGCGGCAACTCCTCGTGCGCCTGACTCAGATCCGCCGACCGGCCCAATTCCACCACCCGTGCCAGCTCAGCGGCCACCGGCCCGCCCTTCGCGTGCGCGGCCAGCTGCGCCGCCAACACTTCGAGTCCCCGGCGGATCTGCACCAACTCCCGCGCCGCCGACCCCGACGGCGCCGATACGGTCGCCCCGCGATACCGCACCAGCGTGACGAAGCCCTCGCTCTGCAACTGCGACAGCGCCTCGCGGACCGGGACGCGGGAGACCCCGAAACGCTCGGCCAGATCCACTTCGCGCAACCGGTCGCCGGGGGAGAGCCTGCCGGTGAGGATGTCCGCGCGGACGGCGTCCGCGACGGCGGTGCCGGGGGCGGTCCGGGGGGTGGGCTGGGAGGGTGTCACGGTGGTGAGGGTAATCGGGGCGATCAGGTCGGCGTGCTGCCGGACGGCGAGGGGGTCGTAGCCCGGTGCGCCACGGCGCTGTTCTTCTATGGATCGGCAACAAGCCAGGTCGAGGTCGTGATGGGAGGGCGAAAAGTGAATCAAAATGGGAGCTTCTGCTTGGAAACTGCCTGATCAGGAAGTGTGCTCCCCGCGCACGCGGGGATGGTTACATCGGTGAATGGTGACGTCGTCTATCGGTGGATTTCGACGACGGCCGGGTCGGCCACGAGGTGGTATCGGCGAAATCTGACTCACGTTCTTACTTGACATCCGCATGTCGGCGTAGGTCAGCGCCACGTAGGGAATGGTGCCGCGTCGGCGAGTGGTGACCCGACCACTTTCAGCGAGGTGCTGAACGCGAACAGCAACCGGGCGATCATCGCCTGCAATCTGTCGCGGTCGATGGATTCCACAGCAGGGTCCGGCGCCCAGGTGGTTCTGGATGTGCAGGTGATCTTCACTTCGCTGCCGGACGGGTGGAAGGACAAGGTCCGTTCGACTCCCTGGCCATACAGGTCGATCTCACCGACTCGGTGTGCATGGAGATCATCGAGGAGATCGGGGAGTTGTTCGACCAGCGTCGACAGATCGTAAGCGATGTCCATGGGCCAGTCGTCGGCGCCGAAACCGCGGAGAGTGAACACGCAATCGGTCTCGGCGAGCACCTGGCACGCTTCCATGACGAGCGAGTTGTAGTCCAAGTCATTGTCCGGCAGGGGAGCAACAGTTCCGAGCGGCTTCGTGGCGGGTGCGAGGAAGAAGGAAAAAGCCATCGTGTGTCCGTCCGGAGGTGAGGCGGCAGGCCGCGGTTCTCGTATGGGTAGCGCAGGGTGAGTGGCGGCCGGACCGTGAGGAAGATGCTATCCGCGACCGACTTCCGGATTCACTCATCGAGGGAAGACCGCGGCGGCGATACCGCCATCGACAAGTCGGCAGAAGCGGACACCCAGAACCGCCTACCCGTAGGACACGCTGGAGTCGCGACGTCACTTTCCGTCGATATCACCGATCACGAGCCCTGCGAACCGACGTCGAAGTTCACCGATGATCGTCGTCGGGATTCGCCAACGTAGCCACGGGGATGAGCCCCGGTGCCGTAGTGAACAATGCTCGTCGTCGGAGTGCTCCCCGCGCACGCGGGGATGAGCCCCGCGACGGCTTCCCGCCCGCGGCGAAGAAGCTGTGCTCCCCGCGCATGCGGGGATGGGCCTATCGTGCACATCGGTGCTGGCGCACTGACGAATGCTCCCCGCGCGTGCGGGACGAATACGTTTTGGTGAGGGAGTGGTTCAGCTGGTGGAGGCGGTGGCGAACGGGGTTCCGGTGGCCGCGACGGGCCGGTCGACCGGTCGGCGCCACAGGCCCTTCTTCTCCAGGATCGGCAGCACACCCTCGCCGAACCAGTACGCCTCCTCGACGTGCGGGTAGCCGGACAGGATGAAGTGGGTGAGACCCAGCCGCGAGTATTCGATGAGCCGTTCGGCGACCTCTTCGTGCGAGCCGACGAGCGCGGTGCCCGCCCCGCCGCGGACGAGGCCGACGCCCGCCCACAGGTTGGGGGCGATCTCGAGGCGGTCGGTGCGGCCGCCGTGCAGTTCGAGCATGCGGCGCTGGCCCTCGGATTCGCTCTGCGCGAGGTTGGCCTGTACGCGTTCGATATCGGCCGGGTCGATGCCCTGGAGCAGGCGGTCGGCTTCGGCCCAGGCGGCTTCGGAGGTGTCGCGGGTGATGACGTGCAGGCGGATGCCGTAGTCGAGGGCGCGGTGGCGTGCGGCGGCGAGGCCGCGGATCCATTCCAGTTTCTTGCCGACCGCGACCAGCGGTTCACCCCAGGTCAGGTACGTGTCGGCGTACTGGGCGGCGACAGGGCCGGCGGCGGCGGAGGAGCCGCCGAAGAAGACCGGGGGGACCGGGTCGGGGTGGTTGTTGAGCAGGGCGCCTCGGACCTGGAGGTGTTTGCCCTCGAAGCTGATCGGCTCCCGCGACTGCCACAGTTCGCGCACGATGTGCAGGAATTCGCCGGTGCGCTCGTAGCGCTGCTCCTTGTCCAGGAAATCGCCGAAGGCCTGCTGTTCGTGCGGTTCGCCGCCGGTCACCACGTTCAGCAGCAGCCGGCCCCGGGAATGCCGCTGGTAGGTGCCGGCCATTTGGGCGGCCAGGGTCGGGCTCACCAGGCCGGGCCGGAACGCCACCAGGAACTTGAGGGCCTCGGTGGTTTCCACCAGCATGGCGGTGGCCAGCCAGGCGTCCTCGCACCAGGCGCCGGTCGGGGTGAGTACCGCCTCGAAACCGTTCTCCTCGGCGGCGCCGGCGATCTGGTTCAGGTAGCGGAGCGAGGCTGGACGGTCGCCGGACATGGACGTGCCGTGGCCGCCGGCCATCAGGCCGCGGGAATCGCCGTAGGTGGGTAGGAACCAGTGGAACGACAGACTCACCGGAAATCTCCTCGAGGGGCTCTGGGACGGACAGTGCGGTGGCCGAGCTCCTCGCCGGGCCGATCTGTGATCCTGACCGGCACCGGGCGCGGTGTCACCGGTTGGAATCGGCGGGATTTTTTGCCGCGAATATTTCGATCCGGCTGCGTGTAACCGGTGAGGGGAGTGCGGGGGTCGGTGATCGTGGATTGATGACTTCCACGGCACAAGCTGTCTCCGATACCGATCTGGACGCGGTGTTCGCGCCGATCTACGCCGATATCGCGGCGGGCGCGGTCGAGCGCGAGATCGACCGCCGGCTCGCCCACGACGAAGTGCGCCGGTTACGCGCGGCGCGGTTCGGCGCGCTGCGGGTGCCGGTCGAATACGGCGGGTACGGCGCGAGTGTGCGACAGCTGTTCCGGCAGCTGATCGAACTGGCCGCCGCCGAGTCGAACCTGCCGCAGGCGCTGCGGGTGCATTTCGTGTTCGTGGAGGACCAGTTGCTCGCCGAGGCGGGTCCGGCGCGTGCGGAGTGGTTACGCAAGATCACGCAGGGGACGCTGGTCGGGAATGCGATCACCGAGCCCGGCGTGGGCGCGGTGGACCGGTACCGCACCCGGCTGACGCAGTCCGGGGACGGCTGGGTGCTCAACGGCACGAAGTACTACAGCACCGGATCGTTGTACGCCGACCACATCCTGGTCGCCGCGGACCGGGACGGGGAACGGGTCGGGGTGCTGGTGGATGCCGAGGCCGAGGGGGTGCGCCAACACGACGATTGGGACGGTTTCGGGCAGCGGCTGACCGCCAGCGGCACCACCGAGTTCACCGATGTCGCCATAGCGCCGGACCGCGTGCTGGGTCCCGGATACGGGGCCGCGGGGGCCACCTATTCGACCTCCTACCTGCAGTTGGTCCAGCTCGCGGTGCTGGCCGGTATCGCGCAGCGGGCCGAACGCGACACCCGCGAATGGGTGGCCGCCCGCCGCCGCGGCTACACCCATTCCGCGGCCGATCTGCCCCGCCACGATCCGCTGGTGCAGCAGGTGATCGGCCGTTTGTCGGCGGCGGCGTTCGGTGCCCGCGCCGGCGTGCTGGCGGTCGCCGATGTCCTCGACGAGGTGCTCGCGGCCGGAGCCACCGAGGAGCAGGGCTTGATCGATGCCGAACTGGCGGCGGCCCAGGCACAGCTCGGTGTGATCGATACCGTGCTGGCCGCCACGACGCAGCTGTTCGAGGTGGGTGGCGCGTCCATCACCTCGGAGGGGCTGCGGCTGGACCGGCACTGGCGTAATGCGCGCACCATCTCGGTGCACAACCCGGCCATCCAGAAGGCCCGGGCCATCGGTGACCACCTGCTGAACGGCACTGCGCTGCCGTTCGCCTGGAGCGCGGGCGAGCGTAGGCCGGTGGATGGGCCGGTGTGACGCGAGCTTCCGCGACGTGCGGGCCGACAGATTCCTGGAGAGTTACCGGTCGGGGACTGCGAGGTGGACGGTGGCGGAGTCCCGTCGGTGGGTTCGTCGACAGCGCGTCCGCCGGGACCGACTGTGTCGACACGCTGGACGGCAACTCAGTCGAAGCTGTCGTCCTCGGGAGGCCGCTGGGCGTGCGAGCGGTTGCGGACGAGCTTGCCGACGGCCGCGGCGGCGGCCGCTCCGATCGCGCCGCCGACGACCGCGCCCAGCAGGCTTTGCGGCAACGAGTCCGAAGGCAGTGTGCGCCAGAGGTAAACGCCCAGCCATGCGGCCACCAGCGGATAGGTGGTGGCGTAGGCGATCCGTTTGCGCCGCGCCGGGAAGCCTTTTAGCACTGTCTGCATATCGATGCCGCGCCGGGCGCAGTAGCGGAACAGCAGTAGCGTCGTGACTCCGGGGAGCGCGAAGATCAGTAGCGATACCAAGGTGGCGTCCAGTATCGCCGCGACGATGGCGATGAGATAGCAGCCGTAGATCGTCGCGCACAGGGCCAGCGTCGAGCCCCGGTAGAATTCCTCGCGGGCCCGCTCGTCGCCCCAGGCCGGCTCGTCGGCCGCTAGGAAGATGTCTTCGAATGCAGTAGTGCGGGCCACGTCGCCTCCATGTCCTCGGTCCAGAAGATGTCTTCGACCGTCGTTCCCAGCGCACGGGCGATTCGCAATGCGAGATAGACGCTCGGCGCGTAGTCGCCCTGTTCGATCGAGATCACGGTTTGCCGGCTGACGCCGACGGTTGTCGCCAGATTCGCCTGCGTCATCCGGCGCTCGCGCCGTCGCGTGCGTACCGGGTGCTCGGGCTGATCGCTGACCACGAAGAAGATGTTAAGTTTCTTTGACATGAAATGTCAAAGAAACTTGTCATCGACTGGTCCGGTGGCGCCGGGTCGGAGGTCGCGTCGGGGCTGGGCGACGATTCGGCGCCCGAGCGGTGACCGCGCGAAGATGTCGGCGATGGATTCGGGTATGTGCCGGGGGTATGTCCCGCGCTGTTCGAGCGGGGCCGGGTTTCCGTGTGAGCATCCAGGCGCTCGTTATCGACTGGTTGGGCCCGGTTTCGAGACGGCGGCCGACACGAGCCCCCTCGGGGCGTCTGCACCACCGGGCCCAGATCAGCCGGTCCGGCAATAGAGACCGGTCCGGTTCAGCCTCCGGACAGCGACCGCGCGAAGACCTCGGCGACCGATACCGGCCCGGTTCACCTCGGTCAGACTGTGATAGATCAGCGCACTCGGATTGGCGGCGTTGGCGATCCGGTCGGCTTCGCCGTACAGCAGAGCGGCGGCCTGCGCGGTGAGCTGCCGATACCCCTCGGCGCGGTCACCGATCGGCGGGACGAGGTCGAAGGCCATGCACCGGATGGTAGAGCGGCCCGGGCCCGCCCGGTTCCGCGGAAACCGTCGATGGTGTCACGAAAAGCACTGCGGTGCGGTGCGGTTCGGCATCAACTCGCGGTGAGTGTAATAGTGCAGCGCGGCCGCTGTGATCGTGACCATGGCGCTATGACAACACAGCACACCTCCCACCGTAAGGCCGCCGTGATCGGGGCCGGGCAGACTGGCGTGACCGCGGCACTCGGCCTGCTCGACGCCGGGTTCACGGTCACCATCTACAGCGACAAGGACCAGCGCGAGCTGCGCGACAAGGTACCGGCCACCGGTACCGCGCTGATCTTCGGTGAGGCCCAGGCCGCCGAAGCGGCGCTCGGACTGCCCACCTATCTCGACCGCGCTCCGCTGCACAGCGGCCTCACGGTCCGTATCGCCGATGGTGGCGAGGAACTGATCGCCTTCGACGGCGCGTTCGACGGTTTCCACGGTCTCGCGGTGGACACCCGGCTCAAGGCCGACGAACGGCTCACCACCTTCCTGGAGCGCGGCGGCCGGTTCGTCGTCGACCCGGTGACCCCGGAACGGCTCGATCCGATCGCCGCCGACAATGATCTGACGCTGGTCGCGACCGGCCGGGGCGGCCTGTCCCAGCTGTTCGAGGTGGACGAGGCCCGTACCGTTTACGACGCGCCCCAGCGCAGCCTGCTGACCGTCACCGTGAGCGGTCTCCCGCACGACGAGTCGGTATTCGCCCACCGCAGCCCGGCCGGCGGCGGCCGCAGCGGTTTCTCCATCGTCGCCGAGGAAGGTGAGGCCTGGTGGGGGCCGTATCTGCACAAGGACGCCGGGCCGACCTGGGCGTTCCTGGGCTGGGCCAGGCCGGGCGGCGACTGGGAGAAGCGGTTCGCGGCCGCCGATTCGGCGGAATCGGCGCACCGGATCGTCACCGATCTCTACCGCGACCACCTCGACTGGGACCTGCCGGAAGTCCTCGCCACGAAGGTGCTCGCCGAGGATCCGCACTCGTGGTTGAAGGGTGCGGTGCGGCCGCTGTTCCGGCGCGGGGTCGGGCACACCGCGGGCGGACATCCGGTGGCGGCGCTGGGCGATACGGCCGTGGCCTACGACCCGATCGCCGGGCAGGGGGCACAGAGCGGGCTCATCCAGGCACAACGCCTGGTCGCCGCGGCGGCCACGCACGACGGTGCCTTCGACGACGCCTGGATCACCGCGCAGTACCAGGCGTTTCTCGAGGCCCGCGCCGAGGACGCCGCCAAGGTCACCCGGCTGTTCCTCGGCGACCCCGAGTTCGCCGAGATCGGCGGCCAGTTCTTCGGCGCGGCGGCGGCCGACCCCCGTTTCGCGTCGGCGCTCGTGGGCACACTGCACCGCCCGCAAGCGGCGCGCCCGGTGCACTCGGTGGCGGACGCGCACCAGCTCATCGCCCAGGTCACCGGCGAGGACGCGGCCGAGGTGCTGGGCAGGTTCCGGCCCGCCGGGCGGTTCAGCAGGTCGCAGTACAGCGGAGCCGCCGCCACCGCCTGACCGGCCCACGACCCCGGCGACCCGGCGGCCCAGCCGCCGCCGGGCCGCCGGCTGCGAGCCCGAGTGCCGGATACGGGTCGCCGGTACTCGGGTGCGGGGTCACCCCGGGCCGGGAGCGCCGGCCCGCCGGTCGTGGCCGGTCCGAACTCGCGCTGCGGGATGTCGTGTTCGGCGGCGCGGCACCGGTCCCGGCGGCCGGAAGCCGTCCCGGCCGCCGGGACCGGGCGCAACCGGGGATAGGTTCCCGCCGATTCAAACCCTCGTCCACCCGCAACCGCGCTGGTGGACTGGACTCGCGCCGGTGCGGGGTTGCCGTGCCCGGCGTCCGGACCACAGATGCCGACGGTGAGCAGCGATGAGGCGATACCTCCGCCGGCGCTGCGGCCTCCGCGGACCGCATCTACCACTCTAGGGAGGCTCGATGAGTACCGAGCAGATCACCGACCGGATCCGGTTCGCCTACTGGGTACCCAATGTCAGCGGCGGTCTGGTGACCAGTGATATCGAACAGCGCACCGGCTGGGATTTCGAGTACAACAAGAAACTCGCCCAGACCGCCGAACGTAACGGTTTCGACTACGCGCTTTCCCAGGTCCGCTACACCGCTTCCTACGGCGCGGAGTTCCAGCACGAATCCACCTCGTTCAGCCTGGCGTTGCTCGGCGCCACCGAACGGCTGAAGGTGATCGCGGCGGTCCATCCCGGCCTGTGGCATCCCGCCGTACTCGCCAAATTCGGTGCCACCGCCGACCATTTGTCGGGTGGGCGGTTCGCCATCAATGTGGTCTCGGGCTGGTTCGCCGGGGAGTTCACCGCGCTGGGGGAGCCGTGGCTCGAACACGACGAGCGCTACCGGCGCAGCGCGGAGTTCCTGGAAGTGATCCGCAAGATCTGGACCGAGGACAACGTGAATTACGGCGGCGATTTCTACCGCATCCGCGATTTCACTCTGAAGCCCAAACCGCTCAATACGCCCGAACGCCCGAACCCCGAACTGTTCCAGGGCGGTAACTCCAGCGCGGCCCGCCGCAACGGCGGACGCCACGCGGACTGGTACTTCTCCAACGGCAAGGATTTCGACGGCGTCACCGAACAACTCGACGATCTGCGGGCAGTCGCCCGGGCCCACGACCGCGAAGTGAAGTTCGGCCTGAACGGATTCATCATCGCCCGCGATACCGAGCGCGAGGCCCACGACACCCTCCGCGAGATCATCGACAAGGCCGACAAGCCGGCGGTCGAGGGTTTCCGGGACGCCGTGCAACAGGCCGGGGCCGCCACCCCGGACGGCAAGGGCATGTGGGCGGATTCGGGTTTCGAGGATCTGGTCCAGTACAACGACGGGTTCCGGACCAAGCTGATCGGGACGCCCGAACAGATCGCCGGGCGGATTGTCGCCTACCGCGAACTGGGTGTGGACCTGATCCTGGGCGGGTTCCTGCATTTCCAGGAGGAGATCGAGTACTTCGGCGCCAAGGTGCTGCCGCTGGTGCGCGAACTGGAGGCCGCGCGACGCCCCGCCGCGGTAGCGGGGCGATGACCGCCGTCGGGGCCGCCCGGATCGCCTCGGCCGAGCAGGCGCGTGCCGTCGCCGCGGAACTGGCGGCCGAGTTCGCGCTGGGTGCCGCGGACCGTGACCGGGAGCGCGCGCTGCCCTTCGCCGAAGTACGCGAACTGGCGGCCGCCGGGCTGCTGGCGGTGACGGTGCCCGCGGATCTCGGGGGCGCCGATCTGCCGCCCAGCGAGCTCGCGGAGGTGATACGGCTGCTCGCGGTCGCCGATCCCAATATCGCCCAGATTCCGCACAGCCACTTCGTCTATGTCAATCTGCTGAAGATCGCCGGATCCGCCGACCAGCGGCGGCGCTATCTGGGCGGCGTCCTGGACGGTGCTCGGATCGCGAACGCCCAGTCCGAACGCGGTGGCGCGACCGTCGCCGATATCGCCACCACTGTGCGCCCGCTCGGCGGCGGACGGCAGTTCCGGATCGACGGGGTCAAGTACTACTGCACCGGTTCCCTGTTCGCCGACTTCCTGGCAGTGCTGACCAGGCTGGACGACCCGGACGGCGCTGCCGGACTGTCGGACGGCCAGTACGTCGCGTTCCTGCCCGCCGACACCCCGGGCGTGCGGATCGTCGACGACTGGAACGGATTCGGTCAGCGCACCACTGGCAGCGGCACGGTGTCGTTCGAGAACGTGGTGGTCGACCGCGATCAGCTGGTGGCCCGGACCGCCGCTGTCGACCGGCCCACCGCCTACGGTGCCTCCGCGCAGCTGCTGCACGCGGCGATCGACGCCGGTATCGCCCGCGGTGCGCTCACCGCCGCCGCCGAGTTCGCCCGAGAGAAGAGCCGGCCCTGGTTCGAGGCGCAGGTGCGCCGGGCGATCGACGATCCGCTGCTCATCCAGCGGTTCGGGGAACTGGCCGTCGCGGTCACCGCGGCCGAGGCCGGGCTCGCGGCCGCGGGGGCGGCGGTGGACGCCGCGCTGGGTGCGCCGGAACGGGTCGGCGAGGCCTCGCTCGCCGTCGCCACCGCCAAGATCCTGGCCGACCGCGCGGCCACCGAGGTGTCCGGCGCCCTGTTCGAGGTGAGCGGTACCCGCAGTGCGGCCGACGACCTCAACCTGCACCATTTCTGGCGCAATGCCCGGACCCACACCCTGCACGACCCGGTCCGCTGGAAATACCAGCACCTCGGCCGAGCCCTGCTGCACGGCAGTCCGCCACCGCTGCACGGTGTGATCTGAGCCGGACGACCGGCCCGGTGGAAGTGCCCCCGCCGGGCCGGCCGCGGGTGGCCGAATGCGGGTCGGGCACCCTGGGCGTCCGGTCGGGAAGAGAACGGCGGTGCTACCGCCCGGCCGTCCGGGGGTGCCGGGCGATCAGCGGGAGGCCGTCGCGCCCTCCGGATGCACCGGATGTTCGCCTTCCGCGAATTCCTCGACGATCTTCGCGCAGAATGCCGGCAGGTCGCCGGGGTTGCGGCTGGACACGAGTCCGCGGTCGTTCACCACTTCCTCGTCGACGACATTGCCGCCGGCATTGCGGATATCGGTCCGGACGCTCGGATAGGACGTGAGCGTGCGGCCGCGCACCACATCCGCCTCCACCAGCGTCCACGGGCCGTGGCAGATGACCCCGACCGGTTTACCGGTGGCGAAGAAATCCCGGACGAAGGCCACCGCCGACTCGTCCTGCCGGAGTTTGTCCGGGTTGGTGGTGCCGCCCGGCAGGATCAGCGCGTCGAATTCATCGGGACTACATTCGCCGACGACCCGGTCCACATCGAAGGTGTCGCCCTTCTCCACATCGTGGTTCATGGCCTGGATCCGCCCGGGTTTCAGGGACAGCAGCGCGGTGCTCGCACCGGCGTCCTCGACCGCGGATCGTGGCTGCACGAGCTCCACCTGTTCCACCCCGTCGGCGGCGAGAACAGCGACTCGTCGCCCTGTCAGATTCTGCCGGCCCATGCCTGCTCCTTCCGTGTACGCGATTGCGGTCCGTCCCGCGACCTACCCGGGCCTACGGCGGTGAAACGTGGCGCCCGCCCGGGTCCAGTGGGATCGCGCACACCCGGGCCGGTCGCTGATTCGACCGCGGACGACCGGGTAGTCGGTCCGTGTCCGGCGAACGAGAAGAAAGGCATTCGACGATGAACGTCCCCATCAAGAGCACCCTCGACCCGGAACAGCAGCACGTCACCGGTGAGGCCTTGCGCGCCACTGTCGTCGACCTCATCGACCTGTCGCTGATCGCCAAGCAGGCCCACTGGAACGTCCTCGGCCGTAACTTCCGTTCCGTCCACCTCGCCCTCGACGAGCTGGTGGCCGCGGCCCGGGAGTTCACCGACGACGCCGCCGAACGCGCGACCTCCATCGGGGTCAGCCCGGACGGCCGTGCCGCGACCGTCGCCAAGGAGGCCGGCGGCCTCGACTTCCCCGACGGCTGGCAGCAGGACACCGATGTCATCGATGCCATCGTCAAGAACCTCAGCAAGGTCATCGGCCGTCTGCGGGAGCGTATCGACGCCACCGAGAAGGCGGATCCGGTGACCCAGGATCTGTTCATCACGATCGCGGCCCGGCTCGAACAGTTGCACTGGATGTGGCAGGCTCAGCTCTCCTCCGCCTGATACGTCGTACTGCGCTCGCGCGCCCCGGCGGGCACTGCGCCGAGTCGGGCGGGAGCCCCGGCCTGTCGCGTCGCGAACCGGGCGGGAGTACGAGGAGGAGTGCGCCTGGTTCGGGTTTCCGGATCGCCGTATGGGCTGAGTACCGGTCCGGACGGCGCCCTGTGGTTCACCATGGCGGCCGAGGGCGCCCTCGGCCGCTATCTCGACGGCGAGGTCCGGACCTTCCCGCTCGGCCCCTCCGACGGACAGCCGACGGTGATCGTGCCGGCACCCGGCGAGGCCATGTAGTTCACCGAATTCCGTGGTGAACGGATCGGTCGCATCGCTGGGGAAAGTGATGCGACCTGGTTCCCGGCGCGATCTCCGTACGGCATCACTGCGGGCCCGTCGGCGCGGTGTGGTTACCGAATCGCGGACCGATGCCATCGGACGGCTGACCGTGAACGGTCAGCCGACCCGGTTCGCCGCGCCGGGGATGCCCTCCATGATCACCACCGGCCCGGACGGGGCGCGCTGTGGACGGCGATGGAATCGGGCAGCCTCGAGCGCATCGTGGTGTGAAGGCAGGCGAGAGAACATTCTGTGCGCATGGCGGCGCTGATCCAGTGTTCCCCGTGGCGGGGAGTATCGCCGGTGCGCCTAGACTTGACCGCCTGAGTTCGGAGTCGACACCGCTGGGGAGAGCGGCTGCGGAAAGGTGGGGCGAGGTAGATCGGTGGGGTAGTGCAACGCGGCCGGCGGCGGGCTTTCGTGGAGAGTCACCGGTCGGCCGGATCTTTTCTCTCCGACCCGCTTGCGTGGTCGTTCGGTCCTCGCTGCCGCGAGTCGTAGTGCAGAGGCCTGACGCGTGAGTGTTCCGATACCCAGCGAAGTCATATTCTTGTTGAACACCCTGGGTCTTCCATACCCGGATATCGATGCAGACCAGGTTCGCGAACTGGGTGGATACGTCCGTGATTTCGCTGTAGAAGTGCGCGACTCCCACGAGTCGGCGACCGGCGCGATGAACGATATGGGTACCGCCTACGCCGGACGCTCCTACGAGGCGTTGCTTGCACGGTGGGCCACAATGAGCAGCGATCGTGTCGAGAAGATCTGCGCCGCATGCGATGTGGTGTCCTCGGCGCTCGATGTCGCGGCGGACGTGATCGAAGCGATACAGGTCGCGGTGCTGGTCGAACTGGTAGCCCTCGCCGCGAGCTATACGGCGCTGTTCTTCGTGCCGGGCGGCGCGGCCACCGGTCCGATCGTGCGTGAGGTGGCCAAACGACTACTCAAATCCATGCAGGATGTGCTCATCGGCTATCTTGCGGCCGAGGTGCTCGGAAAAGCGATCGAACCGCTCGAGGACGAGATCGAACGGCTGATCAACGGGACCTTGTACGACAAGACAAGTGACCTTCTGCGCGTACCGGAACCCCCGTCCGAGATCTTCGTGGACCCGGATCAGGTGCGTCGCTACGCGGACGTGGTGGATCACCATGGCGACGCGATGCAGTCCCATTCCCAGAAGTTTCTCGAGAAGGCCGGCGGTCTCACCTTCCGGACCCCGGGTCACGCCCTTCCGGAGACCGATTGGTCGGATTATCCGGGTTCGTCTTTCGAAGTGCCCCCCGGTGGCGGCCAACATCCCGTGCAGTCGCCCCACGGCGAGCAAGGCCCGTCGGTGCTCCCCCCACAGTCGATCACCCCGGCGCAATCCGAGAGCCCTCCAGCCCGCGACAGCGGTGCGTCGATCGACGAGTCTTCTGGCGCTCGCCCTCCCGCCGCGCCGGATACCTCCGGTGCCGACCCGTCGACTGCTTCCGGTGCGAGCCCGTCGACCGCCGCGGGCGCGAGCCCGTCGACCGGGACTCCCTCCGAGGTCGGTGCTCCCGCCGAGCAGATCGCCGGGAGCTCCGCGGTAGCCGGCCCGGCATCCGATATCGATACCGGTGGAGTGGATGGGGACCGTGCGGCGGTTTCGCCGGAGTCGTCCCCGGTCGAGGGGGCGGGCCCGAGTGGGCAACCGGTCGAGGCGGCGCCTGTCGTCGGTGCGACGAATGGGATCGCACATGCTATGCCGCCGGGACCCGCGGCCGTGAGCGCCCGGCAGGACCTGCAGGGACCGGCTGCCTTTGGTCCGTCTTCCGCGCAGTCCACCCCATCCGCCTCGGCCTCGGGCAAGACGCAGGGCGGTGCGGGCGATCGTGCCCTGTCCCGTCCCGTAGCGAGTGCTCAGCAGTCATCCGGCCGCGCTGGATCTCGGACACCGTGGTCGCGTTCGGGCCGTGGCCGGACGCGTGCGACACCTGTTGCGGCTGAGTCGGGTCCGAATATACCCGCGGTCTCCGCGGCCGGGACCAGCGAAAATAGTCAGCAGGCCGTCGTTCCCGCGGACCCCCCCGCACAGGCCGCACCCGGCTCGGCTCCGCGAGTGTTCGTTCCTGGTACCTCCCCGCCCCCGCCGGTGAGACCGAACGATCCGCCAACTGCCGAATCGAACGACAAGGAAGCCGAATCCGGCCGGACACAGGACGCCGAGCCGGATACGCGAGCCAAGCCCGTCAATCCCTGATCGCCGCTGTCCGGTTCGTAGGCAAGCCGTAGCAGCCGGTGTGTTGTAGAACGGCGGACCCGGAGGCTCGGGTCTGTTTGTCCGAACAGTCGGTACCGAAGCCGGGCCGCGTCACCCGCGTAGGCGATTCCCAGTGCTGGGAGTGGTAGAGGATTGACTTGCCTTGGAGGCACAGTGCGTTGATTCCCGCCGGTCGTCGGAAGAGGTGACGGCAGGGCCCTTCCCTGCGGAGTTGGTCGTGCGAGTGAGAGTTGCTGGTTGAGCCGTGAAAAAGAACCCTGCTAAGGAAATCCTCGACAAGTTGATGGAACTCCTCGGGCGGTTGGGCGAGGGCCTGCGCAGAAATGCTCGGGACAACGGGTCCGACCGGGCCCGGCAGGGCGCGGACAATGCGAGCGGAGCCGATAACGAGGGCAGTCGTGTATTCGACGGAGACTCCAACGATCAGCCGCGCAGTGGCACTTCCGCCTTCTACGGCGAACCGGAGCAATGGGGAAACTACGACGGATTGTGGGGCCACGCCAATAATCCGTCGAGCAACCCCTTCGAAGCGGCTATGGCCCGAAGGCGGCTCGACAGGTTGAGGGACCAGGATCCGGAGGGGTACGAACGATGGCGGGAGAACCGGGGGCATCCCGCCGACGGCGATCCCCCACGCGAACCCAGAGGTGGTGCCCAGGGCGATTCCGGTGGTGATTCCTCACGCGGGCAAACTGGTGGTACCCGAAGCGAGTCCGGTGGTGATTCTTCCCGCACATCCAATGGTGGAGGGCTTGCGGCGCGTCCCCGTACCGGAGAGGGTGATGGCGGGGGCCGGGATGTCGGAAGGCACGATGGTGGTGACCCCGGTGACCGCAGAGGTGGCGACGACGAAAAGAGTGGGCGCGGTAAGCGCATCGGCCTCACCGTAGCCGGTCTCGGTGCCGGTGCGGCCATGGCGGTGGGGCTCTCCGGTGATTCCGGGCCGGACAGTGGTTCAAGTGGGGAATCGGGCGACGACGACAAGAGCGGGTCGGGCGACGACGACAAGGACGGGTCGGGCGACGACGACAAGGACGGGTCGGGCGACGACGACAAGAGCGGG
>NZ_BDCJ01000027.1 GCF_001613445.1 Nocardia grenadensis NBRC 108939
TCGGGCGACGACGACAAGGACGGGTCGGGCGACGACGACAAGAGCGGGTCGGGCGACGACGACAAGGACGGGTCGGGCGACGACGACAAGAGCGGGTCGGGCGACGACGACAAGGACGGGTCGGGCGACGACGACAAGAGCGGGTCGGGCGACGACGACAAGGACGGGTCGGGCGACGGGGGCGGGTCCGGTGACGGTTCGGGTGGCGGGGGCGGGTCCGGTGACGGTTCGGGTGGCGGGGGCGGCTCGGGTGGTGACCAGGGCGGTGATTCGGGTGGCGGCTCCGACGACGACTCCGGCACTGACATAGACGACATCTTCGACGGGAATCCGGGCGGCGACGAGGACGACTCCGACCAGGGAGGTTCGGGCGGCGGCCAGGGCGGTAATCAGGGCGGCGGTACCGGCGGGGGTGCGGGTGGCGCCCCCGGTGGCAATGCCGGCAGCGGTATGCAGTCCATCATGGGAGCCGTGATGGCCGCGGCAGCCATGTCGGCCATGACCGCCGCGAATGCCGACTCCAAGGATGACAAGGACGACAAGGACTCCAAGGACAAGGACTCCGAGGATCCGCCTTCCGCACAGGCACCCAATGCGGGCCCACCGCCCAGCGCCCAGCCCGCGCCGGGTGAGTCCCCGGCGGAAGGTGCTCCTCCTGCCGAGGGCGGATCTGGTGCCGAGGGCGGATCTGGTGCCGAGGGTGGACCTGGTGCGGAGGATGGTCCTCCCGCGGAGGGACCTGGTGCGGAGGGTGAGCCGCCTGCCGAGGGTGGACCACCCGCGGAAGGTGCGCCCCCTGCCGAGGGTGAGCCGCCTGCCGAGGGTGAGCCGCCTGTCGAGAGTGAGCCGCCCGTCGAGGGCGGACCTGCTGAGGAAGGTGCGCCTCCCGCCGCGGGTGAGACGCCTGCGGAGGGAGAGCCCGGCCCGGGCCTCGGGCTGTAGGACGGGTTACCGGCGGGCCGTGTCCGCCGGTGACCCCGCCGACAGCCGATGGTCGTTGACCTGCGCAGCCGGAGCCGAGTTCTGCTCGTCATCCCGGTCGATGCGCGAGGGGTCCCGGGCGGGAAAGCGCAGATAGTTACCTCTGTAGCAGTTCCGGGCCGGCGGGTGCGCCGGGTCGCTACCGGTGCACAACTCCGGGAGAACAGCGCAATATGACCCGGAACCGCCGCAGTCGATACCGCGCCGGACTCAGTCGGCTACCGCGGGCCCCGCGACCTCGCGCAGCCGGCCGTCGGCCAACCGCAGCCAGCGCTGCACCCCGATCTCGGCGAGGAACCGCTCGTCGTGGCTGACGACCACGAACGCGCCCCGGTAGGCATCGAGTGCGCTCTCGAGCTGCCCGACACCGACCAGATCGAGATTGTTGGTCGGCTCGTCCAGCAGCAGCAACTGCGGTGCCGGCTCCGCGAACAGTACGCAGGCCAGCGTGGCACGCAGCCGTTCACCACCGGACAGCGCGCCCACCGGCAGCTCGGCCCGGGCTCCCCGGAACAGGAACCGCGCCAGCAGATTCAGCCGCTGTGGCGTGGGCAGGTTCGGCGCGAAGGCGGCGAGGTTCTCGGCGACGGTGCGATCCACATCGAGCAGGTCCAGCCGCTGTGACAGATAGGCGACCCGGCCCTCGGCCCGGGCGACCGAACCGCTCTCCGGCGCCAGATCGCCGTGCACGAGCCGGAGCAGGGTGGATTTTCCCGCACCGTTCGGCCCGGTCAACGCGATCCGCTCCGGCCCGCGGATGGTCAGATCCGCGCCGTCACCGGTGAAGACCTCGTGTTCGCCGAAGCGGTAGCGGATTCCTTCCCCCGTGAACACGGTGCGCCCGGCCGGGACATCGGTGTCCGGCAGTTGCAGGGTGATCCGCTGCTCCGGGCGCAGTGCGCGCTCGGCCAGGTCGAGCCGGTTCTTCGCGGCGTCGACCCGGGCGGCATGGGTTTCGTTGGCCCGCCCGGCCGATTCCTGGGCATTGCGTTTCATGGTGCCGGCGAAGATCTTCGGCAGCCCCGCGTTTCCCAGATTCCGGGCCGCGTTGCTCGCCCGCCGCGCGGCGCGCTCCCGGGCCTGCTGGAGTTCCCGCTTCTCGCGTTTGACCTCCTGTTCGGCATTGCGGATGTTCTTCTCCGCGACCTCGCGCTCGGCGCGGACGGACTCCTCGTACTCGGTGAAATTGCCGCCGTAGAAGCGGATCTCCCCGGCATGCAGTTCGGCGATACGGTCCATCCGGTCCAGCAGGGCCCGGTCGTGGCTCACCAGCAGCAGACAGCCTTTCCAATCGGCCAGCAGGTCGTAGAGCCGATAACGGGCTTCCAGATCCAGGTTGTTGGTCGGCTCGTCGAGCAGCAGTACATCGGGTCGCCGCAGCAGCTGGGCCGCGAGACCCAGCGACACCACCTGACCGCCGCTGAGGGTGCGCAGCCGCCGGTTCAGTGTCAGCTCGCCCAGACCGAGGCGTTCCAGCTGGGCCCGGGTGCGTTCCTCGATATCCCAGTCCGTGCCGATGGTGGTGAAATGCTCTTCGGCGGTGTCACCGGATTCGACGGCGTTCAGGGCGGCCAGGATCGGTGCGATACCCAGGGTTTCGGCGACCGTCATCTCGCCGGTGAGCGGCAGGGTCTGCGGGAGATAACCGCGTACGCCGTCGACGGACACACTGCCGGCACGGGGTTTCAGCTCACCCGCGAGCAAGCGGAGCAGCGTGCTCTTACCCGCACCGTTGGGTGCCACCAGACCGGTGCGACCGCCGGGGACGCTGAAGGAGAGATCGGTGAACACCGCGGTGTCGTCCGGCCAGGAAAACGACAGGTTCGAACAGACGATAAAAGATTCGGACATATAGGAGAGACCTCGGTTGTCGTTCGGGCGCGTAGCGCTGTCCCGAAGAAGGAAAAGTGAACGACGAAATGGCCACTACAGCGGCGCCCGATGCGCCCAACTGGTGGCCGTCAGAGCCGGGTGGCTCCGGAGATGTCGAGTTCACCAACCATGATCGATCTCTCTGTGGTCGAGGATTCCCTGTTCACGATAGCAGTCCGCGCACCCGGCGACCGGGAGCGGCCGGTAGGCCCGGCGCTGCGATTCGGTCGGCCGGGGCGTGGACGAATGCCGGCGCCCGCATACCGCCACCGTCTGCGCGCGGTCGAGCGCCGCCCGGCGGCCCGAACCCGCGAGCTGATCGCCGTCGCGGGCCCGGTGCAGACCTCAACTCGCGCGGCCGGCCGAGCCGGAGGCAGGGGAGGCGGGTTCTCCCGCTTCCGCCACGTCACCGCCGGATGTCACGGGGTCGGCCGTGCCGGAGTGGTCGGTCCCGGCCCGGCCGAGGCGGGCCAGGGCAACGGCCGAGAGAGCGCCGATCAGGGACAGCCCGACCCAGACCAGCGTCTCGGCATCCGCCGCCCGCGCGGCGCCGAATACGGCACCCGTCGCGAGATTCCCGATCAGGATGCCGATCCCGACCACACTGTTGTAGAAGCCGTAGTAGGTGCCCACCAGGCGGTCGCCGGCCAGTGTGACGACTGTGTCCATCTCGAACGGGAACACCGCGGCGGTCCCGACGGCCAGCAGAGCCGCCGAGACCAGCAGGGCGGCCACCGCGGCCCAGGTGCCGAACAATGCCGGGACGGGGACCAGGGCGAGCGGTAGGAAGGCGCCGGCCAGGATCGTCATCCCCGCGGCCAGGGCGCGTCCGGTGCCCCAGCGGGCCCGGAACCAGGCGGTGATCCGCAACTGGCCGGCCACCGCGATCACCCCGGAGATCACGAACAGCGCGGATACCAGCACCTGCGCGCCGTCTCCGGCGATCATCTCCGCCTGCAGCGGGAGCGCGAGATACATCTGGAAGGACAGGATGTAGGAACCGATCATCGCTACGGAGAACGCCATGAACCGCCGGTTGCGCATCACCTCCGCCCACGCCGTCCGCACCGGGACCCGGGTGTGGGCGGGAAGTTCGGGTCCGGCGGGCAGCGCCAGCAGCTGGGCCACGGTCAGCACGGCGAACACCAGGGCGGCCGTGCCCGCCACCACCCGGAAATCGAGCGCGAGCAGCGCGACCCCGACCAGGGGGCCCGCGAGGATTCCGGCCTGATAGAAGATGTTGAACAGGGCGAAGGCCTCCACCCGGCGCGACCCGGATCCGGCGGCGAGGTAGGCGCGGACGGCCGGATTGAACAGCGCCCCGGCGAACCCCGTGGCGGCCGAGGCGACCAGCAGCGCGGGCAGGCCGGTGGCGAACACCAGCAGTGCGAAACCGCCCGTGCGCAACAGGCATCCGGTAACGATCAGGGGTTTGTAACCCAGCCGGTCGGCGAGCGTTCCGCCGATCAGGAACATGCCCTGCTGAGAGAAATTTCGCACCCCCAGCACGAGCCCCACCGCCCATGCGGCGAGCCCGAGGGGGCCCGCCAGATATCCGGCCAGGAACGGCATCAGCATGTAGAAACCGAGGTTGATACCGAACTGATTGATCATCAGCAGTCGCACCGGGGTGTCGAAGCTGCGGAAGGTGGCGAGAGTGTTCATCCGCGGGCTCCTTCGAGTGCGATGCGCCCGCGCGGATCCACCACGGTCGCGCAGCGGGTCCAGCTCCGGAACTCCGCCTCGAACGGGGAGGACACCGTGGTCGGCCCGGCCGGCGGCACCACGCCGAGCAGGTCGTGTGCGCGGCAGTACTCGTCGCTGAAGACGGTGTCGAAATAGCGTTGTGGACCGTCGGGGAAGATCGCGGCGACCTGGACGTCCGCATCGAACTGTCCGGCCGCCCAACCCGCGACCAGGGCCACCGCCCCGACACTCCACCCGCCGGTGGCGTGGTGGGTGGTGGCCAGGGTCCGGCAGGCCCACACCGCTTCGGCCGGGGCGACCCAGTGAACTTCGTCGAACGCGGCGTAGTCGACATTGGCGGGATAGATACTGGAGCCGAGCCCGCGCATGAGCCGCGGTCCCGCCGGTTGGCCGAAGATGGTGGAGGACACGGTGTCCACGCCGATGAGTTCGAGATTCGGGTCGAACCGGCGCAGTACGCGGGCCACCCCCGCGGAATGACCGCCGGTGCCCACCGCGCAGACGAGTACGTCCACGCCGCCCAGCTGTTCGATCAGTTCCACACCCAGTGACTCGTACCCGGCCACATTGTCGGGATTGTTGTACTGGTCCGGGCACCACGCCGACGGCTCCGCGGCCAGTATCCGCGCCACTCGATCGCGGCGGGCCTGCTGCCACCCGCCGACCGGGTCCGGTGCGGGCACCATATCGACGGTGGCGCCGTAGGCCGTCAGCAACTTTTCCACGATCGGCTCCAAGCCGGGATCGGTGACCAGGGTGACCGGGTGGTGGTAGGCCACTCCGGCCAGGGCAAGACCCAGCCCCAGGGTGCCACTGGTGGATTCCACGATCCGGGCACCCGGCGGGAGATCACCGCGCTCCCGGGCGCGCCGCACCATGTGCAGGGCGGGCCGGTCCTTCATCCCGCCGGGGTTGCTGCCCTCGAGTTTGGCCCAGAATCCGCGCCCGGCGGGAGCCAGCGGGGCGCCCACCCACAGCACCGGCGTGTTCCCCACGAGGGCGGGAGGTGTCAGGGCGGTGCCGGGTGGCGAAACGATTCCGGCGGCGGTCGGCTCCGCCGGCTCGGGCAGGACCACGTTGTTCATAACTGTCGCTTTCTGTATCGGGTCCTCGCGGACCCGGAGGCGGATGGTCGGCAGCGGACACCGGCCGGCCCGGTGGGACCGGCCGGGCGTGGGCCGATCAGCGCCTGGCGATACAGAAGCGGGTGAGGATTTCGCGGCCACCGGCGGCGAGCGCACCGGCCGGGGGTCCCCGGATCCAGCGTCCGGCGGTGGGCGCGAGCGAGCGCGCGACTGCCGTGGTGAGCGTCAGTGTTGCCAGGAAAACGAGGACGAACGGATCGGGGACCCGGGCCGGCAGCACCACCTGGGATACGCAGTGGAGCGCCTGGGTCGTGCAGTGGCTGCCGGCAGGGTCGCCGGTGCGGTCGTGGTGATCGGCCACGGCCTCATGGGCGCGGGCGTGCGCTGCCGCCACGGGGACGAGATCACAGTGCAGTAGGGGCGACAGCAACGCCAGCGCGGCCAGGACGACCATGACCGTCGCGCCGCGGGGCCGGTGGTTGCGCCGGGACGCCGCGGTGCGCGTCGTGATCGTCATCGGCCCACCTCCGTTTCCGAGCGTCCGGACCGGCCCTGTGCCGATCGCGGACTACTCTACCCCCGTTGGGTACATGGTTCGGGTGGACGCCGCGGCGGGTTGGTCACCGGATACGTTTCGCGACAGTACTTCTGGAACAAGGGGAACCCGGGGCGGGGGTGGCTACGGACGCGAGGTGTGGCGGAGTCATCGAGGTGATCGAGCGGTGCCAGGACCCCGAACTCGGTAGCTCCGCTGTCACGGTGGCACGCACGATCACCGTCCACGTCACAACCATCGGAATACTGGGAGCCGAGATGGCCGGCACCATCTCGGCGCGCCGGGCGGTTGCCGCCGGACAGGGTTGTCCATCTGGCCCGACGTGACCCTGTATGGCGCGGACCTTGCACATCTGTACGGAGGAGGACGAATGCGGTCGATCATTCCCGACTATCTGGCCGAGGCACTCGGAGATGTCGCTGCGGACACCTCCGGAGAGACGGCCGGGTACATCCCCGAGCTGGCGGCAGCGGACCCCGAGCGCCTCGGCGCGGTCTTCGCCACCGTCGACGGCCAGGTCTACGGCGTCGGCGATATCGATACCGAGTTCACGATCCAATCGATCTCCAAACCGTTCACCTACGCGCTGGCACTGACCGATCGCGGCTTCGGCCCGGTGCTCGCGAAAGTCGGTGTCGAGCCGTCGGGGGAGGCGTTCAATCAGATCTCCCTCGAAGGCGATACCGGGCGCCCCTTCAACCCCATGATCAACGCCGGTGCGATCACAGCCCACTCGCTGGCCGGCGCGCCCGGGCTGGATCCGGAGGAGCGCGTCGAGCGCGTGGTCCAAGGCCTCTCGGCGTTCGCCGGTCGCCGGCTGAAAATCGACGAGGCGGTATGCGCTTCGGAGATGGAACACGCGCACCGCAATCTCGCCATCGCCCATATGCTCCGCAGCCACAACATCCTCACCGAGGACCCGCGGGCCGTCGTCGACGGCTACACCCGCCAGTGTTCCGTGCTCGTCACCGCGCGCGATCTGGCCATGATGGCCGCGACGCTGGCCAATCGCGGCGTGAATCCGCTGTCGGGTGAACAGGTGATACGCGAACAGGTGGTACGTCAGGTGCTGAGCGTCATGCTCACCTGCGGGATGTACGATGCGGCCGGTGACTGGGCGACCCAGGTCGGCATTCCGGCGAAGAGCGGCGTGGCCGGGGGCCTGATCGGCGCACTGCCCGGCCAGATCGGTATCGCCACGTTCTCGCCACGACTGGACCTCCACGGCAACAGTGTGCGCGGGGTGTCGTTGTTCGAACGATTTTCCTCCGATATGGGTCTGCATGTGATGGAGGTCCCGGCCCCCGCGCGTGCGGTCGTGCGTTCGGATGACGTCGCCGGCCACGGACCGGACGCGATCCGGGTCATCCGACTACAAGGTGGTATCGGCTTCGCCGGGGCCGAGCGGATCGTTCGGGAAATCCTGGACACCGCGCCACCGGAAGCCGGGGTGGCGCTGGACTTCACGATGGTCTATTCGATCGACGGCGTGGCCCGGCGCATGTTGCTGGAGGTCGCGCGCCGGCTCACGCTGGACGGTCACGAGGTCTACCTCGTGGACCCGGAATCGATGATGCCCGACCCCGATCCCGGCGATGGCGGCCGGGTCACTGTCGTCGAAGACGTGGAACAAGTGCTGAATTCACGCACCCACTGACCCGGGCAACAGCGGCACCCCGTTACGGATTTTCGGTGACGAATCGGTCCTTGGTCATGCAGTTGGGGTGTACGAAAAGGCTACCGCAGGCTTGTCGTGCCAATAGGCGCTGGGCGCGTGCGTAGAGTCCGGAATCGCGGCAAGAAAATGTCGGGCATTCACCAGTGAGTCGAAGATTCCGGTCTCGTCGATGTCAGACTGCCGTAGCGCACCCAGACAGCACGACAAACAGGTAAGAACCATGGACCGTGGCCACCACCGCGGCGAAAGCGAGGAGCTGTACGGCCAGCGTCGACGCCGGGAGCACCGCCGAACGGGCTCGGGTGGGTGATACCAGATGGCCGATCCGGTCAGGCCCTGCCGCGTGGAGCAGGAGACCCGTGAGCGGTTTGCCCGGAGCCGCAGTGAGGTGATTGTCGGGTGCACCGAGTTTGAGTAGTGCGCTCGCCAATGCCGGTGTGCCCGCATGGCTGCGGGCCGCGTTGTCTGCCGCGATCTCGAGATAGTGCGGGATCGCATCGGCGATCGCCGCCACCAACGGCACCCAGCGCAACGACCAAGTCAGTCCACCGACGAGCGTCAGCATCACGTGGTGGTGCTGACGTAGATGAGCGCGTTCATGTTCGAGGACCGCCGCGAGTTCGCTGGGCTCCAGCGAGACGCACAGTCCGTCGGATACGACGATCCCGCCGTACCGTCGCGGCAAGGAGAACGCCACCGGCCGTGGATCATCGATCACCAGGACGCGATGCCCGGCGACGCGCGCAGTCCGGGCTCGGACAGCCAGCGCCTGCGCGGCCCACCGCGTGGCGCGGTGGCGGCGCACCCACCGGGGAACCCCGAGACCGACCAGGGTGGAGAGCGTGACCGCAGGTAGCAGCAGAAGCAATACGACGGGAATGTCGGTGCTCACTGTGGTCGGAGCGAACGGGCTGGCGTCGTCCAGGCATTGTCGGCAAGCCTCAGCGACCGGCGCGGGAAGCACCCTCGGACCGGTGACCATCCACGCTGCCATCAGGCTCAGCGACGCCACCGCGAGGAGCCACAGCAGCAGACTGCCGGTGAGGACGAGTACGGCCGTACGGGGGATCCGCATCAGTGTGGGTGCGGCGGTACGGACGAGCGCCGGCCCGCCTATCGCGGATGCGGCCAGAACGAACGCCAGAACGGCCGGGATGACCAGTGCGCTCATTCGCTGCGCCCGCTCCTGTCGAGGTAGTCGCGGAGCAACTGCAGGTCACGCTGATTGATCTCGTCGATGAAATGCAGGATCGACGCCATAGGGTCGTTGCTGGTGGACAGCGCCTGTTTCATGAGCTGGGCAGCGTGTTTCTCCCGCGTGTGGCGCGGCGCGTAGCGCACGGACCGCCCGTTGCGTTCGGGGGCGACGAGTTCTTTGCGTTCGAGATTGGTCAGCACGGTGGCGATCGTGGTGTAGGCCAGGTCACCGCCCAGCCGGGTGATCACCTGCCGGATCGTGGAAGCTCCGTGGTCCCACAGCACGTCCATCACCTGTTGTTCGAGTGCCCCCAGCCGCACCGGCTCAGACTGCTGATCTCGTCTTTTTCCGGACATCATGACCTCCCTACCGTACTGCAGGCACCGGGCATACGACCTGGCCCTGGAGCCGCCGGACGACGGCGACCGCGGACAATACGAGCGCGGTCGCGGCCAGCACCGGCTGTGCGGGTGCGAACCACGTGAGCGCACCGGAGTAGCCGAGGGCCAGCAGCGCGATCTTGTTGCAGACCGGGCAACCGACCGCGAACCAGGCCAGCACCGCGGCGAAACCGCCGAGCCGGGCACTGCGGCGGTCCGAACCGTCGCCGGATTCTGCCGATTCGCCAGGACGGGAAGTGACTGCGGTGTTCGGGCGAACATAGGTTGCGAACAAGATCCCGGTGAGAACGGATGCGACGATCCACACCGGGTAGTTCCACGGCTCCGGCGGTATCTCACGCCCGAAGACCGGGTTCGGAATCAAGACGGTGCCGAGGCCGACCAGCACAGCCACCACCACGGCTGCCGTGGCAGCGAGGCCCAGCTGCCGGGGACCCCACGCATTCAAAGCCTGCGCCGCGAGGCCCAGCGACGTTCTCCGGCGGCTCACCCGCTGTTCGATACGACTCACGGTTTTACTATGCCGGATAGTCGACTACCTTGCATAGTCGACTATCTGAGATAGTTGACGCGCCCACCGCCCCGACAACCCGCGTCGGTGCAGTGCCCTGGGCGGACGCGCGTCTCCCGGCCAGTAAGGAGCACGACGATTTCCTCGCAGGACACCCCCACCCGCTCGCTCCCATGGAAGGCCATTGCCTTCGGCGCGATAGTCGTCGCGCTCCTGTCCATTGGTGTCGCGATCAGCACGAACACCCAGAACGATCGATCTCACGCCGCGCCGTCGGCCGCCGAGGGGGGGCAGCGGCCTGCCCGACCTGGCGCGCCGTGACGGCAACGACCCGTTCGCCATCGGCGCTGTCGACGCGCCGGTCGTCGTCATCGAGTACGCCGATTTCACCTGCCCGTACTGCAGCGCCTTCGCCGTCAACACCCTCCCGGCGCTGCTCGACGAGTATGTCGGGCCCGGGCACGTTCGTATCGAGTGGCGTGATACGCCCATCCTGACCGGCCACTCCGTAGAAACGGCGATCGCCGGCCGAGCGGCAGCGGAACTAGACCTGTTCTGGGAGTTCTCGCGAGAAATGTTCGCGCACACCTATTCCGGCTCCAAGGACTACCGGCGTGAAATCCTGGTCGAGATCGCGAGCAGGGTCGAAGGTCTCGATACCGCGGCGTTCACCGTCGCATTGGACGATCCGGAGCTGGCGGCAGCCGTGGACCGGGAGGGCAACGAGTCCCGGACACTCGGCGTGACCGGGACCCCCACCTTCATCGTGGGCGACCGAGTGCTGCAAGGCGCACAGCCCATCGATGCGTTCCGTCGGGTCATCGACGCGCAGCTCGAGGAGATCGGCTGATGGATATCGGCTACCTCGGCGCTTTACTCGGCGGCATACTCAGCCTTCTGTCTCCGTGTTCGGTCATGTTGCTTCCCGCATTTTTCGCCTACGCGTTCTCCGACCCTGCCACTCTCGTTGCCCGTACCGGCGTGTTCTACCTCGGACTGGTCACGACGCTCGTGCCGCTGGGCGTCTTCGCCGGCACTGTCGGGGCATTTCTCAACCAGAACCGCGGCTTGCTGCTCACTGTCGTCGCCGGCGTGGTGATCCTGTTCGGTGTCGTCCAGCTGGCGGGGATCCCGATTCCGGGTTTGTCTCGCACTTCCCAGCCGGGTGAGGCCGGCCGCGCCTGGACCGTCTACGTTCTCGGCACGGCATACGGAGTTGCGGGCGTCTGCACGGGCCCGATTCTCGGGTCCGTACTGATGATCGCCGCGGTCGGAGCGAACCCGGCCTACGGCGCCATCCTGCTCGCGGTCTACGCGGCCGGAATGGCCTTACCGCTACTGATCCTCGCCCTCGCATGGAAACGGTGGTCGGCTGGGATCCGCGCCGCCCTCGCACCACAGGAACTCACCATCGGGCGTTGGACGAACAGTTGGCATGCGATCATCTCCGGCGTGCTGTCCGGTGCCCTCGGCATCTTGCTCCTGTTCCTGGCACGCGACCCGGAAGTCGGCGGGATCCTCTCCATCGCAGACCAATACCGGATCGAAACAGGCGTGGCCGAACTCGGCGGGCAGGTGTCCAACATTCTTGTGCTGATCCTGTGCGTCGGGATCGGAGCAGTGGTGTGGTGGCTCCGGCGTCGCGCAAACCGCGCAGAGAGCCCACCCTGTTGACAGGGCGCTGACCAAAACGATCGCCCAAGCCACGAACGGTACGACACACAGAATTAGGAGTGTCGGTTACTTTTCTTTCGGGACCAGGATCTCCCCGCTCACTACCGCTGCGCGGGCGCAGACGATAGCTTGCGACCATCCGGGCTGCTTTCTGTGGCCGAGCCGGCTTTCCGGCGCGCATCCTTGCAATCAGCGCTGTCAGCTTCGGCCGGGCGTTTGCCGCTCCGGAGCGGATCCGCGGCTCGGTGATCGCCACCCTTCATGTCAGAAGTTCACCAAGCCCGGTTCGCTCGGCCGGCCGCATCACCGGCACCAACCCGGCCGGCGATACAAGACTCTGATCATCGAACGCCGCTGGCTCCGCGGCGAATCTATGCAAAACTTGCACCCGAAGTGCCCTTCTGAACCGGACCGATCACTGCCTGGACAACAGCGATCTTCTCAGTTCAAAGGGCGTCTCTATTCACTTCACCCAACCCGGCAGTAACTGATCGTGGATCGAGGCCGAGTGAGCAGCAGCCGGGCCGCGGCCAAGGTATCGGCTGGGGGAGTTGTGGCCTGGCGGGTTGATGCCATCGGGTCACTGCCTACGAGTTCGATACGAGCGCCGATCAGGTTGTCCGGTGCCGCGGAGGATTCAGGAGTAGATGCCCGCTACCGCGGCGGCCGATCAGCCATACGGCACGCAAACCCAGCAGATTTGCTGGGTATTTGTGCGCGAGGGGGGACTTGAACCCCCACGTCCGTGGACACCAGAACCTAAATCTGGCGCGTCTGCCAATTTCGCCACTCGCGCTTGATGGTACGACCGTCCAAACTCTACCGGTCCGTCGGCGGATCGCGAAGACGCGGGCCGGTGTTTTGTACTCGCCGGTAACCCCACCTGGGATTATAACGATTCGATAACCGGCAATATGAGGAGTACTCACGTTTCGCGCCGGTAAGGACCGGTCCTCACCAGCGGGTTCAAACATGAGGAAGGTTCATGTTTCTGTCCATTCTGGTACATCGGTGCACGAATACTCATCGGTAGGCGACGCACGGGCGGGCAAACGTGAGGATTCCCTCATGATTTTGTGCCATTCTCGCTGAGAGCAGGCCGACGGGTGTGGACCACCCGTGCGTGGACTGGGAGCCGGGGAAGTCTCCGAAGACATGTCGCCACGAGAGAAAGTCGAAACGTCTTGACGATCAACGAGAGCACTGCGTCCGGGGCCGGACACCGGGTGGACGCCGCCGCAGGCAGGACCGTGACCGAGACGAATCGCACGCCGCTGCTGGACCGGTTGCGGGAAGGAACCCCGTACGCGCTCGCCTTCGGTGGGCAGGGCGCCAGCTGGCTGGGCGAACTGGCCGAGATCGGCCGTGACGCCGCCCTGGAACCCGAACTCACTGCTCTGGTCAACGAGGCGGCCGCGCTGCTGGGTCCCGTCGCGGACCAGCTGCTGGTGGTGCGCCCGGTGGGATTCGATCCCGTCGCCTGGATGCTGGAGGACGACCTCGCCGACGAGGACACCGACACCTCGGACGCGCCGCCGGAGCGGGTGCTGCGTTCGGCCGCGGTATCGATGCCGGGTGTACTGCTGACCCAGCTCGCCGCGCTGCGGGCACTGCGGCTGCAGGGACTGGACCCGGTCGAGATCGCGCCGGTCGCGGTGATCGGTCACTCGCAGGGGCTGCTGGCGGCCGCCGCGGTGCGGGCCGCCGGGGAGCGGGACGCGGAGATCCTCGCCATCGCCCAGCTGGTCGGCGCGGCGGCCGGACTGGTCGCGCGGCGGCGCGGTCTGATGCCGGTGGGTGAGCGGTCCTCGATGGTCGCGGTCTCCAATGTCGACCCCGACGAACTGCGGGCCGTGCTCGCCGAGGTCTCGGTGGGTGTGGACCCGATGGCCGCCGCGGTGCTATCGATCCGCAACGGCCGGCGCCGGGTGGTGCTCTCCGGTACCCCCGATCAGCTGCGCCGGGTGCAGCAGCGCTGCGAGCAACTGCACGCCGAACAGGACCGTGAACGGTCGGCCAAACAGCGCGGCGGCGCGGTGTTCGCGCCGGTCTTCGAGGACCTCGACGTCGATGTCGCGTTCCACCATCCGGCCCTCGGCGACACCGTCGAACTGGTCGCCGGGTGGGCCGGGCAGTGCGGGCTCGATACCGAACTCGCCGGCGAACTGGCCCGCGACATCCTCGTCGAGCCGGTCGACTGGGTCGGGACCGTGGACGAAGTGGTCGGCACCGGCGCCGAATGGATTCTGGACCTCGGCCCCGGCGATCTGCTCTCACGCGTCAGCGGTGGTTCGCTCAAGGGCAGCGGTGTCGGCATGATCGCCGCGGCCACCCGGGCCGGCCAGCGCAACCTGCTGACCCCGGGCGCCACGCCCGAGGTCGCGCAGCCCTGGACCGCGTTCGCGCCGCGCCCGGTGCGCCTGCCGAACGGGCGCATCGTGGTGGAGACCGCGTTCACCAAGCTCACCGGACGTTCGCCCATCCTGCTGGCGGGGATGACCCCGACCACGGTGGACGCGAAGATCGTCGCGGCCGCGGCCAATGCCGGGCACTGGGCCGAACTGGCCGGCGGCGGCCAGGTGACCGAGCAGATCTTCGCCGACCGAGTCACGGAGCTGCAGGAACTGCTGCATCCGGGCCGGCAGGTGCAGTTCAACTCGCTGTTCCTGGATCCGTACCTGTGGAAACTGCAGCTGGGCGGCAAGCGGCTCGTTCAGCGGTCCCGCGCGGCGGGCGCTCCGTTCGACGGTGTGATCGTCACCGCCGGTATTCCGGAGCTCGAGGAAGCCGTCGCGCTCATCGAAGAACTGACCGAGGCCGGGATCAGCCACGTGGCCTTCAAACCGGGCACGGTCGCGCAGATCCGCGCGGTGCTCCGCATCGCCGACGCGGTGCCGGACTACCCGGTGATCATGCACATCGAGGGCGGTAAGGCCGGTGGGCACCACTCCTGGGAAGACCTGGACGATCTCCTGCTGGAGACCTACGCCGAACTGCGCACCCACGGAAATGTCGTGGTCTGCGTCGGCGGCGGCATCGGGACCCCGGAGCGGGCCACCGAATACCTGACCGGTGCCTGGTCGGCGCCGCACGGTTACCCGGCCATGCCGCTGGACGGTGTGCTGGTGGGGACCGCGGCGATGGCGACGCTGGAGGCCACCACCGCGCCCGAGGTGAAGCAGCTGCTGGTCGACACCCCCGGCACCCCGGACTGGGTGGGCGCGGGCACCGCGAGTGGCGGCATGGCCTCGGGCCGCAGCCAGCTGGGCGCCGATATCCACGAGATCGACAATGCCGCCTCACGTACCGGTCGCCTGCTCGACGAGGTGGCCGGGGACGCCGAGGCGGTGGCCGCCCGCCGCGCCGAGATCATCGACGCGCTCAACGCGACCGCCAAGCCCTATTTCGGCGATATCGCGGCCATGACCTACCTCGCCTGGCTCGAACGTTACGTGGACCTGGCGATCGGGCAGGAGCGCCGCCAGGACTTCGACTGCGGCACCGACCTCGGTGACGCGATCACCGCGGCGACCCGGTCGGTGTGGCTGGACATCAGCTGGCGCGACCGGTTCGGCGAGATGCTGCGCCGCGCCGAGGCCCGGCTCGCCCCGGCCGACCGTGGCGAGATCGATTCCCTGTTCCGTGACGAGGACCTGGAAGACCCCGCCGCCGCGCTCGCGACGCTGCGCGAGCACTACCCGGCGGCGGCGCAGAGCCTGCTGCATCCGGCGGATGTGCCGTTCTTCATCACCCTGTGCAAGACGCCGGGCAAACCGGTCAACTTCGTCCCGGTGGTCGACCAGGACGTGCGGCGCTGGTGGCGCTCGGATTCGCTGTGGCAGGCCCATGATCCGCGCTACTCCGCCGATCAGGTCTGCGTGATCCCCGGCACCGTCGCCGTCGCCGGGATCACCCGGGTCGACGAGCCTGTGGGTGAACTGCTGGACCGGTTCGAGCAGGACACCGCCTACAAGTTGGTTCGCGACGGTCTGACCCCGGCCGCGGTCGACGCCCGCCGGGTCGCCGCGGTGACCAGCGGACCGATCGATGTGGTGCTGGCCGCGCCGGACGTGAACTGGTCGGGCCGGGCCACCGTGAACCCGGTGCACCGGCTCGGTGACCTGCACGAGTGGACCGTGGACGAGAAGGGTGCGGTGCACCCGCCGACCGGAGCCATCCTGGTCGAGACCGAGGGTCCCGAGGCCGAACACGGCTACGTGGAGCTGACCGTCCCCCTGTACGCCGGACATGAGGTGCGTATCCGCATCACGGTGCCGGTGACCGTGTACAACGGCGGCGCGCCGGTGGTGACCGAAGCCGATGCCGACGCGGCCATGTCCGCGCTGCTCGGGGTGGCCGCCGGCCAGGCCCTGCCGGAGGTGAAGGGCAGTGTCGCGCACCTGAATCTGGCCTGGTCGCCGGATCTGGTCGCCGATCACGCCGGTGTCACCGGCGCCGGGCTGCCGGCGGAGCTGAGCACGCTGGGCCGCACCGTGCCGGACGTGCTGGTGGGTGCCTGCTGGCCGGCGGTGTTCGGGGTACTGGGCGCGGCGCGGACCGCGGCCGATGCCAGCGTCATCGAGGGCATGCTGGATCTGGTGCACCTGGATCACCGGATCGAGCTGCTGCGCGAACTGCCCGGCGAGACCAGCATTCTCGTGGTGCGGGCCGAATCCGGGACGGTCGTCGACACCGATCTCGGCCGGGTGGTCGAGGTGGACGTCACCGTCGGCGAGATGCGGGACCAGGGCCTGGACGTGGTACCGCTGGCCCGCCTGACCGAACGTTTCGCCATCCGCGGACGCACCGGCGCGGGCGAACTGACCGATCCGCCCCGGGCCGCGGGCACCGTGGGCGCCGATGCCACCGAGACCCCGCGCCGCCGGCGCCGGGACGTCACCATGGTGGCGCCCCGGAGCATGGCCGCGTTCGCCGCGGTCTCCGGTGACCACAACCCTATCCACACCAGCGATGCCGCCGCGAAACTCGCCGGCCTGGGCAGCCCGATCGTGCACGGTATGTGGCTGTCGGCCGCGGCGCAGCACGCGGTATCGGCGGTGGACCCGCGGGCCTCGGTGCCGGCGCGGACGCTGACCGCGTGGACCACCCGGTTCCTGGGCATGGTTCGGCCGGGCGCCGATATCGATGTGCGGGTGGAACGGGTCGCGGTCGACGGCGGCGACGAGATCGTCGAGGTCTCCTGCCGCGCCGCCGGCGATCTGGTGATGACGGCGACCGGTCGTACCGCCGCGCCGAAAACCGTCTACGCGTTCCCGGGCCAGGGCATCCAGCGCAAGGGGATGGGCCTGGACGCGCGGTCGCGCTCCAAGGCCGCCAAGGCCATCTGGGACCGGGCGGACAAGCACACCCGGGAAGCTCTGGGCTTCTCGATCCTGGCCGTGGTGCGGGACAACCCGACCTATCTGAAGGCCCGCGGGGTCGAGCACCGGCACCCGGACGGTGTCCTGCACCTGACCCAGTTCACCCAGGTCGCCATGGCCACCCTCGGTGTCGCCCAGGTCGCGGAACTCCGCGAGGCCGGTGCGTTCGTGGAGGGCGCGCTGCTGGCCGGGCATTCGGTCGGTGAGTACAACGCCCTGGCCGCCGTGGCCGGTGTACTGCCGCTCGAGGCCGTCCTCGAGGTGGTGTTCCAGCGTGGTTCGGCCATGCACGAGCTGGTGCCGCGGGATGCGCAGGGCCGCAGCGACTACCGGATGGCCGCCATCCGGCCCTCACAGATCGGACTGCCCGACGACGAGGTCATCGGCTTCGTCTCCGGTGTCGGCGAGCAGGTCGGGGAATTCCTCGAAGTGGTGAACCTGAACCTGCGCGGTTCGCAGTACGCCATCGCGGGTACCGTCGCCGGTCTCGACGCCCTGGAGGCCGAGATCGAGCGTCGCCGGGCGGAATTCGGCGGGAAGCGCGCCTTCATCCTGGTCCCCGGTATCGATGTGCCGTTCCATTCCACGGTGCTGCGCAAGGGGGTGCCGGAGTTCCGGGGCAAGCTCGAGCAGCTGCTGCCCGAGGAACTGCAGCCGGAGGTGCTGGTCGGGCGCTATATTCCGAACCTGGTGCCGAAGCCGTTCTCGCTGGAGCGGGAGTTCGTCGCCGAGATCGCCGATCTGGTGCCCTCGGAACCGCTCGCCGCCGTCCTCGCCGATTTCGACTCCTGGGCGCAACGCCCGAGCGAACTGTGCCGCGTGGTGCTCATCGAACTGCTGGCCTGGCAGTTCGCCAGCCCGGTGCGCTGGATCGAGACCCAGGACCTGCTGTTCGGCGAGCTGGGTGTGGAGCGCTTCGTGGAGGTCGGCCTGGGCGCCACCCCGACCGTGGCGAACCTGGCGAGCCAGACCCTGAAGCTGCCCGATTTCGCCACCACCACGGTGGAGGTGCTCAATATCGAGCGCGAGGCGGCGGTGGTGTACTCCACCGATACCGACCCGGCTCCGGTGGACGAGCCCGTGGAGGAGACCGCCGAGGCGCCCGCTGCCGCGGCCGCTCCGGCCGCCGCGCCCGCCGCACCCGCGGCCGCGACCGGTGGTCCGCGGCCCGACGACATCGCCTTCACTGCCGCCGACGCCACCCGCGTGCTGATCGCGCTGTGGACCAAGCTCCGGATCGACCAGATCGGCCCGGTCGACACCATCGAGGGCCTCTGCGACGGGGTGTCCTCGCGCCGTAACCAGCTGCTGGTCGACCTCGGGTCGGAACTGTCGCTGGGCGCGATCGACGGTGCCGCCGATGCCGATATGGGCGCGCTGTCGGCGACCGTGGAACGTCTCGCCCGCACCTACAAGCCGTTTGGCTCGGTGCTCAGCGACGCGATCAACGATCATCTGCGCAAGGTGTTCGGACCGTCCGGCAAGCGGCCGGCCGCGATCGCCGAACGCGTGAAGAAAGTCTGGGAACTGGGGGAGGGCTGGGCCAGCCACATCACCGCCGAGGTTTCGCTCGGTACCCGCGAGGGCACCAGCGTGCGCGGCGGCGACCTGGGCGGTCTCGTCTCCGGTGCGCTCTCCGACGGCGCGTCCGTGGATGCCGCGATCGATGCCGCCGTCCAGGCGGTGGCGGCGCGGCGCGGTGTGGCGGTCTCGTTGCCCGCGGCCGGTGGGTCCGGCGGCGGCACCGTGGACGCGGCGGCCCTGGGCGAGTTCACCGAGCAGATCACCGGCAAGGACGGTGTGCTGGCCTCGGCGGCCCGTCTGGTCCTCGAACAGCTCGGCCTGAGCGAGCGGACCTCCGCGGCCGAGGCCACCGACGACGGACTCGTCGACCTGGTGTCGGCGGAACTGGGTTCGGACTGGCCGCGGCTGGTCGCCTCGGCCTTCGACGCCCGCAAGGCGGTGCTCATCGACGACCGGTGGGCCACCGCGCGCGAGGACCTGGCCCGGCTGTGGCTGGGTGAGGACTCCGTCACCGCGCAGCTGCCGGTCGCCGGGTTCACCGGTGCCGGTGAAGCGGTTGCCGCGCAGGCCGATTGGTGGCGGCAGCGGGCCGTGGGCGAGGCACGTTCGGTGCTGGCGGGTCACTACGAGCGGATCGCCGAGGCGGCGCGGAACACCACCGAAATCGGTGTGTGGTCCGACGAGGTCGCGGTGGTCACCGGCGCGAGCAAGGGCTCCATCGCCGCCGCGCTCGCCGGGCGCCTGCTCGGTGGCGGGGCGACCGTGGTGGTCACCACCTCGCGTCTGGACGACAACCGGCTCGGCTTCTACCGTGACCTCTACCGCGCCAACGCCCGCCACGGTGCGGCGCTGTGGGTGGTCCCGGCGAATATGGCCTCCTACACCGATATCGACGCCCTCATCGAGTGGGTCGGTACCGAGCAGGTCGACAATGCCGGTGGCGCCAAGATCAAGACCAAGGACGCGCTGACCCCCACCCTGCTGCTGCCGTTCGCGGCGCCGCGGGTCTCCGGCTACCTCTCCGACGCGGGTGCCCGCGCCGAAATGGAGATGCGGGTGCTGCTGTGGTCGGTCGAGCGGCTCATCGGTGGTCTGTCCACGCTGGGCGCCGACCACGATGTCGACGCGAAACTACATGTGGTGCTGCCGGGTTCGCCCAACCGCGGCCTGTTCGGCGGTGACGGCGCCTACGGCGAGGCCAAGGCCGCGCTCGACGCCGTGGTCGCCAGGTGGCGGGCCGAGAAGACGTGGGCGGCCCGGGTCACCCTGGTGCACGCGCTGATCGGCTGGGTCCGGGGTACCGGGCTCATGGGTCACAACGACCCGATGGTGGACGCCGTCGAACAGGCCGGGGTGCAGACCTGGTCGACCGACGAGATCGCCGACGAACTGCTGAAGTGGGCGACCGAGCAGGCCCGTGCGGCCGCCGCGGCCGACCCGCAGCAGATCGACCTGACCGGCGGGCTGGCCGGTGCCGATCTGGACCTGGCGGCGCTCGCCAAGCAGGCGCAGGAAGCCGCGGGCGCGGAGGAGGCCGACGAGGTACCCGCTTCGGACGCGCCGCGAGTCTCCGCGCTGCCCGCGCCGCCGGCACTGACCTCCGCGCTGCCCGTCCCCGAATGGGGCGCGGTAACCGCTGATCTCACGGATATGGTTGTCATCGTCGGGGCCGGTGAGCTCGGCCCCTACGGTTCGGCACGGACCCGGTTCGAGATGGAGGTCTCCGACGAGCTGTCGGCCGGCGGTGTGCTGGAGCTGGCCTGGACCACCGGCATGGTGGCCTGGGAGAACGATCCCAAACCGGGCTGGTACGACACCGAATCCGGTGACTACGTGCCGGAACACGAACTGGCCGAGCGGTATCACGACGCCGTGGTGCAGCGGTGCGGTATCCGCCGCTACGCCGACGACGGTGCCATGTTCGACAACAGCAGCCCGCTGATGACCTCGGTGTTCCTGGATCAGGACCTGTCGTTCACGGTCGGCGGCGAAGCCGAGGCGCGTGCCTTCTACGCGGCCGATCCCGAGCACACGGTCATCACCCCGGTCGCCGATTCCGGCGACTGGACCGTGACCCGTAAGGCCGGCACCGAGATCCGCGTGCCGCGCCGGGCGAACCTGTCGCGGACCGTGGGCGGCCAGATCCCGACCGGCTGGGATCCCACCGTCTGGGGTATCTCCGCGGATATGGCGTCCTCGATCGACCGGGTGGCGCTGTGGAACATCGCCTGCACCGTCGACGCGTTCGTCGGGTCCGGGTTCAGCCCGTCGGAACTGATGAGCTGGGTGCACCCGAGCCTGGTGGCCAACACCCAGGGCACCGGTATGGGCGGTATGTCGTCGATGCGGTCGCTCTATGTCGACAACCTGCTCGGCGAGCCGCGCCCCAACGACATTCTGCAGGAGGCGCTGCCCAATGTGGCCCTGGCGCATGTCGTGCAGTCCTACGTCGGCAGCTACGGCGCCATGGTGCATCCGGTCGCGGCCTGCGCCACCGCCGCGGTGTCGGTGGAGGAAGGTGTCGACAAGATCAAGCTCGGTAAGGCCGAGGTGGTCGTGGCCGGTGGCTTCGACGATCTGGGTATCGAGGGCATTGTCGGCTTCGGCGATATGTCGGCCACCGCGGATTCGGCGGCCATGAGCGCCAAGGGCATCAGCGACCGCTACTTCTCCCGGGCCAACGACCGGCGTCGCGGCGGGTTCGTGGAATCGCAGGGCGGCGGCACCGTGCTGCTGGCCCGCGGTGACGTGGCGCTGGAACTGGGCCTGCCGGTCCTCGGTGTCGTCGCCTACGCCCAGTCCTACGCCGACGGTGTGCACACCTCGATCCCGGCGCCCGGCCTGGGCGCCCTCGGTGCGGGCCGGGGCGGCCGGGAATCCCGGTTCGCCGCCGAACTGCGCAAACTCGGTGTGGGCCCGGACGATATCGCGGTGGTGTCCAAGCACGACACCTCCACCGCGGCCAACGATCCGAACGAGTCCGAACTGCACGAGCGGCTGGCGGCGGCCATCGGCCGGTCCGCCGGGGCGCCGTTGTTCGTGGTCTCGCAGAAGAGCCTCACCGGGCACGCCAAGGGTGGCGCGGCCGCGTTCCAGCTGATCGGCCTGTGCCAGGTGCTGGAAAACGGTGTGGTGCCGCCGAACCGGAGCCTGGACTGCGTCGACGACAAGATGGCGGAGTACCCGCATCTGGTCTGGGTGCGCGAAGCGCTGCGCTTCGGTGACCGGTTCCCGCTCAAGGCGGGCCTGGTGACCTCGCTCGGCTTCGGACATGTGTCCGGTCTGCTGGCGGTCGTCCATCCGGAGGCGTTCGTCCAGGCGATCGAACCGGCTCGGCGGGCGGAGTACCAGCGCCGGGCGCAGGAACGCCTGCTGGCGGGCCGGCAGCGGATCGTCGAGGCGATGTGCGGTGGGGCGGCGCTCTACGAGCGTCCGGCCGATCGGCGTCTCGGCGGCGACGGCACCCCGGCGGCGAAGATCCGCGGTCTCGAGGCCGAGGTGCTGCTGTCCGAGGACGCGCGTCTCGGTACCGGCGGGGTCTACCAGGTCGATGGAGCCGGTTGCGAGACCGGGCGATTCGTCGGTGGCGGTTCCGATGCCGGCGTCGCCGGTACTGCGTAGGCTGCGCCACTGTGACCATCCTCGGAATCGGCTTGGACCTGGTGACCATCTCCGAGTTCGCCGAACAGTTGGACCGTGCCGGAACGACCATGCTCAGGGAGAGTTTCACCGCCGGTGAGCGGCGCTACTGCCAGAGCAAGGCCACCGATCCGGCCCGTAGTTACGCGGCGCGGTGGGCGGCGAAGGAGGCGGTGCTCAAGGCCTGGGCCGCGTCGCGCTTCGCCCGCCGCCCGCAGATCGGGGACAACCCGTACCCGTTGATCGAGGTCGTCAATGACGCCTGGGGCCGGCCGAGCATCAAACTGCACGGCCTGGCCGCGGAATTCCTGCCGCGGGTGCGGGTGCACCTGTCACTCACCCACGACGGTGACACGGCGGCCGCGATGGTGGTGCTGGAGGATCCGGGTGAACTGGCCGACCTGATCGAGGGTCGGTCACCGGAGAACTGAACCGGAAACGACGAACGGCCCGGAGCGCGAGGGCGGGTTCACGCGATCGTCGCAACACTCTCGATTGAGAGGTTGCGGCGATCGTGTTGTTTCAATTCCAGCCGAGCGTTTACGTGATCTACTGACCACCTGAAGACCGGGCAGTGTCGCAACGACTCCTAGAACCCGCCCCATGCTCCAGGCCGCATCGGGCTAGCGCTGGCTGGCGGTGCGGGATTCCTTCTCCGCGACCAGGAGATAGGCGACCATGAGCCGTTTGAGCTCGGCGACCGCGTCGGCGTGGCTCTGCTCGTCCTGCACCGAGAAGTTCATCATCGAATAGACCACGTGCACCAGCACCTCGGCCATCATGGTGCGCCGGGCCCGCGGTGTGCGCGGAGTGAGCGGGCGCAGCATCTGCGAGACGACCTCGGCGAATTCCTTCTCGTGGATGGCGCCGGTAGCCCGGGTGGACGGCGTGGACTGCATGGCCAGCCACACTTCGCGCCGGGACGGGTCGGTCATCCACAGGTTGGCCAGATGATCGACGAACTGGTTCATATGCCGCAGCCAGTCCAGTGACGGGATCTCGCCGTGGAAATCGGCGAGCTCCTGCGATACCGCCACCAGGTCCTGCCGGTTCAATTCGCAGACGATCACATACTTGTTGGCGAAGAACTGGTAGAGCGTGCCGATGGGCACTTCGGCGCGGGCCGCGACTTCTTCGCAGGTGAACGATTCGAAACCGACTTCCACCAGCAGTTCGCGTGAGGCCTGCAGCAGTGCGTCGAATTTCCGCTTGCTGCGTTCCTGGGTCGGACGCCGGCGTGGCATCAGCTCTTGCGGGTCGTCCTGGAGCTCCAGCGCAGGGTCCGGACGCCGTTTGGCCCTGGCCTCCGTCCGTACGTTCACCTGTCCCAGGCTAGCGGTAGCGGGAACGCCGTGGTGCGGAGTATGGAACTGTCACGGCGAGTCTGTCATGTCTCACACTCGCGATACCGCCGATCCGGGCCGGGCAACACTCGCTCCGGCGGCCCGGATCGGCGGGACGCGGATCAATTCCGGGTGCGCCCGCGGTACAGGACCAGGGCCGCGAGGTAGGACATCGCCGCGATGGCACCCCACCAGGCGAGTGCGAGTACCGCGCTGTTGCCGATGGGGGCGCCGACGAGGAGCCCGCGCAGGGTTTCGATGACCGGTGTGACCGGCTGGTGTTCGGCGAAGCCGCGCAGCCAGCCCGGCATGGTCTCCGGCGGCACGAACGCACTGCTGATGTAGGGGATGAACATCGCGAAGATGGTGAACCCGTTGGCGGCCTCCGGGCTACTGGCGATCAATCCGAAGCAGGCCGACATCCAGGACAGCGCCAGTACCACGAGGGCGAGGAGCCCGGCCGCGGCGAGCCAGCGCAGCGGGTCGGCGGTGGGCCGGAAACCGATGGTCAGTGCGACGCCGACCACGACCGTGGTGGCGGCCATATTGCGCAGCAGGCTCTCGGCGATGTGCCCGGTGAGGAACGCGGACCGGCTGATGGCCATGGTGGAGAACCGGTCCACGATGCCCTCGGTGATATCGACCGAGACACCGACCGCGGTGGTGGAGGCGCCGAAACTGGCGCACAGCAGGATGATTCCGGGGACCACGTAGTCGACGAAGGTGCTGTCGCCGACGTTCATGGCACCACCGAAGACGTAGACGAACATCAGCAGGATCATGATCGGCAACGCGAGCGTGCTGATGAGCGAGTCCGGGCTACGTAGTGTATGGCGCATATTGCGGGCGGTCATGGTCACCGCGTCCTGCGCGGAGTGGGCGAGAGTGGTCACGAGCGTGGCTTTCTGTGCGGGACGGCGGCGGTCAGGAGGCAGCCGGAAGCGGGGCGGCGGGCCGGCTGGTGAGTGCGAAGAACACATCGTCGAGGTCGGGCGTGTGCACGCTGAGTTCTTCGACGGTGAGGTCGAGTTCGGTGAACCGGTCGAGCAGATGTTTGAGATGGGCGACCGAGCCGTCGGAGGGGATCTGCAGGGTCAGCTCGGCGGGGTCGATCTCGGGGTGGCCGGAGGTCCGGGCGGCGGCCGTCAGATCCGTGAGGTCGGCGAAGCGGAAGCGGATATGGCCGCCGGGGGTGAGCCGCTTGAGTTCGGCCGGGGTGCCGTCCGCGACGATGCGGCCCTCGTGCAGGACCGCGATCCGGTCGGCCAGCCGGTCGGCTTCCTCGAGGTACTGGGTGGTGAGGAAAACGGTGACGCCGTCGTCCACCAGTTCCCGGATCACCGTCCACAGTTCACGGCGGCTGCGCGGGTCGAGTCCGGTGGTGGGCTCGTCCAGGAAGACCACCTCCGGACGTCCCATCAGGCTCATGGCCAGGTCGAGGCGGCGGCCCATACCGCCGGAGTAGGTGTTCGCCGGACGGTTCGCGGCGTCGGTGAGGTCGAAGCGCTCGAGTAGTTCGGCCGTGCGCTGCCGGGTGGCGGATCTGCCCAGGTGCAGCAGGTGCCCGACCATGTGCAGGTTCTCGGCCCCGGTGAGCACCTTGTCGAGCGCGGCGTACTGGCCGGTGACTCCGATGGTCGCGCGGACGCGGTCGGGTTCACGGACCACATCGTGGCCGGCCACCCGGATCGTTCCGCTGTCCGGGGCGGTCAGGGTGGCGAGGATGCGCACCATGGTGGTTTTCCCGGCGCCGTTGGGGCCGAGCAGGGAGAACACCGATCCGGTCGCGATTTCGAGGTCGATACCGGCGAGGACGTGATGGTCGCCGAAGGTCTTGGTGAGGCCGGCCAGGGAGATGGCGGGTGGTGCGGTCATGTGTCGACTCCGTCCCGAAACTGCGTGTTCAGTAAACTGTATATGACATAAATTCTGTTTAAACAGTACACAGTTCGGGGTGGAGCGCAAGCCGTGTACTCCGGGTGGTGTAGTAGGTGCTCGAGTACGACGCCACCGGCCGGACCGGCCGGCGCCGGCGCGTGGGTGACGCTGCCCGCCGCCGCGGACCGCAACGGGAAGGAAGTCGATGGCGAGAGCCGGCGCAGGTGCGGACGGGCCCGGCCCGGAAACGGATCCACCAGGCGAGAAGAACACCGGTCCGTGGGCCGCGGGCCAGGACAGCCCGCCGCTGTCCAAGGCCGTAGAACTGATGTGGGGGCTCGCGCCGACCGGCACCCGAGGTCCGCGGCGCGGACTGAGCCTGGAACAGATCGTCGACACCGCCATCGAACTCGCCGACGAAGAAGGGTTCGAAGCCCTCTCGATGAACAAGGTCGCCGAGCGGCTGGGCTTCACGGCGATGTCGCTGTACCGCTATGTGGACAGCAAGGCGACACTGCTCGAGGTCGCATTGGACCGAGTGGTCGGCATGCCCCCGGAGATTCCGCCGGGTACGCCGTGGCGCGAGGCGCTGGAACTGTGGGCACGGGCGGAATACCAGGTCATCAGCCGGCATACCGGCTGGCTGAATGTGCGGATGAGCGCGCCGCCGCTGGGACCCAACAATATGGCCTGGCTGGAGGCGGGCCTGGCCGCGCTGGGCGGAACCCGGATACCCGAGGCACTGAAACTACAGCTGGTGATGAACCTGTCGCTGTACATCATCGGCCGGGCCCGACTGGCCGCGGAGATCAAGGCGGAAGAAGAAGGATCGGAGGGAGATTGGGGCATCATCGACCGGCTGGACCCCGGCCGGTTCCCCGCCCTCACCGCGGCCGTGCGGGCCCAGGCCTTCGAACAGGACGACCAGCAGTGGGCGACCCTGTTCTTCGATACCGGACTGGGGCTGCTGCTCGACGGCTACGAGCGGCTGATCGCCTCCTATGAATGACCACCCGGGCCGCACCGGGTGGCCACGGATCAGATCGAGAGATCGCGGCGCAGCTTGGCGACGTGCCCGGTCGCGCGGACGTTGTACTGCGCCACCTCGATCTTCCCCGCCTCGTCGACAAGGAAGGTCGAGCGGATGACGCCCGTCACCTTCTTTCCGTACATGGTCTTCTCGCCGAAGGCCCCCCATTCGGTGAGCACCGTGCGGTCGGGGTCGGACAGCAGCGGGAAGTTCAGCTTCTCGGCGTCCCGGAACTTGGCGAGCTTGGCCGGTTTGTCGGGGGAGATACCGATCACCTCGAGGCCGGCGGAGTTCAGTTCGCCGAGGTTGTCCCGGAAATCACAGGCCTGTTTCGTGCATCCGGGGGTGCTCGCTGCGGGGTAGAAGTACACCACGACCTTGCGGCCGCGGTAGCCGGCGAGCGATACCTCGTTGCCGTCGGCATCGGAGAGGGTGAAATCGGGTGCCGGGTCGCCGGGGGAGAGTCGCTGGTTGTCGGTCACCCTCGCTACCGTAATCGACTCGCCGTGTTCCCGGCCGCGCACTCGTCGCGGCGGTCCGACCGGGAAGGGGCTGCCCCTGCGGTGTGCCGCCCGGCCCGGTCTCCGGGGCCACGCATCGTGCGGATCGCGGGCGGGGATGAACAACCGGCGAGCGCGGGGGGCGCGGATACACTCGAGCGCGGGCCCGGCCCCGGCCGATCCGCGGACGACAGTGGCCCAGGGGTGGAACATCGCCGCCTACGAGCGCGGCAGACCAGTTACAGGAGGCGTGAAGGTGGCAAAGGATACCGAGCGGATCGAGCAGGAGATCGAGGCCGCGCGGGAGCGGTTGGCCAGCACTCTCGACGAGATCGCCGTGCGGGCCGATCCGCAGCGGATCGCGGAGGGGACCAAGCAGCTGGCGCTGGCGAAGGTGAACGAGCCGAAGGTGAAGTACACCCTGATCGGTATCGGCGCGCTGGTGGCCGGTGCGCTGCTGTTCAAGATCCTGCGCTGATCCGGGAATCGGCCCGGAATGCAGAACACCCGGTGACAGAAGCTCTGTCACCGGGTGTTCGTGCGCAGTACCCGCGGATCAGACGGTGGGGCAAGCGAACCCGTCGCCGTCCGGATCCAGGTGGGGAGCGAAACCGGGCTCACCGCGGAAGATCGGCGCCCGACCCGCGGCGCGTGCTTCGTCACAGTTCTTGAAGGCACCGCCGGCCGAACCGGTCTGCGTCAGCTGAGCCGAACCTGTCGCGCCCAGCACGGCGTCGGCCGCGGAGGAACCGGTGCCTGCCAGGGAGGGCAGTCCGATCGGGCCGGCGGCGCTCGCGGCGGGAGCGGCCAGAAGAGTCAGCCCCGCGGCGGCGGCGCTGACATAGAGCTGGCGTACGTTCATGAATTCCTCTATGTCTGCTGGGGAGTGGATCTGCGTTCGACGAGAACGCGCGGCTTCCACTGTTGTGAGGGGCGGGTCGATTGTCAACTCGTATGGCCTGGATAAGACAGGGGAAAATGGATGCGGAGTTGGGTACTCCCCGGATGCTGTGGCGCACCGCGCCGGAGTGGCGAAGTTCTCGCGCCGTCAGGGGAGGTTTCGCCGTGGACAAGACACTGTGATAGGGATTCTGCTATGTCCGAGGCTCGTACTCCGCTGCTGTTACTCGACTCGTCCCGGGTCGGCCGGAGAAAGAGATAGGTCGGAGAAAGCAGTTGTTGCGAATCAAGGACAGTGACGTCACCGGTGGCCCGTCCGCGCCACCTCCCGCGGCCGCGGCCCGCCCGGCCGATTACCGGCTGGATCTGGACGGCCTGCGCGGGATAGCGATCGCCCTGGTCGTCGCGTTCCACGTGTGGTACGGCAAGGTCTCCGGCGGAGTCGATATCTTCCTGGTCCTGTCGGGCTTCTTCTACACCGGCATGCTGCTGCGTCAGGTGGAACGGACCGGCGCGGTGGGACTGCGGCAGACGGCGGTGCGGACCGCCCGCCGGCTGCTACCGGCCCTGATGGTGGTGCTGGCCCTGGTGGCGGTCGTCACTGTGCTGTACCGGCCGTATTCGACCTGGGCCAATATGTCCGGTCAGACCATCGCCACCGCCTTCTACTACCAGAACTGGTACCTGGCGCAGGCCTCCGAAAGCTATCTGGCCGCCGACCCCTCGGTGAGCCCGCTGCAGCATATGTGGTCGATGGCGGTACAGGGCCAGTTCTACCTCGCCATCGCGATACTGCTGGCGGTGCTCGGCTGGGTGTGCGTCCGGCTGGGCCGCGTCTCGGCGGTGCGGCCGGCGATCGCGGTACTGGCGCTGGTCCTGGGCACCGGCTCCTTCGTCTATGCCGCCGTGTGGTCGACCGTGTCCCAGGAATGGACCTACTACGACAGCGCCGCCCGCGCCTGGGAGTTGCTGACAGGTGCGCTGCTGGCCGCCGTGCTGCCCTGGCTGCGGATCACCGCGGGCCGGGCCGCGCGCGTCCTGCTGACGCTGCTCGCCGCCGCCGGACTCGCAGCGGTGCTCGTATGCGGAATGCTCTTCGACGGCGCCCGCCAGTTCCCGGGGCCGGCCGCGTTGTTCCCGGTGGGCGCGGCGGTGGCGCTGATCGTCGCCGGTGTCCGCACCGAGAACGGCTGGCGGTCGGTCGTCTCGCGACTGCTCGCGTCCCGCCCGATGGTCGAATTGGGGTCCATCGCCTATTCGCTGTACCTGTGGCACTGGCCGCTGCTCATCTACTACCTGGTGGAGACCGGGAAACCGCATGCCGGCCTCAGCGGCGGCCTGCTGGTCATCTCGGCGTCGCTGGTGCTGGCGGTGCTGACCAACAAGTTCGTCGAGGAGCCGCTGCGGTTGCGTTCCGGACGGGCCACGGTGACCCCGGTCTGGCAGCGTCGCATCCCGGCCGTGGCGGTGAGCCTGGTAGGGGCGCTCGTTCTCGGCTCCTGCATCTCATGGCAGGTGGTGATGGCCCGCACACCCTCCGAACCGGTGGAGGCGCTACCGGTGAACGATTACCCGGGTGCGGAGGCGCTGTTCGCCGGCGCGGCCGTCCCGGTGGCGAAACTGCGTCCGTCCATCCTGGAGGCGTCCAACGATCTGCCGGCCCCCACCCGCGACGGCTGTATCTCCGACTGGTTCAACAAAGAGGTCGTGACCTGCACCTACGGCGACCCCAACGGGTCGCGGACCATCGCCATGGTCGGTAACTCGCACGCCGAGCACTGGATGCCCGCCATGGACGCGTTGGCCCAGGTGCACGACATCAAGGTCGTCGTCTATCTGAAGATGGGTTGTTCACTAAACATCCGTGACGACGCCCAGTACCGCGGCCTGGATATCTCCGATTGCCGCGACTGGTCCCGGCAGGTGATCGACCTGCTCGCGTCCGACCCGCCGGATTGGGTGTTCACCACCGCCACCGCGCCCATCTGGCCCAGCGGCGGCGACGTGGTCCCGGCCGAGTACCTGGATGTGTGGGCGGCGCTGGCCGAACGCCACCTGAATGTGCTCGCCATCCGCGACACCCCGTGGCTGCGCAGCCCGACCGGTGTTCGCTACAGCGCCGTGGATTGCCTGGCCGCCGGTGGTGACAGCGCCACCTGCGGTATGCAGCGTGCGACCGCGCTGGCACCGGTGAACCCGGCGCTGGTGCATGCCGCGGCGTTCCCGAACATGCGGCTGCTGGATCTCACCGATTCGGTGTGCGGACCGGAGATCTGCCGGGTGGTGGAAGGCAATGTGCTCGTCTATCACGACGAGCACCATCTCAGCGCGAGCTACGCCCGGACCCTCGCTCCGGAGCTGGAGCGGCAGGTCGGGGCGGCCACCGGCTGGTGGTGAGACCCGGACGCCGGTGTACTGCTCCCACCAGCTCGTCCGGTATGCGGCCTACGTGACCTGCTCGGTCACATAGGCCGCGAGGTCGGTGGGGGAGTGGAGCGATTGTCACCACGGGGCGACCGGTGGTTTCACCCAGAGCAGCTTCTCGTCGGTATGGTGCCGCGCGGCCGCCGGATGGTCGGGATGCCGCGCCGCCCATGCCGCTTTTTCGTCCAGCAGACGTGCCACCGAACGCCAGGTCTCCTCGGTGCCCGGTGGGTTGGCGCCGGCCGCCCGGGCGAGTTTGCGCCGCACCGCGGCGGCGATGCCGAGCAGTTCGGAGCCCGAGATGTCCCGGTCCCACAGATAGCCGGCCAGCTGCCGCGCCTTGGCGGCCCGGCCGGCCTCCGCGGCCGGGGAGTGCGCGTAATCGGCCATGAGCAAGTGTAAAAGGTTCGCGGAATCCGGAATCAGGAGAACGGTATCCGCCTCCGCCGCCCGACGCGTGGCGGTCCGAGCCGAAAATGCGCGATGCCGCCCGGATCGGACGGCATCGCGCACCCACCTCATTGTGGTTTCCCGCCGGTTCGGCGGGCTGCCGCGATCGTGCGTCGTTGCACGGCGCGGACGATCTGCGGGGGTAGCGGCCGTGGCCTGGGACGACGTTGTCCCGGGCCGGGATGTCCGGGACCCTCACCACTGGTCCCGTCATCCGGGGTTCCGCCGCGGCCGGCGCACCGTTGCGCCACCCCGCCGATCATGAAATTTTCCCGGGGTCACGTACCGGACCCATCTCCGCCGGCCGCTTCTCCCGAGAGTCGGCCTTGTCGGCCGGGGCCCGCCCCCGGTTCTGGAGCGACTGAGCGGCGGCGTTGAAGAACCGGGGTCACAGGGCCCCGGCCCGCCCCGCCGAAGGCGGGGCAGACAACTCAGTACGCGCCGTTGACGTTGTCCATGGAGCCGTAACGGTGGGCGGCGTAGTTGCAGGCCGCCGCGATATTGGAGACCGGGTTCCACACATCGAACGGGGTGCCGGGCACGTGGTACGCGGCGAAGGTGGGGTCGATCACCTGGAGCAGGCCCTTGGAGGGGATGCCCATCATGGCGTTGGAGTCCCACAGGTTGATGGCGCCCGGGTCACCCGAGGATTCCCGCAGGATGTTGCGCTTGATGCCGTCGAAACTGCCGGGGATCCCGTTCGCGGCCATGATGTCCATGGCTTCTTGAATCCAGCCGTCCAGGTTGTTGGGGTACACCGGAGCGGGCGCCGGCACGGGTGCCGCTTCGGGGGCGGGGGCCGGAGCCGGAACAGCCAGCGCTTCGGGGACCGGCGCCGGAGCCGGGATGATCTCGGCCTGCGCGGCGGGCGCGGCGATAGCGGTCGCTTCGTTGGTCACGGGGGCGGGCGCCTGCTCGGCGACCATGGCAACCCGGTTGGCGGAGCTGTCGTCGGCCATGGAGGCCGCGGAGGATGCGGTGACGGCGACGATGCCGGCCGAGGCGAGGGCGAAGCCGAAGACTTCACGTTTGGTACGACGGCGCAGGCTGGTGAAACTGTGGGAAGGCATGATCGGATTCGGTTCCTTGTCGGTCTCGGGATCCGGCCCGGTTCGGGCAGCACGGATCTTCGGTGCGGACAGGTGGCCCGCGACCGGAAAACATGACTGTGCTGTTGTCGGGTTCTTTTGTGTGACACCGAACGCAGGCCGGTCCGGGTCCGGATGGCGCATATCGCGGCTACCGAGTGGTTTCCCGGTCCGTAGCGCCCGCAGGAACTCCACACTGTGGTGAAGTCGAGTGGACTCGAGTTCGACTATCGCGATACCGTTTGTGGTTGTCGCGCCGGCGAGTTTCGCGGTTGTTTCCAACCCTGTGTCCACAACTGCGCGGACTAGCCGAACTTCAGGTCGTTTATGACCGGATCTCAGAATGGTCACAGCAGGTGAACAGCGGGTAAACGGAGCCTGAGAAAATAATAAGTGCGATCTTGAAGCGGGAAATGAACACGTTGTATCGTCGCGACGACCTGGGGAAATGGTTCTAAACGTCTTGTGGTGCAGACCACAAAATTTCTGGTCGGTAACGGTGGATTCAGGTGCTCGTGACGGGTCCGTGATAGAAAACGGGGTGGTCGCGCCGGTGTAGGCGGGGGCGCGCGGCCCCGGCGCCGACCGGCTTTCCGATGGCGGCGTGCTCCGGGGGTGGAACGGCGCCGCGGCGAAATGGTGTGATGAGGTCCTGCAGGCCCGGCGGCCGGGTCGCCGCCGAGCCGGACCGATATCGGAAAGAGGGCCCGCGATGTACTCGACGCCGAGTTATCCGCAGCTGTTCACCCCGCTCCAGGTCGGACACACCACACTGCGCAACAGGGTGGTCATGGGATCCATGCACACCGGCCTGGAGGACCGGGCCTGGGATACGAACCGGCTGGCCGCCTACTTCGCCGAACGTGCCCGAGGTGGCGTCGGCCTGATCATCACCGGTGGTTACGCCCCCGATCGCACCGGATGGTTGTTGCCGTTCGGGGCGAAACTGACCAACCGCACCGAGGCCTACCGTCATCGGACGATCACGCGCGCGGTGCACGAGGCCGGCGGCAAGATCGCGCTGCAGATCCTGCACGCCGGGCGCTATGCCTATGTTCCCGGCAGCGTGTCCGCCTCTTCGATCAAGGCGCCGATCAATCCGTTCCGGCCCCGCGCTCTTTCCGACCGTGGAATTCGGCGGACGATCGACGATTACGTCCGGTGCGCAGAACTGGCCCGTTTCGCAGGATACGACGGGGTCGAAATAATGGGTGGGGAGGGTTATTTCATAAATCAATTCCTCGCCCCGCGTACGAATAAACGAACCGATCGCTGGGGCGGTTCCGCCGAGAATCGCCGGCGGCTCGCGGTGGAGATCGTCCGGCGCACTCGAGCGGCGGTCGGGACAGATTTTCTGATCGTATTCCGTTTGTCGATGGCGGAATTGGTGGAGGACGGGCAGACATTCGACGAGATCCGCGCGCTCGCCCGGGAATTGGAGAGTGCGGGCGTCGATATTCTCAATACGGATATCGGCTGGCACGAAGCGCGAGTGCCCACGATCGTGACATCGGTGCCGCGGGCAGCCTTCGTCGACTTCACCGCGAAGATCACCGCGGCGGTGGGGATCCCGGTATGCGCGTCGAACCGTATCAATATGCCCGAGATCGCCGAGGAGATCCTGACCCGCGGCGACGCCCAGCTCATCTCCATGGCCAGGCCACTGCTGGCCGACCCGGAATGGGCCGACAAGGCCGCGACCGGCCGCACCGATGAGATCAATACCTGTATCGCCTGCAACCAGGCATGTCTCGATCACGCCTTCCGGCACCGTACGGTGTCATGCCTGCTGAACCCACGGGCCGGGCGGGAAACCGAGCTCATCCTGCTGCCCACCCGGCGCGCCAAGAGCATCGCGGTGGTCGGGGCCGGGCCGGCCGGACTCTCGGCGGCGGTGAACCTGGCCGAGCGTGGCCACCGGGTGGACCTGTTCGAGGCACTCGACCGGATCGGCGGCCAGTTCGATATCGCGCGCCGGATTCCGGGCAAAGAGGAGTTCGACGAGTCCATCCGCTATTTCACCCGGAAACTGGAACTCACCGGTGTGCAGGTGCATGTGAACACCCGGGTCACCGCGGCCGCACTGATCGACCGACGGTACGACGAGATCGTGCTGGCGACGGGGGTCCGGCCCCGCATCCCCGATATCCCGGGGATCGACCATCCGATGGTGCTCTCCTACGCGGAACTGGTGCGGGACGGCAGACCGGTGGGCGAGCGGGTCGCGGTGATCGGGGCGGGCGGAATCGGTTTCGATGTGAGCGAATACCTGGTCGTGGACGGGCATCCCACGCTGAAACCGGACGAGTGGCGCGCGGAGTGGGGGGTCGATACCGACGACGAACAGCTACCCGGGCAGTTGCGTGCCGCGCGCCCGGCGGCCGCGGCCCGCGAGGTCGTGCTGTTGCAGCGCAAGGACACGGCCTTCGGAAAAAGGCTCGGTAAGACGAGCGGCTGGGTCCATCGGGCGGCGCTGAGAGCCAAAGGGGTCGAGCAGATCGGCGGGGTGAACTACGAGCGTATCGACGACGAGGGGCTGCACATCAGTTTCGGTCCGAAGCGCGAGCGGCCCCGGGTGATCCCGGTCGACAATGTGATTGTCTGCGCCGGCCAGGAATCGGTGCGTGAGCTCGAATCGGAACTCACCGCCGCGGGGGTGCCGACACATCTGATCGGCGGTGCGGATCTGGCCGCCGAGCTCGACGCGAAGCGGGCGATCGAGCAGGGCACCCGGCTGGCCGCGCGGTTGTGAGGGCCACTCGATAATCGCTTTTCCGGCCCGGGGTGCGGCGGTAGGGTGGCGGCTTTGTGTCCGCGCCATGCAGGGGGGTGACCGTGTCGGCCACTGTGGGCGATCTCCAGGGCACCGCCGGTGTCTACCGGCGGCTCCTGGTGGCGGGGTTCCGCCGACAGTGGCGGTACAAACTGGCCATGCTCGGTGGGCTGTTCACCAACTGTGTGTTCGGTTTCGTCCGTGCCTCGGTGATGATCGCCGCCATCGACGCCACCGGTGGGTTCGCCGGATACGACGCGGGCACGATCGGCGCCTACGTCTGGATCTCCCAGGGGCTGCTCGGCGCGCTGCAGTTCATGGCCGCCGAACTGGAACTGGCCGAACGGATCCGCAACGGTGATATCGCCATCGACTTCCTGCGGCCGGTCGATGTGCAGCTGGGTAATCTCGCCGCCGACCTCGGCCGGGCGCTGTGCACATTGCTTCCGCGGGGGATACCGAGCCTGCTGGTCGGCGCGCTCACCTTCGGGCTGGTGTTACCCCGCACCCCCGAGTCCTATCTTCTCGGGCTGCTCAGTGTCGTTCTCGCCGCGGCCATCTCGTTCCTGTCCCTGTTCGTGCTCACCACCGCCGGATTCTGGGTCGTGGAGACCCGGGGACTGCGGACGCTTTATCAGGTCGGCGGCCCGTTCCTCGCCGGACTGTTCGTCCCGGTGCATGTCTTCCCGGACTGGCTGCGCGGTATCGCCGAGTGCACGCCGTTCCCCTCGATGTTGCAGGTGCCGGTGGATGTGCTGTCCGGCCGGGTGGTGGGCTGGGACGCGGCGCAACTGGTGGGCACACAGGTCTGCTGGCTGCTGGTCGTCCTGGCGGCGGGCCGGATGCTGCTGGCCGCGGGCCGGCGGAAACTGGAGGTGCAGGGTGGTTGAGACCGCCGTCCACCCACCGGCGAATCGGCGCGTGCCCGCCGGCGACCGATTGGCCCCCTACGCGGCGGTGTTGCGGTCCCGGATCCGGGCACAGCGCACCTACCGTCTGTCCTTCGCCGGCGATATGGCCGGGGCGACCATGGTCGGGCTGGCCGAATTCGCCGAGGTATGGCTGATCTTCCATCAGGCCAAGGTGCTGGGCGGTCTGGACCTGGACGCCGCGCTGCTGCTGTTCGGGCTGAGCAATCTGGCCTTCGCGCTGGCCCAGCTGGTGTTCGGGCACCTGGACAAACTGCCGAATCTCATCCGCCTCGGCCAACTCGACATCTACCACCTGCGCCCTCAGCCGGTACTGCTGCAATTGATCACCAGCGATTTCTCCTTACGCCGTCTGGCCCGGGCCACGGTCGCGCTGGTGGTGCTGATCGTCGGACTGGTACGCAACGAGATCGATTGGTCGGCGGCCTCCGTGGCGCTGATCGCACTGACGGTGGTGAGCGGTACCGTCCTGTTCGGCGGGCTGTTCGTGGTGGCCGCGGGCTGTCAGTTCTTCCTCATCGACGGGGCGGAGATGACCAACAGCTTCACCTACGGTGGATCCTTCGCGGCGACGCAGCCCGCGTCGATCTTTCCCACACCGTTGAAACTGCTGTTCTGCGTCGCGATACCGGTGGCGTTCACCGCCTACTTCCCGACCCTGGCACTACTGGATCTCCCCGGCCCTGCCGGAATACCGGCCTGGCTCGCCTGGTGCGCGCCGCTCGCGGCGGCATGGGCGTGGGTGCTGGCGTGGGTGATGTGGCGGATCGGGACGAGGCACTATCAGAGCGGCGGTGGCTGAGATGGGATACGGCGGCACAAAGAGCGATACGATCATTGAGGTCGACCGGCTGACCCGGTGTTTCACTCGCCGGACCGGGAAGGGGCTGCGCGCACGGCGCGAGGTGGTCACCGCGGTCGATGCCATGACCTTCCGGGTCGAGCGGGGCGCGGCGGTCGGCTACATCGGCGCCAACGGCGCCGGCAAGTCGACCACGATCAAAATGCTCACCGGCATCCTGGTGCCGACCTCCGGTTCGGTGCGCACCTGCGGGCTGGAACCCATTCGGCAGCGCCGGGAACTGGCGAGCCGGATCGGCGTCGTATTCGGGCAGCGTTCCCAGTTGTGGTGGGATCTGCCGCTGCGAGAATCGTTCACGATCCTGGCCGCGATCCACCGGCTCGAGCCCGCGGCCGGGCAGGCGCGCACCGCGGAGCTGGTCGACCAGCTGGAAATGGCCGATACGCTCGATACGCCGGTCCGGCAGTTGTCGCTGGGACAGCGGATGCGTGCCGAGGTCGCCGCGGCACTGTTGCACAGTCCGGAATTGATCATTCTCGACGAGCCCACCATCGGGCTGGATGTGCTCTCCAAACAGCGCCTGCGTGAATTTCTGCGGGCCGAACGCGCCCAACGCGGCACCAGCCTCATGCTGACCACCCACGATATGGGCGATATCGAGCGGCTCTGCGACCGGGTGCTGGTGGTGGATCACGGGCGATTGGCCTACGACGGCTCGCTACCCGGACTCGGGGCGACGGTGGGCGCGCAACGGGTGCTGGTTGTCGACCTCGCCGTACCCGCACCGGCCCTCGACGGCCTCGCGGGCGCCGACCTGGTCTCGGTCGAGGCGGAGGGTATGCGGCAGCGGCTGGCCTTCGACGCCGAGACGACCACCGCCGCGCAGTTGCTGGCCGAGGTGTCGGCTCGGGCCGAGGTGCGCGACCTCTCGATCGAGGAACCCGATATCGAGGATATCGTGCGGCGGCTCTACGAAACTGCCCGCTGAAAAGCGAGGTGCCGGGCCCCGACGGGACCCGGCACCGGCATGTCACCTACGAGCGTCACATCGCGGCATTGCCCGTTTTCCATTCCGCCCACGGGATGTTCCAGTCACCCAACCCGTCCGTACCGGGCAGGACCGGGCCGACCGTATTCGTCACGATGGCGATATCACCACGCTTGGCGGTGTTGTAGACCCATCGGGCGTCCTCGGGGCTGAGGTTGAGGCACCCGTGGCTGGTGTTGGTATTGCCCTGTGCGCCCAACGACCACGGCGCCGAGTGGAAGAAGATCCCGCTGTAGGACATCCGGGTGGCCCAGTCGACATCGGTGCGGTACCCGTCGGGCGAATTCACCGCGACGCCGTAGGTGGAGGAGTCCATGACGATATGCTCGTGCCGGTCGGCCAGGATGTACACCCCGTTGTTGGTGGGCGTGTCGTCCTTACCCATCGAGGTCGGCATGGTGCGGATGACCTGGCCGTTCTTCTCGACGGTGACCATCTTCGTATTGTCGTCGGCCTTGAAGACCACCGCGTCGCCGATGACGAAGTTCGAGTGGATGTCGTCCTGGCCGTAGAGCCCGTTGCCCAGATCCTTGCCGTAGACGTTCACATCGATCGTCACCTTGGTGCCCGCATTCCAGAAATGCTCGGGCCGCCACCGGACCTCACGATTGTTCACCCAGTAGAAGGCGCCCTCGACCGGCGGATCGGTCTTGATGGTGATGGCGTCCTGCGCGGCCTTGCGGTCGGGGATGTTCTCGTCGAACTGGACCGCCACCGGCTGACCTATACCGACCACTTCGCCCTCGCCGGGCACCAGGTACGGCTTGGTGACATTGCCGGGCGCGGTTGTGGTGAAACTCATACCGGCGGTGGACGCGCCACCCAGGCCGTTGGCCCGGGCCTGCAGGCGGTATGTCTTGCTGTAGCCGAGGGGCTCGGTGGTGGACCAGCTGCGGCCGTCGGCGGCCAGCTGCCCGGCCACCGGCTGATCGTCGGGGTTGAGCAGGGCTACTTCGGTGAACAGGCCATCGGTGATCTCGAACTTCATCCCCTCGGCCGGTGAGACGCCGATATCCCCGTCCTTGACCGGGGCCACGAGCTTGGGTTTGATGAGCTCTGTGAGGGGGTTGCGATCGATGGCGACGGTCCCGTCCGACGCCCCCGACGAGGAACAACCGGTCAGCGCCAGTACGACGAGCGCGACGAGCGCCAGCGGTCCGAAGAGCCAGCGGACCGGCCTGCGCCGATCACCAATATGCATATCAACCCCGTTTCAAGTCTCGGCGCACCCGCTACGCGCCGACGGCTTCGGATCCGACCGATCACCTGCTCACCTCGACCCACGGCAGCGGGATCGGTCGAGACCACGTTCATCATTCTGCCAGCCGCGCCGAGGTGATCCCAACCGCCACGATCACTTCCGGCGTCACGGCCCAACTACACATAGAGTTCCGGGCGCCGATCGTTACGGTGTCGGCCGGCTCACACCCGCCCGACGGGATATCGATTTCACTTCTGCGGCCCGAGCCTGTTAATGTCTGTCCCGCACCGCACAGCGGAGCACGCGCCATTAGCTCAATTGGCAGAGCAGCTGACTCTTAATCAGCGGGTTCGGGGTTCGAGTCCCTGATGGCGCACTTCGAGTCGAAAGACATTCTCCGACTATAGGGTTTGCGCTCCGTGTCCGTACATTCGACGGACCCAGACGTGATCAACCCGCTACCTCGCCGTATTTCGACCGTGGCTGCGGCCCGGTCACCGGCCCGTCGGCGGTACCCCGGCCGGTGCGCCGCGGATCCATTAGGGTGCGCGGTATGAGCGAGGCGGACGCGCGGGTGGGGCGCGGGCAGGTGGTCGCATGGGGGCTGTGGGACTGGGGGTCGGCCGCGTTCAACGCCGTGATCACCACCTTCGTTTTCGCGGTGTACCTCACCGACAGTGTCGGGGAGGATCTGCCGGGTGATGTCTCCGCCAGCGCCTGGCTGGGGTGGGCGCTGGGACTCGCCGGACTGGTCGTCGCACTGACCGCACCGGTCACCGGTCAGCGTTTCGACGCGACCGCGAATCGTAAACGTTCGCTCGGCATCATGACCGCTGTCGTCGTGGGCCTGACGGCGGCGATGTTCTTCGTCCGGGATCAGTACTCCTACCTGTGGCTCGGGCTGGTGTTGCTCGCCCTGGGGTCGGTGTTCCTCGAACTCGCGACCGTGCCCTACAACGCGATGCTGCGTCAGGTCTCGACTCCGGCCACGCTGGGCCGGGTGTCCGGATTCGGCTGGGCCATGGGCTACTTCGGCGGCATCTTCCTGCTGTTGATCTGTTATTTCGGGTTCATCGTCGGCGACGGCCCGGAACGGGGGCTGCTGGGGGTGAGCACCGAGGGCGGGCTGAACATCCGGCTGGTCGTGCTCCTGGCCGCCGTCTGGTTCGGTGTGTTCGCGCTGCCGGTGCTGTTCGCGGTGCCGGAGGTGCCGCGCACCCGGGCCGATCCCGGGGCGGCGAGCGCGGGACTGCTCGGCTCCTACCGGGTGCTGTGGCGCGATCTGAAAGAACTGTGGGCGCTCGATCGCACCGTTATCTGGTTCCTGCTGGCCAGCGCGATCTTCCGGGACGGCCTGGCCGGTGTCTTCGCGTTCGGCGCGGTGCTGGCCGTGCAGGTGTACGGGATCAGCGAATCCGATGTGCTGCTCTTCGGTATCTCGGCCAATGTGGTCGCCGCGCTCGGGGCGGTCGTGGCCGGCCGGTTCGACGATAGGGTCGGGCCGAAGCGGGTGATCGCGGTATCGCTGCTGTCGGCTGTGGTGTGCGGCGCGGTGCTGCTGGTGGTGTCGGGCGTCGTGATGTTCTGGATCTTCGGCCTGGCGCTGACTTTGTTCGTCGGCCCGGCGCAGGCGTCGGCGCGGTCCTTCCTCACCCGGCTGACACCGCCCGGGCGGGAGGGGCAGTTGTTCGGTCTCTACACCACGACCGGGCGGGCCGCCTCGTTCCTCGCACCCACCCTGTTCGGCCTGTTCGTCTGGGGTTTCGGGACGGACCGGGCCGGTATCGGCGGGCTGCTGGTGGTGCTGGGAGCGGGGCTCGTGGCCCTGCTGTTCGTACCGTCACCGAACGCTTCGGGCAGTAAGGAGCCGGTGCAGGCACCGGCGGCCTGACGCGGGCCCGGCGGCGCGCGCTCAGGGTTTCCAGGCGCCCATACCGAGGGCGATGAGCCGGATCTGCTGGATGGTGCGGTCGATCACCGGTTGTTCCGCGCGCGCGGTGGCGCCCACATAGTCGGCGATCCCGTCGATCACGGTGGATACCAGCAGGTCGGCGGCGACCTCCAGATCGCCCGGTGACCAGTCGTCCAGGGCCGGGACGCGGGATAGATCCGCCACCAGCTCGCGCACGATCAGTTGTAGTTCGAGCGCGATGGCCGAACGCAGCGCCGGGCTCCCGCCGCGCTGCTCCCGGATCAGGAAGCCGTACAGCTCCCGCTTCTGGGCGACTTCACCGAAGACGAACCGCACCGTTTCCGAGAGCCGGGCATCGGGGGTGCGGCGCAGCTGCCGCAGAGCCAGCCGTAATGCCTGAACGCCCTCGTCCACCAGGGTGGCGCCCAGGTCGTCCAGGGAGTCGAAATGCCGGTAGAAGGCGGTGGGGACGATTCCGGCGGAGCGGGCGATCTCGCGCAGGCTCAGCGCACCGAAACCGCGTTCGGCGGCCAGTGCCAGCGTGCCGGCGAGCAGGGCCTGCCGGGTGCGCTCTTTGCGCTCGACGCGGCTTGCTCCCTGATCGGTCATTTCAGTGAGCATACAGCCGTTCACCATTCCCTCATCTCCCTCTTGTCGCCCGCGTCACACCTATTACTGGTTGACAGTTCCCGCGGGGTATCCGGCACACTGGTTGAGTGTACAGGCGTACACCGAAACAAGTTCGAACTCGTGGCACGACCGACAGACAGGGATGGAGAACTCCCATGGTGGCCCTCCTCGATCTGGTGCAGACCCTGACCACGCCACATCCGGTGGACCGGTATCTGGAACTGGTACGCCCGATGCTGACCGTCCGCGATATGCGGGCCCGCGTCGTCGACGTGGACCGCTCGGTTCCCGGAACGATCTCGCTGGGTCTGCGCCCGACCCGGCAGTGGGACGGGCTGCGCGCGGGCCAGTTCCTGCAGCTGGGTGTGGTGATCGACGGAGTCCGCCACCTGCGCTGCTATTCGCCGGTGAACTCCCAGCACGATCGCCGCCGCCTCGACCTGACCCTCCGGGTGCATCCACACGGTCTGGTGTCGCGGTACCTGCACGAACACGCGCGCCCCGGCATGATCGTGGATCTCGAACCGGCCTCCGGCGTCTTCCATCTGCCGGACCAGCGGCCCGAGCGGGTCCTGCTGATCAGCGGCGGGAGCGGGATCACGCCGGTGCTGTCCATGCTGCGCACCCTCGTCGACGAGAAATACCCCGGTGAGGTCGTCTTCCTGCACTACGCGCGCTCGCCGGAGCTGGTGCCCCACCGCGCGGAACTGGCCGAAATCGCTGCCGCTCACCCGAATATCGCGGTCGAGCTGCATTATCCGGAACGCGACGGCCGGGGTTTCGATCACGACGAACTCGCGCGGGTGGCACCGTGGTTCGCCGACGCGCAGACCTACCTGTGTGGTCCGCCGCCGCTGATGGACTCGGTGCGTGCGGTCTACACGGACGCGGACCTGAGTGAACGTCTGCACACCGAAGAGTTCGTCGCCACCGCCGCGCCCGTGGACGACGCGGACGTGGAAGGGGCCACGACCTTCTCCGCCAGCGGCGTCACCGCGGAGAACACCGGGTCGTCCCTGCTGGAGCAGGCCGAGGGCGCCGGCCTGCGCCCGGAATTCGGCTGCCGGATGGGTATCTGCTTCTCCTGCACCTCGGTCCGGCGCAGCGGCTGCACCCGCAACCTGCGCACCGGGGAGCTGGAATCCGACCCCGACCAGCCGATCCAACTCTGCGTCCAGGCCGCCGTCGGCGACGTGGACATCGAAATCTGACATCGAGCATCTGACATCGCGAAGGGGAGAAACAGATGACCATCCTCACCGAGACCAAAGACGGACCGCTGGTCCTCTCGCCCGATCAGGTCGAGGAGATCGGCCGCACTCTCGACGAACTGCGCGGCCGTATCGTCGCCGATCTGGGCGAGCGCGACCGTGGGTACATCTACGACATCATCAGGGCGCAGCGCGGATTCGAGATCGCCGGGCGCGGCCTGATGTACCTGGGGTTCCTGCCCCCGTTCTGGCTGGCCGGTGTGGCCGCGCTCAGTGTGTCGAAGATCCTCGACAATATGGAGATCGGCCACAACGTGATGCACGGCCAGTACGACTGGATGCGTGAGCCGGGCCTGAACTCGCGGGTCTTCGAATGGGATACCGTCTGCCCGGCGGACCAGTGGAAGCATTCGCACAACTACATGCACCACACCTATACGAACATCCACGGCCGGGACCGCGATATCGGCTACGGCGTGCTGCGGATCGACGAGGGGCAGGACTGGAACCCGTACTACCTGGGCAACCCGCTCTACGCGTTCCTGCTGATGGTCTTCTTCGAATGGGGCGTGATGCTGCACGACCTCGAAGCGGACAACATCGTCAAGGGCAAGCGCCGCTGGTCCGACCTGAAACCGCTGATCAAGGGGCAGCTTCGTAAATCGGGCCGGCAGGTCCTCAAGGACTACGTGGCCTTCCCGCTGCTGACCGGTCCGCTGTTCCTGTCCACGCTCGCCGGGAATGCGACGGCGAACCTGGTGCGCAACCTGTGGGCGTACTCAATCATCTTCTGCGGGCATTTCCCCTCCGGTGTGCAAACATTCACCGAAGAGGAGACCGCCGAGGAGACCCGCGGCGAATGGTACGTGCGGCAGATGCTCGGCTCGGCCAATATCTCCGGCAGTCCGCTCTTCCATATCATGTCCGGCAATCTGTCCCACCAGATCGAGCACCACCTGTTCCCGGATCTGCCGGCCAACCGGTACCCCGAGATCGCCCCGGAGGTGCGCGCGCTGTGCGAGAAATTCGGGCTCCCCTACAACACGGGGCCGCTGGGCAAGCAGATCGGTTCGGTGTGGGCCAAAATCTTCCAACTGGCGCTGCCGCCGCGGTTGACGGAGTCCCGGATCGCCCGCTTCCTGCCCGCTGCGCTGCGGAAACAGCCCACTTCCGGTGTTATCGTGATGCGTCAGCAGAGTCCTACCGAAGCGGGCGTGTGATGATCGGCAAATTCGAGTCCAACAAGGATCTCATCCAGGAACTCACCACGTCGGGGGCGCGCCGGGTCGGCAATATCGCGAGCATCATCACCGGCACCGTCTCGGAGGTGACCCGGGAGGTCGGGGAATGGATCACCGACGCCATCGAGATGAACGAGGCCGCCGCCGCGGCCAAACGCGACGCTGCCGCCGAGCATGCCGCCGCGGCCGAGGCGAGCAAGGACGCCGATGATACTCACGAGGTGGGGGTGGGCCGGGACTCGGCGGGCACCCCGCCGGTCCGGGAGACCGGCGTCGTCCTGGACGCCGATATCGTCGATGCCGAGACCGTCGATCCCGGTGCCTCCGGCAAACGACACTGATCCGATCCGGAAACCGCTCGGTGGGCCAGGTCACACCGAGCGGTTATCCATGGGCTAACCTCGGCTCGTGCCCGCCTATGTCTCCTCGCCGGAACTGACCTTCGGTTTCCTGTTCGCGCTGGAGGATCCCGAGCGGATCGCGGAGATGGTACGCGACCTGATGGAACGCAAAACCGTCTCGGTCTTCCGGCTGGCCAGGCTGTCCGACGACGACGGGCCGCCGGAACGATATGTCGTGAACTGGGCGGCCATTCCGCAGATCTCCATCACCACCACCGCGCCCGACCCGGCCGAATTGAGGGCAGACCAGGTGATGCTGGTCAACGCGTTCCTTGGTGACGCGGGCGAGATCCGGCTGTACTCGCAGGGGAGTGCGCCGCAGTAACCGCCCACCACTGCGTGAGATCCCCGTGACTGGTGGTGACCCGCCGTTATCGAACTGTAGCCTTGTTCGGGGGACCTGCACGAGCGATGGGTAACAAGGAGTGGGCGCGGTGGAGAACGTGATACGGCTGCTGATCGTATTCGGGGTCACACTGGCAGTGACGATCGTCCTCGGCTGGGCAATCGACCGCGGCCTTCGATACTGGTCGGCCCGGCATCCGAAGACCGCCATCCCGGGTCTGCTACGGCGGATCCAATTGCCGCTCCAGTTGTTCCTCGGCTTCGCCGCACTCCGGATCACCTACCCGCTGGCCGATCTGAATCTGCGCCAGGACACGGTGATCCTCAGTGTGCTGGCCTCCATGGTCACCATGTCGTCGGTCTGGCTGGTGGTGCGGATAGTCGACGCGGTGGCCGACGGGCTGTTGAACAGCTACTCCCGCCGGGCCCGTGATCCTCGCCGGGTACGGCAGCTGAACACCCAGTTCACGCTGATCCGCCGGATCACGACCGCGTTGCTCGCGGTGGCGACGGCGGCGATCGCCATGCTGGTCATGTTCCCCGGGCTGCGTGTGCTGGGCACCTCGCTGCTCGCCTCCGCCGGCATCATCGGCATCATCGCCGGTGTGGCAGCCCAATCCACGCTCAGCAACCTCATGGCGGGCCTGCAGATCGCCTTCGGTGATTCGGTGAAGATCGGCGATACGGTTGTCGTCGAGGGGGAGATGGGCACCGTCGAGGAGATCACCCTGTCCTTCCTCACCGTCCGGATCTGGGACGACCGCCGGCTCACCATGCCGGTCTCGTACTTCAACAGCAAGCCGTACGAGAACTGGTCGCGTGGCGGCCCGCAGATGACCGGCACCGTATTCCTCTACCTGGACCACAGCGCCCCCGTGGCCGAGCTGCGTGAGCATCTCTACGAATACCTGAGCGAGCACCCCGATTGGGACGGCCGCAGCTGGAACCTCCTGGTCACCGACAGCACCCCCACCGGTATCGAGGTCCGGGCATCGATGACCGGGCGTGATTCGGACGCGGTGTGGTCGTTGCGCTGTGCCGTCCGTGAGGAGCTGATCAGCTGGCTGAACGGTCAGCATCCGGGCGCACTGCCGCGCCTGGCCGCGCTGGACGGATTCGAGAAGACGCCGGTCAGGTAGGCCGCGCGGGGCCGACCGGGCCGAGTGGCCGATTGATCTCGATGCCATGTCGGTACGGCGGGGATTAAGACGAAAATTTGTGTGATAGCTCACAATCGAGAGACGGCCTGGCCGGTTGGGTCGGCCGGACCAGCACCCTCGAAGGAGCGTTGATCACAATGCCTGCTCCCGCCGGTTACCCGGTCCGAGTTCGCGGCGATCTGGACCCCGCGCTGTCGCGCTGGATGTGGATCGTGAAATGGCTTCTCGCCATTCCGCACTACATAGTTCTGTTCTTCCTGCACATCGGTTATGCCGTGGTCACGGTGATCGCGTTCTTCGCGATCCTGTTCACCGGTCGATACCCTCGGGCCCTGTTCGACTACAGCGTCGGGGTCATGCGGTGGTCGTGGCGGGTCAGCTTCTACGCCTGGACGCCTGCCGGTACCGACAGATATCCACCGTTCTCGCTGGCCCGTGACGACGACTACGCGGCGGACCTGGACATCGACTATCCGCCGACGCTGCATCGCGGGCTGGTACTGGTGAAATGGTGGCTGCTCGCCATTCCGCACTATCTGATCATCGGCGGTATGACCGGTGCCGCCTGGCTGGTCGATTTCGAGGACGCCGACACCACGGCCGGTGCCGCGGGTATTCCGCTGATCGGCGTGCTGACCTTCGTCGCCCTGGTCGGGTTGCTGTTCGCGGCCCGCTACTCCCAGGGGCTGTTCGATTTTGTGATGGGAATCAACCGGTGGATGTTGCGGGTGCAGGCCTACGGCTCGCTGTTACGCGACGAGTACCCGCCCTTCCGCCTGGATCAGGGCGCCCGTGACGAGGCGGCGCCCCCACTGGTCGATACGAGCAAACCCGAGGCCTGAGACCATTACCGGCCGAACGAAAAAGCCCGAGGACCCAATGGGCCCTCGGGCTTTCCAGGGTGAGTGACGGGACTCGAACCCGCGACAGCCAGGATCACAACCTGGTGCTCTACCAACTGAACTACACTCACCATCACCGATTTGCACCGGCGGCCTAGATAGTAGCGCGTCTACCCCTCCGCAAGCCAATCGGTTATCGGTGCGCCGGTCGCCGGGCCTATACCGGGCCGGGCGTGCCGCCGCCGGTTCCCCCCGGGGGACCGGCGCTGACCTCGGCGGCGATTGCGGAGATCTCCGCCGTTGAAGGGCCCGGCGCGGCGACAAAGGCCGTGCGCCTGTAGTACTCGAGCTCCCGGATGGATTCCTGGATATCGGCGAGCGCGCGGTGGGCCAGGCCCTTTTCGGGTTGGCCGAAATAGATCCGCGGGTACCAGCGACGGCATAGTTCCTTGATCGAGCTGACGTCGATCATCCGATAGTGCAGGTGCGCGTCGAGCTCCGGCATGTCCCGGGCGATGAAACCACGATCGGTGGCGATGGAGTTACCGGCCAGGGGTACCACCCGGGCGGCGGGCGCGTACTGCTTCACATAGTCGAGTACCTGCCGCTCGGCCTCGGCGAGGGTGACCGTGGAGCGCCGCACCTCTTCGGTGAGGCCGGACCGGGCGTGCATCTCGGCGACCACCTCGGGCATCGCCGCGAGCGCCTCGTCGTCGGCGTGGATGACGATATCCACCCCGTCACCGAGAACATTCAGATCGCTGTCGGTCACCAGGGCGGCCACCTCGATCAGTTTGTCGGTGACCAGGTCGAGCCCGGTCATCTCACAATCCATCCACACCACTAATTTGTCCGACACCCGCACCACCCTAATCAGCGCCGCCACCCGCCGAGCGCAATCAGTACCCGCTCCGTGTGGGAAGTCTCCGGGGAGGGCCCCGGTTCAGCCGCCGAGCTTCTTGTAGAACGCGCCCGCGATCGGGGCGGTGACCGCCCTGGGCCCATAGTTACCGGCGGCGCTCATACCCTTCCCGATCAGGCCGGGTACCACCCGCATCTTGTTCCGGGCCAGTGCGTCGATCGAGATCCGGGCCGTGTACTCCGAGGACACCCACAGAAAATCCGGGACCATACGGTCGACCAGGGAGGCGTCGGCGGGATCGGGGGTCTCGGTACGCACCGGGCCGGGAGCGAGCAGGGTGATGTGCACCCCGGAACCCTTCAGCTCGCCCCGCAGGGATTCGGCGAAGGTATTGGCGAAGGCTTTGCTCGCCGCGTAGGTGGCGTTGTTCGGAATGGGCATGTTGCCGGCCGCCGAACCGCTCACCAGGATGCCACCGGCCCGCCGGGCCAGCATCGCCGGGAGCACGGCCAAGGTCAGGTCGTGCACGGCGACGGCGTTCAACTCCAGCTGATCGCGTTCGTAGGCGGGATCGAGGGCGGCGAGGGGGCCGAAGGTCGCGATGCCCGCGTTGTTGCACAGGATCGAGATGTCCCGGCCCGCGAGTTCCTCGGTGAGCGGAGCCCGCTGTGCCCGGTCGGCGAGATCGACGGCGCGGACTTCGGCGGTGACGCCGTGATCCCGGGTGAGCCGACCGGCCAGGTCGTCGAGGATGTCGCCGCGGCGCGCGACCAGGATGAGCGAATGACCCCGGCGGGCCAGTTCGGCGGCCAGTGCGGTTCCGATTCCGGACGAAGCGCCGGTCACCACGGCGCGGCTCTCGGCGGTAGGCGAAGGCAAACCCATTCCCGACACCCTAGAGGGCACCGCCGGTCACGGCCCGCCCGCAGCCCGCGCAGGACCGGAGTGGCGGGTCGGCCGTGGACGCGCACGGCCGGCGTGTAGGCGCAGGCTCGCCCACCGGGATTGTGTGTTTGACGCTCGCCGGGAGGGGTACACCCACTCCGACTGGCCCGAACAGCTCAGTCGGGTGGGTGGAGCGCCCCCGGCAGGAATCGAACCTGCGACCTAGGGATTAGAAGGCCCTTGCTCTATCCAACTGAGCTACGGAGGCAGTGGTTCCACCATGGCGGACAACGGCCGCGCTGTCCAGCTGAAAAGTGTAGCGATCGACCGGATCGTCTGATTTGGGCTGCCCCGAAACGGCCCCGGCGGGCCGAACTGTGCCCATCGAACTACTCTCGAACCTATGTCGTCAGCCCAGGCTCCCGCCGCCGAACCCGCTACAGAGGCCGGTCGGCCCAGTAGCCCGGCGGTCCTGCCGACGGTGCTGACCGTGTGTGCCGCGGCGCTGGCCGCACTGGTATCGATGCTGGTGGTGGGCCTATCGGCCGCCCAGGCGCTGAGCCTGCTGGGGATTCCCGATCCGGGTCCGCTGACAACCTACGGCCTGCCCGCGCTCCGGGCACTGGCCGATCTCTTCGCGGCCTTCACAGTGGGGTCGCTGCTCTGCGCGGCCTTCCTGGTGCCGCCGCAGCGTGGCGGCCTGCTCGACACGGGGGGTTACCGCGCGGTGCGGCGGGCTTCGAATCTGGCGGTGGCCTGGGCGGTGAGCGCCGCGCTGCTGGTACCGCTGACCGTCTCCGACAGCACCGGCCGGCCGGTCACCGAAATCCTGGCACCCCGGGATCTGTGGCGGATCGCCGGTGGGATCGAGCTCGCCGGTACCTGGCGGTTGACCGCGATCGGTGCCCTGTTGCTGGCGATCGGCTGCCGGCTGGCTCTGCGCTGGGGCTGGACGCCGGTGTTGTTCGGCGCGTCGGTCGTGGTGATGATGCCGCTGGCGCTGACCGGACATTCGGCGTCCGGCGGCGCCCACGATGTGGCCACCAACAGTTTGATCCTGCACCTGATCGCCGCCGCGGTCTGGATCGGCGGCCTGGGCGCGCTGCTGGTCCATGCGCTGCGGGACGGCACCCATACGGCCCTGGCGGCCCGGCGCTTCTCCGCGGTGGCCCTGGTCTCCTTCGGGGTGCTGGCGGTCAGCGGTGTGGTCAACTCGTGGGTACGCGTGCCCTGGGACGAGCTGTTCAGCAGTACCTACGGCCGACTGGTACTGGCCAAGGCCGCGGCGCTGGTGATCCTCGGCGTCTTCGGCTGGTTCCAGCGACGCGCGGCGCTGCCGGCGCTGGCCGCCGACCCGGACGACCGGCGCGCGCTCGCCCGTTTCGCGAGTGTGGAGCTGCTCGTCTTCGCCGCGACCATGGGCCTGGCGGTGGGACTGGGCCGGACCCCGCCACCGCCGCCGACGAGCGTGCCCACCCCGATGGAGGTCGAGCTCGGCTACAACCTCGACGGTCCGCCTACGGTGGCGCGGCTGCTCTTCGACTGGCGTTTCGACCTGATCTTCGGCACGCTCGCCATCGTGCTGGCGGTGCTCTATCTGCTGGGTGTCCGACGGTTACGGGCACGCGGTGACGCGTGGCCGGCCGGCCGGACCGTCGCGTGGCTGCTCGGTTGCGCGGTATTGCTGTTCACGACCTCGTCGGGAGTCGGCCGGTACGCGCCCGCCATGTTCAGCGTGCACATGGGCGCGCATATGGCGCTGTCGATGCTGACCCCGATCCTGCTGGCCTTGGGGGGCGTGGTGACGCTCGCGTTGCGTGCGCTGCCGCCGGCCGGCCGGGACGGGGCCCCGGGCCCTCGAGAGTGGATCCTGGCCGCGGTACACAACCCGGTCTCCCGTTTCCTCACCCAGCCGATCGTGGCCTCGGTGCTGTTCGTGGCCGGTTTCTATGCGCTGTACCTGGGCGGGATCTTCGACACCTACGCCGATTCCCATACCGCGCACCTGCTGATGAACCTGCACTTCCTGCTCAGTGGTTATCTCTTCTACTGGGTGGTGATCGGGATCGACCCGAAACCGCGGCGGGTGGAGCCGCTGACCAGACTGGCCATGGTGTTCGGTTCGCTGCCCTTCCACGCTTTCTTCGGGGTGGTGTTGATGGGCACGAGCACGGTGCTGGCCGGCTGGTTCTATCGCAGCCTCGACCTCGGCTGGCCCATCGATCTGCTGGGCGATCAGCGCACCGGGGGCAGTCTGGCGTGGGCCACCGGTGAGGTCCCACTGGTAGTGGTCATGCTGGCGCTACTGGTCCAGTGGTCGCGCAGCGACGCGCGGCTGGCCCGGCGCACCGACCGCGCCGCGGAACGCGACGACGACGCGGAACTTGCCGCGCACAATGCCATGTTCGCCCAATTGGCCAAGCGAGATCGGGCAAGTAGGTAGATGACCGAGCAGAAAATCCCGCTGACACCGGTGCCACCCCTCCGGCGTATCTACCGGTCGGATGTGCGGGCGGCGCGTCGGCGACTGACCGGACGTATTCGCAAGACCCCGGTCTTCCACACCGCCGTACCGGGGCCCGGCGGTCCCGTCCCGGTCACCCTGAAGCTCGAGTATTTGCAGCACGGTGGCACCTTCAAGGTGCGGGGCAGCTACAACGCGCTGCTATCGGAGCGGGTGTGTCCCGAACATGTGGTGATCGCTTCGGGCGGCAACGCGGGGATCGCGGCGGCCCTGGCGGCCGCGGGGATGGGCAAGACCTGCACGGTGGTGGTCCCGGAATCCGCACCGCACACCAAGGTCGCCGCCATGTGGTCGCACGGCGCCGAGGTGCGCTGGCACGGAACCACCTATGCGGAAGCCTACGAGCACGCCTGCGAGCTCACCGCCGAACGCGGGGCGTTGCAGTTGCACGCCTACGATCTGCCCGCGGTGGTGGCCGGAGCCGGCGTGATCGAATTGGAGATCGAGGAGCAGGTCCGTGGCCGGCCGCCGATCCTGGTCGCGGTCGGCGGCGGCGGGTTGATCGGCGGGATCGCCGCCGCCGGCGGGCGCCGCCGCGAGATCGTCGGCGTGGAACCCGCGGGGATTCCGACACTGAACTCCGCGCTGGCCGCCGGGAAGCCGGTCGATGTGGAGGTGTCCAGTATCACCGCCGATGCCCTGGGCGCCTCGCGGATCGGCGAGATCGCGCTCGATGTGACCCGGCGCTACGGTGTACGGTCCGCGCTGGTGACCGATGACGCGATCACCGATGCGCGGGACTATCTGTGGCGGGAGTTCCGGATCGTCGTCGAACTCTCCGGCGCGGTGGCCCTGGCCGCCATTCTCAGCGGTGCCTATGTACCGCGTGCGGGTGAGCGGCCGGTGGTGGTGTTGTGCGGCGCGAACACCGAACTCCCGGTGCTCTGACACACTGATCGGCGTGTCGGTTCACCGCTCGACCCCCGGCGGGAGCAGTGTCGAGCCATCTTTCGGCCGCCGACCGTGACCATGGTCGCGTAAGCCGCGCCGGGCTTGTCGAATCCGTCGGTGCCCGAACATTTTCGGTGCTCCGGACCCGCCGTCGTGGTGCGATACACGTGATTGTGAGCGGGGCCGTCGATCCCGGATTGTCTGTTTTCCGACGGAGTGGCGGTGGGAGATCACAGTTCCACCGGTGGTAGGTCCATGCGTGCGACGGTCCGGATGCTTAAACTGATGCGAGTGCAGCAATCTCTCGCGACAGTGTTCGTCGGTCGCGACGCCGAGGTCGCGGCCCTGGTCTCGGGTGGGCGTGCCGCGGTCGCGGGGCACGGCGCCGTGGTCGTGGTGGAAGGCGAAGCCGGTATCGGCAAGACCACGCTGCTCGGTGCAGCCGCCCGGCAGTTCGCCGAACTGGGGTTGCAGGTGCGGACGAGTCGCGCGAGAGAACTCCAGCAGGATGTCCCGTTCGCCGCGTTGGCCACCTGGCTTGTCACCGGAGACCCACACACCGATTCCGATCCGGTCCGGACCCTGCTCGATGGCGCGGACCAGGCCGGAGACGCCGCAGCCACCCACGAGTTCGCGCTCGCCGAGCTCCTGCTCGAACAGGTTCGCGCCTGGTGCGCCGAGCAACCCGTCGCCTTGCTGCTCGACGATGTCCACTGGGCCGACCGCTCCAGTCTGGCCGTGCTGCACCGACTGTGCACCCTCGCCGATCGGCTGCCGCTGGTGCTGGTACTGGCGACCCGGCCTTTCACCACCGATCCAGCCTTCGCGGTACTGACCGCCACCTTGACCGCCTGCGCCGCCTCCACCATCCGGCTGGGCGCGCTGCCCGATGCGGCGACGACGACCATGGTCCGGGAGATGGTCGGTGCGGTGCCGCCGCCGTCGCTGCTGCGGCAGGTCGCCGGAGCGTACGGGCATCCGCTGCACATCACGGAGTTGGTGGCGGCCTCACTGCTGGAGGCCGAGGGCGCGAAACCCGCATCCGGTTCCGCTCCGCAACCGGTCGGCTCGCTGGCCGAGGCGATCTGGCGCCGAGCCGAATCGCTGTCGCGATCGACTCGCGACCTGTTGCCCATGGCCGCGGCACTGGGCCCGAAAGTCGATGTGGTGGAACTCGCCGCGGTGCTGGACGGCCACATCATGGAAGTGTGGAGCGCGGTCACCGAGGCAACGGATGCCGGACTGCTCACCATGGTCGATTCCGAGCTCGCCTTCCGGCACGATCTGATCCGTCACGTGCTGGTGGAGCGATTACCCGCCTCCCTGCGCTCGGATCTGCTGCGCCGGGCCGGGCGTGTGCTGCAGACCACCGGCGCACCGATCGAACGGGTCGCCTACTACCTCTCGATCGGCGGCCGGGAACTAGAGCCGGCAAGTCTGCAATGGCTGCTCTCCGTCTCGGACGCGCTGATCGTGCGCGCCCCGGAACTGGCCATGCGCCTGCTGACCCGCATAGTCGATACGGCCGGGCTCGATACGGCGACCCGCGCCGCCCTGATCCGGATGCGGACCCGCACGCTGCTGTGGAACGGCCGGACCGACCAGGCCGAGGCCACGTTGCGCGTGGCGTTACGGCACCGGCCCGAGCACGCCGACGACCCGGGTCTGCGCTGGTTGCTCGCCCATGTATGCCACGCCCAGGGCCGACTGGCCGAGGCCGTCGAAGTAGCCGAGACCGCACTGAACACGCTCGATCTCGACGACTCCGACGCGGCGCGTTTCCTGGGCCTGTGCGCGCTGGACAACTTCTTCCTCGAACGGTTCGTCGAGGCCGAAGCGGCCGGGCGGCGCGCGGTCGCGCTGGGAAGGCAGTCGGGCAACTCCCTGGCCACCGGATACGGGCTGATGGCGTTCGGCGCCGTGCGCTACACCCAGGGATATGTCGACGAAGCCTTGGAGATCAGTACCGAGTCGCTCACGGTGTTACAGGACGGTGCCGGATCGGATCAGATCGATCCGTACGTGCTGTACGCGCACTGCCTGATCGAGCTCGATCGCCCGGTCGCGGCCCTGGAGGCCCTGCAGACCGCCATCGGCCACAATCGCCGGACGCGCGGGGTCTATCTGGCGGCCAACCTCCTGGCCAAGGCGCGCATGTTCCTGCTGAACGGGCGCTGGGACGAGGCGATCGCGGAGTGCCAGGCGGCTCTGGAGGCGTCCGATGTGTTCGGTTACGCGCCGGTCGCCCACAGTGTGATGGCGCTGATCGGGATGCACCGTGGGGCGCCGCCGTCCGGGGATGTGCTCGTTCCGGACGACCGGTTGGGCACCGCCGGGTACGGATATATGCAGCCGTGGGTCACCGCCTTGGTTCACGAGACCCGGGGGAACCCGGAACCGGCGCTGCGGTTGCTCGTCGAGACCCACGCGAAGCTCGACGGAGGTATGAGCGCCTCGACGCTGCATTACATCCTGCCCGATATCGCCCGCCTGGCCTTCGATACCGGCGATACGGACGCGCTGCACAGCGCGCGTACGGCGGCCGACGATCTGGTGGCCAAGCAGTGGACCGCCGCCCGCGCGGGTATCGCGCAGCTGTGCGGCGGGCTGGCCGAGCGCGACCCCGAGGCGCTGTTCGCCGCCGCGCGGGAATTCTCGCGCTGTGAGTGGCCGCTCTACGAAGCCCAGGCCTACGAGGGCGCGGCGATCGTGCTGGCCGCGGGCGGCCGGGGGGCCGACGCGCGGGAGGCGCTCGAATCCGCCGTCCAGCTGTACACCCGGCTGGGCGCGTCGTGGGATACCGCCCGCGCGGTGGCCCGGATCCGGCGGTACGGAATCCGCCGGGGCGTACGGGGCCCGCGCAATCGCCCGAAAACGGGTTGGGCGTCGTTGACCGATACCGAACGATCCGTGGCGGTCCAGGTGGCCGATGGCTCCTCGAATGCCGATATCGCGGCGCAGATGTTTCTCTCGCGCCGCACCGTCCAATCCCATGTGTCGAGCATTCTGGCCAAACTCGGCGTGCGCTCCCGGCGGGATATCGCTGCCGCCATGGCGGCAGCCGGCCGCTGAATCGGGCGGTCCGTTCTTTCCACAAGTGCCCTGTCGCGGAGGAGTTGCCCACAGATCCGATTCGCGCCCGGCACCGGCCCGTCGTGCGGGCGACGATGAGTGCGTGCCCGGAAGCACGGGGCGAATGGAGGGGCGGACATGTACGAATCAGTAGCGACCGTGGTCGGTACGGTGGTGACCGAGCCGGTGCGACGAGAACTTCCCGGCGGCGAGCAGATGCTCAGCTTCCGGTTGGCGAGTACCGCGCGGCGGCTGGACCGCGAAACCGGTGAATGGGTGGACAACGGGACGCTCTTTCTCACGGTGAGCTGCTGGCGGCGGTTGGTGGCCGGGGTGGACGCGTCGATCCACCGGGGCGATCCGGTGATCGTGCAGGGGCAGCTACGGTCGAACGAGTACCGGACCCGGGAGGGTGCCCAGCGACGCGATCTCGAGATGCGAGCGCATACCCTGGGGCCGGACCTCACCCGCTGCACTGCCCGCGTGGAGCGCCGCCGGAGCGGACAACCGGCCACGACCGGGAATATATCCGCCGGTCCCGGTGCTGCGTCTGCCGAAACCGGGGCGGCGGGGGAACTGAACGATCCAATGGTGGAGCAGGCGGCGCGCGCCGAGGAGGCCGTGAACGCCGACGTGTGAAACCGCACCGATGTCTGACGGATAGGGTGATCGCTATGGCTGAGTTCATCTACCAAATGAAGAAGGTTCGTAAGGCGCACGGCGATAAGGTCGTGCTCGACGATGTCACCTTGAACTTCCTTCCCGGCGCCAAGATCGGCGTTGTCGGTCCGAACGGCGCCGGTAAATCCAGCGTGCTGAAGATCATGGCCGGATTGGACCAGCCGAACAACGGCGAGGCCTTTCTCGCGCCCGGCGCCACGGTCGGGATCCTGCAGCAGGAACCGCCGTTGAACGAGGAGAAGACGGTCCGCGGCAATGTCGAGGAGGGGCTCGGCGAGATCAAGGTCAAACTCGACCGGTTCAACGAGATCGCCGAACTCATGGCCACCGATTACTCCGATGAGCTCATGGACGAGATGGGCAAACTGCAGGAGGAGCTCGACCACGCCGACGCCTGGGACCTGGACTCCCAGCTGGAGCAGGCGATGGACGCGCTGCGCTGCCCGCCGCCGGACGAGCCGGTGACCAACCTGTCCGGTGGTGAGCGCCGCCGGGTGGCCCTGTGCAAATTGCTGCTCAGCAAGCCCGACCTGCTGCTGCTCGACGAGCCCACCAACCATCTCGACGCCGAGAGTGTGCTCTGGCTCGAGCAGTTTCTCGCGCAGTATCCGGGCGCCGTCCTGGCGGTCACCCACGACCGGTACTTCCTGGACAATGTCGCCGGCTGGATTCTCGAGCTCGACCGTGGCCGGGCGATCGGCTACGAGGGCAACTACTCCACCTATCTGGAGAAGAAGGCCGAGCGGCTCGCTGTTCAGGGCAAGAAGGATCAGAAACTGCAGAAGCGGCTCAAGGACGAGCTCGCCTGGGTCAGGTCGGGCGCCAAGGCACGTCAGGCGAAGAACAAGGCGCGTCTTGGCCGCTACGAGGAGATGGCCGCCGAAGCGGAGAAGATGCGGAAGCTGGACTTCGAGGAGATCCAGATCCCGGCCGGGCCGCGGCTGGGCAGCGTGGTGGTCGAGGTGGAGCACCTGGACAAGGGCTTCGGTGACCGCCAGCTGATCAAGGATCTGTCGTTCACCCTGCCCCGAAACGGCATCGTGGGTGTTATCGGGCCCAACGGTGTCGGTAAGACCACGCTCTTCAAGACCATCGTCGGCCTGGAACAGCCGGACAGCGGCACGGTGAAGGTCGGCGAGACCGTCAAGCTGAGCTATGTCGACCAGTCCCGCGCCGGTATCGATCCCAACAAAACCGTATGGCAGGTGGTTTCGGACGGGCTCGACTACATCGAGGTCGGCCAGCAGGAGATGCCCTCGCGCGCCTACGTGAGCGCCTTCGGCTTCAAGGGTCCGGATCAGCAGAAGCCGGCCGGGGTGCTCTCCGGTGGTGAACGCAACCGGTTGAACCTGGCGCTCACCCTGAAACAGGGCGGCAACCTGATCCTGCTCGACGAGCCCACCAACGACCTCGACGTCGAAACCCTGGGGTCGCTGGAGAACGCGTTGGAGCAGTTCCCGGGCTGTGCCGTGGTCATTTCCCACGACAGGTGGTTCCTGGACCGCACCTGTACGCATATCCTCGCTTGGGAAGGTGATGCCGACAACGAGGCCGAATGGTTCTGGTTCGAGGGCAACTTCGAAGCATACGAGGCCAACAAGATCGAACGCCTCGGCCCGGAAGCCGCACGGCCGCATCGAGTGACACATCGTAAGCTGACCCGCGGGTAACGCCGCGAGACTTTTCCCGCTGCCCGGCTTCGGGTCTACCCTCGGGGGCGGTGTCGGTGTGTCCGAGAAACAACCGGATTCAAGGGAGTGGGAAATGACGGTCTCGTCCGAATTGTCCAGTGAGGCATGGGCTGCCGAACTGCCGGACACGCTACGAGCCGACCTCGGCGCCTTGGAGGACGGCTATTTCCGGCACGTCGAGACCGACGACGCCGATTGTGAGATCACCGCACCCACCCTGACCTTCCGTGCCCATCTGACATTGGCCCTGACCCGGCAGCCGGGTCAGGGCCTGGTCCGGGTCCACCATCCCGACGACGGGTCCGGGCTGGGCGCCGCGGTGCAGATCGTCACCGACGATATGCCCATGCTGGTCGATTCGGTGACCGCGCTTTTCGGCCGGATGGGCGGCACCATCAGCGAGGTCATCCATCCCATCTTCACGGTGGAACGGGATTCCGGCGGCACCCTCACCGCAGCCCGCCTACACGAGGCCGACCTGCGGCGCAACGGCACCGGAGACGGTCGCGAATCCTGGATCCACCTGCAACTACACCCGGCGACGAGCGCCCAACTGCTCGACGAGATCGCCGCCGCCGTACCGGACGTCATCAAGGACGTTCGGCAGGTGAGCAGCGATACGCAGGCGATCCATGCCATTGTCGACGAACTGGCGACCCGGCTGGAACAGGCCGGCGATTCCGCGGCCGCGGTCGAAGCCGATATCGAACCCGCCGATTGCGCACGCCTGCTGCGATGGCTGGCCGACGACAACTTCACCATGCTCGGATACGCGTGCTACCGGCTCGAACCGGATGCGGAACTGCCGGTCCCGGTGGCCGATTCCGAACTGGGTGTGCTGCACCCGGGCACGGCGACCGGTTTCCAGGTCCCGATCACCGCGGGCGCCCGGCGGCTGCTGCGGATGACCCAGGGACTGATCCCGGTGACCATGCGGCGCGCGGTGTACCCGTACTACATCGGTGTCGCCGATCTGGACAGCGCGGGCGAGGTCCGAGGCGAGCACCTGTTCGTCGGTGTTTTCACGGTCACCGCGCTGCACGAGAACGTCCTGGACATACCGGTGGTGGGGCAGCGGGTCCGCGCCGCCATCACCGACAGCGGTTTCGACCTCGACTCGTTCTCCGGCCAGGCCATGCTCGAAGTGATGCAGGGCTTCCCGCGCACCGAACTGTTCTCCTCCGACGCCGCGACCCTGCGCCGAACGGCCACCGCGGTACTCAATGTCGGTTTGCGGCGGCAGGTGCGATTGTTCCTCCGGGTCGACCCCTACGGCCAGTTCGTCGCCGCCATGGTGTACCTGCCCCGTGACCGCTACACCACCGCTGTCCGCCTGGAAATGCAGGACATCCTGGTCCGCGAGCTGGGCGGCGCTTCGATCGACTACTCCGCCCGGGTGAGCGAAAGCGAACTCGCCAGCGTCTACTTCACCATCCGGATGCCGGGCGCCGACACCACGGAGCCGGTGGGAGCGGCCGAGGAGATCTCCGAGGACGAGCGGCGCCGGATCCAGAACCTGCTCGCCGAGGCCAGCCGCACCTGGGACGACCACCTCAACGATGCCGTGAACGCGTCGACGGTGCTCGATCCGCGGATCGTGCGCCGCTACTGCGAAGCGTTCCCCGAGGGCTACAAACAGGATTTCAGCGCCCGGCGCGCGCTGGCCGATATCGATCGCCTGGAGCGGTTGCGTCCGGGACGCATCGATCAGCATCTGTACCGGGTGGCCGGCGCGCCCGCGGGCTCCTGGCGCTTCACCCTGTACATCGGCGGCTCCGGAATTTCGCTCAGCCAGGTGCTTCCCGTGCTGCAGAGCCTCGGGGTCGAGGTGCTCGACGAACGCCCGTACCGGATCAGGCGGGAACGCGACGGCCACGACGCCGAGGAACGCTGGATCTACGATTTCGGCCTGCTGGCGAGCCATGAACTGCTACACGGCGCGCTGGACCAGGATCTCGACGCCGAATTGCTGGAAGTGGCGCCCGATACGCTCGCGGCGCCCAAGGGCAAGGTCGCCGCCGCCGATCGGGTGCGCGACCGGTTCACCGCCGCCTTCGACGCGCTCTGGTACGGCCGGGCCGAAGCCGACGGCCTGAACGAGCTGGTGCTGCGGGCCGGACTGTCCTGGCGGGCGGTCGCCGTGCTGCGGACCTACGCGAAGTACCTGCAGCAGGCCGGATTCCCGTACAGCCAGGTCAATATCGCCCGGGTGCTGCACACCTATCCCGATGCGGCGAAACTGTTCGCGCAGTTGTTCACCGCCCGGTTCGATCCGGACAGCCACTCCACCGAACAGGCCGCCGAGCTCGAGGAGCGTCTGCACGAGCGGATCGATCAGGTCGTGAGCTTGGATGCGGACCGCATTCTGCGGGCCATTCTCGGTCTGATCCGCGCCACCCTGCGCACCAACTACTACGTCACCGATACCGATGGCGCTCCCCGGGATTTCATTTCGGTGAAAGTGGAACCGCAGGAGATCGCCGAACTGCCGCAGCCGCGGCCGAAGTACGAGATCTTCGTGTATTCGCCGCGGGTGGAGGGTGTGCATCTGCGGTTCGGTGCGGTGGCGCGTGGTGGTTTGCGGTGGTCGGATCGGTTGGAGGATTTCCGGACCGAGATCCTGGGTCTGGTGAAGGCGCAGGCGGTGAAGAACGCGGTGATCGTGCCGGTGGGGGCGAAGGGTGGTTTCGTGGTGAAACGCCCGCCGGCCACCACCGGCGACGCCGCGACCGACCGGCAGGCCCGGATGGCCGAGGGGATCGAGTGCTACCGCACCTTCATCTCGGGTCTGCTGGATATCACCGATAATGTCGATCTCGCCGGTGGACAGGTATTGCCGCCGGAGCGGGTGGTGCGTCGTGATGGTGAT
>NZ_BDCJ01000028.1 GCF_001613445.1 Nocardia grenadensis NBRC 108939
ACCGCGGTCGGCGGATTCGCGGGTGGCCAGCAGTTCCGGACGCTCGTCGATGAACGATGTGGTGATGCGGCCGGCGGTGAAATCGTCGTCGCCGAGTACCGCGAGCAGGAACGGGATATTGGTGGTGACACCGCGGATCCGGAACTCCATCAGCGCCCGCCGGGCCCGCGCCACCGCCGCCGGGAAGTCCCGGCCGCGGCAGGTGAGCTTGACCAGCATGGAATCGAAATAGGCACCGATCTCCGCGCCGAGATTCGCGCCGCCGTCGAGCCGGATACCGGCGCCGCCGGGGGTGCGGTAGGCGGTGATGCGGCCGGTATCGGGACGGAATCCGTTGGCCGGGTCCTCGGTGGTGATCCGGCACTGCAGCGCCGCACCGCGAATGGTCACCTTGTCCTGGCTCAGCCCCAGATCGCCCAGGCTCTCCCCGGCCGCGATCCGCAACTGCGACTGGACCAGATCCACATCGGTGATCTCCTCGGTCACCGTATGTTCCACCTGGATCCGCGGATTCATCTCGATGAACACGTGTTTACCGCGTTCGTCGAGCAGGAATTCCACCGTGCCCGCACAGCTGTACCCGATCTGCCGGGCGAAGGCCACCGCGTCCGCGCAGATCCGGTCCCGCAACTCCGGATCCAGATTCGGGGCCGGGGCCAGCTCGATCACCTTCTGGTGCCGCCGCTGCAGCGAACAGTCCCGCTCGAACAGGTGCATCACATTGCCCTGGGTATCGGCCAGGATCTGCACTTCGATATGCCGCGGGTTCACCACGGCCTGCTCCAGGAACACCGTCGGATCACCGAACGCCGACTCCGCCTCGCGCGAGGCCGCCTCGATCGCTTCCCGCAGCCCGGACCGCTCGGCCACCCGGCGCATACCGCGCCCGCCGCCACCGGCGACGGCCTTCACGAATATCGGGAACTCCATGGATTCCGCGGCCGTCAGCAACTCCGCCACGTCGGCCGAGGGTGCGCTCGAATCCAGGACCGGCAGCCCGGCCGCGCGCGCCGCGGCGATCGCGCGGGCCTTGTTGCCCGCCAATTCGAGAACCTCGGCCGACGGTCCGATGAAGGTGATGCCCTCCCTCGCGCATGCGGCGGCCAGATCGGGATTCTCCGAGAGGAACCCGTAGCCGGGGTAGATGGCGTCGGCGCCCGCGGTCTTCGCCGCCTCGATGATGGCGTCGACCGAGAGGTAGGCCCGGACCGGATGACCTTCCTCGCCGATCTCGTATGCCTCGTCCGCCTTCAGGCGGTGGACCGAATTACGGTCCTCGTGCGGGAAGACGGCAACCGTTCCGATACCGAGCTCGTACGCCGCACGGAAGGCTCGGATGGCGATTTCGCCGCGGTTGGCAACCAAGACTTTCGAGAACATTGAACCAACGTACCCGGCGTCACACCCAGGATCGACAGCGAAGTCCACTTCGCAGAGTTTTCACAAGGGGGTATTGCAAGGGTGCGAAAAGGAGTTCACCGTGCCGTCATATCTCACCACCCGCGGCCCCCTGCGGCGCGGTGCCGGAACCCCAGCCAATACCCCGCTATTCCGGGTACGTGATCACCACCGGCAAACGCGTCGCTGCCGCACCACGTACCGCCGCCCGCGCCCGTGCCGCGCGGGGAGATGCGGACCGCTCGTGCCGGCGCGTTATGGTGGAACCCGCAGCTGGTCCGCCGGCCGGACGACGAGGAGCCCCGAACGTCCGCCCCCGGCGCCGAAGCCCGCACCACGCGGGTGAGAGGGAATCCGGTGGAAATCCGGAACTGTCCCGCAGCGGTGAGCAGGAACGACCGCCGTCATCAGCACTGGGCAGCAACGCCTGGGAAGCGACGGCCAGTAGGTCGGCCGACCGGCCGGTGCCCGCGAGTCCGAAGACCTGCCGGTTGTACCGGATACGCCGTATCCGGTGGTCGTCGCCTCGTGGAGCGGGCGCCGCCACCAGTGCTGACAACCGACCCGACCGCACGGCCGGGTCGTTCGGGGTCTCATCGGTGCCGTGCGTCCGGGAACGGCGACGGCCGTCGAACTTCAGCACTGGAGAACACCGTGACTGTTATTTCGCACACCCCGTTCACCGCAACGGTTCTCGGACTCCCCCGGGTCGGGCCGCGCCGGGAACTGAAACGCGCGACCGAGTCCTACTGGGCGGGCCGGATAGACGCGGCGCGACTACACGAGACCGGCCGCGCGCTGCGCCGGGACCAGTACGCGGAACTGACCGCCGCCGGACTGGACTCGATCCCCGTCGGCACCTTCTCCTACTACGACCAGATGCTCGACACCGCCGTTCTCCTCGGCGCCCTACCCGAGCGGGTCGCCGGGATCGAGGATCGGCTGGACCGCTATTTCGCGGCCGCGCGCGGAACCGAGTCGGTGGAACCGCTGGAGATGACCAAGTGGTTCGACACCAACTACCACTACCTGGTGCCCGAACTCGGCCCGGACACCAAATTCGGCCTGCATCCGGAAGATCTGCTGGCGCAGGTGGCCGAAGCGATCGAACTCGGCGTACCGGTCCGGCCCGTGATCATCGGACCGGTCACCTTCCTGAAACTGGCCAAGACCACCGACGGCGCGGCGCTGGACCGGATCGACGAACTGATCCCGCTGTACCGGGAATTGCTGCGGCTGCTCGCCGAGGCGGGCGCGGGCTGGGTACAACTCGACGAACCCGCGCTGGTCACCGATCTCACCGCGGTGGAACTGGCGACGGTCCGGCGGGTCTACACCGAACTCACCGCGGCGGGGCGGCGGCCGGCGGTGCTGGTGGCCACCTATTTCGGGTATCCGGGCGCGGCGCTGGAAGCGCTGGCCACCACCGATGTCGAAGGTATCGCCGTCGATCTGGTCGCCGGCACCGAGGTCGCCGCGGTGGCGGCGGTCCCCGCTCTGTCGCACAAACTGCTGGTCGCGGGCGTGGTCGACGGTCGAAATGTCTGGCGCACCGATCTCGACGGTGCGCTGTCGACGCTGGCCACGCTGCTGGGCAGCGTAGGGGCCCTGGCGGTTTCCACCTCGTGCTCGCTGCTGCACGTCCCGTACTCGCTGGAGGTGGAGACTCGACTCGACGACGCACTGCGCTCCTGGCTCGCCTTCGGCGCCGAGAAGACCGCCGAGGTGCGGGTGCTGGCGACCGGACTGAGCTCCGGCACCGAGGCGGTCGCCGCGGAACTGGAGACCGCCCGGGCCGCCGCCGCGAGCCGCCGCGCCGATCCACGGATCGGCAATGCGCAGGTACGGGCGCGACTCGCCGCGCTGGGCCCGGACGCCGCCCGGCGGGCTCCCGCCGACCAGCGCCGGACCCTGCAGCGGGAGCGTCTGCACCTGCCGCCGCTGCCGACCACCACCATCGGCTCCTACCCGCAGACCTCGGCCATCCGGCTGGCCCGGGCGGCACTGCGGTCCGGGGAGATCGACCGGGCCGAGTACGTGCGCCGGATGCGGGCGGAGATCGGCGAGGTCGTCGCCCTGCAGGAGGAACTCGGGCTCGATGTCCTCGTACACGGCGAACCGGAACGCAACGATATGGTGCAGTACTTCGCCGAACAGCTGGACGGATTCGCGGCGACCGATCTGGGCTGGGTGCAGTCCTACGGCACCCGCTGCGTGCGCCCGCCCATCCTGTTCGGTGACGTCTCCCGCCCGGCCGCGATGACGGTTGACTGGATCACCTACGCGCAGTCGCTCACCGACAAACCCGTCAAGGGCATGCTCACCGGCCCGGTCACCATCCTGGCCTGGTCCTTCGTCCGCGACGACCAGCCACTGGCGGATTCGGCCCGGCAGGTGGCCCTGGCGATCCGGGACGAGACGGTGGATCTGCAGAACGCGGGTATCCGCATCGTCCAGGTCGACGAGCCCGCGCTGCGGGAGCTGCTCCCGCTGCGTGACGCCGATCAGCAGGCGTACCTGGACTGGTCGGTGCATGCCTTCCGGCTGGCCACCTCCGGGGTGGCCGACTCCGTCCAGATCCACACCCACCTGTGCTACTCGGAGTTCGGTGAGGTGATCGACGCCATTGCCGGGCTGGACGCCGATGTCACGTCCATCGAGGCCGCCCGCTCGCGGATGGAGGTACTGGGCGATCTGAACGCCTCCGGCTTCGCCGCCGGGGTGGGACCGGGCGTCTACGATATCCACTCGCCCCGGGTGCCCGGTGTCGAGGAGATCACCGCGTCCCTACGTGCGGCCCTGGAAGCGGTGCCGGCCGAACGTCTCTGGGTCAATCCCGACTGCGGCCTGAAGACCCGCGGCCCGGCCGAGGTGGAGGCATCTCTGCGCAATATGGTGGCCGCCGCCCACGGCGTCCGCTGAATTCCCGGTCCGGGCCGCGCCACCCGCGACCCGGACCGTTCAGCCCTCCAGCTCCCCGGCTCCTGGTTCCCGGCGTTTCGTCCGCCGGGCCACACAGTGCGGGCAGGCCTGCGCCACGCGCAGCACCGGCCGGATCCGGGCCGGTGCGGACGGCCCCCGCCGCACCGCCCGGCACCCTTGTCTTTCCCCCATGAGACCTGATCCTTTCCTTCGGCGTTTTACCGTTGCCAGGTTTGACGCCGGGTGTCCCGGCCCGGTTCCCAGGTACGCCGATCAGGATTTGGCCAGATATTCCAAGCGTTCGGAATCGACGGCAGCGTGCATCATCGCCGCCAGCCCGGGGTGCCGGGTCAGCCCGGGATCCTGCTCCACCACCGTGCGGGCCAGCTCCTGGGCGGCGGTGATGACCTCCAGATCGTCGAGCAGCGACAGCAGGCGCAGCGACCGGGTGGTCCCCGACTGCGCCGCGCCGAGCACATCGCCCTCGCGGCGCTGCCGCAGATCGAGTACCGAGAGCTCGAATCCGTCGGTGGTGGCGGCGACGGCCTCCAGCCTGGTCATCGCCGGACCCCCGAGTGCGGCGTCGGTGATCAACAGGCACAGCCCGGGATGTGCACCGCGCCCGATGCGGCCCCGGAGCTGGTGCAGCTGGCTCACCCCGAACCGGTCGGCGTCCACGATCACCATCACGGTCGCGTTCGGCACGTCCACGCCCACCTCGACCACTGTCGTACAGACCAGCACATCGATATCGCCGGCATTGAAGTCGCGCATCACCTGGTCTTTTTCATCCGACGGCAGCCGTCCGTGCAGCAGCCCGATCCGCAGCCGCGCGAGCGGTCCGGTGCGCAGGCGGTCGAAGACATCGACCACGGCCTGTGTCGGCGGAGCTTCCTTCTCCGCGGCTTTCTTACCCCGTGCCCCGGAACCGTCTTCGTCGTCACCGATCCGCGAGCACACGACATAGGCCTGCCGGCCCGCGCCGACCTCCTCGGTGATCCGCTCCCAGGCCCGGTCCACCCAGTTGGGATGCACCCGGCGCGGTACCACCTTCGACTGGATGGGCGAACGCCCGCGGGGCAGTTCGGCGAGCGTGGAGGTCTCCAGGTCGCCCAGGGTGGTCATGGCGATGGTGCGCGGGATCGGGGTCGCGGTCATCACCAGCAGATGCGGGGAGAAACCCGATTTCGCCTTGGCCCGCAGCGCATCACGCTGCTCCACCCCGAACCGGTGCTGTTCGTCCACCACCACCAGGCCCAGATCGAAGAATTCGACCGCGTCCTGGATCAGGGCGTGGGTGCCGATCACGATGCCCGCGTCCCCGGTCACCGCGGCGAGCAATGCGGCTCGTTTCGCCGCGGCCGGCATGGAACCGGTCACCAAGGTCACCCGGGTGGCGGTCTCGGCCGCACCCAGCTCCCCCGCCTGCCCGAGGTCGCCCAGCATCGCCCGCAGCGACCGATAGTGCTGGGCGGCGAGTACCTCGGTGGGCGCGAGCAGCGCACACTGCTGACCCGCGTCGATCACCTGCAGCATGGCGTGCAGCGCGACGACGGTCTTACCCGAACCCACCTCGCCCTGCAGCAGCCGGTGCATGGGTTGCTCCCGGGACAGATCCGCCGAGATCTCGCCGATGACCCCGCGCTGTCCCGCGGTGAGTTCGAACGGCAGCCGCTCCTCGAAGGCGGCGACGATTCCGTCCGTGCGCAGCGGGCAGACCCGCGCGGTACGGCCCGCCACCTCGTGCCGCCGTTCGGCGAGGACCAGTTGCAGTGCCAGCGCCTCGTCGAACCGCAGCCGTTCCCGGGCGCGTTCGATATCGGAGGTGCGTTCGGGCAGATGGATCAGGCGCAGCGCATCGCCCACCGGCATCAGTTCCCGTTCGTCGCGCACGGCGGCGGGCAGCGGATCGGCGAGCGGGTCGAGCTGATCGAGAACCTGCCGGACACAGGCCAGGATCTCCCAGCTCTGCACCCTCGCCGTCGCCGGGTAGACCGGGATGAACTCCCGATCGAAGAAAGACATATCCACGCCGCCGGCGCCCTTCGCGCTCTGCGCGATCCCCCGTAGTTCACCCCCGCCGCGCACGGTGGTCAGGGTCGGTTCCTCGTCGTCGGCCTCCGGCAGGATCAGATATCCCGGATGGCTGAGATTCCACTGACCGGGCCGCCAGTAGTTGACCGTGCCCGACATCATGGCCCGGACGCCCTGCCGGACCGCGTATTTAACCTTGTCGCCGTTGAAGAACGTGACATCCACGCCGCGCCCGCCGCCGGTATCGAGCACCACCTTCAGCAGTGACCCGCGCCGCTGCCGCATCGGCCGCAGATCAGCCTTGGTGACCCGGCCGATCACGGTGATGTGCGCCCCGTCCTCCGGGGCCTCCTCGGTGAGCGGCTGCCCCTGGGTGGCGTAGCGCAGCGGATAGTGGCGCAGCAGATCTTCCACGGTGTGCATATCGAACGCGTCCGCCAGCGTCGCGGCGGCCTTCGCGCCGAGCAGATGGTCGAGCCGGTCGCTCAGTGTCGCCATCGCGCTACTCCTGTCCCCACGGCCCGCGGCGGCGGGTCCGGCGGATACTCATTCCACACCGATCTGTATCAGGTCGCCCTGCTGGCCTCCGGCATACACCGTGACCTCCACCCCGGGGAATTCGTCACCGATATGCCGCGCGAGATCGTCGGCGAGACCGTCCGGTGCGGCCGCGCCGACCAGCAGGGTCACCAGTTCACCGCCCAGCCCGAGCATCCGGTCCAGCAGGGTCTGCCCGGCGGCCCGGGTATCCCGGTCGATCACCACCACATCGTGGCCCACCAGGCCGAGCCCGTCGCCGGGCGCGCAGGTCCCGACCATGGTGAGCGCGCGTCCACGGGCCCGGCGCAGCGCGCCCCAGCGGGTGCTCGCGGCCGCCTCGGACATGGTGAAGGCATCGTCCACGGCGATCCGGGCCCGATCGTGTACCGCCAGGGCCGCGAGGCCCTGGACCATGCTCGCGCTCGGCAGCAGCAGCACGTCCCGGCGAGCGTCGCGGGCCGCCGCGCCGACCGCCACGAGTTCGTGGGCCGGCAGCGCACCGTTGGGGAGTACCAGCACTTCCCGATGCGGGAGCTGCCGGACGGCGGCGAGCAATACCGCCGATTCCAGCGTCTGTTCGGCGTTCAGCACCACCGCGCCCCCCGCCTCGAAGAGTGCCGCGGCGCCGGCACCGGACGCGACGGCCAGCACCCCGCGATCGGCGGGTTCACCGAGGCGTCCGCTGATCCGCCGGACGGCCCGGTCGTGCACCTGCCTACTGTCCGCCGCCTCGCGCACCTCGGTGACCACGGCGCCACCGGCGCGCGGGTCGCCGGGCCCGGTGCTCGCGCCGTCCCCATGGTCGGCGTCCTCGATCAGATGCTCGATACGGATCGCGACCGGGCGCCCCACGGCGAGGCCGGCCTCCACCGCCGCACCCGCGTCCGCGCAGTGCACATGTGCCGACCAGCCCCCGGCACCGTCGGCGGCCACCACCACCGAATCCCCCAGGGCGGCGAGCCGGGAACGTAGTTCGGCGGCGAGATCCGCGCGAGCCCCGTCGATCCGGTACATCACCTCGTAGCGGTGCGCCGCTCCCGGCCCGGCCGACGCCGTGCGGAACGCGGCGGCCCGATACTCGGCCCGTACTGGGGTCTCGCCGGTCACCACGCCGACCAGCCCGTCCAGCAGGACCAGCAACCCGCGCGCACCGGCATCCACCACCCCGGCCGCGCGCAGCACCGGCAACTGGTCGCGGGTGTCCTCCAGCGCCCGCGCCGCCGCGTCGGCGGCGGCGCGGACCACCGCCGCCAGCCCGGGCTCGGTGCAGCCGTGCGCCGCGGCCCCCGCCCGGTCGAGAACCGTGAGGATGGTGCCCTCCACCGGATCGCTCAGGCTGCCCCGGACCAGTTCGGCCGCCCCCGCCAACGCGGCTCGATAGGTCGATTCGGTGAGCCCGGCGTCCACCGTCGCGTCCGCGAAACCCCTCAGTACCTGGGACACGATGATTCCGGAGTTACCCCGCGCCCCGGCCGTCGCGCCCCGGGCCAATGCCACGGCCACCGGGTGGGCGGACGACCGGCCGGGGTCCCCATCGGCGTCCGCCGGTAGGCGCTGCGCTGCCGCGACTGCGGCACGCATCGTCGCCAGGAGGTTGGTACCCGTATCGGAATCCGGTACCGGGAAGACGTTGAGCGCATCGATCTCCACGCGCCGCTGTTCGAGCGCGCACACACACCGACGGCCCCAGTCCAGAAGTTCGGCCCCGCCCAGCCCGCCGTCGGCGGAACCGGTGGCCGACGAACCGTCGCCGCTCACCTGCCGGGTTTCGGGCACCGTCACCTCATTCCTCGTCGTCGGAGCAGTCGAAGGCCAGGTTAGCGGCCGATCCCGACACCGCGACCCGGGACGGGCCACACGAACGACGCCGCGCGTGGATCCGCCGGGTAGGCTCCGGATTGATGGATCAACCCCAGTTTGGTGGATCGCAGCGGGTCGGGCTACCCTTGCAGGGTTGCCTGGCGCGGCCGTTATCGGTCGGCGCTGTCCGATGGTCATCGAATCCGCCGATGCTCGTCGGTGGGCATGACGACATTGATCAGGATCGACCGCTATACCGGTGGCAGGTCCCCCATGATGACATGAAGGAGTTCGCGACTATGGCTGCCGTCTGCGACGTCTGCGCCAAAGGCCCCGGCTTCGGTAAATCGGTCTCGCATTCGCACCGGCGCACCAATCGTCGCTGGAACCCGAATATCCAGACCGTGCGGGCGCAGGTCGCCCCGGGTAATACCCGCCGGATGAACGTGTGCACCTCCTGCCTGAAGGCGGGCAAGGTGGTCCGCGGCTGATCACCGGGCGACCGGTTCACCCGTCGGGCACACAGCTCTTCGATACGACCTCGCCCCGGCTCCTGCGTGGAGCCGGGGCGAGGTCGTATCGCTTTCCGGAAGGAGCACCGGACGAACAGCGACACCAGCGTTCCGCGCAGCGCGGACGCCCCCTGGACACTCGCCGCACTGCGTCCCGACCACGCCCGCGCCCTGGCCGCCTGCCATATCGCCTGCTGGCGTGAGGCCTACCGGGGCCTGGTTCCCGACCATGTGCTGGCCGCCTTCGATATCGATCGCCGCGCCGCGAACTGGGAGCGCATCGCCGGCAACCATTCCGGGCGAATCCTGGTCGCGGAATCGGGACCCGAGATCGCCGGGTTCACCCATTACGGCCCGCCCCGCGACGATCCCCCGGTCGCCGAGCGGGAACTGCAGGCCATGTACGTCCGTGCCGAGTGGTACGGCAGCGGACTGGCCCAAGCCCTGCTGGACGCGGTATTCGAACCCGAGCGCTCCTGTTCGCTGTGGGTATTCGCGGACAATCCCCGGGCCCGTGCCTTCTACACCAAATACGGTTTCGTCCCCGACGGCACCGCCCGCGCCGAACGTTTCACCACGGCCACCGAGATCCGGATGGTGCGACCGTCGGCGATATCCCGGTCCGGCCGCGCCCAGTAATGTCGCGACGATGAGCACCGAAGCCGAATACGTCCGCATCGACGACGGGGTCCTCGAGATCACCCTGTCCACCGCAGCCAAGGGCACCTCCCTGGATTTCGCCGGGGTCGCGGCGGGCACCGCCGCCCTCGCCGACCCGGGATCGGATATCGGTGCCGTCCTGCTCACCGGCGCGGGGCCGAACTTCTGCGCCGGTGGCGATGTGCGCGATTTCGCCGCGGCGCAGGACCGTTCCGCGCACCTGTACCAACTCGCCGATACCCTGCACGTTTTCGTCCGGGCGTTGGACAGCGCACCGGTGCCCGTGGTCGCCGCGGTGCACGGCTGGGCCGCCGGTGCCGGAATGAGCCTGGTCTGTGTCGCCGATATCGCGATCGGGGGGCCGGGCACCCGGATGCGTCCCGCGTATCCGGGTGTCGGGCTCAGCCCCGACGGGGGTATGTCGTGGACGCTGCCCCGACTGGTGGGGGCGGCCAAAGCCCGCGAGATCCTGCTCACCGACGCCGTACTCGATGCCGCGGAGGCCCAGCGTCTCGGGATCCTGGCGCGTATCGCCGACAGCGACGAGACGGTCCGCGACGACGCCCGCGCACTGGCTCGCACCCTGGCGCGCGGGCCACGCGCGAGTTACGCCTCGATCCGGGCTTTGCTGAGCCGGTCGGCCACCGCCACGCTCGGCGAGCAACTGGACGCCGAACGCGATGCGATGGGAGCGGCCGCGGGCAGTCCGACCGGCCGCGAGGGGGTGGACGCGTTCCTCGCCAAACGCGCCCCGGACTATTCCGGGCTGAGCTGACCGCCCCCGGCCCGGCGGCGCGGGATCATCGCGCCGACCGCGCCCGGTCCCGGTCAGCGAGACCGGGTGACGAACTTCGCGACCGCCTCGGTGAACGCGTCGTTGTCGTCGCCGGCGGCCGTATGCGCGGCATTGCCGATCTCGACCAACTCGGCGTGTGGCACCAGCTCCATGAATTCCGCGGCGCCCGCGGCGCTCACCACATCCGATCGCAACCCCCGCACCAGCAGGACCGGAATATCGAGTGCCCGTGCCGCGCCCTCGAGCGTGCGAGCCATTTCGTCGGGGTCGGCGGCTTTGTCGCCGAGAATGCCCGGATCCCAGTGCCAGTACCAGCGGCCGTCGCGTTCACGCAGGTTACGCAGCAGTCCCGCGTTGGATTTGGGCCGTGGCCGGTGTGGGAGATAGTCGGCCACGGCGTCCGCGGCCTCGTCGAGCGTGGCGAATCCATCGGGGTTTCTGCTCAGGAAGGTGAGCACCCGGTTGACGCCTTCGGGCTCGGGCCGGGTGACGATATCCACCAGGACCAACGCGCCGATCGCGTCTCCCCCCGAGGCCGCGGTGGCCAGTAGCCCGGTGATACCGCCCATACTGGCGCCGACCACCACCGCGGGGCCACCGCCGAGTTGTTCCAGCACCGCGAGTACATCGCCGACCATGGCCTCGTAGCGGTAATCACGATCGGGAGCCCATTGGCTGTCGCCGTGGCCGCGGGCGTCCAGTGTGACCGCCCGGATCCCCGCCGCGCCGAGTCGCGCACCGGTCTGTTTCCAGGAATGCCGGGTCTGGCCGCCGCCGTGCAGGAAGAGCACGGCCGGGCCGTCCGGCGGGCCGTATCGGTCCGCAACGAGCTCGATCCCGCCTCGGCCGCGTACCCGCAGCCGGACGGGATCGAGCAGATTGTTCGCATTACTCACGATTTTCAGCATCGCAAATATGCGGGCGTTACGCCGTACGAACGGCCGAATCAGCAGTCCAGATCCATGGCGCTCAGGGTCCGCTGGAAGAGACAGGCGCCCTTGGCGTTCACCGAGGCCGAGATCGTGGACGAGCCGCTCGAGGTGAAATCCTCGGCGATCGGGGCCGCGGGCTCGGTCGCCGGACTCATCGGTTCCAGCGTCAGCGGGGCCGCTCCGGCCGTCGCCCCGGCCGCACCCGACAGGGCGGCGCCCAGTGCGAGCGAGGCAGTGATGCCGCGCAGTTTCATGGTGTGCTCCTCTATCTTGTTTCTCTTTCGACGCCCGCTCAGGGCAGGCGCCAGTCCACCGGCTCGGCGCCGAGTTCGTCCAGCAGTTCGTTGACCCGGGAGAACGGACGCGAGCCGAAAAACCCGCGCGATGCCGACAGCGGTGACGGATGCGCGGATTCGATACTGGGCACCTCCGCGGCGGCCAGCGCCGGTTTCAGCGAGGCGGCGTCCCGGCCCCACAGCACGGCCACCAGCGGCTCGTCGCGCGCCACCAGTGCGGCGATCGCCTGCTCGGTGACCTTTTCCCAACCTTTGCCGCGATGGGAGGCCGGTTTGCCGGGCGATACCGTCAGGACTCGGTTCAACATCAGCACACCCTGGCGCGACCAGGGGCTCAGGTCGCCGCAACTCGGGGTGGGATGGCCCAGGTCCTTGGTGTATTCGGCGAAGATGTTGGCCAGGCTGCGGGGTACCGGCGAAACATCCGGCGCCACCGAGAAGCTCAGTCCCATCGGGTGGCCCGGGGTCGGATAGGGGTCTTGGCCGACGATCAGCACCCGGACGTCTTCGAACGGCTCCTGGAAAGCACGCAGTACGTTCTCCCCGGCAGGAAGATACCCGCGGCCCGCGGCGTTCTCCGCACGCAGGAATTCGCCCATCTCCGCGATACGGTCGGCGACCGGATCCAGTGCCTTCGCCCAGCCCGGATCGATGATTTCCACGAGTGGTTTCGTGCTCATGACCGCACAACCTATCGTGAGTGGCCGACATTCGCCGAGTCCGTCCCGGAGAACGCTTCCCAGCCCTGCGGACCGCGGTACCGCGCACCGTCCACGGTCACCCCCTGACCGGCCTCGATATCGCCGATCACAGTCCATCCAGGTGGCGCCGGCGACCCGGCCGGCCAGACCCCGGCGAACACATGGTCCTCGCCTCCGGTCAGGATCCATTGCCGCGCATCGGCTTTTAGGAAATCGGCGCATTCCTCGAGCTCGGTATCGTGCAGTGCCGCCGCACGCACATCGATGGCGACTCCCGAGGATTCGGCCAGATGCCCGATATCGGCGAGTAGCCCGTCGGAGATATCGGTGAGCGCCATTGGTGGATGCGCGCCGGTCACGGCGGCGCGGACGAGGTCGTAGGCGGGTCGCGGGGCACGGTGCGCGGCGACGGCCGTCGTCACGCCCGGGCCGGACTCCGGCGAATACCCCCTCGCGAGTACGGCGTAACCGGCCGCCGACCAGCCCGGCCGCCCGGCGATCGCGAGGAACCCACCGGCCCGTGCCCCGGACCGGGTCACCGGCTGCTCACCCAGGGGATCACCGAATGCCGTCACCGAGATCACCACCTGCGGACTGCGCACGATATCCCCACCGGCGACCGAGCCGCCCGCGCGGGACGCCTCCGCCCAGAACCCGTCCGCGAGTCCGAGCACGAAATCCACCGGGGTCCGTTCCGGTACCCCGAGGCCCACCACGTAGCCGGCCGGTTCGGCGCCCATCGCGTAGATATCGGCGGCGTTCTGGGCGATCGCCTTGCGGCCGATCTCCTCGGCGGCCGACCAGTCCAGCCGGAAGTGGCGGTCCTCGATCAACATATCCGTGCTCACCACATAGCGCCCGCGCGCCGCCGCCAGTACGGCCGCGTCGTCACCGGGGCCCAACTGCACAGCGGGCCCCTGTTCCCGGCCCGCGTTGATCCGGGCGATGAGGGCGAATTCGCCCACGTCGCGCACCGTGGGTCCTGTATCGATCGTGGGACCTTCCTCACTCGCTGCTACCACCGGCGGCACCGGCCGCCGCCGCTCGGCCCGGGCAACGGGCCGTATGTCCGTCGGCGGAACGCGGCCCTGCTGTACCCCGGACGCCGCGGAGCCCCGATGCCGCGCGCCCGGCCGATACTCCGGTGTTTCCCGCACGACGGTACCCTGTGCCCGATGACCAGGCGCGGCGGCCGGGACTCCCGCCGGTGCCCCGCCCCACGTACGCGCTGATGAAAGGACCGCCGAGGATGCCGGGGACATCGCCGGACAACGACATCGATACCCCGGACGGCAGCGGCGCCGAACGCACCGGGTATCCGCCCGCGCTGATCGCGACCGCGGTCGCGCTGCCGATCGCCCTGCTGATCGGCGTGGTGGTCGCGGCGTTCATCGCCGCGCGCACACCGGTCGAACGCGAACCGCTGGCGCTGGGTCCGGTGCCGGCGCCCGCGGCCGACGGTCCCGCCTGCGCCACCCTGCTGCCCGCCCTGCCCGCCGACCTCGGCGAGTACACCCGTGCCGCCCTCGTCGAACCGGTACCGCCGGCGACGACGGCCTGGCAGCTACCCGACGGCGGCGAACCGATCGTGCTGCGCTGCGGACTCGACCGCCCTCTGGAATTCCACCGGGCCTCCCCGTTACAGGTGGTCAACGGCGTCCAGTGGTTCGAAATACGCGACGACGCGGCCGCCACAGCCACCTGGTTCGCGGTGGACCGCGAAACCTATATCGCCCTCACGGTTCCCGACAGGTCCGGCCCGACACCGCTGCAGGCGGTATCGGATACCGTCACCGCGCAGCTGCCGGCCCGCCCGCTCGACCCGGGCGAGCTGCCGAACTGAGCGCGGTCAGCGCAGCCCGGTACCGCGGGTGAGGGCCGTTTCCACGAGTGTGGTCAGCAGTTTCCCGTAACCGACCCCGGTCTCGTCCCACATCCGCGGATACATCGAGATCGGCGTGAACCCGGGCATGGTGTTGATCTCGTTGATGACCGGGCCGTCCTCGGTCAGGAAGAAATCGACGCGGGCCAGGCCTTGACAGTCCAGCGCGCGGAAGGCACGCACCGCCATCTCGCGGACCTCGTCGGACACCTCGTCGTCGAGTTTGGCCGGGACATCGAATTCGCAGACGTCATCGAGGTATTTGGTATCGAAATCGTAGAAGGCGGGACCGGGTTTCTCACCGGCGTCGGCATCGGCCAGGTCCTCGGGCATCTTGATCTCGGCGAGCACACTGGCTTCCACCCGGCCGTCCGGGAATTCCAGCACCCCGCATTCGACCTCGCGGCCCACGATGCCCGCCTCCACGATCACCTTCGGGTCGTGGGCGCGCGCGGCGGCGATCGCGGCGTCGAGATCGGCCCAGTCGGTGACCTTGGTGATGCCGATCGAGGAACCGCCGCGCGCGGGTTTGACGAACACCGGCAAGCCCAGCCGTTCCCGCTCCGCGGGAGTGACGGTGACAGTGCCCGGCCGCAACACCACCTGCATGCCGACCGGCAGGCCGTCGGCGGCGAGGAGTTTCTTGGTGAACTCCTTGTCCATACCGGCCGCGCTCGCCAGCACCCCCGGCCCCACATAGGGAATACCGGCCAGTTCGAGCATGCCCTGCACGGTGCCGTCCTCGCCGAACGCTCCGTGCAGTACCGGGAACACCACATCGATGGCTTCGAGCGCGGTGCGCGGATCGTCCAACGCGACCAGTGTCCCGGCCCGGCTCGGATCCGCGGCCAGCATCAGTTCCCGCCCGCCGCCGGTGACCGAGGGCAGGGTCCGGTCGTGCCGGCCGAGCTCGGCGGCGTCATCGCCGGCCAGCACCCAGGTGCCCTCGGTGGTGATCCCGATCGGCACCGCGTCGAAACGCGCCGGATCGAGGTTCCGCAGCACTGCACCGGCCGACACACACGACACCGTGTGCTCGTTGCTGCGTCCGCCGAAAACTACGGCCACCCTGATCCGGTTCATGTCCGAACCGTACCCTGCCGGGATGCCCGCCAACCGTCCCGGACCACCGGTGTGCCTATTCGGGTTTTATCTGCCGGCCCAGCAGCTTCTCCAGCGCCGTCTGCACCGCCAGGCCTTCGTGGCACACCTGGTGCACGGCCTCGGTGAGCGGCATCTCCACATTCTTCGCGGCGGCCAGGGCGCGCACCGAGGTGCACGACTTCACCCCTTCGGCGACCTGGCCGTGTGTCGCCTCCTGTGCGGCCTGCATGGACCCGCCGCTGCCGAGGACCTGCCCGAAGGAGCGGTTCCGGGACAGCGGCGAGGTACAGGTCGCGATGAGATCCCCGACCCCGGCCAGCCCGGCCAGGGTCACCGGTTCGGCGCCCAGTGCCACACCGAGCCGGATGATCTCGGCCAGCCCCCGGGTCATCAGCCCGGCGAGGGAGTTGTCGCCGAAGCCCATGCCCGAGGCGATCCCGCACGCCAGGGCAATGACATTCTTGCAGGCACCGCCCAGTTCACAGCCGATCACATCGGTGTTGGTGTAGGGCCGGAAGTAACCGGTCACGCAGGCGCGCTGCACCGCGGCGGCCCGTTCGGCGTCGGCACAACCGATCACCGTGGCCGCGGGCTGCCCGGCGGCGATCTCCTTGGCCAGATTGGGTCCCGACAGCACCGCGATCCGATCCGGTGACGCACCGGTCACCTCGGCGATCACCTCGCTCATCCGCAGCAGGGTGCCGTTCTCGATCCCCTTGGCCAGACTGAGCAGCGTGGTGTCGGGGCCGATGGCCGGTGACCAGATCTTCAGATTCGCGCGCAGGGATTGCGACGGCACCGCGAGGACCACGATATCGGCGCCGTCGAGGGCCCGCGCGTAGTCGTCGGTCGCCGCGACCGGCGGCAACTGCACCCCCGGCAGGTACCAGGGGTTGCGGTGGTCGGTGGCCAGCGCCTCGGCGACCTCGGGCCGGCGGGCCCAGATGGTCACCTCGGTTCCCGCCTCCGCCAACACCTTCCCGAATGCCGTGCCCCACGATCCCGCACCCAGTACCGCCGCCCTCGTCATCAGCCCAATATGCCATGACAGGATGGGGCCATGTGCTCGCACACCGTGCACGCCGTCATCGCGGTGAAAACCCTGGAAAGCGCCAAGAGCCGGCTGGCCGGAGTCCTGGCCCCGGCCCAGCGGTCCCGGCTGGTCCTGGCCATGCTGACCGATACCGTGCGCGCGGCCGCGGCGGCCCCGGAGATCGCCTCGATCACCGTGGTCACCCCCGATCCCGTGGTCTCCCGCGCGACCCGCGCGCTCGGTGCCGACGTCCATCCCGAACCCCGCGGCGCCGCCACCGACCCCGATGCCCTCAACACCGCCCTGTCCACCGCGGCGGCCGCGCTGCGCGCCCGGCACGGCGACGTGTCCGTGCTGGCCCTGCAGGCCGACCTGCCGGCCCTGCGCACGCCGGAACTGTCCGCGGTCCTGGCGACCGCCCGCGGTGCCCGCGCGTTCGTGGCCGACCACGCGGGCACCGGTACCGCGGCGCTGCTGGCTCCGGCCGGTACCGCGCTGCGACCCGGATTCGGGCGGAATTCGGCGCGCCGGCACCGGGACGACGGCGCGGTCCGGTTGCACGGGGACTGGCCCGGCCTGCGTCACGATGTCGATACCGCCGACGACCTGGCGGCGGTGCGGGCGCTGGGAACGGGGCCCGATACCGCCGCACTGCTCGGCGAACTCGGCTGGCCGGCTCCCGTCCGCGATTCGGTCACCCAGGTGTGTCAGGCGTAACTCCGCCTTCGCTCCGCCCGTGCGCGGGAGGTGGACGGCAGCCACTCGACTGCGCCAACGGGCAGCCGCCACCGCGTGAACTCGAGATAACAGTCATCTACGGCATATGCACGGTCACAGGTTAGTAGGGAATGATCGTAGGTGTGAGCGATACGGAAACCATCAAGCAGCAGCAGGTCCTCCCGACCCCGCCTCCGGCCGCCACCCAGATCCCCGCCGTCGGGAGCGCACCCAGTTTGCCGGCCGATCGCTACCTGAACCGGGAGTTGAGCTGGCTGGATTTCAATGCCAGAGTCCTGGCCCTGGCCGAGGACGCTTCACTGCCGTTGCTGGAACGCGCGAAATTCCTGGCGATCTTCGCCTCGAACCTCGACGAGTTCTACATGGTCCGCGTCGCCGGTCTCAAACGCCGCGCCGAAACGGGGCTTTCGGTGCGGTCGGCGGACGGTCGCACGCCGAACGAACAACTGGCCCTCATCGCGGTGCGCAGTCAGGATCTCGCGGTCCGGCACGCCGAGGTTTTCCTCCACGAAGTACTGCCCGCGCTCACCGAAGAGGGCATCGCGATCATCGACTGGGCCGATCTCGACGAGGCCGAACAGGAACGATTGTCGGGGCATTTCCAGGACCAGGTCTTCCCCGTCCTCACCCCGCTGGCCGTGGACCCGGCCCACCCCTTCCCCTATATCAGCGGATTGAGCCTCAATCTCGCGGTGACCGTCCAGGACGAGACCACCGGCGGTGAGCATTTCGCGCGCGTGAAGGTCCCCGACAATGTGGACCGTTTCGTGCGGGTGCGCCGGCAGGGTTCGGGCAACGGCGGCGCGATCGCGGCATTCCTGCCGATGGAAGCACTCATCGCGGCCCATCTGGACCAGTTGTTCCCCGGTATGACCGTGGTGGAGCACCATTCGTTCCGGATCACCCGCAATGCCGATTTCGAGGTCGACGAGGACCGGGACGAGGACCTGTTGCAGGCGCTGGAGCGGGAACTCGCCCGCCGCCGCTTCGGATCCCCGGTCCGGCTCGAGGTCTCCGACGATATGACCGAGCACATGCTCGATCTGCTGCTGCGCGAGCTCGAGGTCGATCCCGCCGATGTCATCCAGGTCCCCGGGCTGCTGGATCTGTCCTGCCTGTGGCAGGTGTACGGGGTGGACCGCCCGAATCTCAAGGACGCTCCCTACGTGCCCGCGACGCCGCCCGCGTTCGGCGAACGGGAGACACCGCGCAATGTGTTCCAGGCGCTGCGCGAGGGTGATGTGCTGGTGCACCACCCCTATGACTCGTTCTCCACGAGTGTGCAGCGTTTCATCGAACAGGCCGCCGCCGATCCACAGGTGCTGGCCATCAAGCAGACCCTGTACCGGACCTCCGGCGACTCCCCGATCGTGAACGCCCTCATCGATGCCGCCGAGGCGGGCAAGCAGGTGGTGGCGCTGGTGGAGATCAAGGCACGGTTCGACGAGCAGGCCAACATCAAATGGGCGCGCACGCTGGAACAGGCGGGTGTGCACGTGGTCTACGGTCTGGTCGGACTGAAGACCCACTGCAAGACCTGCCTGGTGGTGCGGCGCGAGGGTTCCACCATCCGCCGCTACTGCCATATCGGCACCGGGAACTACAACCCCAAGACGGCGCGGCTGTACGAGGATGTCGGACTGCTCACCGCGGCGCCCGAGATCGGTGCCGATCTCACCGATCTGTTCAATTCGCTGACCGGTTATTCCCGTAAATCCGATTACCGCAATCTGCTGGTGGCCCCGAACGGCATCCGCGCCGGGATCATCGCCCGGATCGAACGGGAGATCGAACTCGCCCGCTCCGGTGCTGAGGCCGGAATCCGTTTGAAAGCCAATGCGCTGGTCGACGAGCAGATCATCGACGCGCTCTACCGCGCCTCCCAGGCGGGGGTGCCGGTACGCATCGTGGTGCGCAGTATCTGCGGGCTGCGGGCGGGGGTTCCCGGGATGAGCGAGAACATCGAGGTGCGCTCGATTCTGGGCCGCGTTCTGGAGCATTCCCGGATCCTCAACTTCCGGGCACAGAACGAATTCTGGATCGGCAGCGCCGATATGATGCACCGCAATCTGGACCGCCGGGTGGAGGTCATGGCCCAGGTGAAGGATCCCAGGCTGTGTGAACGGCTCGACGAGATCTTCGAATCCGCCCTGCACCCGATGACCCGCTGCTGGGTCCTGGACTCGGACGGCAGCTGGAAATCCAGCCCGGACCGGGCCGGTACCGGCGGTGACGGTACCGAAGTCCGCGATCACCAGGTGGCGCTCATGCGACTACGCCGTCCGGATCAGCAGTGAACGACACCCACACCCCACCGACCTACCCGGATCCCCGGACAGCACCCAATATCCACGCGGCGGGCACCGTGTTGTGGCGGCATGCCCCCGGTTCCGCGGGCGGTCTCGAGATCGCGGTCATCCGGCGCCCCAAATACCAGGACTGGTCGCTGCCCAAGGGCAAACTCGATCCCGGGGAGTCGCCGGTCCTGGCGGCATTCCGGGAAACCGAGGAGGAAACCGGATTGCGCCCCCGGCTGGGCCGCTATCTGGGCAAGGTGACCTATCCGGTCACCGGGCATCGCAAGATGAAACGGGTCGACTACTGGGCCGCGGAGGTAGTCGACGGGGAATTCAGCGCCAACAGCGAGGTCGACGAATTGACGTGGTGCGCGCTGGACACGGTGATGTCGGAGCTGTCGTATCCGATGGATCGCCAGATCGTACGGGCGTTCACCCGGTTACCCGCCGATACACACACCGTGCTGCTGGTACGCCACGCCAAGGCCGGACGACGCGACCGCTACAGGGGCCCCGACGAACAGCGCCCGCTGGAGCCGGCCGGCTATCGGCAGTCCCTGGCGCTGGTTCCGAATCTGCTGGCGTTCGGCGCGCAGGACATCTATTCGGCCGAACCGCTGCGCTGTGTACAGACGGTGGCGCCGCTGGCCGAGGAACTCGGCGTCGATGTGGAGATCGAACCGCTGCTGGGCGATATCGGCTACGCCGCCGATCCGGACAAGGCCCGCGACCGGATCCGGTCACTGGTCTCGGCGCCGCGGGTCCAGGTGCTGTGCAGCCAGGGCGATACCATTCCGGATCTGGTCCGCTGGTGGGCGGCCCAGGACGGGATGCGGTTGTCACCCGCGCGGACCCGTAAGGGGTCGGTCTGGGTGTTGTCGTTCTCGGGTGAGCGACTCGTGGCCGCCGATCATCTCGACCGATCCCTGTCGGTCGATACCGCGCCCGCGGTCACCGCATAGGACACGCGGGCAGCCGAAACGGCTACAGAGACGGCTACGCCCCCGGGGTTTGCCCGGGGGCTGGTCCGTCCGGCGTTCCGGTCGTGTGGATCCGCGAGTCGCCGAGTCGTCACACCACCCGGTGACTCGCTGACGAGAACCGATCGCGGGGTCTCGTACCGTCCGCGGGTGCGAGCACGCACCCGGGATCCGGCGGAGTCGAACAGTGCGGCAGAGCCGCATGGCGGGCCGGGCACACGGGATCCGGTGGGACCCCGGCTGGAAAGTGCGGCGCCGGCGCGCCTGGCCCGCGGTCAGCGAGCCTTTTTGGCTGTCGTCTTCTTGGCCGGGGTCCGCTTCGCGGTGGCCGACTTCTTGGCCGTGGACTTGGCGGCCGTGGTCTTCTTGGCGGTGGCCTTCTTGGTGGCCGTGGCCTTGGCTGTCGTCTTCTTCGCCGCCGTCTTGCGGGCCGCGGTCTTGGTGGCGGCCTTCTTGGCGGCGGTGCTCTTGGCCGGCGCCTTGGTGGCGGTCTTGCGTGCCGTTGTTTTGGCGGGCGCCTTCGTCGCGGCCTTCTTGGCGGTGGTTTTCTTCGCCGTTGTCTTCTTCGCCGTGGATTTCTTGGCCGCCACAGGAGCATTGACACCGCGTTTCACCGCGGGTCCGGTCGCCGCGAGCTTCTGTTTACCCGCGATAACCGCCTTGAACTGGGCACCGGGCCGGAACGCCGGCACCGAAGTGGGCTTCACCTTGACGGTTTCCCCGGTACGCGGATTCCGCGCCACCCGGGCTGCCCGCTTACGCTGTTCGAACACACCGAATCCGGTGATGGTGACGCTCTGCCCTTTGTGTACCGCGCGCACGATGGTGTCGACCACATGCTCGACTGCCGCGGTGGCCGTGCGCCTGTCAGTACCCAACTTTTCGGTCAGAACGTCGATCAGTTCCGCCTTGTTCATTGAATCCTCCGCAGACTAATGGCCCGTCGTCGGACCGACTAGGTACCACGGTAAACCCACATTGGGCAAGAGTCTATGTGCCACGCCAAAATTCATGTGGTCTAGCACACGCACAGCTACCACGACATCCGGGGGGCCACTAAGAGGCCGAGAACATTACGCCTGCGAAATAGGTTCGGGCAGGGTCTTTGGTTTCCAAGCCGGCCTTGTCATTTCGAACTCGGCGATCACATCGCTACGCCGCAGCGTCAGGCCGATGTCGTCCAAACCCTCCAACAGGCGCCACCTGGTGTAGTCGTCAATATCGAACGGCAACACGATGGTTCCTGCGGTCACCGTGCGCGCCGCGAGGTCCACAACCAATTCCAGTCCGGGCTGTTCCTCGAGCAACTTCCAGAGCATTTCGACATCATTCTGTGACATTCGTGCCGCCAGCAGGCCACCCTTGCCCGCATTACCGCGGAAGATGTCGGCGAAACGTGAAGAGATAACTACCCGAAAGCCATAGTCCATGAGCGCCCAGACAGCGTGCTCACGGGAAGATCCGGTCCCGAAATCCGGACCGGCCACCAGGACGCTGCCCTGCTTGTACGGCTCGGTGTTCAGAATGAAGTCCTCATCACCGCGCCAGGCGGCGAACAGGCCGTCTTCGAATCCCGTACGAGTGACGCGCTTCAGATAGACGGCGGGGATGATCTGGTCGGTGTCGACATTGGACCGGCGCAGCGGAACGCCGATCCCCTTGTGCACGGTGAAGGCTTCCATCGTATTTCTCCCTGATTCGGCTATAAGTGAGTTTCGATATAAGACGGGCTCAGTCGATGTCCGCGGGCGCCGACAGCGTGCCGCGGACCGCGGTCGCGGCGGCCACCAACGGCGACACCAGGTGGGTGCGCCCGCCTTTGCCCTGCCGGCCCTCGAAGTTCCGGTTCGAGGTCGACGCGCAGCGCTGGCCCGGAGCGAGCTGATCGGGGTTCATTCCCAGGCACATCGAGCATCCGGCCTGCCGCCATTCGGCCCCGGCCGCGGTGAAGATCTCGCCCAGCCCCTCCGCCTCGGCCTGTTCCCGCACCCGCATCGAGCCCGGTACCACCAGCATTCGCACGCCCTCGGCCACCGTGCGACCCCGCAGCACCTCCGCCACGGCCCGCAGATCCTCGATCCGGCCGTTGGTGCAGGATCCGACGAAAACGGCGTCCACCGACACCTCGCGCAGCGGCATACCCGGGGTCAAATCCATATAGCGCAGCGCCTTCTCCGCGGACTCGCGGGCGGTCTCGTCGGCGATCTCCGCCGGATCGGGCACATTCGCGGCCAGCGGCAGCCCCTGCCCCGGGTTGGTGCCCCAGGTGACGAACGGGGTCAGCGCGCCGGCGTCGATGTGCACCTCCCGGTCGAAAACCGCGTCCTCGTCGGTCTTCAGCGCCTCCCAGGCCTCGACCGCGGCATCCCAGTCCGCGCCCTGCGGGGCGTGCGGGCGGCCTTTCAGGAACTCGTAGGTGGTTTTGTCCGGGGCGATCATTCCGGCTCGGGCACCGGCCTCGATGGACATATTGCAGACGGTCATCCGCGCTTCCATCGACATATTGCGAATGGCCTCACCGCGATACTCGAGCACATAGCCCTGGCCGCCGCCGGTGCCGATTTCGGCGATCACCGCGAGAATCAGGTCTTTACTGGTGACTCCCGGCGGCAGCACGCCGTCCACGGTGATCGCCATCGTCTTGAACGGCCGCAGCGAAAGGGTCTGCGTGGCCAGCACGTGCTCGACCTCGCTGGTGCCGATTCCCATGGCCAGCGCGCCGAAAGCACCGTGGGTGGAGGTGTGGCTGTCGCCGCAGACCACGGTGGTGCCGGGCTGGGTCAGCCCCAGCTGCGGTCCCACGACGTGGACGATGCCCTGCTCCCGGTCGCCCATCGGGTGCAGCCGGACGCCGAATTCCGCGCAGTTGCGGCGCAGCGTCTCCACCTGGGTTCGCGACACCGGGTCGGCGATGGGTTTGTCGATATCGACGGTCGGGACATTGTGGTCCTCGGTCGCGATGGTGAGATCGGGCCGGCGCACGGGACGACCGGCGGCCCGCAGACCGTCGAAGGCCTGGGGGCTGGTGACCTCGTGCACCAGATGCAGATCGATGTAGATCAGATCGGGTTCGCGCGCCTCGCCCTCACCCTCGCCGCGGGCGACGACGTGCTGTTCCCATACCTTCTCGGCCAGCGTACGTGGCATTGTTTCGATCACCTTTCGGGCTCGGCATCCGGCCCGGGCCTGCCCGGCACCGGATACGCGCTAGCTGGAATCATGCGACCACTTCCAAGGACGCCACCTGGGCTGTTCGTAATGGCATCTCAGAATGCAGGACGCTAATATCGTTGTATGAGACAGCATAGCGGTATCGGCGTCCTGGACAAAGCGGTGACAGTGTTGTATGCGGTCGCCGAACGACCCTGCGGTCTCAACGAGCTGTGCGAGCGCACCGGCCTGCCCCGCGCGACCGCGCACCGGCTCGCGGTCGGCCTGGAAACCCACCGGCTGCTCGCCCGGGACGGCAACGGCTCCTGGCGCCCCGGCCCCGCCCTCGCCGAACTCGCCGCCGGCGCCGCCGACCCGCTGCTCGAGGCCGCGGGCTCGATTCTGCCCCGGCTGCGCGAGATCACCGGCGAAAGTGTGCAGCTGTACTGCCGGGAGGGCAACGAACGGGTCTGCGTCGCCGCCCTCGAACCCCCCGCCGGGCTTCGCGATACCGTACCGATCGGCTCCCGCCTCCCGCTCACCGCGGGATCCGCCGCCAAGGTACTGGTGGCCTGGGCCGATCCCGACCTGCAGCGCACCGTCCTCGGTGACGCCATGTTCACCGAGCGCACCCTCGCGGAGGTCCGCAAACGCGGCTGGGCCCAGAGCGCCGGTGAGCGCGCGTCCGGGGTGGCCAGCGTTTCGGCGCCGGTACGCGATCAGCAGGGCGCGGTGGTCGCCGCGGTCTCGGTATCGGGCCCGATCGATCGAATGGGCCGCCGGCCGGGGGCTCGCTGGGCGGCGGACCTGGTGGCGGCCGCCGATGCGCTGCACCGCCGACTCTGAGCGGCGGGCAGCTGCCGTCACTTATGGTGGCCTGATGGGAGTGAACCAACGGTCGCAGATCGTGATGACCGATACCGAGATCACCGATTTCCTCACCCGCAGTCGCGTCGCCACCCTGGCCAGCCTGGGTGCGGACGGTAAACCGCACCTCACCGCCATGTGGTACGCGCTGATCACCGATCCGGAGCGGCCCGACGCGATACCCGAACTGTGGTTCGAGACCAAGGGCAAATCCCAGAAGGCCGTCAACCTACGCCGCAACCCCACGGTCACCTGCATGATCGAGGCCGGGCAAACCTACGACACCCTGCGCGGAGTCTCCCTCGAGGGCCGCGCCGAGGTCATCGACGACCCGGAGAAACTGTTCGCCGTCGGTGTCAGCGTCTGGGAACGCTACACCGGCCCGTATACCGACAATATGCGCGAGTACGTCGAGGGCATGCTGAACAAACGCGTCGCGGTCCGCGTCGTCCCCGATCGCATCCGCAGCTGGGACCACCGCAAACTGGGTCTGCCCGCCATGCCCCTGGGCGGCTCCACCGCCAACGCCCTGGACGACTGATCGACCTCCGGGTGCTGTCGGCCCGGCAGCACCCGGCACCCATTCCGGCCGCTACCGGCCCGAAGGCGGGTGTCGGACGCATCCCGCCGCCGAGCCCGCCTGGGCGGGGTGCGAGGGTTACACCCCCGCAAAACATCGCGAATCAGCAAAGGCCCATGCTCTCTGTGAGCATGGGCCTCGCAACTGAGTAGCCCCGACGGGATTTGAACCCGCGCTACCGCCTTGAGAGGGCGGCGTCCTAGGCCGCTAGACGACGGGGCCAGGACTTATGACCAACTCCTGGCTGGAGTGGATCGCGGATCTTTCGATCCGAAGCTCGATCAGCGTAACCGACCGGGCGGCGGCGACCAAATCGCCTGGATAACTCGTTCCGTACCGCATCTGGACGATGAAGCTGAGAGCGATCTCCGCTGGGGTACCAGGACTCGAACCTAGAATGGCTGAACCAGAATCAGCTGTGTTGCCAATTACACCATACCCCAATGACCTGGACTTTCGGCTGCACCGCTGGCTGCGGTGGCACCGTCGTTCCGGCCGAGAAAGAGAGTACCAAACCGTTCCGGGGAAACTACAAATCGCCTGGTCACGCCGCCACATCGAGTGTGTAACGGTGCTGCGGCGTGCCGCCCGGCCGCGGGTGGCGGATGGACGGACGCCGTCCTGGGTGGCGCGAGGACGGCGTCGCACCGCCGCTCACTCGGCCGGCGGCGTCCATTCGCGGCCCCCGCACAGTCGCTGCATGGTGAGCTCGCGACCCAGCAGTTCCATGGATTCGTACAGCGGCGGACTGATATGCGATCCGGTGACCGATACCCGCACCGGCGCGAATGCCTTCCGCGGTTTCAATTCCATTCCGTCGATGAGCGCGACTTTCAGGGCGTCCTCGATCGCGGATGCGGTCCAGGCGGTCAGTGGTTCGAGTGCGGAAATTGCGGCATCCAATACCGGAACGGCGTCCGGACCCAAATTCTTCTTGCCCGCGGCGGGGTCGATACCGAACTCGTCGGACGGCGCGAAGAGGAATCGCAACAGACCCCATGCGTCGTCGAGCACGACAATGCGCGTTTGCACCAGATCGGCGGCAGCGGCGAAAACCTTCTCGTCTATTCCGGCACCGATATATCCGCGGTCCGTGAAAAAAGTGCGCAACCGTCCGGCAAAATCGCCCGGATCCAGCAAACGGATGTGCTCGGCATTGATCGCGTCGGCCTTCTTCTGATCGAAGCGGGCCGGGTTCGAATTCACTTTCGATATATCGAAGGCCGCGACCATCTCGTTCATGGAGAAGACATCGCGGTCGTCGGCGATGCTCCAGCCGAGGAGCGCGAGGTAATTGAGGAGCCCCTCCGGAATGAATCCCCGGTCGCGGTGGAGGAAGAGGTCGGACTCCGGGTCGCGTTTGGACAGCTTCTTATTCCCCTGCCCCATCACGAACGGCAGATGACCGAATTCGGGAGTGAAATCGGCGACCCCGATCCGCTGCAGCGCGGCATAGAGCGCGAGCTGGCGCGGCGTGGAGGAGAGCAGATCTTCGCCGCGCAGGACGTGAGTTATCCGCATGGTGGCATCGTCGACCGGGTTGACCAGCGTATAGAGCGGATCGCCGGTGCCGCGGGTGAGAGCGTAATCCGGCACCGAACCGGCTTTGAAGGTGGTTTCTCCGCGTACCAGATCGTGCCAGGTGAGATCGGCATCGGGCATCCGCAGCCGCACCACCGCGCCTCGGCCGGCGGCCTTGTATTCGGCGATCTGCTCGGCCGTGAGATCGCGGTCGAAATTGTCGTAGCCGAGTTTCGGATCACGACCGGCCGCCCGGTGACGCGCCTCGACTTCCTCTGGCGTGGAAAAGGATTCGTACGCCTCACCGGCATCGAGGAGTTTCCGCACCACGTCGCGATGGATTTCGCGCCGCTGCGACTGCCGGTAGGGTTCGTAGGGCCCACCGATTTCCGGGCCTTCGTCCCAATCGAGTCCGAGCCAGCGCAACGCGTCCAACAGTGCCTGATAGGACTCTTCGGAATCCCGTGCGGCATCGGTGTCTTCGATACGGAAGACGAACGCGCCGCCCTGATGGCGGGCATAGGCCCAGTTGAACAGCGCGGTGCGGATGAGCCCGACATGCGGTGTCCCGGTGGGCGACGGGCAGAAACGGACCCGTACGTTTGTCATGTCCCTCTTTCGTTCAGCGTTTTGCGGCAACGGGATTGGTCAGCGTGCCGATACCGGAGACGGTGACCGAGACCGTTTGACCGTCTTTCATCGGACCGACACCCTCGGGAGTTCCGGTGAGGATCACGTCACCGGGGAGCAGGGTCATCACACGGGTGACCCATTCGATGATATCCGGAATATCATGCAGGAGTAGCGATGTGGTACTACGTTGGCGTACTTCACCGTCGAGTTCGGTGGTGATCTCGAGGTCCGCCGGATCGAGTTCGGTTTCGATCCAGGGGCCCAGCGGGCAGAAAGTGTCGTAACCCTTGGCCCGGGTCCACTGGCCGTCCTGGGCCTGCTGGTCGCGGGCGGTCACATCGTTGGCGACGGTATAGCCCAGGATGACGTCCTTGGCCCGGGCCGCGGGAACGTCCTTGCAGGGCCGCCCGATGACCACGGCGAGTTCGCCCTCGAAGTCGACGCGGGACGAACTGGGCGGCACAATGATCGGAATGTCGGGGCCGATGATGGACGTATTCGGTTTCATGAAGATCACCGGTTCGGCCGGCGCCTCACCACCCATCTCGGCGGCATGGGAGGCGTAGTTCTTACCGACGCAGATCACCTTGCTGGCCAGGATCGGGGCGAGCAGCCTGATATCGGCCAGTGGCCAGCTCCGGCCGGTGAACGTCGGGGTACCGAACGGGTGTTCGGCGATTTCCTTGGCGGTTTCGCCTTCGATGGCGACGAACGCGACCCCGTCGGGGCTGGCAACTCGACCTAGACGCATGACGGAAGTCTATCCAGCCGGGTCCACCAGCCCGAATGCGCCCGACCGGTCGGTCCGCCCGATGGTGAGAACCGCACCACTACTTGCGAGATCCCCACCTCCGGGGTGTACCGTGGCCGTCGTAAATTCAAAGATTGAGAATTGATTCTCATATATTGAGATACGCTCGCTCCGAGATGGGGAACCATGGCGCACAGTCCCTCGGCGGCCTTCCCGATCGCCGCGTCCGGCAGACAGATCTCTCCCACCCACCGCTGGCTCATGCTCGGCTTCGGGGTCTTCGCCCAGGTGTCCAGCGCGATCTTCGTGCACGGGGTACCGTTCCTGCTCCCCGCGCTGACCGCCGGCGGTATGCCGCTGCCCACCGCCGGCCTGCTGGTGGCCATGCCCACGGTCGGCCTGTGCTGCACCCTCATCGCCTGGGGTTACCTGGTCGACCGGGTCGGCGAACGGATCGCCTTGGTCGCCGGGCCGGTGATCATGTGCGCGGCCGGGGCGGCCGCCGCCTTCACCACCAGCTATCCCGCCCTCGGAGTACTGCTGTTCCTCGGTGGGATCGGCGCCGCCAGCACCAACGGCGCCAGCGGCCGGGTGATCGTCGGCTGGTTCCCGCCCGACCGGCGCGGCCTCGCCATGGGAATCCGGCAGACCGGCCAGCCGCTGGGCGTCGGAATCGCGGCGATGTCGGTGCCACTGGTCGCCGACCGGATCGGGGTCGCGCCCGCGCTGAGCGTGCCCGCGCTACTGGCCGGACTGGCCGCCGTGTGCTGCCTGCTGGGCATCGTCGACCCGCCCCGGCCGCCCCGAGCCCAGGCGACCGGCGCCAACCCCTACCGGGGTAGCAGCACACTGTGGCGGATCCACGGCGTATCGATCCTGCTGGTCGTGCCTCAGGCCACCGTCTGGACCTTCGCGCTGCTGTGGCTGCACCGCGACCTCGGCTGGTCGCTGGCGGCGGCCGGCGCGCTGGTCACCTTCACCCAGATCCTGGGCGCGCTGGGCCGGATCGGCGCCGGCGCCTGGTCGGACCGGGTCGGCAGCCGGATGGGCCCGCTGCGCCAGGTCGCGATCGCCGCGGTCGCCACTATGGCCCTGCTGGCGCTGACCTCCTGGACCCACTGGTGGTGGGCCGCCGTCCCACTGCTCGTCGTCGCCTCGGTGGTCACGGTCTCCGATAACGGCTTGGCCTTCACCGCCATCGCCGAGCGCGCCGGGCCGTTCTGGAGCGGTCGCGGCCTGGGCATCCAGAACACCGGCCAGAACCTGACCGTCGCCGCGGTGCCGCCGGTATTCGGCGCGCTCATCACCGCGACCGGTTTCCCGGCGGTCTACCTGGCGGCAGCGGCCTTGGCGGCGGTGGCGATCCCGCTGGTCCCGGTGGCGTCGGAAAAGCCCCTCGAATAATCAGGAGCCGAATCCGTTACCGTCGCCCTCGGTCCTACCGACCGACCAACGAATTACCGGCCGACTCTCGATGAGTACAGCCGAGTCGTTCGCGCGGACCGGGTTCCGTTCGCCGGTCCCTATCCCACCCTTCTGATCCCCGCAGGCGTGAGCGAGCGCGCACCACCACACGCTCGTCGTATCGGCGATGTATCCGGCGGCCCGGCCGGGTCGGACGAGCGGATCGAACTCGTCAGATCTCGATGAGCACCGCCGGATCGAGCGCCACGCGAATTCTCGCGTCGGCCTCGATCTCGGCGATGAACTCTGCGCCTTCCGCGACCGGCGGGTCCCACCGATAGGAGGCACCATCGAGGGTGCCTCGATGAATCCGTATATGCGGCTGATGTTCGACGAGCCAGTACTCCGCAATTCCCAACGCCGCGTACTCGCGGACCTTGCGCACTCGGTCGGTGCGTTCACTGCCACTACCCGGTGACACCACCTCGACGGCCAACAGAATGTCGGTACCCGGGATCAGTTTCGGCGATTCGTCGACAATCGCGGCTCGCGCCACTGCTTTCGGCACGACGAACACATCGGGCTTACGGACACCCGACGGCGTACTGACCTCCCACTCGCCGCCGTCACAGACGAATACGTCGGCGCATTCCGCGGCGGTCCGGATTCGGCCGGCCAGCGACCACCCGATGAAGTTGTGCCGCGCCCCCGCTGCCACCTCGACCAACCATCCGTCTTCGAGTTCGAAACCCTTGCCGTCCTCCGGCAGATCGTAGAGATCCAGCACTGTGTACGGGCCGAAGCCGACCTCACTGGTGGCGTGCCACGCGGTCATGCTGCCTCCAAGTGCTCGGGCCGTCTATCGGGGATACGCCCAGGTATCCCCGATGGTATCGGACACGCAACCCGATTTCGCGCACGGAAATCCGGGACCCTCGAGGTCAGAGGGCGGAAACGATCCGATCGCCGATCTCGGTGGTCGACGCGGTGCCGGTGCGGCCGGACAGATCCTTGGCGACCGCGTCCTGGATACGGGCGGCGGCAGCGGTCTCGCCCTTGTGCTCGAGCAGCAGCGAGACCGAGAGGATGGCGGCGGTCGGGTCGGCCTTGGACTGGCCGGCGATATCGGGGGCGCTGCCGTGCACGGGTTCGAACATGCTCGGGTTGGTGCCGGTGGCGTCGATATTGCCGCTGGCGGCCAGGCCGATACCGCCGCTGACGGCGGCGGCGAGGTCGGTGATGATATCGCCGAACAGGTTGTCGGTGACGATCACGTCGAAGCGGCCCGGATCGTTGACCATGTGGATGGTGGCGGCGTCGATGTGCTGGTAGGCCACCTCGACATCACCGAATTCCGCGCCGACCTCGTCCACCGTGCGCTGCCACAGCGAACCGGCGAAGGCGAGCACGTTCGTCTTGTGCACCAGGGTGAGATGCTTGCGCCGGGCCTGCGCCTTGGCGAAGGCGTAGCGGACCACGCGCTCGACACCGAACCGGGTATTGGTGCTGACCTCGGTGGCGACCTCGTGCGGCGTATCCACCCGGATCGCGCCGCCGGTGCCGGTGTACGGACCCTCGGTACCCTCCCGGACCACCACGAAGTCGATATCCGGGGTGCCCGCCAGCGGGCTGCCGACGCCCGGGTACAGCTTGGAGGGGCGCAGGTTCACATGGTGATCGAGCGCGAACCGGGTGCGCAGCAGCAGACCGCGTTCCAGGATGCCGCTGGGTACGGACGGGTCGCCGATGGCGCCGAGCAGGATCGCGTCGTGCTGTTTCAGTTCCGGCAGCACCGATTCGGGCAGGATCTCCCCGGTGGCGTGGTAACGCTTGGCGCCCAGGTCGTAGTGGGTCCGTTCGACTCCGGGCAGCACCACATCGAGCACTTTCAGCGCCTCGGCGACGACTTCCGGTCCGATACCGTCACCAGGGATCACGGCGAGTTTCATGACAACCACGCTTTCTACGAACGAGGCCGCGAACTCCAGCGGGACGCGGCTGCCGGGCCGGGTAGGTCTGTCACCGGGACGGTGGCCGGGTGCGGCCCGCCCCGGACCGCGTGGCCCGGGGCGGGTGCGTACCCCGCGGCGCACGCCGCCCACCGGCCCGGGCGGCGGCGTGCACGGAACAGCTCAGAACAGGTCGACCAGGGCGACCTTGGCGGCACCGACCGCGGCGGCGATATCGGAACGCACCGCTTCGGGCACCTCCTTGTTGACCCGCAGCACGACGGTGGCGCCTTCCTTGTTGGCGTCCTGGGTGAGCTGCGCGGCGAGGATATCGACCTCGGCGGCGCCCAGCGCGGTGCCGACCTTGCCCAGCGCGCCCGGCTTGTCCTCGTAGTTGAGGACGGCCAGGTTGATGCCCTCGGCGCGCATATCGTAGTTGCGGCCGTTGATGTTGACGATCTTCTCGACCTGCTGCGGCTCGGTCAGCGTGCCCGCGACATTGACGGTGCGGCCGTCACCGAATACGGCGCGCAGATCCACCAGGCTGCGGTGGCTGGGGCTCTCGCTCACAGTGGTCACCTCGGCGCTGATCCCGCGGGCCTCGGCCAGGGCCGGGGCGTTGACGAAGGTGACCTGATCGTCGACGTGCGCGGAGAACACCCCGCGCAGTGCCGCGAGCTGCAGCACCTCGACCTGGGAGGCGGCCAGTTCGCCACGCACCTGCACCTCGAGGCTCACCGGCAGTTCGTCGGCGAGCGCGCCGAGCAGGGCGCCCTGTTTACGAACCAGGTCCAGCCACGGCGCGACCTCGTCGCCGACCACGCCGCCGGTGACATTGACCGCGCCGGGTACGAACTCGCCGGCCAGGGCCAGCAGCACGGACTTGGCGACATCGGTGCCGGCCCGATCCTGAGCCTCGCTGGTGGAGGCGCCCAGATGCGGGGTGACCACGACCTGGGGCAGGTCGAACAGCGGGCTGTCGGTGCAGGGCTCGGTCTCGTAGACATCGATACCGGCGGCCCGGACATGTCCGGAGGTGATCGCCTCGGCGAGCGCGGCCTCGTCCACCAGGCCGCCGCGCGCGGCGTTCACGATGATGACGCCCTTCTTGGTCTTGGCGAGCGCGTCCTTGCCGAGCAGACCCTTGGTCTCCGGGGTCTTCGGCAGGTGGACGGAGATGAGGTCGGCCCGTTCGAGCACCTCGTCGAGGCTCAGCAGTTCGATGCCGAGCTGGGCGGCGCGCGCCGGGGAGACGTAGGGGTCGTAGGCGACGATCTTGGTTTCGAAGGCGGCAAGGCGGGCCGCGAACAGCTGTCCGATCCGGCCCAGGCCGATCACACCGACGGTTTTGCCGAAGATCTCCACGCCGTTGAAGCTGCTGCGCTTCCACGTGCGCTCGCGCAGGGTGGCGTCGGCGGCCGGGATCTGGCGGGCCGCGCTCAGCAGCAGGGTGACGGCATGCTCGGCCGCGGTGTGGATATTGGAGGTGGGCGCGTTGACGACCATCACGCCGCGTTCGGTGGCGGCGGGGACATCGACATTGTCCAGGCCGACTCCGGCCCGGGCGACGATCTGCAGGTTCTTGCCGGCTTCGAGGACTTCGGCGTCGACGGTGGTCGCGGAGCGGACGAGCAGCGCATCGGCCTCGGGCACCGCGGCCAGCAGCGCGGGCCGATCGGGGCCGTCGACCCAGCGGACCTCGACACCGTCACCGAGCGCGTCGACGGTCGACTGGGCGAGCTTGTCGGCGATCAGAACTACAGGACGGCCTGCTTGGCTCACAGTGGGGTACTCCTGGATGTGGGGACGGCCAGTTGACGGGGCCAAGCTTAGTTCGGACCGATCCGGCCATGTCCCACCCCCTGCTATAGGTATCGACCGACCTGCGCGTACGCGGTCGCGTGGGTGGGCCGGATCACGCACCGGAGCGTCGCTCACCCGGGCGGGAGCCGTGGCTGTACAGGTGCGGGGCGCATTCTCCCGGGCCGCGGGGCGGCCGCCACGGATTCGAATACCGCCGCGCATACACCGGCTCGGTCCGCGGACCGGTTCCGAATCCGCCGAGCCGGATCGGGAGTAGAGGAAAAGCATTCGGGGTGGCGTTCGGCCGAAATCCGCGCAGTCCGAATATCGGGCTTCGAACCGGGAAATTCGAATTGCCGGATTTTCACATCGGGCGGCCACGGACGCTCGCTCGATAATTCGGTTCGGCACACCTGGACCGACCAGCAAAACGACGACCGGCGAACCAGGACCTCACTCGTGCCGAGCCGACAGGGAATTTTCATACCCGGCGGTCGGCTTTCGGCCGAGGCCGCGAATTCCCCCGGAAACGGAGCGAGGCCCCGTACCTTCCGGTACGGGGCCTCGCTGCTTCGTCACACCACTCAGATGGCGCGGACGTCCTGAGCCTGCGGACCCTTCTGGCCCTGCCCGATCTCGAACTCCACGCGCTGACCCTCTTCGAGGGTACGGAAACCGCTTCCCGACACTGCCGAGTAATGCACGAAGACGTCAGGTCCGCCCCCGTCTTGCGCGATAAAGCCGAAGCCCTTCTCGCTGTTGAACCACTTCACGCTGCCTTGAGCCATGTTACTTACTTCATACTTTCTGTTGCGAGCCAGACGGACCACGGTCGATCCGCCTGATCTCTCTGACAACGATGCCATGTCCGGGAAAGTTCCTCCACTTCGAAAATTTTCCATCGCGAGGAAGGACGCAGCGCCAGGAGACCGGCGTCACGCTCCGACGGGGCGGTCCGCCGCACGGATGACCCGCTCACCGCCCGGTCGAAGCAGGACCCCGGGATTCCCCGTAGTACCCGGGGATGATTTCTCGATCGGATCCGCGGAAGGTCTGTGACTTTCGCGACCATTGCGCGAGGGTGAAGGTTCAACGTCTTCCGGCCGGCCACTCCGGCTGTGCCGCAGGACACAGCACGAGAGGATTCGACGTGTTCCGCACGAACCGAGTATCCGCGACCCGCCGGGCCACCGCCCGGCTCGCCGTCGCGGGTGCCATCACCCTGGTCCCGCTGGCCGGCCTCGCGGCGCCCGCGATGGCCGACCCGGCGGCCCCGGCCCCGGGCTACACCCAGGTGGATCGCGACCGCCACGGTGACCGCGACCGCCACTGGGACCGCGACCGCGACCGCCATCGGGATCGCGATCGCGACGACCACTGGAACCACGACCGGCACCGGGACCGCGGCTGGCAGGACCCGGCGGGCTGGGTCCGCCATCTGCTGCGCGGCCTCTTCGGCAGCAGCTGATCGGTATGCGGGCCCGCGTGCGCGGGCCCGCATACCCGACCGAATCCGGCAGGATCCCGGCGCCCGATGCCGGTACCGCGCCGCGGGATCAGCTTTCTTCGCGAGCACAACTCCGCACATCGACCCCCTGAGCCTGCCCGGATGTACGCCCATAGCGTAATCCGCCCGTACCGGCGGACCCGGGTTCTAGGCTCTGTCCATGACCGAGCCCCGCAGACTCCAGGCGATTCCCGGTGGACGCGCCGAACGTCCGCCCCGGCAGCCGGCGGACCGGCCCGAGCCGCTGTGGCGCGAGGTCCTCGGCGGCCGACTTCGTATGCTGCGCAACGACAAACGCGAAACGCTCGCGGAAACCGCCGAGCGCGCGGGCATTTCACCGCAGTACCTCTCCGAGGTGGAACGCGGCCGCAAGGAACCCTCCAGCGAGATGATCGCCGCGCTGGCGGGCGCTCTGGGCACCTCCCTCGGCGCGCTCACCGAGCAGGTGGCCGACGAGCTGCGGACCCGGCGTCTCCCCGTGGCGCCCCGGCGGCCGGGCACCGCACCGACCGCGCTGCTCCGAGCGGCCTGACCGGTCGGCGTCCGCACCCTCCCCGGTCGCCGCTCACCGGCGGGATACGTGACCGCCGTGGTCGCCGCTCACCGGGCGGGAGCCGGACTCCGCGGCGTCAGCATCGAATCGACCAGCCCGTAGTCGACCGCGGCCGCCGCGGTGAACACCCGGTCGCGGTCGGTGTCGTGCCGTAGTTGCTCCGGGGTGCGCCCGGTGTGCCGGGACAGGATCGTTTCGATCTCCGCCCGCATACGCACGAGTTCGTCGGCTTGCAGGATGAGGTCGGGAATCGCTCCCTGGCCGCGGGCCGCGGGCTGGTGCAGCACCACCCGGGCGTGCGGGAGCATCGCCCGGTGGCCGGGGGCGCCCCCGGCGAGCAGCACGGCGCCGACCGCGATGGCCTGGCCGACGCAGGTGGTGTGTACCGGGGCGCCGATGTGTTGGATGGTGTCGTATACCGCCAGCATCGACGACAGATCGCCGCCTTCACAGTTGATGTAGAAGTCGATCTCCTGGCCCGGACTCTCCGATTCCAGGTGCAGCAGCTGCGCGATGAGCGCGTTGGCGACCCCGGAATCGATCGGGGTGCCGAGGTAGACGATGCGTTCGGCGAGTAGGTGCGAATAGATATCGGTGATCCGTTCGCCCCGCGGATGCTGGGCGATCACATTGGGGATCGTGTAGGTGCTCATCGGGGTCTCCCTGTATTCGGTGCGGCTGTCGTCGGCTCTCGTCGCGCCCGGTGCTGCCGGGTCCTGCTCTCCCGGTCACGCACTCCGGGGCTCGGCCCGCTCGTGCTGCGCCGGATGGGCGCGCGCACGCTCCGTCGCTGTGATCACGCCCGCGGCCTGCGCCGGACACGGCCGCTCATGCGGAGATCCCGACCCGTCGGCGCTGTGGGACGACCTGCGCGAAATCGCCGACGATATGGTCGATGAAGCCGTATTCCTTCGCCTGGGTCGCACTGAACCAGCGGTCGTGCAGGGAATCCTCGTAGACCCGTTCGTAGGGCTGCCCGGTATCCGCGGAGATCAGGCCGAGCACGGTTTCCACCGTGTAGCGCAGATCGTCGGCCTGCACCTCCACGTCCACCGCGGACCCACCGATACCGGCCGACCCCTGGTGCATCAGGACCCGGGCGTGCGGCAGCGCGAAACGTCTACCCGGCGTCCCCGAGGAGAGCAGGAACTGGCCCGCGCTACAGGCCAAGCCGAGGGCGAGGGTGGATACCGGGCTCGGGATCAGCCGCATGACATCGCGGATGGCCAGCATCGCCGGTACCGACCCGCCGGGCGAATGGATCCACAGCGAGATACCGGCCTCGCCGTCCTCGGCGGCGAGGGTGAGCAGCTGGGTCGCCAGCAGGGTGCCGTTGTCGTCGTCGAGCGGGCCGTCGAGAACCAGGATGCGGCGGGCCAGGAGCTGTTCGCGGGCACGCCAGCCGAACAGCGGGGATTTGTCGTCGTAAGCCATGGTCATCACGCTGCCGGAGCGGGCCCGCGAGCGGGAGTGCGCGCTGCCGTGGGCAGATCTGCTCTCGGCAGCGCCGCCCGGGATCATCGGCCGATCGATACTCGAGCTTCACGCTGCGATACGTGGGCGAAACACAGCCTCCCTACCGTAATTCTTCGTATACGCCGCTGTATACAACGCCGAATACATGCTGGTCAGCGGGCTGACCTTTCCTGAGTGGAGGCCGAACGGTCATGAATGCAGCCAGAACCGAAACCCCCGGACAACCCAGGAAAGGTGCGGTATCCCGCGACACCCGCAACCGTCGGCAGCGCCGGCGCGCTCGGAATCTTCTCGCGCTGCCGGCCGCGGTGTGCGTGACCGCGCTGGCGGTCACCGCCTGCGGTAGCTCCGCCTCCGATCAAGCCGGCGCGAACGCGACCTCCTGTGTCGACACCGCGGGCCCGAATATCAAGGTCGGCTCACTGAACTCGCTGTCGGGGACCATGGCGATCTCCGAGGTCACCGTGCGGGATTCGATCAGGCTCGCCGTCGACGAGATCAATGCCGCCGGCGGCGTGCTGGGCAAGCAGATTCAGCTGGTCGGCGAGGACGGCGCCTCCGAGCCCACGGTGTTCGCGGAGAAAGCGGAGAAGCTGATCAGCAGCGACTGCGTGGCCGCGGTATTCGGCGGCTGGACCTCGTCGAGCCGCAAGGCCATGCTGCCGGTGTTCGAGGACCGCAACGCGCTGCTGTACTACCCGGTCCAATACGAGGGCCTGGAATCGTCGGAGAATATCTTCTACACCGGCGCCACCACCAACCAGCAGATCGTGCCCGCCCTGGACTATCTGAAGGGCCGCGGCGTGAAATCGCTCTACCTGGTCGGTAGCGATTACGTCTTCCCGCAGACCGCCAACCGCATCATCAAGGCCTACGCCGAGGCCAACGGTATCGAGATCAAGGGCGAGGACTACACGCCGCTCGGCTCCACCGATTTCTCCACCATCGTCAACAAGGTCCGCTCGGCGGACGCCGACGCTGTGTTCAACACCCTCAACGGCGATTCCAATGTCGCGTTCTTCCGCGAGTACAAGAACGTCGGCCTGACCGCGCAGGATATGCCGGTGGTCTCGGTGTCCATCGCCGAGGAGGAGGTCGGCGGTATCGGTGTGCAGAACATCGCCGGTCAGCTGACCGCCTGGAACTACTACCAGACCGTCGACAACCCGCAGAACACCGCGTTCGTCAAGGCGTACAAGGCGAAATACGGCGCGAACAAGCCGACCTCCGACCCCATGGAGGCCGCCTACGTCTCGGTGTACCTGTGGAAGAACACCGTGGAGAAGGCGCAGTCCTTCGCGGTCGCCGAGGTGCAGCAGGCCGCGGGCGGGGTCACCTTCGAAGGGCCCGAGGGTCTGGTGACCATCGACGGCGAGAACAACCACATCACCAAAACCGCCCGGATCGGCGAAATCCGTCCCGACGGCCTGATCTACAGCGTCTGGGATTCCGGTGCGGCCGTCGAACCCGATCCATACCTGGCCGGCTACTCGTGGGCCGAGGGACTCGGGGGCTGATCTCGTGGAAGCACTGGTCGGGCAGCTGTTCACCGGCTTGAGCCTGGGCTCCATCCTGCTGCTGGCGGCCCTGGGGCTTTCGCTGACCTTCGGTCAGATGGGCGTGATCAATATGGCCCACGGCGCGTTCATCATGGCCGGCTCCTACACCGCCTACACGGTGCAGGAGTACCTGGTGGCGAACGCCGAGGTCTCGCTGATCGTCTCGCTGCTCATCGGATTCGGAGTCGGCGGTCTCATGGGTGTCGCCCTCGAGGTGACGCTGATCAAGCGGATGTACGACAGACCACTGGACACCCTGCTGGTGACCTTCGGCGTCGGTTTGATCCTGCAGCAGGCGGCCCGGGACATCTTCGGCGCGCCCGCGGTTCGCGTGGTGACCCCGGAATGGCTCGGTGGCGGGGTGGAGATCCTGGGCGCGGTGGTGCCCAGGACCCGGATCTTCATCATGCTGCTCGCGGTGCTGTGCGTTACGGCTGTCGCGGTGACGATGAAATACACCGCGATGGGCCGGCGCATCCGGGCCGTGGTGCAGCATCGTGATCTCGCCGAAACCAGCGGGATCTCCAGCCGCGGCACCGATATCACGACGTTCTTCATCGGGTCCGGGCTCGCCGGGGTGGCGGGTGTGGCGCTGACGCTGATCGGCTCCACCAGTTCCAATACCGGCACCACCTATCTGGTGGACGCCTTCCTGGTGGTCGTCATCGGCGGTCTCGGGCAGATCCGCGGCGCGGTCCTGGCCGCGGTGGCGCTCGGACTGTTGAATTCGTTCATCGAATACAGCACCACGGCCTCGGTCGCGAAGGTGATCGTATTCGTCGTCATCGTGGTCTTTCTGCAGGTCCGCCCACAAGGATTGTTCACGATCCGGTCGAGGAGTCTGGTATGAGGGAATTCCTGACCACCCGCTGGAAGGTCTATTCGGGCTTCGCGGTCGCCGCCGTGCTGCTGTTCGCGGTGGCGCCCGCGGTGCTCTCGGACTTCCGGCTCAACCTGCTCGGCAAGTTCCTGTGCTTCGGCATCGTCGCGGTGGGTATCGGATTGGCGTGGGGCCGGGGTGGCATGCTCACACTCGGACAGGGCGTGTTCTTCGGCCTCGGCGCTTACATCATGGCGATGCATCTCAAGATCTCCGACGCGCAGCTGCGCGGTGACGATGTTCCGGATTTCATGCAGATCGCCGGTATTCGTGAGCTACCCGGTTATTGGGTGCCGTTCGCCTCGCCGGTACTGACGGTCCTCGGCATTCTGATCGTGCCGCCGCTGGTCGCGGTGCTGCTGGGACTGGGCGTATTCAAACGCAAGGTCAAGGGCGCCTATTTCGCGATCCTGTCGCAGGCGCTGGCCGCGGCCTTCGCCATCCTGCTGGTGGGTCAGCAGTCCACCGGCGGCAGCAACGGTCTCAACCGGTTCCGCAGTTTCTTCGGGCTGGCGCTCAACGACCCGGTGAACCGGCGGCTGCTGTTCTTCATCGCGGCCGCCACCCTGCTGGTGATCGTCGCGGCGACCCGGCAGCTGATGTGCAGCCGGTACGGCGAACTGCTGGTCGCGGTGCGTGATCAGGAGGAGCGCGTGCGCTTCCTCGGCTACGACCCGGCCAATGTGAAGGTGGTCGCCTACGCGGTGGCGGCGCTGTTCGCCGGGATCGCCGGCGCGCTGTTCGTGCCGATCGTCGGGATCATCTCCCCCGCCGATATCGGGATCGTGCCCTCCATCGCGTTCCTGACCGGTGTCGCCATCGGCGGACGCACCACCCTGCTCGGCCCGGTACTCGGCGCGATCGCGGTGGCCTGGGCCCAGACCGGCCTGTCGGAGAACTTCCCCTCCGGCTGGGTGTACGCGCAGGGCATCCTCTTCATCGTTGTGGTCGGTTTCTTCCCGGCCGGTCTGGCGGGCCTGGTGACCCTGCTGCGGCGGAAACGCCGTGGCCACGAGCAGGAGGATCCGCCGCCCACTCCGATACCGGATCCCGCACCCGCTACCCCGGTAGGAGTGTCATCATGACCGAGACAACCGCCGTGAAAGCTCCGGTGACCGGCGGAAACGCCGGTATGCACAGCGATTACCTCGAGGTCCGCGGGCTGAGCGTCGAATTCGACGGGTTCAAGGCGGTGTCGAATGTGGACCTGACGCTCTTCCAGGGTGATCTCCGTTTCCTCATCGGCCCCAACGGCGCCGGGAAGACGACCATGATCGACGCGATCACCGGTCTGGTCCCGGCCACCGGGTCGGTGCAGAAATCCGGGGTCGAGCTGCTCGGCAAGAAGGTGCACCGGATCGCCCGGCTGGGCGTGGGCCGCACCTTCCAGACCGCGAGCGTATTCGAGGAACTGTCGGTATTGCAGAACCTCGATATCGCCGCGGGCGCCGGACGATCGCTGTGGACCATGCTGCGGCGCCGGCCGGCCGCGGCCTCCGCGTCGATCGAACAAGCTCTGGAGACCATCGGTCTCACCGCGCTGCGCGACCGACCCGCCGGGACGCTCGCCCACGGCCAGAAACAGTGGCTCGAGATCGGCATGCTCCTGGTACAGGATGCCTCGGTACTGCTTCTGGACGAACCGGTCGCCGGGATGAGCCAGGAGGAACGGGAAGAAACCGGGAACCTGCTGCGCCGCATCGGCGGCGAACGCACGGTCGTGGTGGTCGAACACGATATGGACTTCATGCGCAGTTTCGCCACCTCGGTGACGGTGCTGGCTCGCGGCGCGGTCCTCGCCGAGGGAACGGTGGCCGAGGTGCAGGCCGATCCGGCCGTCCAAGAGGCGTATCTGGGAACTGCGGCGGCCGCCGAGCAGGACGGCGTGGGCGAACCGGATCCGGCGGCCGCGGCACGACGTGACCACGCCGGGGCATCGCCCGCGTCGAACGGTCACCGCGGGGCGATCACCTCCCGTGACCGCGCGGGCTCGCCGCGTATCGCCGACGAGAACGAAGGGTGACCGCGATGCTGGAACTCATCGATGTTCATGCTGGTTACGGCCGCACCGAGGTCGTGCACGGGGCCGGGATCGAGGTACCGGCCGACGGTGTGGCCGCAATTATGGGCCACAACGGCGCCGGTAAAACCACCCTGTTGCGCGCGGCGGTCGGTCTGGTGCGTACCCACCGGGGCAGGATCCAATTCGACGGGGCCGATATCACCGGGTTGCGGCCGAGCGCCCGGGTCAAACGCGGACTGGCCTATGTCCCGCAGGGACAGCAGTGCTTCGGTCATCTCACCACCGCCGAGAACCTGCGAGTGGTGGCGGACGGCCGCAAACGCGGCCGGGCACTGATCGACGAACAGCTGGATCTGTTCCCCGCGTTGAAGGAGTTGCTCGACCGCCGGGCCGGGCTGCTCTCCGGTGGGCAGCGCCAGCAGCTGGCGATCGCGCGGGCATTGATCACCGCACCGCGCATGCTGATCCTCGACGAACCCACCGAGGGCATCCAGCCGTCGGTGGTCGCCGAGATCGAGAACACCATCACCGAACTGGTGACCCGCGGCGGGCTCGGGGTGCTGCTGGTGGAACAGCACATCGGTTTCGCGCTGCGGGCCGCGAGCCGGTACTACGTGCTGGAGAGCGGCCGGGTCACCTCTACCGGGGAGGGCGGTGCCGGAGCAGTGGAAACCGTTCGCGCCGCCATGACTCTCTAGGCTGCGCGTCGTGATCGAACCACGAGGTAAACGCGAATCACGCAGCGATGCCGTGTACAAGTCGCTGCGCGACGAACTCATGTCCGGTGTGCTGGGGTCGGAGGAACGGCTCGGCGAGGAACGGCTGGCCGAACGCTACGGTGTCTCGCGCACTCCGGTCCGCGAGGCGCTGGCCCGGTTGCAGGCCGACGGTCTGGTGGAGCGCCACGACGCCGGACTGTTCCCCTACCGGCCGCGCCTGGACACCCTGGGCGACTACTACGAGCTGCGGATCACCCTGGAGGTGCAGGGCATCGCCCGCGTCCTCGACGATCCGGAGCTCGGCCACGACCGGGCCGTCCTCGGGCCCGAGATCGACCGCTGGCGCGCCTTCCGTACCGCGCCCCCGGACCCGGATGCCGGTTTCGTGGCCGCCGACGAACAGTTCCACACCGTCCTGCTCGACTCCTCCGGCAACCACGCCCTCACCGATGCCCTGAAAACCGTGAACGCCCGGATACGCCCTGTCCGGATGTTCGACTACCTGACCCCCGACCGCATGCTCGCGACCATCGAGGAACACATCGCCATCGGCGAGGCCGTCCTCGACCGTGATATCACCGGCGCCCGCGCGCAGCTCCTCGCCCATATCGACCAGTCCCGCCGCGTGGTGGCCGACCGCGCCGGTCAGGTGCTCCAGCTGACCCGGATGGCCCGCGCTACCAAGACCTGATATTCCCGGCTACTCCGGTAGCCGCACTGTCCACGCCGAGAGGATCGACCGTGACCGAGACCGCCCCGCAGTTGTATACACCGCTGCATACGCCGCTGCCCGAATGCCTGCTGATCGCCAACCGCGGTGAGATCGCCTGCCGCATCCTGCGCACCGCCCGGCGGCTGGGGATCGAGACGGTCGCGGTGTTCTCCGACGCCGACGAGGGTGCGCGGCATGTGCGGATGGCCGATCGCGCGGTCCGGCTCGGCCCCGCCCCGGCCGCCGAGTCGTATCTGCGGGCGGACGCGGTGATCGAGGCGGCATTGTCCACCGGCGCCACCGCCGTCCACCCCGGCTACGGGTTCCTTTCCGAGAACGCGGGTTTCGCGGCGGAAGTGGAGGCCGCAGGGATCGCGTTCGTGGGGCCGGCCGCCGAGCACCTGCGGCTGTTCGGCGACAAGCACAGTGCCCGCCGGGCCGCGTCGGCGGCGGGTGTGCCACTGGTCGCCGGGAGCGGTCTGCTCACCGGGCTCGACGAAGCACTGGCGGAGGCCGAGCGGATCGGATACCCGGTGATGCTCAAGGCGGCCGGGGGCGGCGGCGGTATCGGGATGGCCGCATGCGCGGGGCCCCGCGAACTCACCGACGCCTACCTGCGGGTGATCCGCCTGGCACAGAACAACTTCGGCTCCTCCGCGGTGTACCTGGAACGGTTCGTCGCCCGCGCCCGCCATGTGGAGGTACAGATCTTCGGTGACGGCCGCGGTCGGGCCGTCTCCCTGGGCACCCGCGACTGTAGTCTGCAGCGGCGCAACCAGAAGGTCATCGAGGAGGCACCCGCCCCCGGTCTCCCGTATACCGTGAGCGAACAACTCCTCGAGTCGAGCCGGAAACTGCTCGGTGACGTCGGTTATCGTTCCGCCGGGACGGTCGAGTTCATCTACGACGTCGACCGCGGGGAGGCCTCGTTCCTCGAGGTGAACACCCGGTTGCAGGTGGAGCATCCGGTCACCGAGGCCGTGACCGGTGTGGACATCGTCGAGTGGATGCTGCGCCTGGCCGGTGGTGACGCCGCGTTCCTCGACGAGATCCCCGATTCCGGCCCGCCGATCACCGGATACGCGGTGGAGGCACGCGTCTATGCCGAGGACCCCGGCAATGACTACCGGCCCGGCGCGGGCACCCTCACCGGTGTGGAGATCCCCGCCGCGGCGGCCCGGGTAGAGACCTGGGTCGAGACCGGTACCGAGATCAGCCCCTATTACGACCCGCTGATCGCCAAGATCATCACCACCGGGGAGAGCCGCCCCGAGGCCCTGCACCGTCTACGCGCCGCACTCGACGAGACCCGCATGTTCGGTATCACCACCAACCTGCCGCAGCTGCGTGCCGCCGCCACCAGTTCCCCCATGCTCGACGCCCGGCACACCACCGCGACCCTCGGCAGCCTGGCCACGATCCGCCCCCGCCTGGAGATCCTGCGCGCCGGTGTCTCCACCACCATCCAGGACTTCCCCGGCCGCCTCGGACTCTGGAATGTCGGTATCCCGCCGTCGGGCGCCTTCGACGATCTGTCCTTCCAGCTCGCCAACCACGCAGTCGGGAACTCGCTGGGCGAGAACGGACTGGAGGCCACGCTGCTGGGTCCGCGGATCCGTTGCACCGACACCACCGTCGTCTGCGTGACCGGCGCCGAAGCCCCCGTCACCGTGGACGATCGGCCGGTCCCCATGTGGGAGCCGGTCACCGTCCCCGCCGGTTCGGTCCTCGATATCGGCGCGCCCCACGACACCGGCCTGCGCACCTACCTCGCCGTCCGCGGCGGCATCCTCGCCCCCGACTATCACGGCAGCGCCGCGACCTTCACCCTCGGCGGGTTCGGCGGTATCACCGGCCGCGCCGTGGCAGGAGGCGATATCCTCGGCCTCAAACCCGACGCCGGCGGCCTGTTGGAGCCCACGCCGATCCCGGCCGGCGAACGCCCCGAATTCGGCCACATCTGGTACGTCGGTGTCGGCGAGGGGCCCCAGCCCGCCCCCGACTACTTCACCCCCGCCGATATCGACCAGTTCTACGACGCCACCTGGCAGGTACAGGCCCACGCCAACCGCACCGGTCTGCGCCTGGCCGGCCCCAAACCGACCTGGTCGCGGACCGACGGCGGCGACGCCGGCCTGCACCCCTCGAATCTGCACGACTGCCCGTACAGCGTCGGTGCGCTCAATCTCTCCGGTGACACCCCGATCCTGCTCGGCCCGGACGGTCCCAGCCTGGGCGGTTTCGCCTGCCCGCTCACCGTGATCTCCGCGCACCGCTGGAAACTCGGCCAGATGCGCCCCGGCGACCGAGTGCGTTTCGTCCCGGTCGCCGACGACCGCACCGGAGCTTTCCGCTCCGCGCCGGCCCTGCGCGGCCGGAGCCTTCCCACTCCCGAACTCCTCGGTTCCCGGGAGCGGGACAGCGGCGTCCTGGGCCGCCGCGACGCCGGAAGCGGCACGCCCGAGGTGAGATACCTGCGCGGCGGCGACGACAATGTGCTGATCGAGTACGGCCCGAGGGAACTCGATCTCGGGCTGCGGATGCGGGTACACGCCCTGAGCGAACGCCTCGAACAGGCGTCCATCCCCGGCCTGATCGATATCACCCCCGGGGTGCGCTCCTTGCACCTGCACTTCGACCCGGATGTCATCGATCAGCGTACGGTGGTCCGGCTGCTCGGTGAATTCGAGGACGATATCCCCGATACCGCCGATCTGCGGGTCCCGAGCCGCCATATCGAACTCCCACTGTCCTTCGACGACCCCACCATCGGGCAGGCCATCGAACGCTACGGTCGCGGTGTCCGCGCCGAAGCCCCCTGGCTGCCGTCCAATATCGAGTTCATCCGCCGGATCAACGGGCTGGACAGTATCGACGAGGTGCGCGATATCGTCTTCGACGCCCAGTACATGGTGCTCGGTCTCGGCGACGTCTACCTCGGCGCGCCGCTGGCCGTCCCGCTCGACCCCCGCCACCGTCTGGTGACCACCAAATACAACCCCGCCCGCACCTGGACCCCGTCCGACGCGGTGGGTATCGGCGGCAAGTACCTCTGCGTCTACGGTATGGAATCCCCCGGCGGCTACCAACTCGTCGGCCGCACCGTCCCGATCTGGTCGGGGTACCGCCAGCGGGCTCCCTTCGAGATCGGCAAGCCGTGGCTGTTCCGATTCTTCGACCGGATCAGCTGGTATCCGGTCGCGGCCGGGGAACTGCTGGACCTGCGCGCCGATATGGCGGCGGGCCGTTACGAGATGCGCACGAGCATCGGGGAATTTGCCATGGCCGACCATCTCGAGTTCCTGCGTGAAAACGCGACCGATATCGCCGCCACCGAGAAACACCGGCAGGCCGCGTTCACCGCCGAACGGCAGCGCTGGGAAGCCAGCGGCGAACTGAGCGACCGGGCCGATCTCGCCGTCGAACCCGAACCCGCCGAGAATCTCGACCTACCCGCGGGCGCCCATATCGCGGCGGCGCCCATGATGGCCAATGTCTGGCGGGTCGAGGTGGCCGCGGGCGAGTACGTCGAGGCCGGCACCACCCTGCTCGTGCTGGAGGCCATGAAGATGGAGCTGCCCGTGGTCGCGGAGGTCTCCGGCACCGTGCACACGATCACGGTCGCGGCAGGCGACCAGGTCACCACCGGCGCCCCTCTGGTCGCCATCGATACCGAAGGAGCGGCATGACAATGGAGCAACTACCGCTGGCGGAACCGGCGATGGATACGCCGGTGCGCGTCACCGACAAGGTCGCCCGTGCCTACCGGATGATCCGCGAACACGATCGCCCCGAAATCTGGATCACATTGCGCACCGAGGCCGAGGTCGCGACCGAGGCCGCCGCGCTCGATACCCGGCTCGCGCGGGGCGAGCGGTTGCCGCTGGCCGGGATGCTGCTCGCGGTCAAGGACAATATCGACGTCGCCGGAATACCCACCACCTGCGCCTGCCCGGGTTTCGGTAGGACGCCGCAGCACACTGCTCCCGCTGTGGCCCGGCTGATCGATAAGGGCGCGCTCGTCGTCGGCAAGACCAATCTCGACCAGTTCGCCACCGGGCTGGTGGGTACCCGCAGCCCGTACGGCGCGGTCCGCAACGCCCTGTTCCCCGACCGTGTCTCCGGCGGCAGCAGCTCCGGCTCGGCCGTCGCCGTCGCACTCGGCATGGTCGACGCGGCACTGGGCACCGATACCGCGGGGTCGGGCCGGGTACCGGCCGCGCTCAACGGGGTCGTGGGCATCAAACCGACCCTCGGGCTGGTCTCCACCACCGGTGTCGCCCCGGCCTGCCCCGACTACGACGCGGTCACCGTTTTCGCCCGCGATCTGGCGCTCGCCACCGAGGTGACCGCCGCCATGATCGGCCCCGACCCCGCCGACCCCCGTTCCCGCACCTGGCCGACCGACACTCCCCTGGGCACGCCCGCCCCGACCACCCTCGCGGTCCCCGACGACCACAACCTGACCGCCCTCTCCCCCGCCTACCGTGCCGCCTTCGACGCCACCGTCGCGCGCTGGCGGGCCGGCGGCGGGGAGGTCGCCACGGTCGATATCGGCGAACTGCTCGATGCCGCGACACTCCTCTACGACGGTGCCATCGTGGCCCAGCGCTACGCCGCGATGGGCGAAGTCCTCGCCGGGGAACCGGAGGGCGCCGATCCGGTGGTCGCGCGGATCGTCGCGGGCGCGGCGCGGCCCGCCGCCCACGAATACGTCACCGACCTCGGCCGTCTCGCTGTCGCGGCCGCCGCCGCGCGCCGGCTGTTCGCCGAATACCCCGCCCTGCTCCTGCCCACCACCACCGAGCATCCGACCCTCGCCGCGGTCACCGCCGAACCGGTGGCGATCAACAGCCGGATGGGCACCTTCACCAATTTCTGCAACCTTCTCGACCTGGCCGCGGTCGCGGTACCGGGCGAGGAGACCGCGACGGGCGATCCGTTCGGCGTCATGCTGGTTACTCCGGCGTTCGCCGACCAGGTGGGCATCGATCTGGCCGCCCGGCTGCTGGACACGCCCGCCCCGCTGCTCACCGGGACCGGCACCGACCTCCTGGTCGTCGGCGCCCATCTGCGCGGCCTGCCCCTACATCACCAGTTGGAACAGGCGAAGGCGCGGTTCCTCGGCGAGGTGGTCACCTCGGCGGCGTACCGCATGGTCGCACTGCCCGCCGAACCACCCAAACCCGGCATGCTCCGGGTCGGTGCGGACGCCGGCCGGGCGCTGCCCGGCGAACTGTACCGGCTCTCCCCGGCGGCCCTGGGCACCTTCCTGAGCGATCTGCCGGCGCCGATGACACTGGGAAAGGTGGAACTGGACGACGGACGCTGGGTCACCGGCTTCGCCTGCGACTACGAATCCGCCCGCGACGCAACGGATATCACCGAATACGGAGGGTGGCGCAACTACTTGAACAACAGTCGTTGACACTCTCCGCCCGAGACCCCGTGCGGCCCGTCCAACCGCACGGCGCCACCCGGCCGTTCCCGATGAGGGTTGCAGGGCAGCCTGCGAAGCAGGAACGGCCGGGTGGCCATCGGCCACCCGGTATCCGAAACGAATGCGAGTCACCTCACCGCCGGTACGATGACCTGCAGGGCTCCGCTCGCCGCACGTAATGCCTAGTGCTGGACTACAATTCACGACGATTGTGATCTGACGAAGCGGGAGGGATTCGTTGTGCCGGAGCGCGCCGTGCCACCGCCGCCGCCCGGTCCCACCCGTCCCCGCGACCGCCTGCGCGCCATCTCGATCCGCGAACGCCCACTCTTCGGCCGGCAGCCCGATTCCCGCGTAGCGGACATCCGCCGGTGCGGCGGGTGTACCCATCGCACCTCGCCGGCTCCATACACCTGCCGCCGGGCTTCCGCCCCGCGGCATCCGGTCCGCCGTTCGCGAAAGGTCGCGCCGACTCGGCACACCCCGCCCGCCCGGCCGGGCCGCTCTCGATTATCGACGGCCGGCGGCACCACCGCGCGGTGCCCCGGCCCGAATTCCCGGTGACGAGACGGTCTCGCCTCCGGCACCGTACGTCATCACCCGGATCGCCCCGTGCTCGTTCCGACTCGGGAACTGCACGCGAAAGTACCCGCCCCGGGCGCCCGCGGCCGTCGCCGCGCTGCCGCGCGCCGGGACCATCCGTGATCGGGGCCTCCGACCGAACCATCGATCCGCTTTGGAGTACGAGACCATGTCGATTCCGTCCACGCGTCCGGCCACCCAGGGGTCGCCGCTGGCACCCGATGGCGAGCGCGTGCCGCTCTACACCCCCGAGTTCGCCGCCGACCCCGCCGCCGCCTATCGAGAGATGCGGCGCCGGTACGGCGCGCTGGTTCCGGTAGATCTGGCCCCGGATGTCCCGGCGACGCTCGTCGTCGGATATCGCCACGCACTGCGCATCCTGCACGACCCCGAGCATTTCCCGGCCGACCCGCGCCGCTGGCAGGAGACCGTACCACCGGATTGCCCGCTGCTGCCGATGATGGAGTACCGGCCCAATGCCCTGCGTTCGGCCGGTGACGAGCATCTCCGCCTGCGTTCGCCCATCGTCGCGGGTCTCGAGGCGGTGGATCTGCATCAATTGCGCGCCACCATCGAACGGCTGGCGATCCCGTTGATCAACGACTTCTGCGAGACCGGCACCGCGGACCTGCGCACCGAGTACGCGTTCCCGCTGACCTTCGCCACGCTGACCGAACTGATGGGCCTGTCACCGGAAGCCGGGCATACCGCGTTCGAGGGTATGGCCGCGATTCTGGACGCCACCTCCGCGGAGAGCGCCGCCGAGGGCAATACGCGTTTCGCCGGGGCGCTGATGGAGGTCGTCGGACAGAAACGCACCTGCCCGGCCCACGATGTGACCTCGTACATGATGCAGCACGAATCCCGGCTCGACGATATGGAGATGGTGCAGCAGGCGGCCCTGGTGTACGCCGCCGGTACCGAGCCGACCACCTCACTGATCACCACCACCCTGCGGCTCATGCTCATCGACGAACGGTTCGGCAGCCATATGCTCGGCGGTTCGCTGTCGACCCGCGACGCGATCGACGAGGTGCTGTTCACCGATCCGCCGCTGCCGAACTTCTGCACCTCCTACCCGCGCCAGCCGATCCTCATCGGAAACACCTGGCTGCCGGCCGATCAGCCGGTGGTGATCAGCATCGCCGCCTGTAACACCGACCCGAAGATCGGTGGCGGCGAACGGATCGGCAACCGCTCCCATCTCGCGTGGGGCCAGGGCAGTCACGCCTGCATGGCCGAAAACATCGCGCGCATCATCGCCGGTGAGGCGGTGGACCAGTTGCTCGACGCCCTGCCGGAGATCGAGCTCGTGATCCCCGCCGAGGAGCTCACCTGGCGCCCCGGACTGTTCCACCACGCCCTGAGCGAGCTCCCGGTGCAGTTCCCCCCGTCCGCTCCCCTGACCCCGCTGATGACAGGAGCACCCCGATGACCCAGGAGCAGTCGCAGACCGAACCGCTGGTCCTCGACCCCGCAGGCGCCGATTTCCACACCGAGATCCACCGGATCCGTACCCGCGGCCGGATGGCCCGGATCGAACTCCCCGGCGGCGTGCCCGCCTGGTCGGTGATCGACGCCGAGCTGCTGGAGAAGTTGTTCACCGATCCCCGGGTCTCCAAGGACGCTCACCGGCACTGGCCCGCCATGCATACCGGCGAGATCCCGCAGGACTGGGTGATGTGGCCGTGGGTCGCCGTATCCAATCTGCTCACCGCCTACGGCGACGACCACCGGCGGCTGCGGAAACTGGTGGCGCCGGCCTTCACCCACCGCCGGACCCAGTCGCTGCGGCCCCGGATCGAGGCGATCACCGCCGAACTGCTCGACGATATCGCCACCACCCCGGCCGATCGGGCCGTCGACCTGCGCGACCGTTTCGCCTGCGCCCTCCCGATCCGGGTGATCGGCGAACTGATGGGCGTGCCCGCCGAATTGTCCGCCGCCCTGCGCACCTACGCCGGCGGCACCCTCGACACCACGCTCACCCCCGAGCAGGCCCAGGCCAATTTCGCCGGCCTCTACACCACCCTGCACGAACTGCTGAACTACAAGCGCCGCAACCCCGGTGACGATCTCACCACCATCCTCATGACGACCCACGACGAGGACGGTTCGAAACTCGGCGAGCAGGAGCTGGGCGACACCCTGCTGCTCATCATCGTCGCCGGCCACGAGACCACCGCCAATCTCCTCGATCACGCCGTCTACGCCCTGCTCACCCATCCGGAGCACCGCATCGCCGCACTCGACGGGCAGCTCGACTGGACCGAGATCATCGAGGAGACGTTGCGCTGGGAACCTCCGATCGCCCATATGCCGATGCGCTTCGCCCTGGAGGACATCGATCTGTCCGACGGCTACCGCATCACCAAGGGCGACGCCATCCTGGCCGGGCTGGCCGGCGCCGGCCGTGACCCGCGGGTCCATCCCGACCACCCCGACACCTTCGACCCGACCCGGCAGTCCAAGGACCACATGGCCTTCGGCCACGGCGTGCACCACTGTCTCGGCGCCCCGCTGGCCCGGCTCGAGGCCGCGGTCGCGCTGCCCGCCCTGTTCGCGCGCTTCCCCGAGATGCGCCTGGCCGCCGACCCCGCCGCCCTCGGCAATGTCCCGAGCCTGGTCACCAATGGACATCGCACCCTCCCGGTCGTGGTCTGAACCCCGATCCAGAACTTAGGATTGACTAACCTAAGGCCGATCGCTAGCGTTTCGCATTACCCGAGTGGGTTTCGCCCTGCGTTCCCCCACCCGGGCCGCGCCGGCGGACGAGGTACGCGTCCTCGCGAACACCGCCGCCGTCGCATCGCTTCGCAGGTTGGTCTTAGAAGGGGCCGTCATGTCCAAATTCATCAGAATCGCCGCTGTCTGTATTCTCACCGCGCTCATGGGATTCGGCCTGGCGCACCCCGCATCGGCCGATTTCTCCATCCGGGCCTCCCAGACCTCGGATCTCTACGTCCGCGACGAGGTCCCGAGCCTGGCGCAGATCGAGAAGCAGTTCGCCGCGTTCTGGAACCCGAATATCGCCATGGAACCCAAGATCGAAGTGAGCTACAACGGGCCGTCCGCCCGCCCCGCCCTCGAACGGGTCATGGAGGGCAGCAAGACCATGGACTTCTTCTCCATCCAGGGTCGTGCCATCGCACCGGTCGATATCTCCGGCAACACCATGTCCGTCACCGTGCACGGCGTGATGGCCGGGTTCCCCGCACAGAGCGTCCTCTACCACTACATCCGCGAGGGCGGCCTGTGGAAGTTCGACTGGAAGGCCACCTGCCAGGAAATGCAGTGCCAGGGTAACCCCTCCTTCGGCTACTGAGTTCGGACACACCCGGGCGGAGCGACCGTGGATCATTCGATCCGGGACCGCTCCGTCCGGGTGGTTACCCATTTCCGAAACAATCTCCGGGACTTCATTTCCCGGCGGTTTCCGGCACCAGTCACCCAGGAATCCCTATGATCAGCGTTCGGGGCGTTTCCAAACGCTTCGGTGAGAAACTCGCCGTCGACGACGTCACTTTCGAGGCCGAGCCGGGCTCGATTACCTATTTGCTCGGCCCGAACGGTGCCGGGAAAACCACCGTGATGCGCATGATCGCCGGCCTGGCCCGCACCGGTTCCGGCACGATCTCGGTGAACGGCAGCGGATTACGCGACTTTCGCTGTACCCCGACCGAAATCGGATTCGGCCTCGGCGCTTTCGCCCGGAACCCGGGTCACACCGCCGAACAACATCTCCGCTGGCAAGCCCGCCTCGGCGGCCTCCCCGCCTCGAATATCGGCCCGGCACTGGACCGTGTCGGCCTCGGCCGGGTCGCGAAACGCCCCGTCGGCAAATTCTCCTACGGCATGCTGCAACGCCTGGGCATCGCCTCCGCCCTGCTCGGCGACCCGAAAACCCTGGTCCTCGACGAACCGGCCAACGGCCTGGACATCGAAGGCATCATCTGGCTGCGCGAGCTACTCCTCGCCCTGGCCGCCGAAGGCAAATGCCTGCTCGTGGCCTCCCACAACCTCACCGAAGTCGAGATCACCGGCACCCGCGTGGTCATCATGGGCAAGGGCAGAGTGCTGTCCGATACGAGTAAGGACGAACTGGTGACCGCAGGCTCCGGCCCACGCCCGCTGGAAGCGGCCTACATCGAAATCAGCAAGGACAGCATCGAATACGCCGCTACCGGAGGTGCCCGGTGATCGCCGCCTATCTCGTGCGTGCCGTCCGCAGCGAACTCGCGAAACTCTCCTGGCGCAGCCCAGTCTGGTACGCAATGGTCCCCCTCGCCGTCGTGCTCCCATTGGGCCTCAATTTCGGTATCGCCAAGGCCACGGAGTCGAATGCCCTCAACGGCGCCGGCGGTATGGACACCGACAACGCCGCCTACTGGATTCTCGTGTTCTCGTCCTTCATCCTCATGGCGGGCGGGGTGTCCTCACTGTGCGCGGAGTTCAAGGACAACACGATCGAAACGGTTTTCGGAATCCAAACCCGCCGATGGATCCTCCCGGTCGCCAAACTCATCGTCTTCGGCGTGATCGCCGCGGTCACCGCCGCCGTCGTCACCTTCCTGGTCCTGTGGGCGTTCCCGCAGTTGTTCCCCGAGATCTGGGGCCGGGTCGAGGTGTTCTCGGGTGACGGGGTCCAGCTGCTGATCGGGGTTCCCGTCTACACACTGCTGATCTCCGCACTCGGGTTGGGAGTGGCGGCACTGGTCCCGAAACCGGGACTGGTGGTCATGATCGTGCTGCTGTGGAAATTCGGAGTGGAGGTTTTCGTGACCTTCGTCCCGGGGGATCTCGGCGTGACCCTGCAACAGCTGTCGCCGTTCAAGAACGGGGAGCTCGGGGTGGGGCAGTTGGCGACGATCGAGAGCATGTTCGGCGGGCAGAACGGGTCGCTGATCTACTTCGCAGTGGTCTGCGTGGCAATCTTCGCGGTGGGCACGGTGCGGCTGTCCCGCACGGACCCACAAGGCCACTGACCGGCGACAACGCCCGTCACGGCTCGAACGGCGGATCGTGAATCCGTAGGACCGATCTGTCTTCTGTTGCGGCCGAGGTCTTCGAAAGCACACTGTCTACGCGCGAAGTGGCGCGAGAACCCATGGACAGCTGTCGAGCCCCGTACTCGGTCGGCGTTGTCGGCATCGAACCACTAGATTGGGTGCCGGTATCACTTCCCTGCGAGGGGATGCGCCGATCGAGATGGACTGAATGGCTGCCCCGCCAAGGGGTGAGCGTAACAGTCGGTTGACCCACCTCCGGGTCTACCCAACAGAGGGCGGAGCCGGTGCCGCGGTGCTCGGATCGTCGGCGCCCTGGCTTGGATATCGCTTCTCACCCGGCTCCGAGCGAGAAGCGGGCGGCGGACCCGAATGATCGGGCCGCCGCCCACACATTCGGCAGAGTGGCCGACCCGCGCGGGCCCCGGCCTGACCGACCACGCCGTCATGGGAGACCTGTCCACCAGGGCGGTCATAGAAGGGCCACCGTCGAACTCCTGGGACACGGTACGGCTTGCCGGGCAATCCATAAGGACAGGGCCGCGGCCGTCGCCTCCGTGGTAGCGCGTACGCGACCACGAAACGGTCTCGTTCACCACTGACTTCCCGCGGCAGCCGCTCTGTAATAAGGGCATGACAACAGCGTTGACCGAGCGGGAGCCGCTGGGCTTCAGCACCCGGACACGGCACCGGGGCATTCTCTGGTTCCTCATACTCGCCTTCGCGGGAGCATGGATTCCGTGGGGAATCGCCGGAGCGGTCGGATTCTCCCTCGACAATCCGGTGGTCCAGCTGCTCACCGGGGCTTTCGTTCCCGCTCTCGCCGCGATCTGCACCCGGCGGTGGATCACCCGCGAGGGTTTCGCCGACGCCGGTTTGCGGCTGCGGCTCGCCCGCCAGTGGCGCTCGTACCTGATTGCCTCGCTGCTCCCCATCGGTGTTCTCGCCCTCGCGCTCGGGCTCGCAGTGGTGCTGGGCATATGGCGTCCCGAGGCCGGCGATTTCGATTCCGGTCATCTGCTGTTCCTGGCGCTCGCGCCGATCATCCCGGTCGTGGCCGCGCCGATCTTCTTCGGTGAGGAATTCGGCTGGACCACCTATCTGCGCGACCGCCTCGTGCCCGGCCGCCCCGTCCTCACCACATTCGCGACCGGCGCGATCTGGGGGGTATGGCATTGGCCGCTGCCCTGGGTGGGGTATCTCGGCGCGGGTGGTTCCGCCGCCGACGCGTTCATCGCCATGCTGCTGTGGTTGCCGCTGTCGATCGAGCTCGAGTTCGTGATCGGCTGGTTGTGGACGCGCAGCGGTTCGGTGTGGCCGCCGGCCCTGCTGCACGGCGGGAGCAACCTCGTGCTGGCGCTGGGACTGGAACTGTTCGCCGGTACCGCCGACCCATCGGGCGCCGCCACTACTCTGCTGATGTGCGCAGCATATTCGCCCGTGGTCGCGTGGATCGTCGTAGCGACGAAGCGCGGCGGCCCACAGCACAGGCAAGCGGCAACGCCGGACAGAGTCCGGCCGTGACCGCGATAGGGTCCGCACTCCGGACCGGCCCGCGTTTCCTCATCTCCCGTTGGCCGTGGCGCGCGCTGCTCTCCGTATTCTGCGGTGGTGTCCTCGCGGCGGCCGCGGCAGTCGTTTTCGTGCCGGTATTACTGCTCGGGCTGACCCGCGATCTGCGGGCCGCCCTGTGGGAGCCCATGCTGCGGCTCCAGTGCGCTCGGCTCCGACTCGTCGACCCCGACACCGCGGACCACGCCGCCGCCCGGGTGCGGGCCGCCGCGGCCGAGCGCCGGTTGCCCAGTGCCCGGCACGCCACCTATCTCGTCGCCACCACTGTGTTCGGCGGTGCGGTGTGCTGCCTGGCAGTGTTCGGTTTCATCCTCGCCGCGGTCCTGCTCGCCGCGCCGCGCCTGGTCCGGAGTGATTACTTCGACCTCGGTCCCTGGGTGGTCGACGAGCCGACGGAAGCATGGATCTGCGCAGGCGCGGGGTTCGTCGCCGCGATCTTGCTGTTGGTACTGCTCAGCGCCTGGTCGGCACTCGAAGCGCTGGTGGCCCGGATGCTACTGGCCCCCGACGCCGACCGTTGGCGGCGCGAAGCCGTCCGAATCGAGAACTCCCGTTCCGCGCTGCTGGAAGCAGAAGGGTTCGAGCGCGAACTCCTCGAATCCGAACTGCACGATCGTGTCCAGCATCGGCTCGTCGCCCTGTCGATGACCCTGGGCCTGGCCGAATCCCAGGATGCGCACGGCCCCACCGGCCGCGTCGCCGCCGAAGCCCACCGGCAGGTCGACGAAATCCTGAGCGAACTGCGGGCCGTCCTGCGCGGCTTCTCGCCCCGGGTCCTGACCGAGCGCGGATTGGGTCCGGCGCTGATCGATCTCGCGGCGGATCTACCGCTTGATATCCGCATCGACCTCGACGACGCGTCCGGCCCGAAGAACCGGCTGCCACCGGCCGTCGAGCATATGTCCTACGTCTTCGCCGCCGAATCCCTCACCAATGTCGCCAGGCACACCGATGCCACCCGAGTCGACCTCCACGGCACCCACACCGGTACACAGTGGATTGTGACCATCACCGACGACGGCCCGGGCGGCGCCCATATGGTGGGCGGCCACGGCCTCGACCGCCTGCAACGCCGCCTCGCGGCCCTGGACGGACAACTGACAGTATCCAGCCCACCCGGCGGACCGACCACCATCCGAATGGAGTGCACAGTGTGACAGCCCCACCCACTCGACTACGGATCGTGCTTGCCGAGGACAGCCCGCTACTGCGTGCCGGGCTGGAGAGTGTGCTCACCTCGGCCGGCCACGAGGTGAGCGCGGCAGTCGGCGACGCACCGGGTCTCCTCCATGCGTATGCGGCCTACACGCCCGACCTGGTGATCACCGATGTCCGGATGCCGCCGAACGGCACCGACGACGGCCTCCGCGCCGCCGCCGAACTCCGTAGGCGCGACCCACGCCTACCGATAGTGGTTCTGTCACAGTACGTTTCCGTCGCCTACCTGGACGACTTACTCGGCGATGATTCGACCGCCGGGGTGGGGTACCTCCTGAAAGAACGCGTCGGACACGTCCGGCAGTTCCTCGACACCATCTCCCGGGTCGCCACAGGTGAAACGATCGTCGACCCCGAGGTCGTCCGAGCCCTCGTCAAGTCCAGCCGGCACCACACTCCCCTGGCCGACCTCACCGCACGCGAACGGGAAGTCCTCGCACTGGTGGCCGAAGGCAAGACGAACTCCGGCATAGCGGAGGTCCTGACGGTTTCGGAAGCCGCCGTGCGCAAACACATCGGTGCCATATTCGCGAAACTACCCCTCCTCGACGGTGATCGACGAGTTCAGGCGACGCTTATCTACCTACGCTCACTCGGCCAGCCCCCGGCCCCCTGACCACGAGAATGCCCGCTGTCCCCAGCGGTTCACTTGCAGTCACTCGCGGGCGCGCCAACGACCCGTGTGCCGTCGCCGACTAGCGAATCCGGCATCGTAGTCAGGCACAAGCCGATCGGGCCTGACAGAATCCACTGGTGGACATCAGTGCTGAAACCATTCTGCGACAGGCGATTTTCGACCACCTCGAAGAGATGGCCCGCGATACCGGGGTTGTTACTCGTGAGCAACTTTCGAGGTTCACTGTCGATGGAGAGGTGCATCGACTGATTGACCACAGTCGCGGCATCCGGAACCCCGCTGACATGCACGGGACGTTGTCGATCCTGTCGGACCCGCAGGGGAGATACGCGGACGAGGACGTGACCGAATCACTGTTTGCGTACGCGTACCGCGAAGGCAGCACCGCCGGAGACAACAAGAAGCTTCGCCGAGCTTATGAACTCCGACTGCCGTTCATTCTGCTTCGGAAGATCAAGCCGGGGCTGTTTGTACCGATCTTCCCTGTCTATGCGGTGGCCGACGATCCAGCGAACAGACGGTTCCTTATCGCGCTCGACGAAACGCTGCTCTCCGTAGACGACCCTCTCCATCTTCATCCGGTGGAGAAGAAGTACGCAGAGAGGGTCACCAAGCAGCGGCTACATCAGCCTGAGTTCCGCGGGAGGGTCCTGCACGCATACAGCGGTCAGTGCACGGTGTGCAATCTGAAGCACGGCCCCCTCCTCGATGCAGCGCATATTATCTCTGACGCGAAACCGCATGGGAGCGCTGAGGTCAGCAACGGCCTGAGTCTCTGCAAAATCCATCACGCAGCCTACGATCGCAACTACCTGGGAATTACTCCGAACTATCGGGTCGAAATCAACCGAGATCTTCTCGAAGAAGAGGACGGCCCGATGTTGAAACACGGACTACAAGAGATGCACGGCAGGATGATTTCGATTCCGCACAGGTCCGTCGACAAGCCCTCGCGAGATAGATTAGCGGAGAGGTACGCGGAATTTACAAACTCGGTGTAGCCGTCGGCCGAATTGAACGCGGAGCCCCCCGCCACGACGGGAGCGAGAGCCGCGCACGGGTTCGACTTCGGTTGCTCGAGCCGACAGAAGGGAAGGTTGGGCCGGAGGTCACCGACGTTGGGCGTGGAGGTTTCATCGGTCCAGGTAGAGGCGTTCACACGGGAGACGTGGGAGGTCGGCCGGATCTCCACAGAGGACGGCAGCCGTGTGGGCGCCGTGGTGTGCGGTCCACTCCTGGAGGAAGCGTTCCGCAGCGATGGGGTGGGCTCGGTAGTTGAGGCGGAGGCCGTCGAGGAAGACCGCGAGGTGGACATCGGCGCCGAACTGTTGGATTGCGTAGGTCTTCATGGCCGCGCCTGGTTGAGAACAGTCAGTAGCCGTTGCAGCCTCGCGCAGGATGGACACGTGCTCGGGGGGCGGCCCGACCAGCGGGTACGCGAGGCCGCGAGAGACGGCGCGCTCGCGGGTGCTGCGAGTGGCGGGAACGAGTTTGCCGGCCTCTACCAGGAGTGCGTAAGCGGCGGCTTTATGCGGGCAGTCCAAGAGATTGCAGTCCAGGTGGGTCTGCATGATGTGGTGCGCGTCGGCGATGTGCAGCCGGGTGTCGGGTTCGCTGTGCCAGTCCTCGGGCAACCATATGGGCTCGTGGGGGACGTCATGTGGATTCGTGCCGATTTTCATCCAGAGCTGCCCCGGGCACACCGTCATTAGGTCGCAGGTGTCGCAGACTCGGCCGGGGTGGTTTTCGAGATGCGCGAGGTCGGGGGTGATCAGCGTTGTTGCGCCGGTCGCGCGGACGATCTCGAGGACGTGACCGATGGCGTCCGAAACGGAGTCGGGACCGAGTCGGACTATATAGACCAGCGTGTGACGCTGCTGTCGGGCGAGTCGACGGATAGCTTCCGCGTCGCGGGTCTGATAGGGCGAGAGATCGGTTCGGAGATAGCCGATCGCGCGGGGGCGATGCGATTGGTGCAATTCGTTCACCGGACGTAACGTCATCTGCTCTATCCCCTTTCGACGATGGCGAATTGCCCGGTGACCGCGCATGCCAATTCCTGCCGGCACGGCAATGCGATTCCGGCAGCTTTCCTGAATATTCGCAATGAAAGTATCTGCGCTCGGCATCTATCCGAGTTCGCGGTCATCGGGTGGATACAGTAGACAACGAAAGCTGTTCGCTGGAAAGACTATTCGAGACCATCCGGCCAGGTCACCAGGCGTCCAGTATGGGTAGGTCCAGAAAACATAGGTCCGTACTGGACCACGACGAGATAGCGAGGGTGGGCATGGCTATTGGTTCGACTCTTCCACGGCGTGCTTTGGGTCGGCGGCTTCGGGAACTGCGGTTCGAATCCAAGAAGAGTCAACTGGCCGCTGGGCTGGCGATCGAGGTGTCCAAGCAGGGCATCGGGCGCTTGGAGGAAGGTCAGCCGGTCCGGATCAGTACCGCGCAGTTCAGGGATCTGCTGAATTTCTACGGGGCGGCCGACGATGTGCGCGATGAAGTGCTGGGACTGATTCAAGAGGTGAAAGCGGCGAAAGGCGATCCGTCGAGAGGGTGGTGGCGTGACTACGCCGACGTGGTCAATCCGCACTTCGATCACTTCATGAGCTTGGAGCAGGCGTGCTCGAGTATGACGACGTTCCAACTCACTTTGCTGCCCGGGTTGCTTCAGTCCCCGGCCTATCGCCGGTGGATCATGGAGACGACCGAACCGGATATCTCCGCGGCGAACAGGGAGCGGCACCTCGAGCTGATCGCCAGGAGGCAGCGCAAACTGACGGAGACCCAGCCGTTTTCATTGGAGCTGTTGCTATCGGAGGCAGTGCTGAGGCACCAGATCGGCGGTAAGCAAGTAATGGGCGAACAGGTCGGTCGGCTGCTGGAAGCCGGTGAACTACCGAATGTTGCGATCCGGGTTATCCCGTTCGGGGTGGGCGGACACTTCGGCCTGATCACTCAATCGTTCACCTTATTCGAATTCCCGCCACTGCGCGCCGGCCGCGTTCCGGAACCGCCCGTGGTGTTCGTCGAAGGGTTTACCGGAGCGTTGTTCCTGGAAGATGACGGCCAGATCGATCGCCATCGACGAGCAGTAGCAACCCTGCGCGATGTAGCGTTGAGTCCAGAGGACACCAGGTGCCTTATGCGGGAAGTCTCAGAGGAGTATGCCGAGTGAACGATGATCTATCCGGCGCTATCTGGTTCAAGAGCAGCTACAGCCAGCATGGCGGCGACTGCGTGGAGGTCGCTCACCTCGGCGAGGCAGTCGGAGTCCGGGACTCGAAGGATGTGACGGGCCCGGTGCTCATGTTCACCCCCGCCGAGTGGGACGGCTTCCTCCGGGATATCTTGTCAGCCAGCTGAAGGCTGCCACGATCGTGGCTTTCAGCTCGCCTCCACCGTGTGACGCCGGACTGGAATCACGACCGCGATCGCAAAGACCCGCGATGAATCACAAACAGGTGGCTGCGTAGCCCCCGGCCTCAAATCTCGGTGAGCATCAGGACAGTGGCCAGGCCGGGGTGGGGACTGAGGGCCAGTTGATCGCTGTGACACCTTCGGTCTCGTGCAGTAAACCCCGTCCTATTCTCCCCTCGATTCGCCGCCTTAGCGTCCGCCAGCCGTCTACGGGATGTGGATCAGGATTGGTCAAACGATATGGCCCAGCATCTGCTCTGATGCTGGGCCATATGAAGCGTGGGCCAGTCCGTCGCGCCCACACATAATGACTGTGACTATGTGTCGATGACCTGCGTCCCCCCCGCCGCATTATCGTGCCAACCCTGCTTCGTCGGGCTCGAGCTGATCGTGAACGCGATGGCGATCGCCGCGACGAACCACAGCAACCCGCCCACCCACGGGATCAGGTTGAGCAGCATATAGGCGTTGCGGATCGCGGAGTCCTTGAGGCTGGGTTTCGGTGCCCTGCCCGAACCATTGACGTGCAGGCTGAGGAGTTTTTTGCCGGGTGTCGAGCCGGAGGACACCTCGAAGAGGACGAAGTACAGCCAGCCGAAGCCGGCGCCGGGGAGGACCGAGACCCAGTCGGGGAGGTCCCAGACCGTGCCGAGGAGCCAGAAGAAGATGGCGCCGATGATGCCGGCGATGATCCAGTCGACGAACCTCGCTACCGCACGTTTGCCCAGGCCGGCAGGTTTGATGCTGCCGGCGGGGCTTGCTGTGGGGCTGTATGTGGGGTCGAATCCACCTGCGGTCATCACGCCTCCTAGCGAACGCTGTGTGGCTCCGGGTGCCTGTCACGTGCTCACGGCATGTCGATCTTCAAGGATTCCATGCTGGGGGCGGCAGCGGCGGCGCCGACACTGTTTCGTGTCCATCTCGCAGCGCGGACTCCATGCCGTTGATAGCGGAAAGTGACACGTGGGAACCATCGGGGTACCCGCGCGGGAATGTTAGAAACACTGTGTCGCTATGATGCGGACATGATGTTTCCAACCTTCGTCGGAAGCTGGCCCAGATGTTCCTAGCCATCCGAGAACTGCGTTTCGCCTGGGTCAGGTTCTCCCTGGTCGGTGCGGTGATCTCGCTGATCGCTGTTTTGATGGTCATGCTGTCCGGGTTCTCCCAGGGGCTCGTCCGCGACGGCGTATCGGGACTGCAACAGCTGCCCGTCACCTCCTTCGCCTTCGCCGACACCGCACACACCGATTCCGCGTTCTCGCGCAGCGTCATCGACCTGGAGGCGGTGGACACATGGGCGGCGCAACCCGGTGTCGAACATGCCGCGCCCTTCGGTAATGCTCTGGTCAATGCGCGCAGCGATTCCGGCGTGGATATCGACCTGGCGCTGTTCGGGGTCCAACCGGATTCCTTCCTCGCCCCGGCCGTGGCGGCGGGCGAGAGATTGGGTGCGACGGACGGGATCGTGGTCAGTGAAACCGCGATCGAACAGGGGCTGAAGCTCGGCGACACCCTCACCGTCGATCGCGTCGGCACCCGGCTGCGCGTGGTGGGCTCGCTCAGCGGCCAGCACACCTACGGTCACGTGGACGTCGCCTATGTGCCGCTGCCCCTGTGGCAGGAAATCCGATCCGGAATCGGCCCCGGCAGCCCGGTGCCCGCGCATGTCCATCGAGAAATCACCGCCGTCGCCATCCAGGCGACCGACCCCGATATGGACTTCGGAGCCGGTGACGCGGCGGCGGGCACGAAGAGCCTCTCACTGAAGAAATCCTTCAACGCGTCCCCCGGTTACAGCGCGGAGACACTGACCCTGACCATGATCCAGGTCTTTCTGTACGCGATCTCGGCGCTGGTCGTCGGCGCGTTCTTCACCGTCTGGACCATCCAGCGACGGCAAGAACTGGCCGTGCTGCGGGCGATGGGCGCACCCACCGGATACCTGCTGCGCGACGGACTCACCCAGGCATTGATCATCCTGCTGCTCGCGGTGGCCGTGGGCGTGGGTGCGGGTGTGGGCCTCGGCAGCCTGATGGGCGCTGCCGTTCCCTTCTCGATGACCATCTCGGCCATCGGATCGGCCGCCGCGCTGCTCATCGCCCTCGGCCTGGCGGGCGCGGCCGCCGCCATCACCCGGATCGCGGCCGTCGATCCGCTCATCGCCCTGGGAGGTAGCCGATGACCGGCGCAGCTGTCCACGACACCGACGCGGGCCTGGTGATGCGTGAGGTCACCCTGCGATTCGGTGACGGTGACGAGACCGTGCGGGCGCTCGAGAATGTCTCACTGACGGTCGCCCCCGGTGAATTCGTCGCAGTGGTCGGTCCGTCGGGTTCGGGCAAATCGAGCATGCTGGCGGTCGCCGGCGCATTGACCCGGCCCGACTCGGGAACGGTGACCGTGGCCGGACAGGACATGACGGTATCCAGCCGCAAGACGCGCGCCCGACTGCGCCGAGACCTGGTCGGCTTCGTCTTCCAGTCCGGCAATCTCATCCCGGCCCTGACCGCCGTCGATCAGCTGCGGCTACCCACCGCTTTCGGTGCCAAGCGCGCCGCCCGCGACCCACACCAACTGCTGGCCGAAGTGGGCTTGGCACAGAAGGCGAACCGCCGGCCGCATCAGCTCTCCGGCGGCGAGCGGCAACGGGTCGGCATCGCTCGTGCTCTGGTCACCGCACCGACACTGCTACTGGTGGACGAACCGACGGCGGCGCTGGACCGGTCCCGCAGCCACGAGGTGGTCGAGTTGCTCGCGAAGGAGACCCGCACGCACCGCGCGGCCACTGTCATGGTCACCCATGACCACGACGTGCTGAGCCATTGCGACAGCGTGTACGAGATGATCGACGGGAAGCTGACGCGGACCGACTGATCCCGGCCGCGTCGTCGTCGCCGAGAAGAGGGAAGTGCGCGCCCATGCCGAAGATCCAGGCGGCCACTGTCGCCGAGCATCGCGCGGCGCAACGCCGCGCCATCCTGGACGCGGCCCGCGAGCTCCTGGCCGAAGGCGGGACCGAAGCGCCGGGCCTGGCCGCTGTCGCCGAGCGGACAGGCCTGGCGCGTCCCAGCGTCTACCGCTACTTCCGTTCCCGCGACGATCTACTGGAGGCCGTGATCGCCGACAGTTTCCCCCGCTGGTCCGCCGCAGTCACCGACCGGATGGCAGGGGTGAACGGTCCCGCGGCACGGGTGCTCGCCTACGTCGACGCGAACCTGCATCTGGTCGCTTCGGGCGAGCACGCCGTCGTCCGGGGCCTGGCCGCGGTCGTGCCCGGCGAACGATTGGCCGAGGACAGCAGGATCCTGCACGAACAGCTACGTGTGCCGCTGACCGTGGCGCTCGCCGATCACGGCGCCACGGACGCGGAGGGAATATCCGATTTGATCCAGTCGATCGTGCTGGCAGCCGGCCGCATGATCGAGAGCGGCGCGCCGGAAGCGCATGTGCGCGAGCTCACCCACCAACTGCTCGAGCCGTATCTGCGGAAAGGGTAGACGCGGCCGGTGAACACCCGGGCGGGTGCGTTTGCGCGAGTGCTTCGCCCATCGGGTAGGGCCGCCGGTGAGCTCCCGGCCCGCGCAGTCGTCGCCGCGATATCGCGGGTTACTTCTTGCGGCCCACGGCCGCGTAACCCGCGGCGGGCGGGCGGGGTGCGCCGTTCGGCAACACGGTCACTCCGTCCGTCTCTTGCGGTTTCCCCTCCGGGTGCCAGTCCTCGATCGCGACGATCCCCGGCTCCAGCACCTCCAGGTCACGGAAGAAACGTGAGACCCCGGCGTAGTCGCGTGCCTCCATCTCGATCCCGCTCTGCCGGTAGGCCCGCACGGTGCCCTCCACCATGGCGGGGTCGAAGTCGGTGGTCAGATGGGTCATCACCAGGTACGACCCGGACGGCAGCGGCGCGAGGAGGGTATCGACGATGTCGTAGATGCGGTCACCGGAAACGAAATGGCACAGGGCGATGAGGCTCAGGGCCACCGGCCGGTCGAAATCCAAGGTCTCCCGCACCGCGGCCGCGGACAGGATCCGGTCCGGGGCGGTCAGATCCGATTGCACGTACTGGGTTACACCGTCGGGTGATCCGACCAGTAGTGCCCGCGCGTGGGCGAGCACGATCGGATCATTGTCCACGTAGACCACCCGGGCGTCGGGTGTCGTTTCCTGCGCCACCTGGTGCAGGTTCGGTTCGGTGGGGATTCCGGTGCCGATATCGAGAAACTGGCGGACTCCCAGCTCACTGAGGTGACGCACCGCGCGCACCATGAACGCGCGGTTGTCCCGCGCCACGCCGCGCACCGACGGGATGGCCTGCTCGATCTTCGCCGCGGCCTCCCGGTCGGCGGGATAGTTGTCCTTGCCGCCCAGGAAGTAGTCGTAGATGCGGGCGCTGTGTGCCCGGTCCTGCCGAAGATCCGTCGAACCCTTGTGATCTGCCACGATCTACTCCTCACTCCGGCGCCGCTGTCCGCCGCAACGAGTTAACCACCCGGGACACACCGCCGCACATGGCCATCCGGAAATTTTTGTGCCACAGCAATTTCGGTCGAATGGTCGATCAACACGTCACACAGAAGCGGGCGGGGTGGGGGCCCGCACCCCGTCGATACCGCTGCGGTGCGCAGACTCCCGGAGATCGCAACCGTCGGCGATATCGCGGATCAGCCGGGCGAAGCGTTGCGGTTCGGCCAGCGGTAGGTAATGCCCGGCCCCGGGCACCACGAGCACCCTTGCCCGGGGCGAGGCCGCGACGAAACGCTGCTCGTGACCGCGGAAATGGTCGCGGCTTCCGTTGATCAGCCAGACGGGGCCGGGGTATCGACGGAGTTCGCCGAGCGGATCGAAACTTGCCGTGGCCCTGGCGATATCGGGAATCACCTCGGTGGCGATACCGCCGGCTGCCACGGCAGCGGCGACCTGCGCAGGGAGGACGGCGTCGAAGAGCCGACGACTGAGCCGCTCCCCTCCGTCGCACTGGATCGACAGCAGTAGATGTGCGATCCGGAAGGGAATCGTCAGGGCGGCGTTCGGAATACGCGTCGACCCGGCGACCACCAGACCGGCCACGCGTTCGCCGAGTTCGGCGGCCGCCGCAAGGGCGACGTACCCGCCCAGCGAATGGCCGACGACCAGGGCCCGGCCGCCGACGCTGTCGATCGCCGCGCGGACGCTCTCGATCGACGCGGGCATGGTGAAACGTTCGCCGCGATGGGCACCGTGCCCAGGGAGATCGGGGGTAACCACCGATCGCTCGGGGCCGATTTCTGCCTCGACGGAGATCCAGCAGCGGCCGCTGAGCCGGATACCGTGCACCAGAACCACGGGAAGAGCCATAACGCCTCCAAACACAACGCAACGTTGCGTTGCACTGTAGTCAACCTTGACGGTGCAACGCAACGTTGCGTTGTATTGTCGGCATATGGATGACCCCGCCGATACGAGCACGACCGCCCGGCCCCGCCAGGCCGAGGCGATCTTCGCGGCCACCCTCGAACTTCTCGCCACCACGGGCTACGAGGGACTGACCATGGAGTCGGTCGCGCTCCGCGCCGGTGTGAACAAGACGACCCTCTACCGGTGGTGGAAATCCAAGGACGAGGTGCTCGCCGCCGCGCTGACCGGCTCGGATCTGCTCGGCTTCCCGGTGCCCGACACAGGAAGCCTCCGGGGCGATCTCGTCGAAACGACCCGGAGCATCCACCATCTGCTCACCGATGCCGCGACCGCCCCCATCGCGGCCGCCGTCCTGGCGGCCTCCCCCGGCCGGCCGTCGCTGGCGGCGATCGGCCGCATGTTCTTCGCCGACCGCGCCGCCCGCGAACACCCGATCTTCCGCCGGGCGGTCGAACGCGGCGAACTGGCTGAGGAGACCGATCCCCGCCTGGTGATGGATATGCTCGCCGGAGCGATCTGGTTCCGCCTGTTCCTACGCGCCGAACCGGTCGAGGCCGCCGATATCGAAGCGGCCGTCGCTCTGGTGCTGGGCGGCGTAGCCCCCTGATGGCACACCGCGGCCGGCGGCCGCCCGCATTCCGCCCGGCGCGGGTTCGCCCGGTCCGACGTACGGCACAGCTTCCGGGTGCGGGCGGATTCCCGGCTCGGCTACCCCCGCAGGTTGCGGTCGAAGAGGGCCAGCAGTTCGCGGTAGTGCCGTTCGGCGAACTCGGCATCGTAGGCGGCGGTATCCGCCTGGGTGTAGCCGTGTTTCGCACCCTCGTAGACCTCGGTGCGGTGGCGCTCACCGGCTGCGGCGACCGCCTCGTCGAACCGATCGAAAGAATCGGGCGCCTTCGCCACGTCTTCGCCGGCGTGACCGAAATACAGCTCCCCCGTGATGTTCCCGACGAGCAGATGCGGACTGTCCGCGTTCTCGGTGATCAGCGGACCACCGTGGAATCCGGCCACCGCCGCGACCCGATCGGGGAACGCGGCCGCGACCAGCACCGCGAGTCGCGCACCCATGCAGTAGCCGGTGACACCGACCTTCCCCGCGGCGACCTGTGGCGCCGCGGCCAGCCAGGCGAGATAGGCGCCGGCATCGGACCGCAGCAGCTCCGGTGTCAGCTCGCGGATCATCGGGACGAGCTGCTGGAAGATCTCCGGTCGCGCCTCCGGGTCGATGAAATCCGGTAACTCCAGCACCGGCGCGCGACCGTGCCGGTAGAAGGCGTTCGGCAGCAGAACGGTGTAGCCGTGCGCGGCGATACGGTCGGCCATGGCCCGCAGACCGGGCCGCAGTCCGAAACCGTCCTGGATCAGCAGTACTCCCGGATGGGCGGCACCGTCGTCGGGGTAGGTGACGTAGGCGTCGGCGACACCGTCCGGGGTTCGGATATCGACCGGCATACCGTGGACTTCGGTCATCGTGAAACCTCCTGTGGTGTCGGGCGATCTCGAACATACCGGGTTCGGATCGGCCGATTCGATACGGTGCGCGGCCCACCGATCGTGGTTCGGCGCGGCACCATCGCGGTTCCGGCGGCGCCGCACGGTTCGTCGAACTCCCCGGCGTACTTCAGCTCGTACGTGCACGGGCCTGCCCGCCTTCCGCGTCCTGGTCGAACCGCATGCGGGCACGTTCGACCTCGGGCAATGTTCCGGTGGCCCAGTGCAGGAGCGCGTCGATGAGGTCCTGTAGCGACCGGCCGAGCGGCGTCAACCGGTACTCGACGGCGACCGGCCGGGTGTGCGTGACGACCCGGTCGACCATCCCGTTGCGTTCGAGCCGCCGCAGCGCGGTGGTGAGTGATTTCTGCGTCACGACCGGGATGGCCCGGCGTAGGTCGTTGAAGCGCAGCGGGCCGTGCTCGCACAGCGCGTCGAGCACTTGGAGCGACCATTTGTCGAGGACCTGATCGAGTAGTTCGCGATGGGCCTGCGTGAGTTGCGGGCTGCCCAGGGGCAGTGGCGCGGTTTCCGGCATGCCACCTAGTCTCGTTGAAGTTCCCTTCGGACACCAGGTAGACATCGGATACCTTGTTCAATCAGTGAAAGGGATCATGATGGCAGTGCAGTTGCGCACCCCCGAAGGCATGTTCACCCCCGTGCCGTACCACCATGTCGCGATCGGCTCGGGCACACGGCAGGTACACGTGGCCGGCCAGATCGCACGCGACGCCGCCGGAAATCCCGTCGCGACCGGTGACCTCGCGGGCCAGGTCGCCCACGCCCTGCGCAATACGGCACGCGGGCTGGCGGGGGCAGGAGCGACCTTCGCCGATGTCGTCCGGCTGCGCTTCTTCGTCACGCACTGGACCCCGGACAAGTACGACGATTTCGTCGCGGGTATCGAGCGCGTCGTCGAGGAACTCGGCATACCCCAGCCGTTGCCGCCCTTGTCGGCGATAGGTGTCGACTACCTGTTCGAGCCCGATGTGCTGGTCGAGGTGGAGGCGTACGCCGTATTGGACTGAGTGGTGGCGGGAGCGCGCGAGAAACGCCGCCCGAAGGTCACACGTGCGGGGTGGGGACGGTAGATGAGCTCTTGGATATCGCCGTCGAGCGTCCGGCTCTCGATCAGCTCCAGATCGAAGTCGGCCGCACCGCCGAAGACCGGGGCCGTGCCGGTCCGCCCGGGTGATCACCGGGAAGATCGTCACCTGCACCAGGTCGACCAGGCCGGCGGCCAACAGCGCCCAGTTCATCGACACACGATGCTGGTCCATCTGCCCACCGGTCACGACGCCGAAACCGTCCGTGATGGGCTGATCGCCACGATCTCGACCCTGCCCGCCCACCTACGGGCCCGCTGACCTGGGACCAAGGCTGCGAGATAGCGCGCCACAAGCAGTTCTCGATGGCCACCGACATGCAGGTTTACTTCTGCGACCCGGCCAGCCCCTGGCAACGCGGCTCCAACGAAAACACCAACGGCCTACTACGTCAATACTTCCCCAAGAGCAGCGACCTCAGCGTCCACAGCCCCGCCGACCTCGAATACGTCGCCCAGCAGCTCAACGACAGACCACGCAAAACGCTCGGCTGGGATACCCCAGCCGAGCGCCTCGCTATGCTCTTGTCCACCACCAACTAACAGCGGTGTTGCGACGACCCCCAGAATCTGCCTCTGCGGAAGGGCCCCTATCAGCGCTGGTCGGCGAACCGCTCAGGCGGTTTCGGTGATCGGCCGGTCCACCCAGCTCATCAGATCGCGCAGCTTCTTACCGGTGACCTCGATCGGGTGCTCGGCGTTCTGCTTACGCAGACCCTCGAGCTCCTTGTTACCACCCTCGACATTGGCGACCAGCCGCTTGACGAAGGTGCCGTCCTGGATGTCCTTCAGGATGTCCTGCATCCGCTTCTTGGTGTCGGCGTCGATGACCCGCGGGCCCGACAGGTAGCCACCGAATTCGGCGGTGTCGGAGACCGAGTAGTTCATGCGGGCGATACCGCCCTCGTACATCAGGTCGACGATCAGCTTCAGCTCGTGCAGCACCTCGAAGTAGGCCATCTCCGGGGCGTAGCCGGCCTCGACCATGACCTCGAAACCGGTCTTGACCAGCTCCTCGGTGCCACCGCACAGCACGGCCTGCTCACCGAAGAGGTCGGTTTCGGTCTCTTCCTTGAAGGTGGTCTTGATGACGCCGGCGCGGGTGCCGCCGATGCCCTTGGCGTAGGACAGCGCCAGTGCCTGGCCCTCGCCCTTCGGGTCCTGGTCGATGGCGATCAGGGCGGGGACACCCTTGCCGTCGACGAACTGGCGGCGCACCAGGTGGCCGGGGCCCTTGGGGGCGACCATGCCGACGGTGATCTCGGCGGCCGGCTTGATCAGGCCGAAGTGGATATTGAGACCGTGGCCGAAGAACAGGGCATCGCCGTCCTTCAGGTTGGGCTCGATGTCATTGGTGAAGATCGAGGCCTGTGCGGTGTCGGGGGCGAGCAGCATGATGACGTCGGCCCATTCCGAGACCTCGGCGGGGGTGCCGACGGTCAGCCCGGCCTCTTCGGCCTTGGCCCGCGACTTGGAGCCTTCCTTGAGGCCGATGCGGACCTCGACGCCGGAATCGCGCAGGCTCAGCGAATGCGCGTGCCCCTGGCTGCCGTAACCGATCACCGCGACCTTACGGCCCTGGATGATCGACAGGTCGGCATCGTCGTCGTAGAACATCTCGACTGCCACTTGGTGGTATCCCTTCTGACTTATTCGAACCCGCGAAACGCGGGAAACGGTAAACGAGGCACGTAATGCGGCCGGGCGCGGGGTGCGCCCGGCCACGGATCAGCGGGTGGCGGTGATGGATTTCGGTCCGCGGCCCACGGCCACCACCCCGGATTGGACGATCTCCCGGATGCCGTACGGCTCGAGCATGCGCAGCAGCGCATCGAGCTTGGACCGGGTGCCGGTCGCCTCGACAGTGAGCGCGTCGGGCGAGACGTCGATGACCTTGGCGCGGAACAGGTTGACCGATTCGATCACCTGGGTGCGCACGCTGGCGTCGGCGCGGACCTTCACCAGGATCAGTTCGCGAGCCACGGAGGTCTCCGGGTCCTGCTCGACGATCTTGATCACATTCACCAGTTTGTTCAGCTGTTTGGTGACCTGCTCCAGCGGCAGATCGTCCACGGTGACCACGATGGTCATCCGGGAGATCTCCTTGACCTCGGTCGCGCCGACGGCCAGGGACTCGATATTGAATCCGCGGCGGGAGAACAGGCTGGCCACCCGGGCCAGCACGCCCGGTTTGTCCTCGACCAGGACGCTGAGGGTGTGGGTGGTGCTCATGCTGTGTCCTTTCGGGCCTGACCGGACGCCGGCGTGGTTACGCTGCGCTGCCTCCTCCGGCGCTGACCGGTCATGCCGGGTTCCCCTCGGTGGCGGCCTGCTCGCGGTTCATGGCCTCGTGGATGATGGCCGGTTCGGCGGCCGCCTCGTCCTCGTCGAACAGCGGGCGGATACCGCGGGCGGCCATGATCTCGTCGTTGCTGGTGCCGGCGGCGACCATCGGCCACACCTGGGCGTCCTTACCGACGATGAAATCGATCACCACGGGACGGTCGTCGATCGACTGCGCCTCGCGGATCGCGGCCTCGACGTCCTCTTCCTTCTCCACCCGGATCCCGTGGCAGCCCAGCGCCTCGGCGAGCTTCACGAAATCGGGGATGCGCAGACCGTGCGTCTTGAGGTCGGTATTGGAGTAGCGCTGGTCGTAGAACAGGGTCTGCCACTGGCGGACCATGCCCAGGTTGCCGTTGTTGATCAGCGCGACCTTGATCGGCACGCCCTCCACCGCGCAGGTGGCGAGTTCCTGATTGGTCATCTGGAAGCAGCCGTCACCGTCGACCGCCCACACCTCACGGTCGGGCGCGCCCATCTTGGCGCCCATCGCGGCGGGAACCGCGTACCCCATGGTCCCGGCGCCGCCGGAGTTCAACCAGGTCCGCGGCTTCTCGTACTTGATGAACTGGGCGGCCCACATCTGGTGCTGGCCGACACCCGCGCAATAGATGGCGTCGGGGCCGGCCAGGCGGCCCAGGGTCTCGATGACGAACTCCGGCGACACCGACCCGTCCGACGGCTTGCTCCAGCCGAGGGGGTAAGCGTCGCGGATGCCGTCGAGGTAGGTCCGCCAAGCGGTCAGATCGAGTTCGAAACCGGCCGGATCGGCGCGCAGGGTCTCGATGAGTTCGGTGATCACCTCGCGGCAGTCGCCGACGATCGGCACATCGGCGTGCCGGTTCTTGCCGATCTCGGCGGGGTCGATATCGGCGTGGATGACTTTGGCGCCGGGCGCGAAGGAATCCAGCCGGCCGGTGACACGGTCGTCGAAGCGGGCGCCCAGGGTGACCAGCAGATCGGATTTCTGCAGGGCGGCCACCGCGGCCACGGTGCCGTGCATACCCGGCATACCCATATTGAGTTCGTGGCTATCGGGGAACGCGCCGCGCGCCATCAGCGTGGTGACCACCGGGATACCGGTGAGCTCGGCGAGCTCCAGCAGTTCGGCCGACGCCTCGGACTTGATCACACCGCCGCCGACGTAGAGCACCGGCTGCCTGGACTCGGCGATCAGCCGGGCGGCCTCGCGCACCTGCTTACCGTGCGGTTTGGTGACCGGGCGGTAGCCGGGCAGCCGCATCTCCGGCGGCCAGCTGAACGTGGTCTGCTCCTGCAGCACATCCTTGGGGATGTCCACCAGCACCACCCCGGGCCGACCGCTGGACGCCAGGTAGAAGGCCTCGGCGAGGATCCGCGGGATATCGATGCCCTCTTTGATCAGGAAGTTGTGCTTGGTGATCGGCATGGTGATGCCGGAGATATCGGCTTCCTGGAAGGCGTCGGTGCCGATCAGGCTACGGCCGACCTGACCGGTGATGGCGACCATCGGCACCGAGTCCATCTGGGCGTCCGCGATCGGGGTCACCAGATTGGTCGCGCCGGGACCGGAGGTCGCCATACACACCCCGACCTTGCCGGTGGCCTGGGCGTATCCGGTGGCCGCGTGGCCCGCGCCCTGCTCGTGCCGCACGAGCACATGGCGCACCTTGGTCGAATCGAAGAGCGGATCGTAAACAGGAAGGACAGCACCGCCCGGAATACCGAATACGGTGTCGACGCCGAGCTCCTCGAGGGAGCGGACGACGGACTGCGCGCCGGTGACCCGCTCGGGCGGGACCTGGCGGCGGTTCGCCTGGGTGGTCGGAGCGCCGGCCGGAGCCGACGGGTTCGAAGGCGCGGGCCTGCGGGCCGCGGGCCCGGGCCGGGTGGTTGGTGCGCTCACCGTCTTGGTTCCTTACTGCTTGTCGTTCACTGGTCCCGACATAAAAAAGCCCTCGACAGCCGGCGGCTGTTCGAGGGTGGCGCGTCGCAGTGCGAGCTGACGTATTCGACTCCGGATCGTCTGGCTCAGCGCTGGACGCGCCGGCCGATTACGAGCAACTCGTTTCGATTCACGCGCATGACGGTATGTGTGCGTGTGGTGCGGAGTCAAACAGCTGACCGCTGTCTTCCCATTATGTGGGAAGGTAGCGGGTGCTCACGCCGGTCCACCATGATGCGAGGATGGTGAGGTGTCATCACCGCATCAGTCCGTGCCACCTCCTGAATCGTCCCACAACCCCGCGGCCGCGGAGGTAACGGGTGGGGATACGGCGCCGCCCGGACCGCGGCGTGTGATCCGCACGACACGACTGTCCTTCCTCGGCGTGTTCCTCCTCGCGATGTGCGTGTTCTTCCCCATCGTGGGCTGGCCGGCCGGGCTGTTCTGGCTCGCGCTGATCCCGCTCGCCGCGATCGTCTGGCTCGTGCGCACACAGACGACGGTCTCACCGGCCGGCCTGGATCTGCGGTCGGTCTTCTCCTCCCGGCACATCGACTGGGCGCAGCTGAAGGGCCTGAGCATCCCCAAACGCGGGTTCGTCCGCGCCCATCTGGACGACGACAGCGAGGTGCCGCTGCCGGCGGTGAGCTACGACCGGTTGCGTGATCTGGTGGACGCCTCCGGCGGGCGTATCCCCGACCCGTTCGCGGTCCCCGACCCGGCCCCGGCCGACGCCGACGCTTCCACCACCGACGCCGGCGCGTCCGATGACAGCGCACCCGGCACCGAGGAAGATCCCGCGGCCGCCGAACCGGCGGCGGGCAACGCGGCGACCGGCGAGGCGACCATCGGCGACGAAGCGACAGGGAACGCGGCGCCGAGTAACGCGACTTCCAACCACCCCACGCCCGCCGACACCGACCGTTCCGCGCCCGCGGGAACGGCTTCCGATATCGCACCCGCCGGTGACACGGCTGCCGACCGGCCCTCGACTGCCGGCTCCGACACGCCACGTGGCACCTCGCCAACCACCGGGGCCGCCGATACCGACACCGGCTCCGCTCCCGAACGGGAGTAGCCTGGAAAATCGCCGATCGCACCCGACCGCGGTCCCCGCGCCGGGCGATACGGCGCTGTCGCAACTTTCAGCCCCGCGACCCGACCGAGGACACTCATGCCACCGCTTCGTTCCCGAACAACCACCATCGGCCGCAATGCCGCCGGCGCCCGCGCCCTGTGGCGGGCCACCGGTATGACCGATTCCGATTTCGGTAAGCCGATCGTCGCCATCGCCAACTCCTACACCCAGTTCGTGCCCGGGCACGTACATCTCAAGGACGTCGGTGAGATCGTGGCCGACGCGGTGCGGGAAGCGGGCGGGGTACCGCGGGAATTCCACACCATCGCGGTGGACGACGGAATCGCCATGGGCCACGGCGGCATGCTCTATTCGCTGCCGAGCCGGGAGATCATCGCCGATTCGGTGGAGTACATGGCGAACGCGCACACCGCCGACGCGCTGGTGTGCATCTCCAACTGCGACAAGATCACCCCGGGCATGCTGAACGCCGCCATGCGGTTGAACATCCCCGCCGTGTTCGTCTCCGGCGGGCCGATGGAGGCCGGTAAGGCCGTGGTCGTGGGCGGGGTCGCGCAGGCCCCGACCGACCTGATCACCGCGATCTCGGCCAGCGCGAATTCCGCGGTGACCGATGACGGATTGAGCGAGGTCGAGCGCAGCGCCTGCCCGACCTGCGGTTCCTGCTCCGGCATGTTCACCGCCAACTCGATGAACTGCCTCACCGAGGCCCTGGGTCTGGCGCTGCCGGGCAACGGGTCGACGCTGGCCACCCACGCGGCCCGGCGGGCGCTGTTCGAGCGGGCGGGCCGGGTGATCATCGATATCGCGACCCGCTGGTACCGCGACGACGACGCCTCGGTGCTGCCGCGCAATGTCGCGAACGAGAAGGCCTTCCGCAACGCCATGGCCCTGGATGTGGCGATGGGCGGGTCCACCAACACCGTCCTGCACACGCTGGCCGCGGCGCAGGAGGGCGAGATCGATTTCGATCTGCACACCATCGAGACCATCAGCCGCAAGGTGCCCACCCTGTCGAAGGTGTCACCGAACTCGGACTATCACATGGAGGACGTGCACCGGGCCGGCGGTATCCCCGCCATCCTCGGTGAGCTGCGCCGGGCCGGGCTGCTGGAAACCGATGTGACGACCGTGCACAGCACGTCGGTGGACCAATGGCTCGACACCTGGGATATCCGTTCCGGTAAGGCGTCCGAGGAAGCGCTGGAACTCTTCCACGCGGCGCCGGGTGGAGTACGCACCACCGAACCGTTCTCGACGGAGAACCGCTGGTCGTCGCTGGACACCGATGCCGCGGGCGGCTGCATCCGCGATATCGAACACGCCTACACCGCCGAGGGCGGGCTGGTCGTGCTGCGCGGCAATCTCGCCGTCGACGGCGCGGTGCTCAAGACCGCCGGTATCGACGAGGAACTCTTCTCCTTCGAAGGCCCCGCCGTGGTGGTGGAGTCCCAGGAGGAAGCCGTCTCGGTGATCCTGGGCAAGAAGATCCAGCCCGGTGATGTGCTCGTGGTGCGGTACGAGGGCCCGGCCGGCGGACCGGGGATGCAGGAGATGCTGCATCCGACCGCCTTCCTCAAAGGCGCGGGCCTGGGCAAACAGTGCGCCCTGATCACCGACGGCCGGTTCTCCGGCGGTACCTCGGGTCTGTCGATCGGCCATATCTCGCCGGAGGCGGCCAGCGGCGGTGTGATCGGCCTGGTGGAGAACGGCGACCGGATCCGCATCGATGTCGCGACACGCACCCTGGAGGTCCTCGTCGACGAGGCGGTGCTCACCGAGCGCCGGGCCAAGATGGAGGCCCGCGAACGTCCCTGGCAGCCGCAGAACCGGGAGCGGACGGTCACCACCGCACTGCGCGCCTATGCCGCGATGGCGACCTCCGCCGACAAGGGCGCGGTCCGGCACGTGCCCTGATTCGCCCGCGGAAACGATGAAGGCGCTCCCTCGGATTCGAGGGAGCGCCTTTTCGTCTCACGAAGTCAGTCGAAGGGGCCGATACCGGTGAGCGGGTTGCCGTTCTGCAGCCACCAGTAGGTGAGCACCGCGGCGGCGACCGCCAGGACGAAGACCACGAGCGATCCCGCTCCCGGCCGGACCGCCCAGCCCCGTCCGCGGTCGAGCGACCAGCGTCCGGGCCCGGTGAAGATGAGGGCGACCGCGGTGCCGACGAGGATGCTCTCCATCTCGACCGCGCCCGGACCGGCCTTGTACTGGAATCCGGGATACATCCCCTGCTTCCAGAACCAGGCGTCCAGGATCACCGCCAGCACCGCGCCCGCGGCCAGCGGTGTGGCCAGGCCCAGGATCAGCAGCACCCCGCCACCCACCTCGCCGGCGGTCACCATGGCGGCGGCCAGCGAAGGATGCTGCCAGCCGCCGCCCTCCATCATGGCCTTGGTGCCGTCCAGTCCGGGGCCGTGGAACCAGCCCGTCAGTTTCTGGAGGCCGTGGTAGAGGAAGGTGGCTCCCACGACCAGCCGCAGGATGAAGAGCCCGAAGTCGAGAGTGCCGCGGCGGAAATCGCCGTTGCGGCGGCGCAGGCCCCCATTGGGCTGATTACCGGCCGGTGGAATGCTCGCGTAGTCGTAGGTGTCGTCGCGGCCCCCGGCGACGCCGGGACCACCCGGACCCGGCGTATCGGCGGGTGTGCCACCGGTGGTCGCGGACGCGTTCACCGGAACCTCCTTCGTCATGGCCACTGGGGGGAACTGGCCGGTCGGGGAATCGTAGGGACTCCCGACCCCGCCCGCGGTGGTCGACACCGCGCGCTGCTCTCCGGTAGACAGATTCCCGGGCCCCGCGGCCTCGGAGGACGCGGACCCGTTTCTCGCCTTGGCACTCACTCCTCAACAGTAAGCCGACCGACCGCCCGGCACCGGATGAATCGGCGGCGTGTCCGAGCCACCCGCCGGCCCCGTGTCACAGGGCGGACGAACCCGCACCGAAAGGACGCTTCTCGCCGGGCGGGGCCTTCGGGGCACGGCCGGCGTCGTTTCCACTACGTTGGGAGATTATGAGGTCGGTTGGCGCGCGGCGCGTGACGGTGGGGCTGGTACTCGGAGCGTTGGTGCTCAGTGGATGCGCCCGATTCGACGATTCCGCATCCAGTCCGTTCACCCCGGAACCGACGCTGGACGGCGCGGAACTCCGGCCGAAGAAGCCCGAGCGTTCCGAGAGTTCCACCACCCGGCCCAGCGGTCCGTGTATCGACCCGGACCCGGCCGTGGTGGTGAGCTGCCTCGACACCACCGGCGGACTGGTCGAGATGGGCGGGTACGCACTGGTGGCCGAACGCCGTAGCGGCCGCATCCTGCAGGTGGCGCCGGAGCAGCAACCGATCGAAGTGGCCCGGGTCGATGTCGACCCCGCGGGCGACGGCGGGTTGAGCGATATCGCGATCTCCCCCACCTACGCCGAGGACGGGCTGATCTACGCCTATGTCACCACACCCAGCGACAACCGGGTGGTGCGCTTCGCCGAAGGCGGGCCCGCGAAACCGGTATTGACGGGAATCCCCAAGGGCGCCACCGGTAATCGCGGTGCGATCGAATGGTCGAAACCCGACCAGATGCTGGTGCTCACCGGCGACACCGGCAATCCCGCCGCGGCCGCCGATCCCGGGAGCCGAGCCGGGAAACTGCTGCGGGTGAACAATCCGAGCTCCACCGGGGACGCGCCCACCGAGGTCGCGGTCGCCGGAATCGGCTCGGCGGGCGATATCTGCCTCGGCGGTGACCAGATCTGGATCACCGACCGCACCCCCACCATGGACCGGCTCCAGCGCATCGGCCCCGACGGTGTGGTCACCACCGCCTGGACCTGGCCCGACCGGCCGGGCGTGGCCGGATGCGCGGTAACCCCCGAGGGCGTGGCGATCTCGCTGACCGACGCGAAAGCGCTCGCCATGGCCGCGCCGGACCCCAAGACCTTCGCCGTCACCGCTCCCCCGAGCGTTTTCGTCGCCAACAAGTACGGCCGCCTGCTCGGTGCGTCCCCGGCGATGGACGGGACCATCTGGGTGTCGACGGCGAACAAATCCGACGGTGGCGAGCCGACACCCAACGACGACCGGGTGGTGCGCATCCCGCCGCCGTCCGCCGGTGGGGGCGGACCGGACTAGCACGACAGCCGAAGCGACGAGGCACGCCTGTCCGAAGCGGTCACCGGATGCGACGGCCGCACGGAACAGCATGCCTACTGCGGCGATCGAGCCGAGCCGGTGATCTGCTCGACGTGCAGACCCCACGGCTGATGGCCGAGTAGCGACGGCACCAGGGCCGAACATCGAGATGTCGTAGCCCTCGAGGATCGCCGCGAACAGGCACCGGCCGGTGATCGGCCGTGCGTTATACCGGGAACCGTTCGTCCAGCCAGCCGCCTATCTCGGCCGCTGCCGAGGCGGCGCCGGTGGGTGCGCCGGGGCGGATCGGCCCACCGAAGTGGGTGCCGGCAACCCGGCGGTGTTCGACGTCTTTCGCACCCAGGGCCGCCACCATCGCAGTCGCGTCCGAGGGGAAACAGACTGCATCCCCGGTGAGTTCCACGAACAGAGTCGGGGCCCGCACGGCGGGGGCGCAGCGCAGGAAGTCCGCGTTGGTGGTGTTCGTCGACCATGTCGACATCCAGGCGTCCGGCGTCACCAGTCGGCCGAAACCGACCAGACCGTAGTTCGTCAGGTCGGGTCGGCGGCCGAACAACGACCCGTAGGGCCGCTCGTTCGGGTCGATCGACAGATCGACGAATCGTAGGTCGGCATCGGTGCGGTAGACCGTGAGCACCCTGGGTGCGAGCGAGACTCTTCGATCGGCGGGGTCCGATGATGCCTTGTACCGAGCCCTGGCCTCGTCGGCAATAGCCACCCGGGCCCGGGCCTCGGCATCGATCCGCGCTATCCGCGCAGCCTGCGCGGTGCGGTACCGGTCGATGAACTCTGTTGTGTACATGGATGATTCGCCCGGCGCCGCGAAGCCGTTGGCCGGTGAGAACGGGTCCAGTTCGGGGACCACCGACAACGGGTCGGCCTCGTCCGCCACCGACGGGTCGATCAGCCGCCGCAGCAGCGCGCCCTGCCCCGGGTGCGGCGCCATGAACACGGCGGCGTCCGGCACGGGCATATCAGCCGAGGGCAGGTCTACCGGGCGACCCGACGGCGCCTTCCGCAGCCGGGCGTCCGGGGCGAGGACAGCCTGTTCGTAATAGAACGCAAACAGCGTGCCGCCGCCGGAATGTCCGAGAACGACACGGTTGTCGAAGCCGTGCTCGCGCAGCAGTACCTGCCCCGCGGCCACGTCCAGCAGCGCCTGCTCGTGAATCAGGTCGAGGTCGTTGTTGGTCGACCGGACGCCCTGGGTCCAGACCGCGAAACCGCGGGCCAGTAGCTCCGGTACCAGCACGTGGTGTGTGAGATCTTGACGCGGGTGCATCAGACTCACCACGGTGCGGGCGCCGGTCAGCGTGCGCAGCACGCCGTGAACCTTGGCTCCGTCCACGGTTTCGAGTTCGTGCGCCGAGGTGATCGTGGCGGCGGGGATCGCGGCGGATTCGATGTACCGGCCCGCACCGAGGCGCGCCTCGGCCGCAGGCGAACTCATCTCGCCTCCAAACGCAGCGCGTCCTTGTCCCACTGGGTGATCCTCGCGTCGAGCAGGCCGGCCACACTGCTGTACCAGACCGCGTGGCGACAACCGGTCGCGCGGCGGTCGATAACGATCGGGCCGGGTGCGCTGATCTTGAAGTACGGGCCCACCCGGTCGACGGTGACGGTCTCGACGGCGGCCGCGACAGCGGCGACGGGACGGTTCTCGGGCACATCGAGTATCAGAACGGTGGTCATCACGAGGACACCTCCTCGCCGGTCACCGACCGGCCCGCCTGCCATTTCTCGGCACGCTCGACGATCAGTTCTGCCTTGCGGACCAACAGCGCGTCCATCGACGGCGCAGGACCGGAGACCACGTCGACCAAGGCGTCGATGGTGATGTTCGCATCGAGGTCCTCCTGCGGTGTCACCGGCCGCATGGCCCGGGTGATCTCGATCATGTAGCCGTTGGGATCGTGGGTATAGATCGACTCGATGGTCTCGTGCCGAATCTGCATCTCGACCGGCCATTCGCTCGCGTCGAGCCGGCGACGGTACTCCGTCAGGTGCTCTTCGCTGTCGACGTGGATTGCGAGGTGACGTGAGCGGATGAACCAGATCGGCACCTCGGCGGCGAACTTCGAGTACGAATCACCCTGCGGGCCGCCTCCGAACTCTTCGAGTCCGAAGTAGTAGAAGAATGCGAGCCGGTCGTCGTTACCGATGTCGAAGAAGAAGTGGATGAAGTCCGGGTGCCGGTCAGGGCCCCAGCCCGCAGCACAGATCGAGTGCACCACCGGAAAACCGAGGGTGTCGCGATAGAAACGTACGGTGCCTGCGGGGTCGAAGGTCGGGTAGGCGACATGGTCGACGCCCTTCACCAGATGTTGTGTCCGGGACATGTCGAATCTCCTCGAGATTGTGTAGGGATCAGACCGAGGTGTCCGCGGCGTCCACCCGCAACAGACTGCCGGCGTCGTCGATCGCGACCGGGACGCCGAGACTACGCAGGATGCTGTATGCGCCGGCGGTAGCCGCCGAGACCACGGGCAGACCGAACTCGTCCTCGGCGGGCTGAACCAGGTTCAATGACGGCATCTGCACACAGCAACTGATCACCAGGGCGTCCAGGCCGGTGAGGTCCAGCGAGCGCGCGGCCTCCATGACGCGTTCACCGGAGATGCAGCCGACTTCGCTGTTGTCGGCAACCCCGAGCGCGCGCCAGTCGGCGACCTCGAAGCCTTCCGCCTCGAGGTACTCCACGACCTGTTTCGCCAACGGCTCCATATAGGGCATCACCAGTGCGATACGCTCGGCATCCAGCGCGCGCAGAGCTTCGACCAGTGCTCCCGCACTGGAGCGGATACGTGCCTCGGAGCCGCCGGTTGCCAACTGCTCCGCGACCGCGGATTCGACCCGCTGATGCTCACCCGGCCCGCCGACCATGAGCGCCACCAGACAGGCGTAGAGGATCACCTCGGGCGCGGCGTCGGCGATCTCCATCACACATCGCTCACGCTGGGCATTCATCGCCGCGAGCCCCTCAGGGGAGACGGTGTGCATGCGCATTCGAGTGGAGTGGAACGAGAAGTCCGCGCTCATGTGTCCGCGCAGGATGGCCGGCATCTCGGTCTCGACCGTCACATTGCTGCTCGGTACGACGAGCCCGATTCGGTGAGTTGTCATGAGGCTTCCCTTTCGGAGCTAATCAATTACTTTGCGCTTGCGCCGATTATTCGACGCAATCGTCGATCAGTCAAGGTGTAGCGGAGGTTTTCACAGCTCCCGGCATGCACTTGACTTCTTCTGCGCATCCGTCGAATAATCGTCGCAAGGGTCAACTTGTGAGCCCGGTCACCAAGATCGCGAGCCCGAAGGAAAGTAGAAATCCATGGCATACGTAATCGGAGTGGACGTCGGCGGCACGTTCACCGACGCCGTCCTCGACGACGGCGAAGGCATGGTCGTCGCCGGTAAGGCACCGTCGACACCACCTGACTACTCGGGTGGCGTCATGGACGTACTCGAGGTGCTGGCGGAACAACTCGGCGCGTCCGTCGAGGAGATGCTCGCGAATACCCACCACATCGCGCACGGCACCACATCGTCACTCAATGCCCTGGTCATGAACCGAGTCCCCGACATCGGCTTCTTCACCACAAAGGGGCACCGCGATTCGATCTACATCATGAACGTCGAGGGTCGGTACCTCGGCCGTGCGCCCGAGGAGCTGCAGAACCCGATCGGCCAGAGCAAATCGCACGGCCTCGTACACAAGCGCCATGCCCTCGAGGTCACCGAGCGTGTCGACCGTGACGGCCGGGTGGTGGTTCGGCTCGACGAAGACGAGGTGCGCGACGCGGTGCGCACCCTTGTGGCGGACGGGATTTCCGCGATCGCGGTGTCACTGCTGTGGTCCTTCCGCAACCCGGCCCACGAACAGCGGATCCGCGAAATCGCCCATGAGATCGACCCGGCCCTGTTCGTGGCGATCTCGAGCGAGGTGTCACCGCGCATCCGCGAGTTCGCCCGCAACGCCACCACCATCATGAGCACCCAGATCGGCCCCGGTCTGCGCGACTACCTCGGCGAGCTGGAAAGCAAGCTCCGCGCGAAGAGGCTCGCCGGGCCGCTGCTGGTCATGCAGAGCAACGGCGGCGCCGTTGCCGCCACCGAAGCCCCCGGCAACGCGATCTCGACCGTGGGATCTGTGCTCACCGGCGGCGTCGTGGGAGCAGTGTCCCTCGGCCGGCAGCTGGGCCACCGCAACATCATCGCCACCGATGCCGGCGGCACCACCTTCCTCGCCGGCCTCATCGTCGAGAACGAGCCGGTTCGCTCGTCCACCACGATCATCAACCACCACCCGATCAACGTGCCCACCCTCGAAGTGCACGCGATCGGGTCGGGTGGCGGCGCGATCGCCTGGCTCGACGCCGGCGGCAACCTGCAGATCGGCCCGCACAGCGCCCAGGCCGTGCCCGGTCCCGCCTGTTACGGCAACGGCGGCACCGAACCCACCAACACCGACGCCAACCTGGTATTGGGCATCATTCCCGAGCGCGGTCTGCTGGGTGGGCGTCGCGCACTGGATATGAGCCTGGCCCGGGAGGCTATCCGCACCCGCATCGCCGAGCCGCTCGGGCTCGGCATCGAGGAGGCGGCCGCCGCCATCTACGAGGTGCAGAACGCACAAACCGGCGACCTCCTGCGCAAGACCGTCGTCGAAGCCGGTCACGACCCGCGCGACTTCATCGTCTACGCCTTCGGGGGATCCGGCCCCGCCCACTGCGGGCTGTATGCGCAGGAGATCGGCGCCACGAACGTCGTCGTGCCGCTCGGCCGGGTGGCTTCGGCATTCTCTGCGTTCGGCCTCGCTTCCTCGGATATCGTGCTCGCCAAGGAAATGTCCGATCCCGCGGCTCTGCCGCTCGACCCGCAGCGCGTGCAGCGCAACTTCGAGCAGCTCGAAGGGCAGGTGCGCGAGCTGCTCGCCCGGCAGGGCCTGAACTTCTCCTCGATCGAGATCGAGCGCGAGATCGATATGCGCTACACGATGCAGCTGGCCGAAGTGGCCACCCCGATCCCGGGCGGCGACCTGACAGCGAAGCACCTCGCCGCGGCCGCCGATCGTTTCGAGGCCAAGTACGCCGACCTGTACGGCAAGGACAGCGGCTTCCGTGAAGCCGGTATCCAGGCCATCACCTACCGCGTGCGCGGCACCGGCGTCCTGCCCTTCTCGCCGACCCTGCCGCCGATGGAGCAAGCGGACTCCGCCGATGCCTCGGCGGCGCTCACCGGTACCCGCAAAGTATGCCTGGGCGCCGCCCGCGGCTACGACGACACCGCCATCTACGACTACGCCGCGCTGCGCGCCGGCCATACGTTACGCGGCCCCGCGGTGATCGAGGTGCCCACCACGACCGTGGTCGTCCCCCACGACACCACCGGAACCATCGACAAGCTCGGCAACCTGCACATCGTCGTCGACGCACCCGCCACCCAGGCCTGATCCAGAGGAGTACGTCCATGACCGCACCGATTCCCGGCTCGGAGATCTTCTCCAGTCGACCCGTCGATCCCGAGGCACTCGGCCGCGCCGTCGGCGCCACCATCGAATTGCACACCGTCACCCAGGAACAGATCGACGCCGTCGACCCGCTCACCTATGAGGTGATCCGCCACCGTCTGTGGTCGGTCACCGACGAGATGGGCGAAGCCCTCAAGCGCATGTCCGGCTCACCGATCGTCACCGACGCCAACGACTTCGACTTCGCCGTCAGCGACGAGGTCGGGCAGGAAGTCCAGGTGGGCCTCTACAACACCATGCTCGTAGGCGCGGTGGACCTGGCCATCTACTGGACGCTGCAGCACCGCGCCGACAATCCGGGCATCACCGAGGGCGATATGTTCCTCTGCAACGATCCCTGGGTCGGTGGCGGCCTGCATCAGAGCGACGTCATCGTCTACCAGCCGATCTTCCACGAGGGCAAGCTGTTCGCGTGGACGAGCGCCATCTGCCACGAGCCCGACCTCGGTGGCTCGGGGCTCGGTTCGTTCGATCCCGGCGCCAAGGACGTCTTCTCCGAGTCCCTGCCGACGCCCCCGGTCAAGGTGGTGCGTGACCATGTGCTGCAGCGCGATATCGCCGATGCGTGGACCAGGCGCTCCCGCGTCCCGATGCTCGTGGGACTGGACCTGCGGGCCAAGATCGGTGCGAACACCGTCGGCCGCAACCGGCTGCTCGCCGTGATCGAGCAGTACGGCGCCGACACGGTCAAGGCCGTGATGAAGCGCATGATGAACGACGCCGAGTCCCGTCTGCGCACGAAACTCGGGAGCCTCCCGGACGGCACCTGGAAGGCGACCGGCTACCAGGACCAGGCCTCCGTCGGCGACCGCGGACTCCACAAGATCACCGTCGCCATGACCAAATCCGAGGACCGCCTGATCTTCGACTTCACGGGCACCGATCCGCAGACCGGCGTCATCAACTGCACCTACGCGGGCATGCGCGGCGGCGTGATGCTGGCCCTTCTGCCCATCTTGGCCGGCGATATCCCGTGGTCGGCGGGCGGCCTGATGCGCTGCTTCGAACTGGTCTCGGAGGAAGGGACGATCAACAACGCGACCTTCCCCGCCGCCGTCAGCCGCGGCCCGATCGGCCCCGCCTGGCTCACCGGCAACCTGATCGCCGAATGCCTTGCCCAGATGCTCGACCGGGACATCGAACTCGGTAAGAACGTGCAGGCCTCCTGTTGCGGCACCTGGGACACCGCGGTCGTCGCCGGCCTCGACGAGCGCGGCGAACAACCCGTGCCGTTCCTCAACATCATGATGGAGCCGATGGCCGGCGGCTACGGCGCGCGCCCGGTCGCCGACGGGATGGACACCGGTGGCCTGTTCTGTATCCCGATGGGCCGCATCCCGGACACCGAGATGACCGAGTTTCTCTATCCGCTGCTCACCCTGTGGCGACGCGAGGAACCCGATTCGGGCGGCCCCGGCCGTATGCGTGGCGGCGTGAGCGCCTCACTGGCCGTTACCCCCTATGGATCCAGCGTCCCGATGGGCCTGGTCTTCGCCTCGGCCGGCAAGGCTGTGGCGCAGAACGGTGGTCTGGCCGGCGGCCTGCCCGGCAACACCGGCCTGGAGATCTTGGCGCGGAATTCCGGCGTACAAGAGTTGCTCGCGGCCGGCAAGCTGCCCGGCGGCTTCGACGACCTGGACGGCACGCGCGAGATCGGCGCCTGCTACGCCGAGAGCTACCTCGCACCCGGGGAAGTGCTGTACATGCACTGGCAGGGTGGCGGCGGCTACGGCGACCCGCTGCGCCGTGAGCCCGATGCCGTGGCCCGGGATGTGGTGAACGGCAAGGTCAGCGCCGACGGTGCCCGCGCCAACTACGGCGTAGTTGTCGACGACGGCGGCGAACTCGACGCCGCCCGCACCGCCGACCTGCGGGCGAGCATGCTCGGCGAGCGCCGCGAGCGCTCCGAACTACCGGTATCGCAGGAAGCCACGGTCGATCTGAGTCACGCCCGGCGGATCGACGACAACCTGGCCGAGGTCGCGATCGGTGACGCGCGCGTGATCGCGTGTGCGCACTGCGGCCGAGTGCTGGGCGACATCGCGTCCGGCAAGCTGTCGTTGGCCCGCTACGAAGGCCCGTCCAGCGCGGCGGGGCCCCAGGTTACATCCGATCCGTCGGAGTACGTCGACACCGATATCGTCTTCCGCCAGCAGTGCTGTCCTGGCTGCTGGTCGGCGGTGTACTCCGGAATCGTTCCGGCCGACCACCCCGACCATGTGGGGGATCTGACCACCCTCCTGCCCGCGGCTCCCACCCGGTGAGCCGGTCACAGACACCCGCAGAGAGGCTATCCCGTGACTGCACATGATTGGAACGGACGCCTTGTTCCGTTTCCTGCCGACCGCGCCGCGGCGTACCGGGCGACCGGAGAGTGGAGCGAGTTGCCCACCACAGCACGGCTGCACGAGTCGGCGCTGCGGCACGCCGATCACATCGCGCTCATCACCGCGTCCGACACCTACACCTACCGCGAGCTCGACGAACGCACAGACCGCATCGCCGCGGGGCTGATCCGGCTGGGACTGCGCCGACTGGACCCGGTGATCTTCCAGGCCACCAACCGGGCCGCGACGGTTCTCGCCTGGTATGGCGTTCTCAAAGCCGGCCTGATCCCGGTGGGCACGCTGTCCCAGCACCGCATGCACGAAATAGGTCATATCAGCGAGAAGGTGGGCGCCGTGGCCCACCTCGTGGAAGCGGGTCTTTCGTTCGATCTGGTGGGCTTCGCCCGCGCGGTCGGCGAGGGCCACCCGTCGCTGCGCCACGTACTCTCCATCGAAGCACCCACAGCAGAGCCAGGAGTACATCGGATCGAGGATCTCGGCGCCGGCATCGATCCGACCGAGGCCCGGGCCCTCGTCGAGGCGATCGAGGCCGAGACCGATCCCGAGGACATCGCGGTGTTCCAGCTGTCGGGCGGGACGACCGGAGTGCCGAAGGTGATCCCACGGATCCACGCCGAATACTGGAACAACGGCCTCTTCTACGCCGGTGCCCTCGGCTGGAACGAACAGACCCGCGTGGCGCATCTGATCCCGATCATCCACAACGCCGGTATCTCCTGCGCTCTGCACGCCGCCCACGCGGTCGGCGCGACGCTGGTGCTGGCAACACCGGATCCCGTTGCTGCCTTCGACCTCATGGCGCGCAGCGAGATCACGGACGTACTCATCGGGCACGGGCACTACCAGGCCGTCGGCTCAGCGGAATTCAGTACTGTCCTGCGTACCGTGCGCCGCACGGTACTGTCCGGCGCGAAGGTACCGGCAGAGCTGTTCGGCAAGCTCGACGACGGTCACTCCCGCTGGGCCGGGCAGATGTTCGGCATGTCGGAAGGCATGTTCATGGTCACGCCGCGAGACGCCCCCGCGGCAGCGCGGGCGGCCACCGTCGGCCTTCCTATCGCACCGTCGGACGAAATCCGCATCCTGGACCCGCACAGCGAACAAGAAATCCCTGCGGGCGCGGTCGGGGAACTGTGCTGTCGCGGCCCGTACACGATACCGGGCTACTTCGACGCCCCCGAGCACAACGCGAAAGCGTTCACCTCCGACGGCTTCTACAGAACCGGTGATCTGGCGGCGCTGCGCGAGTTCGACGGCCGTCACTACGTGTGCATCGAGGGGCGCATCAAGGACCTCATCAACCGCGGCGGCGAGAAGATCAACGCCGAAGAGATCGAGCTGCTCCTGGTGCGCCACCCCGGCATCGCCGACGCCGCAGTCGTACCGATGCCCGACGAAAGACTCGGCGAGAAGGCATGCGCCTTCCTTATCCCGGAGCCGGGGGCCGAGCTGACGATGGAAGCCGTACAAGAGCATATGACCGTCCTCGGTGTGGCCAAGTTCAAGTGGCCCGAACGTTTGGTCTGGCTTTCCGCTCTGCCCCGGACCAACGTGGGCAAGATCGACAAGAAGCGCCTCCGCGCCGAGATCGTCGAGCGGCTCGAGGCGGAGTCGCTCGAGGGAGCACCGTCATGAAGTTCGACACGATCGCTGTGCTGGGCGGCGGCCCAGCCGGCTTGTATGCCGCGCGTCTGCTCAAACTGAGCCACCCCGACGCCGAAGTCACCGTCTACGAACAAGGGGTCCCGGACAAGACCTTCGGATTCGGCGTCGGTCTGGCGTCGCGAACCCAGCGCAACCTACGTCTCGCCGACCAGGATTCGCTCGATGCGATCGTGGCCGCCGCGCACCCGCACGAGATGTCGATGCGTGTCGGCACCGCCGAGGTGCGACTTGCCCATGGCGAGTTGCTCGCCATCGGCCGGGCCACCCTGCTGTCGGTACTGCAGACCTACGCCCGTGCCGCCGGAGTGACCCTGCGATTCGGTGAACGCCGCTCGATAGCCGACCTCGAGGCGGACCTGATCGTCGCCGCCGATGGCATCTCCAGCGCGACCCGGGCCGCACTCGCTGCGGAATTCGCCCCGGAGATCGTGGAAGGTGCAGGACTCTACCTTTGGTGTGGTACCGAATTCGCGCTGTCCAGCGCGGTATTCACACCGGTCACCACTGAGCATGGCACTTTCGTGGCGCACGCCTATCCGTATGCCGGTGATCGCAGCACCTTCCTGATCGAAACCGACGAACAGACCTGGCAACGAGCAGGCTTCGATGTTTCGACCCGCGAGACGTCGAACGGGGAAACCGATCAGGTCTCACTCGACTACTTGCAGGAGGCGTTCGCGCAGACGCTGCAGGGAAATCGGCTGATCGGCAATCGGACCAAATGGCTGCGGTTCCGGACTGTTCGCTGCCGGAACTGGTTCACCGGCAATGTGGTCCTGCTCGGCGATGCTGCGCACACCGCGCACTACTCGATCGGATCGGGAACGAAGCTCGCCATGGAGGATGCGATCGCGCTCGACCGTGCGCTGATCGCCACCGACGATATGAACGAGGCCCTCACCGCGTACGAAACAGAGCGCCGGCCGGCCGTCGAACACCTCCAGGCCATTGCCGAGCGATCGATGGCCTGGTGGGATTCGTTCCCGGAGCGTATGTCGATGCCGGTGGAACAACTGATGGTTGCCTACATGACCCGAGCGGGAAAAGTCACCATCGAGCGGTTTGCGGAATCCGCACCACATGTTGCCAATCCCGGCCTGGCGGCATTTGCCGGCGTCGATTCCGGCGACGTTCCGCCGCCCTCGGCGGTAGCGGATTGGATACTTGCCCAGCCCCTGTCAGCGAACAAGCAGCAGTTCGCCGATCGCTTCGCATCCGAGGCGTTGCGGACCGCCGCCGACACGGTGCGGATCGAAGTCTCGGTCCGGCCCTGGAGCCATGCAGCCACCAAGTTGATCGTCGACCTGCCACCGGCAACCACATACTGGCTGACCGGCCCCGACAATCGCGAAGCGGTTCTCGATCGGCTGGACGTCGCCGAGCGAATTCGCCGGGAAACAGGCGCGGTCCTGGTGGCCGAACTGCCACGCGAGTTCCGCGCCGACGCCGCCGGCGCGATCGCCGGCGAGCGTGTCGATCTCGTGGCGTTCACCGTATAGCCTCGATCACTATGGCATCCACTGCTGCAGACCCGGCCGACCCCGCGCCAAAGCGTCGGGGCCGGCCGAGTGTGCGCCGTGAGCTCGTCGAACGGGAGATCAAGGAGAACGCCGCACGCCTGTTCGCCGAGCGCGGTGTCGCAGGGACGACCCTGCAGGACATCGCTGACGCGACCGGCCTGACTCGCCAAGCCGTCTACCACTACGTCGCGAACAAGGACGATCTGTTCGCCCAGCTGGTCAGTGAGATCGCCGATCAGCCCGCCCAGGTGCTCCACGAGATCAACGCGATGGACGACCTCGGCCCCCGAGACAAACTGCGGCGCATGGCGCACTCGCTGGCGCTGCATCAGATGGCGAACCCGGACCGATTCAGGCTCATGATCCGGTCGGAATCCGACTTGCCCCCGCACTTGGCGACGTCGTACACCGCCAGCCGTCGGCGCGTCCTCAGGGAACTCATCGAAGTCATCGACGCCGGCATCGCCGCCGGAACGTTTCGCACCGTCGATTCGCGGACTGCCGCACTGGGCATAATCGGCATGCTCAACTGGATAGCCTGGTGGCACCAAGAGGGCAGCAGCGATCAGCACGCGGCCGATGACCTGGCCGAGATGGCAGTGCGCACCGTCCAGAGTGAGAACTACGACCCCCGATCACCGACGGTCGCGGGGATTCTCGCGAACGTTCGCCGGGAACTCGACATGGTCCAGCGTTTATCCGATGATACGAACCAACTGTCGCCTCCCTGATCGGATCTGTCGCCTCGACAAGCCCGCCACGACTACCGACGAGCGGACCGCCGCACAACGCCGGGGACGTCTGTGCAGAACCACACTAGCCGCGCAGGACCACCACCATCGACCCACCGGAAGGCACTCGCTTCCGGCACCAGCCATCGCTGTCGACCGCCCGGACCCTCCGATCGGCGCAAACCGACCAGACGACAGGTGCCGCGGTCCCGGGTCGGCAGCGTCTCAGGGAGTTCGCACGGTGACCGGTTGGCGGAGGATGGTGCGGAGTTTCTCGGGCGCCACCTTGCGGGCATCACCGAGATAGATCTCGTGGTGCCGGCCGACCATCCGGAACCCGTTGTCCGGCACGAATTCGTGGTGCATCCGCGCCAGCACCTCGGTTTCGTCGTCGTAGGAGCCGATGTGCAGTGTCTGCACACAGCGCCCCTCCGACAGGCCGTCCAGACGCACATCGAGCAGCCGTGCCGGTCGATTCTTGGCCGCGACCTGTTCGACGGCGCGCGCGAACAGCCCGGGTTCTATCCAGTCGGGGACCATGATCATCAGCGTCCAGTCCCAGCGGGACTTGTCCCGCGCGGCGGTGAAGGCGTCCATATCGTCGGCCCACCACAGACCTTCCAGCGGCATGACGACATAGTCGCGGCCGAGTTCACGTTTGCTGGCGAACTTGAGCGCGTAGGCCAAGGGGTAGAGCGCCTCGGTCGCGTGCGCGAAGTCGGGATCGGTATTGGGATCACCGTGCCCGTCGATCATGAGGTATTGCAGATCGGGCACGTCCACCACCTCGAATCGGCCCCGGCGGGCGCGATAGGCCGCGATCTCTTTCTTGAAATCGATCTTGTCAGCCGTTTTGTCCACCATCGGATACCTGGACTCGCCGCGCGAGCCACGACCTCTCTGCCTCCAGGAGGCTCAGCGAATAGGAGAAGACCTCGCGCGCGGGTAGCGCGAGAGGGGATTGCGCGGCTGCCGCCGCCTCCATCGCGGCGATTCGCGCCCGCACCTGCCCGAGCCGTTCGGCCAGCGCCCGGCGGTATTCCGGCTCGGTGAGCAGCGGCAGATTCGACACACCCACGAGAAAGGGATTCGATACCGGCTGCGGTTCCGCGACGAGCGCCAGCGCCGCGCGGGTGGCCGCCTCCTGCCCCGCCGCGGTGGCCTGGAAGACACGCCGGCCCTTCGCGGCGGCGGGCGCATCGGGCGCGTGCACTAAACCGCGTTTTTCCAGTTTGGTGAGCAGGTAGTAGATCGAGGAGAACCCGATCTCGGTCCACTGCCGTATCCCGCGGCGCTCGATCACCTGCTCCAGGTCGTAGCCGTGCTGAGGGGACTCGATGATCAGACCGAGGACGACGAGTTCGGACGAGGTGAGCTCCACGGCATTATTCTAGCACTAGGATAGTGCGGCAGGCGGGACCTCTCACCACGTCGACGAAAGGCGTCCACACCCGGACGAGGTATCCCACTCCCGACTGGTGCCGACCTGCCCGCCACGCGAACCGGCCCGCCCCGCAAGAGGCGGGACGGGCCGGTATCGGAATTTCTCGGATCTACCCGCCGCAGGCAGCGAGGACCAGTTCGCGGACGCGAGCCGCGTCGGCCTGACCCCGGGTGGCCTTCATGACATCACCGACGATCTTGCCCGCGGCCTGCACCTTGCCGGAGCGGATCTTGTCGGCGATATCGGGATTGGCGGCCAGCGCCTTGTCGACCTCGGCCTGCAGCGCGCTGTCGTCGCTGACCATGCCCAGGCCCTTGCTCTCCACGATATGGGCCGGATCGCCTGCACCATCGAGCACCAGGTCGACCACCTGTTTGGCGACCTTGTTGTTCACCGTCTTGGCCTCCACCAGGCCGATCACCTCGGCTACCTGCGCGGGCGTGATCGGTAGGTCCTCGAGGGCGACACCGCGCTCGTTGGCTTTCTCGGTGAGGTAGGCGACCCACCAGGAACGCGCTTCCCTGGCGGGCGCGCCGGCATCGACCGTGGCGATGATCAGGTCCAGCGCGCCGGCGTTCACCAGATCACGCATCACCTCGTCGGAGACACCCCAATCCGACTGGATACGCGCGCGGCGCAGCCACGGATATTCGGGAATGGTGCCGCGCAGCCCGTCCACCCAGGCCGTATCGGGCGCCACCGGTTCCAGATCGGGTTCGGGGAAGTAGCGGTAGTCCTCGGCGGTCTCCTTGCGGCGGCCCGGGGAGGTGGAACCGTCGGCCTCGTGGAAGTGCCGGGTCTCCTGGATCACCTCGCCGCCGGTGGCCAGCACCGCGCCCTGGCGGCGCATCTCGAACCGGACCGCGACCTCGACGCTCTTGAGTGAGTTCACGTTCTTGGTCTCGGTGCGGGTGCCGAAGACCTCGGCGCCGACCGGCATGAGCGAGACATTGGCGTCGCAGCGCAGCGAGCCGTGTTCCATCCGGACATCGGAGACATCCAGGGATTTCAGCAGGTCGCGCAGCGCGGTGACGTAGGCGCGCGCGACCTCGGGCGCGCGGTCACCGGCGCCGGTGACGGGTTTGGTGACGATCTCGATGAGCGGCACCCCGGCCCGGTTGTAATCGAGCAGGGAATGACTCGCCCCGTGGATACGCCCGGTCGCACCGCCGACGTGCACCGATTTACCGGTGTCCTCCTCCATGTGCGCGCGCTCGATCTCCACCCGGAAGGTGGTGCCGTCGTCGAGCGGGACGTCGAGATAGCCCTCGGTGGCGATGGGTTCGTCGTACTGACTGATCTGGTAGTTCTTCGGCTGGTCGGGGTAGAAATAGTTCTTGCGCGCGAACCGGCCCCACGGGGTGATCGAACAGTTGAGCGCCAGGCCGATCCGCACCGCCGACTCCACGGCCTGCTGGTTGACCACCGGCAGCGAACCGGGCAGGCCCAGGCAGACCGGGCAGACCTGGGTGTTGGGTTCGGCGCCGAAGGTGGTCGGGCAACCGCAGAACATCTTGGTCGCGGTGTTCAGCTCGACATGGACCTCCATGCCGAGCACCGGCTCGTACCGGGTGACGACCTCGGCGTAATCCATGAGTTCGACGGTGGGTGCGCTCATGGCCCACAGTCTAAGCGGCCGGGCAGTACCCTCCGGTGGGCGGTCAGTCCGCCCGCACCCGGACGCCGAGCCAGCCGGTGACCGTTTCGAGGGCCATCGCAGCGATGGTTGTCTCGATGGACTCGTACTCGGTGGGCAGGCCGGTTCCGGCGGGCTGCATCAGATGGTTGAGCCCGTCCAGCACCGTGACGGTGGCGTCCGGGCCGGCGCCCAGCAGATCACGCATGGGCTGCGCGTTCTGCGCCGGCGGGACCTGCACATCCTTGGACCCGAAGAACGCCAGCACCGGTATCCGCAGCGCGGACAGCGCGGGTGCCGGATCGTAGGACACCAATGCGGCCATGTACGGGGTGTTCTCCCCGGTGAGGGCTTCGGAGACGGCGCGCAGACCCTGGGGCAGCGTGCGGTTGTAGGTCTCCGACAGCCGCGCCGCCCTGGTGAGCCGGCCGTCCCGCAACGCCGCGGTCCAGTCCCGCAGGAAGGCGAGATGGGTGTCCAGCTGCTCGGGCGTGGCACCGGCCTCGGTGAAGGTCCGGCGGCCCTGGGCCAGGACGATATCGGTGCCCGGGACGGCGGGGGCGGCCATCAGGATCGTGAACGCGATCCCGTTCTCGGGCCGCGCGGCGACGAGCGGCGCCAGATAGCCACCCTCGGAGTGGCCGAGCAGGCCGATACGGCCGGAATCTATCTCCGGGCGCTCGCGCAGGAAACGCAGCCCGGCCTCGATATCACCGGTCAGGTCGGTGTAGTTCGCCTGGTTCAGATTGCCGCCGGTACCGCCGACCCCGCGATCGTCGGTGCGTAGCACCGCGTACCCGGCACGGGTGAGGGTATCGGCCAGCAGGAGGAAGGGCTGATGTCCGGCAATCTCCTCGTTGCGGTCCTGGGGTCCGCTGCCGCTGATGAGGACGACCGCCGGCAGCGGGCCGGTGGCCGCCGCGGGACGGGTCAGCGTCCCCGCGACGGTGATACCGCCGCTCGGGTACGAAACATCCTCGGAGATATAGGGATACGGCGGCGCGGGTCGCTGGGGGCGGGCCGGGGGCCCGACCGGCCGGCGGTTCAGCCGCAGTCCGAAACTGTGCCCGGACCGGCTGAAATCACCCACGATCGCATCGGCCGATTCGTCGAACCGGCCCGCGAACCGCGCGTCACCCGGCATATCCGGCACCCCGAATTCCACCCGCTCCGGTTCGGCCACCACCCCGGCCAGGGCACGGCCGGTGACCTTCTCGGCGGGTATATCGATCCGCCCGCTGTGCCGGCCGGTGAAATCCACCGCGACCACGACCGGCGCGCCGGGGACCTCGATGGCCCCGTGCCATTGCCCGCGCACCCGGTCGTCGACAGCGCCGCCCGAGCAACCGGCCAACACCGGGACGAGCATCGAGAGAACCGCAACCAGCAACACTCCCCTGCCATGGCGCATGGTGCGACTGTATCCCCGCGCTACGGCCGGGCCCGGGTGAAGCACCGGGGTCGCAGCGAGGATTTCGGCCGGACCGCCGATTCCGGACCCGCCGGGCGGCGCTCAGCCGAAGAAGGCCCGGGCCTCGTCGTAGCGGTCGGCCGGAACACGTTTGAGTTGTTTGGTCGCCTCGTGCAAGGGCACCAGCCCGATCTCGGTGCCCCGCAGGGCCACCATCTGACCGAAATGCCCGGCGTGCACGGCTTCGGCCGCGTGCAGGCCGAACCGGGTCGCCAGCACCCGGTCGTACGGGGACGGGCTACCACCGCGCTGCACGTGCCCGAGCACCGTGGTGCGGACCTCTTTGCCGATACGGCGTTCGATCTCCACACCCAGCTGCTGCGCGACGCCGGTGAACCGTTCGTGCCCGAATTCGTCGATCCCCCCCTCTCGCAGGGTGAAACCGGAATCGGGGGCCGGGTGCGAGCCCTCGGCGACCACGCAGATGAAATGTTTGTCTCCGCGCTGGAAGCGGCTCTTGATGAGCGCGCAGACCTCGGTCACGTCGAAGGGCTGTTCGGGGACCAGCGTCAGATGAGCGCCCGCCGCCATCCCGGCGTGCACGGCGATCCAGCCCGCGTGCCGACCCATGACCTCGACCAGCATCACCCGCTGATGGGATTCCGCGGTGGTATGCAGCCGGTCGATGGCCTCGGTGGCGATGGACAGGGCGGTGTCGTGGCCGAAGGTGACATCGGTGCAGTCGATATCGTTGTCGATCGTCTTCGGGACGCCGACGACCGGAACGCCTTCCTCGGACAGCCAGCTGGCGGCGGTCAGCGTGCCCTCCCCGCCGATCGGGATGAGCGCTTCGATGCCGTTGTCGTCGAGGGTCCGGCGGATCCGGCCCAAGCCGGCGCGCAGGATATCGGGGTTGGTACGCGCCGTACCGAGCATGGTGCCGCCCTTGGCGAGTAGACGGTCGGTGCGATCGTCATTCTGGATCCGGATCTTGCGGTCCTCGAGTAATCCGCGCCACCCGTCCTCGAAGCCCACGATCGCGTCACCGTAGCGGCCGTTCGCGGTGCGAACGACAGCGCGGATCACCGCGTTCAGTCCCGGGCAGTCCCCACCTCCGGTCAGGATTCCGATGCGCATGGCGCCCATCTTGCCCGCTGCGCCACACCTTTGCCGCGTCGGGCCCGTGAATGTCCGGTAACACCCGCGCACCGTACGGGGCCACCGGTCATCGAGCCGGGCAGGATCCGCCGGTGAACTCGCCCAGATGCTGTGAGATCAAGCCCGCCATCTCGTCGAGAAGACTCATCCCGTCGGAGAACGTGCCCGAATCCGGTTGCGCGGCAAGCGCTATCGCCACCGAGCCGTCGCGTGCCGGTACCAGCCCGAACTGACGCACCAGATAGGCACCCTCGGCGTCCGGACCCCAGCCGCTCTTGAACTCGGCCGCGTCGAACACCGAACCGAGGCCCCACTGCTGGTTCGCGCTGACCGAACCCATCAGCTGCACGACCTTGTCCGCCCCCGGGAGACAGGGCAGTTTCGAGGCGAACCGCACCTGGTCGGCGAGCGACCATTCGGACTGGCCGAACGACGAGTATTCCGCGCGCTTGGGCTTCTCGGCCACGACGGTGACATTGTCACCGCCCTCGCGCAGCACGGCCTGCACCGACTGGGCCGCCTCCCGCGGGGTGCCCAGCGCGGACCACAGACTGTCCGCGGCGGAATTGTCCGACGCGGTGATAGCGGCCGAGACAGCGTAGGACTGGCCGCCGGGGTTCTTTCGTTCCGCGGCCACCACCAGCGGGACCTTCATAGTCGACCAGGCAGGGCCGGTGGTCCACTTCCCCAGTCCGACGAGCTGTTCACCGCCCACCGGCATGATCGCCAGACCCAGCTTCCCTTTCGCCGACTGCTCCATCACCGTGAAATCGGCCGCCAGCGTGCCCGGAATGGTGATGGAGACCTCGCCGCCCGGCGCTCCGGCCGCCGCCTGGGTGATCGAGGTGGCCAGCGGACGCTTCTCCGGCTCGGATCCGCAGGACGCCACAAAGGCCGCGACGAGCAGGCAGGCGGTGACCGCGAGCAGGCGGCGGACCAGTGGGATTTCCCGTTTCTTATCGGCCGACACTTCTCTCCGCATGGCTCTTGCGATCTCCCACAGTCCCGATGATTCGTACCCGGTCGGAAAACCGTACTCCATCGACGGCCCCGGGCCGGATCGGATGAGCCCGCCGAACCGGCGAGGGAGTGCCCGATTCCGTATCGACCGCAGGTCAGTAGAGATAGACGACGGCGTTGTTCCCGCCCCGGCAGGTGACCACACCGCCGGCAGCGACGCATTCGAGCGTGTAGGCCTGGCCGGTCACCGGACTGGTGGCCTCGACGGAGACCGGATCGCCGTCGGCCGAGACGACGGTCGGATCGAGGTAGGCCTGCCGGACCGCCTCGGCGAATTCGCAGCTGGTCACCGCGGTACCGGTTGCCGCCGAGCCGTATTCGGAGCCGCCCGACGCCGAACCCGAGCAGGGTTGCGCGCCCGCGGGCAGATCGGCCCGGCGCGTGGTGGTGGTCGCCGACGTGGTGGTGCTCGTGCGCGCGGTGGTGGTGGTGGTGGGTTCGGCGCTGCTGCCGGCCGCCGAGGTCTGTTCGGGTGCGGAGGTGGTGGCGGCGCCGGTCGTATCGGCGGCGCCGGTGGATTCCGGGCCGCCGGCGCCGCCGAGGAACTGGAGACCGAGTACCGCGAGGATGACCACCACCGCGAACACCCCGATACCGGTCAAAATCGGAACGACCTTGGACCGCTCGCCGCCGGGGGCGTTGTCGCGGGTTCGCGCGTTCGCGGCGTAACTGTCGCGATAGCCGGCCTCGTAGGCGGCCGCGTACGGGTCGGCCGGGGGCGGGCCGGAATCGTCGGCCCGGTAGCCGTAGTGGTCGTCCGGCGCCGGAGCGTCGTGGCGGCCGGTCGGTTCGGACGGCGGGTACTGCGGCCGGTACGCGCCGTGCGCGTCCTCCGCGGAATAAGCGAGCCCCGAAGACACCGGATCCACCGGCCGATAGGCCCGGGTCGCCTCCTCGGCGGAGTAAGCGAGCCCCGCGGGCCCCTCCTCCACGGGCCGGTAGGCCCGAGTGGCCTCCTCCGCGGAATAGGCAAGTCCCGACGAAGCCTGATCCACCGGCCGGTAGACCCGGGTCGCCTCCTCGGCGGAATAGGCGAGCCCCGACGAAGCCTGATCCACCGGCCGGTGGACACGGGTCGGGTCCTCGGCGGAATAGGCGAGTCCCGAAGACTCCTGGGCCGTCGGCTGGTAGGCATGCGTCGGCTCGTCGGCGGAGTAGGGCGCGGGCGCCTCGTCCGCCGGTTGGAAGACACGGGTGTTCTCCTCGGCTCCCGGGAGCGGATAGCCGGGTTCACCGTAGATGCGGGTCGCCTGATCGTGCGGGTAGAAATCCGCCACCGGCATACCCCCGGTCGCGGGCGCCGGATTCTCGTACTGTGACGGATCGGCGGCCGGATGCAACTGCTCGTTCTGGTAGAGATGCGCGTCCGGGAACGGACGGATACCGCCGGCCGGCGCCTCGGGGTCGGCCGGCGTGGGATCGTCGGCGGGTAGCGGCGTGAACTCGGTTTCTGTGGGCCGGAAGGAGGTCGGGTCGCCGGGGATGATCGCGGGCAGCGTGGTGGCCGGGTCCGGCGCGCCCTCCTCGCGCGGCATCCGGACCACCAGGGTGGGAATTCCGCCGGTCGGCGGCGCGGACGGACTCGACACCTCGGGGGTAGCGAGAGATTCGCCGTGCCGCGGCTCCGGACCGGCGGGATGCGGGGAACGCGCCGGGGCGTTCAGCGCGGTGCGGGCAGCTACAGCTAGTTCACCTGCGGTAGCGAATCGCTCGTGCGGATCCTTGGCCATACCCCATGCGATCACATCATCGAGCCCGGCCGGTAATCCGGTTCGCTGCACGCTTGCTCGCGGGGGCGGTTCGGTCAGATGCGAGCGGATCAGCACACCCACACTGGCCGTCGGGAACGGCGTCGCCCCGGTGAGGCATTCGTGCAGCACACAAGCGAGGGAATAGATATCGGCGCGCGGGGTCACCGGGCCGCTGTCGAAACGCTCCGGCGCCATGTACGTATAGGAACCGATCGCCACACCCGCCTGCGTGACGCCGGTATCGCTCTCGTGGCGGGCGATCCCGAAATCGGCCAGATAGGCGAAGTCGGCCGGGGTGACGAGGATATTCGCCGGTTTCACATCGCGGTGCACCAGACCGCCCTCGTGCGCGGCATCCAGCGCGGCGGCGATCTGCTCGATCACGCCGACCGCCCGCTGCGGGCTCAGCGGCCCCTCCGCCTGCAACAGTGCCCGCAGATCGATGCCCTGGACCAGGCGCATATCGATGAACAGGCGACCGTCGATAACACCCCAGTCGTGGATCGGGATGATGTGCGGTTCGGCGAGGCGGGCGGCAGCCTGCGATTCCCGGCGGAACCGGATCTGGTACTCGGGGTCGCCGGCGAGCGCGTCGGAGAGCAGTTTGAGCGCGACGACCCGCTCCTTCACGGTGTCGTAGGCCTCGTAGACCTCGCCCATCCCGCCTTTACCCAGCAGTGAGCGCAGTTCGTAAGGACCGAACCACCTATCGACTTCCGAGCCAGGCGCCTGCACCCGTCCATCCTCTCCACGCGCGGGCACCGTCTCAGCCGGCCACGGATCGCACCCGGGCTGCCCGTCAGACCCTGGATTGTCCAGGGGACACCACACCGTGGTCAAACGCGTAGACGATGGCCGCCGCGCGGTCGCGCACGCCCAGCTTCCCGAAGATATGACCCACATGGGATTTCACGGTCACCTCGGAGATTCCGAGCGCGTGCGCGATTTCACTGTTGGCCCGGCCGCGGCCGATCAGCGCCAGCACCTCGCGTTCCCGGGAGGTCAGCTCGACGGCCACCGCGGGCGCGGGCGGGGCGGCGGCGGTACTACGGTAGGTGGACAGCACCCGCCCGGTGACGGCGGGGTCTAGCCAGGCACCGCCTGCGGCGACGGTGCGGACGGCGCGGATCAGGTCCTCGGCAGGGGAATCCTTGAGCAGGAACCCGGACGCACCCGCGCGCAGGGCACCGGACAGCAGCTGGTCGTCGTCGAACGTGGTGAGCACGAGCACCGGAGGTTCGGGAGCGCGGGCGCGGAGCAGACGGGTCGCCTCGATACCGCCGACCCGCTTCATCCGCAGATCCATCAGCACGATATCGGGGCTGTGCGCGGCGACCGCCGCGAGCACCTCGTCACCGTCGGCGCATTCACTGATCCGGAAACCGTCGCGGCGGCGCAGAATACGCCGCAACCCACCGCGGACGAGTTCCTGGTCATCGGCGATCAGCACCTCGACCGCCTCCGGATCGGTGTCGGCCGGCCTGGTCATTGTTTCTCCCTCGGAGCAGGTGCATACGGTCCGCGGGGGCCGTAGCGAAGGCGGAGATATCGCATCGTCATTCCTTCCACGGAGCAGGTTCGTGCGGTCCGCGGAAGCGGAGGTCGCACCTCATCGTTCCGCCGGCGCGTTCGCGCTCGCGCCGGCGGTGGATCCGTCCGCGGTCGGCCCGGCGTCGGCGCCTAGGCCATCGGGCCGGCGGCGGGGTCGCCGGGCCCGGCCGCAGCCTCTCATGCCGGACGCGGTTCGTCGCCGCGGCCGGGGCCCGCGTCGCGGTCGGCGATGATCTCCGAGATGGGGCAACGCAGCCGGTCCCGGCTCGGGGTCGCGGCATGCGCGGGGTGGTCGTCCAGCGGGAACTCCGCGCGCACGAGCCACCCACCGGCCTCCGGTCCGATCCGGATACGACCGCCCAGCCCATCGGACCGGTGCCGCATCCCGGCGACCCCGGTCCCCCGGCCGAACTGTGGGGGCAGGCCGCGGGGGATCGTATTGTGGACGCGTACGACGGCCGAGCCGCCGTCCACGGAAACCGTCAGCTCCACCTCCGCGCCCGGGGCGTGCTTGGCGATATTGGCCAGCGATTCCTGGCAGATGCGATAGAGCGCCAACCCGACCGCCGCCGAGACCCCGGCCAGATCGCCGGTGAAACGCCGGTTCACCGTGAGGCCGGCATTGACGAAGTCGTCGACGAGAGCCGGGATATCGCCGGCACCCGGTTCGACCCCGGCCGCCGACGGCACCGAATCCAGCAGGCCGACCGTGCGCCGGATATCGGACATGGCCTGGCGGCCCAGTCGTTCGGCGTCGACGAGGGCGTCGGCCGCCTCGTCCACATCACGATCGGCGGTCAGGGCGTGCCGGGCGGCCGTCACGTGCAGCAGGGTCACGGTGAGCGAGTGGGCGATGACATCGTGTACCTCGCGCGCGATCCGGTTGCGTTCGGCGGCCGCGGCCTGCGCGGCCCGCGCGCTCTGATTCTCCCGTTCCTGGTACAGGAACAGCCGCTGATACTGCAGCATCACCCCCACCAGCCAGCCGAGCAGGATGCCGAGCGCGTACATGGGGAAACCGGTTCGCAGCGAGTGGTCGCCCCACAGTGCCTCCCCCACCAGCGCGAAGGCGAGCAGTTCGGCCGCGGCGACCACCGCCAGCAGGATACTCAGCCGTTTCGGTGCGATCGCCGCGATCTCGGCGATACCGACCATCAGCACGAAGGGGGCGAAATCGGAGTCCACCGGCTGGACGAAGAAGAGCGCCGCCGCGATCATCGTGGCAGCGAACAGTGGCAGCGGCCGCGGCACGATCCCGAACAGCACATACACCGGGCCGGAGGCGAACAGCAGCACCAGCGCGATTACCGGCAGTGCGGTGGGGAAGTATTCGTGCCGCTGCAGACAGGCCACCACACCGATGACGAAGAACGCCAGATCGGTGAACAGCACGACCTTGGGCGGATAGTCGAAGGGCAGTTCCCGTAGCGGGTACGGGGCCCCGGGGAGCAGTTTCGCCACCCCCGCGCCCAGCCGGCGTCGAGCGCGCGCCCACCCTGCGGGCCGGGTCGCGGCCACCGCTTCGCCCGGGTCCGTCGTCGTAACCGGCGGGGCCGGGGCGGGCGGGCCGAATCCTTTCTCCGCGCCACCACCCACCGGCTGCGCGCGGCCCCCTGCGGCGGCAACCCGTGTGAGGTGGCTCTCAGTCATTCGTCCAGGGTAAGCGCCCCCGGCGGCGCTCGGCATCCTGCTACGGCCGGTTCCCGGCTCCACCCACGGTAGGACAGCGATTCACATCCACGGCACGACGATTTACCGGCGCCCGATTCCTAGCGTGGAACACGAGGTCGCCGCACCACCGGCCGGCGAACACCCGGCCCCCGACCGAAAGGGCTCGGATCATGTCTTGGGAAGATCAGCACCTGCGCACCGACATCCTGCACACCGTCCTCGACCGCGCCGCCCTCGATCCGGCGCGACCGGACCTCTTCGACGACATCCCGCACCTCGACCGTCTGTTCGGCGGACCGCAAGGAGTGCTTGCGGCGCTGCGCTATCGGTGGAACATTCATGTGGACGCCAAGCTGGAGCTCGACCCGGGCCGCTGCTGGACCGCCGAAGAGGCCCGGCTCGAGCTGGCGAGTGAACAACCCGTTCTCTACGCGGTGCTCGACGCGCGCACGACGTCACCCGTGCCGGTGGCCTGACCGGGCCGCGCACACCGAACGAATGTCCGTGGAAGACCGGGGTGGCGATGACGCAGCCGGCCATGCTGGAACCGACCGATGTGGTGAAGGGAGTACCGGGTCGGCGAACGGCCGGTCCGGGCGCTCGACAGGATCGATCTGCGCCTGGAGGCCGGTGAATTCACCGCGGTGATCGGGCCGTCCGGATCAGGTAGGAGCATCCTGCTGCACATGCTCGGCGCGCTGGACCGCCCCGATTCCGGGTCGATCCGCTTCCAGGGCGATGAGATCGGCGATCTGGACGAGGACCGCACCGCGAAGCGGCACGACCGTCGACGCCTGACGCCCACCCGCCGCACGGCGGCGCTCACAGTGGGGCATTCGACCACCAGCGGTCGATATCGCCGCGGGCTCCCGTCCCCCAGTAGCGGACGAACAACAGCGAATCGCTCCGGGGCGAATCGGTCCTGGCACCGAAACCGACCACCATGTTCGCGGTGGACCGGCCCCGATCGCCGGGCTCCTCCCACAGATGCGCGGTATAGGGCTCACCGCTCTTGGCACCGGAGACCGAATCATGGGGCGGCAGGCTTTCGATCACCTCCAGAGTGTCCTCGGCATCCGGATAGGTGATGATCGTGTAGTCGAGCCGGGTGGCCTCCAGCGAGCGCTGCCGGCAATCCCAGATCGATTCCCACGGGCGGGTTTCCAGGACCTCGTCGAAGACCGGGACCGCTTCGAGTATCGGGATCTGCTCACCCGGCTCGTACTGACTGCACAGCGCGTCCTGATAGCCGAACCCGTCCAGTTCCGACCCCTGCGGCAGCAGGGTGGAGAACAGCCGCCGGGTGCGGTCGCCCGGCTCCGTCTTCGGCGAGTTCTCGGATTCGCCGCTGGTACCGGCGACCGGGCCCCGTTCGAGCGTGGAGGGCTGAGCAGCGGCCGGCGCGTCCTCGGAACCGGAATCGTTGCTGCCCAGCACCACCAGAACAGCCGCCACGATCACGGCCAGCACGATGAGCGGAATGAGAACGGCCACCGCGATCCACGCCGCCCGGTTACGCCGGTGCGCGGCCGGAGCCGGGTGATAGCCGTGGTACTGCCCGGGCGCCGGAGGTCGCGGAACGGCCTGCACGGGTATCCCCCCGGTATGCTCGCCTCCCACGCTCCGCGCCGCACCGGCGGGGCCGGTGTGTTCCACGGCCGGGCGCGGCGCCGGACCGGGCGGTGTCACGACCGGCTGCGCACCGGTGTGCTCGACATCCCCCGCCCGCATCGGCGCGCCGGCCGGAGCGATCGTCGCGCCACCGGGGTGCTCCACGGCCGGTCCCGGCGCACCGGGCGGCAGCACGGCACCGGCACGACCGGCCGGGTAGCCACTGTCTGCGTAACCGCCGGCCACGCCCGCGGGCCCACCCGACGCCCCCGCGACCGCTCCCGGTGACCCGGCAGGCGCACCGTGCGCTCCCGGTGGTCCCGCGGGCACACCGGGTGGCCCCGCCGGTGCCGGCGCGGCACCGGGAACGGCCGAATATCCGCCCGCCGCAACCGAATACGCCATACCTGGACCGCTCGCCTCGGTCGGCGGCACATAGCTCTGTGTGGGCGCCGGGGCGGTGAGTGCTTGTTCGGCAGCCCGCGCGAACTCGACACAGGTGCGGTACCGGTGACCGGGGTGTTTGGCCATCGCCTTCGCGAGCACCGGATCCAGACCCGGCGGCAGGCCCCGTCGTTTCACCGCGAGCGGCGGCGGGGCGAGTTGCAGATTGCCGTGGATGATGTCGGCGGGATTGGGCGAATCGAACGGCGCCATACCGGTGAGCAGCCAGTACAGCGCGCAGGCCAGCGAATACTGGTCCGAGCGGCCGTCCATGTCGCCACCGGTCATCTGTTCCGGCGAGGCGAAGGCGAGGGTGGCGGTGAACATACCGGTCTGGGTCAGCCGCACCGTTTCCGCGCGTAGTCGGGCCAATCCGAAATCGGTGAGGAAAACGCGTTCGCCCTGCCCGGGATTGGCCCGGGCGAGCAGGATATTGGACGGTTTCACATCACGGTGCAGGACCCCCATACCGTGCGCGTAGTCGAGCGCGTCGGCCACACCGGCGATGATCTGTACCGCTTTCTCCGGAGCCAGGGCCAGCGGGTTGACCGTGCCGGCGTCGGCGCCGTCGATGTACTGCATGCACATCCACAGGTGGTCGCCCTCCACCCCCCGGTCGTAGACCGTGACAATGCTCGGATGGTCGAGCGCGGCGGCGAGATCGGCTTCCCGTTCGAACCGGGTGCGGATCGCGGCGTCGGCGAACAGTTCCGGTTTGAGCAGCTTCAACGCGGTCTGTTTTCCGAGCCGGGGATGCCGGGCCAGATATACGGCGCCCATTCCGCCTTCGCCGAGCAACCGCTCGACGGTGAACCCGGCGAACACGTCACCGCTGTTGAGCAACACGACCCCCTTCAGGCGACCGACAGACTGGTGAGCCTACCGGGCACAGCGCGCCGTTTCCCCCGTGACAACGGGAATCAGGGCACTTCATGGAATACCTGGCAGTGCGTTCAGCCGGGGGTGACCAGCCCGGATTCGTAGGCCAGCACCACGGCTTGCGCGCGGTCGCGCAGATCCAATTTGGTGAAGACCTTGGACACATGTGTTTTGACCGTCTGCTCGGCGATGAACAGCGCCGCGGCGATTTCGGTATTCGACATCCCGCGCGCGACGAGTTCGAGTATCTCGCGCTCGCGCGGGGTCAGCGACGCCAGCGCCGGTGCCGGGGTGCGCCGGGACGCGCGGCGGGTGGTCACTTCCGCGATCAGCCGCCGGGTGACGGTCGGCGCGAGCAGCGCCTCCCCGGCGGCGACCACCCGTACCGCCCGAACCAGTTCCTCGGCCGGCGCGTCCTTGAGCAGGAACCCGCTGGCACCGATTCCGAGCGCCTCGTACACATAGTCATCGATATCGAAGGTGGTGAGCATGAGTACGCGCACCGGCGGATCGAATCCGGCCCCCAGGATCGAGCGGGCCGCGTCGAGCCCGTTCATCTCCGGCATACGCACATCCATCAGCACCACATCGGGTCGTAACCGCGCCGATTCGGCGACGGCCACTTTTCCGTTGGGCGCGTCGCCGACGACACTGATATCGGGTTGGGCGGCGAGCAATGCTCCGAATCCTTGCCGCACCATGGCCTGATCGTCGGCGATCAACACGGTTATTGCCACGGGCCCAGCTTAATTCCCGGACGAAACCGGCGTGCGCCGAGCGTCGGGCGGCGAACTCCGCCGCCGGAGACAGGATTACTCGCGCCCGCGGCGCGGTCCCACAGGCCGCAGCGCCGGCGCAACCACCGGATCAGCGCGCACCCGCCTGGGCGGATGCGGGCGGCGCGACCGCCACGGTGGGCGTGAGCGGCAACCGCGCGTGGACCCGGAAGCCGCCGTCGGCGGCGGGGCCCGCGTCGAGCCGGCCACCGACGGCGAGCGCGCGCGCCTGCATACCCGGGATACCGTGCCCGCCCGTCCCCCCGCCGGCGGCACTGCCGCCCGGGCCGTTGACCACGGTGAGGTCGACCTCCCCCGTGCAGGCGATCGTCACCCGCACCGGTGCGCCCGGCGCGTGCCGGCCGGCATTGGCCAGCGATTCCTGGACGATTCGGTACAGCGCGGAACCGACGGTATCCGGGATCGCGGTCAGGTTCCCGTCGAACGACCAGGTGAGATCCACCCCGGCGCGGGCCGCACCGACGAACAACGCGTCCAGGTCGGCGGCGGTCGGCTGGGGCGCGTGTTCGGCGAGCTGGCCGTCGCTGCGCAGCACCCCGAGCAGACCGCGGATCTCGTTCAGCGCCTCCCGGGCGGTGGCACCGATCGATTCGAACTCCGCGCGCGCCGCGTCGTTCACACCCTCCACCCGGTAGGGTGCGGTCTGCGCCTGCACGACGACCAGCGACATATGGTGGGCCACCACATCGTGCAGATCGCGCGCGATTCGCGCCTTCTCCTCCAGGATCGTGCGGCGGGCCCGTTCCAGATCACTGAGTTCGGTCTGTTTGCTGAGCTCGGACCGGGAGCGGATCAGCGACCGCACCAGCAGCGCGACGAAGACCAGCCCACCCAGCGACACCGGCCAGGCCCACGGGTCGGCGTCGATCCCCTCGGCCGACAGTGCCGCGCCCAGCAGGAGTGCGGTCGCCCCCCACACCACCGCGACCAGTTGCAGAGGTGAGCGCAGGGCCACCGCGAACACCAGGAAGTACAGCGCGACGATATGCGCCACCTGGACCGGCATCTCCTCCCCCGGCAGGTTCGGCACGGCCAATGCGATGAACAGCGCCGAGCCCGCCGAGACCGCCCAGCCCAGCAAGGAATTTCTACGCATCAGCAGTACCGGCAGCGCGGCGAACGCGGCGATCAGCGGCGCGAGCGGCGCGGGCACGTCGTGGGTGAGATGCAGGGTGGGCCAGGCCACCGAGAACAGTGTCACCGCGGTCAGGACCGAGGCGGCGTCGAGCCACCAGCGCAGCCCCAGACCGACGATCAGGCCCCACAGGCCCCGCCGCGGGCGTCCCGGCACCGCGATGCTCGTTTCGTTCATACCCCCGAGACTAGGAACTCCGGCCCCGGCGCACCTCATACCGTGGGGTGAATCGCGGGCGGTACGCCGGGGTTAGCCCCGTACCCGCGTAGGTCCCGGGGTCGGCGCACAAACCCCACCCGAGCAGGACGGCTCCGACCGCCTTCCGTTCCTAACGTTCTCGCCATGGCTGTCTCGAACAATGCCGTGCGCCTCCCGGCCCGGCTCTCCCTGCAAACCGCGCGGTGCGCGGTGACCGCCGCGGCCGGAGTCGCCGCGGCGGTATCCCTGCTGTCGGCGCCCGCGGCCGATGCCGCCGGTCTCGCGCCCGCACCGGACGCCGCGGCGGCGGTACGCGCGCTGACCACACCGGGAGCAGTCGCCACGATCCCCGCGGATTTCCGCGCGGTCGCCGGGTACGCCCCGGCACCGGTGGACGGGATGCTGGTCGCACCGCACGGATCGTGTTCCTCGCCGGTACCGCTGCCGGCGGAGTTCGAGACCGCCTGCCAGGCCCACGACCTCGGCTACGACCTGCTGCGTTACGCCGACCGCACCGGCGCCCCGCTCGGCCCCTGGGCCCGGCAGGAACTGGACCGGACCCTCGCCGAACAGATGCACACGGCGTGCGCGCAACGGCCGGAGCCGCTGCCGCGCGCCCGCTGCGTCGTGATGGCCGAGATCGCCGAGATCGCCGTGGACCTCAATTCGATGCGGCAAGACTACGGCGTACCGGTCGTGGAGGACTTCCCCCTGGCCGACACCGTCACCGCGTGGCTGCCGCGGATCTGCGGCCTGCTCCTGCTCGTAATCGCCGTCCTCTTCCTGGGCCGCCCGGTCACCGCGCCGCTGCTTCCGGGGATCGGGGCCCGCGGTCCGATCCGTCCGCACCACACCGTCCTCGGGGGTCCCCATGCCTGACACCACCACCACCGCCGCACCGGCCCCGGCACCGTCGCGCGCCCGGCCACGCGCCGACCTGCCCGGCCATATCCCGGCGCCCGCCCGGACACGACTTCGCCCCGATCCATCCGATGACGCCCCGCCACCCGGCCGGTCCCGGATTGGCACCGGCACGCCCGGGAGCATCACGTCGCTCTCTCGAACCCGATCCCGCCCGGACACAGCCGACGACAACCCGGCACCCGCCCGGTCCCGGCCGCGCACCGGCACTTCCGAGCGCAGCCCGGCCGCAGCGGAACCCTTCTCCGGTGGACTCGGCGATGCCCCGGCACCCTCGCAACCCTGCCCTGGCACCGGTCCGGCCGATAACGTTCCGACCCCATCGCGACCGAGTATTCGCAGGGGCCTTCTCGACTACGTCCGAACCCGGTGGCCGCGGCATTGGCCACCGGTAGCGACCACACTCGCCGTCGGTGCCGGGACGGCGGTGTCCCTGGCCCCCGGCCTGCTGCCCCGGACCGCCGCCGCCCAGGCCGTACTCACCGCGGTGGCCGTGGTCGTCGCGCTGGGCGTCGCGCGGGTCGTCCGCCTCGTGATCCGGCACACCACGGGTTCCGCCCCGGTCGCCACGCCGCGAACCCGGCGATCGGTGTTCGCGGTCACCGCGGCCGGCGTCCTCGGCGCGGTGGTGTACGCCGCGCGCTGGCAGCAGACACTGCGATCGGCGATGGAGGTGGCGCCGGCCGGTCCGGGCCACTGGGCCGGGTGGGCGGTCGGCGCGACCCTGCTCACCCTGGGGACGGTGGCGGTGGTCCACGGGTGCGGCCGGTTGCTCCGGCGGATCGGCTGGTCCCGGATGCTGGTGATGACGGTGGTCGCGGGCCTGCCGGTGGCGCTGTTCGCGGTCCCCGCGGCGGTGAGCTGGGGCGACCGAACCTATGCCGCCGCGAACGCCGCCCCCGAGCCGGGTCTGGTCGAGCCGGTGGCGGTGACCCGATCGGGGAGCGCCGAGTCCATGGTGAGCTGGTCGACCCTGGGACGCGAGGGACAGCGTTTCGTCAGCGCCGGGCCGGCGGGCGCGGTCCGGGTCTATATCGGGCTCCGCTCGGCGCCGGATCTGGCCGCGCGCGCCGCGCTGGCGGTTCGGGAACTGGATCGGGCCGGCGGATTCGACCGCTCCGATCTGGTGATCGCCGTACCCACCGGATCGGGCTGGGTGGACGCGCGGGCGCTGGAGGGTTTCGGTGCCCGATTCGGTGGCGATGTGGCGGTGGTCGCGCTGCAGTACTCGTACGCGCCGAGCTGGGCCACCTTCGTCTTCGGCCGGGATGCGGCGGCGGCCTCGGCGCGGGCATTGGTCGCCGCCGTCGAAGAGCGCATCGCCACGATGTCCGATCCGCCCCGGCTGCACCTGTACGGACAGAGCCTCGGCGCATTCGGCGGTAGCGCGGTGTTCGCGGGAGCCGCCGAGCAGAACCGCCGGGTGTGTTCGGCGCTGTGGGCCGGGATGCCCGGTGGGGGTGGACCCGCGCCCGGTGCCCGTACCGCGGTACTGGCCAATACCTCCGATCCGGTCGTGCACTGGTCACTCGACCTGCTGTGGCGGCCGCCGGACCTCACCGCCGCCCGCCGCGACGCGCCCACCCCGCCCTGGCTGCCCGTGGTCGGTTTCCTGCAGACCACCGCGGACCTGCCGGCCGCCCTCGGCGCGCCAGCGGGGCACGGCCACCGGTACGACACCGACCAAGGGACGGCACTGCCCGGCTGCGGCCCGGAGTGAAGCGCTGCGCCGCCCGCGCGGCGCCGGGTTTGCCGGTCGGATGCGGACCGTCTCGACGGCGGTCACGGCTACCGGGAGCGGGACCTGCCGTGCGGGCCCACCGCTCCATAACGCTTAAGGTGTCCCACCATGGCTTCACCCCGTAACGATCACCCGCGCCGGCCCCGGCGCCGGTTCCGGCGGATCTCGCTGCCGGCATTCACCGGTGCCGCGCTGTTCGGCCTGGTGATCACCGCCGTGCCGGCGCCGACCTCCGAGGCCGTCGGTATCGACGCTTCGGTCACGGCACCGGCCGGGCCGGCGGTGGTGGGTCTGACCTCGGGTGATACGGCGGTGGACGCCGTGGCAGCCATACCGCGGGATTTCGCGGACTACCTCGGCTACCGGCCGGTCGTCCGGCAGGGCGTGCTCGTGGCTCCGGACGGCAGTTGTTCCTCGCCGGTCGAGCTGCCACCGGAATTCGATACCGCCTGTATGGCCCACGACCTCGGATACGACCTGCTGCGGTACGCCGACCGCACCGGCGCACCGCTGGGGCCGTGGGCCCGGCAGGCCCTGGACCGGACGCTGCGCCTGCGGCTGCACCAGGCCTGCGAAACGCATTCCGAACCGGTGGTGCGTACCCGCTGCGAGACCCTCGCCGAGATCGCGGCCACCGCGGTGGACCTGAATTCGCGGCGACAGCACTACGGGGTCCCGGTGGTGGAGACATTGAGCCAGGTGGCCGCCCAGGCCGCCACCGGCCATCCGACCCGGCCCTGGTTGCTGCGCGCGGTCGCGCTCGGTCTGGCGACGGTAGCCGCCCTGGTCTTCGGAATCCGGCGCCTGCACCGGCGAATCAGGCGCACGACGGCACCCCGTATCCGCATTCCGGTCGGGTCCATACGGACCGGCCGCGCGACGGGTCTGCCGCGGCCCGCGTTCACCCGTCTCCTGCCGCGTACCCGATGGTTGCCGGGATGCGCGCAGCCGCCCGCGGCCGCCCCGCCCGACCCCGCACTTCCGGCCGGAGTGCACCTGTTGCCGGTCACCACGCCGCCGGCCGCCCGGACCGGCTGACCACGGTTGACCCGACTTGAAACACGTTCTAATTTGGGAACGTGCTTGTTGTGGACGACGTGGTCGAGGTGGCTGCCCCCGCCGAGGTGGTCTGGTCGGTGCTCACCGATTTCGACCGGTACGGCGACTGGAATCCGTTCATCAGCCGCTGCCGGGCGGAGCTGACGGTGGGTGCGCCGATCGATATGCGGGTCGAGCAGCTCGCGCCCCGGCCGATCCGGATGCGCGAATGGATTCGCAGCGTCACCGCGGGCCGGGAATTCAGTTACTCCATGAAACCGATCCCGCTCGGCGCACTACGCAGCAAACGCTCGCATACGCTGACCCCGCTGACCGGCGACCGCACCCGCTACGAATCCCATTTCGAGCTCGACGGCTGGCTCGCTCCGGTGGTCGGCCTGCTGTTCGGGCGCGGCTTCAAGAAGGGGTTCCCCGGGATGACCACCGCGGTCGAACGGGAAGCCGAGCGGCTGCACGCCCACTGACACGCGGTATCACCCGCCCGGCCCCCGGGAACGCCGAGGGCGGTGGCCCGTTCGGACCACCGCCCTCGGCGAACTCTCGCCGCTCCCGGCGATCCGCGTCAGGCGATATCGCCGCGGGCCGCCTCGTAGGCCGCGCCCACCCGGTACAACCGGTCGTCGGCCAATGCCGGCGCCATGATCTGCAGACCCACCGGCATCCCGTCGTCGCGGCTCAGCCCGGACGGGACCGACATGGCCGGATGCCCGGCCAGGTTGGTGGGCAGGGTGCACAGATCGGACAGGTACATCGCCAGCGGATCGTCGACCTTCTCGCCCAGCTTCCACGGCGTGAACGGACTGGTCGGGGACACCAGCACGTCGACCTGCTCGTAGGCCTTGTCGAAATCACGCGCGATCAGCGTGCGGACCTTGAGCGCCTGACCGTAGTAGGCGTCGTAGTAGCCCGCCGAGAGGGCGTAGGTGCCGATCATGATCCGGCGCTTGACCTCCGGACCGAATCCGGCGGCGCGGGTCGCGGCCATGACCTGCTCGGCGCTGTGGTGGCCGTCGTCGGACACTCGCAGGCCGTAGCGCATGGCATCGAAACGGGCCAGGTTGGAGGAGACCTCGCTGGGCATGACCAGGTAGTAGGACGCCAGGGCGTATTCGAAATGCGGGCAGGACACCTCGACCACTTCGGCGCCCAGATCCTTCAGCACGCCGACCGCGGCGTCGAAGGAGGTGAGCACGCCGTGCTGGTAGCTGTCGGAGTGCAGTTCCTTCACCACGCCGATCTTCACCCCGCGCAGATCACCCGACGCGCCCTGCCGGGCGGCGTCGACCACGGCCGGGACCGCGACATCACGGGAGGTGGAATCGCGCGGATCGTGTCCGGCGATCACCTCGTGCAGCAGGGCGGTGTCCAGCACCGTCCGGCCGCACGGGCCGCCTTGGTCGAGCGAGGACGCGCACGCGACGAGTCCATACCGGGACACCGTGCCGTAGGTGGGCTTGGTGCCGACGGTCGCGGTGACCGCGGCCGGCTGCCGGATCGAGCCGCCGGTGTCGGTGCCGATGGCCAGCGGCGCCTGATAGGAGGCCAACGCCGCCGCCGAACCGCCGCCGGAGCCGCCGGGGATGCGGGTGGTGTCCCACGGGTTGCGGGTCGGCCCGTAGGCGGAGTTCTCGGTGGAGGAGCCCATCGCGAACTCGTCCATATTGGTCTTGCCCAGAATCGGGATCCCGGCGGCACGCAGCCGGGTGGTCAGCGTGGCGTCGTAGGGGGCGACCCAGTTCTCGAGGATCTTCGACGCGCAGGTGGTGGGCATATCGGTCGTGGTGAACACGTCCTTGAGCGCCAGCGGCACCCCGGCCAGCGGCGAGGCCGGCACCGCACCGGCGGCCAGGGCGGCGTCCACCTCGGCAGCGGCGGCGAGCGCCTGCTCTCCCGCGACGTGCAGGAAGGCGTGGTACTCCCCGTCGACCTCGGCGATCCGGTCCAGATGCGCCCGGGTCACCTCCACCGAGGAGACCTCGCCGCCGTGGATACGGCTCGCGAGGTCGGCCGCGCCGAGCCGGGTCAGTTCACTCGCGCTCATTCGCCCTCCCCCAGGATTTGCGGAACCAGGAACCGCTGTTCTTCGGCGGCGGGTGCGCCGGACAGCGCCTGCTCCGGGGTGAGACCGGGACGGACCTCATCGGGACGGGTCACATTCGTCACCGGATCCGGTGACGCGGTGGCCGGGACATCGGCGGCGGCGACCTCGGAGATGGTCCGCACATGGCTGAGGATCGAATCCAGCTGCCCGGCGAACTGGTCGAGTTCGTCCTCGGACAGGGCGAGCCTGGACAGCCGGGCGAGGTGTGCGACCTCGTCGCGGGAGATGGCGGTCACCGCGAACCCCTTTCGGCAATAGTTTGGACTGCGGATCACAAGCATCGAACAGCCTAATGGTGCGGCCGGACCGGGTTGCCCGGCAGGCCGCGCGGCCGCACCCACCGGGCCGCGCGCGGGTCGGCCGTGGACCACGCGGCAATGCGAGGTTTGCCCTTTTCACACCATTCGTCACCTGTGACCCCGTTCGAGGCGCACAATTCGACTCGATAACCCTCGGTAATGGGTGTAAGGATGGGCAGACCGGGTATCCGTTGTAAGCCTCGGCCGCAGAAGGAAAGGGAAACGCACGTGTCTTATCTGCTCCGCGTGCAACTTCCGGATCGTCCGGGAAGCCTCGGGTCGCTAGCCGTAGCACTGGGCACGGTCGGCGCCGATATCCTTTCCCTGGACGTGGTGGAGCGTGGTGCCGGCTACGCGGTCGACGATCTCGTCGTCGAGATCGCCCCCAACGCCCTGCCCGACACACTCATCACCGCCGCGGAATCGCTCGGCGATGTGCGCGTCGATTCCATCCGCCCCTACTCCGGTGTGCTCGACACCCACCGTGAGCTCGAATTGATCGACAATGTGGCCAACGCCCGCGACGATCGGCTCCAGGTGCTGGTCGACGGGGTTCCGCGGGTGCTGCGGGTCGGCTGGAGCACCGTCCTGGATATGGGGACGCACGGCGCCTACCGCGTGGTGGGCAGTCAGAGCGCGCCGCAGACCCAGGCTGCCTCGGTGCCGTGGATGCCGCTGCAGAAACCCACCGCGCTCGACGGCAACGCCGACTGGGTCCCCGAGATCTGGCGCGATATGGACACCAAACTGGCCGCCGCGCCGCTCGGCCCCTCCAGCAAGGCGCTCCTCCTCGGCCGTCCCGGCGGCCCGGATTTCCGCCCCTCGGAGATCGCGCGGCTCGGCTACCTCGCCGGAATCGTCGCCACCGTCCTGGGCTGAGTCCCGCGGCGGAGAGCTACCCGCCGGTGCCCGGCTCGACGATGCGCCACCGATCCGGCCTACCCGGCGGATAGGCGACGGTGAGCGTGTCCCCGACCGACGGCCAATAGGCGGCGTCCCACACCATGCGCCCGTAGACCACCTTTCCCGGCTCGGACGGTCCGGACAGGTTCCCGGTGACGGTGACGAACTGCTCACCCATCGCCTCGGGGCGCGGACTCACCCCCGTCAGATACAACGAACCGATCTCCGCGTCCGCGGGCATACGCCCGCCCCTCCGCCCACGGAACACCAGCACGAGCATTCCCACCAGTGCGGCCACCATGATCGCCAGCATCGCCAGTTCGAACACCCCACCATGCTAGGCCCCGGGGCGTCGTGGCGGCCGGCGACGCCCGAGGCGACGCGATTCGGTGGCGTACGCCACTCTCAGGGGGAGGTCGCCGCGCCGGCGCCCGGGCATGCGGGCCCGGATACCCTCCCACCCGGACGACAACGACCTGGACCCGCGGCCGATGGAATCCGGTCGGCCGGCCGCGCACCCGGACAGGCCGCACCGCGGCCGGGCTCCTACCTCCCGCACCGGTGAACTTGTGCATGGGAATACCGCTGCGGCGGCGAAAATCCGGCCGCCCGGCCCGCCGGCCATCACTTCTGCGAGACGGACGGCACCGCGCATGAGTTGTGCGGTACGGGGTATCTCAGATCCACCGGACATGAAAGGAAGCGATCGTCATGCCGGAATCAACGATTCGAGCAGGTGCAATGGGTAGCCGAGTAGCAAGCCTCGTAGTACTGGTCTGGTTCGTGGCGGGGATCGTCGCCGCGTGGCAACGGGGCTATTTCAATGATCCACCGGAGCAGTGCTCCCACTTCGCGACGCTGGCGGTGACCGTGGTGGCCGGTCCACTCAATTACGTCGGCCTCAACCCGAAGATGGGCTGCAACCTGCCGGAACCCAGCCAGTAGAACCGGATCCCGGTCGTCGCCCGGCGGCGACCGGGTTTCAGGACACCGCGAGAGTACTGGCACCGCCCGCGGAACGCCGGACGGACCAGACACTGGTGCGGGTCCGCGCGGAACGGCCGTTGCCCCGGTCCACCAGTGCCCGATCGCCGGTGGTGTACACCAGTTGCGCACCGCGCGTATTGGTTTCCGGGCTCTGGAACAGCTGCACGAGCCGGTCGGTCTCCTCCACCGTCAGCCGCGCGCCGATATCGTCGACCACGAGCACTTTCCCCGCGTCGAGAGAGTCGAGCAGTATCGGTAGCAGCCGCAGCAGTGCCCGGGTCGCCGAGGATTCCTCGGCCAGCGTGAAAACCGGCTCCACATCGGTGTGGACGAGCCGCAGTCCGACACCGTGCCGCCCGACCATCCGGGTGTAGAGCGCATCGCGCGCATTACGCATATTGGTGAGTTCACGGGCCAGCCGAGTGGCGTTCAGACCGCTGTCCTGTTCCAGCTGCGCGGCATACGCCGCCGAACCTGCCGCACGATCGGTCTGTTCTCCGAGGACGGCGATATCGGCATCGAGGTCGCGCAGGTAGTCGGCGTAGCCGGGATCGTTCTGGGCGATCAGCAGATCGGTGATGCCGAGGTCCGCGGATTGCAGCAGGGTCAGCAGCCGGGCGGCGTGCTCGGTGGATCGCGACAGATGCGAACCCAGCCGCAGTTCGATCGAGTCGATATCCGCGGCACCGGCCACCACCTCGAGCATGGTCTCGAACCACCGGTAGGCCGGGACCAGCGCCTCGGCGTACATCTGCCCCGCCAGGCTCAACAGCAGGGCGTTCGGGCGTACCAGCGGCACCAGCGCGGTGATCCCGAATCGCGCCGGCTCGAACATCGGCCCAACCCGGATCGCCTCACCCTCGCGCTCGAAGACGATCCGTTTGCGGGACCGCGGATGACTGTAGAGCCATTCGGCGGCGACCTCGGCGGCATCCAACCGGAAACCGTAGGTGTAGGGCACGCCCTCGGCCACGAAAACGGCCTCGAAGTCGCTCGGCTGCCCGGGCAGCGCGAGATGCGGCGCCCGGACCGGGCCCGCGTAGGGATCCCAGCCGCTCACCGAGTGCAGCACCGCGTCACGCATATGCCCCAGGGCGTCGACCAGATTGGATTTACCGGCGGCCGGGCCGCCGTGGACCGCGGTCACCGGCACCGCGACCGGCGCGGTCGCGCCGCGGGTCAACCGCAATTCCTGTAGATCGGCCAGCGATTTGTGGTTGGACACCCGAAAACTGCGCAACATCCCGCCATCCTGCCGTGTCCGGACCCGGTCCCGCAGGATCGGTACCCGGTCGTGTCCTCCGACCGCGCCGCCGCTACTCCGCCGATTCGGCCTCCGCCACCGGTCCGGCCGCGACCGCGTCCGGACCGGATTCGAGCAGGAGGCGGAACCCGTCCTCGTCCAGGATCGGCACCCCGAGTTCCTCGGCCTTGGCAGCCTTGGACCCGGGCGATTCCCCGACGACGACGAAGGCCGTCTTCTTCGATACCGACCCCGCGGCCTTACCCCCGCGCAACAGGATCGCCTCCTTGGCGCCGTCGCGGGAGAAGCCCTCCAGCGAACCGGTCACCACAATGGACAGGCCATCGAGGGTGCGCGGAATGGATTCGTCGCGTTCGTCCTCCATCCGCACCCCGGCGGCCCGCCATTTCTCCACGATGGCGCGATGCCAGTCGACCGCGAACCATTCCGCGACGGCGGTCGCGATGGTCGGCCCGACGCCCTCGGCAGCCGCCAGCTGCTCCAGCGACGCCTGCTCGATCCGTTCCAGACTGCCGAATTCGGCCGCGAGCGCCCGCGCGGCGGTCGGCCCGACATGCCGGATGGACAGCGCGACCAGGACCCGCCACAGCGGGCGGTCCTTGGCCGCGGCCAGATTGCTCAGCAACCGGTTGCCGTTCGCCGAGAGGCTGCCGTTCTTGTTGACGAACAGCGCGACATTTCGCAGCCGGTCGGCGTCGAGATCGAACAGATCGCCCTCGTCGGTGATCGCGCCGGAGTTCAGCAGCGCGATCGCCGCCTCGTAACCCAGTGCCTCGATATCGAAGGCGCCGCGACCGGCCATATGGAACACCCGCTCCCGCAGCTGGGCGGGACAGCTCCGCTGGTTGGGGCAGCGGATATCGGCGTCGCCCTCTTTCTCGTAGGCGAGTTCGGTCCCGCATTCGGGGCAGTGGGTGGGCATCACGAAGGCCCGCTCGTCGCCGGTGCGGGCGTCGACCACCGGACCCAGCACCTCCGGGATGACGTCCCCGGCCTTCCGGATGGTCACCGTATCCCCGATCAGCACCCCCTTACGCACGACCTCGGCCGCATTGTGCAGGGTCGCCATGGAGACGGTGGAGCCGGCGATCACCACGGGTTCCATCATCGCGAACGGGGTGACCCGGCCGGTCCGGCCGACGTTCACCGCGATATTGCGCAGGGTGGTGGTGGCCTCCTCGGGCGGGTACTTGTAGGCGATCGCCCAGCGCGGAGCCCGCGAGGTGGAACCCAGTCGCCGCTGCAAGGACCGTTCGTCGACCTTCACCACCACGCCGTCGATCTCGTGCTCGATATCGTGGCGGTGCTCGGCCCAGTAGGAGATCCGTTCGAGAACGGCGTCCACACCGTGCACCAGCGTGGTGTGCGCGGAGACCGGCAGACCCCAGGCCGCCAGCGCACGGTAGGCCTCGTGCAGCGACCGCGGCGTGAACCCTTCGGTGCGCCCGAGACCGTGACAGATCATCCGCAGTCGCCGCCGCGCGGTGACCGAGGGGTCCTTCTGCCGCAGCGAACCGGCCGCGGTGTTGCGGGGGTTGGCGTACGGTGGTTTGCCCTCGGCCACGATCGCCGCATTGAGCGTTTCAAAATCCTCCAGCCGGAAGTACACCTCACCGCGCACTTCCAGCAGGTCCGGAATCGGAAACTCGGTATCGGCGTTCAGTTCGCGCGGGATGTCCTCGATGGTGCGGGCATTGAGGGTGACGTCCTCGCCCGTACGCCCGTCGCCCCGGGTGGCACCGCGCTCCAGTTTCCCGTTGCGGTACACCAGGTTCAACGCCACCCCGTCGATCTTGACCTCACACAAATAGTGCAGGTCCGGGCCGGTCTCCTCCTCGACTCGGGCCGCCCAGGCCCGCATATCCGCCGCGGAGAACACATTGTCCAGCGACAGCATCCGCTCGAGATGGTCCACCGGGGTGAAATCGGTGGCGAAACCACCGCCCACCAGCTGCGTCGGCGAATCGGGTGTGCGCAGGTCGGGATGGCGTTCCTCCAGCGCCAGCAGCTGCTGGAACAGCTTGTCGAATTCGCCGTCGGAGATGATCGGCGCGTCCCGCACGTAGTAGCGGAACTGATGCTCACGCACCGTATCGGCGAGCTCCTGCCAGCGCACTCGCGCTTCGCCGGCGGCCGGGGCGGGAGCGGCTGCTCCGCGGACATCGTCCTGTTCGATGGGTCCAACGGTGTCACTCACATCTCGCAGGGTAGTCCGGCCCGCCGACACTGCCGAGCACCGTTACCGCACGTCGGCCGGCATTCCCGGCACACCGAGGCCCTTACGACCGGCACGCCTGTGACAGCGGATAGCGGCCGCCGGGCAGTGCCGCGCTTCGCGACCCCCCGCCCCGGTGTCCCGGCGCGGTGTCCTCGCTCGATTCACCCCGGCCCAGCCGGTCCGGGTGACGAGATACCTGCTACCGGGGTCGGCAGCGGCCGCGAACAGGGCCGTCGGAACCACTCGAGTGCCTCGAGCCCCACCGGCGTCACCCGGCGACGAGGGACTCCGGGTCCTGCGCAAAGGCCTTCGCGGTATCGACCGCCAGGCGCAGCGCGTCCCGGGCCCAGCTCAGCGGCGCCGCCGCCAGACCGCAGGCCGGACTCACCGTCACCCGACGAGCCAGATCGGCGCGCGGGAAACCGAGCCGATCGACCAGCCGGGCGCCCGGTTCGGCGATCTCACGCCAGGCCGGCGTGGTCGCGGGGCGTGAGGTGGGCACGAGCCCGAGAACCAGCTGTTTGCCCCCGTCCAGCGCCTCACCCAGCGCGTCCAGACCGGCGGTGCCCGATACCGCGGCCAGATCGAACCCCAGCGCGGCCGCGGAGGTCTGCCGCAGGAAGGCCAGGGGCGGCGGAGTCGCGCAACTGTGCACCATCGTGGGCACCCCCTGGGACGCCAGCACTGTTTCCAGGATCGCCAGCGCTTCCGGTTCCGGTACGGCCGCGACCGTGTTCAGCACACTCGCCCCGCGCAGCGAACCGGCCAGGACGGCGCCCAGCGAAGGTTCGTCCAGTTGGAGCACCACCTCGGCTTCGAGCCGTGACCCGACCTCGGCGATATGTGCGGCCAGACCCTCGGCCAGCGATTCGGCCAGATCCCGTACCGCGCCCCGGTCGGTCAGCACCCGGTGTCCACCGGCCAGCTCCACCTCCGCGGCGAGCGTCAGCGGCCCGGCGGCCTGTACCTTCACCGGGCGGCCGGAACCGCGCAGCCCGGCGTTCTCCCATGCCTCCTGGAGTGCGTCCAGATCGGTACGCAGCAGATCGCTCGCCCGCCGGGATACCGCACCCGGCCGGGCGGCCAGGCGATAGCCGCGCGGAGTGGTGTCGAACCGCATATCCACGAGCAGCGCCGAAGCCCGCCCGACCATATCGGCGCCCACGCCGCGGGCGGGCAGTTCCACCAGATGCGGCAGGCCGGTCAGCTCACCGACGATCACCGTCGCGGCTTCCCGGGGATCGGTGCCCGGCCACGAGCCCACCCCCGTCGCGATCCCGGCCGGGAGACCGGACGGGTTCATCGAGGTGCGCCCGCCGGCGCGGTACGCGCGGTCGCGCTGATGGTGCCGCTGCCGAGCACCGCGTCGCCCGCGCTGTCGGGCCGGTACAGCACCACGGCCTGGCCCCGCGCGACCCCGCCGAGCGGTTCGTGCAGACGCACCGCGAGACCGTCGCCGACCGCCTCGGCCGTCGCGGGCGCGGTACCCCCGTGGGCGCGGACCTGCACCACGCAGTCGAGCGGTTCGGTGGGCGCCGCGCCACCGGTCCAGACGGCCCGGTCGGCCTCGATGGACCACACCAGCAGATCGTCGGCCGAGCCGACGCGCACGGTGCCCGACTCGGGGTCGATATCGGTGACGTAGCGCGGTTTGCCGTCCGGCCCCGGTCCGGGCAGACCCAGCCCCTTGCGCTGGCCGATGGTGAATCCGTGCACGCCCTCGTGCCGGCCCAGTTCCGCACCACCCGAGTCCACGATGGCGCCGGGGCGGATCCCGATCTTCGCGCCCAGGAACGCCCGGGTGTCCCCGGACGGGATGAAGCAGATGTCGTGGCTGTCCGGTTTGTCGGCGACCGCCAGACCTCGTTCGGCCGCCTCGGCCCGGATCTGCGGCTTGGGTGTATCACCCACCGGGAACATGGCCCGTGACAGCTGCTCGGCGGTCAATACCGCGAGAACATAGGACTGGTCCTTGTCCGCGTCCACGGCCCGGCGCAGCACACCGTCGGCGAGCCGGGCGTAATGGCCGGTGGCCACCGCGTCGAAGCCGAGCGCCGCGGCCCGATCGGCCAGCGCCGAGAACTTGATCTTCTCGTTGCAGCGCAGGCAGGGGTTGGGGGTCTCCCCCGCCGCGTAGGACTCGACGAAATCGTCGATCACGTCTTCTTTGAAACGGTCCGCGAAATCCCAGACGTAGAAGGGGATGCCGAGTACATCGGCGGCCCGGCGGGCGTCGCCCGCGTCCTCTTTCGAACAGCAGCCGCGGGATCCGGTGCGCAGCGTGCCGGGCGCACTCGACAGCGCCAGATGCACTCCGACCACCTCGTGCCCGGCGTCGACGGCCCGTGCCGCCGCTACCGCGGAATCGACTCCACCACTCATCGCGGCGAGCACTCGCATACGCTACGCACCTCCTCTCGCACCGGCCAGGCCCGCGGCCCTGGCTCGTTCCACCACCTGCGGCAGTACTTCCAGTACTGCCTCTATATCGGACCGCTGCGAGGTGTGTCCAAGGGAAAACCGCAGCGACCCCCGCGCTTCGCGCGCCCCGACACCCATCGCGACCAGGACATGGCTGGGCGAGGCCACCCCGGCCGTGCACGCCGAACCGGTCGAACATTCGATCCCCGCCGCGTCCAGCAGCATCAGCAGCGAATCACCTTCGCAACCGGGGAAGGTGAAATGCGCGTTACCGGGCAGCCGCCGGTCGTCGTGGGGTCCATTGAGTATCGCGTCCGGGACGGCCTGCCGCACGCCGGCGATCAGGTCGTCGCGCAGACCGGACAGTTCCACGGACCGGGCCGGCAGCTCGGCCACGGTCTGCCGCAGGGCCGCGGCCAGCCCGGCCACCGCCGCGACATCCGAGGTCCCCGAGCGCAGGTCCCGTTCGTGGCCGCCGCCGTGTAGCAGCGGCGCACAACCCACCTGGCGGCCGAGCAGCAGTACGCCGACCCCGTGCGGCCCACCCAGTTTGTGCCCGGCGAAACTCGCGGCGGCGAGTCCGGCGGCGCCGAAATCGATGGGCAGTTGCGCCGCGGCCTGGACCGCGTCGCTGTGCATCGGCACTCCGGCGTCCCGCGCGATCTCGGCCAGCTCCCGGATTGGCTGGATCGCCCCGACCTCGTTGTTGGCCCACATCACGGTGACCAGCGCGACCTCGCCGGGATGCGCGGCCAGTTCGGCGCGCAGCGTCTCCGGGGACACGATTCCCTCGGCGTCCACCGGCAGCCAGGTGACCCGGGCGCCCTCGTGCTTTTCCAGCCATTCCACGGCGTCGAGCACCGCGTGGTGCTCGACGGCGGCGGCCAGGATCCGGTTACATCGCGGGTCGGCGTCCCGCCGGGCCCAGTAGATCCCCTTCACCGCGAGGTTGTCACTCTCGGTGCCGCCGGAACAGAGGATGACCTCGGAGGGCCGGGCACCGAGATCCGCGGCGATCGATTCGCGCGATTCCTCCAGCCGACGGCGGGCCGACCGGCCCGAGCCGTGCAGCGAGGACGCGTTTCCGACCTGCGCGAAGGCAGCGGACATCGCCTCGATCGCGGCAGGCAGCATCGGTGTGGTCGCCGCATGATCGAGGTAGACCGTCGTGGGCACACCGCTGACAGCACCCGGGAAAGCCGACTTCATGACCGACAAAGCCTATACCACCGTTGACCTGGGCATCTTCGGGGTCTCCCCCCTCCTTCTACAAAATTTCTACAAATTGCTCACGATTCATAACAGTGCAGGCACCATCGACATTCCTGGATTTGCATACCTCAATGGCAGACACGGCACCGGCATCCTGTGGCCTGGAATGCCACAGACTGGGCCTCCGGGACAGAGGGGCCCAACCCCAGAGTGGCACGGCTGGAGCCGACTGACCGAGTGAGTTCTCCATTCCCTTCTGGTAGAAGGAAATGGAGAACTGTCACTCCGCGCGGCACGCCACGCGGTATACCGGGGGATCCGCAGGGCGGCCGGGCTTCATGTGTCCGGTGCCCCACGGGGCATCCTGGCACTGTTCTGATACCACCCTGTATTGGACCGGCTGAACAGGCCAAGGAGTGACTGAGCCTGGCGTAGGCGCCAGAGACCCAGGCGGGCAACCGCCGCTGGTAGTTCCCATAGTCGTCCGAGGTCGATACACAGAGTCGTCTCCTCGAGGGAGGTTCGCCAACAAGTCACGTGTCTGTGGACAGGATCGGCGGGTCGATCAAGGCAGCCCCGGTGATCTCGCCACAACCGCCCACTTCGTCGCGAGACCTGCGCTACTCACTAGTCTCACACCAGGCGATGTGCGTGGTCGGCATGTCCACAAGGTATGCGGCGAGGTGCAGGATGTCGGCAAACGGCAGTGTGTTCTGGGATGATCTGGCGGCCAATATGGGCGAAAAGGAGTTCCGTCGGACATTTGTATTGGAGTCGATCCGGGCGAGAACCATGGACTCGATCGTCAATCAGTTGAGCGCTGCGCAGCGCTCCGCAAAGTTGTCCGCGTCGGCGCTCGCGGATGCGGTTGATTCTCGGAGATCGACAATTCGACGGGTGCTCAATGCGACGCCGCCGAACATTTCCTTCGAAGCGCTGTCGAATATCGCTGCCGCGTTGGGGTACCGCCTGGTCCTGGAACCGATGGATCCGCAGGAGCGAGCGGTGGTGACGAGGGCGCTGGTGGGTCGGGAGATAAACGCTCCGGATACGCCGACCGAGGCTGATCGAGTCCTCCGGGACCAGTGAAACCTCAGTAGATCGGCCGGGGATTGTGCGCCAGATACTCCGCGCCGACCTTCCGGATTTGTGCATAGTCTCTGCCGCCGAACGCACCGGCACCGAATCTCTTGGTCTTTCCCGCGATCACGACGAGCAGAGGCCGATCTCTGCCGATGGCGTCTCGGTCGATCAGGCAGAACAGGCGGTGCTGCGCGCGATCTTTCGTGTTGACATGGACCGCGAACCAGCCGGACATGATGCCATCCATAGCTTCCCAGATACCGCCCCCTGCGACCTGGTCCAGCGGTGCTTCCGCGACAGCGGTCAGGCACGCATACATGATGGCACGGACTCGGGTCGGTGCTGTTCGCAAGAATTCACGAGCCGGTGCGACGTGCGTCTCAGGCTGTAGGAAGTAGACGACCTCGCACCGGTCCGCGGGGTGTTTCATGTTGCTGACGCCTTCAGTTCCAGTGGTGTGGCGCTGCTCGCCGGAGAATTGCTGGACGGAGGCTCCCATGGCGGGTACGCGGTTCATGGGTTCGCCGCTGATCGGTATCGCACGCAACAGCTTTCGGTTAGCCGAGCAGATGCCAGTCTTCGAGGCCCTGGTAGAGCGGGGCGCTCTGAGCCAGCTTGGTTGCCCGGCCACGCAGGGTCTCCACGTTCGAGGTACCCGCCAACGTGGCGGCGATGATCTCGGCCACCTCGGTGAACTCCGCATCACCGAATCCGCGCGTGGCCAGCGCGGCGGTACCGATCCGCAGACCCGAGGTCACCATCGGTGGACGCGGGTCGAAGGGCACCGCATTCCGGTTCACTGTGATACCGACCTCATGCAGCAGATCCTCCCCCTGCTGACCATCGAGCTCGGAATTACGCAGATCCACCAGCACCAGATGCACATCGGTGCCGCCGGTCAACACCGCGATGCCCCTGTTCTCGACATCCGCGCCGTTCAACCGCTCGGCCAGAATCCGCGCTCCCGACAGCGTGCGCTGCTGACGATCCTTGAACTCCGCGCTCGCGGCGATCTTGAACGCAGCAGCCTTCGCCGCGATCACATGCATCAGCGGGCCGCCCTGCTGGCCGGGGAACACCGCCGAGTTGAGCTTCTTGGCGAACTCCTGCTTGGCCAGGATCAAACCCGAACGCGGACCACCCAAGGTCTTGTGCACCGTCGAGGACACCACATCGGCGTACGGCACCGGTGACGGGTGCAGACCGGCGGCGACCAGACCGGCGAAGTGGGCCATGTCGACCCACAGGTAAGCGCCGACCTCGTCGGCGATCTCTCGGAAGGCTGCGAAGTCCTGATGACGCGGGTACGCCGACCAGCCGGCGACGATCACCTTCGGCTCGGCGGCCTTGGCGACAGCACGCACCTCGTTCATATCGATACGGTGGTTCTTCTTGCTGACCCCGTACGAATGCACGTCGTACAACTTGCCCGAGAAGTTCAGGCGCATACCGTGGGTCAGGTGACCACCATGAGCCAGGTCGAGGCCAAGTAGCGTCTCCCCCGGGTTCATCAACGCCGTCAGCACCGCGGCATTGGCCTGGGCACCCGAGTGCGGCTGCACATTGGCGAACTCGGCACCGAAGAGTTCCTTGGCCCGGTCACGCGCGAGGGTTTCCACGACATCGACCGCTTCGCAACCACCATAGTAGCGACGGCCGGGATACCCTTCGGCGTACTTGTTGGTCAGCACCGACCCCTGCGCCTGCAACACCGCCCGCGGCACGAAGTTCTCCGAAGCGATCATTTCCAGGGTGTCGCGCTCACGGGCGAGCTCACCCGCCATCACGGCGGCCAATTCGGGATCGAGTTCACCGAGAGACTGATTGTTGAGGGACTGGGAACTGGCGGGTGCGACCACAGGAACTCCGTTGGCATGCAGGGGGTTTGTCGACGCCCGACTGCGCGCGCACCTCATCCTGCCCCGTACCGATGTTTACGCGATCCGGAGCTGTCGGCGCTGCGCCCAATCCGCGAGGCGGCAACCGCCGGACACGGCGTGCCCGGCGCAACGGGCAGGTCTTCGGACTCGCGGGCACCGACCCGATATCGGGTCGACCTACTGGCCGTTGCTTCCCGGACACACAGGGTCCAGTGCGTATGACGGCGTTCGTTCCTACTCACCGCTGCGGGACAGTCCCGGATTCCCACCGGGTTCCCTCTTCACCGCCCCGACGCCATGTCGGGCGCGGCTTCGACACCGGCGATCTGCGGGGGCTCCCGACGACGCGACCACCGGCGAACCAGCTGCCGGACAAGCATACGATGCCGCCACCGGCACTCGGCACACCGGTCGCCGCGACCACGGTGGCCCGGTCACCGATCACCGGCGCGCGAGGGCCGGTGTGTTGACCGCTTCGGCGATCAGTACAGCTTGGCGCGTGGGTGCGACGTCGTGTGTGCGGATGACGGCTGCGCCTCGGGCGACGGCAGCAACAGCGATGGCGAGTGAACCGGCCAGGCGTTGGCCGGGGTCGGTGACTCCGAGGACCTCACCGATGAAGGATTTGCGGCTGGCGCCGACGAGCACCGGGTATCCGGTGGCAGCGAGCACATCAATCGCCTCGACGAGCGCCAGGTTGTGGGCCGTGGTCTTGCCGAACCCGAGGCCGGGATCGATGAGGACTTCGGGTACTCCCAGACGCTCGGCGGTCTCGGCGTAGGAGAGCAGCTGGTGGGTGACTTCGGCCACGACATCGTCGTAGTGCGGTGCGACCTGCATGGTCGCCGGTGTACCGCGCATATGCATTGCGACCCAGCCGACCCCGAGGCCGGCGGCGACCGGCGCCAGCGACCCGGAGATGTCGTTGATCAGCCGGGCCCCGGCGTGGACGGCTGCCCGCGCGACCTGCTCGTGGCGGGTATCGATGGAAACGAGGCAGTCCCGAGACAGAGCCTCCACGACTGCGCAGACGCGCTCGCATTCGACCTCGGCGGGGATTTCAACGGCGCCCGGCCGGGTCGATTCACCACCGATGTCGATGATGTCGGCCCCTTCGGCGAGCATCTGGTATCCGTGCTGGATAGCATCGCGGGGGTGGGTGTATCGGCCGCCGTCGTAGAAGGAGTCGGGGGTGAGATTGAGGATCCCCATGATACGTGTTCGAGCCATCGGTCAACCGGCTTTCTGTGTGAAGTACGCGTCGCCCACGGCGCCGTGCACCGTAAAGGGCTGCTCACTACTGTTGAGCCGATCCAGGATTCGGGCCTTGGTCAGTGCCTCGGCGAATTCGCCGCTCGGGGTCGAGTCCCAGGTGACCCCACCCCCGGTGCCGTAGCGGGCCAGGCCGGTGGCGCGATCGTGGACGAGCGTGCGGATCGCGACGCTGAACGTCGCGTCGATACCGCCGTCACTGGTGGGCGCGATCACGCCGATGGCTCCGCAGTACAGCCCCCGTGGTGTGCTTTCCAGCTCGCCGATGATCTCCATGCTGCGGTACTTCGGTGCCCCGGTGACCGATCCGCACGGGAACAACGCGGTGAAGATATCGTCGAGGCTGGTCCGGGCCGGTACCTCGGCGGTGATGCGCGAGGTCAGCTGCCACACCGTCTCGTAGGGCTCGGCATCGAATAGCGACAGCACGCGGATATCGCGGGCGCCCGGGATTTTGGCCAGGTCGTTGCGGAGCAGGTCGACGATCATGAGGTTCTCGGCGCGGTCCTTCGCGCTCGCTGACAGCTGTGCTCGCAATGCGGCGTCTTCGATGACATCGCGCCCGCGCGGGGCCGTGCCTTTCATCGGCCGGGTCGTCACCTGATCCTCGTACCAGCGGAAGAATAATTCCGGGCTGGCGCTGAGGACCACATGCTGGCCGGTGTCGATGTAGGCACCGTAGGAACAGCTCTGCGCGGCGAGCAGGTCCGCGTACACGCCCGTGAGGTCACCGGAGATAGCGGCATCGAGCCTGGTGGTCAGGTTGGCCTGGTAGATTTCGCCTGCCGCAACGTGCTCACGGACGGTGGTCACGACCCCGTGGTAGCGCTCGGCGGAATCGGCCATGCGCCAATCGCCGATGCTGTACAACCCGTGTCCGGGGTCGAGCCGTGCATCGGTGTGAGAAACGTGATCCGGTGCCACCGCGGCGAACCAGCACAACGGGATCGAGCCCGCCCCGGCGTAGCCCCGAACACGCAGTGCCGGATCGAACGCGGGAGCCGCCTCATAAGACACGAATCCGTACACCCAGTTGCCGCGGCGAGCCAGTTCCTCCGCACGGGCGACCACAGATCTCACACCGTCGAGTGTCCACGCGCTGATAACGGCATCCGGATCACGGCAGACCGTGCTGCGTCCGCTCCGGCGATCATCGAAACGCGCGACACCGAACGTCGATGGTCTGGAGACGTCAGCCACGGGGTATTCCTCATTGTTGTTCGAGCCGTCGCCCGGCTGTTGTGGTTTCCACGCTTGGTAGCCCGATCCGGGCCGACCGACCCAGCTCCCGCAAACCCCTACCTGCCGGCGACAGTCGGTTGCGATCGCATCGACGGCCGAGGTGCTGCTGCCACTTCGTAGCCGAGGTCGGTGAGCACCTGTGTGGTGGCCTTGGCGAAATTGAGGGTGATGAAATGCAGACACGGCGCGCCCTCGTCGATGAGCCGCTGCGCCATCTCGGTGGCGATCTCGATACCTGCCGCGCGGACCGCTTCGCGGTTCTCCTGCGGGCCGTCCCCCGCCGCCTTGCGCAGGCGATCCAGCACCGGGGCCGGCAGTTCCCGCCCGGACAGTTCCACCGCCCGGCGCACGGTGCGCAGTGAGGTGATCGGCATCAGTTCGGGGATGATCGGTTTCGCGCCCTCGACCCGATCGTGCGCGGCGATGCGGTCGCGTAACCGCAGGTAGTGGTCGATATCGAAGAACATCTGGGTGATTGAATAGTCGGCTCCGGCGCGAAGTTTCGCGGCCAGGAAGGCGGTGTCGGTGGCCAGATCAGGGGACCGGTGATGGCCCTGCGGGAAGGATGCCACGCCGACGTTGAAGTCGCCGAGATCGCGCACGATCCGAACCAGCTCCTCGGCATAGGTGACCCCGCCAGGGTGCTTGCACCAGTCGCCGAGCGGGTCGCCCGGCGGATCTCCGCGCAGGACGAGGATGTTGCGGATACCGCAGTCGGCGTAGGAACCCACGAGCGCGCGTAGTTCGGCCAAACTGTGCCCGACCGCGGTCAGATGCGCTACCGGCAGCAGCGTGGTCTGCTGGGCCAGCTGCCCGGTGATGCGGGCGGTACGGTCCTTCGTGGAACCACCCGCACCGTAGGTCATCGATACGAACGCGGGATGCATGCGCTCGAACTGCCGGACGGTGCGCCACAACCGGGCTTCCCCGTCGGCGTCTCGGGGCGGGTTGAACTCCACGGAGAACGGAACCCGCGTCGTGGAGTGGGTGCGCAGACTCTCGATCACCGATCGAGCGGCGGGCATCGTAGAGACGCTTCGGACGGCATGGCCGGTCGGCGTGCGGTCCGCGGGAAAGAAGTGCATAGGAGCCTCGGGCTGGAAGGGAAGCGCGCGGACCGGGGCGCCCGGCGTGCGGGCGCCCCGGTCACAGATCAGCGCAGGGCCTGGGCCGCCGCGACGAGATTGCGCAGCGAGGCGATGACCTCGTCGGTGTGGCGTGTCTTCAGACCGCAGTCGGGGTTGACCCACAGCCGTTCGGCCGGAACGGCTTTCAGCGCAAGCTCGAGCGCCTTCTCGATCTCCTCGGTGCTGGGCACGCGCGGCGAGTGGATGTCGTAGACACCCGGGCCCACTCCGAGGCCGAACCCGGCCGCGTTGAGGTCGTCGAGCACCTCCATATGCGAGCGTGCCGCCTCGATCGAGGTGACATCGGCATCCAGCCCAGCGATGGCCCCGATGACCTCACCGAACTCCGAGTAGCACAGGTGGGTGTGGATCTGGGTGGCGTCGGCGACGCCGGAGGTCGAGAGCCGGAACGCCTCGACCGCCCAGTCCAGATAGGCCGCCTGGTCGGCTTTGCGCAGCGGCAGCAGCTCGCGCAGCGCGGGCTCGTCGACCTGGATGATGCCGATACCGGCCGCCTCGAGGTCCACCGTCTCGTCCCGGATCGCCAATGCGATCTGGCGGGCGGTGTCGGACAGCGGCTGGTCGTCACGGATGAACGACCACGCCAGGATGGTGACAGGCCCGGTCAGCATGCCCTTGACCGGCTTGCTGGTCAGCGACTGTGCGTAGGTGATCCAGTCGACGGTCATGACCTGCGGGCGGACCACATCGCCGTAGACGATCGGCGGCCGCACGCACCGCGTGCCGTAGGACTGCACCCAGCCGTTGATCGTCGCGGCGAAGCCGTCGAGCTGCTCGGCGAAGTACTGCACCATATCGTTGCGCTCGGGCTCACCGTGCACGAGCACGTCGAGACCGATCTCCTCCTGCAACGCGATGACCTCGGCGATCTCGGCACGCATCCGCGTGTCGTATTCCGCCTGGTCGATCTCGCCTCGGCGCAGCTCCGCGCGCGCTACGCGAATGCGGCTCGTCTGCGGATAGGAGCCGATGGTGGTGGTCGGCAGCAGCGGCAGATTCAGCCGCTGCTGCTGCAGCACGCGACGTTCGTCGGCCGGGATACGGCGCACAGCGTCGGCGTCCAGTCCGGCCAGGCGCTCACGCACCGACTCGACCCGCAGCCGCGGGTCGTCCTTGCGATCGGCCACAGCGGCGCGCGCGACCTCGAGAGCCTCCGCGACAGCACCCTCCCCCTCGGCGAGAGCGGTCGCCAGCACCCGGATTTCGGAGATCTTCTCCGCACCGAACGCCAGCCAGCTACGCAACCGTTCGTCCAGATCGGACTCGGGCGCGAGGCTGTAGGGCACATGCAGCAGCGAGCACGAGCTCGACACGGCCACCGCCACCCCGGCATCGCGCAGCCCGGTCAACTGTGGCAGCGCATGATCGGGGTCGACCCTCCAGATGTTGTGACCGTCGACGACGCCCGCCACGATCAATTTGTCCGTGATCGACTGCGCCACAGCCACGTCCGCGTCGCCCCCGGCGACGAGGTCGACGGCGATGCCCTCGATGCCGGTCTCCGCCAGCACCGGCAGCGCCACCCCCAGCCGGCCGAAGTAAGCGGCCACCAGAATGGCCGGGCGCGCCGACACCCGCGACAGCTGCTGGTAGGTGGAGCGCACGGCCGCCAGTTCGGCCTCCGTGAGATCGGTCACCAGGGACGGCTCGTCGATCTGCACCCACTGCGCACCGGCCTCGGCGAGCACGCCGAGCAGCTGCTCGTAGAGGGGCAGTAGATCGGGCAGGCGGTCGAGCAGGTCGCTGTCGTCCACCGACTTGGCCAGCTTCAGGAAGGTGATCGGGCCGACAACGACCGGGCGGGCCGACACGCCCAGCGCCAGCGCTTCCTTCAGCTCGGCCAGCGGCTTGTCCGGATGCAGGGAGAACGCGGTGTCTGCGGCGAGTTCGGGCACCAGGTAGTGGTAGTTGGTGTCGAACCACTTGGTCATCTCCAGCGGAGTGACCTCGGCGTTGCCACGCGCGGCCGCGAAGTAGCGATCCAGCTCGTCGGCGATCCCCGACACGCGCTCGGGCAATGCGCCGAGCAGCACGGCGGTATCGAGCACCTGGTCGTAGTAGGAGAAGGTGCCCACCGGCACCGAATCCAGCCCGGCGTCACGCGCCGCGGTCAGCGCAGTGGTGCGCAGGTCCGCCGCGACCGCGTGCAAGCCCTCGGCATCGAGGCGCCCGGCCCAGTAGGACTCGGTAGCGCGTTTGAGCTCCCTGTTGGGGCCGATGCGCGGGAGCCCCAGCACGGTTGCGGAAAACGTAGTGTGCGGGTTCGACATCAATGAACTCCATGGTCGGCAGCAACGACCGCCACCCATACAGAGCGCACGCTGATGGAGCCCATGAAGCATCGTTCCCGTGCCCGGGTCCACTCGGCGTAACGCCCGATCCACGAGGCGACGACCACCGGATACGGCGTATCCGGTACAACGGGCAGGTCTTCGGACTCGTGGGCATCGACCCTCGAAAGGGTCGCCCCCGGCGCGAGGCCCGGGGCTGGTCCTACCGACCGTCGCTTCCCAGGCAGGCGCCCAGTGCGGGTGACGGCTGTCGTTCCCACTCACCGCTGCGGGACAGTCCCGGATTCTCACCGGGTTCCCTCTCACCCGATGGTGCGAACACCACCGAGCTTCGACGCCATCGGACGGTTCAGGGGCTCCTCGACTCCGCCTCCGGCGAACCAGCTGCGCCGACAAATATAGCCAACTTCGATCGGATCGCGAAAGACGGTTTCCTCACATCCGGGGTGAGCATTCGACAGCGGCCCTGTATCCGGCCCGTTCCGGGGACGCCCACGGCAGGGCAATTCAGCCGGTCAGTAGCGCGACAGGCTCGTGACTCCGAGCCGATATGGATACGGCCCAGAGTCCGTGGACAGCACAACCCGACCAAAGAGGAACGGCACCGTCACGGTTCCGGTCCCGACTATCATGAGCGAGCAACTGGTTCGCGTTCATCCTCGGCCGACCTGGATTCACAGGCCCTGGTGAACGCGTCGAAACCGGGAACCGGGACATCCCGGAATCCGGCGAGAGGGAACCCGGTGGGAATCCGGGACTGTCCCGCAGCGGTGAGTGGGAACGACCGCCGTCATCGAGCACTGGGCACCCGCCCGGGAAGCGACGGCCACTAGGTCGGCCGAGCAGGCCGGTGCCCGCGAGTCCGAAGACCTGCCCGCTGCGCCGGGCACGCCGTGCCCGGCGGCCACCGCCTCGTGGATCGGGCGCGCGGACCGACCTCCCGGCCCTTCGGAGCGCTCTGCTCCGGACGACACCGTGTCGTCCATCAGCGGTCGGCGGTCGACACTGCCCGTGGACGGCGGCGGCCCTACGCAACGCACTGGAGACGATCACCGTGGCAGTCCCGCCCCCGCCGTTCACCGCAACCGTTCTCGGCCTGCCCCGGCCCGGACCCCACCCCGAGCTCGAACACGCCGTCGAGAAGTACCGGTCGGGCACCGCCGACGCCGACCAGCTCCACTCCATCGCCCGTGCCCTGCGCGACACACAGCTCGGAGCGCTCACCGCCGCAGGTCTGGACTCCGTACCCGTCGACGATTCCATCTACGGTGATCACCTGCTCGACACAGCCTTCATGCTGGGCGCCGTACCCGCTCGAGTGCGCGATATCGCCGACCCGCTCGATCGCTACCTCGCCGACGCGCGAGGCACCGGCATCGTCACCGCCGTGCGGACGGCACCGTGGTTCGACAGCGGCCACCGATACCTCGTACCCGAGATCGACGGGCAGACCCGTTTTACCCTTGACCCCGGGAAGCTGCTCACCGAACTGGCCGAGGCGACCGCCCTCGGCATACCGGCCCGCCCGGTGACGGTAGGACCAGTGACCTTCCTGAAGATGTCCCGGCACGCCACCGGTGACCCGCTCGACCGGCTCGCCGATATCGTTCCGCTCTATCAGGACCTTCTCGCACAGCTCGCCGACGCGGGCGCGTCGTGGGTGCAACTCGACGAACCGATTCTCGGCACCGCCCTCACCACCACAGAACTGTCCCGGCTGCGCGCGGCCTACGCCGCCCTGTGCGGCACACCGCACCGGCCCGCGGTCCTCGTCGCTACCCCGTTCGGGCACAACCACACCGCCCTCGCCGCGCTGGCCGATATGGGCATCGACGGGGTCGCACTGGATTTCACCGCGGGAGCCACCCTCGGATCCGTCGCCTCTATCCCGGCACTGACCCGCAAACTGGTCGTAGCCGGTGTGGTCGACGGGCGGACCACCGAGCCCACCGATCTGAAAACCGCGCTGAGCACACTCGGCGCGCTGCTCGGCATCGCCGGTTCGGTGGCAGTCTCGAGTTCATGTTCACTGCCGCATGCGCCCACCGCGCCGGCGTCGACACCGGGCCCCGACAAGCAGCCACCGGACCGCGACGCCGACAAGGTCGACGAGATCCGAATCCTCGCCACAGCGCTGACCCACGGCACAGAGGCAGTGGCCACAGAACTGCGGTCCGCCCGGGAAGCGAGCGAATCCCTGCCCGGACGAGCTGGCCGATCCGGGTGAGAAACCCTCGTGACCTGTTTACCGCGGGTGACATTCGCGCACGTCGGCGGCTTTCCATTAGGGGATGCTAAGTTTCTTGTCGCAGGGAACACCGGTGTGAATCCGGGGCTGTCCCGCAACTGTCACCGGTTAGCAAACCTTCATCCGATGGCCACGACCTTCCTGGGTTGGAAGGCCGGAGGCGAGCGTCGATCCGGGAGCCAGGATACCTGCGCCGCAGTTCAGGATCGAGATTCACGAGGATGATGATGCGAGTGCTCACTCGCCGCTCCCGGCATCACGCCGAGCGGCTACCCGGCCATACCCCCACGACATCGCATCGGCGTCGTCCCGTACGGACACCCGCTGTTCTGGCTGCCCTGTTCGCGGCCACCTTGGCCTTCACCGGCTGTGCGTCCACCGAGACCGCCGAGGATGCGGCCACCGCGGCGAAGGAGTTGCGCGCATCCGGCGACGGGGTTCTGAGGATCTACAACTCGTACAAGATCGCCGGACTCGACCCGGTCGGGACCGGGACGAACTGGTTGTTCGACTGGGGTGTCGCGGAGAATCTGCTGCAGGTCACCGAGGCCGGGCAGATCGAACCGTGGCTGGCCCGCGATGTCACCCGCGACGGCGACCGGCGCTGGGTGGTGACCCTGCGCGACGGAGTCACCTTCCAGAACGGCAAACCCGTGGACGCGGCGGCCGTGGCGGCAGCGTTGACACGGCAGATCACCCGGTCCAAGGCGGCACAGGTCTATCTCGACGCCGCCACGAAGGTCACGGTCGAGGGCGAGCGGGTCGTGCTCACGACACCACAACCGAACGCCATGGTGCCCGCGGCGCTGGCCGCCCGGGACAATTCCCTGCAGATCTACGATGTCGCCGCTGTGGAGGCCGCGGGGGGCGATTCGGCGAAGATCGTGGGCGCGGGCGCATACTCCGGGCCGTACGCGATCACCGAATGGACACCCGACAATCTGGTTCTGCAGCCCTACGCCGGCCATTGGGAGGGCGTACCTCCGTTGAAGGGTGTCACCGTCCGGGTGGTCCCCGATGAGCAGGCGCGACTGGCCGGGGTGCGCAGCGGTGAGGCCGATATGGCGTTCTATCCGTCGACATCGGTACAGCTCGAATTGCAGGGCAGCACCGACACCCACGTACTGTCGTCGGATTCGGCGTTACAGTCGCTGCTGGTGGAAATGAACCTGAAGGCGGGCGTGTTCACCGATACCGCTGTCCGCAAGGCATTCACCACCGCGATCGACTACGAAGGTATCGCCGCCGACGTCGGCAACGGGCAGTTCGACGCGGCGGCCGGACTGTACCCGCGGCAGCTGTCGTTCGCCGAGGCCAACCAGGTGCACGACCCGGAGCTGGCGAACCGGCTGCTCGATGAGGCCGGCTGGGTGAAGGGTTCCGACGGGATCCGCACGAAGGACGGCCGCAGGCTCGTGGTCCGGTTCGTCACCCAGGCCCAAGGTCCGGAGACCAGCGATGTCGCGATCGCGATCCAGGATCAGGTCGCGCAGGCCGGATTCGAGTTGCGGATCGACAATGCCGAGGACTCGGCCGAGGTGAAAAAGAATCCGGCGGGGTGGGAGGCGTCGGTGGCGCTGAGCGGTTCACTGTCCGGTACGGCCGACCCGATCCAGCCGTTCCTGGTGCGCTGGACCACCGGCGGCTCCTCGAACGCCCAGGGCATCGCCCACCCCGAAATCGATGCCATCGGCAAGGAACTGCGCAGCGAATTCGACGGCGCCGATCGCGACCGGCTGCTCCGGCGCGCCCAGCAGATCCTGGTGGCCGACGAAGCGTACGTGGTCGCGGGTACGTTCAAATACTTCACGGTGGTAACCGGGCCGGAGTGGGCCGACTACACCGTGTCGAATGTCCGGCGGCACATCACCAGCCGGACCGGACGCTAGCAGCCGAGGTGCGTGCTCTCATCCTCGTCCGCCGCCGGGTGGTCGAGGCCCTGGTCACCCTGTTGGGCGCCAGTGTGCTCATCTGGATGCTGATGCCGCTGGCGCCGGGCGACCCGGCCCGGATGATCCTGGTCGCCCAGGGCGTCGCGGAACCCACGCCGGAGCAGATCGGCGAGCTGACCCAGGACCTCCATCTGGATCGCGCGCTGCCCGTCCAGTACGCACACTGGTTGTGGGGTGTGCTGCGCGGCGATTTCGGTCTGTCGTTCGCCTCGGGCCGGCCCGTCGCCGACGAACTGGCCCAACGGTTGCCTGCCACCCTGGTGCTCGGCGCGGTATCTCTGGTGCTGGCAGTGCTTCTCGCCACCGTGCTGGGTGTGGCCGCGGCGCGGTTCTCCGGACGGTGGCCCGACCACGGCACGCGCGGCCTCGCGCTGCTGTTCGCCTCGGTTCCGGGGTTCGTGGTGGCGCTGCTGCTGATCCAGGTGTTCGTCGTGGGTTTCGGGCTGGGCAAGGCCGCCCTGGACGGGTCGTGGCAGCAAGTGTGGATGCCCGCGGTCTGCCTCGCCGCCGGGATGGCCGATACCTGGTCGCGACTGCTGCGAGCCGAGCTGTTGGCGTTCCTGGAGACCCCGGCCGCGCAGGTGCTGCGCGCCCGCGGCGCCTCCCGGTGGCGCATTTTGTGGCGGCACGGCCTTCCCAACAGCGCCGTTCCCTCGCTGCATGCGCTCGCGGTGGGTGTTGCGGTGCTTCTCGGCGGGGCCACGGTGGTGGAAACGGTGTTCACGTGGCCCGGGATCGGTTCGTTCGTGGTCGAATCGGTGAAGAGCCGGGATCTTCCGGTGATTCAGGCGTTCACGGTGTTCGCGGCCGCGACGTATGTACTGACCAGCGTGGCCGCCGATGTACTGTCCGCGGTGATCGACCGCCGGATCACGGTGATGGCATGACCGGCACCCATGGACGCGCCGCCGTCGCGACGCAGGACTCCACCACCGGCCGAGCACGTCGGCTCCGGCTGACCGGCAGCGAACTCCCGCGAACGGTACAGGCCGGTGTTGTGTTGCTCGTTGTCTTGGTGCTCATCGCGATTGCCGGCCCCTTGATCGCCGAATACCCCCCGAATGAACCGCACTACGCGGACAAGCTCCTCGCACCCGGGGCCGAGTACTGGCTCGGTACCGATCAATACGGCCGCGACCAGTTCTCTCGGGTGGTCCACGGGTTGCGCCTGTCATTGCTGTCGGCGTTGCTGGTGCTGGTGGGTTCGGCGACCATCAGTCTGCTGGTCGGGGTCGGTTGCGGAATCTACGGAGGCCGAGCGGATCGGGTCGTCACGCGGTTGATCGATATCGTCCTCGCCATCCCGGGGCTGGTTCTGGCACTGGCCGTGGTCGGCCTTTTCGGACCCGGCTATGTCAACCTCTTGGTGGCGCTGATCGTTTCGAACTGGGCGGCGGATGCCCGAATCGCGCGGGGGCTGACACTGGCGGCACGGAACCAGCCGTATGTGGTCGCGGCACGGATCGCCGGAGCGACCCGGCCCGCAATCGCGGTACGGCATCTGCTGCCCGCGGTGTTCCCGCCTTTCCTCATCGTCACCACCCTGCGGCTCGGCGGGATCGTGGTCGCGTTGGCCGGGCTGTCGTTTCTCGGGCTCGGCGTCCGGATGCCCGAAGCCGAACTCGGCGCCATGCTCGGCGACGCCCGCCGCTTCCTCACCGCCGCACCGTGGCTGCTGGTCAGCCCAGCCGTAGCGATTCTCGCGCTGGCGGCGTCGGCCAACCTCATCGCCGAAGGACTGCGCAGCCGGACACCGGACGGGATTCCCGCATGAGCGAGCTGGGTGAGTTGCATGCAGCGGACCATGCACACAGCGTGGGAGAGCCACACCCGGAGGTGATGGCGCAGCGCAGTCACACCGGGCCCCCGCTCATTACCGACCCGATTATCGAAGTCAGCGGGCTGACCGTGTGCTACGGCGAACATCGGGTCCTGCGCGATATCTCGTTCCGTGTTGATCGCGGCGAGACCGTGGCGATCGTCGGTCCCAGCGGCTGCGGTAAGACGACAATCCTGCGCGCAATCCTCGGCATGCTGGACGATTCCGCCCGGGTCACCGGCTCCCTCCGCATCCGTGGGAAGGAGATGTCCGGGCGTCCGGAACACGATTTCCGGGCCCTGCGCGGCACCGTTGTCGGCTATGTGGGCCAAGACCCGTACGGCGCGATGGACCCACTGATGAGTGTGGCGACGAATATTGCCCAGGGCTGGCGGATCACCGGGCGGAAGCCACCACCCCACCGGATCAGCGCGGACACGGCCGCCCTCGGTCTCACCGACCCAGCGCGTCTGCGTGAACGACCATTCTCCTGGTCCGGCGGTATGTTGCAGCGCGCGGCGATCATTACCGGCCGAGCCCTGGATCCGGCTCTGGTGCTGGCCGACGAGCCGACGAGCGCACTCGACGATGCCAACGCCCACCGGGTGATGGCGGCACTCACCCGGCCGGGCGCGACACTGCTGATCGTCAGCCACGACCGGGAACTGGTCGCGCAGTATGCCGATCGCGTCTACTCGGCCGAGAACGGGACGCTTCGCGAGACAGCGCCTGCCCCGCCGCCGGCCGCGGAACCGATCGCGGCACGCGTACCGAAACCTATCGCGGCACCACCACTGATATCGGCCGAAAATCTGACCAAACGCTATCCGGCCGGGAATGGTCTGCCACCGACAGATATCCAGGTCCGCTCCGGTGAGATCGTCGGTATCGCCGGAGCCTCCGGATCCGGTAAGAGCACACTGCTCCGTGTGCTCGCCGGGACCGAACGGCCCAGCGGTGGAACGCTCCACTGGGACGGAAGCCCGGGGCCGCCCCCCCCCCGGACAGGTCGGCCTGATCTTCCAGGACGCGCTCGGCAGCCTGAACCCCTACCGGCCGCTGTATCGGAGCCTCACCGAACCACTGCTCCCCCGCCTCCGCGATCGCCTGACCAGGGCCGAATCCCTCGCGATCACCCGGGATGCGCTCGGCCGTGTGGGACTCGGTGATATCGACCCCGCCACCAGGCCCGGCCAGCTCTCCGGTGGGCAGGCCCAGCGGGTCGCGATCGCGCGAGCGCTGGTCGCCGACGTGCGACTGATACTCGCGGATGAACCCACCGCAGCTCTCGATGACGCCACCGCGCAACGCATCCTGCGTCTGCTCCGCGGTATGGCCGACGAAGGGCGGGCTGTCGTCATGGTTTCGCATTCGCGGCGCGCCCTGCACCGACTCGCGGACAGCATCGTCACCCTCGGCGACGATCCACGGGCCCCCATTCCGCGATGACCTGCTCGGCGAACAACCGCACGCTTCGCCGGATATCGGACGCCGCCGGTGCCGACGGCTGCACATTGCACAAGAACTCCGTCGCCACGGGGACCACCGGGTCGGCGGCGATCATCTCCGCGATCTGCGCGCCGGTGCCCAGGTAGCAGTGCCCGGTCCGGACATAATCGTCCGCGGTGAAATCCGCGGGGAACCGACCCGTGGAAATCGACGACGCGACCCAGCGTTCGATACCCGGCCGCATGGCGGCGAACGCGTCGGTCCTGCTTCCCGAACACAGCACCGACCGGGAAACACCCACGCGCGGTGCCCGGCCGTGCCGTCGCTGCGCCGCGGAATAACGGTCTACTCGGCGCGCGGCGACCTCGTCGCGCGGTCCCTGCGCCGACGAGGTCCGGCCGGTGAGCACCCCCAGGTCCAGGTCCGCGGCCAAGGCGAACCCCTGTTCGGAAGAGGTGCCGATCCACAGCCGGTCGCGAAGGCCGGGAGCATTCGGCACGAGATCGCTACCTGCCGAGAGCAGTTCGCGTAGTCGGTGCAAGGTTTCGGCGAACCGTTCGTACCGTAGAGCATGGTCGCGTCCGAAGCGCTGCGATGTCTGCTCATCCGCCCCGGAACCCAGACCGAGTTCAAGCCGTCCGCCGCTGAGCACGTCGACGGTGGCGGCGTCCTCGGCCAGCCGAATCGGATCTTCGAGCGAGCCGACGACCACCGCGGTGCCCAGCCGGATGTGCGTGGTCCGCTGCGCGATCGCGGCGAGCAGGACCAGCGGCGACGGGCAGTGTCCGAGTTGCGCCCCGAAATGATGTTGAGCGACCCAGAAGGAGTCGTAACCCGACTCCTCCGCGACTATCGCGAGTTCGATGGTATCGCGCAGTATCTCGGCCGAGTCGCCGTCACCGACGATATGGGAGATGAACCCGAACCGCATGCCGTTGTTCCCTCCCTTCGAGCACCTTCCGCCCGAAGACCGTGCAGGCACCGACCACGCGCTGCCTGCACAGGCACAGGTCCCGGCCGCCGTCGACGGCCGGACAGGTGCCGACCTCAGATCGATACCGTACCGGCGCCGTCGATGAAGGCGGCGCGGGCGAGAGTTGCCTGGGCCATCTTCACATGGGCCGCGTCGACCAGGACGCCCTCCACGCCTACCGCGCCCCGCCCCTCGGCTTCGCGGTAGGCGGAGATATTGCGTTCGGCCAGGGCGATCTCTTCGACGGTCGGGGCGTAGACGGTGTTGGCGATCGGTACCTGAACCGGGATCGCCAATCTCGCCGTGGTCATAGTGACCTACAACGATGAGGCTTGGATGGCCCATTTGCCAGTGTAGCCGAGCAGTGAGGCACGGCGGGCGTCGCGTTCGTAACCTCCGGTGTTCGCGTAATCCGGGAACGGGGCGTCGATCGCGACGATTCCGGCGGTCCGGGCCGCGACGATGACCTTGGCGCGGGCGTAGTGCCAGAAGTCTCCGGGGTAGTCGCCCAGCGGTTCGAAGTTGGTGTCGACCCGAGCGCCCTGGGAGAGCGAGAAATCGCCGACTCCGAAGATCAGCGCGTCCAGGGGTTCCAGTAGTTTCGGCGCAGAAAACAACGGATATGGCCTGACCAGCAGCGATGGCGTGTTGCTGCGTTCGGGCTGGGTGGTTGGCTGGAGTGCTGACGACAATGCGAGCCTGGCCGACCTCGCCCAGGAATAGGGGGTCGGGGAACATCGCTGAGGAATCCGGCGCTTAGCAGCCGCCAGGTACTCGTCAGGCGGCGGCCTGGGAGCGGGACAGCGCGATCGTGGTGGCGCACATGACGACGACCGCGAGCGAGGTGATGACCAAGCCCACGGTGCCGGTGCGGAACCGCTCGTCCAGCACGGTGAGACCGAGGAACGCGGCCGCCAGAGGCTCGGCGATCGTGACGGCCGGCAGCGACGCGGCCAGCGGCCCGGCCTGATACGCGCGTTGCTGTAGGTAGATGCCGGTGACACCGGACGCGACCAGCGCCCAGGTCTGCCAGGCGCCGAGCACGTGGCCGAGTCCGTGCTCGAACAGGCCGGTGACATAGGAGGTGAGCGCGGCGGCCAGGCCGTACAGCGAACCGCTCGCCGCGCCGAGCGACAGCGCGCGCCGTGCCGGATCCGCCGCCACGATCCCGCCCGTGGTCGCCGCCGCGATCAGCCCGAGCAGCACCGCCAGTGGCACGAACCAATCACGCAGCGGAGCAACGGTATTGCCCTTGGTCGGCTCGCCGACGATCAGAAAGCAGGCCAGGGCCGCAGCCAGCGCGAGCGCAGTCGCCCAGGTGCCCGGCGGGACTCGGCGGTTGTTGAGCCGCGCGGATAGCGGCAGCGCGAACACCAGCGAGCTCGCCAGGATCGGCTGCACCAGCAGGACGGCGCCCAGCGCCAGCGCGGTGACCTGCAGGGCGTATCCGCCGGTGTCCCCGATGAGGCCCGCCCACCAGCGCGGGTTGCGCACCAGGGATCCGATCAGCGCCGCTTTTTCCGGCACCGCGGCGGCCGCCCGCTGCTGCGCGACCGCGGCGACCGCGAACAGCAGCGCGGCGAGCAGTGCGCACAGGACTGCGGCAGCCGTATGGTTTGACACCGATCAGTCTGCTGCCGCGAGTGCCGTATCCGGGCGACTGCTGCGCCCGCACGGCGTGTCGCCGCGTCCGGAGAACTCGGCTGCCGCACCGGAGTTGCGAACCTGCCATCGCTGCTGGTCAAGGCAACTTCGTTGTTTTCCGCGCGATTACTACCTGAACCCCAGCTTCGTCCTGCTCGGAGTTCTCACCGGACAAGCGGCGGCGTGGGCTGCCGAACGTGTCGATCCGGACGAGTTACCGCGGCTACGGGAGCTGGCTGCCGCGGTCGCCACCTGCTCGGGCGATGATGCCATCGGTGAGGCGAACTGGAAGTTTCATCAGGCGATCCACCGGGCCGCCCACTCCCCCCGGCTGCTCACTCAGATCAAACAGGCCGCCCGGGTGGTGCCGTCGAACTTCCTGCGGATGTTCCCCGAACACGAGCGGCATTCGCTGCACGAACACGACGAACTGCTCGATGCGCTCGAAGCACGTGAGGCGCTCGCGGCTCGCACGATCGCCGAGAAGCACGTCCTGGAAGCGGGCGACTTCCTGGCGGATTGGCTCGAGTCCCAGCAGCGGGAGCAGCCCGCCTGACCGCCGCCGCGCGAGGTGAATCGAAACCCACCGATCACCGCACCGCACCGCGGGGCCGGTGCGGCAGGCTCCGCAGCACCATGCGGTAGCAGCGACCGTCATACGGCGCCCTGTGCGGCCATTACGAGCAGGAGGTCTCCCCCGTCGACTTGCTGGACGGAAGCTATTGCGATACGTGCAACGGTTCCTGCTTGCGGCGCGGTGATGGATGCCTCCATTTTCATGGCCTCGATGGTTCCCAGGGCGTCTCCGGCAGCGACGACATCACCTTCGGTCACTGCGAGGGTGACAACACCGGCAAACGGTGCCGCTACCTGCCGGGGGTCGTTGCGGTCGGCCTTCTCCGCTTGCTTCACCTCACTCGCGATCGCGCGGTCACGCACCGCGATCGGACGCAGCTGTCCGTTGAGGATGCACATCACCGTGCGCATCCCGCGCTCGTCGGGTTCGGAGATCGCCTCCAACCCGATGAGCAGGGTGACGCCCTTCTCCAACTGGACCCGGTGTTCCTCGCCGTAGCGCAGGCCGTAGAAGAACTGGTTGGCCGACAGGCCGGTGGTGTCGCCGTAGGTATCGCGGTGGGCGAGGAACTCACCCGTCGGTCCGGGGAACAGCAGCCGGTTCAGGGTCGCGCGCCGCTGGGCCGAGTCGCCGTCGAGCGCCTTCCGATCATCACTGCTGAGCGCACTCTCCGCGGTAGCCGCGTAGCGGCCGGCGAGGGCCTTCTCCCGGAACGGCTCGGGCCAGCCACCGGCCGGCGTGCCGAGTTCCCCGCGCAGGAAACCGATCACCGAATCCGGGATGTCGTAGCGA
>NZ_BDCJ01000029.1 GCF_001613445.1 Nocardia grenadensis NBRC 108939
TTTTTGGCGGCGCCTTCGGCGCCGCGGGGTTGAGGCCCCCTTGGTCTCGCCGTTTCGGCCTCGAGACTCGCGCCTGCGGCGCATGCACTTCGAGGCCGAAACGGCGAGACGGAGCTCAACCCTTCGAGGTGTCTCGCACTACTCGACACATGCGGTTGCGTCGGCATTCGACGGCCTGGTCGGATGCCGACCCGACCGCCCGGGTGACGCTGGCGTCTGACCGCCTTCACGTAGAGAAGCACCCGCTCGGCGCCGAGTCTTACGAGGCCCTGAAAGGGGCGAGGCCCGTCCCGCCCCTTGGCCGAAAGCGCTCAATGGTCGCCCTCTATGGACGGCCCGCCGCGCATCGCATGCGGCGCAGCCGCGAGTCTCGAGACCTGAACGGTGGGACCGAAGGGCCTCGGCCCCGGGCGCCGAAGGCGCGCCGATAAACACAGCTCAGCGTCCGGCCAGCACGGCCTCCGCGTACCGCCCGATCGCCAACACCAGGTCGTCGGAGTGCCGGGGCCCCACGATCTGCAACCCCACCGGCAGGCCGTTACTCGTCCGCCCGGCCGGAATGCTGAGTGCGGGCTGCTGGGTCAGATTGAACGGATAGGTGTAGGGCGTCCAATCCGGCCAGTCCGACATATCGCTGCCGGGCGGTACATCGTGGCCCGCTTCGAACGCCGTGATCGGGACCGTCGGAGTGAGCAGGATGTCGTAGGCGGTGTGGAACGTCCCCATGGTGATCGCCACCTGGGCGGCGACCGCGCGGGCGTCGAGATAATCGGTCGCGGTGAGGGTTTCACCGTGTTCCCAGACCCGCCGCAGGCCGGGGTCGGCCTTCTCGCGCGCGCCCGCCGGGAAGTTCGCCAGCATGGCCGCGGCGCCCGCCGCCCACATCACATCGAAGGCCTCACGAGGATCGTTGAAGCCCGGGTCGGCAGCCGAGACGCGCAACCCGGCGGCCGCGAGCGCCTCCACGGCCCCGGACACGATCGCCTCGACCTCCGGATCGGGCCGCACATACCCCAGCGTCGGCGAATAGGCGGCGGTCACGCCGCGGACATCGCGCTGGATCTGCCCGCGGAAGGTGGTCAGCGTGGGTGCGAGCGCGGTGGGGTCGCGCGGGTCCGCGAGGGCGAGAATATCGAGCAGCAGTGCCGCGTCCTCGACCGTGCGCGTCAGCGGTCCGCCGTGGGCCAGCGGGCCGAACGGGCTGGCCGGGTACAGCGGGATGCGGCCGTGGGTGGGTTTGAATCCGACGATGCCGCAGAAGGCGGCCGGGATCCGCACGCTGCCGCCACCGTCGGTGCCGACCGAGACCGGGCCCATGCCGGCCGCGACCGCCGCGGCGCTGCCGCCGGAGGACCCTCCCGCAGTGCGGGTGGGGTCGACGGGGTTGCGGGTGACTCCGGTGAGCGGGCTGTCTGTCACGCCCTTCCAGGCGATCTCGGGGGTGGTCGTCTTACCGACGATCACCATGCCGTCCTCCCGCACCCGGGCGGCGACGGGACTGTCCACCGGCCACGGCCCCTCCGGGCCGATACTGAGGGAGCCGCGCCGGGTGGGCCAGCCCTCGGTGAGGAAGATGTCCTTGATCGAGATCGGTACCCCGTCGAGCAGGCCGCGGACGTGCCCGGACTGCCAGCGGGCCTCGGAATCCTTGGCCTGCACCAGCGCCCGGTCGGGGTCGACGAGGCAGTAGGCGTTGATATCGGTATCGCGGGCGGAGATAGCGGCCAGCACGGCCTCGGTCGCTTCGACCGGGGACAGGGTCCCGGCGGCATAGGCCGAGACCAGTTCCACCGCGGTCATCTCGACAGGGTCGGTCGGTCGCGGGGTCTCGGGTCGGCTCATCTGGGCCCTCCTTCAGCCGGGCACGTACCCGAGCGTTTTGTCGACGACATTGTCCAGCGGACGGCCGGCCGACCAGCGGTCGAAATTGGCGGCGAACGCGGAGACCATCTCGGCACGCCAGCCGATGAAATCACCGGAATTATGCGGCGTGATGCGCGCGGTGGGCAGGGTCCACAGTGGATGGCCGGACGGTAGCGGTTCCGGGTCCACCACGTCCAGTGCGGCGCCGGCTATTGCTCCCGACCGCAGGGCAGCGACGAGATCGTCGGTCACCACGAGTTCACCGCGGCCCACATTGACGAAGCGGGCGTGGGGTTTCATGGCACCGAACGCACGGGCGTCGAACATATGCCGGGTGCGGTCGGTGAGCGGGGCGATGGCGATCACGTAGTCGGCGCAGGGAAGTTCGGCGTACAGGTCGGTGCTCACGACACCGAAATCCGGGTCGTCGTGGCGGGCCCGGCGGCCCACGGCCCGCACCCGCATCCCCGCGGCACGCAGCAGTCCGGCGACAGCTCGGCCGATCGCCCCGGTGCCGACGACGAGCGCGGTGGCGCCCGCGATACGCTCGGATTCGCGGTGCCGCCAGACCTGTTGCTGTTGCAGCCGGTTGGAGCCGGTGAGGTCCTTGGCGAAATCGAGGATCTGCCCGAGGACGTATTCGGCGATGGCGGTGTCGAAAACGCCCCGGGTGTTGGTAACGACGACGTCGCTGTCGCACAGTTCGGGGAAGAGCACGGTATCGACACCGGTCGCGGCGATATGCACCCACTGCAGCCGGTCGGCCGCCGGCCAGGCGTCGGGTAGCGCACGCGTCTGGAAGTCGTAGACGAAGAGCACCCGCGCACCGGGCAGCGCGTCCGCCAATCCGGCAGAGTCGGTGTACCGCACCGTGGCCCGTGCACTCACCGGCGCCATCAGGGCCGGATCGGGCGGACGGCCACTGTGCACAACGGTGACAATCGGTCCCGATTCCATATTGACACGGTATGGTCACATCGTATGATTGTCAACAATCCGATCGTTCTCGGAGGTCTTCCCGGCTGAGTGCGAGAGGGGCCGCAGTGGAGTTCGATTTTCCCGATATGGAGGGCCCGGTCGCGCAGCGGGGCATCGGTGTGATCGCGCCGTTCGACCTGGCGCTCGAACGCGAACTCTGGCGCTGGGCACCGCTGGAGGTCAGCCTGCACCTGGCGCGGACACCGTACGAACCGGTACCGGTCTCACTGGCCATGGCCGAACTGGTTTCCGACGCGGTGCACCTTACCGCCGCAACACGTAATGTGCTGCACGTCGAACCCGAGGTCGTCGCCTATCTGTGCACCTCGGGTAGTTTCATCAAGGGCATCGACTACGAACGCTCGCTGCGCGACACCATCTGCCGCGCCGGGGCCGCGAACGCCGTCACCACCTCCGGCGCGCTGCTCGAGGCCATCCGCCATCTCGGTATCGGCCGGATATCGATCATGACCCCCTACGACGAACTGCTCACCGGCAAACTGCGCGATTTCCTCGACGAGGCCGGTTGCACGGTGGTCCGTTCCGAACATCTGGGCCTGGGCGGCGGTATCTGGAAGGTCAACTACCGCACCATCGCCGAACGGATCATCGGCGCCGACGACCCGCGGGCCGAGGCCATTTTCGTCAGCTGCACCAACCTGCCCACCTACGACATCATCGAACCGCTGGAAAAGGCCCTGGGCAAGCCGATTCTCACCGCCAACCAGCTCACCATGTGGGCCTGCCTCGGCCGGATGAAACTGCCCATGATGGGTCCCGGCCGCTGGCTGCTGGAGGTGTTCTGAGATATGCCGTCCCCCGAGACGACCCGATTCAGGAACGGAGAGCCCATGACGGCACCCACGATCGGTTTCATCTACCCCGACCACGCCGCCGAGGACGACTACCCGCGCGCGGAAACGCTGCTCGGAGTGCGCCTGCCGGTGGCCCATATCTACGGCACCGATCTGCACGCGATTCCCGAACTGCTGGATTTGGGCAGTCCGGACAAACTGCGGCACGGGGCGGAGCAGCTCGCCGCACAGCAACCCGACGCGGTCGTCTGGGCCTGCACCTCCGGCAGTTTCGTCTTCGGCCCGGGCGGGGCCCGCGAACAGGTCCGGGGCCTGGCGGACGCCGCGGGCGTCCCCGCCTCCAGCACCAGTTTCGCGTTCGTCTCGGCGGCCCGGGCGCTCGGTGTGCGCCGGGTGGCGGTGGCGGCGAGCTATCCCGACGAGGTCGCCCGGCTGTTCGCCGAGTTCCTGGCCGACGCCGGGATCACCGTCGTCGCGTTCCGGAGCGCGGGTATCGACACCGCGGCCGAGGTCGGCACCCTCACCACCGAGCAGGTACTCGAACTCGCCGTCGCAGGCGACCACCCCGACGCACAGGCGCTACTGATCCCCGATACCGCCATGCACACCCTCGAGGTACTGCCGCGGCTGGAAGAAGCGCTGGGCAAACCGGTGCTCACCGCGAACCAGGTCACCATCTGGGAGGGATTGCGGCTCGTCGACGCAAGCCCGATATCGTCCTCGTTGGGCGCATTGTTCGCGGAAGGGTCTGTTCATGGCGGTGATTGATTTCGAACCGGTGGATCAGCGGTCCACCGCCGAGGTGATCGCGGACAAACTGCGCGAGGCGATTGTGCGCGGCAGCCTGGAATCTGGCGCCCAGCTGGGCGAAGCCGATCTGGCCGCACAGTTCGGGGTCTCCCGGGGGCCGGTCCGGGAAGCCATGCAGCGCCTGGTGTCGGAGGGATTGCTGCACAGTATCCGCAATCGTGGCATCTTCGTCATCGAGCTGACCCTCGCCGATGTCGTCGATATCTACCGCGCGCGCACCGCCATCGAGGGCGGAGCGCTCACCCTGATCCTCGACGGCCGCCGAGAGATCGCCTACGAGGCACTGGCTCCCAGCGTGCAGGCCATGCTCGACCGGGCCGGGGCCGGGGACGCCGCGGGCGTCTCCGACGCGGACCGGCAGTTCCACGAGGCGCTGGTGGCGGCCGCCGGGAGCCCGCGGCTGGTGCGGGCGGCGCGCACGCTGCTGATCGAGACCCGGATGTGCCTGGGCGCCCTGCAGACCACCTACCCGGACCTGGGCGTCCAGGCCCAGGAGCATGTGACATTGCGCGAGGCGATCGGAGCCGCCGCGGCGCCCCGGGTACACCGGCTGCTGCGGGACCATATGGACGACGCGGTCCAGCGGTTACGCGGCCGGTACGCCGCCGAGCCGATCCCCGGCTGACTCCGAACGATCAGTCGATCAGGCCGCGCGGGCGTACCACCAGCACCGGCGAGGCACGATTGCCCTTCTCCTGGAGCAACGCGATCACCTTCTCGTCCGCGGTGCGGGCGGCGTAAACGCCCGCTGTTCCGTCCGGCTCCAGCCAGCGTCCGTCGCGCAGTTTCTCCGCCTCGGCGGCGTCGATCGTGCGCTGCGGGAAGCACAGGGCCACCGCGGCATCGATACTCAGACCGGGCGCCGGATCCGCGGCCAGTTCCTCCAGCGTACGCGCGTGCTCCAGGGTGAACGGGCCGACCCGGGTCCGCCGCAACGCGGTCAGATGGCCGCCCACCCCGAGCGCCGCACCCAGATCGCGGGCCAGCGCGCGCACATAGGTGCCCGACGAGCAATCGACCACCACATCCAGATCGACCAGGCCCTCGTCCGGAAGGTCGCGACGCGCCAGCACCTCGAAGCGGGAGACGGTGACCGGACGCGCCGCGAGTTTCACCTCTTCGCCGGCCCGGTGCCGGGCGTAGGCACGCTCCCCACCGACCTTGATCGCGCTCACGGTGGCGGGCACCTGCTGGATCTCACCGGTGAGTGTGGCCACCCCCCGCGCGATCCCGGCGTCGTCGATACCGTCGGCCGCCGTGGTGGTGAGCACCTCACCCTCCGCGTCGTCGGTGGTGGTGGAGCGGCCCAGGCGGATGGTCGCGGTGTAGCTCTTCGTGGTGAGGGTGAGCAGTCCCAGCAGTTTGGTGGCACGTTCCACCCCGAGCACCAGCACCCCGGTGGCCATGGGATCGAGCGTCCCCGCGTGCCCGACCTTCTTGGTGCGCAGCAGTTTCCGCGCTTTCGCCACGATATCGTGGCTGGTCGGCCCCTCCGGCTTGTCGACGATCAGCAGCCCGCCCAGCAGATCCGCCATCAGCCGTGCGCGATCGCGGTGACGATGAAACCGCCGGTGATCCGCCAACGCCCGTCGAACGAGGTCAACGGTAATCCGCCGTCATCGGTCTGCCCGGGCACCAGCAGCTGGGACCGGAAGGTCCCCGAACCGGTGCTCTCGGTGGCCTCGTCCACGGTGAAGGTGATGTGCGCGTCCTCGAAACCGAGCCAGCGGGTGGTGAGCGGGAACCACGCCTTGTAGGTGGCCTCTTTGGCGCAGAACAGCAGACGGTCGAGATACAGCGCGCAATCGCTGGTGCGCAGCCATTCCCGTTCGGCGGGCAGGCTCACCGAATCGAGCACTCCCTCGGGCAGGGCGTCGTGTGGTTCGGCGTCGATCCCGATCGACCGGTAGCGCATCCTGTGGGCCAGCGCCGCCCCGCGGAAACCGTCACAATGTGTGAGGCTGCCCACGATCCCACGCGGCCATACCGGTGCGCCCCGCTCCCCCTTGCCGATCGCGACCGCCGGTTCGCCGAGCTGCGCCAGGGCCTGACGGGCGCAGTGCCGCGCACCGATGAAGTCACGTCGCCGCTTGTCCACCGATTTCGCGATGAGGTGTTCCTCGGCGGGATGCGGTGTCAGGTCCTCCGGATAGTCGAACAACTCGGCGGAGGCGACATCGGCGGGCAGGATTGTCTCGATCATCGTCGCCGAGCCTACTGGGTGCGCGCTCGGGGACGCCGGGCACACCGCCCACCGCCCACCCAGGGCGCTACCGGGAACCGCGAGGTACGGCCGGCCACCTCAGTCGAACCCCCGCCGCCGTTGCGCCTGGGCCCGCATCTCCGCCGCGGCAGCCGCCATCTCGGGGGTCACCCGGAAATGACCGCCCCATTCGTTCAGGTCGCCGGGGGCGTACTTCGGATCGGGCAAGATCTGGCGCAGCAGATTGTCGGGCTTACCGCGTTTCTGCCATTCCCGCGGATAACCGAGCGACACCTCCTCGAACCGGACCCCGTCGTGGAAGGTGGTGCGCGGGATGTGCAGATGCCCGTAGACGGCGCAGAGCACGTTGTAGCGGATGTGCCAGTCGGCGGTCTGCTCGGTCCCGCACCACAGCGCGAACTCGGGGTACCAGAGCATATCCGTGGGCTCGCGCAGTAGCGGGAAATGGTTGATCAGGACCAGCGGGGTGTTCTCGGGCAGATTGTCGAGCTTGCGCCAGGTCGCGCGCAGCCGGGCCTCGCACCAGGCGTCGCGGGTGAGGTAGGGGTCCGGCGACAGCAGGAATTCATCGGTGGCCACGACATTGCGTTCTCGGGCGATGGCCAGCCCCTCGGCCTTGGTGCGGGCGCCGTCCGGCCGGAACGAGTAGTCGTAGAGCAGGAACAGCGGGGCGATGGTCACGGCGCCGCCATGGGCCTCGGCGCCCGCCCCGGTCCACACCGGGAAGGGGTCCTCGGGGGTGAGCACATCCAGATCCCGGCACATCGAGACCAGGTAGTCGTAGCGGGCCACCCCGTGCATCTGCACCGGATCCTTGGCGGTGGTCCACAGTTCGTGGTTGCCGGGCACCCAGATCACGGTGGCGAACCGCTCCCGCAGCAGCTTCAACGCCCAGCGGATATCGTCGCTGCGTTCGGCGACATCACCGGCGACGATCAGCCAGTCCTCCGGGGAATCGGGACGGATGTCCTCGACCACCGGCTTGTTGCCCTGGTGACCGACATGGATATCGCTCACCGCCATCAACTTGGGTATCACCACACCCACCTTCGCATATCGCATGCTTCACCCGGCACCTCTGTACCCGGCCACCCGCTCACGACGGGATTTCGGCACCGACCCGGATCCAACGCCCCGAGAGCGCCCGTGCGCTCACCGCCGCCAGCCGCAACAGCATGAACGCGATCAGGCCGCACCAGATTCCGCCGATCCCCCAATCGAAGGCCAGCGACAGCCAGATCGCCGGCAGAAAACCGATCAGGGCCGCCCCCAGTGTGGTAGTGCGCAGATAAGCGGCGTCCCCCGCGCCCAGCAGCACCCCGTCCAGTGCGAACACCACACCGGCCACCGGGATCATCGCCACGAAGTACCACCACACGACACCGGTCCGGTCCAGCACCGACGCGTCGGTGGTGAACAGCGGTGGGATCAGTGCCGCGCCCGCCGCGAAGGCCACGGCCAGGCCCAGCGCGAACACCTCCGACCACCCGGTCACCCGGCGGGCCACCGCCCGCGCGCCCGCCGCGTTCCGGGCGCCCAGCGCCGACCCCACCAGCGTCTGCGCCGCGATGGCCAGGGAATCCAGGGTGAGGGCCAGGAAGTTCCACAGTTGCAATACCAGCTGATGCGCCGCCACCGACGCCGCCCCGAACCGGGACGCGACGGCGGCGGCCGAGACGAAACACGCCTGGAAGGCGAGACTGCGCACGATCAGGTCACGGCCCAGCACCAGCTGGGCCCGCATCACCGGCAGCCGCGGGCCGAGCGGCACCCGGGCCCGGGCCAGCGCACCCTGGAACAGCCCGGCCGTCACCGCCTGACCCACCACATTCGCCACCGCGGAACCGGGCAGGCCCAGCCGCGGCAACCCGGCGAGGCCGTGCACGAGCAGCGGGCACAGCACCCCCGACAAGCCCAGCCCGACCACCACGTAGGTGAGTGGGCGCCGGGTCTGCTGCACCCCCCGCATCCACCCGTTCCCGGCCATGGAAAGCAGGATCAACGGCACCCCGAACAGGGCGATCCGCAACCAGGCCAGTGCCTCGGCCGCGATCTCCGCGTCCCCCGCGACGGCCCCGGCGATCGGCACCCCGGCCACCTGCACCACCAGGACTATCACCAGTCCGATACCGACGGCCAGCCAGCTCGCCTGCACCCCCTCCTCAACCGCTCCCGGCTCGTCCCCCGCCCCATGCCGCCGCGCCGAGCGGGCGGTCGTCCCGTAGGCGAGGAAGGTCAGCTGCGAACTGACCTGGGCGAGGAGCAGGCCACCGACGGCCAGTCCGGCGAGCGCCAGTGCCCCCAGCCGGCCCACCACCGCGAGGTCGAACAGCAGGTAGATCGGTTCGGCCACCAGCACACCCAGGGTCGGCAGCGCCAGGCCCAGGATCCGCCGGGGGCCGGCCTCCACCGCCGGGGCCGGTGGCCCGGTCGGCTCCGTGTACATCGTCGGCTTCCTGTCCGTACTCGCCCGGTGGCTCCGGGTCGCGCCGCGGGGCGCCTCCTCAACTGTCTCGAGCGGCTCGCCGCTAGCCCAGCGCGGTACGCAACTGCGCCAGGATGTCCGCGGGCTCACCGTAGGTCGTGTACCCGGCCGCGTAGCGATGGCCGCCGCCGCCCAGACCCGCGGCCACGGCCGCGACATCGGCGCCGTCGCCGGCCCCGGGACCGCTGTCCTTGGACCGCAGCGATACCGTCCAGCGACGTCGTTCATCGGTCGGCCGGGCCTCCTTGAACACTGCCGCGATCCCGGCCTCCGCGGTCGCACGCACGATATCGACCACGCTCTCGGCCTCTTCCTGGCGCACCTCCGCGAGATCGGTGGCCAGTACGAAGGCCGCGACCAGCCCGGTTCCGCCGTGCGCCGCGCGATCGAGCCGCGCCGAGCCGAGCACCGTCGACAACATCCGCAACCAGGCGAAGGGGTGGGTGTCCATCAGGGTGCGGGTGATGGCGGCGCCGTCGATACCGGTGGCCAGCAACCGTTCGGCCAGCGCGTGGGTTCCGGGGGTCACCCAGCGGAAGGACCCGCTGTCGGTGGCCAGTCCGGCGAACAGGCAGTGCGCGATGCCGGCGTCGATCCGCTCCCCCCACGCGTCCAACAGTGCTGTGATGACACTGGCGGTGGACACGGCGTCCGGATCGATCAGGTTGATCTCCCCGAACCGGGTATTGGACCGGTGATGGTCGATCACCAGCGTGCGCGACGCCCCGGACAGCCGGTCGGCGAGGGTGCCGAGCCGGCCCGCGCTGCCGCAGTCCACCGTGACCAGCAGATCCACCTCGGCCGGCACCTCGGCGGGCGGCACCAGGAACCGCATCCCCGGCAGGGTACGCAGTCCGGCCGCCGGTTCGGACGGTTCGGCGAACGACACCCGTACCGGCACACCGCGCCGGTCCAGTACCGCGGCCAGCGCCAAACCGCTGCCGAGGGTGTCGGCATCGGGCTGGATATGGCACAGAACGGTCACCGAACGTGCGCTGTCCAGTGCCCCGACGGCCGCGGTGAAATCGACAGCGGCACCGGTTGTGGTCATAGCGGCCGCGACTCAGTCGTCTTCGCGGGGCGTTTTGTACGGGTCCGCGTCGCCTGCCGGGGTGGCCTCGGCGGCCACCCGCGCGACCTCGTCGTCGGCGGCTCGCGCCCGCGCCAGCAGATTCTCCATCTGGCGCGCCGCGTCCGGCACGGTATCGAGCACGAAGCTGAGCGTGGGAGTGAACTTCACCCCGGTGCCCGCGCCCACCTTCGACCGCAGCACCCCCTTGGCCTTCTCCAGGCCGGCGGCCGCGGCGTCGTAGTCGGGCTCGGCGTCGACGGTTTCACCCATCACCGTGTAGAAGATCGTCGCATCGTGCAGATCGCCGGTCACCCGCGCATCGGTGACGGTGACGAAACGCAGCCGCGGATCCTTGATTTCGTATTCGATTGCCGTGGCCACGATCGCGGAGATCCGCTTGGCGAGCCGGCGTGCCCTGGCTTGATCCACCATGGCCGCTCCTTTCCCTGTTCAGCGACGGTGGGACGGTCCGCGCGAGAACTCGCCGCACGGACCGCGGCCACCGCTGATTTCACTCGCGGCCGGTCAGTCCTCGGGTCCGAAGACACGCCGGCGTACTGCCAGCAACTGTAACTCCGGACGTGCCGCGACATGCCGTTCGCACCGATCCAGCACGGCCGTCAGATGGTCCATTCCGGCCGACACCATCGCCACCCCGAGCAGGGTGCGGCGGTATCGGTCGTGTTCCCCCGCTTCGGCGGTGCTCACCCCGAAGCGCTGGAGTTCGGCCAATATCGGCCGGACCACCGAACGCTTCTCCTTCAACGAGTGCACATCACCCAGCAGGATGTCGAATTCGAGTGCACCGAGGTACACGCAACCTCCCGGTTATGGCGACTTCCCGGCCCGGCGGTACCGCACCGGGCCGGTGCACCGCTGTGCCGAAATCGATGACCGGACCGGGCGGTGGAATTCCGCCCGGTCCGTATCAACTCAGTCGCGCGGCTTCTCGCGCAACTCGTAGGCCTCGATGATGTCGCCTTCCTTGATATCGGAGTAGGTCAGCGTCATACCGCATTCGAAGCCCTCGCGGACCTCGGTGGCATCGTCCTTCTCCCGGCGCAACGAGTTGATCGTCGTGGATTCGGCGACCACCACGTTGTCGCGCAGCAGCCGGGCCTTGGCATTGCGCTTGACGCTGCCCGAGGTGACCATGCAACCGGCGATGAGACCGATCTTGGACGACCGGAAGATCGCCCGGATCTCGGCGCGGCCCAGTTCCACCTCTTCGTAGATCGGCTTGAGCATGCCCTTGAGCGCGCTCTCGATCTCGTCGATGGCCTGGTAGATCACCGAGTAGTACCGGATGTCCACGCCTTCGCGGTTGGCCAGCTCGGTGGCCTTGCCTTCGGCCCGGACATTGAACCCGATGATGATCGCGTTCGATGCCGAGGCCAGGTTGACGTTGGTCTCGGTGACACCACCGACACCACGGTCGATAACCCGCAGACGCACCTCGTCGTCGACCTGGATCCCGAGCAGGGCCTCTTCCAGCGCCTCGACGGTACCGGAGTTGTCGCCCTTGAGGATGAGGTTGAGCTCGCTGGTCTCCTTCAGCGCGGCATCCAGATCTTCCAGGCTGATGCGCTTGCGGCTGCGCGCGGCCAGCGCGTTGCGCTTACGCGCGTTGCGCCGGTCGGCGATCTGGCGGGCGATCCGGTCCTCATCCACCACCAGCAGGTTGTCACCGGCGCCGGGCACCGAGGTGAAGCCGACCACCTGCACCGGCCGCGACGGCAGGGCCGCCTCGACATCGGCGCCGTGTTCGTCGACCATCCGGCGAACGCGGCCGTAGGCGTCGCCGGCGACGATGGAATCGCCGACCCGCAGCGTGCCGCGCTGGATGAGCACCGTGGCCACCGGGCCGCGACCGCGGTCCAGGTGCGCTTCGATGGCCACACCCTGGGCGTCCTGTTCCGGGTTCGCCCGCAGGTCGAGCGCGGCGTCCGCGGTGAGCAGCACGGCCTCCAGCAGGGCGTCGATATTGGTGCCCTGTTTGGCGGAGATATCGACGAACATGGTCTCGCCGCCGTACTCCTCGGCCACCAGGCCGTATTCGGTCAGCTGCTGCCGGATCTTCTCCGGGTTCGCGCCTTCCTTGTCGATCTTGTTGACCGCCACCACGATCGGCACGTCGGCCGCCTGCGCGTGGTTGATCGCCTCCACCGTCTGCGGCATGACACCGTCGTCGGCGGCGACCACCAGGATCGCGATATCGGTGGCCTTCGCACCGCGGGCACGCATGGCGGTGAACGCCTCGTGACCCGGGGTGTCGATGAAGGTGATGAGCCGGTCGTCGTCGCCCAGATGGGTGAGCACCTGGTAGGCGCCGATGTGCTGGGTGATACCGCCGGCCTCGCCCTCGCGGACGTTGGCCTTACGGATGGTGTCCAGCAGTCGGGTCTTACCGTGATCAACGTGGCCCATGACGGTGACCACGGGCGGACGCTGCTCGAGGTCCTCTTCGCCGCCCTCGTCCTCACCGTAGGTCAGGTCGAACGATTCCAGCAGTTCGCGGTCCTCGTCCTCGGGGCTGACCACGTGCACGACGTAGTTCATCTCGCCGCCGAGCAGCTCGAGGGTCTCGTCGTTGACCGACTGCGTCGCGGTGACCATTTCGCCCAGGTTGAACAGGGCCTGGACCAAGGCGGCCGGGTTCGCGTCGATCTTCTCCGCGAAATCGGACAGTGACGCGCCACGAGCGAGGCGGATCACCTCACCGTTGCCACGGGGCAACCGCACGCCGCCGACCGACGGGGCCTGCATCGAATCATATTCCTGGCGCTTCTGCCGCTTCGACTTGCGACCACGCCGGGGCGCACCGCCGGGACGGCCGAACGCACCGGCCGCACCACCGCGGCCACCGGGGCCGCCCGGACGGCCACCGCCGCCACCGGGACGACCGCGGAAACCGCCACCACCGGCGGGAGCACCGGTACCGGCGGGGGCGCCGCCGCCACCACGGTAGCCACCACCACCGCCACCGGGACGGCCGCCGCCACCGGGGCCGCCACCGGGACGACCCGGGCGACCACCCGCGGCCGGACCCGGACGGGCCGAACGCTGGGGCATCGCACCGGGAGTCGGGCGCGGGGGCATGGAGTTGGGGCTCGGACGCGGCCCACCGGGACGGGGACCGCCCTGAGCGGCCGCGGGACGGGCACCACCGGGGCCGGGACGCGGGGCGTTCTGGCCGGGACGGGGACCGCCCTGCTGCGGGCGCGGACCGCCCTGCGCCGGACCGGGACGCGGGCCGCCCTGGCCCGGGGTCGGGCGGGGGCCCGGCTGCGGACGTGGGGTCGGACGCTCACGCTCGGGAGCCGACGAGAACGGGTTGTTGCCGACACGCGGGGTCTTGGGGCCGGGTTTCGGGCCCGGACGCGCCGGGCTCTGACCGGGGGCGGCGGGACGCGGCTGACCGGGACGCGGGGCGTTGCCCGCCGCCGGGCGGGCGCCGGAGGTGGCCGGTCCGGCCGCGGGAGCCTGGGCCTGCGGGCGCTCGGGCTCCCGGGGCGGCGGCCCCGGTTTCACCGCGGGGCCGGGACGCGGGCCCGCGGGTTTCGGGGCGCTACCGGCGGCCGGAGCCACGGAGGACTCGGCGGTCGGCGCGGTGTCGGCCGGGCTCGGAGCCGCGGGGGTCCGCGGTCCGGGACGGGGGCCGGGCGCCGCGGGTTTCGCCGCACCCGAGGGGCCGGGGCGCGCTGTGGTCTTGGATCCGTTGGATCCGGATTTCGCCGGGGCGGTTTTCGCCGCGAACGATTCGCGCAATCGGCGCGCGACGGGTGCCTCCACCGTCGACGACGCAGACTTCACGAACTCGCCCTGCTCCTTGAGCTTCGCGAGTAGTTCTTTACTCGTGACACCGAGTTCTTTTGCCAACTCGTGCACGCGGGCCTTGCCTGCCACTGCTCTCCTCACTGAGAGGTCGAGCAGTGCCGCCCGCCTGCTGGCGGGGACCCGCACGACCTCGGGTTAACTCCGATGGACGTTCATCGTTGGTACTTCACGGTGTGCTCATGAGTGCTCGTGCCTGTTCTCGAGGTGTTGCTCAACGGCTGAGATATCCAGATGTCCGGACACTCGTAGTGCTCTGCCGATCGCTCGGCGCCGAACCGCAGTGCTCAGACAAGCCGAAAAGGGGTGCAGCCACGCACCCCGCCCGGAAAGTCTGCGCTGTGGATCGGGAACGATCGTCACAGTGTCCGTACCGTCGCCGGTCGAACATCCGCACACCACGATCCTCAGCAGTTCGGGGGCCGGTTCGCGTTTCCGGCAACCGACACACGTTCGCACCGGAGCCACCGGGCGCCGGAGCGCCGCCGACTCGTCGCCGCGTTCGCAGTCGGTAACCGAAGACTCGGACCGAACCTCGTACCACTCTACCGCCGACCGCTGCGTGCCCTCCAACCCCGCCCCCGATGACGTCGCGCGGACCGAGTCGGTCCGGCGTGTTCGCTGGTCGCGGGGGGTCGGCCGCGCGGACGCCGATTCGGGGTGGGCCGTCACCGGCGATGCGCCTCCGTTCGCACCGCGCCGCCGGCGTCCGGGGCCGCGTCGCTGCGGATATCGATCCGCCAGCCGGTGAGCCGGGCCGCGAGACGGGCGTTCTGCCCCTCCTTGCCGATGGCCAGCGAGAGCTGGAAATCCGGGACGATCACCCGGGCGGCTCGCGCATCCGGATCCACAACTGTGACGGAAACCACCTTCGACGGCGACAGCGCATTGCCGACGAAGGTCGCCGGATCGTCGGCGTAATCGATGATGTCGATCTTCTCGCCGGCCAGTTCGCTCATCACATTGCGCACCCGCTGCCCCATCGGACCGATACAGGCGCCCTTGGCGTTCACTCCGGAGACCGTGGAGCGCACCGCGATCTTGGACCGGTGCCCCGCTTCCCGGGCCACCGCCACGATCTCCACCGACCCGTCCGCGATCTCGGGCACCTCCAGCGCGAACAGCCGCCGGACCAGATTGGGATGGGTCCGCGACAGCGTGATCTGCGGACCACGCGGGCCCCGCGACACCCCCACCACATAGCACTTGATCCGGTCACCGTGCTCGTAGTTCTCCCCGGGCACCTGCTCGGCGGACGGGATCAGCCCCTCGGCCCCGTGCAACTCGCTGCCGATCCGCACCACCACCGTGCCGCGGGCATTGGCGCGCGCGTCGCGCTGCACCACGCCGCCGACGATATCGCCCTCGTGGGTCGAGAACTCGCCGAAGGATTTCTCGTTCTCGGCGTCCCGCAACCGCTGCAGCACGACCTGGCGCGCGGTGGTGGCGGCGATCCGGCCGAAACCCTCCGGGGTGTCGTCCCATTCGGAGATCACATTGCCGTCGGCGTCGAGTTCGGTGGCGAGCACTCGCACGACCCCGGTGCGCTGATTGATCTCTACCCGGGCGTCGGGTTGATGGCCCTCGGTGTGCTTGTAGGCGGTGAGCAGCGCGGATTCGATCGCGGAGATCACGGTTTCGATCGATATCCCCTTATCCGCCACGATGGCGCGCAGGGCTTCGATTTCGATGTTCATTCCATGGTCCCTTCGGTCGAATCGGACGCGGCGACAGCAGTTCCGGTGAGTTCCGCGGCGTCCACTCCCGCGGGTGGGCGGCCGGCGGCGACGCCCCCGGCGAGTTCGAGTTCGCGCGCGTTCGGTGGGGAGAATTCCACTTCCACCACGGCGCGTGCGATATCGGCCAGACCGACGCTCACCAGGCGTGGTCCGGGTCTACCACTCAGTACCAGCGCGATCCGGTCATCCTCGAGGACACCGATCCGGGCGGTGAAGCGCGTCGGCAGGCCGGGCTCCGGCGGTGCGACGCCCGGCTTCAAGGTGATCTCGGCCTTCCGGCCGCGAGCCCGGCGCCAGTGCCGGGGGGCGGTGAGCGGGCGTTCGATCCCCGGGGTCGTCACCTCGAGCAGGTACCGGGCGGCCTCGAATTCGTCGTCCGCGTCGTCCAGGCAAGCCGACACCTGCGCGCTGAGTTCGGCGATACTATCCAGGTCGGCGCTGCGGTCACTGTCCACGATAACCCGTACCCGGGTCTGTCCCGCCGCGGTCGAAACCTCGACACCCTCGAGATCGAATCCTCGACCGGCGACGAGTCCGGCGACGAGCCGGCTCACCCTCTCCTCGGTCGGCATGGGCATATGGGCAGCTCCTGGTTCAGTTGTCACGCGGACGGAAATGTTCTGTGCCGGTGATCCAGCGTAACGCGCCCAGGGAAGGGAAAGGACCAGCGGTCTGCGGTAAGTCCACCCGGTGGTGCCCACAGTCGGGTGACTCCTCCGGTCTGGCACGATGGTCCGGTGACCGAGCGCGTTACCGACCGGCCCGCGGCCGGGCCTCCCCGCGGCCCCTTCCCCGACCGGCCGGGCCGCGCCCGCCGGATGAATCGCCGTACCGCGCTACGGGTCGCGGGCGGCGGCACGGTCGGGCTGTTCGCCACCGGCGCCCTGGTCGCCTGCGCGGAGGATCCGATCACCGAGCCGGATGTCCTGGTCGCTCAGGAATTCTCGGCCCGCAGCGATGCCGCGGCGGCCACCGCCGCCATCGCAATCGAACCGCAACGCACGGACGCGCTCACCGTTATCGCCACGGAACGCACCGCGCACGCCACGGCGCTGCGCACCGAGATCGATCGGGCGATCGGTATCTACGGCGACGGCACGACCCCCGCCGTGCGCACGCCGGCGCCCACCACCACCCCGGCCCCGGAGACGCCGCCGAGTATCGCCGCGCTGCGCGATCGGCTGACGTCCTCGCAGCGGGCCGCGGCCGATCTCGCCGTCACCCAGTCCGGCTACCGGGCGGGCCTGCTCGCCTCGATCAGCGCCGCCTGCGCGGTTCAGGTGGGGGTGCTGCTGGTATGAGCGGTACCCAACAGCAGGCGTTGCGGGATGCCCTCGACGCCGAATACGCGGCCGTCTACGCCTACGGCGTGATCGCCGCCCATACGAGCCCGGAGTTGCGGCGCACGGTCAACGAGCACACCGCCGCGCATCGCGCCCGCCGCGACGGCACGGTCGATCTCCTCATCGCTGACGGGGCCGCCGCGCCGCCTCCCGAGCCCGCTTACACCGTGCCCGTCGAGGTCACCGACCCGGCGTCGGCCGCCCGGCTGGCCGTCGTGGTGGAAACCGATACCGCTGTGGCCTGGCGCGCGGTGATCGAGCACGCCGGTACCGAGCTCATCCGGCGCACCGGTCTGGACGCGCTCACCGAATCGGCCGGGCGGCGTGCCACCTGGCAGGCGGCGGCCGGTATCACGCCGGCGACCACCGCGTTCCCCGGGCAGCGCTGATCCGGTACCGGATCAGGGCGGTGCCCATTCCGTGCGGTTGGTCGAGTGCGGCCGATCGGGCCGGGGCCGGGGGAAGACCGTGCCTTCCTGGCTACCCCGGCCACGCGACCAGGGCGCACCGCCCCGCGGTGGGCGTTCCTGCGGGGTGAGCGAGCCCAGCCCGCCCGGCATGCCGGGGAGGTAGGGCATCGACGAGCCCGTCCCCGAGTTCCACGGCGTGGATCCGGGCGGATGACCGGATGCCTGTTCCGCTCCCGTGGGCGTCCACGGCGTGTGCCCGGCCGCCGCGGCGATCGGGTCGCCCGGCGGCACCGCGGCGTCGGTCCGGGGCGGGTTGTCAGCGGTGGGGACCGGTACCGCCGATTGCTGTCCCGCGGCCGGGGGTGGGCCCGCGACCTGCGGGCCGGGGGTGGGCTCGGGTGGCTCCGGGGTCGCGGGGGTGCCCGGGGCCGGGTGCGCCTCGGCCGGCGCATGCGGTGCCGGATCCGGCGGCGGCCGGTCGCCGCCCACCCCTCCACCGATCGCCGCGGGTGCCGTGGAGTCCGGGGATACACCGGCCGCGAGCCGGTCGGCGGATCCCGGGTAGTGATCGGCCGTACGGGTCTCGGTGGGCTCCGCGGCCGGGAGGGGGCGCTCCGCGGAGGGCGTGAGTTCCGTGGAGCCCGGCGCGGCCGCGGCGGCGATATCGGCCGGCCCCACGTGCTGCACGGCCGCCGCGTCGGCCTCCATCAGCAGGGCGATGGTCTGCGCACCCCCGGCCGCGTCCCGCACGCCGCGGCGCATCACCTCGCCGGCGGACCCCCCGACCGCCCCGAGCCTGGTGGTCAGTTCGCCGGTGACGGAGTCCACGGATGCACCGTCCTCGATCATCGCCACCGCCTCGTTTCACCCTCGGGCCCGGTCGTCACGACCGCGGCCGCTCTACTGTGTACGAAACCGCGGTCGCCGACGCCCGATCGACTCGGCCGCTCGACCGTGGCCCGGACGCCACGCGACATCCGACACGTAACCACCGTCACTCACGGCCACTACCACCGGGGGTGGGAAGACATGCTCGGCAAGCGGATTCGGCCACCGGAAGAACCGGCCCCCGGACCGCCGGCGCGGCGGCACCTCGCTACGAATACGACGCGACCCCGACCGGGCCGGTGCCCAGGCACACCACCGATCCGGGGGTCCCGTTCCGGATGATCAGTGCCGAACCACTGCCGACGATCCGCACGTAGACGGTATTCAGACCCGCCCGTACCGGCGCCTGCACCCGGTCGCCACGTTCGAGACCTACGGTGAGAGTCGCGTCGCGGTCGGCGAAATAGTTGAGTTGGGCGGTCCACTCGTGCGCGATCATGGGGCCGTCGAGCGGGACCCGGACCGAGAGATCCCCGCCGATCCGGTAACCACAGCCCGGTTCCGGGCCGGGCGGGATCCCGCGGTTCCACCAGACCCGGGCGTCGGCGAAGGCGCCGGAGTCGGTGATCATTCGCAGGCGGTCGGTGGCCGCGGCGAAAGCGCCGGGCGGGGCGATCGACGAGAGCACTCGGCCCGCCTCGTTCTCGGGATAGGCCGTCGGATTGAGCACGGTCCAGGGCACCTCCTGGGCGAGCAGCGGCGCTCCGTCCCATCGGGCGAACTCAGACTTCACCGTGGTCACATAGGCTTTCGTCGGCCCCTCGGACCAGCTGCGGGTGAAAGTGTAGGTGGACCAGAGACTGCTCAGCGCGAAGACGGTCACCACGACGGCCGCCGGGACGCATCCGCGCCACCGACTGCCGCGCCTGTCGCCTGCCGGGCCTTCCCGCGCGGCACCGCCCCTCGCACGGCCATGAGCGAAAGCCCGCAGGATCAGCGCGCCCGCGGCGGTGAGAACCACCGCGGCATCGGCCAGATAGCGCAGCGACATCATGAGTTCGTCGACGGTGTTGGGTCCCGCCCGCATCAGGACCACCGGTATCTGCACCGCAGGTACATAGAACGCCGCCGCCACCCATACCGGCCAGACCACGCGCCGCGCCCGGACCGTCAGCAGTATTCCGGCGGCCAACAGCGCCCACGCCGTCCAGACCGCCCAGCCGGGAGCGACCGCCCACGGCGCCGACGGCACCCACCGTTCCCAGCCCCACGGCCCGCCCAGCAGCGCGGTCACCACCGCGGCCCAGGTCGCGCGGGGCAGCATATGAGCCAGGTCGGCGGAGCCGCCCTCGCCGCCCGAGACCCCGGCCGCCGCCAGATAGACCACCGCCCACAGCGCGAGCACTGCCGCGGCCCCGCCCCACAGCCCCGCACCGCGTCGCAGCACCTCCGGCACGGCCGGGCCGCGCCCGTCGACGTAGCGCCGCAGCAGGACCACGGCGAACGCCACGAACGGCACCACGACCGCTTTCTCGAAGAACAGCAACCCCACCGTCGTGACCAGGACTCCGGAGATCGCGTACCGGCGGCGGCCGGTACGGTCCAGCAGCACCGCGTCGCCCACCACCCAGGCGAGCGCGAATTGCAGGGGTAGCGCGTTCAGCGCCGCCGACCACCAGGCGAACGCGGGAAGGGTCAGCGGGGAGAACAGATAGAACGCCAGGGGGATCAGCAGTGCCCGGCGCCGCCCGAGTAAGACCAGCAGCATGCGCAGCACCGCGAGCGAGGCCGCCAGCTGGCCGGCCAGCAACATGACCGCGGTCGCCCCCCAGTTCAGCGGCGCGACGGCGGTGACCAGCCAGGACACCGCGAAGGCCAGCGGCATGAAATGACCGTCGTGGTCGTGCAGCAGCAACTCACCGGACAGCAGCGGCAGCGTCCCGGCCCGGCCGGCCAGGATCAGATCGTCCCAGTAGAAATAGCCGTGCGCGGTCACCCACGCCCGGACCGCGAGTTGTGCGGCGATGAGCCCGGCCGCCACCCACAGCACGGTGACGCCGGGGGCACGCAACCGGTTTCCGAGCGCGGCCCGCGCGTGCGCCGGGAATATCGCCGGGCTCCGGATAGACGTGCGCTCCGGGGTGAGTGCCGGAGCGGTTCCCATGTCGACCCACCCTACAAGCGACCCGGCCGGAGCACCGTGTGATCGGTGCTCCGGCCGGATCGGCGTCGGCTTTCCCCGGGTTGGACCTACTCGTCGGCCTCGCCGTCCGGCTCGGCGTCCAGGCCGAGGTCGTACTCGCTCAGATCCACGGCATCTGTGCGCTCGTCCCCGATATCCAGCAGTTGCGCGACGGCGTCGGAATCACCGTGCGCGGCCCGTTCGCGCAATTCGGTCAGGTTCGGCTCGCGATGGCCGGACCGTTCGGGCTCATACATACAGCGCACCTTCCCTGGAGGTTCGGCGCCGAGCCAGCAGCTCGTACGCTCCGGCATCCGAGCTTAGGTGGGTTGCCGGATCGTCGCCGAATCCGCAGGAAGATCCTTGCGGTCAGCCGTGGTCCGCGAGGCCCGGGCCGGTGTACAACGGCAGGCCACCAGTGGTTCGGGTACCCGGTTCGGCGGCCACCACGTCGAGTATGGCGTTGACCACCCGGCCCACTCCGGCCAGGATCGCCGCGTAATTGTGATCACCGTGCCGGCTGGACGGACAGATGTCCACCGCGTAGGAGGGTTCGCCGGTGATCTCCACCCGGCAGGAGCCGCCGGGCTGCGCGGGTCGCGCCAGTCCGGTCACATACCATCGCGCAGCCGGGTGATGTGCTCGACCACGATGGCGAGGCGGCCGGCCACACGGCCGGTGATCTCGAACCGCAGCGCGGCCCGCGTACCCGCGGGCACCTCACCCACCGGCCGCACCCATGGATCACACTCCGTACGCGGCCAGGAACGTGCGCACCGCGGCGTCGACCGCTCGGTCCAGCTCGCGCTCGGACGGCGACTCGTCGCCGAACCGGTGGCGCGACCGAAGCGAGGCAGTGAGCAACGCGGCCCAATGCGCCGCCGCGATGTCGGGTTCGCCGATCCGCAGCACGCCCGCGACGGCGAACCGAGCGAGCCGGTCGGCCAATGCCCGGCCGACGCGATCGCTCACGCCGTCGGCGATATCGAGCAGGTCGGGGAACTGCCCGGCTTCGGCACACAGGAGACGGCGTAGCGCCCGGGATTCCGCAGAGCAGTAGCACCGGAGAAGTGCGCCGCCAATGTCACGCAGCGTTGCCGCGAGATCCGGCCCCGGTTCCGTCAGCCGGTCGAGCACGGCCAGGTTCGCGGCCAGCGCGGCCTCCGACAGCGATCGCACCGCCGCGCGGAAGACCTGCTCCTTATCGCCGAAATGGCTGTACACCGTCGCTTTGGCGACTCCCGCTTCCGCGGCGATCCGGTCCATCCGAGTCTGCGCGTAGCCGGTCCGGCCGAACACCACGAAGGCGGCGTCGAGTATCGCCTGCTGTTTGTCGATACGACCGCGGGCGGGAACGGTAACCGAGTCCATGCTTTTCACCCTAGACCCGCGAGACCAGTTTTCCAGACCGGGAATACTTCCCGGAGCTTCACTCTTTAGACCCAAGAGTCCAGAAAATAAGACTCGTCAGTCCAGTGGGACGTAAAGGGACGGAGAGGACCATGAAAACCGCGGTGATCACCGGCGGCACGGACGGTATCGGGCGGAAACTGGCGCAGACCCTGCTCGAACGGGGCGATCACGTGGTCGTCATCGGCAGGAGTCCGGCGAAAGCCGAAGCCGTTCTCGCGGCGGCGGCCCGGCTCGGCGCTACGGACCGCTTGGAAGTTCTGCCCGCCGACCTGAGCCTGGTGAGCGAGAACTACCGTGTCATCGACCATGTGCGCAGTGCTTATCCGGCGATCGATATCCTCACCCTGGGGGCACGGTATTACCGATCATCGCGTGCGCTGACCGCCGACGGCTTCGAGGCGTCGTTCGCCCTGTTCTACCTCAGCCGCTACCTTCTCACCCACGGCCTGGCCGAGACACTCGGCCGGTCCACCGCGCCGATCGTGCTGGACCTTTCCGGCCCGGGTGGCGATCTCGCCCGGATCAACTGGGACGACCTCCAGTTCGCCCGCGGCTACGACCCGGACGCGGTCATGCACCAGTGCGGCAAACTCAGCGATCTGCTCGCGGTCACCTTCGTGCGCGAGCACGCGAACAGTGGCATCCGCTATCTACTCCTACACCCGGGGCTGACCGCGACCGGATTCACCGGGTCCTATTCCGCCAAGGATGCGGCGACAGTGGCCGATATGCGCCGACGTGGGCAACCCACCGGAGCCGCTGTCGCTCGCATCATGCACCACCTCGACCACCCGCCAGTGACGCCTCTGTCCGCCTTTATGCAGGACACCCCGGTCGACACGACGGGTACCGCATTCGATATCGCGGCGGCCGAGCGGCTTGCCACTCATACGAGAGAACTACTGACCGGTGCCGAGCCGGGCCCACAGGCCTGAACCTCCCGGCCCCCCGGTTCCGGACGGGAGGCCGGGGTCCACCCCACCACTGCGCGCCCTTCGGCAGTACGACCGCGACGGCGGACGCCACGCTCCGGCACACCGTGCCGGATGCCGTGGCCGGCATGTACCCCGACGGCGAAATCTCGGGCGAATCGCACCAACACCCGTATCGTGCGCGACATATCGACCTCCACTACACAGATCTGTAAAGTTCGGCGTCCTCTACGATAGGTACACTGACCTGTGAAGGCAAGGAGGTGGATATGACCGGCACTGCGGGCAGGGAGGAACTGACCCCGGGCGCCCGGCGCATTCTGGACACCGCCGGCGAGCTCTTCTACTCGCGCGGTATCCATGCCGTCGGTGTCGATACCATCGCCGCCGAATCCGGCGTCACCAAACGCACGCTGTACGACCGTTTCGGATCCAAGGACGGCCTGCTCGTCACCTACCTCGAAGATCGGGACCGGCGCTGGCGGGCTCGCATCGCTACCCACCTCGCGGCGGAGACCGATTCGATACGGCGACTACTGGCGCCCTTCGACGTCCTCCCGGAATGGCTGCCGACCAACAGCAGAGGGTGCGGGTTCATCAATGCTTTCGCCGAACTACCCGATCCCGATCACCCGGGGCGGCAGGTGATCGTCGAGGAGAAGACCTGGCTACGCGATCTCTTCCGGGAACTGGCCGCGGCGGCCGGGGCCGCAGATCCGGATCTGCTCGCCGTACAGCTGCTCAGCCTGCACGAGGGCGCCATCATCAGCTTCTCCATCACCGGCGAGCAGACCGCCGCGACCGCGACGCGCGCCGCCGCGCTCCAGCTCGCCGAGCAGGCCACCCGTCGGCACCGCTGACGAGCCGCGCGGCGAGCGGAGCGACCGCTAGCCGCGAACCCGGGCGAGCACCGCCTCGACCGCGGATTCGGCGGGCACGTCCTGGGCCTCGCCGGTGAACCGGTCACGCAGCTCGACCTTGCCCTCGGCCCAGCCCCGGCCGATCACCAACACGTAGGGCATACCGAGCAGTTCGGCATCCTTGAACTTCACCCCGGGCGAGGCGGTGCGGTCGTCGAAGAGCACGTCGAGACCCTGCGCGTGCAGCGCCGCCACCACTTCTTCGGCACCGGCCCGGGCGGCCTCGTCCTTGTTGGCGATCACCACGTGCACGTCGTACGGCGCGACCTCCGACGGCCAGCGCAGTCCCTTGTCGTCGTGCTGCTGTTCGGCGATGACCGCGACCATGCGCGAGACACCGATCCCGTAGGACCCCATCACGAGCCGCACCGGTTTACCGTTCTCCCCCAGCACATCGACCTCGAAGGCGTCGGTGTACTTGTAGCCGAGCTGGAAGATGTGGCCGATCTCGATACCGCGCGCCGCGACCAGCGGGCCACGGCCGTCGGGCGATATATCCCCGTCGCGCACCTGCGCGGCCTCGATGGTGCCGTCCGGGGTGAAATCGCGGCCGGACACCAGGCCGACGATATGCTTGCCGGGCTCGTCGGCACCGGTGATCCAGGAGGTTCCGGTGACCACCCGCGGATCGACCAGGTAGCGGATACCGTTGGCCTGCAATCCCTTCGGGCCGATATAGCCCTTCACCAGGAAGGGGTTGGCGGCGAAATCGGCGTCGGTGAGCAGTTCGACCTCGGCCGGTTCGACCGAGGCGCCGAGACGTTTGTCGTCGACCTCGCGGTCGCCGGGTACGCCGATACCGACGATCTCGGTCTTCCCGTCGGGATGCCGCAGTTTCACCATGACGTTCTTCAGCGTGTCCGCGGCGGTCACCGGGCGGCCGAAGCGCTCAGCGATGCCCGCACCGTTCGCCCAGTCCACCAGGGTCGCGATGGTGGGGGTGTCGGGGGTGTCGTGGACCTGCGCCGCGGGCTGCCCTTCGAGGGGCAGCGGGTCGGGCGCCGGGGTGACCACGGCCTCCACATTCGCGGCGTACCCGGACTCCCGGCACACCACGTAGGTGTCCTCACCGACCGGGCTGTCGGCCAGGAACTCCTCGGAGGCACTGCCGCCCATGGCGCCGGAGGTCGCGGCGACGATCACGTACTGCACGCCGAGCCGGTCGAAGATGCGCTGGTAGGCCTCGCGGTGCGCGGTATAGCTGGCCTTCAGCCCGTCCTCGTCCAGGTCGAAGGAATAGGAGTCCTTCATGATGAACTCGCGGCCGCGCAGGATGCCGGCCCGGGGCCGTTCCTCGTCGCGGTACTTGGCCTGGATCTGGTACAGGGTGACCGGCAGGTCCTTGTAGGAGTTGTACTCGCCCTTGACGGTGAGAGTGAACAGCTCCTCGTGGGTGGGACCGAGCAGATAGTCGGCGCCCTTGCGGTCCTGGAGCCGGAACAGGGCGTCACCGTATTCGGTCCAGCGGTTGGTGGCCTCGTAGGGGTCGCGCGGCAGCAGCGCCGGTAGCGAGATCTCCTGCGCGCCGATGGCGTTCATCTCCTCGCGCACCACCTCCTCCACCTTGTGCAGCACCCGCAGGCCCAGCGGCAGCCACGAGTACACACCCGGCGCGATCCGGCGCACATAGCCGGCACGCACCAGCAGCTTGTGGCTGGGCACCTCGGCGTCGGCGGGGTCGTCGCGCAACGTACGGAGGAACAGTCGGGAGAGGCGGGTGATCACGGTTGCCCAGCGTAGCCCCTGTGCGTCCGCCGGCCACATTCGATTACCGGTGGTGGGCGCCGTGCGCTCGGGACGGCCGCCGGACCCCGGATCCGTCCCGCCGGGGCCGGCGGGCGGGCGCGGCGGCGACCGGTACCGTAACCGGTCGTGCTGGTGCTGCTCCCCCCTTCCGAAACCAAATCCGACGGCGGTTCCGGCGGCCCGCTGGAGCTGTCGGCGCTGGCCTTCGACTCGCTCACCGAGGTCCGGGCGCAGCTGATCGGCGACCTGGTCGCACTGGCCGGCGACCCGGATGCCGCCCGGGCCGCCCTGGGACTCGGTAAGAGCTCCGAGGCCGAGCTGGCCCGCAATGCCGCGGTGCGCACCTCCCCCACCCGGCCCGCGCTGGAACGCTATACCGGCGTTCTGTACGACGCGCTGGACGCGAGTTCCTTCACCCGCGCCCAGCGCGCGAAAGCACTCGCCCGGATCGCGGTCGGCTCGGCGCTTTTCGGCGCGGTCCGCGCCGGTGATCCCATCCCCGCGTACCGGCTGTCGGGCGGCTCGAAACTGCCGGGCCGGCCGACCCTGGCGGCGGTCTGGCGTGATCACCTGGGCCCGGCCCTGCGCGACGCGGCGGGCGACGAACTCGTGGTGGACCTGCGATCGGGCACCTACCAGCAGCTCGGCCGGGTACCGGGGGCGGTCACCGCGACGGTGCTCACCGAGCACGCGGACGGATCACGCACGGTGGTCAGCCACTTCAACAAGCACCACAAGGGACTGCTGGCCCGGGCCCTGGTACTCACCCGCGCCGAACTCGGGGATATCCGGGCGGTCGCCCGGGTCGCGAACAAGGCGGGACTGCGCACCGAGGTCGCCTCCGATACCGAGCTGGTCGTCCTCACCTGATCCGGGGCCTGGGCCCCCGGCGGGCGGCTGCGGACTGCGCCACCCCGGGCCGTAGGCTCGAGTCTTGTGCCGAACACGTCAGCCGATACCGACAACCTGTCCGCCGGGGACTCGAACTACCTGGTGGGACTCGATCTGAACGGACGCCGGGTCGTCGTCGTGGGTGGAGGCAGTGTGGCACAGCGCCGGTTGGGCCTGCTCATCGCCGCCGGCGCGGCCGTCGAGGTGATCACCCGGGCGGCCACCCCAGCGGTCGAGGCGATGGCCACCGCGGGTCAGATCACGCTCAGGCTGCGCGATTACGCCGACGGTGACCTCGACGGCGCCTGGTACGCCATCGCCTGCACCGACGGACCCGAGACCAATGCCGCCGTCGTCGCCGAGGCCACTCGGCGCCGGATCTTCTGCGTCCGCGCCGATCACGCGCAATCCGGCACGGCGGTCACCCCGGCGACCGCCCGTTACGACGGGATGACCCTGGGCGTACTGGCCGGCGGCCGGCATCGACGCTCGGCCGCGGTCCGCACGGCACTGCTGGAAGCGCTGCAATCGGGTGTGGTCACCGACGACGCGACCCCCATGACGCCCGGAGTCGCCCTGGTCGGTGGTGGGCCCGGCGACCCGGACCTGATCACCGTGCGCGGCCGCCGGCTCCTGGCCCGGGCCGATCTGGTGGTGGCCGACCGGCTGGCCCCGCCGGAGCTGCTGGCCGAGCTGGGGCCCGATGTCGAGGTGGTGGACGCGGCCAAGATCCCGTACGGACGCGCGATGGCGCAGGACGCGATCAATCAGGCGCTGGTGGACGGTGCCCGGGCGGGCAAGTTCGTGGTCCGGCTCAAGGGCGGTGATCCCTATGTGTTCGGCCGCGGTTACGAGGAACTCGAGGCCTGTGTCGACGCCGGGGTGCCGGTGACGGTGGTGCCGGGAGTCACCAGCCCGATCTCGGTTCCGGCGGCCGCCGGGATCCCGGTCACCCATCGCGGGGTGACCCATGAGTTCGTGGTGGTCAGTGGTCATATCCCGCCGGACCATCCGGATTCGCTGGTCGATTGGCCGGCGCTGGCCCAGCTGCGCGGCACCCTGGTCCTGATGATGGCGGTGGAGCGGATCGAACAGTTCGCGGCGGTCCTGCGCGCGGGTGGCCGCCCCGCCGAAACCCCGGCCACGGTGATCCAGGAGGGCACCCTGCGTGGTCAGCGGGTACTGCGGGCCACACTCGCCGATGTCGCCGAACGCGTCCGCGCCGAAGGGATCCGGCCGCCCGCGATCATTGTGATCGGGCCCACGGCCGGGTTCAGCGCCGTGCCGGTAGCGGCCGGCGACAGTCGGTTACAGTGACCCACTGTGCTCGATAACCCCCCAGCTATCAAATATCCGGTGACGAAACGAGCCTTCGGCCTCGCCATTCTCGTGCTCAGCGGGTTACAGCTGATGGTGGTGCTGGACGGCACCGTGGTGATCCTGGCCCTGCCGCGGTTGCAGGAGGAGATGGGGCTGTCCAGTTCGGGCAGCGCGTGGACCATCACCGCCTACGGGCTGCCGTTCGCCGGCCTGATGCTGCTCGGCGGCCGGATCGGCGACTCGTTCGGACGCCGGCGAATGTTCGTCCTCGGTGTCGGCCTGTTCACACTGGCCTCCATGCTGTGTGGGCTGGCGCAGGGCGAGCAGATGCTCGTCGCCGCGCGCGCCTTCCAGGGCACCGGTGCCGCGCTCGCCGCGCCCACCGCGTTCGCGCTGGTCGCCAGCACCTTCGCCCCGGGCAAGGTCCGCAACCAGGCCTTCGCCATCTTCGGCTCGATGGTGGCGCTGGGTTCGGTCGGTGGACTGGTGATCGGCGGGGCACTCACCGAGGCCAGCTGGCGATGGATCTTCCTGATCAATGTGCCGATCGGTGTGCTCATCGTGATCGGCGCGCTGGTCGCGCTCCGCGATACCCACCATCAGCGGCTCACGCTGGACGTGCGCGGTGCGTTCCTCGGCACCCTGGCGTGTGCCCTCATCGTCTGGGGCGCCACCGAGGGACCGGAACTCGGCTGGGGAGACCCGCTGGTCTACGGCACGCTGATCGCGGGCGCGGTACTGCTGCCGGTTTTCGTCTTCGCCGAACGTCACGTGGACAACCCGCTGCTGCCGTGGACCCTGTTCGACAGCCGCGACCGCGTCGCCACCTTCGTGGTGATCCTGCTCGCCAGCGGCGTGCTGGGCGCCACCACCTATTTCGCCGGTCTGTTCGTGCAGAACGTGGTGGGTTACAGCCCGCTGGTCGCCGGGATCTCGTTCATCCCGTTCACCGTCGGCGTCGGCCTCGGCAGCGCGGTGGCCACCCGGTTGGCGCTGCACGTCGCGCCCCGCTGGTTGCTGGTCGGCGCGGCGGTGGTGCTCATGGCCGGCCTCGGTTACGGCTCGACGCTGGACGCCGACGTCGGCTACTGGTCCACCCTGCTGCCGCTGTTCTCGGTGATCGGCTTCGGCATCGGTATCGCCATGGTGCTCATCCCGCTGTGTGTGCTGGTCGGGGTGCCGCCGGACGAGATCGGCCCGCTTTCGGCGATCGGCCAGATGTTCCTGAATCTGGGGACCCCCATCGCTATCGGCGTACTCACCCCGCTGGCCGCCTCCCGGACCCTGTCCGAGGGCGGGACCATCAAGAAACCGGCCGAGATGTCGGCCGCCGAGATCACCGCGCTCGGTGACGGTTACACCCTGGCCCTGTTGGTGGCCGCCATCGGCGGCCTGCTGGTGGGCCTGATCGCGCTGACCCTGCGCTACACCGCGGAAGAGGTCGCCCGGGCCCAGCACGCCCAGGACGAGGCCCAGTCGGCCTGAGCCCGGAGACCACCGGTCACCGCGTCACAACCGCCCGGTGATCTTGGTCGGGGTGATCCGCACCGCCACCCGCGGGCCGTCGTCCACCGAGGCCGGATTGAACTCGGCGTACGGCTTTCCGGTGTACTTGATCGACATCCGGTCACCGACCAGCATGTCGGGGTCCGGGGTGAGGGTGGCGGTACCGCGGATCTCCGCGTAGACGTACGGGTTGTCCGGCGGCGCGATCAGCACCGAGATACGCGGATCGCGGGCCAGGTTCTTGCCCTGGACGCGGTCGGTCGTCGTGGAGTAGAGCAACTCGTCCCCGTCCCGGTCGATCCAGGTGACGGTCAGATGCGGATGCCCGTCGCGGCCGACGGTGGCCACGGTGACGAACAGTTTGGCATCGTCGATGTACTTCTTGACGGTGTCGGGCAACGAGATAGCGCTCATGCACACGAGCAACCCGCTCCGGTGGATGTTCATTCCGGCCCACCCCGGCGGATCCGCTCCCAGCGCCGCCGACAGGCTGCCGAGTTCGGCCTGTGTGGCCAACTCCGGCAACGCGGCCGGGCCGTGGTCGGCGTGGCGGTCGTGGGTCCGCTCGGGCATCCGGCTCACGGCTCCGCGCCCACCTCGCGTGGTCACGCCGGCGCAGCGTCACCCTCATCGTGGTCCTCCCACCCGGCGGAGCGACTCACCCCGGACATCGAAGGAATTATGGTCGGCCGGCCGCGCCCGGGGAGCGATTCGCGACAGCCACCCGATGATCCGCCGAATCGACACCGCCCGAGACTGAAACACGTTACAGTCTCCCGCACGCGAGCGACCCGGTGCCGTATCGGACCGGGCAGTCGCCGCGTCGAGGCCGGATGGCGTCAGGAGGACGACGATGCCCGACGATGTGAACCCCACCGAACATATGCGGCTCACCACCAGCGAACGCGATCTGGACACGCTGGCGGGTCAACTCTCCGCGTGGTTACAGAACCGGGTCGGCGCCGACGAACCACCGGTCATCAGTGATCTGCAACGGCCGCTGTCCGGGGGCCTGTCCAGCGCCTCGGTACTGTTCGACGCGCACTGGAAGGCCGGCGGCCGCACCGAGGGGGGCGCCTTCGTCGCGCGGATGATCCCAGAGGAGGGCGCATTCCCGGTTTTCGAGAAATACGATCTGGAACTGCAGTACCGGGTCATCACCGAAATCGCCGCCGCCACCGAGGTCCCGGTACCGCGGTTGCGCTGGCTGGAAACCGGTAGCGCGGCCTGCGGTGCGCCGTTCTTCGTGATGGACCGGGTCCCGGGCCGTATCCCGGGCGACAATCCGCCCTACGTGTTCGCGGGCTGGCTCTACGACGCGACCACCGCCGAGCGGGCCGAACTCACCCGCAACACCCTCGACGTCCTGGCCCGGATCCACGCGTTGCCCGAACCGGCGCAACGGTTCCCCGAACTCGACGGGCCGGGTACGGCGCTACGCCGCCATATCGAAGCGGACCGGGCCTGGTACCACTGGGCGCTGGCCGGCGACGGCTACGAGATCCCGCTCATCGAGCGCGCTTTCGACTGGCTGGACCAGAACTTTCCCGACGATCCCGGGCCGGATGTGTTGAGCTGGGGTGATGCCCGGCCCGGCAATATCATCTACGAGGGATTCACCCCGGTCGCCGTATTGGACTGGGAGATGGCCACACTGGGTCCGCGCGAACTCGATCTGGCCTGGATGATCTTCCTGCACCGCTTCTTCCAGGACATCGCCACCGGATTCGGCTTCCCCGGCCTCCCCGATTTCCTGCGCCGCGACGAGGTCGTCGCGCACTACGAGAAGGTCAGCGGCCACACCGTTACGAATCTGGACTTCTACCTCACCTATGCCGCGCTGCGGCACGCGATCGTCATGGCCCGGATCAAACGCCGGATGATCCATATGGGCGAGGACACCTCCCCGGTGGAGCGCGACGACTACATCATGCACCGCGCCACCCTGGAAGCCCTGCTCGACGGCACCTACGGATGGGACTGAGATGAGCGAACCCACCGCCCACACCCCGGCCACCGCCCCGGGGCCCCTGGACGAGTACCCGATCCACCAGACACCGCTGCCCATCGCCCGGGCCGCGACCAGCGACCGGAACTTCTACGATCGCAGCTATTTCAACGCGCACAACCGCGACGGCGCGATCATGCTGGTGACCGGATTCGGGGTGTATCCGAACCTCGGTGTCGCCGACGCCTACGCCGCGGTACGCCGCGGCGACGAGATCACCTCCGTGCGGTTCTCCGACGCGCGCAGCGACCGGAGTCTGGATATGGCGGTCGGCGGTTACCGGATCGAAGTGGTCGAACCGCTGCGCCGCATCCGGGTGGTGTGCGAACACGAGGACCTGGGCCTCGACCTCACCTGGACCGGCGCCTTCCCCGCCGTGCAGGAGCAACCGCACATCATGCTTGCCGGTAACCGTCCGACCCTCGACGCCTCCCGCTTCGCCCAGGTCGGCTCGTGGGCGGGCACGCTGGCGATCGGCGGCGAGGACATCACCGTGGCCCCGGCGATCTGGACCGGTACCAGGGACCGCTCCTGGGGTATCCGGCCCGTCGGCGAGGCCGAACCGCCGGGCCGGGCTGCCACCGAGGGCACCGGCGGGTTCTGGTGGCTGTACGTGCCGCTGCGATTCGATGATTTCGCGGTGGTGGTGATCATCCAGGAGAATCCCGACGGCTACCGGACGCTCAACGACGCGGTCCGGGTGTTCCCGGACGGATCGGTGGAACAGCTGGGCTGGCCGCGGATCACCATCGACTACCGATCCGGGACCCGCCATCCCGAGAGCGCGAGCCTGGAACTGCGGACTCCCGACGGAAAACCGCTGACCATCGACATCCACACCGTCACCGGGATACCGCTGCACATCGGCTGCGGTTACGGCGGCGACCCGGACTGGCAGCACGGACAGTGGAAGGGCCGCGACTGGTCGTGGGCCAACAGCTACGACCTCACCGATCCGGCGATCGCCGGGCGGATCCCGTGGGGCGTCACCGATCACATCGCGCACGCCCGCTGCGGGGACGCCGAAGGCTGGGGACTGTTCGAACACGCCAGCGTCGGCCGGCACGACCCCACCGGTTTCGCGGATCTGCTGTCGGTGGCGCCTTGAAGAGTGTTGTCGCTGCCGCCGAAACGGTGGTGTGTCGGAATCGGAATGCTCGGCTGCTTCGACTGTTCGATGGAGTCCGGGCTGTCCGATCCCGACATCACGACTCGATCGGCCTCCTCGGTACCGCCCACACCCATGGACATCGTCAACGCGCCGGCAACAGTTATCGCCGCACCGCAGATCGCAACACATGCCGGCCACCCGATCCCGGCGACCGCCGCTGTTCCGAAGCCTGTCCCGAGACTGCCGCCGATGAAGTACACCAACATGTAGGCGCCGTTGAACTGCGCCGGCGCGGCCGGGTTTATCGCCAAGATCGTGGTTTGATTCGCCACTTGTGCGGCAAAGAGGCCGGCATCGAACAGCGCGAGAGCAACGAGTGTTACCGCGACGTCGGACAGTCCGTACGCGAGGATCACGCACGATCCGCCGGCTACGGCCAACCCGACCCGCCCACCGGGCCGCATGCCAGCGCCACGCCCATGGCGGCAACGGTTACCCCGAGCGATACCGACACCTCGGCGACGGCCGGCTGAAGCGGGTAGATCGTCGCTGTTCCCAGCGCCGCGGCGATGGACATGAAGGTCACCGTCGCGTTACCGATGGTGTCCTCGTGAGTGGAGGCGAATGTGGTCACGGTTCGACGGTAAGAACCCTCGCCCGGCGCGCGCTGGCAGAAATCGGCCTACCTCGTCGCCGGATGCGATCTTTCGGCCGCTGTCAACCGTGCGCGGCGGCCGCAGCGACCACCACGCCTCCGACCACCTGTCGCGGCACGAGCACAGGCCCGGTACCGGCCAGCAGCGCCGCGGCCTCGGCTACACCGGGAATTCCCAAGGCGGCGGCCACCCGCTCCGACGGGTTCGGCACCGGCACCCGCGCCAACCGTTCGACGGAGTAGCCGTACAGTGGCACGCCCAGCATGGCGGCGGCATCACGGGGGCCCGGCTCGCCGGCCCGGCGATCCAGGGTCGCCAGGCAGGCTATCCGCTGGCCGGGAAACACTTCCGCCAACACCGCGAGAATCCGCTCGGCCGACAGATCCGGGCGCAGGCCGAGGCCGACCGCGAGCTCTCCACGGTAGGGTTCGGCGCCGGCCGCGGACCGCCGGTCTCCGCCGGTCACCGTGCGCGCACGGCGGGGCGGGTGTGCTGATGGGCACGCGCGGCGGCGACGAACCGGCGCACCGCGCCCGGATTTCCGGCGGGGTGGGTGTGCAGGTAGGACGCGTGTACCCGGTCCACGAGCGCACCCTCACGGACCTGCTTCCCGGCGGTACGCCATCCCCAGGCGGGCGGGGCATCGCCGGATGCCACCAGCCGGGTCCGATGGAATTCGTGCCCGTGTACCCGCTCACCGGTCCGCCAGAGCACGGAGTCGGCCAGCGCCACCGCCTCTCGGTAGCCCAGGGTGAGGCGGGGCCCGAACTCGGCGACCGCGTCGATCAGGCCCGCCATCGAATGACCGTCCAAGGATCGGGTGAGGTACAGCAGTCCGGCGCATTCGGCGTGGATGGGCAGCCCCGCCCGGGCCCGCTCCGCCACCGCGGCGCGCAGTCCGGTATTGGCCGCCAACGTCCCCGCGTGCTCTTCCGGGAATCCGCCCGGCAGCACCAGCCCCGCGGCCTCGGCCGGCAGGGTGTCGTGCAGCGGATCGATGACGACGACCCGGGCGCCCGCGGCGGTGAGCAGTTCCCGGTGTTCGGCGTAGCCGAAGGTGAAAGCGGGTCCCCCGGCTACCGCGATCACCGGATCCGGCCCGGCCGGTACCACTACGCCGTCCGCGACCTCCCGGACCGCGTCCCAGCTCGGCCCGGACTCCGGCGCGACGGCCAGCGCCGCGACCGCGGCGAGATCGATATGGCGGGCGGCCAGGTCGGTCATCGCGTCCACCGCGCGCATCGCCGCGAGACCGTGTTCCACCGCCGGGATCAGGCCCAGATGCCGGGACGGGACCTCGAGTTCGGCCAGCCGGGGCAGCGCGCCGAGGACCGGCAGGCCCACCCGGTCGCAGGCCGAGCGCAACACCTGTTCGTGCCGCGCGCTACCGACCCGGTTGAGCACCACTCCGCCCAGCCGTACACCCGAGTCGAAGGTGGCGAACCCGTGCAACAGCGCGGCCAGGCTCTGGCTGTGACCGCGCGCGTCCACGACCAGGACCACCGGTAGACCGAGCAGGCTCGCCACCTGGGCGGTGGAGCCTTCCGCGACGGGATCGGCGGCCTGTTCGTCGATCCGTCCGTCGAACAGGCCCATCACCCCCTCCACCACCGCGATATCGCAGTCGCGGGCACCGTGGCGGTAGAGCGGGGCGATCCGGTCGGACCCCACCAGCACCGGGTCGAGATTGCGACCGGGGCGGCCGGCGGCGAGGCCGTGATAACCGGGGTCGATGTAGTCGGGCCCCACCTTGAAGGGGGCCACCCGGCGGCCCACGCGGCGCAGCGCGCCGATGAGCCCGGTCGCGACAGTGGTCTTCCCGCTGCCGGAAGCCGGGGCGGCGAGCACGATCCCCGGGGCGGCACTCATCACGCGACGGTCCCGGTCGAGCGGCAGGCGACGCGCCGAACCCCGATACCCCGGGGCCGGCTCACCATTCGATACCCCGTTGCCCCTTGCGGCCCGCGTCCATAGGGTGGCGCACCTTGGTCATCTCGGTCACCAGGTCCGCCGCCTCCACCAGTTCCGGCGGCGCGTCCCGGCCGGTGATGACGACATGCTGGTTACCCGGACGCTCGCGCAGGGTCTCCACGACCTCGGCCACATCCACCCACCCCCATTTCAACGGGTAGGTGAATTCGTCGAGCACATAGAACCGGTGCTCTTCGGTACGCAGCCGTCGTGCGATCTCCTGCCAGCCGGCCAGCGCCGCGGCCGCGTGATCGGTTTCGGTGCCCTGTTTACGAGTCCACGACCAGCCCTCGCCCATCTTGTGCCATTGCACCGGCCCGCCCACCCCGGTCTCGTCGTGCAGCCGGCCGAGTTCGCGGAACGCCGCTTCCTCGCCGACCTTCCACTTGGCGCTCTTGACGAACTGGAACACGGCCACATCGAAACCCTGGTTCCACGCGCGCAACGCCATCCCGAAGGCCGCGGTGGACTTCCCCTTGCCCGGACCGGTGTGCACGGCGAGCACCGGCTGATTGCGACGCTGCCGGGTGGTCAGTCCGTCTTCGGGTACGTGCTCGGGCACCCCTTTGGGCATGGGAACTCCTGATCTGATTCGGGTTTCGTGCTCGTCCGGTGCGACCCGGTCCTACGCGGCGCGCGCGCCGCCCCAGGCGCCCGCGCGGACCACCTCGGCCACCGAGGCGCCGGTCAGTTCGGTGAGCCGGACGGCCGTACCGCCCAGCGCGGACGCCAGTTCGGCGGCCAGACCCAGCCGGACCATGCCGCGTTCGCAGTCGACAACAACGGAGGTGACATTGTCGCGAGCGAGCTGTGCGGCCGCCGCGCGGGCCCGCGGCACCGGATCGGTGCCGCCGGTGGCACGGCCGTCCGTGAGCAGCACCAGCATGGGCCGGCGCTGCGGGTCGCGGACGCGTTCCCGGTAGACCACCTCACGCGCGGTGCGCAACCCCGCGGCGAGCGGAGTCTTCCCGCCGGTTCGCAACCCGGCCAGGCGGCGGACGGCGATATCGATCGAGGAGGTGGGCGGCAGCACCAGTTCTGCCTCGCTGCCGCGCACCGAGATCACCGCGACCTTGTCGCGCCGCTGATAGGCGTCGCGCAACAGGGTCACCACTGCGCCGGTCACCGCCGACAGCCGGTCGCGGGCGGCCATGGAACCGGAGGTGTCGACCACGAAGAGCACCAGATTGCCCTCACGCCCTTCGCGGTATGCCCCGCGCAGATCACCGGGCGCGAGCACCAGGGGCCCGGCGCGCCGGCCGCGCGCCCGCTGATGCGGTGCCGCGGCCCGCAGCGTGCCGAGCAGATGTAGGCCGCCGGTGGGCTCGGGTGTGGTGTTCACCACCCGGCCCTGCCGGGTCTGCGCCCGGGACCGCCGGCCCGGCGCGCCCTCGCCCACACCCGGCACCTCCCACCGCGGCGGCCGGGCCGGCGCCGCGACCGGCGCCCCCACCTGTCCGGTCCCGCCGGCGCCACCAGGGTCGCCGGAGTTCTCGCCCGGCTCGGTGTCCGCGCCGGGTGCCTCGGCGCCGCCACCGGGACCGTCCGGGTCGTCGTCGGGATCGACGGGGCCCGGCGACCCCGGCGCCTCGTCGTCGGCCGGTGCGGGCAGCTGGTCACCGGCCTGTTCGGCCGCATCGCGCATGGCGTCGTCGAGCTGTTCGGGGGTGATCCCGGGTTCGTCGAACGGGTCGCGCCGCCGCCGGTGCGGCAACGCGAGTTCGGCGGCGACGCGGACATCGTCGGCGGTGACACTGTCGCGCCCGCACCAGGCGGCATGGGCGGCGGCGGTGCGGGCCACCACCAGATCCGCCCGCATACCGTCGACGTCGAAGGAGGCGCAGACCGCGGCGATACGCCGCAGTTCCACATCGTCGAGCGCGACCTCGGCCAGCCGGTCGCGGGCGATGAGGACGCGGTCGGCGATCACGCCGTCCGCGGCGGCGTAGGCGGCCGCGAAGCCGTTCGGATCGGCCTCGTAATCGAGACGGCGCCGGACCACGGCCATCCGGACGTCCACGTCCCGGGAGGCGGTCACATCCACGGTCAGGCCGAATCGGTCGAGCAGCTGCGGGCGCAGCTCACCCTCCTCCGGGTTCATGGTGCCGACCAGGACGAACCGGGCCGGATGGGAATGCGAGACGCCGTCGCGTTCGATGTGTACCCGGCCCATGGCCGCCGCGTCCAGCAGCACATCCACCAGGTGGTCGTGCAGCAGGTTGACCTCGTCCACGTACAGCACACCGTGATGGGCGGCGGCGAGTAGTCCGGGCCGGAACGCCTGTTCGCCGTCACGCAGGACCCGCTCCAGATCGAGCGAGCCGACGACCCTGTCCTCGGTGGCGCCGACCGGCAGTTCCACCAGCCGCGCCGGGCGGGCGCCCGATTCGTCGACCACCGGCGGCAGCAGCCGTGCCAGTGCCCGCACCACCGTGGACTTCGCGGTCCCCTTCTCGCCGCGCACGAGTACGCCGCCGATACCGGGATGCACGGCGCACAGGATCAGCGCCAGCTGCAATTGCTCCTGTCCGACCACCGCGGAGAACGGGAACCCGGCCTCACCGCCGTCCGCGGCGGAGACAATCGGTCGGGATGCGGGCCGGGCGGTTTCGGTGGAGGACACGGCCCCACTCTAAAACGTGCCCTCACCCGGCCCGGCCCTCCCCTGCCCGAGACGGGTGACGGCGCCCGGCGGCTAACCCTTGCGCATCGGTACGTGCGCGACGCCGTCCTCGATGAACTCCGCGCCGTCCACCTCGAAACCGTGTTTGGTGTAGAGATCGATCAGGTAGGTCTGGGCGTTGAGCCGGACGGTATGCGATCCGGTCTCGGCGAGGGCGGCCTGTAGCAGGCGGGTGGTGTATCCGTGCCCGCGGGCCTCGACCGCGGTACACAACCGCCCGATCCGGAAGGATTTGACGCCGTCCTCATGCTCTTCGAGCAGGCGCAGGGTGGCGATGACCTCGCCCTCGTCGTCGAGCCACAGATGCCGGGTCTCCGGCAGCAGGTCCAGTCCGTCCAGCTCGGGGTACGCGCACTTCTGCTCGACCACGAATACTTCGACGCGCAGCTTCAACAACTCGTACAGGGTGGGGGTATCGAGATCCTGCGCCCATGACCGGCGGAGTGCAACCGTTGACATCATCGCGCCTTGCTATCACACCTCGGCGCCGGATGCACGCGAATGCCCCGGGCACACCACCGCGGCGGCCGCGGCGCAGCGCGGCCCGCGGGGTGCCACCCCGCGGGCCGTCGAGCGCGAATTCTCCCGGATCAGACCCCGGCGGCGACCCCCGCGCGCGTATCGGACCGGTTGAGCTGCAACGCCTTACTCGTCCAATCCCATACCTCGCCGAACAGGCGCTGGTTCTCCGACAGCTTCACCCCGAGCGAAGGGATCATTTCCTTCAGCTTGGGCGTCCACTGCGCGTACTCGGCCGGGAAGCAGCGTTCCAGGACGTCCAGCATGGCGGTGACACAGGTGGAGGCGCCGGGCGAGGCGCCCAGCAGACCGGCGATGGAACCGTCCTGCGCCGCGATGACGGCGGTACCCAGTTCGAGGACACCACCGGCGCCCTTACGGCGGATCACCTGCACCCGCTGTCCGGCGGTGATGAGTTCCCAGTCCCGGCCCTCGGCGCGCGGAATGAACTCCTCCATGGTGTACACCCGGCCGGACTGCGATTTCATCAGCTCGGTGATCAGGTATTTGACCAGGCTCAGCTCGGTGACGCCGACCCCGAGCATCGGGACCAGGTTGCCGGGTTTGATCGATTTGAACAGGTCGGCATTGCTGCCGTCCTTGAGGAACTTGGGGGTCCAACCGGCGTAGGGCCCGAACAGCAGGCCGGGCCTGCCCTTGATGACCCGGGTGTCCAGATGCGGTACCGACATGGGCGGCGCGCCGACCGCCGCCTTGCCGTACACCTTGGCGGCGTGCTTCTCGATCAGCTCGGGGTTGGTGCACCGCAGGAACTGACCCGAGACCGGGAATCCCGCGAAACCGCGGATCTCCTTGATTCCCGCCTTCTGCAGCAGCGGCAGTGCCCCGCCACCGGCCCCGACGAAGACGAATTTGCTGATCAGCGTGCGAGTGCGGCCGGTGCGGGTGTTGCGCACCGTGACCTTCCAGCTGCCGTCCTTCTGCTTGGACAGGTTACGCACCTCGTTACCGAAGCCGATCTCCCCGCCACTGGCACCGATATGGGCGAGCAGTTCCTTGGTGAGCGAACCGAAATCGATATCCGTACCGCCGTCGGACCAGTTGAGGGCGATGGGGTCGGCGAAATCGCGGCCGCGCGCCATCAGCGGCAGCCGACGGGCGAACTCGTCGGGGCTGTCGATGTACTCCATCCCGGCGAACAACGGATGCCGGGACAGCGCCTCGTACCGCTTGCGCAGGTACTCCACATCGGCGGCGCCGTGCACGAAGCTCACGTGCGGGATGGGGTTGATGAAGCGGGAGGGATCGCCCAGGATCCCGTTCTCCACCGCGTAGGCCCAGAACTGGCGGGAGACCTGGAACCGCTCGTTGATATCGACGGCCTTGCCGATATCGACCGAACCGTCCGGCTTCTGCGGACTGTAATTGAGTTCACACAGGGCCGAATGCCCGGTACCGGCGTTGTTCCACGGATCACTGCTCTCGGCCGCGGCGGCGTCGAGCCGTTCGAACACCGAGATCGACCAGTCCGGCTGCAGCTGACGCAGCAGCGCGCCGAGCGTGGCGCTCATGATGCCGGCACCGATGAGGACTACATCGGTCTTTTCAGTCTGGGCAGCGTTCGGCACGGGTGTTCGACTTCCTTGTCCTGATGCGCGGGGCGCACATCCGTGGATGCGGCCCGCTGGGGCACGGGCACTTGTGCAGTTGTGTACGGGTCGCGATGGCGAGCCCTCCGGGCTCGGCCGAATGTAGGTTACCCGTCGTTCACTATTGCCAATTGTGCACCTCGACACGCGCGGAATCCGCAGCCAGGGCGGCGATTGTGACGTAGATTCCTCCTCCCCGTCACCTTCTGGCCTGCCTTTGCTACCGATCGGTCGCCTAGATTGGAGGCCGTGACGAACGATTCCGCGGCCGGTATCGGTGCTCTCGGCCGAACCGCCGACTGGCAGCCGGATGTCCTCGGTGACGGGTACGAATATCGCACCCTGGAACTCGGGCCCGACCCCGACGGCGAGGGCGATATCGTCGCCACCCTGGTCCGGCATCTGGCCGCGGTCGACGCGGTGGCCACCGCCGACGCGGTGCTGTACGTGCACGGCTTCACCGACTACTTCTTCCAGCGGCACGTCGCCGAGCACTTCACCGCCCGCGGACACCGGTTCTATGCGCTGGACCTGCGCAAATGCGGCCGATCGTTACAGCCGGGGCAGACCCCCCACTTCATCAGCGATCTCGCCCTCTACGACCGGGAACTCGACGCCTCGCTCCGGCTGATCACCGCCGAGACCGAGGCGAAGGTGCTGGTGGTGGCGCATTCGACCGGTGGTCTGGTGACCTCGCTGTGGCTGGACCGGCTGCAGCAAGCCGGAGGCACGGCGGCCGCCGGTATCAGCGGGCTGGTGCTGAACAGCCCGTGGTTCGACCTGCAAGGCCCGGCCTATGTGCGCACTGTGGGTACGCAACTCATCAACACGGTGGGCCGTTTCCGGGCGAAGTCGGCGCTGCCGCTGGGCAAATCCAGCGCCTACGGCGACAGCCTGCACCACAGCGTGGCCGGGGAATGGGACTACGACCTGGACTGGAAGCCGCGGCACGGTTTCCCGGTGCGGGCCGGTTGGTTGCGCGCGATTCGGCTGGGTCAGGCACGGCTGCACCGCGGCCTGGATATCGGCGTGCCCGCGCTGCTGCTGCGCTCCAAGCTCACCAGGTTCGCCCGTGAGTACGGGCCCGCGGTGGATGTCGCGGACGCGGTCCTCGATGTCGCGCAGATCCAGCGCTGGGCAGGCTGTCTGGGCGACCGCACCAATATCGTCCCGATCGACGGCGCCCGTCACGACGTGTTCCTGTCCGCCGAGGGCCCGCGGAGCGAGGCCTTCCGGGAACTCGACAACTGGCTCGACTGGCTGGCCGCCCGGCCGGCCTGAATCACCACATGCTGGTGCGCAGCACGATCTCGGTCGCGAACTCCTGATCGGCTTCGGTGGCGACATTGTCGACGTCGACACCCACCACCCGGAACTCGCCGTACACGTGGCGGCCGGAACTGTCGGCCACCGGCCGCGGCAGCCGTTTGGTCACCAGCACGGTGGTGGGCAGTTCGACCGCCGGACATCCGGCGTCGAGCACAGCCCCGTCGCCGTCGGGTACGGCCGGATGCCCGCGATCGGCGACCACCAGGCTCACGAAGCGACCGAAACCCTTCGCGCAGACCTCCCATGCCACGCTCGCGCCGGCACCCCGGCCCGCCACATTGACCCAGGGCACGCCGATCTCATCGAGGGCCGCGTACACCCCGCCGGTGTCGAGTCCCTCGGCCGTTTCGAACACGATGGTCCGCAGATCGGAACTGTGCAGACGTGCGCACACCCGGTCGTAGACGTCCGGGGGATCACCGGAATCGGGGAGCAGCAGCACGCTGTGCTGGGTCACCGGCCCGTCCACCCGCACCGTCCAGTCCCGGTCACCGACCGCGATGCGCCGAGATTCCATGCCGGTTGACGCTACACCGCTCGCCCCCGCCGTGGGGTCGCCCGGGTCGACCGCGCCGAGATCGTGACGCCGGCCCCGCGGCGGCGCTCAACCCGCTCCCGACAGCGCGTCCAGCGTGGCACCGATACTCGGCAGCCCGGCGGGGACACCCTCGGCGAGGAGCCGGTCCAGCCCGGCGACATCCAGATGCCCGGACACCAGATCGGCCAGCAGGTCCAGTTGCGCGGCCCGCACCGCCGCCACCCGGGTTCCGGGGGCCACCGTGAACCCGGCGCGCCCGGCGCACCGGGCGACCTCGGTGAGCCAGCCCCGCCGGAATTCGTCGGATTCCAGGAGCCCGTGCAGATGGGTGCCCCAGACCGCGCCGCGCACCCCACCCTCCGGGACGCGCTCTCCGGTCACCGGGCCGGCGCCGCCCGCCGCCTCCGCCCAGCCGGTGAGGTACAGCCACGGCCGTTCTGCGGTACGCCGGACCAGACCGTGATGGATCTCGTATCCGGCCGCGGTCGTATCCCCCGCGTCGGCCGCGGCCGTCCGGCGCAGCACCTTCTGCCGGCCGAACTCGATATCCATATCGAGCAGTCCCAGACCGGCGACCTCCCCCACACCCGATTCCACGGTGTCCACGATCCGGCGGCCCAGCATCTGATACCCCCCGCAGATGCCGAGGATCGGTCCGCCCGCCGCGGCCCGGCGGATCAGCGCCTCGGCGATACCGGTGCGCCGCAACCAGGCCAGATCGTCCAGGGTCGCCTTGCTCCCGGGCAGGACGACCAGATCGGCGTCCACCAGCGCGGACGGGTCGCTCACCCAGCGCACCGAGACGCCGGGCTCGCAGGCCAGCGCCTCCACATCGGTCGAATTCGATATCCGCGGCAAGCGCACGGCGGCGACGGTGAGCCATTCGCTACCGATCGGGGCGGCGGGGCGGCCCACCGCGGCGCCGGCCACGGTGCCCAGCGAATCCTCGGCATCGATCCACAGCTCGTCGCAGTACGGCAGCACCCCGAGTGTCGGCCGTCCGGTGCGCGCGGTCAGTTCGTCCAGGCCCGGCCGTAGCAGCTCCACATCGCCGCGGAACTTGTTGATCACGAATCCGGCGATCAGCCGTTGATCCTCGGGTTCGAGTACCGCGAGCGTGCCGAAGAGATGCGCCAGCACCCCGCCCCGATCGATATCGCCGACCACGAGCACCGGTAACTCCGCGGCGCGGGCCAGACCCATATTCGCCAGATCTGTGGCGCGCAGGTTGATCTCGGCCGGCGAGCCCGCCCCCTCACAGATCACCACATCGAACTCCGCGCGCAGCGCGGCGAGTTCGGCGGCCACCACCTCGCGCAACCGGGTGCGATGGGTGAAATAGTCCGCGGCGCCCACCGTGTCCACCACCCGGCCGCGCACCACCAGTTGGGACCGCCGGTCGCTGCCCGGTTTCAGCAGGATCGGGTTGAACCGCACGCTCGGTTCCAGCCCACACGCCCTGGCCTGCAGTGCCTGGGCCCGACCGATCTCCCCGCCGTCCAGGGTGACCACGGAGTTGTTCGACATGTTCTGCGCCTTGAACGGCGCCACCCGCACCCCACGCCGCCGCAGCATCCGGCAGATACCGGCGACCACCACGCTCTTGCCCGCGTCGGAGGTCGTTCCGGCGATCAACAGCGCCCCGCCGGGCCGGCTCACGGCAGCGTGAGGATTTCGGCGCCGGTCTCGGTGACCACCAGGGTGTGCTCGAACTGGGCCGTCCACTTGCGGTCCTTGGTGACCACGGTCCAGCCGTCGTCCCAGATCTCGTAGTCGATACCGCCCAGGTTGATCATGGGTTCGATGGTGAACGTCATTCCCGGTTCGATCACCGATTCGACCGCGGGCTGATCGTAGTGCAGGATCACCAGGCCACTGTGGAAAGTCGGCCCGACCCCGTGGCCGGTGAAATCCCGGACGACGCCGTAACCGAAACGGTTCGCGTAGGACTCGATCACCCGGCCGATCACATTCAGCGCCCGCCCGGGACGGACCGCCCTGATGGCCCGCGCGGTCGCCTCTTCGGTGCGTTCCACCAGCAGTTTCACCTCTTCGTCGACCTCACCGGCGAGGAAGGTGGCATTGGTGTCGCCGTGCACACCGTGGATGTAGGCGGTGACATCGATATTGACGATGTCACCGTCCTGGACCACGGTACTGTCGGGGATACCGTGGCAGATCACCTCGTTGAGCGAGGTGCAGCACGATTTGGGGAAACCCTTGTATCCGAGCGTCGAGGGGTAGGCCCCGTGGTCGCACATGTATTCGTGCGCGATCCGGTCGAGTTCGTCGGTGGTGACGCCGGGGGCGACCGCCTTACCCGCCTCGGCCAGCGCCCGGGCGGCGATCCGCCCGGCGATCCGCATCTTCTCTATGGTCTCCGCGGTCTGTACCCAGGGTTCGGAACCCTCCTTGGCCGTTTTCTTCCAGACGTACTCCGGCCGTTCGATCCCACGGGGGACCTCGCGGATCGGAGTGGGGGTTCCGGGAAGCAGCGGCTGGCGGGTACGCACGGACATGCGCTCCAGAGTAGTCGGCGCAGGCCGGGCGGTCGCCGGGAACGGTCCCACCGGTGCCGCACGCCCCGCGCCGGCTCCGCCTCAGCGGACGCGGCCGCCCGTACGGACCTCGAACGCGACCCGATCGCCCCGGTAGAGCGCGGCAACCCGTTCGATCGGACGACCCTGGGTGTCCATTCCGCGGCGCACCACCCGGATCAGCGGGACCGCGGGCCGACAGCCGAGCAGACCGGCTTCCCGGGGCGCGGCGAGCACCGTCTCGATACGTTCGGTGGCGCCGCCGTATTCGACACCGGATCTGCCGATCGTCGCCGACAGCGAACCGAGCGGATCGAAACCCGCGCGCAGCCAGCCGAAACGGTCCAGCGAGAGATCGATACGTTCCAGCGCGATCGGTTCGCCGTCGGCGTGCAGCAGACGTTCCAGCGTCATGATCGGGGTGGCGAGCGGAAGTTCCAGGTCGCGGGCGATTTCGGTATCGGCCTCGGTGTCCTCCCACGAGAGCAGACTGCGCACGACCCCGGATCCGTCCTCGACGGTGGGTTCGGGCGCCAGCGGTCTTACCACCTTCGGGCGGGCCAGCACGGTCCCGCGGCCCTGTCGGCGAATACGGCCCTCCACCGCGAGATCCCGCAGGGCGTGCCGGACGGTTTCCCGGGCGACTCCGAAACGCCCGGCCAGTTCCCGTTCCGCGGGTACCCGGTCGCCGGGGCGTAGCTCACCGAGCATCGTGTCCAGTTCGGCCCGGACCCGGTAAACCTTCGACAGGGCGGCGATTCCCGGCACCGCGGCTGCCTCTGTGTCGAGCTCTTCGCGCGCCGTCACGGCGCTTACGACCCCTTCGGTCTGCCTCATGGCAGAAACTACCTCCAATTGGCCTGTACCGATACAGGTAACCGAACGTTCGCCGTCTGGTCACCTCAGGTCTAGGCCATTCGACAATCTACGGTCTTTCGCGTGCCCAACTCAGAGGTTCGACGACGTTCAGCGGACTGAACGTGGCGGTGATCCGCCGAACCTCTACTGCACCGGCAGCCGCCGGCGCCCGCCCGCCACCTCGGCGATCAAATCGGTGTAACCGTCGACGAGTTCGGCGAGGTGGTACCAGTGCCGGTGCGTGCTGTCGCTGCGCACCCCGTCGGCCTCGATCGCTTGATTCGCGGCCACCCAGCTGAGCGCCATCCGGTCGATCACCGCACCCAGACTTTCGGTGTGCAGGGAGGCGCCGTTGCGGTGCTGCGGCATCCTGCGGGTGATCCAGTCGTTGATGTCGTCCACGAGTTCTGTTCTACGACAATCGATTTCCGCTATCTGCGCCATATCTCGAACTTGCGCGCGGCGCTTGTGCAGTTCGACCAGCGCGTGCGCGAAGCGCAACAGCACACGCTCCTGGACCCGCCTGCCTTGGAAGGCGCACAGCAGCTGTGGCGCAGTCGGCAGGGTCCCCAGAGTGGGTGCGCTCATCCGCACCCCTCGAACTCACCCGGCACCATCACACTCTGTACCAACATGATCGGCTCTCGATTCGGTAATCCCGGACATCGGATCGTTGTTCACAACAAGGCTAGCTGGATCATGCTCTTACATATGCAAGAACACAAGACTTCGGTATGCAATGTTGCGAACAGCGTCGTGCGCGAGCCTAGCGATCCCTTCCACGGAACCTGAAAGCGGTCCCGCCGAAAACGCGTACCCGCCAAGATCCTTCCCGTCGGCGGTCCGAATCCCCGCCGCCGCGAACCATACCCGGCCCGAACCCCGGACCAGGCGCGACGGCGCGTTATGCGACCACATCGCAACCGTGCCGAGATCTGGGCGCGGCTCACACCAGGAACCATACCGACCCCTATGGTGCTGCGACACAACGCCCCCCGGACGTATCGCCCGCCGTTACGGGCCTTCCGCGGGGCGCCGGCACACGGCCGGACCGGAACCCGCGGTGGTCATCCGGTCTTACACCGGGGATGCACGCGCGACCACGCAGCATCGATTGCCAATCGTTTGCCGATTCGTCCGGATGCGCTGGATCATGGCTCATTCGCCGAGACGAGGCGAGCTCCCCGTGCGCCCGTCCATGACGGCCGGTCACCACTGCGCCCGCGCTGTGCGGTATGGATTCTGGGGACAGTCGCCGACAAGGATGTGGACATGAACAGCGACCCCGACCCACGAGCCGCGCAGGCGGCCGCCGAGCTCACCGGCCCCGGTGGACCGTTCGAGCTGTCCACCGAGACGGTGCTCGGCGCACCACTCGCCGTCCGGCGACACCGCCACCGCTCGCTGCGCGAACTGCTCGACCACTCGGAAGCCTGGGGCGGACGCGACTATCTGGTCACCGCCGACCGGCGGATCTCGTTCGCCGAGCATGCCGCCGACGCACAGGCACTGGCCCGCGCGCTGGCCGACCGGTACGGGGTCGGCCGCGGCGACCGGATCGGCATCCTGGCCGCCAACGGCCCCGACTGGGTGATCGCCTTCTGGGCGGCGCAGTGCCTGGGCGCGGTCGCGGTCGCGTACAACGCGTGGTGGGCGGCGCCGGAGGTCGAATTCGGTATCCGGCACACGGAACCGGCGGTCGTCGTCGCCGACGACCCAAGTGCCGCCCTCGCCGCGGGCCACGGCGTGCCCGTGCTCGGCACTACCGCGGACCTACCCCGGCTGATCGCCGAATTCCGGGGCCGGGCCCCGGTGATACCGGTCGACGAGGACGATCCGGCCGTCATCCTCTACACCAGCGGAACCACCGGCCGCCCCAAAGGGGTGGTACACACCCACCGCAACCTCATCGCGATCGCCGACTACCACCGCTACACCGACGCGCTCGGCGCGGCACTGGCCGGCCGCGCCCACCACGAGCCGAGCGATAAGCGCTTCCTGCTCACCTCCCCTCTGTTCCATATCGCCAGCCTGCACAATCTGATAGTCCCCCGGCTCGCCACCGGCGCGGCGGTGATCGTGCACACCGGGGCCTTCGCGGCCGAACGGGTGCTGTCGCTGATGGCGCGGGAGCGCGTGACCAACTGGGGCGCCGTACCGACTCTGGCCGCCCGGCTGCTGGAACACGATCCGGCCGGTTACGACCTGTCGGCGCTCACCGCGCTGTCCCTCAATGCCGCCCCCTCCTCACCGGCCTTCCAGCAGCGCCTGCGCGCCCGGCTGCCCGGCACCGGAATCGCACTCACCACCAGTTACGGCCTCACCGAGGGCGGTACCGCCGCCACCGTGGCCACACCCGCCGAACTCGCCGCCGACCCGGAGACCGTCGGGCGGCCGATTCTCGGTGTCTCCGTGGAGATCCGCGATCCCACGGGAGTCCCCGTGACCGAGGGCAGCGAAGGCGAGATCTGGGTGCGCAGCCCATACGTCATGCTCGGCTACTGGCGGGACGAGGTCGCCACCGCCGCGGCGATCGACGGTGAACGCTGGTTGCGGACCGGTGATTTCGGCACCCTGGCCGACGGCCGGCTCCGAATGTCGGGGCGCCGTATGGATCTCATTCTGCGCGGCGGAGAGAACGTGTATCCCACCGAGATCGAGAACGCCCTCGACGAACATCCCGCGGTCCGGGAATCGGCGGTCCTCGGTGTGCCCGACGACGATCTGGGACAGCGGGTCGCGGCGGTGGTGGTGACCGACGATCCGGACACCCTGGACGCCGGCGAACTGCGCGCGTTCGTCGCCGAGCGGCTGGCGTACTTCAAGGTCCCCGAGCGCTGGACCATCACCGCGACACCACTCCCGCGCAACGCGACCGGCAAGGTGCTGCGCCGGGAGATCACGCCATGAGCACCGGTTCGTGACCACTGCTCACCCCACTACCGGTCTTTCCTCGTTATTGTTGCTCGACAGGAGGCGCGGCGGGCGAGGATCGTGGTAGGCGGACCGCGCCGGGCGCGAGGGAAAGGGATGACATGGCAGGCAAACGCACCGTCCTCACGGCGGGTCTGCGCCGGCTCTCGGTGCTGCTGCTGGAAATGCGCGACGACGCGAAGCTGAGCAAGGAGGACGTCAGCGCGCGAACCGGCATCAATGTGACCACGCTCTACCGCATCGAGACCGCCCAGGCCCGGCCCCAGCGCCGCACCCTCATGACCATGCTCGACCTCTACGACGTCGACGAGGCGCGGCGCCAGGAGGCGCTGGAATTACTGTCGGACGCACAGAAACCCGGGATGTCGCGGCCCTACGAGGCCAGTCTGTCGGAGGTGTACGCCGCGTACATCAATTTCGAATCGGTGGCGTTGTCGGCCCGGCATTATCAGACCTCCTTCATCCCCGGACTGTTGCAGACCGAGCAGTACGCCACGGCCGTGATCGATACGTGCATGCCGAAATTGGAGGCGTCGGATCTGGAGCGGCGCGCCCGGGCACGGATGGACCGGGCAGCGGTACTGGCCAAGGACGAGCCGCTGGAACTGTGGGTGGTACTCGACGAGGCCGCCATCCGCCGGATAGTGGGGGGCCCGGCGGTCATGAGCGGCCAGCTGCGCCGGCTGGCCGAGGCGACCAAACGCAAGAACGTGATCCTGCAGATCCTGCCCTTCGACGCGGGCGCGCACCCGGGTATGGCCGGGTCTTTCACGATTCTCGACTTCCCCGACCCGACCGACCCCGAACTGGTCTATGTGGAGGGCATCTCCGGAGACGCTCTCATCGAAGGCCACACCGAGATCCGGCGATTCGGTGTCATGTTCGACCAATTGCGAGCGATGGCCCTGAGTCCCCGGGATTCCGCCGTACTGATCGCCGAAGCGGCCGCGGCGGCCGAAGCGCTGGCCTGACCCGTGCACGGCCCGTGAACGAGGAGTTCGGACCATACCGAGTGGGTATCCACCTCTGAACCGTCCGATTCAGGGCTCGCACGGCCACTGCGGAGATGAGGGGTTCTCTTGGCAGACGTCACCGACCGGACCGATCCGGCGCAGCAACCCGAACTGAAACGGGTCATGGGCCCGTGGCTGCTGTTGCTGTTCATCGTCGGCGATATTCTCGGTACCGGTATCTACGCACTCACCGGCCGGGTGGCCGCGGAGGTTGGCGGCGCGGTGTGGATTCCGTTCCTGGTCGCCTTCGCGGTCGCGCTGGTCACCGGGCTCAGCTATCTGGAGCTGGTCACCAAGTACCCCCAGGCCGCCGGCGCCGCGCTCTACACCCACAAGGCGTTCGGGATCCATTTCGTCACCTTCATGGTGACGTTCGCGGTGATGAGTTCCGGTATCACCTCCGCCGCGACCGCGGCCAAGGCCTTCGGGGCGAATTTCGCCGAAGCCTTCGAATTCGACGGCAAGGGCCCCTTGCTCACCGTGATCGCGCTGGCCTTCATGGCGGCGGTCGCTGCGATCAATCTGCGCGGCGTCGGGGAGAGTGTCAAGGCCAATGTCCTGCTCACCTGTGTGGAACTGTCCGGTCTGCTGATCGTGGTGTGTATCGGGCTGTGGGCCCTGGGATTCGGTAACGGCGACTTCGGCCGGATCATCGAATTCGACACCGGTGACCGCACCGCGTTCGGCGGCGTCATCGCGGCGACCACATTGGCCTTCTACGCCATGGTCGGCTTCGAGGATTCGGTGAACATGGCCGAGGAGACCAAGGAGCCCAACAGGATCTTTTCCAAGATCCTGCTCACCGGGTTGCTGATCACCGGAGCGATCTATGTGGTGGTCTCCATCACGGCGGTGGCGCTGGTCCCGCCGGACCAGCTCGCCGAGGGCGACACCCCGCTGCTGCAGGTGGTGGAGATCGGGGCACCCGGATTCCCCACCCAGCTCTTCGCCTTCATCACAATGTTCGCGGTGGCCAATTCGGCCCTTATCAATATGCTGATGGCCAGCCGGCTGCTCTACGGTATGGCCAAGCACAAGGTGATCCCCCGGGTGCTGGGCCGGGTCAACCGGAGTCGGCGTACCCCGCATATCGCGATCCTGTTCACCACCCTGCTGGCGTTCGGCCTGCTCGCCTTCGTCGACCAGGTGCCCGAACTCGGTGGCACCACCGCGCTGCTGCTGCTCGCGGTGTTCACCATCGTCAACATCGCGGTCCTCGTCCTCCGGCGCGACCGGGTGGCCCACGAGCATTTCCGCACCCCGACAGCGCTACCGGTGCTCGGCGCGGCGTGCTGTGCGTATCTGGCCACCCCCTTCACCGACCGCAACCCTCAGCAGTACGCCATCGCGGGGGTGCTGCTGCTCATCGGCGTCGTACTCTGGGCGTTCACCACGTTGTGGAACAAACAGCACAATGTCCGGGCCCTGGGCCCGGGAGTCGATATCTAGCCACCTGTCCCATCTTCCGCCCAGGTCGCCGGTTTCCCACCGGTGCTCAGGAATTCGCGGAAGTGACGAGTCGACGCGCGATCGGTAACGTATTCGCCGATGACAAGCATGGACGCCAGGTTCGGCGATGCGGCTGGGTCGGTGCCCCTGCCCAGCCCGTGGGACCTCAATGCCTACCTCGCCGAGGTGGCCGCGCACCGGAAGCGGCCGATCTCGTTGCAGCCGGCCCACCGGTCGGCGCTGGCCGATCTGGGATGCAACGGCAACGGCCTCTGGATAGCCCGTAAGAACGACGACATCATCGTCTACGACGCGTCCGCCTCCGGCCGCAATGCCGACCACATCGTGTTGCACGCGATCGGCCATATGCTGCTGGGGCACGGCGGCCCGGGTGCCGAGGACCCCGACACCACCCGCATCTCGCTGGGTGCGCTCAACGCCTCACTGCTCGACGCTCTGGCCACGATCGCCCCCGGATCGATCACGCAGATCCTGGGCCGCGACGATTTCGGCCCCGACCGGGAACGCGAGGCCGGTGTCTTCGCCGAGATGACCATGGTCTACGCGGCGCTGCCCCGGCGGCGCACCCGCTCCTTCTGGCCCTTCGGCCGCCGCCGCAACAAGTAGCGGCAGATCCGGCGCGCCCACCCGGCACGGGTACTGGAAAGACCGGTCGAGGGTCTACGCTTGTGGGCCGTGGCCGAACCGCAGACACCCGCCCCGCATCCCGATGTCGCCCCGCTGGCCGGATTGCTCGGTACCTGGCGCGGTCGCGGCCAGGGCGACTACCCGACGATCGAACCCTTCGGCTATCTGGAGGAGATCACCTTCGGGCATCTGGGCCGGCCGTTCCTGACCTACCGCCAACGCACCCGGCACGCCGACGACAACCGGCCCCTCCATGTGGAGACCGGATATCTGCGCTGCGCCGGCCCCGACCGGGTGGAGCTCATCCTCGCCCATCCCACCGGGATCACCGAGATCTGCGAGGGGAAACTCACCCTCGGCGACGACGAGCTACGCCTGGAACTGGAGTCGACCGCGATCGGTCTGAGCAGCACGGCCAAATCGGTGACCGCCCTCAGCCGGACCGTGCACATGCACGGCGGCGTCATCGACTACACCCTGCAGATGGGTGCCGTCGGCCTGCCGTTACAGGATCATCTGGCGGCGAGTCTGCACAAAATCTGAATGGAACGTAACGAGTGGATCACAGATAACGTGGCCGGGGTCACGATTTGCTCGTCATCGATTTAATCCACCTTTCCTTCTTGTCTCGGTGGGTACTCCCCGCTTAGGTTGGCCTGAGCAGCAAATCAGCAGATAACTCTTCCGCAGAGCCCGGTCGCCAGCAGCAATCCGAGCTCGCTGTCTGTCGAACCTCTGAATCGGAGGGAGCCGGAAATGAAGCGTTTCACCGTTGCGTTCATCACTGCCGGATTGATCCTGGGCGGCGCCGGGGTCGTCGAGATCCTGGGGACCGATACCGCTTCGTCGGCACCGGTCGACGATCGGACCGTATCGGTCGTCGCGCCCGCCCGGGTCAGCGATTCGGTGACAACCGATACCCGCATCACCGATATCGGTCACCGTTATGCGACCGCGTCGGAAACCGGGTCCTTCGGACAGTGACCGGGCCCGCGTAGCGAGCGGTATCAGTATCCCGGGGGCAGCGCCGCCAGCATATCCCGCGTCACCGCTACCGCGTTATCCGAACTTCCACCTCTGACCAGCAGCGTCGCGAAAGCGATATCGCCTCGGTACCCGACGAACCAGGAATGCGAACCTCCTTCCACTTCCGCTTCGCCGGTCTTACCGAAGACCTCCCCCTGATCGGCGATGCGGTCCGCGGTGCCCGCGACGACCACCTGTCGCATCATTGCCCGCAGCCCGCGCACCACATCCGGTGCGAGGGCGGGTCGTGGACCGTCGACCACCGTCTCCCGGCCCGCGATCAAGTAGGGGGTCGGTGCCGATCCCGAGGCGACGGCCGCGGCCAGGAGCGCCATACCGAACGGGCTCACCACCACCCGCCCCTGACCGATCCCGTCCTCGGTGCGCTGGGTGCGGTCGTCGGTCGCGGGCACCGATCCGGAGAAGGTCGGCAATCCCACCACCGCATAATCCGGTCCGATACCGAAAGCCGCCGCACTGTCGGTGAGCGCGGATTCCGGCAATTCACTGGCCAATCGGGCGAACGAGGTATTGCATGAGCGCGCGTACGCGGTGGTCATCGGTACATCGCCGACGGAGAAGCCGTTGTAATTCGGAATCATCCGCTCGCCGATCGTGACCGCGCTGGGGCAGGAGACCACGGTGTCGGGCGTCGCGATACCCTCGTTCATCGCGGCCGCTGCGGTCACCGTCTTGAACACCGACCCGGGCGGGTACTGGCCGATGGTTGCCACCGGCCCGTCCCGGTCGGCGGACGCGTTCTGTGCCACCGCGAGAATGCCGCCGGTCGAAGGCTCGATCACCACCATCATGGTCTGTTCCCGGCGCCCGTCGACCGCGCGCTGCGCCGCGTTCTGGATGCGGCGGTCCACACTCAGCGCGAAGGACGGCGCCGGCTGCGCCGCCACTTCGTACAGCACTCCGGTCTCGGCACCGCCGGCATTGCGGGCCACCACCCGCCAACCCGACCGGCCGTCGACCTCGTCGATCACCGCCTGCCGGACCTGGGTCATCAGATCGGGGGCGAATTTCCGGTCGGTGGCCGCCATATCCCACTCCTGGGTCACCCGCACGCCCGGCAGCCCGATGAGCCGGGGACCGGCCCGGCCGAACTCGACCTCGTTCAGCACGATCACCGTGTACACGCCGTCGGCGGCGCGCGCGGAATCCAGGATGCGATCCGGGGTGAGCCGCTCGTCGATATCGGCCAGGACCTCGGATAGAGCCGTCGCCACCCGATGCGGGTCGGCACTGTCGGCGGCATCGAAGGTCACCCGCGAGACGGTGCCCGGAACCAGGACATCGCTACCGGACTGTTCGTTGACCCGGGCCCGCGGCGCGGGCTGTATCGACAGCGCCATGGTCTGGGTATCGCCGAGTCGCGGATGCACGGCCACGCCGCTCCAGCGCACCGTCCAGGCACCCCCGGTGCGCACCATCGGTAACTGCCCCGCATAAGTCCACGTGCGGCTGCCCGGCAGCCGCCATTCGTAGGTGTAGTCGACGGTGGCGGTGTCACCGGCGATGCGGGCGGCGCCGGTATCGGCGTGCAACTCTTCGGCGCCCAGTTCTTCCCACGCCGAAGACAGTGCGGCGAAAGCCTTTTCGGGCCGGGTGGTCCGATCGGCGGCCGCCTCGATATCGCGCGCGGCGAATGCCCCGAGAAAACCGTCCGCGGCGGTGATCGGCCCGGAGGAGCCCGCCGCACAACCGGTCACGGCGAGCGCGAGCGCCGCGACCGCGATCACGAGTACCGATCGGATCGTCATCGGAGCCGATGGTAGGCGACCGGAGCCGGTGATCACCTGCGGCACACCGGATCCGCCCGGGATCAGTCGAGCAGGACCGTGGCGAAGGTGGCGATCTGCCGGAACCCGACCGCCCGATAGGCCCGCCGGGCCACCTCGTTGTAGTCGTTGACGTACAGGCTGGCCGTACGCCCCGACGCGACGACCGCATTGGCCACCGCCGCCGTACCCGCCGTGCCCAGGCCCTGCCCCCGGTGTTCCGGATGCACCCAGACGCCCTGGATCTGCCCGGTGCGCCGGGACTGCGCGCCCACCTCCGCCTTGAATACGACCTCGCCGTCGGCGAACCGTGCCCAGGCCCGGCCGGCCTCGATCAGTCCGGCCACCCGGCGCCGATAGCCGCGCCCCCCGTCGCCGGCCCGGGGATCGATCCCGACCTCCTCTATGAACATCGCGATCGCGGCCGCGAGATACCGGTCGAGTTCTTCGGGACGGACCTGGCGTACCTGTGGGTCGGCGGCCGATACGGCGGTATCGGTCAGGGCCAGCAGCGGCTGTGCGCCCCGAACCTCCCGTTCCGGACCCCAGTGGTCGGCGAGCATCTCCCACAGCGGCAGCGCGAGTTCCTGCCGGCCGACCACCGATGAGCACATCCGGGGCCACCGGATGGCCCGGTCGGCGAAGGCGCGCAGCGCCTCACGGCCGCCGCGCAGCGGGATGAGATTCACCCCGGAGAAGCACAATGATTCCGACGGACCGCCATGACTCCACAGCTCACCCTGACCGCACCGGTTGTCCAGACCGTATTCCTGTAACCGGGCGGCGACCATGCAGGTGGCCACCGGATCATCATCGAGGACCCGGAGTACCTGGGCAAGGTCCCGCTTGGCGAGCTGACGCGCGGGAACGAATTTCGCGCGCCGGGTCGGCTCCAGCAGACTCCGCACCTACAACAGCCTGCCATGAACCGCACCGCGACGGTACGAATATCCGGAAAGCGTCAGCGCGCCGTGCACGGAGCGGGTAGCCCCGACCGGCTCGCCGGCGCGGCGAGCCGGGGGCGCGGGGAACTCAGCCCACGCTGATGACCGGCTGACCGGTCTCGGCGTCCTCACCCATCTCCTCGGCGATCCGCATGGCCTCTTCGATGAGGGTCTCCACGATCTGCGCCTCGGGCACCGTTTTCACGACTTCGCCCTTGACGAAGATCTGTCCCTTGCCGTTCCCGGAGGCGACCCCGAGATCGGCCTCCCGGGCCTCGCCCGGTCCGTTCACCACACAGCCCATGACCGCGACTCGCAGCGGCACTTCCAGGCCGTCCAGACCCGCGGTGACCTCGTCGGCCAGGGTGTACACGTCCACCTGCGCGCGACCGCAGGAGGGGCAGGACACAATCTCGAGTTTGCGGGGCCGCAGATTCAGCGACTGCAGGATCTGCCCGCCGACCTTCACTTCCTCGGCCGGCGGCGCGGACAGCGAGACCCGGATGGTGTCGCCGATACCCTCACTCAGCAGCGCGCCGAACGCGACCGCGGATTTCACGGTCCCCTGGAAGGCCGGACCCGCCTCGGTGACCCCGAGGTGCAGCGGATAGTCGCACTGCGCGGCCAGCTGCCGGTACGCCTCGACCATCACCACCGGGTCGTTGTGCTTGACCGAGATCTTGATATCGCCGAAGCCGTGCTCCTCGAACAGACTCGCCTCCCACAACGCCGACTCCACCAGCGCTTCCGGGGTGGCCTTGCCGTACTTGGCCATCATCCGCTTGTCGAGGGAACCGGCGTTCACCCCGATCCGGATCGGGATACCGGCGGCACCGGCCGCCTTGGCGACCTCCGCGACCCGACCGTCGAACTCTTTGATGTTGCCGGGGTTGACCCGCACCGCCGCACAGCCCGCGTCGATAGCGGCGAAGATGTAGCGCGGCTGGAAATGGATATCGGCGATCACCGGGATCTGCGATTTCTTCGCGATCACGGGTAGCGCGTCGGCATCCTCCTGCCGCGGGCACGCCACCCGCACGATATCGCAGCCCGACGCGGTGAGCTCCGCGATCTGCTGCAATGTCGCGTTCACATCGTGCGTTTTGGTCGTCGTCATCGACTGCACCGAGATCGGGTGGTCGCTGCCCACACCGACACCGCCCACCATCAACTGGCGGGTTTTGCGCCGCGGTGCGAGCACCGCGGCCGGTGCGGTCGGCATCCCCAATCCGATTGTGCTGGTCACTTTCGGCTGCCTACTTTCGTACTGGTCCGGCCGGTCGGTGCCGAGTGTAGTCCCGCCCCCGACCGGGGGCCGCCGAGACATGGACAACAGTCGCGACCGGCACCAGCACGTCACCGGCACGTCACCTCGCCGTAGCCGGCCGTACCTCGCGCCGCAGGGCGGCCTGCGGCGCAGACGCCGATTACCGGGGCTTGCGGCGCAGCACGATATCGCGGACCACGAGCACCGCCAGGGCGGCGGCGAATCCGACGAGGTAGAGATCCTCGACCTTGCCGTGGTGATTGCCCTTCAGCATGCCCAGCAGGATGATGATCACCACGACCGCGGCCACCTGGAACGTCCGGCGGGATTCCCCGCTCCAGCCCCAGGCCGCCGACGGAACCTCTGCGGGGTCCACCTTGGTGACGGCGACAGCCTTGTCGCTGGTGGGTTCGACTTCCGTGGCGGCCACGATCGCTCCTCCTCGAGAGAACGGATACTGCCCGATATCGTGGCATACGACCGCCCGTCGTAGCCAGCAGGGGCATGGTCGGTGACAATGAACAGGTGTCAGATCTCCGCAGAGTCCTCCTGCTCGGCAGCACCGGTTCCATCGGCACCCAGGCGCTCGAGGTGATCGCCGCGAATCCGGACAGATTCGAAGTCGTCGGCCTGGCCGCGGGTGGCGGGAACACCGAATTGCTCGCCGCGCAGATGGCCGCGACCGGCACGACCGCCGTGGCCGTGGCCGACCCGGCCGCGGGGGCCGAACTGGGAGTCGCCTTGACCGGGGCGGGCGCGGTGACCGAACTGGTCCGCCGTACCGAGGCCGATGTCGTGCTCAACGCGCTGGTCGGATCACTGGGCCTGGAGCCGACGCTGGCCGCGCTGGAAAGCGGCGCGACACTGGCGCTGGCGAACAAGGAGTCGCTGGTGGCCGGCGGCTCGCTGGTCACCCGGGCGGCGCGACCGGGCCAGCTGGTGCCGGTCGATTCGGAACATTCGGCGCTGGCCCAGTGCCTGCGCGGCGGGCGGGCCGAAGAGGTCGCCACACTGGTTCTCACTGCCTCCGGTGGGCCGTTCCGCGGCTGGACCACCGAGATGCTGGACGGGGTGAACCCCGCCGAGGCGAAAACCCATCCGACCTGGTCCATGGGTCCGATGAACACCCTGAACTCGGCCTCGCTGGTCAACAAGGGCCTGGAGCTGATCGAAACGCATCTGCTGTTCGGTGTCCCCTATGACCGCATCGAGGTCACCGTGCACCCGCAATCGATCGTGCACTCGATGGTCACCTTCACCGACGGCTCCACCCTCGCCCAGGCGAGCCCGCCCGATATGAAGCTGCCGATCGCCCTGGCGCTGGGCTGGCCGGACCGCGTGCCCGGAGCCGCCACGCCGTGCGATTTCGGCACCGCCGCCACCTGGACCTTCGAACCCGTGGACAACGAGGTGTTCCCGGCCGTGGAACTGGCCCGGGAAGCCGGTACCGCGGGCGGCTGCGTCACCGCCGTGTACAACGCCGCCAACGAGGTCGCGGTGCAGGCCTTCCTGGACGGCCGGATCCGCTTCCCGGAAATCGTGCGCACCGTGGCACAGGTTGTACACGACGCCGACCGGTGGCGCGCCGAACCCACCGAACTCGCCGAGGTACTCGCCGCCGACGAGTGGGCACGCGACCGTGCCCGTACCCTCGTACAGCGGTAACCGATGTCGCGAATGGTCGAGGCACCGCTCGCGGGCGGTTACTGTGGACACGTGCTCGCGGCCGCTCCGGTCTCTGTGCGGGCCGGGAGTAATGATCTGCGCACCGCAGGAGGGCTGTAGACCACATGCTGTTCGTGTTGGGGTTCGTGCTGTTCGCCCTCGGCATCACGATTTCGATCGCGCTGCACGAATGCGGGCACATGTGGACCGCTCAGGCCACCGGTATGAAAGTGCGCCGGTACTTCATCGGGTTCGGCCCGAAGGTGTTCTCCTTCCGGCGCGGCGAAACCGAATACGGCGTCAAATGGCTGCCGCTCGGCGGGTTCTGCGATATCGCCGGAATGACCGCGCTCGACGAACTCGAACCCGAAGAGGTCGACCGGGCCATGTACCGGCAGGCCACCTGGAAACGCCTCGTGGTGATGTCCGGCGGTATCGGAATGAATTTCCTGCTCGGCTTCCTCCTGATCGTCGTGCTGGCGGTCGGCTGGGGTCTGCCCAACCTCAACCAGCCGCCGGAGACCACGATCGGCGATATGAGCTGCGTCGCGCCGCAGAACCCCGACCGTACCCTCGGCACCTGTACCGGCCCCGGCCCCGCCCAGCGCGCCGGCCTCCAGCGCGGCGATGTGGTCACCGCGATCAACGGCGAGAGCGTGGACACCTGGGAGGAGTTCCAGACCCGCACCCAGCAGCAGAACGGACCGTTCACCTACACCGTCGACCGCGACGGGCAGACGCTGACCCTCGAGGTGGTCCCGGAGCAGGCCATGCGCTACCCCCGGGACGGCGGCCCCGGCCGGGAGGTGAGTGTCGTCGGCGTCGGCCAGGAGTTCCTCGAACCGGTCCAGTACAGCGTCCTCGGCGCGATTCCCGCTTCGGCCGCTTTCACCGGCGAGATGTTCATTCGTACTTTCCAGTCGCTGGCGCAGATGCCGGCCAAGGTGGCGTCGCTGTGGGATGCGGTCACCGGAGGCGAGCGCGACCGGGAGACCCCGGTCAGCGTGTACGGTGCCAGCAAGATCGGTGGTGAGACCGCCGAACGCGGTTACTGGAACGCCTTCATCCTCATCCTGGCCAGCTTGAACTTCTTCCTGGGCGCGTTCAACATCCTGCCGCTGCTGCCGCTGGATGGTGGCCATATCGCGGTGGTGCTCTACGAGAAGATCCGCAACACCATCCGCGGGTGGAAGGGACTGGCCCCCGGTGCCCCGGTGGACTACCTCAAGCTGCTCCCGCTCACCTACGTCGCGGTCGTCGTCGGTGGTGCCTACATGTTGCTCACCCTCGCCGCCGACATCGTCAATCCCATCCAACTGTTCCCCTGATCGCGCAGGAGAAGGCCCCACCTATGCTTCCGCGCCACCTCCTAGCACGCTGCGGGGCCCTTGCCCTCGATCACGTCGACAACGTATCCGGCGATCGCGAGCGAGGAGGTCGCCGCGGGTGACGGGGCATTACGAACAGCCGTGACCGGGCCGAGCCGGTCGATCCGGAAATCGTCGACGAGACTGCCGTCCGCATCGAGGGCCTGGGCCCGGACCCCGGATCCACCACGCACCACATCCGCGGCACCTATGGCCGGAATATAGCGCCGCGCCCTGCGCATGTACGCGGCCACCGACAGCGAGCCGTACATTTCCCCGATCCCGGTCCGCCAGTGCTGCCGCGCCATCCGGCGGAACCCCGGCCAACGCATGGTTTCCGCGAGGTCGCGCACCGAGAAGTCCCGGCGCCGGTACCCTTCCCGGGCGAAGGCCAGTACCGCGTTGGGGCCGACCTCCACGGTCCCGGACACCCGCCGCGTGAAATGCACCCCCAGGAACGGGTACCGCGGGTCCGGCACCGGATACACCAGCCCGCGCACCATATTCGCTTTGTCGGCGACCACATTCATGTATTCGCCTCGGAATGGCACGATCCGCGGGCCTGGGTCGGCGCCCGCCAGCCCGGCCACGGTATCGGCGTGCAACCCCGCGCACACGATCACTCGATCCGCGCGTAGCACCTCGTCGCCCATCGTGATATCGATTCCCGTTGCGGCCGCGGCGATCCCGTCCACCGCGCACGACAACCGAACCTCGCCACCGGATTCCGCCAAGTCCGCGGCGAAGGACTCCGCGATCCGGCGGAAATCGGTGATGGCGGTCCGCGGCGAATACAGTGCCGCGATCCCCTCGGCGAAGGGCTCGATATCGCCGATCTCCGCCCGGTCCACTCGTCTCAGCCCGGGTACCGCGTTGTCACCGGCCCGAGCCTGCAGGGCCGCGAGCCGGGGCATTTCGTCATCGTCCACCGCGACGACGAGTTTGCCGCATTCGTCGTAGGGCAGGTTTCGTTCGGCGCAGTACTCGCGCAGCAGGGAACGGCCCCGCGCGCACAGCACCGCCTTCAAACTTCCCGGCTGATAGTAAATCCCAGCGTGTACCACTCCCGAATTGTGGCCGGTCTGGTGCGCCGCGACGCGATCTTCCTTCTCCAGCACCACGATTCGGTCGTCGGGACGCCGACGGGCGAGTTCCCGCCCGATCGCCAGTCCCACGATCCCGGCCCCGACGATCGCGACGACCTGCTCACCCATGTTCCGTTCCCCTCACACCACGTTCGCCGGCATCCGGTCAGGATGCGGCGTCTAGGGCTGTTCCAGCGAATCGAAGGGGATTGTCACCGCGACCGGCTCGTCCAGCAGCAGCACCCGGCGGTGCACGGTATGCACCAAGTACCGTCGCCCGGGCCAATCCAAGCGGTATTCCTCGATCTCCTCGATCGTGTCTTCCTTCTGGTCGAGCCGGATGATCAGGTAGCGGAGGATACCCGCAGCCGCATATTGGATTCGCTTGTCGGTGATATCGACATCAATGGTGGATCCGGAGGTGACCTCGACGATCAGCAATATGTGATCCCGTACCGTATTGACGTCGTACGGTTCGCAGTCACGGATCCAGATATCCGGATACCGGATGTTCAGCCGGCGATCCGAGGCAGGCGCATCCGAGTCGGCGAACCGCGCGACGATATCGGAAACGACGACCATGCACGGACCGCCCTCCCGGCGTCCGCTTTCGAGCAGGCCGGCCAGACGCCGGATAACTCTGCTGTGCAGCGGGCTCTGGGGGATGAGCCGTATGACACGGCCGTCGACGATCTCGATATCACCGAGTTCGGCCGCGGCACCGTCGGCGAACTCTTCGGCGGTGAGGCGAAGCTCGTCGTGCTCGTCGGGGGCGCTCATGCAGGCATGATGTCAGGTCGGGTGGTAACGGGCCACAGCGAAGCCTCCTACCCGGCTGGCCTACAGCGCAGGCTCCCGTCCCGACCGGAACTCAGCCCTCCGCCGCCAGCTGACCGCAGGCCGCGGCGATCTCCTGACCCCGGGTGTCGCGGACCGTGCACGGCACCCCCTGCGCCTCGACCCGGCGCACGAACTCCCGTTCCACCGGCTTGGGGCTGGCATCCCATTTGCTGCCGGGGGTGGGATTCAGCGGGATGACATTCACGTGCACGCGGGAGCCCAGCGCCTTGTGCAGTTTCTGGCCCAGCATGTCCGCGCGCCACGGCTGGTCGTTGATATCGCGGATCAGCGCATACTCGATGGATACCCGCCGGCCGGATTTGTCGGCGTAGTAGCGCGCGGCGTCGAGCACCTCCGCCACCGGCCAGCGGTTGTTCACCGGAACCAGGGTGTCGCGGAGTTCGTCGTCGGGGGTGTGCAGGGATACCGCGAGCGTCACCGAGAGGTCCTCATCGGCGAGTTTGCGGATCGCGGGAGCCAGACCGACCGTCGACACCACCACATTGCGCTGCGAGATACCGAGACCGTCGGGGGCGGGCGAGGTGATGCGGTGTACCGCGTTCACCACCCGCTTGTAGTTCGCCAGCGGCTCGCCCATTCCCATGAACACAATGTTCGACAGGCGCCCGGGACCGCCGGAGACAGCGCCGTCCCGCAGATCGGCCGCCGCGGCGCGGACCTGATCGACGATTTCGGCGGTCGAAAGGTTCCGGTTCAGGCCGGCCTGCCCCGTCGCGCAGAAGGGGCAGGCCATACCGCAGCCGGCCTGGCTGGAAATGCACAGCGTGGCCCGATCCGGGTAACGCATGAGCACGCTTTCCAGCAGGGTCCCGTCTCCGGCACGCCACAGCGTCTTCCGGGTCTCCCCGCCATCACAGGCGATCTGCCGGATCGGCGTGAGTAGCGGGGGGAACAACGCCTCCGCCACTTTCTCGCGGACCGTGGCCGGTAGATCGGTCATTTCCGCCGGATCGGCCTGCAACCGCCCGTAGTACTGGCGCGCGACCTGGTCGGCGCGGAACTTCGGCAGGCCCAGCTCGGCCATGGCGGCCCGGCGGCCGTCGGCATCGAGGTCGGCCAGATGGCGCGGCGGCATACCGCGGCGCGGGGCGTCGAAAACCAGGGGCAAAGAGGCGGTCATAGTCCTACCAGTGTGTCATCTCGATGAATGTGACCCGTGCCGCGCCGCGAATGTGAACCGCGCCGAGCCCGTGCGACGGGATCCGGGCCGATATCGACCGGCGGGCCGGAAATCCGTGCACAGTCGATAGCTGTCGGCAATCATCGACATATGGCGACTCCTGATGAACCGACACCCGAAACCCGCTCGCTACCGAAAGAACCACCCACGAGCCCACCGGGCACGCCCACCGGACGGAAACCCGCACCGGATGCTACCGGCCGCAAACCGGCGGTCGACACCCATCGGCGCAAGGACGTGGAGAAGTCCCGGGTGGGCAATGCGTGGGTCGCGCTGATCGTGGCGGCGCTGCTCGGCATCGTCCTGCTGATCTTCATCCTGCAGAATTCCGAGAGTACCGAGGTGGAGCTGCTCTTCTGGAACTTCTCGCTCCCACTGGGCGTGACGATCCTGCTTTCGGTGATCGCCGGCGCCCTGGTGATGGCGCTGGTGGGCGGGGTCCGCATCGTCCAACTGCGCCGTGCGGTACACCGCGACTGACCTCAGAGCAGGGTACTGAGCACCAGCCACGAGACGAACGCCGAGGGCAGCATCGAATCGAGCCGGTCCATGATGCCGCCGTGCCCGGGCAGCATGGTGCCCATATCCTTGATGCCCAGCTCGCGTTTGATCTGCGATTCGACCAGATCTCCCAGCGTCGCGACGACGACCAGACCGATACCGAGCACCACGCCGATCATGGAATTGGCTTCGAGCAGCAGGGTGACCGTGAGCAGACCGCCGATGATCGCGAAAAGCAGCGAACCGCCGAAGCCCTCCCAGGACTTCTTCGGGCTGATCGACGGCACCATGGAATGGCGGCCGAACAGCACCCCGGCGACATAACCGCCGACGTCGGAGCACACCACCAGGATCATGAAGGTCAGCACCCGCAGGTTGCCGTCCGGATCCTCGAGCAGGAGCAGCACCGCGAACGACGCCAGCAGCGGAATCCACGCCAGGGTGAACACCGTGATGGCGGTATCGCGCAGGAAATTGCGCGGGGCGGTGCGCAGACCGTGGTCGAACAGCCGCCACACCATGCAGACCAACGCCGTCGCCGCGAACGCCCCGGTCACCCCGCCCGGGCCGAACGGCCAGCCCAACCAGAACACCGCCTGACCGCCGACGATCAGCGGCGTACGCGGCACCAGCACATCGGCTTCCCGCAGTCGCTTGGCGACCTCCCAGGTGGCGATACCGACCGCGACCCCGGCGACACCGATGAACACCTTGGGCACGAACAGCAGGACGGCGATACACAACACCCCGAGGGTCGTGCCGACGGCCAGGGCCGCGGGTAAGTTCCGGCCGGCGCGCGACCCCCGGGGCTCGGCGCCCCCGGAGGCTCCGGTCGCTGCCGGTGTCGGTTCGGATATGCCCTCGGCCGGCGGATGCGGTCGGGCCGCACCGGTCGCGGCGGCTTTCTCGGCCACGATTGTCCCGTCGCTCAACTCGTCGTCGTTCCGTTCGTTCCCACCCGTCGCGGGCGACGCTCGCTCCGCTGTTTCCCATTGTGCGGCAGTTCACCGGCCAGGGGGCCGGGTGACCACCGGTCCGGTGCCCGTTCACCACGAACACCGCATTCCGCGCGGCACCTACCGCTCGTGCCGCTCTCGGACATCCCGCGCGCCGGGCCGGCACGACCGGCGCGCCTGCGCAAGGTACCACCGCGGAGACGACGGGCTCACCGCCCGGCCACCACTCAGACCTCGAGCAGTTCGGCTTCCTTGTGCTTCACCAGCTCGTCGATCTGGCCGACGTATCTGGCGGTGGTCTTGTCCAGTTCCTTCTCGGCGCGCCCGACCTCGTCCTCGCCGGCTTCGCCGTCCTTCTGGATCCGGCCCAGCTCCTCCATGGCCTTGCGGCGCACATTGCGAATCGAGACCTTGGCGTCCTCGCCCTTCTGCTTGGCCTGTTTGACCAGCTCCCGGCGGCGCTCCTCGGTGAGCTGCGGAATGCTGATGCGCAGGATGTCACCGTTGTTGGTCGGGTTCACGCCGAGGTCGGAGTTGCGGATCGCGGTTTCGATCGGCCCCAGCTGCGCCTGCTCATAGGGTTTCACCACCACCATCCGCGGCTCCGGCACGGTGATACTCGACATCTGGGTGATCGGGGTCGGCGCTCCGTAATAGTCGACCACCACCCGGGCGAACATCCCCGGATTCGCGCGCCCGGTACGGATTCTGCCGAGATCGTCCTTCGCCACCGAGACGGCCTTCTCCATCTTCTCCTCGGCGTCGAAGAGCGCTTCTTCAATCACGACCGTTCCTCCACTGCGTCGTCATCGTCATGACCCGCGGGCCCGCGGTATCAGGATCGAACCAATGTGCCGATCTTCTCACCGGCCACCGCCCGGGCGATATTGCCCTTGGTCAACAAATTGAACACCAGCATCGGCATCTGGTTGTCCATGCACAAACTGAACGCCGTCGCGTCGGCGACCTTCAGATCGCGTTCGATCACTTCCTTGTGGGTGATCTCGTGGTACATGGTGGCATCGGGATCCAGTCGTGGATCGGCGTTGAACACACCGTCGACCGCCTTGGCCATGAGTACCACCTCCGCACCGATCTCCAGCGCGCGCTGTGCGGCGGTGGTGTCGGTGGAGAAATACGGCATCCCCATACCGGCGCCGAAGATCACCACACGACCCTTCTCCAGATGTCGCTTGGCGCGCAGCGGCAGGTAGGGCTCGGCGACCTGGCCCATGGTGATGGCGGTCTGCACCCGGGTGTCCACACCCTGCTGCTGGAGGAAATCCTGCAGCGCCAGGCTGTTCATCACGGTTCCCAGCATGCCCATGTAATCGGACCGGGCCCGCTCCATCCCGCGTTCTTCGAGTTCGGCGCCGCGGAAGAAGTTCCCACCGCCGATCACGACCGCGACCTGGACGCCGGAGCCGACGATTTCGGCGATCTGCTCCGCCACGGTCTCCACCACGTCGGGATCCAGGCCCACCGCGCCGCCCCCGAACATCTCACCACCGAGTTTCAGCAGTACCCGGCGATATCCTGGGCGGTCGGTCCCCGGGTACGTCATCGGCTGGCGTCTCCTTCGGCAATCGGTGTGTTCACGGTCGATCGTGTTCATGGTGTCGGCGAACGCGGCGGCCGCCGAGGTCCGGGGCCGCCCGCCGCCCCGGCCGGGCCGACCCGAGCGCGACTGGCACAGTGGGCGCGGCACCAACGGAAAGCGGCTTCTATCCTGCCCTACCCGCCCACAACCCCCGATACTCGGGCCCCCGGGCGGCCGAACTCAGACGAAACCCCCGCCGCGTCCAACCGCGACGGGGGTTTCCTCCGGAATCGGGGATCGGCTCAGGCCTGGCCGACCTCGAAGCGGGCGAACTTGGTGATCGTGACGCCGGCCTCGTCCAGCAGCGCCTGGACGGTCTTCTTGTTGTCGGTGACCGACGGCTGCTCCAGCAGGACGACGTCCTTGAAGAAGCCGTTGACGCGGCCCTCGGTGATCTTCGGGAGCGCGGCCTCGGGCTTACCCTCTTCGCGAGCGGTCTGCTCGGCGATACGGCGCTCGTTCTCGACGATATCGGCGGGCACCTCGTCACGGGTGACGTACTTCGCCTTGAGCGCGGCGACCTGCATGGCGGCCCCACGGGCGGCCTCGGCGGCGGCCTCACCGGAGCCGCTGTACTCGACCAGCACGCCGACGGCCGGCGGCAGATCCGACGCACGCTTGTGCAGGTAGGTGGCGACCGGGCCGTCCAGAGAGACGACGCGCCGCAGCTCCAGCTTCTCGCCGATCTTGGCGGCCAGCGCCTGCAGGGCCTCGTCGACGGTCTGGCCGTCGAGGGCCACGGCCTTCAGCGCATCCACATCGGCGGGCTTCGCCGCCGCCGCGGCGGCGGCGATCTTATCGGCCAGCGCCTGGAATTCCGCGTTCTTGGCGACGAAGTCGGTTTCGGAATTGATCTCGACCATCACGCCGTCCTTGGCGATGACCAGGCCTTCGGCGGTGGTGCGCTCGGCGCGCTTGCCGACATCCTTGGCGCCCTTGATGCGCAGCAGCTCGACGGCCTTGTCGAAATCGCCCTCGGTCTCGACCAGCGCGTTCTTACAATCCATCATTCCGGAGCCGGTGAGCTCCCGCAGCCGCTTCACGTCAGCGGCGGTGTAGTTCGCCATCGGGGGCGAGCCTCCTTCGAGAAAGTCTGGTACCGGGCAGTGGTGGTCACGACTCGGTGAGCCGTGACCACCACTGTGGGAAGTGCGGTCCGGCGGCGCTCACCATGGCACCGGCCGGTGAGCGGCCGCCGAACGCGAGGTGACGACTCAGGCGTCGGCCGGAGTCTCCGCGGGCGCCTCGGCCGGGGCTTCCGCCGGGGCCTCGGCGCTCGGGGTGGCCTGCGCCAGCAGCTCCTGCTCCCACTCCGGCAGCGGCTCGGCGGCGCTCGCCTCGGGCTTGTCGTCGCCGCCGGAACGGCCGGCCCGGGCCTGCACGCCCTCGGCCACCGCGGACGCGACGACCTTGGTGAGCAGCGCGGCCGAACGGATCGCGTCGTCGTTACCCGGGATCGGGTAGTCGACCAGGTCGGGATCGCAGTTGGTGTCCAGGATCGCGATGACCGGGATATTCAGCTTGCGCGCCTCGCCGACGGCGATGTGCTCCTTGTTGGTGTCGACGACCCAGATGGCCGAAGGCACCTTCTGCATGTCCCGGATACCACCGAGGGTGCGGTCCAGTTTGTTCATCTCACGCGTGAGCATGAGGATTTCCTTCTTGGTGCGACCCTCGAAACCGCCGGTCTGCTCCATGGCCTCGAGTTCCTTGAGACGCTGCAGACGCTTGTGCACGGTGGAGAAGTTGGTGAGCATGCCGCCGAGCCAGCGCTGGTTCACATACGGCATCCCGACCCGGGTGGCCTCGGCCGCGATGGACTCCTGCGCCTGCTTCTTGGTGCCGACGAACAGGACGGTGCCGCCGTGGGCGACCGTCTCCTTGACGAATTCGTAGGCCTTGTCGATGTAGGTCAGCGTCTGCTGCAGATCGATGATGTAGATGCCGTTGCGGTCGGTGAAGATGAACCGCTTCATCTTCGGGTTCCAGCGACGGGTCTGGTGCCCGAAATGCGCGCCGCTGTCGAGCAGCTGCTTCATTGTTACGACAGCCATGGCTCCCGTATCTCTCTTTCGTTGCCGGTTGACGCAGCGGGCCGGCGGCCTACTGCCCTGGCACCACAGAACGCTCGGACCCGATCGGTGATCGGGACCAGCCGAGACGTCCCCTGTTCCGGAATGCGCCGGCTTCGCCGGTTCCGGCAGGAACTCGGTGGGGCAGCGCGATGAACAAGCACGGTGGTGCGCGAAGTCGGTCGGTGCGAACACGGACCGCCCGGCCAGTTTACGGCGTGGGCTGCGCGAACTGGAAATCGCCCGGTCGGATCGTCCCAGACCACGCGAACCGGACCCCATATGAAACATCAATTGTTCACAGAAGGCGAGTTGTCCACAGGCGCCGGAATTGCGGGTGCCGTGCAGCTCAGAGCCCGAGCAGGCTGAGCATATGACCTGGAAACCCACTCCCACCGAGGCCGGCGGCGCGACCACGAGGGACCCGGACCTCCCGCCCGCACCGCGGAGCTGGCCCCATATCGCGCGACGCGGCAGATCGTCGACCGCCACCGACCACCCGGCCCGGCCCCTACCGGCATGGCCGCGGCGCCCCACGGCGCAACCGCCCAGGGACATCCATCGAGGTCACGGTGCCGGCCGATGCGCCGGTCGAGAACGCGGCACGGCCACGGTGGCGGTGGCGGTGGACGACTCCGGCGCACGGAAAGATCGTGAACCTGGGCGGACGGCGGGCCGGCACCGGGCATCGCCCCCGGCGCGCTCCGGGGAACACGCGGCATCCGGGACCTGCCCGGGCCCGAGTGATCTGGCCCGCCGGGCCAGGCGGTACGAGCGCAGGATGACCCACCGGCCCGCCGGATCCCGCGCGGCCGACCACACGGAGACCGGCTCATGGCAACTCGACGGTGCGCACGGATCGCAGCGGACCACACCGATTCGCACGACCCGCTTCCCCTCGATCCGCCCGGATTCGATACCTTTTCCCGGGAGCGCGCCGGCGCCGCACGCACCGGACCGCCACCTCCGGCGGTCGCCCGGGCGGAATCCGATACGCCGGCCCGATCCGGACGGCCGTCGCCTGTTCTCCGACACACCACGCCGACCACCGGACCGCCGTGGGCCGACGGTCCGGCGCCGGAGACCGGCCGACCTGATCGGCGCCGCACTCACCACGGTGTTCATCGCGGTTCCGCTCGGCCCGGGGCCCACAGCCACCGCGTATACGGGTGGTGCCACCGTGGTCGCGCATCCCGGCTCCGAGGGCGGCCCGACGATCGCTGTCCGCGCGATCAGCGGGTCGGTCACCCCGCAGACCGAGGACGGTCCTGCGCCGGTGCGGGGACGTAACTCTTCGCTCTCCGCCGAAGTTTCCGACGCACACTTCCTTGCTGCCAGAACAGCCGGTGGTGCAGCGGAATCGGCCGCGGTTTCCCCGACCGCGACGCCGGTCCACGTCCTGTCCGGGCCGCCCGTCGATGCCACGACCGGGCCCGCCGAACCGGCTACGGGGCAGTCGAACGAGGTGGCCCGCCGGTCACCGGCCGGGTCGAGCCGGGCCGGTAGCTGCGGGACGGGCTCGAATTCGGGCTCGACCACCGGCTCGGGCGTGGTGTGCCGGGCCCTTCCCCTACTGGAGGATCTTGTGCACGAGCTCCTCCGGCGCGCACCACGACCGGTATCACCGGCCTGCCCGTGCCCCGACCGCGGGCGGTAAGGCCGAGCACTGCCGGACCGAGCGGCCCACGCAGGTCCGCCCGGTCCGGCGAGGTGCTTCGCGGGGTGGCGGCGGTGGTTCTCGCGGTCGCCGCCCTGCTGTCCTGCGGTTCCGCGGCGGGAGCCCCGGACGCGGGATTCGACTGGCCGCTGCGTCCGCGCCCGGTGATCGGACGGCCGTTCGATCCGCCGGACCAGGACTGGCTGCCGGGCCATCGCGGTGTGGACCTGGCCGGGACGGCGGGGCAGGCGGTCTATGCGGCCGGGCCGGGAATTGTGGTCTTCGCCGGGAAGGTGGCGGGCAAACCGGTGGTGGCGATACTGCACGAAGGTGGGTTGCGCACCACGTACGAACCGGTGGAAGCCGGCATCGCGGTGGGTCGGCGAGTCACCCGAGGCACCCGGATCGGTGAACTGGCCCCGGGCCACGTCGGCTGTCCCACCCCGGCCTGCCTGCACTGGGGCCTGCGCCGAGAGGGCACCGCACACTCGTCCCGCGAATACCTCGACCCACTCGGACTGCTACGCAGGACGCCGATCAGGCTGAAGCCGGTGGAGCACGGCACACCCGGAGCCGGCGGGTGAGGGTCCGTACTCGATCACCGGATTTCCGGTACCGCCCCCGGTTCGTCAGCCGGGCGGGCCGGGATGCACCAGTGCGTAACCGACGATGACCAGCGCCGCCACCATCATGGCGACGGTGACCGAGCCGATGGTGGCCGCCGCGCTACCGGCCGCACCGAGGCGGAGGCGGCGACTACGCCGGTAGCCCAGAGCGGCGACCGACAGCAGGACCAGACCGGCGATACCCGGCAGGAGAGCGGCCGGATCCCATCCCTCCTCGACAACGAGCCGTAGGAGTAGGAGATCGACTATCAGACATCCCAGACAGGTGCGCCGCCACGACAGCGCGGTCCGCTCCGCGGCCAGGCCGACCTCGCTCGGTTCGGTCACGGCACCGTCCTCAGTGCAGTAGTACGGCTACGCAGGCGAGAATCGCCACGAACGCGGTTCCGGCGGCCAGCACCGGCACCAGTACCGTGCCCGGTAGCGGCCGCCCTTCGTCCATCGCGACGCGAATCCGCCGCCAGTGCAGATACGCGCCGACCGCGAGGACCAGCGACAGCAGCAGACAGCTGACGGCCAGCGCGGTACGGATATCCACATTCCACTGCTCTTGCACCACCGCCTGCACCGCGACCCCACCGGCCAGCAACCCGAGCGCGGTGCGGATCCAGGCCAGAAAGGTTCGTTCGTTGGCGAGCGTGAATCGGTAGTCGACCGGCTCCACCGCCCGGTCTGTGTCCTGTCGCGCGGCACTCATCCGGCGGCCGTGCCGATCGTGGTCTGCACGCTCACCTCCCGAAATGCCGGTCGGCCGCGGTAGCGGCTCCGCTGGACAGCGTAAGCGCCGTATCGCGGCGAATCCAGCCACCGAGGGTCGAGGGCCGCCGGATCGGCTCCCGGGTCGGTTCGGGGTCCGGTCGCGCGGCCGGTGCGATCCGGACCTTTCACTCGGCCCACCGACGGCGGTTCAGGCGCGAGGATGGGCCTGATCGTGGGCTTTTCGCAGACGGTCGATGGAGACGTGGGTGTAGAGCTGCGTGGTGGCGAGGCTGGCGTGGCCCAGCAGTTCCTGTACTACCCGCAGGTCCGCGCCACCTTCGAGCAGGTGCGTGGCCGCCGTATGTCGGAGACCGTGCGGCCCCAGATCGGCAGTGCCCGGGACGGCGGATACCACCGCGTGCACCACCGTCCGGGCCTGCCGCTGATCGAGACGCCGGCCCCGCCGGCCCAGGAGCAGCGCACGGCCGGAATCGGGTGTGGCCAGGACTGGCCGCCCGTAGCGCAGCCATTCGCCGACGGCGTGATCGGCGGGGCCGCCGAACGGTGCGGATCGCTCCCGGTTGCCCTTGCCCAGGACGCGTACCAGCCGCCGTTCCCGGTCGATATCGTCGATATCGAGTCCGCACAGTTCGCCTACGCGGATTCCGGTGGCATACAGCAGTTCCACGATGAGCCGGTCCCGCAACGCCATCGGATCGTGCTGTTCGGCACCCGATTCCGCGGCGTTCATCACCCGGCCCGCCTGCTCCTGACCGAGGACCGCGGGCAGGCTGCGGTGTGCTTTGGGCGCGGCGAGCCGGAGCCCGGGATCCACGGTCAACCGGCCGGTCCGCGTCAGCCACGCGGTGAAGGCCCGCGCGGCCGAAGCCCGTCGAGCCATACTGGTGCGGGCCGCGCCGCGCTCCGCATGGGCCGCCAGCCACGCGCGCATGGCCGGTAGGTCCAGCTCGCGCACCGAGGCGTCGGCGGCATGGTCGACCAGATGTGCCAGCAACGATCGGATATCGCCGAGGTAGGCGCGCACCGTATGTGCCGACCGGTTGCGACCGAGCCGCAGATGCCGCCCGTATTCGGTCAGCAGGGCCTCCAGATCCTCCGGCAACTCACGCACCATCCCACCGTCGTCCGCCCGCCCCCGAACCGCAAGCCCACGCGCCGAATCCCTTTGTAGTTCGCACACTCCAGTCACGCACAACCGCCGAAGCCCACCCCCTCGCGACCGCGGCCACATCCGCCGGACCGCGCCGAGCGACAGCGGCGAAACCGGCCGCGCGCTCGACGCCGCGACCACGCCGCGGTCCTCGACCTCGGCCGCACCCACGGGGTCACCGCGAACACCCACCATCCGGGTGGCGTGGGCGCTCCTGCTCACGACCCGCACCGGCCGCGTGCACTCGCACCCACCGCGCCGAGCAATGCACGCCGCCCTGACCGGATTCGCACACCACCCGGCCGTCTCGCCCCGGTACGGCCATCACCGACTGGTGTGGGCGCAGTTCCTGGCTCGACCGAGGTTCACCCGCCTCGCTCCGGTGCCCGATCCAGCCGGTACCAGCCCGCCTCGCCGCGCGCGGCCGCGCCCGCGAAATCGAGCGCTACGAGCGCCGCGCGGACCTCGGCCGGCGCTATGCCGGTCGCGGCAGCGATATCGTGCGGCCACCGTCCGCCGGCAGCGGATAGGGCCGCCAGCACCTGGGCCTCGGTACCGCTGAGCCGATCGGCACCGGCCGCACCGGTGATCAGCGGTAGGTGCAGGGGCGCTATTTCGGCGAGCACCTCCTCCGGATCGGTGACGAGGGTCGCTTCCCCGTCGCGGATCATCCGGTGACAACCCACCGAGGCAGCCGAAGCCACCGATCCCGGGACCGCCAGCGCCGGACGACCGATCCGTCGTGCCCATTTCACCGTGTTCCGAGCGCCGCTGCGCAATCCGGCCTCCACCACCAGCACACCGTCGGCCAGTGCGGCGATCAGCCGATTCCGGGCCAGGAAATGGTGTTTGCGCGCGACCGTACCGGGCGGATATTCACTGACCACGAGGCCGGTTTCGGCGATGCGGGCGATCAGGCGGTCGTGCTGGGCCGGGTAGGGCCGGTCGGCGCCGCAGGCCAGCACGGCGATGGTGGCGCCGCCGACAGCTAGCGCGGCCCGGTGGGCCGTACCGTCGATACCGAAGGCGGCACCGGATACGACCGTCCATCCGCGAGCGGCCAGCTCTCCGGCGATCTCACCGGTCACCCGGTCGCCGTACCCGGTGCTGCACCGGGCCCCGACCACCGCCACCGCCCGCTCGGTGAGTTCGCCCAGATCCCGGCTGCCTCGGACCCAGAACACCAGCGGCACCGCACCATCAGGGTCACGGCCCGGGGTGAGCTGTGACAGCCCGAGCATCCGCCAGGCCGGCCATTCGGCATCGTCGGGGGTGACAAGCCGCCCGCCGCTGTCACGGATGATCTCCAGATCGCGCGCGGCAGTGTCCAACTCCCGCCGCCGCTCGGTCGCGGCGCGCAGCACCGGCGGGAGCGCACGTTCCCGGACCGCCCGCGCCGCCTCACACACCCCGACCGAGTCGATCAGGGCCGTGAGTGCCGGGCACGGCCCGAGCACCACTCGGGACAGATACGCCCAGGCCAGCTGCCGCTTCTCCTGCTCTCCGACGGCCCCCTGCCGGGCCGGCGAGCCGATACCGGCCGTGTTCACTGCGGACTCCGCTGCCGGAAGTCGAGCGCCTGCATCACATCGTGCGCGGTGGGCATATCGCCGCCGCGCAGATCGCAGACGGTCCACGCGACCCGCAGCGCCCGGTCGGCACCCCGCGCCGAGATCCGGCCCAGCCGCAGCGCCGCCTCGACCGGAGCCGTCGTCTCCGCCGGCAGGGGAAACCGGCGGCGCAGTGCGTACCCGGGGACCTCGGCGTTGGTACGCCACCCCTCGTCACGCCACCGGGCGACGGCGGCGGCGCGGGCGGCGATCACCCGGCCGCGTACGGTCGCGCTGTCCTCCGATTCCGTCGCCGCCAGACCTGCCCCCGACATCGGATGCATCTCCAACCAGATATCGATGCGGTCCATCAGCGGACCGGACAGTTTGCCGAGGTACCGGCGCCGGGCCAGCGGGGCACAGATGCAGTCCACCTCGCGGGCCGGGGCACAGGGGCAGGGATTGGCGGCGAGTACGAGCTGGAATCGCGCCGGATAGCGGGCCACCCCGTCGCGCCGCGCGATCCGTACCTCGCCTTCCTCCAGTGGTGTCCGCATCGCCTCGAGCACCTTGGCACCGATCTCGGCGCATTCGTCCAGGAACAGCACCCCGCGATGCGCGCGGCTCACCGCCCCGGGCCGCGCCGACCCGGAACCACCACCCACCATGGCGCTCACCGACGTCGAATGGTGCGGCGCGACGAACGGCGGGTCGGTGATCAGCGGTTGTTCGTCGGAGAGCGTGCCGGCCACCGAATGGACGGCAGTGACCTCGAGCGCCTCGTCCTCCGACAGCGGCGGCAGCACTCCGGGTAGGCGCTGGGCCAGCATGGTCTTCCCGATTCCGGGCGCTCCGGTGAGCAGCAGATGGTGCCCACCGGCCGCGGCGACCTCGAGCGCCCAGCGCGCTTCGTGCTGCCCGGCGACATCTCGCAGGTCGCCGCTCGGGATGCTCGGTTGTGGTGGGTGCCCCCCCGGCGACTCCGCCAGGCCGCCTTCACCCCGCAACCAGTCGACGGCGGCACGTAGCGTCGGTGCGCCGAGCACCCGGATCCCGGCGACGAGGCCCGCTTCCGGGAGGGCCGCTTCGGGGACCACCACCGTCTTGCGGCCGGCCCGGCGCGCCGCGAGCACGGCGGGCAGGATGCCCCGGACCCGGCGCAACCGCCCGTCGAGGGCGAGTTCGCCCAGCAGCACGGTGCCGGTGAGCCGCTCGGAGGGCACGATATCGGCCGCATGCAGTACCGCGACGGCCAGTGCGAGATCGTAGACGGATCCCACCTTCGGCAGCGTCGCCGGCGACAGGGCCAGGATCACCCGGCCGTCCGGCCATTTCTCGCCGGTATTGGCGACGGCGGCCCGGACCCGGTCCCGGGATTCCTGAAGTGAAGTATCGGGCAAACCCACCAGATGCACCGACGGCAGCCCCTGGCCGATATCGGCCTCGATCTCGACGACCTGCCCGTCGATCCCGCGCACCGCGATCGAGCAGGCCCGGCCCAGCGGCATCAGAACACCGCCCGCAGGTGCTCGATCACCGGCTCGCCGGTCCGCGGGAGCAGGATCGAGACGACGTCGAAACGGATCCGCTGCCAGGGGCCGTCCTGTTCGGTGAGCCAGAGCAACGCCAGACGGCGGATCCGCTGCTGTTTGTCGTAGGTGACGGCCTCCGCCGGTGTCCCGTATCCGAGCCCCGACCTGGTCTTCACCTCGACGAAGGCGGTCACTCCGGCGTCGCGGACCACCAGGTCCAGCTCGCCGTACCGGCACCGCCAGTTACGGCAGACGATCTCCATACCGGCGGCCTGCAGATATCGGGCCGCCAGTTCCTCCCCTTGGGCGCCGAGCGCCGTGTTGTGTCCCACGTGCCCAGCATCTGCTGCCGGCTCACCCTGTCCACGGCACCGACCTGCGAAAACAATCGATCTGTGGACAGATTATGGCCTGTGGACAACTCCCTGCGGGCCGCGGCCCGGGGATACTCACCGGCCGCGGCGGCTCATTCGGGCAGCCGCAGGTCCGGCTTCTCCAGCTCTTCGATATTCACATCCTTGAAGGTGATCACCCGGACGTGTTTGACGAAGCGCGCGGGCCGGTACATATCCCAGACCCAGGCATCGCTCATCCGTACTTCGAAGTACACCTCACCGTCGGCGTTCTGCGGTCGTAGCTCCACCGAGTTGGCCAGATAGAAGCGGCGTTCGGTTTCCACCACGTACGAGAACTGGCCGACGATGTCCTTGTACTCCCGGTAGAGCGAGAGCTCCATCTCGGTTTCGTATTTCTCGAGGTCCTCGGCACTCATCTGGTGGAATGTCCTCCTTCTCGCCGCCTTGCGTCTGTTCACATCATCGCTCATCAGGCCCGGGCATGTCACCGTGGGCCGGACCGCACGGCATCGTCGGGCGCCGCGGCGCGCCGGGCCGGGCCGCGCGGCCCCCGGTCAGGCGGCGCCGCCGGCCTCCGCCAGCGCGATCACCGAGGATTCGGCCGCCACGGGCATAGGCGCGCCGCATTCGCGCACCGTGCGCCACGACCGCCGATGTTCCGGGCAGGGGCCGAGCCGGCGCAGCGCCTCGAGATGCTGCGCGGTGTTGTAACCCTTGTGCTCGGCGAATCCGTAGCCCGGCCGATGCCGGTCGAGTTCGACCATCATCCGGTCCCGGGTGACCTTGGCCAGCACACTGGCCGCCGCGATACACGCGGCACTGGCGTCCCCACCGATCACCGGCAGCGACGGCGCCGCGAGCCCCGGCACCCGGAACCCGTCGGTGAGCACATAGCCGGGCGCGCAGTCCAGCCCGGCCACCGCCCGGCGCATTCCCTCGATATTGGCAACGTGGATTCCGATGGCATCGATCTCCGCGGCGGGGATCACGACCACCTTCCATGCCAGGGCCACCTTCTTGATCACCGGGAACAGCGCTTCCCGGGTCACCTCGGTCAGCTTCTTGGAGTCGTTGAGCCCGGCGAGCGCCGTGGACGCTTTCGGCGCCAGGACGCACGCGGCGACCACGAGCGGTCCGGCGCTCGGACCGCGACCCGCCTCGTCGACACCCGCGACCGGTCCGAGACCGCTGCGTATCAACGCCGAATCGAGCGTCCGCAGACCCGCGGTCTTGCGTACCACCACCCGCGGCGGCCAACTGGGGCCTCGTCCCGTGCCGGCGGCACGGCTGCTACGTGTCACTGGCCACCTCGCGACAGCTGATCGGAACCACGGCCCGATTATCGCGCACCGGATCGGGAGCGGTACCGGTAGGTCCGGCCCGGGACCGGTCGAACGGGTTGTCCGGCAAAGCGATCGACCCCGTGACCGCCTCCCGGGCACCCGGCACGAGACGACCGCGGAGTCCGCTTATCGCCTATTGCGGGTTCTGCGATGTCACCGGGCCGATCCGGCCGGGCGGCCAGATCTTGAAGACGGCCTTGCCGCGAACGTTCTCGATCGGCACCGTGCCCTGGAGGTCGTCGCCGACATGCGCCCGGGAATCACGCGACTCGTTGCGGTTGTCGCCCATCACCCACAGGTGGCCCGGCGGTACCAGTACCGGCCCGAAGACCCGGCCCACCGGGTAGGCGGCGTTCTGCTGGCCCGGCACCCACGGGTAGTCGTCGGCGACGTAGGGCTCGTCCAGCGGTTTCCCGTCGACCATGATCCGGCCCTGTTCGTCACAGCATTCCACGGTCTGGCCGCCGACCGCGATCACACGTTTCACCAGATCGTTCTCGTCCGGCGGGACGAGTCCGAAGAACGCGAAGAAGTTCTGGATACCGCGCACCGCGGGATTGTCGGAGCGGATCGAGACGTAGTGGTCGTTCCAGGACGGCGGGCCCACGAAGACGACCACATCACCGGGCTGGGGGTCGCTCCAGTAGTAGCTCACCTTCTGCACGTAGATCCGGTCGCCGGTGCAGCCGGCGCAACCGTGCAGGGTGGGTTCCATGGATTGGGAGGGAATGACATAGGGGCGGCCGACGAAGGTGACCATGAGGGCGGCGATGATCGCCGCGATGACCAGCAGGATGGGAAGTTCCTGCCAGAACGGCCGCTGCCGCTTCGCTTTGACCTGCTTTCGCGCACGACGCCTTCTCGGCGGTTCGTTCCTGGAATCGGATCCCGAAACCGACCAACTCTCATCTGCCACGCGAACAGCGTAGCCCGGTGCCACAACGGATTCGTGGCACCGGGCTACATATGCCGTTCGCCGAGGTCACCGTGGTGCGGCGCGGCGCACGGGTGTCGGCGGTCAGCGACGGGTCAGCGCTTTTCCTTGATCTTGGCGGCCTTACCGCGCAGCTCCCGCAGGTAGTACAGCTTGGCCCGGCGGACATCACCGCGGGTCACCACATCGATGTGATCGATGGTGGGGCTGTGCACCGGGAAGGTGCGCTCCACACCGACACCGAACGACACCTTGCGCACGGTGAAGGTCTCGCGGATACCGCCGCCCTGGCGCCGGATGACGGCGCCCTTGAAGACCTGGATACGTTCCTTGGAGCCCTCGATGACCTTCACGTGCACATTGAGGGTGTCGCCCGGACGGAAGTCGGGGACGTCGCTGCGCAGCGAGCTCTCGTCGACGAAATCAAGGGTGTTCATGATCATCCTTCTGATGGTCGCGCGAACAGAGGAACCTGGCGGCGCGAATGCTCGACCGGTTCGTGCTCCGAATGTGGGATGCGCCCGGGTCGTGCCCAGGGCAACCTGTGCATTGTGCCAGATCAGCGGTCGCTTTCGGAAACCGGCCCGGCCGGGGGCCCCGCTTCCCCGGCGTCGTCGCCCCGATCGGGCGGCCACAGGTGCAGATCCTGGAGCAGTGGATGCGGCCGCGGCGGGGCCGGCGGGGCCGGTACCACCGTACGCGTCAGTTCCACCTCGGCCGCCGACCGGGCGTGAGCGACATCCGGGCTGCCGGCGATCAGGTCCTGGACGAAGATCTTGGCCCGGATCACTGGGCGCCGATACCGGCGTTCTCGCACGATGGCGCGGTACATGAGCCGGCGCCGGCGGCCGTAACGCCAGCGCGCCCACGGAGCCCCCGGCCGGCTGAGCCGCAGCGCGCCCACCACCAGCAGCGGCAGGAAGAACATGCCGAACAGCCCGGTCCAGATCTTGCCCTTGGCGATGACCACGGCGGCCAGCGCCAGGTTCACCACCGCGAAGCCGGCGACGAGCAGCCGTGTGCCGAGACCGGGCTGATGTCGCACACCGTTGATCTCCAGCAGCCACAGCGGATGGAAACCCAGCAGCAGCAGGCCGGTGACGGCGAGGGCGACGAACACCGCGTCCACCGAGGTCCGGCCCTGCTCCTCCCAGTACACATCGCGCAGGTAGTACAACAGCGCGAATTCGTCGAGCACGAGCGCGGCCCCGACCCCGAAGGTGGCCGCCAGTACCGATGCCGTACCGGTGCTGTTCCCCGCGGCTCCGGCGATCATCCCGATACCGGAGACCAGCACCAGCACCACACCGAACACCATGTGGTGGATATGCACACCGCCGGACTTCAGGTTGCCGGGCCACCAGCGCACCCGGGCCCGGATGAGCCGGACGCTGACCCGGATCACCAGGAACCCGGTGATGAAGCCGAACAGAAAGCAGAGCAGCGGGAGCCGGCCCGCGGCGATCACGTCCTCGGACAGCCACTGCCGCATACCGGCCCCCGATTCAGCTCGTGGTCACTTCCCGAAACCCGCCCGGCGCAACGCGTCGGCCATGGCACCGTTCACAGGTGCATTATCGCGCCGGCCGTCCCGGCCCTGCCCGCGATTACGTCCCTGACCGCCACCGTTACCACCACCGTGGCCACCGGCGCTCTGACCGTTACCCTGCGCGCCGCGCTTCTTCTCGTTACGGCCGTCCTGACCGCGGGCACCGCCGTCGCGGCCACCGGTCCGGGCGCCGCCGTCCCGGCCGCCCCGGCCGCGGCCCCGGTCGCCGGGGCCTTGGCCGCGTTCGGGCTTACCCGCCCCGGGTTCGTCGTCGAGCCGCAGCGACAATCCGATGCGCTGGCGTGCGACATCGACCTCGAGCACCTTCACCTTGACGACATCGCCGGATTTGACCACCTCCCGGGGGTCGCGCACGAAATTGCGCGACATCGCCGAGACGTGGACCAGACCGTCCTGGTGCACCCCGACGTCGACGAAGGCACCGAACGCGGCGACATTGGTGACGACCCCCTCCAGCACCATGCCCGGCTCCAGATCGGCGACCTTCTCGATTCCCACCGCGAATTCCGCGGTCTTGAACTCCGGGCGTGGATCGCGGCCGGGTTTCTCCAGTTCGCTGATGATATCGGTCACCGTGGGGACACCGAATTTCTCATCGGTGAAATCGGCCGGCCGCAGCGTGCGCAGGACCGCGCCGTTACCGATGACCTCGGCGATTCCGGTACCGGTGGAATCGAGGATCCGGCGCACCACCGGATAGGACTCCGGGTGCACGGCCGAGGTGTCGAGCGGATCGTCACCACCGCGGATCCGCAGGAAGCCCGCGCACTGTTCGAAGGCCTTGGGGCCCAGCCGCGGAACGTCGAGCAGGGCGGTGCGGCTGCGGAAGGGACCGTTCTGATCGCGGTGCGCGACAATGCTCTCGGCCACCGAGCCGGTAACACCGGAGACCCGGGACAGCAGCGGCACCGAGGCGGTGTTCACGTCGACACCGACCGCGTTCACCGCGTCTTCCACCACCGCGCCCAGCGACCGGGCCAGCAGGGTTTCCGAGACATCGTGCTGGTACTGGCCGACACCGATCGATTTCGGCTCGATCTTGACCAGTTCGGCCAGCGGATCCTGCAATCGGCGGGCGATGGAGACCGCGCCACGCAACGAGACGTCCATATCGGGCAGTTCCTGGGTGGCGTACGCAGATGCGGAGTACACCGACGCCCCGGCCTCGGAGACCACGATCTTCGTCGGCTTGTTCTCCGGGATCTGTTCGATGAGTTGCGCGGCCAGCGCGTCGGTCTCCCGGGAGGCCGTGCCGTTGCCGATGGCGATGAGTTCGACGCCGAACCGCGCCACCAGGGCGCCGAGAACCGCCAGCGATTTCTCGGTCTGGTTCTGCGGTTTGTGCGGGTACACGACCTCGGTCGCGAGGACCTTACCGGTGCCGTCGACGACGGCGACCTTGACCCCGGTGCGGTAACCGGGATCCAGACCCATGGTGGTGCGCGTACCGGCCGGCGCGGCCAGCAGCAGATCGCGCAGGTTGGCGGCGAAGACATCCACCGCGTCGCGTTCGGCGGCCTGCCGCAGCCGCATCCTGGTGTCGATCCCCAGGCTCACCTGGAGTTTGGTCCGCCAGGCCCAGCGCACGGTGTCGAGCAGCCAGCCATCGGCGGCGCGCCCGGCATCGGCGATGGAGAACCGCTGGGCGATCCGCGCCTCGTAAGTGCTGCGTTCGCCGGGTGCGAGCTCGGAATCGGCGGGTTCGGGGTCGAGGTGCAGGCTGAGCACCTCTTCCTTTTCCCCACGCAGCAGCGCCAGGATGCGATGGGAGGGCAGGCCGGCGAATTCCTCACCGAATTCGAAGTAGTCGGCGAATTTCGCCCCGGCCTCTTCCTTACCGGGACGCACCGTGGCGGTGAGCCGGCCCCGGTTCCACATGAGTTCGCGGAGTTCACCCACCAGATCGGCGTCTTCGGCGAACCGCTCGACGAGGATGGCGCGCGCGCCCTCGAGCTGTTCGGCGGAGTAACCGGCCGGGTCGGTGTCCGGGTTCTCCAGCAGTGCGTCGGCCACGGGTTCGTGTCCGGCCTCGCGCGCGATCTGGGCCTTGGTGCGGCGCTTGGGCTTATAGGGCAGGTAGATATCCTCGAGCCGGGCCTTGGTCTCGGCCAGTAGCAGCTGCCGGTGCAGCACTTCATCGAGTTTGCCCTGGCCGCGGATGGATTCGATGATGGTGGCCCGGCGCTCGTCGAGTTCGCGCAGATAGTGCAGGCGTTCCTCGAGCGTCCGCAGCTGGGCGTCGTCCAGACCGCCGGTGACCTCCTTGCGGTACCGGGCGATGAACGGCACCGTCGACCCGGCGTCCAGTAGCTCGACGGCCGCCCGGACCTGGTTCTCCCGCACCGAGAGCTCGTCGGCGATGCGCCGGCTGACGGGGCCGGACACCACCGGGCCGGTACCGGGGTCTGCAGGCGAGTCGGTGGGGATGGTCTCGGGGTCCGAGGTCTGCGGCACTGTCGTCACCACCCGCACACTACATTCGCCCGGTGACAGCCGGACCGCGCCCGGCCCCGGCCTGCCCGGGGCCCGGCACAGCGTGCACTGTCATCCGGCGGCGCGCCCCTGCTGCCGCAACAGGAACCGCTGCACCTTGCCGCTGGGGGTCTTGGGCAGCGTGTCGACGAAATGCACCCGGCGCGGGTAGGCGTGCGCGGCGAACTTCTGTTTCACCAGTGTCTGCAGTTCTGCTTCCAGCTCCGGGGAACCGGCGGTGTCACCGCGCAGCACCACGAACGCCTCGAGCACTTCGCCGCGCAACTCGTCGGGCAGACCGACGACAGCGGCCTCGGCGACCTCCTCGTGCAGCACCAGCACACTCTCGACGTCGAACGGGCCGATCCGGTACCCGGACATGATGATCACATCGTCGTCGCGGGCGGAGAAGTGGAAGTATCCGTCGGCGTCGCGAGAACCGGCGTCGCCGGTGAGATACCAGCGACCGTCGGCGGTGAAACGCTGCGCGGTCTGTTCGGGCGCGTCCAGATAACCGAGGAACCACAGCAGCGCACTGCGTTCGGCGTCGATGGCGATCCGGCCCAGCTCCCCCTCTGGTGCTTCGGTATCCGCGTCGTCGGCCAGAACGGCACAGGCCCAGCCCGGGAGCGGGCGGCCCATGGAACCCGCGGGCGCGGCCGTGTCCAGATCATCGTGCCAGGCGTTGCAGATGACCATGCCGTGCTCGGTTTGGCCGTAGTGGTCGCGGACCGCCACCCCGAGGTGTTCCGCCGACCAGGCCACTACCTCGGGTGTCAGCGGTTCGCCCGCGGAGGAGGCCCGGCGCAGGCGGACCGGGTTGCCCGGCTCGGCGGCGCGCAGGGCCCGGTAGACGGTGGGCGCGGCCGCGAAATTGGTGACCCCGAAGCGTTCCAGCACCTGCCGGGTCAACGCCGGAGAGAATCCGGCGTGCAGCAGCAGACTGCGGGTTCCGGACACCAGCGGACCGAGAATCGCGTAGTAGAGACCGTAGGCCCAGCCCGGATCGGCGGCGTTCCAGAAGACATCGTCGGGGCGGACGTCCAGGGCGAACTCCTGATAGGCGTGGAACGACGCCAGGGCGCGCACCGGAATCGGGACACCCTTGGGGGCACCGGTGGTACCGCTGGTGAACAGCTGGACGAGCAGTCCGTCCCCACCCACCACGGCCGGTGATTCGGTTCCGGCGCCGGCGGCCCGCAATTCGTTCATCCGCAGGGCGCCCGGGACATCACCGTCGCCGGTGACAATGGTCCGCCAGGGCGGATCCGCCGGCATATCGCCACCCGGCGCCAGCTTGCCGGCCTGATCCGGATCGGCGATCACCACCGAAGCGCCGGAGGCCTGGAGGCGGAACGCGATGGCGGGCGGGGCGAACGCGGTGAACAGCGGGACGTGTACCGCTCCGCGCCGCCAGATGCCGAGCAGCACCACCACCAGGTCGACCGATTTCGCCATCAGCGTCGCCACCTGGTCGCCGGGGCCGACACCGAGCCCGGCCAGGGCCGCGGCGAAACGTTCGGACCGTGCGCGCAGCTCGCCGTAGGTGAGATCGATCGCCGACAGATCGCTGTCGATCACCGTGAACGCGACGGCGTCGGCCGGATGCCGGTCGCACAGCAACTCCGCCGCACAGGCGTCGGGCCCGTCGTAGGCGTCCAGCAGTTCGCGTACCCGCGCATTCGGGTCGGCAGCCATCTCACATCTCCTCGGTCGTCCGGCCGGTGTGTTGCCATAGGATGTAGGTCACACCAGGTCCGGCACTACCCCCGAAAAGGGGTGACAACCCCATGTCCACTCCCCCGCCGCTGCTGCGCCCGCGCGACGGCGACGCCCTGCGCGCCGAGATCCGCCGGCTCGCGGCTGCCACCGGGGTGCCGGTGATCTTCGGCGGCGAGGTCAGCGCCGATACTCTGCGGCTGACCGAGTTCGCCGGGGTCCGCACCAACGGTCTGCGCGGCCTGTCGGTGACGCGCGCGTCCGGGCTGGGTGGCCGGGTGGTGGATTCGTGCCGGCCCGCCGCGGTCTCCGACTACGGCAACGCGCTCTCGATCACGCACCACTACGACGGACCGGTACTCGGCGAGGGCCTGCGGTCGGTGGTCGCGGTGCCGGTGGTGGTGTCGGGTCGTTCGCGGGCGGTGCTGTACGCGGCCACCCGGGGCCCCGGTCCCCTCGGCGACCGGACCACCGATGTGCTGGTGCAGGCCGGGCGCCGGCTCGCCACCGAGATCGGCGTGCGCGACGAGGTGGACCGGCGGTTGCGCCTGCTGCACACGGCCGCTCCCGCCCCCGCCACCGACGGCGTGGTGACCGAGGAGTTGCGCGCGGTCCAGGCCGAATTGCGCGCCATCGCGGACGCGGCCGGCGACGACCGTATGCGGGACAGGTTGCGGGAGGTCGGTGTCCGCCTCACCCGCGCACTCGCCGGCGAGCCCGTCCGCGATGCGCCGCGGCTCGCGCACCGCGAAATCGATGTACTCTCGCAGATCGCGCTGGGTTGCTCCAACCAGGCTGTCGCGCAACGCCTTTCGCTGGGGCCGGAAACGGTCAAGAGTTATCTGCGCAGTGCGATGCGCAAACTCGACGCCCACTCCCGGCACGAAGCCGTGGCCACCGCCCGCCGCCTCGGCATCATTCCCTGACCGACCGTCACGTGAACTCGGCCGCCCCGGTACCGCACGCCCCGTGCGCCGGCCCACGGTGGAACGCCGGGCGCCCGTCATGCCGGAGCGGTCCAGCTACCCGGCGGCACCACCGGCCCGGTAGGTCACCCGTTCGGTACCACCACCGCGCCCGATCAGCACGACTCAGTCCGTCTCGGGCAGCAGATCCGGTCGCCGTTCCTGCGTACGGATCAGCGACTGTTCCCGCCGCCAGGCCGCGATCTTGGCATGGTCTCCGGAGAGCAGGATCGGCGGTACCTCGAATCCCCGCCAGCTCACCGGGCGGGTGTAGCTGGGTCCTTCGAGCAACCCGTCGGAGAACGAATCCTGTTCGTGCGATTGCCGGTTACCGAGCACTCCGGGGATCAACCGGACCACCGCCTCGGTCATCACCAGGACCGCGGCCTCGCCGCCGATCAGTACGTAGTCCCCGATACTGACCTCTTCCACACGAACCCGGCGGGCGGCGTCGTCGAACACCCGCTGATCGATACCTTCGTAGCGGCCGCAGGCGAACACCAGGTGTTCTTCTCCGGCCCACCGCTGCGCGGTCTCCTGGGTGAAGGGGACGCCGGCGGGGGTGGGAACCACGAGCAGGGCGTCGTCCGGGCACACCGCGTCGAGTGCGTCCCCCCAGACGACCGGTTTCATCACCATGCCGGGTCCGCCACCGTAGGGTGAATCGTCGACGGATTTGTGCACATCGTGGGTCCAGCGCCGCAGATCATGGACATCCACCGATACGACGCCCTTGTCGATGGCCTTGCCCAGCAGCGCGGTACGCAACGGGTCCAGATACTCGGGGAAGATGGTGACCACGTCGATCCTCATGACGCCGGCCACCTCATTCCGGATCCAGCAGACCTTCGGGCGGGTCGATCACGATCAGCGCGTCGGCGATCGACACCGTCGGCACGATGGCGGTGACGAAGGGGACCAGGATCTCCCGCCCATCCGCGGCGGCGCGGATCGAGAGCAGTTCCCCGGCCGCCGAATGCAGTACCTCGGTGACGGTGCCGACTTCGGTCCCATCGGTGAGTTGGACGCGCAGGCCCTCGAGTTCGTGATCGTAGAACTCGTCCGGGTCCGCCGACGGGCCGAGCTCGTCGCTGTTCACCAGGAACAACATGCCGCGCAGGGCGTCGGCGGCGGACCGATCGGTGACACCCACCAGATTCACCAGGAGCCGGCCCGAATGTTCCCGGGCCGATTCCACGGTGAAGTCACGGACCTGCGCCGAACGCGCCGCGCGCCCGTGCAGCACCGCACCGGGCGCGAACCGCGCCTCCGGTTCGTCGGTGCGCACCTCGACGACCAGTTCGCCCCGCACACCGTGCGAGCGGGCGACCCGGCCCACGACGAGTTCCATCTACTGGTCGGTGTCGACCACGTCGACCCGGATACCCCGGCCACCGATACCGGCGACGAGGGTGCGCAGGGCGGTCGCGGTGCGTCCGCCCCGACCGATGACCTTGCCCAGGTCGTCGGGGTGGACATGCACCTCGACGGTGCGCCCGCGGCGGCCGGTGATCAGCTCGACGCGGACGTCCTCGGGATTGGCGACGATGCCGCGGACCAGATGTTCCACGGCATCGGCGACGACGACGCTCATTACTCGGCGGCCTCAGCCGACTCGGTCGCCTCGGCGGCGCCCTCTTCCTTGTCCTTCTTGGCCTTCTTCTTCGGGGTGACGGCTTCGGCGGCCGGCTCGTTGTCGGCGGCGGCCAGCGCGGCGTTGAAGAGGTCCAGCTTGGACGGCTTGGGCTCGGCGACCTTCAGGGTGCCCTCGGCGCCCGGCAGGCCCTTGAACTTCTGCCAGTCGCCGGTGATCTCCAGGAGCCGCTGCACCGGTTCGGTCGGCTGCGCGCCGACACCCAGCCAGTACTGCGCCCGCTCCGAGTCGATCTCGATCAGCGAGGGCTCTTCCTTGGGGTGGTACTTGCCGATGGACTCGATGGCCCGGCCGTCACGACGGGTGCGGGCGTCCGCGACGACGACGCGGTACTGCGGGTTGCGGATCTTGCCCATACGGGTGAGCTTGATGCGAACAGCCATCTACTGATCTGCCTTTCATAGTGGTCACGGCGCAATTCAGCGACTCACGCGGTCTCGCGAGCCCGGTTTTGCGAATGAAGTGTGTGACCGCCGCGCGGTACGTGACCGGAGACGGGCTGACACTGTCCAGAAGGACGATCGACCATTCTGCCAGACGCCGTGGCCGGGCCGGTAATCGCCTCCGGTCGAAACCGGGGTGCCGAGGTCGCGGGCCAAACGGGAACGGCATCACATCCCGCGGGCGGGAGCATGGAAGTTGTCAGCAGGTCTGTGATCTGCGTAGCGTCCGATCAGCGGTATCCGAGCAGGATGCGGCGGAGCCGGACGGGAGTACGACCAAGTGTCAATGTTGAACAGAGTTCTGGCCGCGGCCGTGGCAGGGGTGCTCGGCCTGGTGCCGCTCGCCGCGCCGGCACTCGCCCAGCAGTCCCCGGGGCAGCAGAATCCCGAGTACGCGCCGACGATGCTCGTCCTGGACGCCTCGGGGTCGATGGCGGCGGCCGATCCCGGCGGTAGCACCAAGATGGACGCCGCCAAGAACGCCGTCCGGTCCTTCGTCGCCGCGGCCCCGGACAGTTCGAAGGTCGGGCTCACCGCCTACGGCACCGCTACCGGCTCGTCGGATGCCGAGAAGGCCGCAGGCTGCCAGGACGTGAAGGTACTGCACCCGGTCGATACGGTCGACAAACCCGGGCTGACCGCCGCGTCCGACGGGATCGTACCCAGCGGCTACACCCCGATCGGTACCGCGTTGCGGACCGCGGCCGGCGCGCTCCCGCAATCGGGCCCGCGTTCGGTCGTGCTGGTTTCCGACGGTCTGGACACCTGCGCGCCGCCGGACCCCTGCGAGGTGGCCCGCGAGCTCAGCGCCCAGGGCGCCGAGATCGTCGTGCATGCGATCGGCTTCGGCGTCGATGACCCGTCGCGCGCGCAGTTGACCTGTATCGCCCAGACCACCGGCGGTACCTATACCGACGCCGTGGACGGTAAGACCCTCGAACAGGTATTGCCACGGGTGACAGCCACCGCACTGCGCACCTATGCGGCCACCGGTACCCCCATCGCGGGCACAGCGGATCATCGGGACGCGCCGGTCGCCGAACCGGGCCAGTACCTGGACGTTCTCGACCAGAAGAAGCAGCGCTACTACGCGGTGGATGTGCCCGAGAGGGCGACCGCGTATTTCAGCGGTACCGTCTCGTTCCCGCGGGGCCGTGGCAATGCCTCCATGGCGAACAACGTGCTCAATCTGCGGATCTACGGGCGCGACGGCCAGGACTGCCACGCCTTCGAATTCGAACAGGCTACCCGCTCGACCGACGGGGTAGCGCTGACCGTGGCATCGATGTGGAAGGGTGCGGCCGAAGCCCCGAACGGCTATGCCGCACACGATAAATGCACAGGCGGCGGGCGCTACTACTTCATGCTCGAATGGGCGCACGTCGCCGACGACGCCCCGGCCCGGCTGCCGATCGAGTTGGCGGTGGGTATCGAGCCCGCTGTGGCCGATCCGGGTCCCGCGGCCGAACCCACGCCCGTAACCTTCGCCGCACCCGGCGGGTCCACGGCGCCGGTCGTCGGCGGCGGTTCGTTCAATGTGGCCGCGCCGCTACCGGGGACCGGCAGGTACACCGATACGTTGCAACGCGGCGAGTTCGTCTTCTACCGGGTGAAACTCGACTGGGGCCAAGGTCTGGCCTATCGCGTGCGATTCGGTGAGACGCCGGGACGTGGTGTCGACAACCTCTCCAACATCAACACCACCCTGTACGCGCCGAGCCGCAAGGAACTCGATGACGATTTCGCCGCCTACACCGGGACCGAGCACATACTCCCGACCAACGAGCCGGCCCTCGCGACCCCACCGATCCGCTACCTGAATCGGGAGGCGTCAGACCTCACGATCGCGGAGCAGGCCGTTGCCGGGGACTACTACATCGCAGTCAAGCTCGGCCCGAACAGCGGTGCGGGGGTTGCTGCACCCGTACCGGTGGAACTGGAGATCGACATCGTGGGCGAGGCGGAATCCGGACCGCGATACCAGGACGGAACCGAGACCACGGGAACCTTCGGCGAGAATGAGAAACGCGCCGCCGGGAACGAGACGGACCGGGCCGCAGACGAATCGGACACGGCTGTTTCGCCCCTGGTGTGGGGGGCCGCCGTCGCGCTCGGCGTCGGGCTGCTCCTCATTGTGGTTGTCGTCGTGCTACTGGCCCGCCGCCGCAGCGGACGCTGACCGCCGCGGCGGACGGGATCGTGCCGCGAGGCTACACCCCTATCGGCACCTCGTTGCGGACCGCCGCCGCGGCGCTGCCGCAGGAGGGGCCCCGCTCGATCGTGCTCGTTTCCGACGGGCTGGACACCTGCGCACCGGACCCGTGTGACGTCGCGCGTGAGCTCAGCGCACAGGGCAACGAGATCGTCGTGCACGCGATCGGCTTCGGCGTCGACGATCCCTCGCGGGCGCAATTGACCTGTATCGCCCAGAGCACCGGGGCCACCTATACCGACGCCGCCGACGGCAAAACCCTGGAGCAGGTACTGCCCCGGGTCAGTGCCGCCGCCCTGCGCACCTATGCCGCGGCCGGTACCCCGATCGCGAGGACGCCGGGGTACCGGGAGGCGCCGGTGGCCGCACCCGGACAGTACCTGGATGTGCTGAGCCGGACGAAGCCGAAGTACTACCGCCGTGGATGTGCCCGAGGGCGCGACCGCGTACTTCACCGGGACGGTCTCGTTCCCGCGTAAGGACGACCCCCTGTCCTCCGTCGACAGGCTCGATCTCCAGGTCTACGGCGCCGACGGCCAGGATTGCCGTACCAGGGAAAGCGAGTTGGCCACCAGGACCGGCGACGGGGTCGCGTTGACGGTCGGAAGTATCTGGAAGGGCGCGGTGGAGCCCGACTCCGGTCGCGCGGGCACCGACGCGTGTACGGGTGGCGGCCGCTACTATTTCGCGCTGGAATGGGCCGTGGTCTCGGACAATGCGCCAGCACAGCTACCGGTCGAGCTGTCCGTGGGCGTGGAACCGGTGGTCACCGATTCCGGTCCCGCGGCCGCGCCCGCCGTGGAGTTCACCGCACCCGGCGGGCCCACCGCGCCGGCCGTCGGCGGTGGATCGTTCAATGTCGCCGCGGAGCTGCCCGGGACCGGCCGTTACACCGATACCCTTCAGCGCGGAGAGTTCGTCTTCTACCGGGTGAAACTCGACTGGGGTCAGGGCCTGGCCTACCGGGTGCGGTTCGCCGCGACCCCGGAGCGGGGCAGCGAGTACACCTCGAATATCGCGACCACGCTTTACAACCCGTACCGGGCCGAGCTCGACTTCGACACGATGGCATACACCGGCAGCGAACGGATGCTGCCGTCCCACGACTCGGCGCTCGCCACCGCCCCGATCCGGTATCTCAACAGGAAAGCCGCCGGGGTCGCCGGGCAAGCCGTGCCGGGCTGGTACTACATCGCGATCAAGCTGAGCCCGACAGACAACGTCGCACCGGTGCCCATCGAGCTGGAAGTCGATATCGCCGGCACACCGGAATCCGGGCCGCGTTACGCAGACGATTCCGCGAGTAGCGCTACTTTCGGCGAGGATTCCCGCCCCCGTGCCTCCGGCGAGGCGAGCGATCAGCCCGACGGCACCGCCGAAGGGATCTCGACGGTCATCGGAATAGTGGTGGGGATCGTCGCCATCGCTCTGATACTCGCCGTAACAACCTGGGTTGTCCTCATGCGGCGCCGCCGCACGCGCTGACCGTGTCCGGGCACCGACGCCTTCACCGCCCTCGGGTAGTCGGCGCCCGACTACCCGAGGGCGGCGCGGGCCACGGCGGGTTCACTCGCAGACCGGACGGCCGGGCCGCGTAGCCTTCAGCGACCCGGCCCGGCGAATACCTCATGTCGAGCTTCTACGGCCGCCACGAATACATGGTCGGGGCAGTTCGGTACGATTCGATCCCCCCGGCCGATACTGCCCGTCCCGTGCATACCGGTCGCCTATTTGTCCGGGAATTTGAACTTGGAGATATCGAAGCCCTCCAGGCCGGGGGGCAGCTGATCGAGGCCGGGCGGCATATTCGACAAATCGGGCATTCCGCCGCCCCCCGGCATACCGCCGGGCAGGCCCGGCATACCGGGGAAACCGCCACGCATCTTCGGCTGGGTGGGTCCGCGCCCGCCCTTCTTGCCCTTCTTGCCCTTCTGTTTCTTGTTACGTCGGTTGGCGCCGGGCATTCCCATCTGCCGGCCCATCATCGTCATCATCTTGCGGGCCTCGAAGAACCGGTCGACCAGCTGGTTGACATCGGAGACCTGGACTCCCGACCCGTTGGCGATGCGCAGCCGGCGGGAGGCGTTGATGATCTTCGGATTCTCCCGCTCGGCGGGGGTCATACCGCGGATGATCGCCTGGACCCGGTCGAGCTGTTTATCGTCGACCTGGGCCAGTACATCCTTCATCTGACCGGCGCCCGGCAGCATTCCGAGCAGGTTGCCGATGGGCCCCATCTTGCGGATGGCGAGCATCTGGTCGAGGAAATCCTCGAGGGTGAGCTCGCCGCTGCCGATCTTGCGCGCCGCCTCCTCGGCCTGCTGCGCGTCGTAGACCTGTTCGGCCTGTTCGATGAGGGTGAGCACATCGCCCATACCGAGGATGCGGCTGGCCATCCGGTCGGGATGGAAGACGTCGAAATCCTCGAGTTTCTCGCCGGTGGAGGCGAACATGATCGGCGCGCCGGTGACATTGCGCACGCTCAGCGCCGCGCCACCGCGGGCGTCGCCGTCGAGTTTGGTGAGCACCACACCGGTGAAGCCGACACCGTCCCGGAACGCCTCGGCGGTGGACACCGCGTCCTGGCCGATCATGGCGTCGAGGACGAACAGGGTCTCGTCCGGTTTCACCGCATCGCGGATACCGGCGGCCTGCGCCATGAGTTCGGCGTCGATACCGAGCCGGCCGGCGGTGTCGACGATCACCACGTCGTACTGTTTGGCGCGTGCCTCGGCGATACCGGATTCGGCCACCGCGACCGGATCGGCCGCGGTGATTCCGAGGGCGTTCTCGCCGCCACCGATCGAGGTCCCCGGATGCGGCGCGAACACCGGCACACCGGCGCGTTCGCCGACCACCTGCAACTGGGTCACCGCGCCCGGGCGCTGGAGGTCGCAGGCCACCAGCACCGGCTGATGCCCCTGGTCGCGCAGCCATTTGGCGAGCTTGCCGGCGAGCGTGGTCTTACCGGCACCCTGCAGACCGGCCAGCATGATCACCGTCGGCGGGGTCTTGGCCAGCGTCAGGCGCCTGGTCTCGCCACCGAGAATCCCGACGAGTTCCTCGTTGACGATCTTGACGACCTGCTGGGCCGGGTTCAGCGCGGCCGAGACCTCCGCGCCCTTGGCCCGCTCCTTGATCCGGGTGACGAAACCGCGGACCACGGGCAGCGCGACGTCGGCCTCCAGCAGCGCCAGACGGATCTCCCGGCAGGTGGCGTCGATATCGGCCGGCGACAGACGTCCCTTACCGCGAAGATCCTTCAGGGCACCGGTCAACCGGTCGGATAGGGATTCGAACACCTGGCGCGCTCCTGATCTCGAGTGACGTCACTGAGTCCCAGGGTAATGGGCGTCCCAGAGTAGCGGGCGGCCCGCCGGGGCCTGGGCCCGCACCGGTCTGCTCGCGCACATCACCGGAGATCGTCACCGGACGGAGCACAGAACCGGGGTCGCGAGGGCCCCGGCTGGTGAACACCGCTCAGGAGGGCCCCGACCCGGCGGCGCCGGAGGCGTCGCCGATGTACTCGGTGGAGAACCCGCGGCGGTAGTCGTGCTGTTCGACAGCGACCAGGTAGGCCGCCTCGCGCCCGGTGAGGCCGAGTTCGCGGGACAGGCTGTCCAGCCGCGACCAGTCGTCGTCGGGCGGTAGCCCGTTGGTCGCTACAGCGGCGGCCACATTCATCGCGGCCATCGCCTGGGGCTCGGTGAGTGTGCGCCCCGGCAACCAGGACACCACCCAGTAGGCGTCACCTACACATCGGGCGATGTGCGGTGTCATATCGCTGGTCATGATCGACGAGGTCACCACTTGGATTGCCACCGACCTGCTCCCCTCATGAGCGCGACAGCTGACCACCCGAATGTTAGGGGGCCGACCACCCGCCATCGCCGACTCGCTGGCAAACGGCGAGCAATCGACGCGCAATGGTGACCTTCGTCTCGAACGCTAGTTCTGCTCGGGCTCCGGGGGTTTGCGCGGAGCCGGTCGCGGAACCACCGCCAGGATCGCCGATTCGAGCTCCGCGCGCCGGTCGGGGCCGGTGCGTTCCCCCAGATCCAGGCAGAACACGTCCACTACGAACGAGCCCATCGTCACGACCTTCGCCCAGCGCACCTCGGCGCCCGCACTCGCCGGCACCGCGGCCAGCCGGCAGAGCAGCCCGATCCGGTCCTCGGCCCGTAACTGCAGGATCAGCTGTCCGGGGACCGCGGTCTCCGCCCAGAGCAGCCGGGGCTCGGCCCGGGCCCAGCGCGCGGCGCCGAGGGTCTCTCGTTCCCGCGCGTCCAGCGCCGCCCGCACATCCAGTTCCCCGGCCGCGGCCCGTTTGACCTCCTGCCGCAGCAGGCCGGCGTCCGGCGGGCCGCCGAAAGTCGGTGCCACCACGAAGGTGTTGATCGCCGAAGCCCCCGCTCCGCCGACCGACGCCGAGAGCACCCGCAACGAATGCAGGGCCAGTACACCGGCGGTGTTCGAGAGCAGTCCGGGAGCGTCCGGGGCGATCACGGTGACGATATGAGTGTATTTCCCCTCGCCCGGCGTCAACTCGACGTGCACACCGCCGGCGGCAGCGCGGACCAGCAATTCCTCGGGAATGGGTTCGGGTTCGGGCAGGGCCTCCCCCGCCATCACCGTGCGGCAGCGGCGGACCAGTTCCCCGATCAGGGTGGCCTTCCAGTCACCCCATACGCCCGGTCCGGTGGCCAGCGAATCGGCTTCGGCCAGCGCGTGCAGCAGTTCGAGCCGGCGCGGATCGTTGTCCAGCGCGTCGACCACGTACCGCACGGTGTCCGGATCCTCGATATCCCGATGCGTGGCGACATCGGGCAACAGCAGATGATGACGGACCATGGCGCTGAGGATTTCCACATCCGAGGGCCACAGACCCAACCGGCGACCGATATGGGTCGCCAGGTCGGCACCCACCGCGCAGTGGTCCTCCACCCGGCCCTTGCCGATATCGTGCAGCAGCGCGCCGAGTGCCAGCAGATCAGGGCGGGCCACCCGGGTACTCAGCGTGCTCGCGTAGGCCACCGTCTCCACCGAATGCCGGTCCACCGTCCACACATGCAGCGCGTCCCGCGGCGGGAGATCCCGCACCGCACCCCATTCCGGCAGCAGCCGGCCCCACAGACCGGTCCGGTCCAATGCTTCCACCGCGTCGATCACGCCCCGGCCCGCACCGAGCAGCACCAGCAGATCGTTCAACGCGTCCTTGGGCCAGGGCTCACGTAGCTCCGGCGCGTCTTCGGACAGGCGGTTCAGGGTCGTCGCCGACATCGGCAGCCCGGTCTGCGCGGATGCCGCGGCCACCCGCAGCACCAGCCCCGGGTCACGCTGGGGACGGGCGTCCCTGGCCAGCACCACTTCTCCGGCGTGTTCGACGACCCCCTCGTCCAGCGGCCGCCGCACCGGCATCCGGCGCAACCGGGCCAGACCGCGGCGCGGCAGCGCGTTGCCCGCGGTGCGCAGGCCCACATCGACCGAATATCCGACGGTGCGTGCCGCGTCGCTGAGTGTGCGGGCCAGATCGAACCGGTCACCGATACGCAGCGCGGCCCCGATCTCGTCGGCGTCCTGGGCGCGCAACTGGTCGCGGGCCCGGCCCGCGACCCGGTGCAGTTCGGTGCGCACATCCAGGAGCCGCCGATGGGCCTGCGCCAGACCACCACCGGGCGTGTCCGGGCCCAAACCAGGCATGGCGTCGGTGAGCTGGGCGATCGCGAGCGCGTCCAGCAGCTGGATATCGCGCAATCCGCCGCGCCCGTTCTTCAGATCCGGCTCGCTGCGGTGGGCGACCTGACCGCTGCGTTCCCAGCGCGCGTGGATCCCGGTAACCAGTTCGTCGAAGCGGCCCCGTATCCCGCTGCGCCAATCCTTGCGGATCCCCGCGACGACCCGGTCGCTCAGCTCGGAATTACCCACGATGTGGCGGGCGTCGAGCATGCCGAGCGCGGCCACCAGATCGTCGGAGGCCACCTTCAGCGCATGCGGGACCGTGCGCACGCTGTGGTCGAGTTTGATATGCGCGTCCCACAGCGGATACCAGAGCCCGTCGGCGATCTCGGCGACCCGTTTCGGGTCCATATCCTCGTGCAACAGCACCAGATCCAGATCGGAGTACGGCAGCATCTCCCGGCGGCCGAGCCCGCCCACGGCCATGATGGCGAGCCCGCTGTCCGGCGTTATCCCCACTTCGGCGCCCTTGCCGGTGAGCCACAGCTCATACAGATCGACCAGGGCCGCGCGCAGCGATTCGGCGTCCAGCCGCGGATGTCGCGGCGCGCCGCCGCCCAGCAGTTGATCCCGGGCCCGCACCAGGTCCGCGGCACCCTGCGACAGTGCGGCCGCTTTTCCTGATCGCCCACCGCCGGCCCGCCCGGGCTCTCGATCCTGCCGGTTGTCTCCCAACGAAACCACCACCCGTTCACGCAGGCGACCCCGCCCCGACCGGTTATCGGTGGGAGCGGGGCCGCATTGTCGTTGTGCACCCGCAGGCGCGCTCTCCGCGCGCGGGCTCTATAGCGCGTCGGTGCCGCGTTCCCCGGTCCGGACCCGGACGATCGTTTCGACCGGGGTCACCCAGACCTTGCCGTCGCCGATCTTGCCGGTGCGCGACGCCTCGACGATCAGATCCACGACCCGGTCCACCGTCGCGTCGTCGACCACGACCTCGACCCGCACCTTCGGCACGAAATCCACCGAGTACTCGGCACCGCGGTAGACCTCGGTGTGCCCCTTCTGCCGTCCGTATCCCTGGACCTCGCTCACGGTCATACCGAATACGCCTGCCTGCTCCAGGCCGGTCTTGACGTCTTCGAGCGTGAACGGTTTGACGATTGCGGTGATCAGTTTCATGGGGTTCATGCCTCCTTGACGGCCGAACGAGCGGTTCCACCCAGTGCAGCGAAATCGTATGCCGTCTCCGCGTGCTCGGAATCATCCATACCGCCCGACTCCGCTTCCGCGTCGGCGCGCAGGCCGATCGTGAACTTGATCGCGTACGCGATCACCAGAGCGACCACGAAGGAGTACACCAGAACCGCGACCGCGCCGAGGGTCTGGCGGCCCAGCAACTCGAGATCACCACCGTAGAACAGACCTTCCGCACCGGCGGCCGCCTCGGGCGCGGCGAACAAGCCGATCAGCACCGTGCCGAGGATACCGCCGACCATGTGGATACCCACGACGTCGAGCGAATCGTCGTACCCGAATTTGAACTTCAGGCTCACCGCCAGGGCGCAGACCACACCGGCGATGACGCCGATGGCCAGCGCGCCGAGGACGTTCACCGAGGAGCAGGAGGGCGTGATGGCCACCAGACCCGCGACGATACCGGAAGCGGCGCCCAGGGAGGTCGGCTTGCCGTCGCGGATCTTCTCCACCACCAGCCAGCCGATCATCGCGGCGGCGGTGGCGACCAGCGTGGTGAGGAAGGTGGCCCCGGCGACACCGTCGGCGGCCGCCGCAGAACCGGCGTTGAAGCCGAACCAGCCGAACCACAGCAGCGCGGCACCGAGCATGACGAAGGGCAGGTTGTGCGGACGGAAGGGAGTTTTCGGCCAACCGGCGCGCTTACCGACCACGATGGCCAGCGCCAGCGCCGCGGCACCGGAGTTGATGTGTACGGCGGTACCACCGGCGAAGTCGATGGCCTCGACCTTCTCCATGATCCAGCCGCCGCCCCAGACCCAGTGCGCGACCGGGAAGTACACCACGGTGGCCCAGACGGCGGCGAAGACCAGCCAGGCACCGAACTTCAGGCGGTCGGCCACCGCGCCGGAGATGAGCGCCACGGTGATGATGGCGAACATGGCCTGGAACGCGACGAAGACCGTCGCGGGAATGGTTCCGAACAGCGGGACACCCGCCGATTCGTCACCGAACCCGGCGATCAGCGTCTTCAGACCGAAGAACTGACCCGGGTCCCCGAGCAGTCCGCCTTTGTCGGTGCCGAACGCCGTCGAGAAGCCGTACAGCACCCAGAGCACGGTGACCACGCCCATCGCGCTGATGCTCATCATGATCATATTGAGCACGTTCTTGCCGCGGACCATACCGCCGTAGAAGAACGCCAGCCCGGGTGTCATCAACAGGACGAGCGCAGCGCTCGTCAGCATCCATGCGGTGTCGCCGGCATTGGGCGCGCCGATCACGGTTTCCACCAGTTTCCTCCCTCATCCTCTGGCCCCGCCGCTCACGCGACATCGGGCCCGCTTATGAAGGGTCCTCATTCGGTGTTTCATCCGTGACGCCCAGGTGTTTCACCTAGGTGAATGGATCACGCCCCCATGTTTCGGGTGTGTTGCGCACGCTGTGCGGAGGTTTCCGGACCGCTGTGCGACTCGCCGGACGCAGCCGGATCCGGCCGATTCTGCGCGGGCAGAACAACTAACCGAGCAGCGCGTCGACGAACGCCGAGGGTTCGAACGGCGCCAGATCGTCGGCACCCTCGCCCAGGCCCACCAGTTTGACCGGTACGCCCAATTCGTGCTGGATCTGGAAGACGATTCCGCCCTTGGCGGTGCCGTCCAGCTTGGTCAGCACGACACCGCTGATATCCACCACCTCGGCGAAGATGCGGGCCTGCGCGAGACCATTCTGGCCCACCGTGGCGTCGAGTACGAGTAGTACCTCGTCCACCGAGGCCTTCTTCTCGACCACGCGTTTGACCTTGCCCAGCTCGTCCATGAGCCCGGTCTTGGTGTGCAGCCGACCCGCCGTATCGACAAGCACCACGTCCACGCCGGCGTCGATACCGGTGGAGACGGCGTCGAAAGCGACGGCGGCCGGATCGGCGCCCTCCCGCCCGCGCACGGTATCCGCGCCGACCCGCTCACCCCAGGTCTGCAACTGATCGGCCGCCGCGGCCCGGAAGGTGTCCGCGGCACCGAGCAGCACCCGACGTCCGTCGGCGACCAGCACCCGGGCGAGTTTGCCGGTGGTGGTCGTCTTGCCGGTGCCGTTCACCCCGACCACGAGCAAGATCGACGGATGATCGGCGTGCGGCAGCGCGCGCACCGAACGGTCCAGTTCGGGCCGCAGTGATTCGATCAGTACCTCGCGTAGCACCGACCGCGCGTCCTCGGCGGTGCGGACACTGCGGGCGGCCATCTCCTCGCGCAGCCGTTCCACGATGACGGTGGTGACCGCGGTGCCGATATCGGCCATCACCAGCGTGTCCTCGACCTCTTCCCAGGAATCCTCGTCCAGGTCGCCACCGCCGAGCAGCCCCAGCAGGCTTTTGCCGACCGCGTTCTGCGACCGGGACAACCGGCCGCGCAGCCGGATCAACCGGCCCGAGGTCGGCGCGATCTCCTCGACCTCCGGGACCAGATGGGCTCCGGCGGCGGTATCGGGAGCCACCACCGCGGGCTCCGCGCCCGCTTCGGCGGGTGCGCTCGCCTGCTCGGCCGCGGCAGTGTCCGCGGTCGCGGGACCGGTCTCGGCCACCGGTCCGGCCGTGCCGGGGTCCGCCGGTGCGGTGGCGGGCGGTTCCGTCGTCTCGGGCGAGACGGTATCGGTGCCGTCGGTGGTCGTCGCGCCGGATTCCGTGCCGGTCGCGGTATCGACGGTATCGGCCTCGGGCAGCGGTACATCGGTGATGCCGCGGCGCGGCGCGTCCCGCGGGACGGCGGCGTCGTCGCCGATATGCGGCTGACCCTCCAGATCGGTCCGCTCAGTGGGACTCGGAGCCGCCGGTTCCGCGGGGCTCGGCCCCGGCGGTACGGGGGTCGCGGTGGCACCCCGGCCACCCTGGCTGAACGAGAATCCACCCGCCGCCTGATACCCGCCCGACCGGTCGGTCAGCTGTTCCTTCTGCGCCGGCGCCGTCAGCGAGACCCGGCCGCGCTTGTACCGGACGAAACCGGCCACGAGCGCGACCAGCAGTACGGCGGCGATCACTGCGATCAGAATCCAGGCTTGCGCACTCACGCCGACCATCCTTCCAGAGCGGTACCGAGCGGTAGGTTACCCGGCCCGGCCCGCGCGGCGAAGGCCCGCACCCGCTGCCGCGCACCCGACACATCCCCAGCTCAGCCCCGCGAACACGACCGGTGAGATTTCTTGTCCTGCGGAACTTCTCGCGACAGGCCAATAGGATCGGCGATGTGACCGATCGAAACGTGCTTGGGGGTCCGCTACAAGAGTGCGGCACCGATCCTCTGACCGGGTTCTACCGGGACGGCTGCTGCAGCACCGGCCCGGAGGACCTGGGCAGCCATACCGTGTGCACGGTCGTCACAGCAGAGTTCCTCGAGCATCAGGCGTCCATCGGAAACGATCTGAGCACGCCCCGTCCGGAGAACAATTTCCCCGGACTCCAGCCGGGGGACAGATGGTGTGTCGTGGCGGTGCGCTGGTTACACGCGCACGAGGACGGTGTCGCCGCGCCGGTGGTGCTGGCGGCGACCCATGAGAATGCCCTGGAAGTGATAGCGATGGAGATCCTGCGCAAATACGCGGTCGACGTACCCGACGACGTCAGCGACCTGCTCTGAACACCGGCGTGGGCGCACGGCCGGTGGTACGGCGCGGCGGTTACTCCGCCGCGCTACCGGCCGCCGCGAGATCGTGCCCGCGCAGTCGCTGCGAGATGACCTGGGTGATGCCGTCGCCACGCATGCTCACGCCGTAGAGCGCGTCGGCGATCTCCATGGTCGGTTTCTGGTGGGTGATGACGATCAGCTGACTCTTCTCCCGCAACTGCTCGAACAGTCCGATGAGCCGGCGCAGGTTGGTGTCGTCGAGTGCCGCCTCCACCTCGTCCATCACATAGAACGGTGAGGGGCGGGCGCGGAAGATGGCGACCAGCAACGCCACCGCCGTGAGCGATTTCTCCCCACCGGACAGCAGTGACAGCCGCTTGACCTTCTTCCCGGGCGGCCGCGCTTCCACTTCGATACCGGTGGTGAGCATATCGGTGGGGTCGGTGAGCAGCAGCCGGCCGTCGCCGCCGGGGAACAGCGCGGCGAAGACCTGGACGAACTCCCGTTCCACATCGGCGTAGGCGTCGGTGAAGACCTGCAAGATCCGGGTGTCGACCTCGGCCACCACATCCAGCAGGTCCTGGCGGGCCTTCTTGACGTCCTCGAGCTGGGTGGCCAGGAAGTTGTAGCGCTCCTCGAGCGCCGCGAACTCCTCGAGGGCCAGCGGGTTGACCTTGCCGAGAGTGGCCAGATCCTTCTCGGCGCGTTTGGCCCGCCGCTCCTGCGACGCGCGGTCGAACGGCATCGGGGCCGGTGCGCTGACCTGCTCACCGCGCTCTTTGGCCTGCTCGTACTCCCGCATCTCCAGTTCGCTGGGTGGCAGGGCCACCGCGGGACCGTATTCGGCGATGAGATCGTCGAGCGCGATCCCGAACTGTTCGGCGATGGTGGCTTCCAGCTGTTCGATCCGCAGCGCCGCCTGCGCTTTGGCGACCTCGTCGCGATGCACCGCGTCGGTGAGCTGTTCGAGCTGGGCGTTCAGGGCCCGCACCCGCTCTTTGATCCGGTCCACCTCGGTGGCGCATTCGGTACGCCGCCGGACCAGTTCGTCGCGGCGAGCGGCGGCGACCGCCACCACCTTCTCGAGTTCGGCCGCCAGGTCCGCACCGGATCCGGCGACCGCGGCGGCGACACCGGCGGCCTGGCGCCGGGCGGCCTGCGCCCGTTCGGCCCGGGCGCGGGTCTCGCGTTCGCCACGGGCGGCGCGCCGGAGCGTTTCCGCCTTGCCGCGGACCGATTCGGCGCGCTCCTCGGCCGTGCGCACCGCCAGCCGCGCCTCCACCTCCATGGCCCGGGCCTCGGCGAGCGCGGCGGCGGCCTCCTCCCGGGCCAGTGCGGCGGCCTCCGTTCCGGCGGCGCCGGCGGCATCGCTGTCGGAATCGGCCTGTTCACGCTCGGCGTGCCGCAGCCGGTCCTCGAGTTCGGCCAGCTCGCCGACCGCCTTCTCGTGCGCGGTCTCGGCATCGGCCCGCTGGCCGGTCAGCCGCTCCGATTCGGCGTCGGCCGCGCGGACGGCCGCCCCGAGGCGGCCGAGCCGCTCGTAGACGGCATTGAGGGCCTGGTCGGATTCGTGCAGGGCCAGCAGGGCGTGGTCGACCGCTTCCTTACGGTCGGCCTGTTCCTCCAGCGCCCCGGCCAGGCTCGCCTCCAGTTCTTCGGCGTGCCGGCGCGCGGCGACCAGGTCGGCCTCGGCGGCATCGATACTCGCCTGGATCTCCAACCGGCTCGGCGACCGGTCCGAACCACCGACCAGCCATCCGGTCCCGGCGAGATCGCCCTCGCGGGTGACGACCCGCAGTTCCGGGCGCGCACTCAGCAGCGCGGCTGCCGCGTCCAGATCGTCGACCACCGCGACCCGGCGGGTCAGCGCGACCACGGCCGCGCGGACCGGACCGGGGCAGTCCACCACATCCAGCAACCAGCGCGCCGGCCCGGGCAGCGACGGTTCTTCGAGATCCGCCGCCGCCGGACCCTCGTACACCAGCGCGGCCCGCCCACCGTCGGCCTTCCCCAGCGCGCGCAGTGCGCTGAGCGCCGTCTCGCCGGTATCGGCCACCACCGCTTCGGCCACCGGCCCCAGTACCGCCGCGACCGCGGCCTCGTACCCGGTGTGTACCCGCAACCGTCCCGACAGCGGGCCCAGCAGTCCGGCCGGATGGTTCTCGGTGAGCCAGGCCGCACCGTCGCGGCTGGCCAGGTTCATACCGAGCGCTTCGATCCGCGCGGTCAGCGAGGCCACCAGCCGGCCGGCCTCCCGATCCTCGGCGCGCAGCTCGGCGACCCGGCGGTCGGCCAGGCCGAGCGCCTCCACGGCGTGCTCGTGCTGGGCGTCGAGCCCGGCCTCACCGGCCTCCAACTCGGCCAGTTCGTCCTGCACCGCATCGAATTCCGCCCGTGCCGCGGTACCCCGGGCCCGGGCCTCGGTGATGGCGGTGGACAACCGCATGGTCTCGGCGTCGATCGATTGCGCGCGGGTGCGCAGGTTCTCGACCTGCCCGGACAATCGGACCAGCCCCTCGCGCCGGTCGGCGATGGCGCGTACCGCGGCCAGATGCGCCTGTTCGGCGGCCTTGGCGGCGTGCTCGCGATCCCCCAGGCTCTCACGCGCGGCCTCCAGCGTCTCGGTGGCCATTTCGACGGCCTCGCGCAGTTCGGCTTCCTCGGCCTCCACCCGGTCGGCTTCGGCCTCGAGCTGATCGGGGTCGCGGCCGGTGTTCGCGGGGGCGGCCGTATCGAGGTGGCGGGCGCGATCACCGGCGATCCGGATGGTCGCGTTCACCCGTTCGGAGAGGGCGGAGAGCTGGAACCACAGCTGTCCGGCGGCCTCGGCGCCGGGAGTGAGCCGAGAGAGTTGGTATTCCTGCTGGGCGAGCGCGGCATTCGCGGCATCGAGTTCGCTGCGCACGGTGATCTGCTGTTCCCGCGCGTAGGCCTCTTTGCTCTGCTGGCTCTCCAGTTCGCTGCGCCGGGTGACCAGATCGTCGGCGGCCAACCGCAACCGGGCGTCGCGCAGATCCGCCTGCACCGTCTGGGCCCGGCGCGCGACCTCGGCCTGCCTGCCCAGGGGTTTGAGCTGGCGGCGCAGTTCGGTGGTGAGGTCGGTGAGCCGGGCCAGGTTGGCCTGCATCGCATCCAGTTTGCGAACGGCCTTTTCCTTGCGTTTGCGGTGTTTGAGCACACCGGCGGCTTCCTCGATGAACGCGCGCCGGTCCTCGGGGCGCGATTCGAGGATCGCCGAGAGCTGGCCCTGACCGACAATGACGTGCATTTCCCGGCCGATACCGGAATCGCTGAGCAGTTCCTGGACATCCATGAGCCGGCAGGAGTTGCCGTTGATCTCATATTCTCCGGCGCCGTCGCGGAACATGCGGCGGGTGATGGAAACTTCGGCGTAGTCGATGGGCAGGGCCCCGTCGGAATTGTCGATGGTCAGCGTCACCTCGGCGCGGCCCAGCGCGGCCCGCCCGGAGGTACCGGCGAAGATGACGTCCTGCATCTTCCCGCCGCGTAGCGCCTTGGCACCCTGTTCGCCCATCACCCAGGTGAGCGCGTCGACGACATTGGATTTGCCGGATCCGTTCGGTCCCACTACACAGGTGATCCCGGGCTCGAAGCGCAGGGTCGTCGCGGACGCGAAGGATTTGAAACCCTTCAACGTCAAACTCTTCAGATGCAACGCCGACGACCCTTTCGCCTCCGTGACTCTCCGCCTCGCCCAGGCCGATCAGCCATGGTAAAGGCCTGTGGCGCCGTGACCCCAACCGGCGCACCGACCGTGGCCGATCGATTGCCGGGCACCCCGGCGACCGCGACCGGGCGTACCCGGCGGCCGGATGTCAGGAAGGCTACCGGGTGTTATACCTTTCGGCGATGGCGGTGGCCGCTCTCGATACCGGTTGCCGCCCGCGCCGCCAGCACCGCGCCCCACGGGCCGATGACCCACATGGGCCAGAAATAGGTGAACTCACCGACCCCCAGCGAGATCGCACCCCAGATCACCAGCACGAGCACGCTGACCGTGAGCCACGCGCCGGCCTCGATCCGCTGCCAGATCGGGAAGCGCGAACGCGATGTCGCCGGACGCACCGGCGCCAGGGTGGGCAGGTCCGCGAGGACGCCGGTGAGCTCCTCCCGGGTGGTGGTGCGATATACCTGCGCGACCCGCTGATCGTATTCGGACAGGTCGATGCGGCCGTCACCGAGATGGCGGCTCAGATCGCGCACGATTCGATCGCGTTCGACATCCGAGGCCCGGGTTCCCGTCGTGATCTCCATTACCGCTCCCCTTACAGGTAGGACCACATTCCACAGTGGATGCACTCAGAGTGGACCTTCCACTGTGTTATGTCAAGGGTGCGCGGTGCTTCGCCGGATCACCGTTCGGCGAAACCTTCCAGCCCGCCCCGCGCCGGCTCCCACGACTCGACCACCAGATCCACCCGGCCGGGCGTATCCCCCGACCGCAACAGCGCCAGCAACCGGTCGGCCGCGGTCCGCGGCCCCTCCGCCACCACGTGTACCCGGCCGTCGGCGGCATTCGTGGCATGCCCGGTGAGGCCGAGTTCCAATGCGCGTGCCCGCGTCCACCAGCGGAAGCCCACGCCCTGCACGTATCCGTGCACCCAGGCGCTCAAGCGCACCGGGCCGGTTCCGTCCGTCGCCGCGGCCACGATCAGTCGACCGTGTCGATATCGAACGACAGCGTCACCTTGCTGCTGGCCTTCAGCGTGCGGCCGACCGTGCAGACCTTGTCGATGGCCCGCTGCACCGTCACCAGCAACCGGTCCCGAGCCGCCGCGTCGAGTTCGCTGAGATCGAGCTCGAAGACCTCGTCGAGCTGGGGGTACACCTCGTTCTCCCGGTCGGCGGCACCGGACACCCGGATGGTGGCGTCGTAGTCGTCGCCGAGCCGCCGCGACAGCGGGAAATCCGAGCTCATCCCCGAGCAGGCCGCCAGCGCAATCTTCAGCAGCTCACCGGGGGTGAATACGCCGGGTACACCCTCGGAACCGATGAGCACCTCGGCGCCGCGCGAATTATGACCGGTGTAATGGCGGGTACCCGTCCGTTCCACCCACAGGGTGGTCGGCCCGGCCTGCGCCGCGGGCGCCGTCTCGCCCGCTGCCGGGGCGGATGCCGCAGAGGTGTTGTCAACCATGCTCGCGATCCTGCCACCCGCCGTCGCCGCACCGCGCACCCGACCTCGACCGATCAGCGTCGGTGCGGCCGACGACGGCTGCGCACCGGCACCCGGACCCGGTGCTCGTCGCGCGCCCGGAGAAACAACGCCACGGCCCGCAGCATGAGCAGTCCGAGGACGAATCCGGCGATCAACACGCACGCCGCCAGGGACATGGTCGTCTCCCGTCCGGTTCCCGGCACCGGAGACCCTCCGGCACCGTACCGCGCCCGTGGTTCCGGGAAGTTCCGGTCGTTTCAGGGCGGTACATCCAGAAACTACCCCGCAGATCGGGCCGGACACTCGATACTTGCGCTTTGTTCACGCAGGCGTGCGCGGGGTCACGACGCCGAGCATCGCGCCGCCGACCGGCCGCGCGACGAACCGGCCCCCGAAACATCCCGCGGGTCGCCGAGCCTTCTTTCCCGGGATTCGAAGGTCCAGCGCGAGCCCGAGCCGGCACAGCGGTTGACCGCCGGCTCACATCCGCCCCTGGAAAAGCGCGGATCTGCCCGGCCGTCAGATTCCCGCACCCCCGTACTCGCATGCACGACCACCGAGAGCAGCGATACCGCCGCCGGCCGCTGCACCAGAGCCGGATAGTCCGCACCCTTGGGTGCGTCACCGACCGCGAGCAGCCCCGTGGCCCACCGGCCTCTTCTTCGAGCCGCGCCGTACCGCGTTCGCTGCCCTCGAAGCCAAAGGTGACACCGGCCCCGGGACAGGTCTGCTCGTAGAGCCGGGCCGCCCCGGAGCACCGGTTCGAAGGCGGCGGAACCGACCACGGTCGGCTCACCGGTGGCGCCGGCCCAGCGGCCGCGGGATCGGGTTCGGCGATATCGATGGTGGTGGCGCCGTTGTTCTCGATCCGCACCAGCGCCACCGACAGGCCCTGCAGGTTGCGCGCGGTGCCGTCGGAGATCCGGCGGAGTTGCCGCAGCGCTCCCGCGTGCCCGGATTCGGCCGCACCGGTGACCGGGGTGTCCATCTGCACCCGCCACCCGAGCCGTTTCCGGCCGACGAACACGAACTCCTACAGGAACGCGCCCACCGGGATCGCGATACCGACCAGCGGGAGAACACGATTGAGCAACAGTTCGCTCACCAGGGCTACCGTCCCCCGGATCGACCGAGTTCTCCCCATCTTCGGCCACCGGAGCACGACACCGGCTGCGCACGTGGACTGTTCGACCGGTGATCACCCACAGTCACCGACGGCCGGGCGAGGTGATCACCTCATCCGGTCGCGACGGTTCCCGCCGGTCACCCGTCGGAGGTGCGCGTCCACTCCAGCAGCTCATCCACCGGGCGGGTGTTCACGATCCGGTCCGGCGGGACCTCAGCGGCCACCGCGCGGGCACAGCCGTAGCCCTGCCAGTCCAGCTGCCCCGGTGCGTGCGCGTCGGTGTCGATGGAGAACTCGCACCCCATCTCCACGGCGAGCCGGATCAGCCGCGACGGCGGGTCCCGTCGTTCGGGGCGGCTGTTGATCTCGACCGCCGTACCGTAGCGGCGGCAGGCCTCGAATACGATCCGGGCGTCGAAGTTCGATTCCGGCCGGGTTCCACGCGCGCCCTCGACCAACCGGCCGGTGCAGTGGCCGAGTACATCGACATTCGGATTCGCCACGGCATACACCATCCGCCGGGTCATGGTGTCGCGGTCGTCGCGCAACCGCGAATGCACACTGGCGACGACGATATCGAGTTCGGCGAGCAGTTCGGCCTCCTGATCGAGCGAGCCGTCGTCGAGGATATCGACCTCGATCCCGGTCAGTACCCGCAGCGGCGCCAGTTCCGCGTTGAGCGCGGCCACCACGTCGAGCTGGCGGCGCAGCCGGTCGGCCGAGAGCCCGCCTGCCACGGTGAGCCGCGGCGAATGGTCGGTGAGGGCGCAGTACTCGTGCCCGATCGCGGCCGCACAGCCCATCATCTCGGCGATCGGGCTGCCGCCGTCGGACCAGTCCGAATGGGTGTGCAGATCACCGCGCAGCAGTTCCCGCAGCGCCGCGCCCCCGGCGCCGATCGGTGGCGCGGTGGCGCGCAGTTCGGCCAGGTAGCGCGGCACGGTCCCCGCGTACGCCTCCTCGATCACCGCGGCGGTTTTCGGGCCGATCCCCGCCAGCTCCTGCCAGCTGCGATCGCGGCGGTGTCGCTCGGCCGCGGCGTCGTCGAGGCCGGCGAGGACATCGGCGGCCCGGCGGTAGGCCTTCACCCGATGCGTCTGCGCCCGATCGCGTTCCAGCCAGAACCCGATCTCGCGTAATGCCGCGACGGGACCCGGAGCGGGCCGGCCGCCCTGTTCCGTCCCCTGCGGCTCGTCCGCCACCGCCTACCCCACCCGGCCGTACTTCACGAAGGCCACACCGTCCTCGAACACCTGACTGGTGATCACCCGGAAACACGCCGGATCCGGCAGTTGCGGACCGGTGCCGAACAGCGGCCGCCCCCGGCCCAGCACCATTGGATACAGCTTCAAGAAAACCTGATCTATCTCCGGCAGCAGCGCCCGGGCCAGTTCACCGCCCCCGCACAACCAGATACCGAGACCCTGCTCCCGTTTGAGTGCGGCGACCGCGGCGACCGGATCGGCGCCGATCAAGGCCACCGCCGGATCCGGTGGCTCGGTGAGCGTGGTGGACACGACATACTGCCGCAGATGCGCGTACGGGCTCGCGGTACCGGTCCGGACCCCGAAATCGTGGGTTCTGCGACCCATGATCACGGTGTCGAAATTCTCGTTACGCTTGGTGATGCCGAGCGATTCGCGTACCCGCGACGGCAGCGTTTCCGGATACTGGGCGGTGATGGCGGGGCCGTGATCACCACCGACCGGGAAGAAGTCCACCGAACCGTCCTCCGTGGCGATGAACCCATCAATGGTGGCCGCGACGTAGTAGGTGAGCTTGCGCATGGCCTGCCTCCCAGCCGGACCGGGTCGGTGATCTTGCCGAGGCCCACCGTAACCCGCCGCCGGGCCGGGCGCGAGAGGGTCGTCAGGAGGAAATCCGCCGCCCGCGTGGTGGCGGCTGACAGCGCGGACAGGAATAGGACGAGCGGTTCATGAACTTCTCCCGCACGATCATCGCCCCGCAGCGCGGGCACAGCCGGTCACCACGCCCGTACACCGCGAGCGCCCGCTCGAAGTAGCCGGATTCGCCGTTCACATTCACATAGAGCGCGTCGAAGGAGGTGCCACCGGCGGCAAGCGCGTCGGTCATCACCGCGCGAGCCTCGGCGAGCAGGGTGCGCAGTACCGGACGGGTGAGCACCGAGGCGATCCGGCCGCCGTGCACCTTCGCCCGCCACAGCGCCTCGTCGGCGTAGATATTGCCGATCCCGGAGATCACGGCCTGATCCAGCAGCACCCGTTTGATCTCGGTGTTCTTGGTTCGCAGCACACCGACCACCCGCTCGGCGTCGAACCGGGGGTCCAGCGGATCGCGGGCGATATGCGCGAGCAGGTCCGGGAGCAGGTCGCCGTCCACCTTCACCAACGGTGCCAGCACCCAGCCACCGAAGGTGCGCTGGTCGACGAAGCGCAGTTCGCGCCCGTCGTCGAGGGTCGCCCGGATATGGGCGTGCTTCTCCACCGGGGCACCGGCGGACTGCACCAGCATCTGCCCGCTCATACCCAGATGCACCACCAGCGCGGTATCGGCGGATCCGCCGCCGGGCTCATCGAAGGTGAGCCACAGGTACTTCCCGCGCCGCTGCGCCACGGCCACTGTGAGCCCGGTGAGCCGGGCCGCCATATCGGCGGCGCCCGGTTCATATCGGCGCACCGACCGCGGATGGGTGACGGTGACCGATTCGACGGTCCGCCCGCACAGATGCTCGGTGAGGCCGCGACGTACGACCTCCACCTCGGGGAGTTCGGGCATTCAGGATTCGCCGGTCAACGCGCGGTAGGCCGCGCCCGCCGCCTTCTGCTCGGCTTCCTTCTTCGACCGGCCGACCCCCTGGCCATAGGCATCCCCGGCGATAACGGTGGTCGCGGTGAATTCCTTGTCGTGGTCGGGGCCGGTCGAGGTGATCTCGTAGCTGGGCACACCGAGGCCGCGTTCGGCGGTCAGCTCCTGCAGGCTGGTCTTGAAGTCCAGCCCGGCGCCCATTCGCGGACCGCGTTCGAGCAGGTCGGCGAACAGCCGCAGCACCACCTCACGGGCCACGTCGATACCGTGCTCGAGATGGACGGCGCCGAGCAGCGATTCCATACCGTCGGCGAGGATGCTGGGCTTGTCCCGGCCACCGGTGAGTTCCTCACCTTTGCCGAGCAGCAGATGCGCGCCCAGACCACCCTCGCCCAGATTGCGTGCCACCTCGGCGAGCGCGTGCATGTTCACCACGCTCGCGCGCAGCTTGGCCAGCTCACCCTCGGATTTCTCCGGATGCTCATGGTAGAGCCGTTCGGTGATGCTCAGACCGAGCACCGAGTCCCCGAGGAACTCGAGCCGCTCATTGGTCGGCAGGCCGCCGTTCTCGTACGCATACGAGCGATGGGTCAGCGCCAGTCGCAACAATTCCGGAGCCACCTCGACGCCCAGGGCGGCGAGCAGGCCCGAATGATCACCCGGTTCACCGGGTTCGTCTTTACCCGCGGTCAACGGTCGACCGGGGGTCAGACGGCGGAAACGACCTGGCGGCCCTTGTAAGTACCGCAGGAGGGGCACGCGATATGCGGCGGGGTCTTCTGACCGCACGCCCGGTTCGGGCAGGTGATCAGGGTGGGGGCGGCGGCCTTCCACTGGCTGCGCCGCGACCGGGTGTTGGAACGGGACATCCGGCGCTTGGGAACGGCCACGACTATTTCTCCTCTGTACTGTTACGTGCTGTATCGGCGGAAGGGTCTCCGGTGGCCGCACCCTCGTCGGGGCTGCCGCTGCCGGGCGATCCGGGGGCGAATTTCGCCAGCCCGGCCCAGCGGGGATCAAGTATCTCATGCCCGTGATCGGATCCTGCAATCGCCATCCGAACACCACACTCCGGGCACAGCCCCTGACAGTCGGGGGAGCACAGCGGCTGCAGCGGCAACTCCAGGCCGAGCTGGTCCACGACCAGGGGTTCGAGGTCGATGAGATCGTCGCTCATCCGGTAGACCTCGTCCTCGGAGGAGGTCTGGTCGGTGGCACTGTCCGGGTAGGCGAACAGCTCGGTCAGCGACAACCGCACGGTATCGGTGAACGGTTCGAGGCACCTCGAGCACTCACCGGCCACCGGAGCCTCGAGCGTCCCGGTGACGAGCACTCCCTCGGATACGGATTGCAACCGCAGATCCAGCTCGACCTCCGCGCCGACGGGTACGCCGGCGAGGTCGAGTCCGAGTCGTTCGGTGGTGGTGACCGTCCGCCGCAGTTCGCGCATCGAGCCCGGGGCGCGACCGAGGCTGCGGACATCCAGCACGAAACCCGCGCCGTGTGCACGAGATGCACCGGAACGCGAGCGCGCGGTGGTATCGGCAGGCATCGCAAACACTCCACTGGGTGGGTCGGGGCTGTCGGTTTTGCGCCGGAATCGGCGAGCAACCACACCACAGTACGGCGAACCCGTCACCCGGGCAAAACCGTGTTTTCGGCGCGTTGGCGCACGCGGGGTCGAGGCCCCCCTTGTTTCTCGCCGTTCCGGTCGGCATGCCGACCCACGCGCCCAGGGCTTTCGCCACTTCGGTCCGAACACCTGCCGCCTACTCCGGATGGTCGGCATTCGGGGCCCGCCCCCGGTTCTGGAGCGTGTGCAGCCGACAGTCCAGAGACCGGTGACCATTGAGCACTTACCGTGCTGTGAGCCTCCCCAAGCCGGTCGAGGCACGCGACCGCATGCACCTTCTGCCTGTTCCGGAGGGTCTACCCCAGTAGTCGGGGCCCCGATTCCGGACCGACGGAGCGAAGGAGCGCAGCGACCGATCGGAGAAGTATCGGGGTCACCGGGCCCCGACCCGCGCGCCGGAGGCGCGCAAATGAATACAGCTCACCGCCGGAACTCCGCGGCATAGTCGGGGACGCCCGCCCCGTTGCGCAACTGCTGGCGGCCCCGGCCGACGGTGCGCAGCGCACTGCCGAGGGTGTCCTCGAACTCGGCGAGCTTGGTGTCGACGTAGTGGTCGCAGTCGGCGCGCATCCGGTCGGCGTCGGCGTGCGCCGTATCGATGATGCGCGCCGATTCGGCGTGCGCGGCCCGCACCACCTCGGTGTCCTCCACCAGCCGGCGCTGCTCGGCCTGGCCGTCGGCGACCGAGCGGTCGTAGGAGGCCTGGCCTGCCTCGATGGTCCGGTCGGCCTCGGCGCGGGCCCGGCCGGTGACCGCCTCGTATTCGGCCTTGGCATCGGTGACCAGACGTTCGGCCTCGGCCGTGGCCGTATCGACCATCCGGTCGGCGTGCGCGGTGGCCTCGGCGACCATCCGGTCGGCGTGTGCCTTGGCCTCGGCGAGGATCCGGTCGGCCTCGGCGCGGGCGTCGGCCACGGTGCCGGCCGCCTGTTCGTCGGCGGACCGGATGGTGTCCTCGGCGAGCCCCCGGGCGTCGTCGACGATCTTGTCCCGGTGGTCGAGCACATCCTGGGCGTCGTCGATCTCGGTGGGCAGCGCGTCGCGCACATCGTCGAGCAGATCGAGTGTTTCCGGACGCGGCACGATGCAGTTGCGCGTCGCGGGGATACCCCGCGCCTCCTCGACTATGGCGACCAGTTCGTCGAGCGCCTCGAATACCCGGTACATGCTCACTGTCCTCCTGCTGACGATCGGCGATACATCACGCCGTTCCCAGTGTGCCCCGGGCCGGTGGATGCGCCGAACCTACTTTCGGTGTGTCGCCCGGTCTGCCCGATATCTGCGAAGTCACACAATCAACTGGAGGCCCACTCTCCGCTTGGTGTTAAATTCTTGGGGAGCCCCACCGCGGCGCGGAGGGCTGCCTGTCCCTTGCCCGATCGGAACCGCCCATGACCGTCCTGCAGTTGCCTACTTCCACGGCACTGACCGCCGGGGATCTGGATATCGATTGGCCGGAACCGTTCGCCCACGCCGCCTGGCGGCAGCGCCTCGTGCAGTACCTGCGCGGGGACCATGCGTTCCCTCAGTTGATTCGTTTCGCACTGGTCGGCGGATTGAGCAATATCGCCTATGTCCTGCTCTTCCTGAGCCTCACCGGCGCCGGGACCTTGCTCGCCAATGTGGCCGGCTCGGTCGTGAGCACCGTGTTTGCCAACGAACTGCACCGCCGGCTCACCTTCCACGCCGCCGAGCGGGTCGGCTGGTTCACCGCGCAGTGGGAAGGCGGCGGCCTGGCGCTGCTGGGGCTGGGTATCAGCACCGCGGCCCTCGCCGCGGTGGGCGTATTGGCCCCGACGCTGAACGAACCCACCCAGGCCGCGGCCGTGCTGGCGATCAGCGCCGCGGTCGGGGGTCTGCGGTTCTTGGCGTTGCGCGGTCTGGTGTTCCGGCCGCTGCGGCGGGCCCGGGAAATAACCGCCCAGCGGTCCGGATCAGCCCGCCCGCTCGGCCAGCCGGTCGAGTAGTCGTTTGTGCACCAGCGGCGGCAGCATATCGCTGATATCGCCACCGAAGGCCGCCACTTCCTTGACAAGGGAGCTGGACAGGTAGCTGAAGGTGGGGTTGGTCGCGATAAAGAAGGTGTCGACGCCGGAGAGCTTCTTGTTCATCTGCGCCATCTGGAGCTCGTAGCCGAAATCACCGGCGTCGCGCAGCCCTTTGACGATGGCGCTGATGCCCTGTTCGCGGGCGAAATCGACCAGCAGGCCATCCCAGGAGGCGACCCGCACGTTCGCGAGGTCGGCGGTGGCGTCACGCAGCATCTCGATCCGTTCGTCGATCGAGAACATGCCCTGCTTCTTCTTGTTGATCATCACCGTGATCACGACCTCGTCGAACTGCTCGGCGACCCGCCGGAACACATCGAGATGGCCGTTGGTCACCGGATCGAAGGATCCCGGGCACAAAGCTCCTGCCATGGGTCAGACGCTAGCAGGTTCTTCCGGTTCCGCCGGGGTCGCGCCGACGTACACCGCCGACTCGATCCGGGTCTCCCCGTAGCGCCGCGCGACGCGACTCTCGAAGCCTGCGGGCCAGGCGATCTCGGCCGACCGCGCGGAACGTTCCACCAGCAGTAACGCCTCCTCGGCGAGCCATCCGTGCGCGGCGAGCGCCGTGAGATCGCCCTCGACGGCCGCGGTCGGCAGTTCGTAGGGCGGATCGGCGAACACCAGATCGAAAGCGCCCGCGCCGCCGTGGGCGAGCACCTGCGTCACCGTCCCGATCCGCACCTGCGCACCACCCAGGCCCAGCTCGGCGATATTGCCGCGCAGCACCCCGGCCGCCCGCCGGTCCGATTCGACCAGCAGCGCCGCGGTGGCACCGCGCGACAGCGCCTCCAGCCCGAGCGCGCCCGAGCCGGCGTAGAGGTCGAGCACCCGGGCGCCCGCGAGTTCCATCCACGCCTCGATCGAGGAGAACACGGCCTCCCGGACCCGGTCCGCGGTGGGCCGGGTTCCGGCCGGCGGCACCTTCAGGCGCCGCCCACCGGCGGTCCCGGCGACGATCCGGGTCATTCGGATTCGCGCTCGCCCAGCTCGACCAGCAGATCACCGCCCTCGACCTGCTGCACCTGCGCGATGGCCACCCGACCCACCACACCGCCACGCGGCGCGGTGATGGCGGCTTCCATCTTCATGGCCTCGATGGTGCCGATGGTGTCGCTCGAGGCGACCGTTTCGCCTTCGGCCACGGTCAGCGTCACGACACCGGCGAAAGGCGCCGCGATGTGATGCGGGTTGTTCTTGTCGGCCTTCTCCGCGGCCGGGACCTCACTGGCGATGGAACGGTCACGCACGGAAACCGGCCGCAACTGTCCGTTGAGGATGCACATGACCGTGCGCATCCCGCGTTCGTCGGGTTCGGAGATCGCCTCCAGACCGATGAGTAGGATGACACCCTTCTCGAGCTGCACCCGGTGTTCCTCACCATGGCGCAGGCCGTAGAAGAACTGATTGGCCGACAGGCCGGTGGTATCGCCGTATTTCTCCCGATGCGCCAGGAATTCCGCGGTCGGGCCGGGGAACAGCAGCCGGTTGAGGGTCGCGCGACGCTCGTCGGAGGTACCGGCCAGACCCGCTTCGTCCGCCTCGGACAACTCGGATTCGGGTTTGGCCGCGCCCCGGCCGGCGAGCGCCTTCTCCCGGAACGGCTCGGGCCAGCCACCGGCCGGTGTGCCGAGTTCCCCGCGCAGGAAACCGATCACCGAATCCGGGATGTCGTAACGG
>NZ_BDCJ01000030.1 GCF_001613445.1 Nocardia grenadensis NBRC 108939
CACATGCTCGAGACTCGGGATAGAACCCGCCGCAGTATGGGCAGCGAACACACCCAGCATCGACGGCACGAAGTCGGTCACCGTCACCCGCTGCTCGGCAATAACCCGCGCCAGGTACTCGGTATCCCGGTGACCGTCGGGGGTCGCGACCACAAGGTGCGCACCGGCAGCCAGCGGCAGGAAATAACCCCACAACGACACATCGAACGTCGTCGCGGTCTTCTGTAGGTACACATCGGAGGCATCCAGCGGATATTCCGCCAGCATCCACGCGACCTGATTCGCAATCGCCGAATGCGGAACCGCCACACCCTTCGGACGACCCGTCGAGCCCGACGTGAAGATCACATACGCCGTATTCGACGGCCGCACCGGCGCACGCCGATCCGCATCGGTCACCTGCGCGCTGTCGTAACCACTGGTCTCGAGAGTGTCCAGTGCCAGCACCGGCACACCCGTCCCCTCGGGCACCGCACCGGAATCAGCCGTAGTCGTCAACACACACAACGGCGACGCCGTATCCAGGATGTAGCCGATCCGCTCCGCCGGATGCGCCGGATCCAGGGGTACATACGCACCACCCGCAGCCACCACCGCATACATACCGACCACGAGATCCAGCGACCGCGACACCAACAACCCGACGAGAGTCTCCGGCCCGACACCCTGCGCGATCAGATGCCGCGCGAGCCGATTCACCCGACCCGCGAACTCACCATAGGACAGACTCGTCCCCTCGAACGAAACCGCCACTCGATCCGGATGCGCGGCTGCCGCGGCATTGAACCCATCCAACAACAACCCCGCCGGCAGCCGATGCTCGGTCGCATTCCACTCCGCCAGCACCCGAGCGCGCTCGGACGCCGCCAGGATCTCCAGATCACCGACAGCGGTCCCCGGCGCCTCGACGACCTCGCGCAGCAACTGGGCGAACCGGTCCGCGAAACCTTCCACCGTGGCGTGATCGAACAGATCCCGGGAGTACGAGAGTTCGCCGAGCATACCGGCGTCGGTGTCCCCGCCCATGCCGCGGAGATTGAGCGAGAGATCGAACTTCTCCAGGCCCGTCTCGAAATCGACCGGAGCCACCCGCAGGTCCGGCAATTCGAAATGCCGGTCCGGCAGGTTCTCGAACGACAACGCGACCTGGAAGATCGGATGCCGCGCCTGCGAACGTGCCGGGTTCAGCACCTCCACCAGGCGTTCGAACGGTACATCGGCGTGCGCGAACGCCTGCAGATCGGTATTCCGGACCTCGGCCAGCAGTTCGGCGAAGGTCATCCCGCTGCGGACCTGGGTTCGCAGCACCAGGGTGTTGACGAACATGCCGACCAGGTTCTCCAGCGCGGCATCACCACGACCGGCCACCGGAGTACCGACGGCGATATCGGATTCCCCGGTCATGCGCGCCAGCAGTACGGCCAGCGCACTGTGCACGACCATGAACGGTGAGGCATTGTGCCGGCGGCCCAGTTCCACCACCCGGCGCCGCAGCTCCGGGCCGATCACGAACGAATGGACGCCACCCTGGAAGGAGGACACCGCCGGGCGCGGCCGGTCGGCGGGCAGTACCAGCTCGTCGGGCAGCCCGGCCAGTTCCTGTTTCCAGTACCGGACCTGGCCGGAGATCAGCGAATCGGGATCGTCCTCCGAACCCAGCACTTCGCGCTGCCACAACGCGTAGTCCGCGTACTGCACCGAGAGGTTCACCCACGCCGGGGGCTCCCAGCTGATGCGGGCCGCGTAGGCGGCCATCACATCCCGGGCCAACGGTCCCATCGACCAGCCGTCGGCGGAGATATGGTGCACGACCATACCGAGGACGTACTCGGTCTCGTCGATCTCGAAGAGCCGGGCGTGCAGCGGCACCTCGACGGTGACATCGAAGGCCATTGTCGCCAGATCGATCAGATGATCGATCAGCTTGTCCTCGCGGATCCGGAACGGGGTCAGGTCCGGAACCACCTGGGCAGCGTCCAAGATCACCTGGACGGGTGCGCGGCCGGTATCCGGGAATACGGTCCGCAACGATTCGTGCCGGTCGATCACATCGATGAAGGCCACCTGTAGGGCGGCCACATCGAGATCACCGGACATCCGGATCGCGATCGGGATGTTGTTGACCGCCGATTCGGTGTCGTACCGGTTGAGGAACCACATCCGCTGCTGCGCCAGCGACAGCGGGATCTCCTCCTGGCGGCTGCGCGCCACCAGCGCCTGACGCGCACCCTCACCGACATGCGACTCGATCCGCGTGGCCAGCGCCATCACGGTCGAGGCCTCGAACAGGGTGCGCACCGGGACGCGGGTATCGAGCGCGGCGCCGAGCCGCGCGGCGACCTGGGTCGCGATCAGCGAGTTACCGCCCAGCTCGAAGAAATCGTCGTCGATACCAACCCGTTCGACGCCGAGTACCTCGGCGAAGATCCCGGCCACGATCTCCTCGATGGGGGTGACCGGGGCCCGGAAGGTATGCGACCGGAACTGCGGTACGGGCAGCGCCCGGCGATCCAGTTTCCCGGCCGGGGTCAGCGGGATCTCGTCGAGCACCATGATCGACGAGGGCACCATGTAGGCGGGCAACCGCTCCTGGACGTGCGCGGCCAGAGCGGAGGTGTCGACCGACTCCCCCGAGGCCGGAACGACATAGGATGCCAGCGACATCGCGCCGGAGACACTCTCGTGTCCCACGGTCACCGCGAAATCGACGGTGTCGTGCGAGGTGAGCGCGGAATCGATCTCGCCGAGCTCGATCCGGAAACCGCGAACCTTCACCTGGAAGTCGTTACGGCCCACATATTCCACGACCAGCGAACCGGTACGGTCCCGCCGCCAGCGCACCACGTCGCCGGTGCGGTACAGGCGGTCGCCGGGCTCGCCGTACGGGTCGGCGACGAATCGACCGGCGGTCAGCGCGGGCCGGGCGTGGTAGCCGCGGGCCAGCTGGATACCACCGACATACAGCTCACCGGTGACACCTTCCGGTACCGGGTTCAACCGGCCGTCCAGCACCAGTGCCCGCATACCGCGCACCGGGCCACCGATGGTGACCGGATCACCGGGGCGCAGTCGGTCACTGATATTCGTCGCGACGGTGGCCTCGGTGGGACCGTAGGCATTGAAGAGGGAACGGTCCGAGGTCGCCGCCCAGCGGGCGGCCAGTTCCGGCTGGACCGCCTCGCCACCGGTGATGACGACCCGCACGTCCGACATCGCGTCGAGATCGAGTGAGGCGAGTACCGACGGGGTCAGGAAGGCATGGGTCACCCCGGTGGTCTCGATGAGATCGGCCAGTTCCGCACCGCCGAACATCATCTGCCCCGCGATGACCAGGGTGCCGCCCGCGCCGACGGCCAGCAACAGTTCCAGCACCGAGGCGTCGAACGACGGGGAGGCGAAAGCCAGTGCCCGGGTGGACGGGTCCAGGCCGAAACGCTGCACCTGTTCGGTGCTGAAGTTGTGCAGACCCGCGTGGGTGACCGCGACACCCTTCGGTACACCGGTCGACCCCGAGGTGTAGATCATGTACGCCGTATTCGCGGTGCGCAGCGGTGCGCGCCGGTCGGCGTCGGTGATCGGCGCCGCCGAACTGGCCATGATCTCGGCGGCGAATTCCGGATCGTCCAGGTCGATCCAGCCGCCGGCCAATTCGGGCAGATCGGGAAGTTCGGCTTCCTCGGTGATACCCAGGGCCACACCGGAATCGGTGACCATATGGATGATCCGGTCGGCCGGGTAGGTCGGATCGATGGGGACCAGCACGGCACCGGATTTGGCGATGGCCCACAGGACCAGCTGGTAACGCCAGGACCGGCTCAGTGCCAGGGCGATCGTGAGTTCCGGTCCGGCGCCCCGCTCGATGAGGACCCGGGCCAGCTGGTTCGACGCGGTATCGAGTTCGGCGTAGGTGTGCGACTCGTAGTCGGCGATCACCGCGATACCGTCGGGATCGGTCTGTGCCGCGGCGTTCAGCAGTTCCGGCAGTGTCCGGGGCGTTTCGGCCGGGCCACCGCTGCGGGTGGTGAGCTCGGCGCGCTCGGCATCGTCCATGATCTCGATCTGCTCGAGCCGGATCCGCGGCTCGGTGACGATCACGGACAGCAGGCGCTGCCAGCGGGTCACGAAGGAGCGGACGGTGGACTCGTCGAACAGGTCGGTGGCATAGGAGAGCACCAGGTCCATACCGGTCGGCTCACCGTGGGTGCCGCGCTTCTCGGTGACCGTCCAGACCAGGTCGAATTTGGCGATATCGAGTTCGATCTCGGCCGCGTCGACCGACAGTCCGGGTATCTCCAGGGCCGCGTGCGAAAGCTCCTGCAACGAGAGCATCACCTGCACCAGCGGATGCGCGGCCTGCGAACGCGACGGGTTCACCAGTTCCGCGATCCGCTCGAACGGCACATCCGCGTTCGCGAATGCCGCGAGGTCCCGTTTACGGGTATCGGACAGCAGATCGGTGAACGTCTGTCCGCCGTCCACCTCGGAGCGCAACACCAGGGTATTGACGAACATACCGATCAGGTCGTCGAGGGCGGCCTCACCGCGGCCGGCGACGGGTGTGCCCACACCGATATCGGTGCTGCCCGACAGTCGGGCCAGCAGCACCGCCAGCGACGCGTGCAAGACCATGAACAGGGTGGCGCCCTGTTCCCGGGCCAGCGTGTCCAGCCGGGCGTGCATCTCCGCGTCGATATCGAGGGAGACCCGGTCGCCGCGGAAACTCTGCATCGGGGGCCGCGGCCGGTCGGTGGGCAGTCCCAGCTGGTCGGGCAGGCCCGCCAACTGCTCCCGGTGATAGGCGATCTGGCGGGCGGCGATGGATTCCGGATCCGATTCCGAACCCAGCATCTCGCGCTGCCAGATGCTGTAGTCGAGGTACTGCACCGGCAGTGCGGGCAGTTCCGGGACCGAGCCGGCCGCCCGCGCCAGGTACGCGGCGGCGAATTCGCGCGACAGCGGTCCCATGGACCAGCCGTCCGCGGCGATATGGTGCAGTACGAAGGCGACGGCGTATTCCGGGTGCCCGTTGGCGCGACCACCCGAGACCTCGTAGATCCGCCAGCGGAACGGCAGTTCGTGGGTCACATCGAAACCGATGGCCGCGAATTCGGCCAGCACGGCGGGCAGTTCCGCCACATCGATCGACTCCACCGGAGCACCGGTTTCGAGCTGATCGATCGGCAGCACCAGCTGGTAGCCGCCGTCCTCGGATTCGGGGTAGATGGTCCGCAGCGACTGCTGGCGGGCCATCACATCGTTGAGAGCGGCCTGTAGTGCCGCCAGGTTCACCCGGCCGTGCATGCGGATCACGAACGGCACGTTGTAGGCCGGGATGGTGGGATCGAACTGGTTGATGTACCAGAGACGTTGCTGCGCCAGCGAAAGCGGCACCCGCTCCACGACCTCGCCCGTGGGCAGGACCTGGCTGGGACGCGGTTGCGGGACCAGCGGCAGTCGGGTACCCGTCTCGTGCTGCGTATCGACATGCACCGCCAACGCCGCCACCGTGGGTGCCTCGAACAGCATTCGCACCGGCACCCGGGTATCCAGTGCCGCACCGAGGCGGGCCGCGGCCTGCGTCGCGACCAGCGAGTTACCGCCGAGAGCGAAGAAATCGTCATCGGCGCCGATCCGCTCGACACCGAGAACCTCGGCGAAGACCCGCGCCACTATCTCTTCGACCGGGGTCGACGGCGCCCGGAACTCCCGGGCCTCGAATACCGGCGCGGGCAGCGCTTTACGGTCCAGCTTGCCGGAGGTGTTCAGCGGGAACGCGTCCAGTTGTACGACCGCGGCCGGAATCATATAGACCGGCAACACCTCACGCAGCGAGCTCAGCAGCGCGGCGGAATCGACCTGCGCACCGGGCGCCGGAACGACATAGGCGACCAGCTGTTCGCCTAGATCGGAAGCAGCGACGGTCACCACGGCCTGGCTGATCATTGGCCGGGCCAGCAGCGCCGACTCGATTTCCCCGAGTTCGATCCGCTGACCACGGAACTTCACCTGGAAATCGGTACGACCCAGGTATTCCAGTACCGGCAGGCTCTCGCTGTGCGCATCGACGGTGACGTAATTCCACCGCACCAGGTCGCCGGTGCGGTACATCCGCTGACCGGCGTCGAATGGGCTGGCCACGAAACGATCGGCCGACAGATCCGGACGGGTCACATAGCCGCGAGCCAGCTGATCACCCGCGAGATAGAGTTCACCCACCACACCGGGGGGCACCGGCCGCAACCGCGAATCCAGTACGTAGACCCGGCTGTTCCACTCCGGCACGCCGATCGGCACACTGCCGGTCTCCGCACCCGTGGCCTGCCAGTACGTGATCGAGACCGCGGCTTCGGTCGGACCGTAGAGGTTGTGCACGGTCGCATCGGAAATCGCGTGCATCGCCGTCACGGTCTCCGGCGGCAACGCCTCACCGATGACGAATACATGCTCGAGCGACGGAATCGACCCCGCCCCGGTATGCGTGGCGAACACACCCAGCATCGACGGAACGAAGTCCGTCACCGTGACGTTCTGCTCGGCGATCGTCCGCGCGAGATATTCGGTGTCCCGGTGACCGTCCGGGGACGCGACCACCAGCCGCGCACCCGCCGCCGACGGCAGGAAGTAGCCCCACAGTGACACATCGAACGTCGTCGCGGTCTTCTGCAGATACGCGTCCGAGGAATCCATCGGATACTGCGCCAGCATCCACGCGACCTGGTTCACGATCGCCGAATGCGAGACGGCCACGCCCTTGGGACGACCCGTGGAACCAGATGTGAAGATCACATAAGCCAGATTCGACGCATGCAACGGCGCCCTCCGATCGGCATCGGAAAGCGCTGTATCCGCGTACCCGGACAGATCGATCTCGTCGACCACCACCACCGGACAGTGCGCCGTATCGAACGCATCCGCGCTACTCGTCAGGACACACAGCGGTGCGGCGGTATCGAGCACATAGTCGATGCGCTCGGCCGGATGATCCAGATCCAGCGGCACATACGCACCGCCCGCGGTGACGACCGCGTGGATCGCCACCACCAGCTCGGCCGACCGCCGCATCGCGATCGCCACCGGCGTTTCCGGGCCCACCCCGGCTTCGACCAGATGGCGCGCCAGCCGATTGACCCGGCCCGCGAATTCGGCATAGGTGAGCGTCCGGTCCTCGGCGACAACGGCGATCGCGTCGGGTGTACGCGCCGCCTGTTCCGCGAGCAGGTCGGGCAGGGTGGCATTCGGTACCGCCCGCGCCGAATCGTTCCACTCCACCAGGGTCCGGGTGCGCTCGGCCGCGGTGGGTAGGTCCAGCTCCCACACCGCCGTATCGGTTCCGGCGGCGACGAAACGGTCGAAGAAGTCCAGGAAACGCGTGTGGTGCCGGTCCGCCTCGGCAGTCGTGTAGAGATTGGGATTGAACTCGAAGTCGAGATTCAGCCGGGTGCCGCGCATCGACTGGTAGAGGTTGACACTGAGATCGTTGATGATGCCGGTGGTCAGCACCTGCAGGGTGCCGACCGTTTCACCGAGGACGATCTCGTCGTCGAACAGCATGATGTTGACCAGCGGACCGAAGGTTGTCGTGCTCGCGCCCGCGTCGCGGCGGATGTCCTCGCTCCGGTAGCGCTGGTGGCGCAGGGCCCCGGCCACTTCCAGCTGGACCTGCCGCAGCAGCTCCGCCACCGTGGTGCCGTATCCGACGCGCAGCCGCAGCGGCACAATATTCGACATCACGCCGGCCGAGCGGCGCATGGCCGCCGTGACCCGCGCGGTGACAGGCAGACTCAGGATCACTTCGTCGGTGCCGTTGACCTGAGCCAGGTAGGCGGCGAACGCGGCCAGCAGTTCCTGGGCGGAGGTGGAATCACGCCGGGCGAGGGCCGCGTCCAGCGCGGCCTGCCGGTCATCGGTGAATGCCGCGCGCCGCACTCCCTTGCGTGCCGCCGGCGGAGCCGTCCGGCCGGTGAGACCGTTGCCTGCTTCGAGTCCCGTGACGCGTTCGGCCCAGTACTCCTTGTCCGCCTCGAACCGGGCACTGCCGCGATAGGCGATTTCCTGCTCGTACAGCGTGCCCAGCGTCGCGGCCTTGGCCGGCGCCGGCTCGGTTCCGTTGCGATAGGCCGTGTACAGTTCGGCGACCCGGTTCACCGCGGTCATCGCGCCGAGACCGTCGATCGCGATGTGATGGACGCGCGAGTACCAGTACCAGTGTTCGTCGCCCAGCTGCAGAGCGTAGAAGACGGCCAGCCGATCCCGGGTCGGATCCAGGGGACGGCTGTACTCGGTCTGCATCCACTCCTGGGCGGCGGCGGCCGGATCGTCGGCGTCGCGTAGATCGATATAGCCGACCCGCTCGTGGTCGGCGATCGAATAGTCCACCCACTGCCACGGCTCCCCGTCGCGTTCGACGATGCGCAGGAAGGAGGAACGCATCTCGAAGGAGGCGGCGACAACGGCCCGGCTCAGGGTGTCGACATCGAGTTCACCGCGCAACTCGGCGTACTGCGCGATATTGATCGGAACCTGCGGGTCCAGGTACTGCGCATACCAGATGCCCAGCTGCGCGGGCGACAGCGGGAACAGGCTCCCGTCCGTGGCTGCTGCGCCACTGTCCGTACCGTTCCCGCCGTTGTCCAGCCGGTCCAACCGTAACCTCACTTCCGGAACGCACGCGTGCGCTTCCCGTCAACACCCGGATTGCGACGCGCACCGCCGACAGCGCGGCAACCGCGGTTCCAGGCCCACTTCTCGTTTGCTCAGGCAGAAATGTCCATCGGAGTTATCCGTTTGTGAAGCCGGAGCCGTTACATCGGGCGCCCCGTACCACCCGGCACACCCGGTGCCCCATGCCACTGTGCCATCGCACCCGGGCGTCGACTCCTGACCACCGATCCAATCTACCGAAGCACGGCCGTGTCACCAACCGGGTTCGGCGGCGGTGCCGCCGGCCGGGCGGCGGTATCCGGGCGCCCCCGGGCAGTCCGGCCGCTGCGCCCTCATCCGCCCAGGTGACTGCGGTCACGCACCGGGTCGTAGAGGTGCGATTGCGCACAATCGATTCCGAGCTCCAGCGCCCGCCCGACCAGGATCACCGCCGCCCGCGAAAGCCCCGCCGCCTCGACCCGGTCCGCGATATCGGCCAGGGTGCCGCGCAGCACGATCTGGTCCGGTTGGCTCGCGCGGTAGACCACCGCGGCCGGGCAGCCCGGTCCATAGTCCGCGGCGAGCTCTTGCGCGAGCTGCCGGATTCGGGTGATCGCCAAGTGCAGCACCAGCGTGGCCCGCGTACGCGCGAACCCCGCCAGTGCCTCGGTCTCCGGCATCGCCGTCGACCGGGCCCGCGTACGGGTGAGCACCACGGACTGGGCGACCTCGGGAACGGTCAGTTCCGTACCCAGCAGCGCCGCCGCGGCCGCGTAGGCGGGCACACCCGGGGTGATATCCCACGGCACCCCGGCGGCATCGAGCCGGCGCGTCTGTTCGGTGAGGGCGGAGTAGAGAGAAGGATCACCCGAGCACAACCGCGCCACCTCGCGGCCCGCCGCTGTGGCACGCACCATATGCGCTGTGATCTCGTCGAGGTCGAGCCGCTGGGTATCGATGAGTTCGGTGGCCGGCGCACAGTGACCGAGCACCTCGGGGTCCAGGTAGGTGCCCGGGTACAGGCACACCGGACACCGCCGCAGCAGCTCCACCGCGCGCACCGTCAGCAGATCCGCGGCGCCGGGTCCGGCCCCGATGAAGTGCACACTCATGGGTGGAGTGTAGGCACCGGCCGGTGCCGGGTCGGCCGCCGCGTACCCGGCCCGGCCCTGCCCGGCGGAGGTGATCGCGACCACCTGTGCGCCGGATCTCCACCGACTCGACGCGGCCGATCCTCCACCCACCGGTTGCGTACCCCGCGGCCCCGAGTGCGTAGCCGGACGGGATGCGGGCGAGCCGCGGCCGGTACGTCCGCCCCGGTCAGCTCCCCACGGCGTCGAAGAAGGCGATGACCTTGGTCGGCTGTACCCGGACCAGGAGCTCGCCCGGGACACCGTTGCGCCGTCCGAACTCGTCCGCGTGGGCCGTGCCCATATAGCGTCCGCCGATCGCGGTCGCCGACCGCAGCAGCTCGGCCGGATCCTCGGACAGGGTGGCCGTGCCCTGGATCTGCACCGCCGCGTAGGGGGGCTCCTCGAGGTCCACCACCATCGCGATGCGGGGGTCGCGCTGCAGCGCTTTCCCCTTGGCGGTCTCCTTACCGGTGTTGAAAACGATCTCGTCGCCGTCGAGCAGGAACCACACGGGCGTCACCAGCGGACGCCCGTCGCTCGCGGTGAACGCCACTTTGGCGGTTCGGGTTCCGTAGCTGAGGAATTCACGCACCTTGGGGTCGGAAAGTGAGGCCATACGGGTAAGCCTAGGGCGGACGCGGCCGTTTACCCCCGCCTACGGCCCCGCGGGTCGAGATGCTTGTGCACCCGGATTCCCCCGGCTTCGCCCCTCCTGCTCCGTCGGGCCGGACTCGCGCGGGCCCCGGACCACGTAGGTCGGCTGGAGGGAACGGAGGTGTGTGCGAACGCGCGTGGGCGGGCCACAGCACCGGCCGTGCCCCGGCGTTCGCCGATCTTCCGAGGGCGGACCGCAGGCAGGGAACCGATGTCACACCCGGGCAGCCCGCGTCGTCGACGCAGTGCGCGCCGGGGTTGCACCGGCAGGAGAGAAAGGTTCGCCATGGACATCGCCTACTACATCGTCGCCGCGCTGACCGCCCTGTGGGTCGGTTTCTCGGGGTACTCGCTGTTCGCGAAGAAGCAGTTCGTGGTCGAATCGCTCGAACAGTACGGTGTGCCGCGGTCGTGGTGGAACTGGCTGGCGCTGGCCAAAAGCGCCGGAGCGCTGGGATTGCTCGCCGGTTTCGCCGTGCCCGTCGTCGGCGTGGCCGCGGCCGTCGGCCTGATCGCCTACTTCCTCGGCGCCACCGCGACGGCGCTGCGCGCGCGTTCGTACAAGACCGCGGTATTCCCCCTGCTCTATCTGGCTCCGGTCCTGGCCACGCTGGTCCTGCAACTGGCCCGGTGAGGCGACCGGCCACGATCGCGCTCCCACCCGGCCGGGCGGTCCTCGAATGACCCCGGCGAAACCACCGATGCCGTGACCGCCCCGGGGTGATACTCCGTGTGGCCCCCTCGCCGGGGCCGGAGTGTGTGAGGAGTCGGCGATGAGTGTGGTGGACAGGTCCGAGAAGGCCGACGGGACCTCGCCGCCGGATCGGTCCGGCTGAGCAGTCCGGGGCACAGGACCAGCGGTCGTCCTCGTCCGCCGCGAGACATCGCGATGGTTGCGTCGCCGTGGCGGACCGTGAAGTGATCGACTTTCGCAGACATGCCGACTATGCTGAGAGGTTGACCCTGCGTCAAGGTCAACTCCCGCCGCACCAAGACAGTGCGGCGCTACCTGTACCCAGCGAAGTCCGCCCGGGCAGCGCCCCTTGTGCGGCGTGCAGAGCGAGTTCTGCGTTCCGGCGACCCCTGACACATCGCGGTCATGGCCCGTGCCGGCACCTCACGGGCTGCGTCGAGCCAACGTGTCAGCAAACTCGCAGGCCAACGGCATGCTTGGGCTACCATGGCACCATGTCGCGGCCGGATCTACAGCGCCCCGAACTTCCGGAGTACATGACCTGGGCGGAGCTCGAGACCCTACCCGAGGAGATCGCCGAACGCATCGAACTCTGGAACGGGCGAGTGGTGTGGTGGCGACGCGGCCCCCATGAGCACCAAGAGTTCACCAATCTGCTCTGGAGCGGACTGCGTCGATGTGCCCGCACGGCGATGTCGGCCGATCCCGAGCAATGCTGGCGGGTGAGCACCGAGACCAATGTGTTCTTCGGCCGAACCGGGATGTCGGACTTCGTCACCCCGGACTTCATGATCTATCGGTGCATGAGCGAACCGTACCGGTATGTGCGCTCCGGTCGGGTCGTACTGGTGGGCGAAGTGTTGTCCCCGTCGAACTCGGATGCCGACATGGAACTGAAGAAGGCCCGCTACGCGAAAGCCGGAATCCCCTGGTACTGGGAGGTGACCCTGGCGACCCAGCGCAGCGAGATCGCTCATATCCACGCCTACACCCTCGTGCCCGACGTGCGTCCTCCCGAACCCGGCATCACCGTGCTGCATCGCGCCAACTACATCTTGGCGGGCGCCTGGTCGCCGACCGATACGGGGTCGATCACGATCAACCACCCGTTCCCGATCACTATCCCCTGGTCCGAACTGGATTTCTGACCGGCCGGCCCCGCTCCTACTCTGTGGCGAACCGGTTCTTTGCGAGCTGAAAGTAGTCTTTCAGCATTTCGGTGGACCACGGCGCCTGGTGGACCTCTCCGCGTGGCCGAACTCCGCGAACCACGGCTTGATGTCCAATACCGGCGACGAAAGACGATCTCGAGATGGCTGAGATCCTCCAAACCTTATCGCGCGCTGCTCGAACGGACGCGCGAGGGTTTGCTCGCGCTCGATACGCGCACCGATGCGCAATCCGAGCCGACTCTCGAGGACGGTGAACGCCTGCAACGTGAGGTGGACGGTGTAATCGCGCGGCGGAAGGCCCGGCATCCGGAGATGCGGAGATGACAGAGGTCGTGCCACAGCCCGGCGTGCAGAACACCATGGGTATCGCCGCGATCCGCCCGAGTATCTCGCGGGTCTGCGACAGGAACGCGGGAGACCGAATCGGCTCGCGTACAGGTCTCGCGCATCCGTGCCGTTGCGCACGGTCGAATCAGCCGGTCACCGGTAGCAAGAGCAACTCGATCAGTTCGTACGCAGCGACACCCGGGTTCAGGCGAACAGTTCGTCGAGGGTGGTGGCGGTCAGCACCCGAGCCGTCCAGATGCGGACCCGGGCGGGGTCGGCCGAACGGACACGGTCGGCAACCACGCCGGGCACCGGCCCGAATTTCGCGGTCAGCAACTCGAGCAGCGCCTCCACACGACCGCGTGCTTCACCGCGTGCTTCACCCCGTGCTTCACCACGTGCCTCGATGATTTCTGCTGTGGTCACGATCGCCTCCTTCGCTCGCGGGCCGAGCCGTTCGAAGACCGCCGCAAGATCGGCCTCGGCTGTCTCACCGACAGTCAAGATGTAGGTCAGGACTGTCAGATAGTCGCCGAGTGAATCCGGGCCGGTGTCGAGAGCACGGAGGTCTTCGAGCCAGTCCAGCATATCGTGTCCCAGCCGCCCGTTTCTCGGTGCGATGCGCTGTAGAACCAAGAGGACCCTGGCCGCGGGGGTGAGGTCGCGTTCACGCAGGGCGGCGAGGTCGAGCACGGCGATATCGTCGAGCAGGAACCGCAGCCGTGGGAGGTGAGGACCGAGGGCCTCGCGGGCGGCGGGGTCGAGGTCGAGCAGGTCGGCGAGTTCGGTGGGGTGCGCCGGCGACCAGCGGGTGCCATCGGCAGCATTGTGCACGACCAACGGGATGATCACGGGCAGTGTTTTGGATTTTTCATTGTCGATGAGGTGCTGGCGCCAGATGGCGACCATGTATTCGAGCATGCGGAAGGCCATGAACCGGTCACTGCTGGATTGGTGTTCCATCAGCAGGTACACGTAGGCGGGATGCCCGTCGAGGCGGGTGCGGAACAGCAGGTCGCTAACACGGTTGCGCAGGTCGGAATGCACGAAGCTGCCCGGCTGCAGCTGTAGAGCGGTCCAGTCCAGGCGGGTGCTGATCGACTCCGGTAGCGCGGCGCGTAGTTCGGAGGCAGCGTTGGTGGGGCGGGACATCACTTTGCGGAAATACGCGTCGTGCGGGTTGGACCGCTGCTCGGACATGGTGGCGACTCTATGACCAGCGGCCGACAGGTAGCCATCGGGCGAGCCGCCCGGCACACTCGGCCGTCGGCACCGCTTGTCCGGTCCGCCTTGTTCAGTCGGGCGAGGGGCCGGTGAGCGCGGCGAGTGCCATCGCGCGCAGCACGGCGCGGCTGTGGTCCCGGGCCGGGGCGGCGCTGTGCGGGGTGGAGTTGAGCAGGCCGAATACCGCGTGGGCCTGTACTCGGGCGGTCTCCTCGGTGAGGCCGGGAGTCATCTCGCACAGCACCCCGACCCACACCTCCACATAGCGGCGCTGGGTGCGCCGGATCTCGCGGCGGGCGGGTAGCGGCACATTGTCGAGGTCGCGGTCCTGGATGCGGATGAGTTCGGGTTCGCCGAGCGCGAAGTCGAGGTGGAATTCGACCAGTCCGGCCAGCGCCTTCCGGGGTTCGTCCGCGTCGGCGGCGACGGCGCTGCCGCCGTCGAGCAGCCGGCGGCTGATGCCCACCAGCAATTCGACCAGCAGCGCCTCCTTGTTGGGGAAGTGCCGGTACACCGCGGGACCGCTGATCCCGACCGCGGCGCCGAGATCGTCCAGTCGCATACCGAGGTATCCGCGTTCGGCGATGAGCCGTGCCCCGGCGACGAGCAACTGGTCGCGCCGCTGCTGTTTCAGCAGTTCGCGGCGGGTCGGGGTGGCAGAATCGGCACTGGTCACCCGTACTCCTTTCACCCGGCCTGGACAACTCGGTTAGTCAAGATTAACCTCAATTCCAGTTATCAGCGATTAACTCAGACGTCAGGATGACGCGATGACCCGCACCGCGAGCCCAGCGCCCACCTCCCGGCCCGACTCCGCCAACCGGACCGCGAATCTCGCCCTGGCCGACCAGTTGCGTCACCGTCTCGCCGAGACCGCCCGGGGCGGTCCGGAGAAGGCCCGGCAGCGCCATATCGCCCGCGGCAAACTTCTGCCCCGCGACCGGGTGGACCAGCTGCTGGACCCCGGGAGCCCGTTCCTGGAGCTGTCCCCACTGGCGGCCGCCGGTATGTACGGCGGCGCCTGCCCCGGCGCCGGCATCATCACCGGGATCGGGCGGGTTTCCGGCCGGGAATGCGTGATCGTGGCCAACGACGCCACGGTCAAGGGCGGTACCTACTACCCCGTCACGGTGAAGAAGCATCTGCGCGCCCAGGAAGTGGCGCTGCACAACAATCTGCCGTGTGTGTACCTGGTGGACTCCGGAGGCGCCTACCTGCCCGAACAGGACGAAGTGTTCCCCGACCGCGAACATTTCGGCCGCATCTTCTACAACCAGGCCACCATGAGCGCCCGCGGTATCGCCCAGATCGCCGCGGTCCTCGGTTCGTGTACCGCGGGCGGAGCCTACGTCCCGGCCATGAGCGACGAAGCGGTGATCGTGCGCGATCAGGGCACGATTTTCCTGGGCGGCCCGCCGCTGGTGAAGGCGGCCACCGGTGAAGTGGTGACCGCGGAGGAACTAGGCGGCGGCGCCCTGCATTCCCGGACCTCCGGGGTCACCGACCATCTGGCCGACGACGACCGCGACGCCCTACGCACGGTCCGCCGGATCGTGGCGACCCTGGGTCCGCGCCCGCAACCGGCCTGGCAGGTGCGGCCCGCGCGCGAGCCCGCCGCCCCCGCCGACGAGCTCTACGACATCGTGCCCGCGGATCTGCGCACCCCTTACGACGTCCGCGAGGTGATCGCTCGCATCGTCGATGCGGACGAGTCCGGGTTCGCCGGGTTCCACGAGTTCAAGGCCGAATACGGCACCACCCTGGTCACCGGCTTCGCCCATATCCACGGGCACCCGGTGGGCATCGTGGCCAACAACGGTGTGCTGTTCAGCGAATCCGCCATGAAGGGCGCGCATTTCATCGAACTGTGCGACAAACGCGAGATCCCGCTGCTGTTCCTGCAGAACATCACCGGTTTCATGGTCGGCCGCGACTACGAGGCCGGCGGTATCGCCAAACACGGCGCGAAGATGGTGACCGCCGTGGCGTGCGCGCGGGTCCCCAAACTGACCGTCGTGATCGGCGGCTCCTACGGCGCCGGGAACTACTCGATGTGCGGGCGCGCCTACTCGCCACGGTTCCTGTGGATGTGGCCCAATGCCCGGATCTCGGTGATGGGTGGCGAGCAGGCGGCTTCGGTGCTGGCCACGGTGCGCGGTGACCAACTCGACGGCAACAAGCGGCCGTGGAGTGACGCCGACCAGGAGTCGTTCAAGGAACCGATCCGCCGACAGTACGAAGAGCAGGGCAATCCCTATTATTCGACGGCCCGGCTCTGGGACGACGGAGTCATCGACCCTGCCGATACCCGCACCGTCCTCGGGCTGGCGCTCTCGGTGTGCGCGCAGGCGCCGCTGGCACCGGTCTCCTACGGCGTCTTCCGGATGTGATCACCATGCTGAACTCCACTCACCCCCTGCCCTTCGACACGGTGCTGGTGGCCAACCGCGGCGAGATCGCGGTGCGGGTCATCCGGACGCTGCGGGCCATGGGCCTGCGCTCGGTCGCGGTATACAGCGACGCCGACGTGCGGGCCGCGCATGTCCGGGCCGCGGATATCGCGGTGCGGCTGGGTCCGGCCGCCGCCCGGGACAGCTATCTGAACATCGACCGCATCGTCGACGCGGCCCGCCGCACCGGGGCCGGCGCGGTCCATCCCGGCTACGGATTCCTCTCCGAGAACGCCGCTTTCGCTGCCGCGCTGCACGCCGCCGGAATCGTCTTCCTGGGCCCGCCCGCCGCGGCGATCGAGATCATGGGCGACAAGATCACCGCGAAGACCACGGTCGCCGCCTCCGGGGTTCCGGTGGTGCCCGGGATCGCCGAACCCGGCCTGACCGACGAACAACTCGTCGCGGCGGCCGCCGATATCGGTTTCCCGGTGCTGGTCAAACCATCCGCGGGCGGCGGAGGTAAGGGGATGCGCCGCGTCGACGAGCCCGCCGCGCTACCCGCCGCGCTGGTCAGCGCCCGGCGCGAGGCCGCGGCGGCCTTCGGCGACGACACCCTGTTCCTGGAACGCTTCGTCACCCGGCCCCGCCATATCGAAGTCCAGATCCTGGCCGACACCCACGGCACCGTGCTGCATCTCGGCGAACGCGAATGCAGCCTGCAACGCCGGCACCAGAAGGTGATCGAGGAAGCACCTTCACCGCTGCTGGACCCGGCCACCCGTGCCCGGATCGGCGCCGCCGCCTGCGCCACCGCACGCAGCGTCGACTATGTGGGCGCGGGCACGGTGGAGTTCATCGTCTCCGCCGACCGGCCCGACGAGTTCTTCTTCATGGAGATGAACACCCGCCTGCAGGTGGAGCATCCGGTCACCGAGATGATCACCGGTTTCGATCTGGTGGAATGCCAGGTCCGGATCGCGGCGGGGCAACAGATCCGGCTGCGACAGGACGATATCCGGCTGCACGGCCATGCCGTCGAGGCCCGGGTGTACGCCGAGGATCCGGCCCGTGACTTCCTGCCCACCGGCGGCACCGTGCTGGAGCTGACGGAACCCGGCGGCCCCGGGGTCCGGGTCGATTCCGGGCTCGCGGTCGGCACGGTGGTGGGCAGCGATTACGACCCGATGCTCGCCAAGGTCGTCGCGCACGGTCCCGACCGCGCGTCGGCGCTGGCCACCCTGGACCGCGCACTCGCCGAGACGGTGTTGCTCGGGGTCCGGTCGAATATCGACTTCCTGCGGTTCCTGCTGGCCGACCCGGATGTGGCGGCGGGCCGGCTGGATACCGCGCTGCTGGACCGGCGGGCCGGGGACTTCCACGCGCCGCCGGTCACGGATGACATTTTCGCGGCCGCGGCCGTGTCCCGGTGGCTGCGCCGCTGGCCGACGGGTCCGGCGGACCCCTGGGATCGTCCGGACGGCTGGCGGCTCGGAGCGCCGGCACCGATCCGGATCCGGCTGGCCGGCGGAGAACGGGTGGTGCACGTCGACCTCACCGGCACCCCGGAGTCCGTCGGGGTGCGGATCGGAGACAGCGAGCCCGCGCAGGCCAGCGCCGCGCTCGATCGAGACGCCGCCCGACTGCCCGGCGGAACTACGGTCCACACGGTGACCCTCACGCTCGACGGGATACGCCGCGACTACCGGGTGGCCGAATCCGCGGACGCGATCTGGGTCGCCGGTGCCTCCGGGCCGGCCCTGCTGCGGGAGCTGGCCGAGGAATCGGTGCGCGCGGGCGACGCCGCCGCGCACGACGCGGAGATCCGCAGTCCCATGCCGGGAACGGTGCTCACCGTCACGGCGGAAACCGGGAAACCGGTAGCGGCCGGCGACCCGATTCTGGTGGTCGAGGCCATGAAGATGGAGCATTCGCTGACCGCGCCGCTGGCCGGCACCGTCGAGATACTCGTCGCGGCGGGCGCGCCGGCGCGGTTGGACGAAGTGCTCGCGCGGGTGCACCCGGAACCCGCGCCCGAGGCCGAACCGGCCGATACCACAGCCGAACCCGCCGCGAGTTGATGCGGCCGGGTCCCGGCGAATCCACACCGAGAACGAGAAGAGGCACAGGTGTCCGATTTCCTGTCCACCGGCACGCTGCCCGAGCACTACCGCGACCTGGCGCTGACCGTCCGGGATTTCGCGAACCAGGTGGTCGCCCCCGTGGCGGCGAAACACGATGCCGAGCACAGTTTCCCGTACGAAGTCGTCGCCGGGATGGCGAAGATGGGCTTGTTCGGCCTGCCGTTCCCGGAGGAGTACGGCGGGATGGGCGGTGACTATTTCGCCCTCTGCCTGGCCCTCGAGGAACTCGGCAAGATCGACCAGAGCGTTGCCATCACCCTGGAGGCCGGAGTGTCGCTCGGCGCCATGCCGATCTACCGCTTCGGCGACGAGAAACAGAAACAGGAGTGGCTGCCACGTTTGGCGAGCGGACAGAACCTCGGCGCGTTCGGGCTCACCGAATCGGGCGCGGGCAGCGACGCAGGCGGCACCCGCACCACCGCGGTCGAAGACGGTGACAGCTGGGTGATCAACGGCAGCAAACAGTTCATCACCAACTCCGGCACCGATATCACCGCCCTGGTCACAGTGACCGCGGTGACCGGGCAGACCGGAGACAAGAAGGAGATCTCCACCATCCTGGTCCCCGCGGACACTCCCGGATTCACCGCCGAACCCGCCTACAACAAGGTCGGCTGGAACGCCTCGGACACCCATCCGCTCACCTTCGACGATGTCCGGGTACCCAAGGAGAACCTGCTCGGCGAACGCGGCCGCGGCTACGCCAACTTCCTGCGCATCCTCGACGAGGGCCGGATCGCCATCGCGGCGCTGTCGGTCGGGGCGGCACAGGGCTGTGTGGACGAATGTGTGCGCTACGCCGGGGAACGCGAAGCGTTCGGGAAGACGATCGGCAGCAATCAGGCGATCGCGTTCAAGATCGCCCGGATGGAGGCGCGAGCCCATACTGCCCGCACCGCCTACTACGACGCCGCTGCGCTCATGCTGTCCGGGAAGCCGTTCAAGAAGCAGGCCTCCATCGCGAAACTGGTGGCCGGCGAAGCCGCCATGGACAACGCACGCGATGCCACCCAGATCTTCGGCGGCTACGGGTTCATGAACGAATACCCGGTGGCCCGGCACTACCGGGACAGCAAGATCCTCGAAATCGGCGAGGGCACCACCGAAGTACAACTCATGCTGATCGGACGGGAGCTCGGCCTATGAACGGCGAGAAGATCACCAAGGACGTCGACCATGACGTCTCCGGCCTGAAACGGGTGGTGCAGACCGGTCTGTGGTTCGAGGAGCTGGAAACCGGAGTGCTCTACGAGCACCGTCCCGGTCGCACCATGACCGAGACCGACAATGTCCTGTTCAGCACCCTCACGATGAACACCCAGGGCCTGCACATCGACAAGGCATTCAGCGATGCCCAAGAGCCGTTCCATGAGCGGCTGGTGAACTCGCTGTTCACTCTGGGCACCATGATCGGGCAGGCGGTGGCGCATCTGACCCAGGGCACCACGGTCGCCAACCTCGGCTTCGAGGAGGTCAAGTTCCCGGCGCCGCTGTTCCACGGCGACACCGTGTACACCGAGACCGTCGTGCTCGACAAGCGGGAATCGAAGAGCCGGCCGGGTCAGGGCGTGGTCACCTTCCGCCACGTCGCCCGTAATCAGCATGGCACCGTGGTCGGGGTGGCCGTCCGCAACGCGCTGATCCGGTTGCGCCCGTCGGAAGAACGACCGTGAGCGGCGGCGAGCACACCTCGAGGGGGTACCGGCATTGACCGACCACTACAGCGCGGACACCACCTGGCAATCCGCGGGGCCGGCATGGCTGTTCTGCCCCGCGGATCGCCCCGAGCGCTACCGCAAGGCCGCCGACGCCGCCGATGTGGTGATCCTGGACCTGGAGGACGGTGTGGCGGCGGCCGACAAACCCGCCGCGCGTACCGCGCTCGTGGAGACCCCGCTCGACCCCGCGACCACCGTGGTGCGGGTGAACCCGGCCGGTACCCCCGACCACGAGCTCGATCTGGAGGCTCTGCGGCGCACGGGGTACCGGCTGATCATGCTACCGAAAACGGAATCCGCGCAGCAGGTCACCGGCCTCGGCGAATACCTGGTCCTCGCCCTGATCGAATCCCCTGCGGGCGCCCTGGCGATCCGAGAGATCGCCGCCGCACCCAATACCCGCGGCGTGATGTGTGGCGTGGAGGACCTGGTCGCCGCCATGGGCGGTACCGGCACCCGCCGCCCCGACGGCAGCTACCGCGATGTGGCGCGGCAACTACGCAGTACCGGTCTGCTTGCCGCCAAGGCGCACCGGCGCCTGGCCCTGGACATGGTGTACCTGAACATCCGTGACCTCGACGGCCTGCGCGCCGAGGCGGAGGACGCGGTGGCGGTGGGCTTCGATATCAAGGTCGCCATCCACCCCGCCCAGCTCCCGGTCATCCGCGCCGCCTTCGCCCCGTCACCCGCAGAACTCGACTGGGCCCGCAGCGTATTGGCCGCGGCCCCGAACCATCGCGGCGTCTTCGCCTACGAAGGCAAAATGGTGGACGCCCCCCTACTCCGTCACGCCGAACAACTCCTGCGGCGCAGCCCAGAATGAAATCCGAGCCCTCTCCGGAGAGTCGACGTCCGTGGTCGGCCCCCGCCCTCGGTTCTGGAGCGACCGAGCGTATGCAGCCAACAGTCCAGGTACCGGTGGTCATTGAGCACTTACAGTGATGTGAACCTTCAGGCCGGTCCAGGCGCACGACACCACGCACCTGCTGTCTCCTCCGGATGGTCGACCTCCACGGTCGGGGCCCGCCCCCGATTCTGGAGCGACAGAGCGAAGGAGCGCAGCGACCGAGCGTGTGCTGTCGTCCGTCCATAGATCGGCGACCATTGAGCACTTACAGTGAAGTGAACCTACCCACGCTGGTCGAGGCGCACGACACCACGCACCTGCTGTCTCCTCCGGATGGTCGACCTCCGAGGTCGGGGCCCGCCCCCGATTCTGGAGCGACAGTGCGAAGGAGCGCAGCGACTGAGCGGCGGAGTGAAGAATCGGGGTCACAGGGCCCCGCGGCGCCGGAGGCGCCGCCATGAACACAGAAGGGTCCTTTGCCGGTGGAACCTCAGTGGATACCGACCGAACGGGATATCGCCGATGCCCGGGTTACCGATTTCGCCCGCTTCGTCGCCGCGCGTTCCGGTGCGGAACTGCCCGACTACCAAGCACTCTGGCGCTGGTCGGTGGACAATCTGGCCGAGTTCTGGCTGGCGGTGTGGGAGTACTTCGAGCTCGGAACCGTCGCCGGCGAGGTGCTGCCCTGTCCGGAAATGCCCGGCACACGCTGGTTTCCCGGGACGACCTTGAACTATGTGGACCGGGTGGTCGCGCAGGCGCGGACCGACCGGCCGGCGATACTGCAAATCACCGAGGGCAGTGCGGACGTGGTGGCGACATCGTGGGCGGAGTTGTCGGCCGCGGTCGCCGCGTTCGCCCGGACCCTGCGCGGGCTCGGTGTCCGGCCCGGCGACCGGGTGGTCGGCTATCTGCCGAATATCACCGAAACGGTGGTGGCGTTCCTGGGTACCGCGGCTGTGGGGGCGGTGTGGAGTGCCTGCGGGCAGGACTATTCGGCCAAGGCCGCGCTGGATCGGCTGGGCCAGTTGGAGCCCGTGGTCCTGGTGACCGCGGACGGGTACCGCTACGGCGGGAAAACCCATGACAAGAGCGCGGATATCGCTGCCTTGCGAAGCGGTCTGGAAACCGTGCGCACCACCGTGGTGGTGTCGCGGCTGGGTGTCGAGATCCCCGACAGCACACCGTGGTCGGCCGCGGCCGACCCCTCCGGCGGCGAACCGCTCCCGGAAACCGAAACCGTCGATTTCGCGCATCCGCTGTGGATCGTGTTCTCCTCCGGCACCACCGGGCTGCCCAAGGGGATCGTGCACGGTCACGGCGGGGTGCTGCTCGAACACCTCAAAGCCGTTGCTCTGCAATCCGATATCGGGCCCGAGGACACCTTCTTCTGGTACACCAGCCCGAGCTGGATGATGTGGAACTTCCAGGTGGCCGGACTGCTCGCCGGGGCGACCATCGTCTGCTACGACGGCAGCCCGGCCCATCCCCGGCCGGATACGCTCTGGGAGATCACCGCCCGCACCCGCACGACCGTGCTGGGCACCAGTCCCGGTTATGTGCTGGGCTGTATGAAGGCGGGCGCGGTGCCCCGGTCCGATCACGATCTGTCCGTCCTGCGGCTGATCGGTATCACCGGTTCGTCCCTGCCGCCGGCGTCGGCGCTGTGGCTGCGCGACAACGCCGGGAACATCCCGGTGGCCTCGATCAGCGGCGGTACCGATGTGGTCTCGGCGTTCGCCGGCGGGGCGCCCACCGTACCGGTCTGGCCGGGTGAACTCTCGGCGCCCTATCTGGGTGTCGCTCTCGACGCCTACGACGAGGTCGGGCAGCCGGTCCGCGGCGAGGTGGGCGAGCTGGTGATCACCGCCCCCATGCCGTCCATGCCGATCCGTTTCTGGCGCGACCCCGATGGCACCCGCTACCACGAGGCCTATTTCGACGCCTACCCCGGCGTGTGGCGGCACGGTGACTGGATCACCCTCACCGGCCGCGGCAGTGTGGTGGTGCACGGCCGCTCCGATTCGACCCTCAACCGGCACGGTATCCGGATGGGCAGCGCCGATATCTACCAAGCGGTCGAGCGGCTCCCCGAGGTGGCCGAAGCACTGGTCATCGGCGCGGAACAACCCGACGGCGAGTACTGGATGCCGCTGTTCGTGGTCCTGGCTCCCGGAGCCGAACTCACCGACGAACTGCGCGGCCGAATCAACGAGGTGATCCGCACCGAAGTGTCGCCGCGGCACGTCCCCGACGAGATCCTGCTCGCCCCGGCGGTCCCGCACACCCGCACCGGCAAGAAACTCGAGGTCCCGATCAAACGGCTGTTCCAGGGCGCCGACCCGGCCCGCGTGGTGGAGCGCAGCGCCGTCGACGACCCCGCCCTGCTCGACTGGTACTCCGGGATCCGTCCACCGGGCCGGCGCTGACCTGCCCGGCGCCGGGCCGCCAGATCTCGGCGCCCCGTGCGGCGGGATGCGCCGTGCCGCCACCGACCGCCGCGACCTGGTCGAATGCCTGAATGCCCCCGGCCGGGCGCGGCCCGAACTAGCCTGGTCGCAGTCGGTGTATCCGCATGTTCGCTGCCGTTCCACCAGTACGCACCCAGTCGCTCGGCTCAGAGAGGACAGGCGCAATGAAGGCACTGCAATACGTGACCGTCGGGGCAGAACCGGAGGTCCGCGAAATCCCCACCCCCGAACCCGGCCCCGGCGAGGTACTGCTGCGGGTGACCGCGGCGGGGGTCTGCCATTCCGACGATTTCGTCATGAACAACCCGCCGGAACAGTTCGGTATCGAACTGCCCCTGACCCTCGGGCACGAGGGCGCCGGACAGGTCACCGCCCTCGGAGAAGGCGTGCGTGGTATCGATATCGGCACGAATGTCGTGGTCTACGGCCCCTGGGGCTGCGGGAACTGCTGGTTCTGCGCCCAGGGTCAGGAGAACTACTGTTCCCGGGCCGCCGAACTGGGCATAATGCCGCCGGGGCTCGGCTCGCCGGGCGCCATCGCCGAATACCTGATCGTCGATTCCCCCCGCCATCTGGTACCGATCGGCGATCTCGACCCGGTGGCGACCGTACCGCTCACCGATGCCGGCCTGACCCCCTATCACGCCATCAAACGGTCGCTGGACAAGATCCGCCCCGGCTCCTGGACGGTGGTGATCGGCAGTGGCGGGCTCGGCCATGTGGCGATCCAGTTGCTGCGGTACCTGTCCTCCACCCGCGTCATCGCCCTGGATGTGAACGACGAGAAACTCGAATTCGCCAGGTCGGTGGGTGCGCACGAGGCCGTGCTCTCCGACGACCGGGCCGCCGAGAACGTCCGCAAGATCACCGGTCCGGCCGGGGCGAGCCTGGTCCTGGATTTCGTGGGCTTCCAGCCGACCATCGATACCGCCATGGCGGTGGCCGGGGTGGATTCCGATGTGACCATCGTCGGTATCGGCGACGGAGAGTCGGCCGCACGGGTCGGATTCGGGATCAGCCCGTACGAAGCAACGGCGACCTCACCGTACTGGGGTGCCCGCGCCGAACTGATCGAATTGATCGATCTCGCGCACGCCGGAGTCCTGGAGATCGCGACCGAACGGTTCGGTCTCGACGAGGCGCCCGAGGCGTATCGCCGGCTCGCCGCCGGGACACTGCGCGGCCGGGCGGTCGTCGTCCCCTGACATCTGTCCGGCTCCGCCGGCCGGGAAGCCGACCGGCGCCTTGATCTGAAACACGCAGGGTGCGCGCCGGTCGCGATTTCCCGGCCCAGCCCGCCGGCGCTTCCGCGATGTGCACGGTGTCGGTGAGGTCGGCGGCGAGGGATTCGTGCGCCGTGACCGGCCGGGCGGCACACCGCTCCGGACCCGGTAGTGGATGGCGGATATACCGGGCGGCGCCGGTCCCACCCAGCGGGAGCGGTCTCCGGCACGGCCCGGTGACCGGGAGCAACGCGGTCGCGGAACATTCGGTGGGCCTAGCGTCGCCCGCATGGATGCGGTATTTGCCGGAGGTGCCCGATGACGCGCCTACAGGACCGGGTAGCGGTGGTGACCGGGGCAGCGGGCGGGATGGGCCGCGCCCATTGCCGCCGGCTGGCCGAGGAGGGCGCCGATATCGTCGCGCTCGACCTCGCGGAGAATGCGGCCGCCCTGCTCGCGGCGGCCACTGAGGTGGAGGATCTCGGCCGCCGGTGCGTCACCGGTTTCGCCGATATCCGTGACCCGCTGGCGGTCGAGGAAGCCGTGAACACGGGAGTGACGCAGCTCGGCCGGCTGGATGTGGTTGTCGCCAACGCCGGCGTCTACGCGGATCTGGCGCCGACCTGGGAACTGTCCGACGACGCCTGGCAGCGCGCCCTCGATATCAATCTCACCGGGGTCTGGCACACCGTCCGGGCCGGGGCCGCCCATCTGGAGGCGGGCGCTTCGATCGTGATCGTCGGGTCGACGAACGGCGTCAAGGGCGGCGCGTCCGCCGCGCACTACTCGGCGAGCAAACACGCGGTGGTGGGTCTGGCGCGGACGCTGGCCAACGAACTCGGCCCGCAGGGCATCCGGGTGAACACCGTGCATCCGGGTTCGGTGGCGACGCCGATGATCCTGAACGACGACGTCTACGCGAAATTACTGCCCGACCAGGCGGATCCGACCCGCGACGATGCGGCGCGCGTTCTCGCGGAACGGACGATCCTCCCGGTGCCCTGGGTGCAGCCGGTGGATATCAGCAATGCGGTGTTGTTCCTCGCGTCCGACGAGTCCCGGTACATCACCGGCACCCAACTCGTCGTGGACGCCGGACTTACTCAGAAGGTGTGAGATGGGACGGGTTTCAGGCAAGGTAGCGCTGGTCACCGGCGCGGCACGGGGTATCGGGCGGGCCCAGGCGGTACGGCTGGCCGAGGAGGGCGCCGATATCGTCGCGCTGGATCTCTGCGGGCCGGTGGAGACGGTGATCATTCCGCCGGCCACACCGGAGGACCTCGAGCAGACCGTGCGAGCCGTGGAGAAGACCGGGGCGCGAGTCGTGGCCGCCACCGCCGATGTCCGGGACGGCGCGGCGCTACGGGCGGCGACCGACCGGGCGGTGGACCAACTCGGCGGCCTGGACGTGGTGTGCGCGACGGCCGGGATCACCTCCAGCGCACCCGGTCTGCAACTCACCGAGGAGCAGTGGCGGACGATGCTGGACGTCAACCTGACCGGCGTATGGCAGACCTGCAAAGCGACCGCCCCGCATCTCATCGCCCGCGGCAGCGGGTCGATAATCCTGACCAGCTCGATCGCCGGACTGCGCGGACTGGTCGGCGTGGCGCACTACACGGCGGCCAAGCACGGTGTGGTCGGACTGATGCGGTCGCTGGCGCAGGAGCTGGCGCCGCACGGGGTCCGGGTGAACTCGGTACACCCGACCAATGTGGACACCCCGATGATCCAGAACGATATGGTCCGCCGGTCGTTCCGCCCGGACCGGGAGAACCCGACCCGCGAAGAATTCGCGGAGGCCGCACGGACCATGAACATGCTGCCGATCCCGTGGGTGGAACCGGTCGATATCGCGAACGCGTCGCTGTTCCTGGCCTCGGACGAGGCCCGCTACATCACCGCGGTGACCCTGCCGGTCGACGCCGGCAGCACCCAGCGATAGGGCCGACCGATCCGGGCGCTTCTCGCGGCGTGCGGCGCGGCGAGGTACCTCGCCCTCCATGCCCGCGCCCGGGCGTGTCTCCACTGCCGGGGCTCCGTCGGCAGCGGGCTCCCCGGCGCCTCAGTCCTTGCGGGTCAGGAAAGCCATGACCGTGGATTCGAAGGCGGCCTTCTGCTCGATCATCGCCCAGTGGCCACAGTCCGGGAACACGTGCAATTCGGCGCGCGGGATGGTGCGCATCGGCAGCAGAGCCATATCCAGTGGGCTCACCCGGTCGTCGCGCCCCCAGGTCACCAGGGTCGGCGCCTTGACCCTGTGTAGCAGCGCCCACGGCGGCGGAGTGTCCGCGGCATCCATGGCACGCACCATCGCGGTGAACGCGGCCCGGCTGTACATCCGGCGAGCGCTGTCGAGGGTGGCCGGATCGGTGGCCTGGACCCAGCGTTCCTCGATCATCTCCTCGGTGACCAGGGCCGGGTCGTACACCATCGAGTGCAGCCAGGCGATCAACCGTTCCCGGGTCGGGTTCTCGGTGAAGTCCTGAAGCAACCGGATGCCCTCTCCCGGGCCCGGACTGAAGATGTTCTTGCCGATACCACCGATGGTCACGATCTTGCCGACCCGGTCGGGGTGGGCGATCGCGTAGTTCAGCGCGACTCCGCCGCCCATCGAGTTGCCGATGATATCGACCCGGTCGAGACCGAGCGCGTCGACGAAGCGGACCACCGCGTCCAGGGCGGTGACCATCGGGTGCCCGCCGAAATCGTCGCTGATACCGAAGCCGGGGAACTCCAGGATGATTGTGCGGAACCGTTCGGCGAAGAAATCGAGATTGCCGCGGAAATTACGCCATCCGGTGACCCCGGGCCCGGAACCGTGCAAGAGCAGCAGTGGTGTACCGGAGCCCGCTTCGTAATACCGCAGCGTCCCTGCGTCGGTCCGTATCTCCCGCAGCTCGTGCTCGGTGCCGGAAACTGCTGTCATCGTCAACCCTCCATCTCGGCGTACTTTCTACCGACCACGCTGCCAGCTACACGGCGACCACTCACCCGGCGCTCCCGGTGAGCGGTCGCCGATCGGATCACCGGATTTGTTCCCTCACCGCCCGCCGTCGACAGAGGCAGCGGGTGGGCCGAGATGTCTGTGAATCGACAAGCAGCAAAGGCTCCGTCCGCGACCTCGGTGGCAACTCGCGGCGGAAGATGACGATGTTCCATAGTGCCAGGCGACGCCTACAGCCAGCGTGCTGCGAGCGATCGTCGCGATAGCACGAGCGCCGCAGTGTGCCCTCGCGAGCTCGATCCGGACCGGCCACACCTGCATGGGCGAAGTTGTCCGAGTTATTCTTCCCGCCGCCGGGAACCGTGCAAGTGGCGATCGGACGCCGGGCGATCGAAACTCGAGCTCATGCCCCCTGTCGCAGGCCGGGTGCCGTCGACTCCCCTGGAGCCGGGCTCCGTGCCCATAACGGCGCACGAAGCCATGAAGAGGCTGGCAGGGACGATCACAACGAACATCGAACAGGCGGCTTCCGCTTCTGCGCGTCCGCTGAACGAGGTAGCCGATCATCTCGGCGAGGCTTCGAAAGTGTCGGGGATGGCAGACCGCGATGGATACGATCGGATAACGGCAGGTATCCGTGGTCACGACGAATACGGCGAACTTGCGGTGTTCTCGCCGGATGATGTGATATATCACGCGCTGAGAGACCGCCGAGGCTTACGCGGCATCGCCTTTCCGACAAAAGATTCAGACGAATTCCATCGGATCCCATGGATTAAGCGAGCCGGCGAAAAATTCGATCGAGAGTTTCACCACTTCTGGCCTGTTACTAGGCTGTCAACAAGGAAATCGGACTACGAGTTCGATCCCACTCCTCAGCCCATTCCCGGCGCGGACGGCGCAGAAGCAAAGCGTGCCATAATAGTGCAATCACACGCCAACCCGGATGGATTCGCAGTCAAGGTGAGGACGCACGGGCCGCCCGATTTAAGATCCGGATCACCTCCCCTCGGTTCAGAATCCATACTGCCGAGTGGGCGGAAAAATCGACTCATACCATCCACACTCCCACCACGTCTCGTATATCCCACACGGAATATCTTCCTGGGCGGAGCGGAGTACGGGCGGTTACTCGCGGCGAAAAAATCCGAGTTGGAGGATGCCGCGGAGGCGCCGGACAGTCCAATACGATTTGTATCGTGTAGCGCGGGCGCACCCGAAGGGGATGCGGCTGAGAGTGCGGTAGCATCGATGCGAGAAAATGGTATAAATCGGGAAGTAAATGCCGGAACCGATACCATGTTTCTGGCCGAAGGCGCTGATGGATCTTCGGTGATCGGCATCGCCGGACGCGGAGACCCGCATGGGAACATATCGCCCGCATGGCGAACTTTTCCGGCATCGCCTCTCGAGACACCAGCTGATGCCCCATTCCTCCGGCAGTAATCAGCTCAGACGTGATCGGCAACGACAACGGCGCCGGTTCCGCTGGTAGCAGATCTTTACCCCCGTGCCTGTCGAATCGTTGGAAGTGCCGGCGAGGCCATACGGCAGCGGAAAGGATAAATATCCCGAGTGGACGCACCCTGCCCCCGCTGTTCTCGGCTTCGAACATTGTGCGGGGGCGAGCGATCTCTCTGCGCAGTAACCATGATCGCTCACCGGCCGGAACCCTGGCCGCCGCTCGGTAATGACCTGCAGCGCGATATCAGCCGAGGCGCCCCGCCACAGGCTCCCGGCGGCGTTCGTCGGTGGGCAGATCACCGTCGGCGACGGCCCGTTCGATGGAATCGCGTAGTGCCGGGCAGGTGGGGATCCATTTGCTGGGCTCGCCCAGGGCCGCCCGGCGGGCGAATTCGGGGCAGGCGGATTCGGCGTCGTCGAGCCATTGCACACTGGTGTGACTGGGACTGAACTTTTCCACCAGTACTCGGTTACCGCAGTTGACGCACTGTACGGGCTGCACGATCACTCCTTCGTCGCGGCGTGGCGGGCGGCGATGTAGCCGAACATCATGGCGGGTCCGATGGCGGCGCCGGCGCCCGCGTATATCTCTTCTCTCGTAGAGATCGAACTCAGCCGAAGCTGATGTCCTCGGCCGACCAGAAGGCGCGCATACTCGTGATCCGCGCGTTCTCGTCGAAGGTCATGACGTCGATGGGTTCGATGGTGATGGTCTGGTCACCGGTCTCGGTGACCACCCGGAAACCGAATGCGGCGCTGTCGCCGCCCACCCGCAAGCTCAGCAGTTCGGTACTGCGACGTGCGGATTCGAGGCTCTCGTAGAATTTCTCGATGGCCGCGCGGCCGGTATGCGATGGACTGCCCACCGGGTCTTCCAGGGTGGCGTTCTCGTCGTAGAGAGCGGCGATCTCGGCCGCGGTTCCGGTGGCCACCGCATCGAGGTAGCGGTGTACGGCCGCGCGGATCTGTTCGGGTGCGGGCATGGTTGTTTCCTGTTCGGGTTCGGGCGCCGTGTTCCGGCCGGTCCGGGTGACGAGTGTGTCGCCGGTCGGCGCTAACGGCCGAGCATGTCGAGGACGGCGAGGTGGGCGAACAGCATCGAGGCGCCGATCGGGTTGCCGCCGCCGGGGTAGACGGTGCCGCTGACCGCGGCCATGGTGTTGCCCGCTGCGTACAGGCCGGGGATCGGCGTCGCGGCGCGGTCCAGCACCCGGGCGGCGCTGTCGGTACGCAACCCACCCTTGGTGCCCAGATCGGACAGGCCGAAGGCGGCGGCGTGGAAGGGGCCCCGCTCGATCGGCACCAGCGGCAGCTCGCCCTCGAAAAAGGCCCGGTCGTAGGCCTCGTCGCCGCGGCCGAAATCGGTATCGGCGCCCGCGGCGACCATCGCGTTGTACCGCTCGACGGTCTCGACGAGGTTCGCGGCGGGGACGCCGAGGGCCGCGGCCAGTTCTTCGAGCGTTTCGGCGCTATGCCACAACCCGGCCGCCTGGTACTTCTCGGTTTCGACCATCGACACATTGGTGGCCTGTATCGGCGGCCTGACCCCGTCCCGGTCGTCGTAGATCATCCAGAACGGCAAGGTCATACTGCCGGCGCGCAGCCGTTCGATGGCCGCCCGGCCGAGCCGGTCGTAGGGCGCGGATTCGTTGACGAACCGCTTACCGTCCTGGTCGACGAAGATCCCGCCGGTGAACCACAGCGCGAACGCCGACCGGCCGTCCGGATGGGTGAGTCCGGGCGACCACCATGCCTGGTCCATGAGATCGATATCGGCTCCGGCGGCGATACCGGCCCGATGCGCCTTCCCTTGATTGCCGGGCGGGCCCATGGTGTCGCGGGCGGCGCCGGGCACCCCGTAGTGGCGACGCATCTCTTCGTTGCCCTCGAATCCGCCCGCCGCCAGGACCACACCGCGGCGGGCCCGGATCGTCATCGTGCCCTCGGGCTTTTCGATACGGGCGCCGATCACCGTACCGTCCTCGACGATCAGCTCCGCGAGGGCGGCGTTACGGTACAGCCGGACGTGCGGATAGCCCGCCAGCGCGCGCAGGAAACGGCCGATCAGCGCCTGGCCACCGATCAGCAGTTCCGGCGGCTCGGCGCCGAGCCGGTCGGTGTCCAGCGGGCCGCGCAGATGGGCACGCAGGTCGCCCAGTTCGGCGGCGGGCAGCGGGACGGGGACGATATGGCGCCGGCCGTCCGTTCGCGCTTTCGGCGCCGCACCGAAATAGTCCGGCCACGGGTACATCTGGAATTCGAAACGCTCGTCGCTCTCCAGGTATTCGATGAGGCCGCGGCCGCGGCGCACAAAGGTTTCCTGTAGTTCCGCCGGGGTGCGGTCACCCACGACCGCGCGGAAATAGGTGAGCGCGTCGTCGAGGGTGTCGTCGGTGCCTGCGCGCTCGAGTACCGGGTTGCACGGAAACCAGACCCCGCCGCCGCCCGAGTACGCGGTGGTACCACCGAATTTGTCGGTCGCCTCCACCACCGCGACCGACAACCCCTCCCGGGCCGCGGTGTAGGCGCCGGCGAGTCCGCCGCCGGACCCTGCCACCAGCACATCCACTTCGTCGTCGAAGTCCACCACTGCTCCACCGCCTCCTCGCGCTGCCGGCTCGTGCCGAGGCCGACGGTAGGGCCGGTGCGCCGCGCGGGCGAACGGTTCTCCCGGTGACCGGGAGAACCGGAGTCATCCGGTGGGTGTGCCGGTCAGCGGGAGAAGGACGACCAGGAGGTCGCGGCTGTCCCCACCGTCGCCGCAGAGCACCGGACACCCGAGCAGTCGGAGGCACGGTGAAGCCCGGAAAACCCTGGTCACCCGACCGGACCCGAGTCGATGTGGCGGTCGTCGGCGCGGGCATCGCCGGGGTCGCGGCAGCCGGCTACCAAGGCTTCGACCTGCTGCACCGGTGAGCGGCGCGGTCCGCGCCCCCACGGTGGTCATATGCCGGACCGGCATATGACCACTGATAGCATTCGGCGAATGACGACGAGCGAACCCGACGTGGCGCAGATCAACCTGCCGCCGACCAGCTGGGCGGTGCTCGCCATGCTCTCCTACGAGGAAGAGATCTCCGGCTACGACCTGAAGAAATGGGCCGACTGGAGTATCCGCTACTTCTATTGGAGCCCCTCTTACAGCCAGATCTACTCGGAGCTGAAGAAGCTCGAACGGCACGGGTTCGCGCATTCGCGGGTCGACGCCGACAACGCCATGCGCGGTCGCCGCCTCTACCGGATCACCCCGGCCGGCCGGGCCGCCGTCACCGCCTGGACCAACAGCGCGCCGGTCGACCCGCCGATGCTGAAACATCATGTGATGTTGCGGATCATGTTCGGGCACCTCAGTTCGCCGGAGCGGCTCAAGGAGATCCTGCGCGACCATATGGCCGATGCCGAACGGCTCGAACGCAGTGCCGCCGTGGACGCGGCGGCCGCGAAATCCGAACCCGGCTGGGCCTACTCGCAGATCGTGCTGCAGTGGGCCGAACGCTACTACGCCTCCGAACGCCACCTCACCCAGCAACTGATCGACGATATCGATGCCGCCGAGGCCGCCCTGGTGGCCGCCGAACGCGATGCGCAATCCACCTACCCACACCCCACCCCGGGGCGCTGGCGGGAAGTGGAGCAGCAGGTCAAGGACGAGGATCCCGGGCGGCGCCGATCGCGATCACCCGGCGCCTGATAGACCTTCGCCGCACCCATCGCGTCACGGTATGGCCGTATCCGGCGGTCCGGCCGGGACCGGCCCACTCTCCGGGAGACACGACTCCGTCCGCGCGAGCGCCGACCTACGGTGGCCCGAGACGATTCCCGCTCTCACGGTCACCCGGACCGCACGAGAGGAGATCTGGGAGATGGTGCGCGCCGCACTTCCGCCCACCAGTCCGGGCGATAATGCACCGCAGACTCGTGACATCGGGTGATTCCCATTACATTACTACCCGAATATGCTGCGCGACAACACATTTGATCTTTCGGTGATATTCGGTTTCGGTACTGTCGGCCCAGTGATCGGAAGACATCTCGCCGACTGGTTCCGTAAACATGTGGCCGGAAAACTCACCGGGCAGGTCATCCCCGACACCGCAGGTGCCGCGGGGTATCCGATTCGGCGGACCAAGAGGGTCGTGAAAGACATGACGGAGACGGTGCCCGACCAGGAACTGGCAGGCCGGCGACAGATCGAGCAGACCGGTTTCGGGATGAGTGAGCGGCCGGGAGCCACGGAGGACCCCGATCTTTCGATCGCCGATCGAGCCGCCGACCGCGGTGACCACGCCCACGCCGAATCAGTGGATTCCCATGGAGAACCCCCGGCACCGGCATCGCCTCCAGCCGGCGAGAAATTCACACCCGACACCCGCAGATCATGGTTCCAACGGCAATTCGACGAAGGGAACCTCGATCCCGAAAATCTGGCGGCAGCCAAGGTGGTCATCATGGACGAGAACGGCCGGGTGCTGATGCTGCAATCTCCATACGAAGGCAAACGGACCATGCCCGGCGGCTTCGTCGACAACGGACCGCGAAAGAGAGAACAACCAGAAGAAGCGGCGAAACGAGAAGTTCGGGAAGAACTCGGGGAAGAACTCCAGAGAGCCGTCGGGATCGAGCGACTGCTTGCCACCAACAAGAAATCACCGGACCCCGAACATGGACGCGACTACCCGTTGACGGACTATATCTACCTCGCCACCTTCGATGAGACGACCGGTACCAGGGTGTCGGGTATGCGGTTCGATGTCGACGAGAAAGAAGTCACAGGATTCGACTTCCTTCCACCGGATGAGGCGGTTGAAAGCGCCGGGCGAAAAGGGATCGATGTCTCCGCGGCTCTCGAGGCGCACTCATCCGGAACAACAATCCACCTTGTAGACGGCGCACCTCCCTCACCCAGCGGCCGAGATGACCGGATCGGCCCGGAATAGTTGGGCCGGATCCCAGGCAGCGTCACCTGTGAATTCTTATCGGACCGCCCCCTGCCCCGACGCTGTGTGTACTTGTGCAGCGTCGTCCGCGAGGCCCCGCGCAGTCGCGCGATCGAGAACGCTGCACCCAGCGCTGCCAGCCGGTGGCGGAACCCACGTGACCACGCTGCCGCGAACGAACGCTGGCGGTCGACAGCGCTTCCGGCCTAACGTCCTGCCATGACCACCACAGCAGTTGTGACCGGCGCCGGCCGCGGAATCGGATTCGCCTTCGCCCGCCATCTCGCCGACGCGGGCCATCTGGTCGTGCTCACCGATATCGACGGTGCCGCCGCACGGCGGGCCGCCGCGGAGATCGGCCGGGGTGCGGTCGGACTCGAACAGGATGTCCGCAATATCGCCGCGCACCGGGAGATCGCGGCGCGGGCCGCGGCCCTGGGACGGCTCACGAACTGGGTGAACAACGCCGGGGTGCTCTTCGCGGGCGACGCCTGGACCCATCCGGACGAAGAGATCGCCACCATCCTGGACGTGAATATTCGCGGCGTCGTGGCGGGGACCGCGGCCGCGATCGCGCAGATGGGGCAGGCGGGCGGGGTGGTGCTCAATGTCGCGTCGCTCTCGGCGCTCACTCCGGTACCGGGTCTCGCGCTGTACGCCGCGACGAAGGCGGCCGTCCTGTCCTACACGACCTCGGTGCAGGGCGACCTCCGGCATGCCGGGCTACCGATCCGGGTCCGTGCCCTGTGTCCCGATGTGGTCGGCACCCGGATGGTGACCGCACGGGTGGCCGATCCCGGTGCGGCGCTGCTGTTCGCCGGGCCGAAGCCGATGGACGAGGACACCGTCGCCCGCGCGGGTATGACGCTGATGGACAGCCGGCAGATATTCCGGGTGATACCGCGCTGGCGTGGTGCGCTGGTTCGCGGCGTCGATCTGGCACCCGCGTTCGGCCTGAACCTGATCGCGCTGATGCGCAAGCTGGGTAACCGCCGTCGGCGACGGGCCGCCCTCGGGTAGCACGACACCGGTCAGACGTACTGCAGGGCCGCCGCCGGGCGGGGCGGCGGCACCGGCCCCAGCGGGCGGGGCCGCTGCAGCGTGGGATGCACCCGGGCCCGGCCGTCCTCGACATTGCGCCAGATCCCCAGCGCGGTCATCCGCACCGGCGCGGCCGTTCGGTGGTCGAAGCTCATCCGGTCCACCGGCCCGCAGATCGATACCGCGGCCACCGCCTGACCGATCTCTCCGACCGGTGCCGCCACGCACCCGAATCCGGCCAGTGATTCCTCGCGCTCGAAGGCGATACCGTGCGCGCGGACCTTGACCAGTTCGGCCCGCAATTGCGCGGCCGTAACGATGGAGTACCGCGTCTTCGGCCGGACGGGGCCGGCCTCGAACACATTGCCGCGCTCGCCGTCGGCGTAGGCGAGGATCGCTTTGCCCACCGCCGTACAGTGCGCGGGCTGCCGGCCCCCGACCCGAGTCGGTACCACGCCCGCCAGCCGGCCGCCGACCTTGTCCAGGTACACCACGTCCGTGCCGTCGAGTACGGCCAGATGCACCACGCAACCGGTGGTGCGGTGTAGTTCGTGCAGGAAGGGCACGGCGGCGCGGTGCAGCCGGTCCTGATGCACCGCCAGCGAGCCGAGTTCCATCAGCCGCAGGCCCAGTTCGTAGTCCCGGCCGTCGCGCCGCAACCAGCGCAGTTGTACGAGCCGCTCCAGGATGCGGTGCGCCGAGGACCGGGGTAGTCCGGTGCGGCGCACGATCTGGGCGAGCGTGAGGCGCCCCGGGCCCTCCAACGCGTCGAGAACCAGCGAGACGCGGTCGAGCACAGCGCTCGGGGTGGCGGCGTCGGCCTGGATAGTCATGAACCCTCCATTGGGTCTACGTGCTGATGCCGAATCGGATATGACGAATAGGCATATTCCTATTAGTAGCATCCTATTGTGTCTGCTGTCACACGAATGGCAAAGGTTGGCCGAAAATCACGAACGGCCCCTCGGGCCGGGCGATACGCCCGGCCCGAGGGGCCGTTCCAAGCATTTCTGCGGTGACCTCCTCACGCGGTGTAGTACTTTTCGTCGACCTTGATCCCGTCGGTGCCGAATTCGATATCGCAGCCGCCGGGAGCCCGAGCACCTCGAAGGCGAACTGCCGCCAGCGCGCCATATCCGTGGTCTGGATCTGTACGTAGCCGAGCGCGATGCTCGGCCGGATCGAATCCCATCGAGCTCGGCGCCGAGGCGTGGTAGACAATGCTCCGCACCTGGAGCGCGTGGTCGACGTCACGTCAGTACCACTGCAGTGGTGTGTCCCTTCGCGGCGCGTTACCGCCCGACCGGGCGAAGAGCTGGTCCACGGCCATCACCACCCGCCAGGCCGCCCAGGTGAACGCGCGCCGAGTGTGCACCCGGCGCGGACGAGGATGTTCGGGTCAGGTGGTGGTGTCGAGTACCGCGCCGCGAGCGATGTTGTCCGCGACCTCCGCCTCCCAGCTGGTGACGGCGCGCTCGGTATCGATCTCGAATTCGAACCGCTTGGTCATGTCCTCGGTGATGTCCTCGACATCCACGTAGAACTGCTGATACCAGCGGCGCAACTGGTACACCGGCCCGTCCTCCTCGGAGAGCAGCGGGTTGTCGATCGGCGCCTTGTTCTTCCAGATCTTCACGTCCTGCTCGAAACCCACCTCGACGCCGCGCGCGAACTGCGCCGCCATCGCCGCGGCGTCGGCGTCCGACATGCCCTGGGGTTTCTTCACCATCGCGCCGTACTGCAGGACGAACGAATTCGATGTGACCGGGTAGTGACAGTTGATCAGCACCGTCTCGATCGTCATGCCCTGCGCCTCGTTCCACAGCCAGTCGATCATGTAGGACGGGCCGAAGTACGAGGCATCCGAGCGCAGCGCGGAATCCGGATCGTCGTAGTTGGTACCGACGTTGATATCGCCGCGCGGGGTGGACCGCATGTACTGGGTCGCCACATGCCCTTCGAACACGTTCTTGAAGTAGCGCGGGAAAGAGTAGTGGACGTAGAAGAAGTGGGCCATATCGACGACGTTGTCGACGATCTCGCGGCAGTTCGACCCTTCGACCAGCAGGGTGTTCCACGTCCAGTCGGTCCACTCCGAGGTGCCGTAGCCCTCGATCTCCGGGATCGTCACCTCGTCGGTGGGTTTGCTGCCCTGCGGGTCGTGCCAGACGAACAACTGACCGTTGCGTTCCAGCGTGGGCCAGGCCCGGGTGCGGGCCAGCGGCGGTACCCGGCGGGCGTACGGGATCCCGGTGCACTTACCGTTACCGCCCCAGCGCCAGTCGTGGAACGGGCAGGCGATGGAATCGCCTTTGACCGAACCCTGGGCCAGATTGCCGCCCATATGCCGGCAGTACGCGTCGAGTACGTGCAGCGTGCCGTCGGTCTCGGACCGGAACACCACCAGCGTGGTGCCGAATGCCTTGACCTCGTGCGGTTGCCCGTCCCGGAACGATTTCGCCAGTCCCAGGCAGTGCCAGCCGCGCGCGAACCGGGTCGGGGCCGCGGCCGCCTCGATCTGCCTGTATTCGTCTGTACCGTGCTGGGGTCGCCCGTTCGGTGCAAGATCCGGCATCGGAACCTCCATGTTCCAGCGGAGTTGTGTGACTGCGCCGATAGTGGCCTGGGGCACCGGGTCGCCCCAGCCGCATTCCCGGTCAGTGGACACGTTTCGGCGCCGCGTTCGCGCCGAGTACCCCGGACGACCGGAATCCCCGGTCACTTCGACCGCCGCGGTACCCCGTGTCCGGAACCCGGGGACACCGGTGTGTGCCATGGTTGTGTTCTCCCCTTCGGGGAGTCTTCGTGCCCCGGCCCCCACGGCCACCCGGCGACGAGCCGGAAAGCCGGGCCGGGCCGGGCATCGGCCGCCGGAAACGACCCCCGAGCGGGGTGCGCGGCATTGTCGCTGGTTACCCGACGATAGGATTACGGAATGAGCGTCGACAATCGCCGGGTCCGGTCGTCCGCGCCGCCGGTGCGCGCGAGCGGTCGCGACGATCCGGGCAGCGACGTCGCCACCGAAAAGGGTGTCGCGGCGGCCCGCCCCGTACGGCGCCGTCCGAAGAACCGGCGGGCGCAGATCGCGGCGGCCGCGGCCAACGCGTTCGGTTCGCTGGGGTACCACGGCGTAAGCATGGAGGACATCGCCGGCGGGCTCGGTATCAGTTCCGCTGCCCTGTACCGCCATTACCCCAGTAAGTACGCGCTGTTCCAGGAGGAATCGCTGCGGGTCGGGCAGGCCATGGCCGAATCGGTACGGCTCGACGCCGATGCCGCGGCGGCCCCACCCGAGCAGCGATTGCGCACGGTACTGGAAGCGCTCAGCGCGGTCACGGTCGCCAACCGGGCCAGTGTGACGCTGGTGCGCTGGGAGGGCCGCTACCTGGAGCCGGCGGATCGCGAGATCCGGGACGGCCAGCAGAACGCGGTGCTGGAGGCGCTGGGTACCCAGCTCGCCGCCTACCGTCCGCAGCTGCGCGGTCAGGATCGCCAGGTGCTGGTGGTGGCGCTGCTGTCGGTGATCACCAGCATCGCCGATCACCATGCGACGCTACCCACGAAACCGCTTGCCGGGCTGCTGGTTTCCACCGCCATGGACCTCGCGGCCGTCTCGCTCCCGGAGCCGGGGGATGTCGAACCCGCCCGCCCGGTGGAGATCCCGGAATCGTTCAAGCACGAATTGCTGCTCCGCAAAGGTGTGGAACTCTTCCACGCTCGCGGATATCCGAATGTGAGCGTGGAGGATATCGCCACCGCGGCGGGTCTGTCCGCGGCGTCCGCGGTGTACCGCTTCTACCGCGGGAAGAGTGATCTGCTGGCCGCCGCCTTCCGGCGCGCCGCCGAACGGGTGTCCAGTGCGATCGGTCCCGCGGTGGCCGGAGCCGCCGGACCGCGTGAGGCGCTGGATTCGCTGATCGACCAGTACGTCGAGGGTTCGTTCGCCGAACGGGAACTCACCTTCGTCTACTACACCGAATTCCAGCACGTACCCGCCGAGGAACGCGCCGCCCTGCGCAATGTGCAGCGGCTGAGCGTGGAGGAGTGGGCGCGGCTGGTCCGGCAGGTGCGCCCCGAACTCTCCGGTCCGCAGGCGCGTTTTCTCGTCCACGCGGCCTTCGCTCTCGTGGTCGATCTGGGCCGCGCGTTCGGCACGGTCGCGACCGCCTCGCAGCAGCGGGTCGCCTTGCTCATGCGGGCGGTGCTGTACGGCCCGACCGCCCGCTAGCCGTACCCGGTCACGATGCCGGGCCGGGAGCGAGCGGGGTGATCATCTGATCGACCAGCCACTGCCCGTCGATCTTCTGCATCCGCATCACCATGCTCAACTGCCCCGGCGCGGGCTGCCCCCGGGTACCGAGACTGGTAATGGTCTGGCCGATCACCACCACGGTCTCCGCCGACTCCGCGTCGGCGGTTTTCACCGCGAGTCGTACCGCGGGCGGTGCAGTCCCTACGGAAGAACCGGGAAATCTCCGACATGGCCTCACACCGGCCGTACCGATTCGGCTGGGCGAGAACCCGGTGAGTCGTTGGAGGCGATTCATGCGCCGGCGGTGGACAATCGCAGGGGCCCGGGGCATCGGTGCTCGCAGGCAGGTGTACCAGGCGGGCCTCGGCGGGCACGGTAGACGATTCGCGAATCCGGATAGGGACGATTTCGCGCGAGGGCACGCGCGGGAGGTGGTTGCGGCGTGCGTGAGCAAGGCACCTCACTGGGACGACGCGAGTTCCTGCGGGCCGTCGCCGGTGCCGGTGCCGCGCTGACACTGGGTGGGTGTGGCAGCGACGACGACGCGCTGACGTTCTTCTTCCAGGCCAACCCCGCCGAAGCCGACGGACGGCAGCGGGTGATCGACGAGTTCACCCGCCGGAATCCGGATATCCGAGTGCGCACCCTGCTGTCCGGCCCCGACCCGATGCAGCAGATGCTGACCTTCTGCGCGGGCGGCAAATGCCCCGACGTGTTGATGGCGTGGGAACAGACCTACGCCGGTCTCGCCGACCGGGGCGTGCTGCTGGATCTGAACACCCTGCTCGACCGTGATCCGGCCTTCGCCGCCGATCTGCGGGCGGGCGGTACCGCGGCGCTGTACGACACCTTCACTTTCGAGGGCGGGCAGTACGCACTCCCGGAGCAGTGGTCGGGAAACTTCCTGTTCTGCAACAGGACCTTGTTCGACGAGGCGGGACTGCGGCCGCCCGGGCGGTGGGAAGACGCGTGGAGCTTCGCCGAATTCCTCGATATCGGGCGCGCGCTCACCGAGCGTGACAGGTCCGGCGAGGTCCGGCAGTGGGGGTTCGTCGATACCTGGGTGCCGTACTATTCGGCCGGTCTCTTCGCCGTCAACAACGGCGCCGAATGGGCGAGCCCGCGGACCGTTCCCGACCGGTCGGATTTCTCCACCGCGGCTTTCATCGAAGGCGTCCAGTTCTATGCGGACCTGGCCAACAGGTATCGCGTCGCACCGAGTCCGGCTGATCAGCAGTCGATCTCGGCGATGGATCTGTTCACGCAGGGCAGAGCCGCGCTGGCGATGGGCGGGCACTGGCGATATCGCACCTTCACCGAGGCCGACGACCTGGATTTGGATATCACTGCCCTGCCGACCGGCCCGACGGTCCGCGGCGCGCGCTCGAATATCGGCACCACGGGCCTCGCCATATCCGCCGACAGCCCCCGGAAAGAGCAGGCCTGGGAGTTTCTGAAATTCGCAGCCGGGCCGGTCGGCCAGGCGGTGGTCGCGGGAACCGGTCTCTTCGTGCCGGCCCGCGAGTCTGCCGTGCGATCACCCGGATTCGCCGCGGCGCACCGCGATATCCGGAACCTGGACATCCTCCTCGACGGACCGGCGCACTCCGCCCCACTCCCGGTCACGGTGAAATGGCCGCGCATCGACGCACTGATGGACCGGTACATCGGTCCGGTGCTCCGCGGCGCGGCCCCGGCGACCTCGCTGGCGGACAATCTCACTCCGGAAGCCGACGAGGTGCTGCGCAACCGATGACCAGCACCGACAAGATCGCGACCGGGAAACCGGCGGCATCGGATGCCGCCAACGGACGGCACCGCTCGGAGTCGGCGAAGCGGCAGGCGCGGGCGGCCGGGCTATTCATCGCCCCGAACCTCCTGGCGGTCGCGGCTTTCCTGGTCTTCCCGCTGGGCTTCTCGCTCTACCTGAGCTTCCATGAGTGGGATATGTTCGGGCCGGTCCGGTTCACCGGGTTGCGGAACTTCCGTGAGTTGCTCACCGCGGATCCGCTGTTCGCCATCGCATTGCGAAACACGGTCGTCTACACCCTCGGCACGCTGATCCCCACCATCTCGATAAGTCTCGTCGTCGCCGCGGCCCTGAACCGGGGAGTCCGGGGAACCGGCTTCTTCCGGACGGTCATGTTCCTGCCCCTGGCGATATCGAGCGTGGTGATGGCGGTGATCTGGCGTTTCCTCTTCGATACGAACAACGGGCTGCTCAATACGATGCTCGGCCGGATCGGCCTCGGCCCCGTCCCCTGGCTGGTCGAACCGCGGTGGGCGATGGTCTCGGTCTGCCTGGTCAGCGTGTGGAAGAGCATCCCGTTCGCCACCGTCGTGCTGCTCGCCGCGATGCAGGGTGTCCCGCAGGACTTGTACGAAGCGGCGAAGATCGACGGGGCCGGCGCGATCCGGCGATTCGTCTCGATCACCGTGCCCCTGATCCGGGGCGCGCTGTCCTTCGTCCTCGTGGTCTCGATCATCGACGCGGTACAGGCTTTCGACCAGATCTATGTGCTCACCGGCGGCCACGGCGGCCCGGAAACCGGGACCTACGTCTTCGGCATCATGATCTTCCAGAACGCCTTCGCCTTCGGCGACGCCGGCTACGCGGCGGCCATCGCCTGGCTGATCTTCGTGGTCCTGTTGGTGCTGACCCTCACGCAACTGTGGTTCGCCCGCAAGAATTCGACGGAGCAGTGATGGCGGCACCGGGCTGGAAGACCCGCGCATTCGTCCGAGCCGCCGCGCTCTACCTGGCGCTCATCGCAATGGCGTGGTGTGCTCTGCTTCCCATCCTGTGGGCGCTGGCGGGGTCGGTGAAGAAGCAATCCGAGGTCACCACACCGACCCTGCTCCCCCGCGAACCGCAGTGGTCCAACTACCGCACCGTTTTCGAGGAGATGCCGTTCGGCCGGATGTTCCTGAACACCGTCCTCTACGCCGGATGTGTCACGGCCGGTCAGGTCTTCTTCTGCTCACTGGCCGGGTACGCGTTCGCCCGGCTGCGCTTCCCCGGCCGCGACGTCCTGTTCATCGCCTACCTGGCCACCCTCATGGTCCCGCTCACCGTGACCGTGGTGCCCCAGTTCGTGCTCATCCGGGTGCTGGGCTTGACCGATACCCCCTGGGCGTTGATCCTGCCCGGACTGTTCGGCAGTGCGTTCGGCACCTATCTCATGCGGCAGTTCTTCCGCACCCTCCCCGTCGAACTCGACGAGGCCGCCGTGCTCGACGGTTGCTCCCCGTGGCAGATCTATTGGCGGGTCCTGCTGCCCAATGCCAAACCGGCGGTGATGGTGCTCGCCGTCCTCACCTGGGTCAATGTCTGGAACGATTTCCTGTGGCCGCTGGTGATGATCCAACGCCGGGAGATCTCCACCGTCACCCTCGGCCTGGTGTGGATGCAGGGACAATATGTCTCGGACTGGCCGGTGCTCATGGCCGCGTCCATGCTGATCCTGCTACCGCTGGTCATCCTCTACGCCGTCGCGCAGAAGGCCTTCCTCCGTGGTATCGGCATGTCGGGTTTCGGTGGACGGTGACGGGCCGGGCGGCGCTGTCATCACGTCGCCGGTCGATTCCGCCCGGTGGTCGATGCGGTGATCACCACGGTCGTGTATTTCATGACGAAGCTGCCACCGGCGTCGTCGACCGCGGACCCGAGACCGGTGAGCAACTGATCGAGCGTGTCCGGCGGGAACTGGCTGTGACCGCCGAAGGTGGGTATCTGCTCGAGCCACTCGTCCCGGGTGAAGCGGCGCGTCCAGGGAAACTCCCACTGTTCGGGCGCCTCGAATGCGCCTGCTCGACGCATCCCGTCGCCGACCGCGTTGAACTGGCCGGCGTACATGGTGGGGCCCCCGAACGGTCCTCGGGCGAACGGCGAGCCGGGCAGGAGCCGCTGATAGACGGCCCCGAATGCCTGCGCGAGCTCGGCGGGGGGTGCGAACGCGTTCCAGAAGACGGCCAGCCGGCCACCCGGCCGCAGGACCTGTGCCGCCTTGGTGGCACCGCGGACGGGGTCCACCCAGTGCCAGGACTGCCCGGAGATCACTGCGTCGAAGTCCCGGCCCGCGGGATCCCAATTCTCGAACTTCGCCACCTCGACGGCGAATCCCTCCTCGGCCGCGAACGCGGCCATCCGCGGGTCGACCTCGACGCCGAGTACTCGACATCCGGCCGCGGCGAAGGGTTGCGCTGAAATCCCGGTGCCGATGCCGACATCGAGGACATCGTGACCGGGAGCCGCCGCGATGACCCGAGCCGCCATCGCGGCGGGGTAACGCGGCCGGGTTCGGTCATAACGTTGCGGGTCATCGCCGAAGGACTGCGCGAGCCGGCGTGCGTAGTGGGATTCGCCCACGGGGGACGACGACGAATCGGACGGTAGAGTGGTCATGCGCCCACTATGAGTGGGCGCTCGCCCACTTGTCAATCGCGGAGCGAGAACTACGGAAAGGGCGGTGCCCGGATGCCGACCGGTGTGGCATTGCGTGATGCGCGCGAACAACTCTTCGCCGCCGCCCGGCGCGTCCTACTCCTCGGCGGACCCCATGGACTGACCAGCCGGGCGGTGACCACCGAAGCCGGAGTCGCCAAAGGCGTGATCCACCGGCACTTCACCGATTTCGACGCCTTCCTCGCCGAGTTCGTCCTCGACCGGATCGCGGCACTCGACCGGCAGGCCGCGACGCTCCGCGATACCGCCGGGACCGGCCCCGTCGCCGAGAATCTCGCCACCGCCCTGACCGAGCTGTTCGACCCGGTGGCGGTAGCGATCGTCGCGCTCATCGTTTCTCGCGACGACCTACGAGTCCGCCTGCGCGAGGCCGGCGCGGCCCCCATACCTGTCCTGGGCGAAGGCACCGCCATGATCGCCGACTACCTCACCGCCGAACGAGACCTCGGGCGCCTGGCCGCGGACGCCGACGTCGCCACCCTCGCCCCCACGCTCACCGGTGCGGCACACCTGCTATTCGCCGACCGCGAGAACGCACCGACCGCGGCCGCCGTCCACAGATCCGTACAGGCCGTGCTCACCGGCGCCCTGCCCCACAACCACACGCCTGAACACACCCGGCCGTTCTTCCGGCGCGCCGACAACCCTCACCCGGGTCCGCTCGATCTGGCCGCGCAGGCACGATCGCATCCGGAAGCTGTCGCCGATCCTGCGCCGACTCACCGATGACGAACGAGTCCTGGCAATCGACGAAATCGACCTGGCCGGCGCGGACCGCGGACCAATCGCCCGGAACGCGCACTTCGCGGGATCGGTCGAATGACCGGACACCCCATTCGCAAAGCCGATCGCGCCTGGGAGCCGACGACGTACTATCCGCGGAGAAACCGCCGGACCCGACCACGGCGGTCGCGCTACCGGCCGAGCAGGCAGCAGAACGGTCCGACAGGGTGGGCGGGCAGGGATCAGCCGCGGGAAATGCCCTCGAGGAACCCGACCGGATCTTCCGGAACGGCGGGCGCACTTCCCCTGACCGGCGCGAGCCGATTCCCAACATTCATCGGTGTGGCGAGTCGCTCGAAGTCGACAATTGTGGGTCGCGAGGAGTTCGCTGAGTCTTCCGCACCGGCGCCGTACCTTCCCCGGTGCCCGGCGCCGGGTGCGGATTCTCGGGTGGCCGGATCACGTTGCCGCAGCGGGCCACCCAAGGGACCAGAGTACAAGCTCGCGGTCCGAATCCCGGGAGATCGGCCCGGGGTGTCGGAAATGTGGACGCAATATTGCACGGTGCCGCTTGATATTTCGGCGGGCAGACCCCGGTGAGCTGTATCCCCGACCGATACAGCTCACCTACCACACCGGTTGGCCCGGCGCAGGCAATTGGGGTACGCCGATAGCGGACGGCTATACCTCGGTGGCGGCGATTCGCGCCCGGGTGCCGGGCAGTGTCCGGATATCTGCGCAGGGGCCGGTCCTGATCACCGACCGGCGAATCGCACCGGTGGAAGGTACCGCACCGGCCACAGCCGCGCCAGTGGGAGTTCCGCGCCTTCGCGGGGGCCGGGCGGCCGGGCCGAGCGAGTTCGCCATCGATTAGCACGCCGTCGACCGCTCCAGGGCCCGAAAGGCGCTGCGGCAGTGTAAATGCAGGTGATCACTGGGCGGGATTCAGCGCAGTTCGGCGGACGCCCGTTCCGCCAGCAGCACCACGGTCGCCTGCGGACCCCGGCTCAGTGGTACCGGCACCACGGACAGGTCCACGACCGAGAGCCCGTCCACCCCGTGCACCCGGAACCGCTCGTCGACGACCGCCCGCGGATCGCCGGCGCGTCCCATCCGGCAGGTACCCCCGAGATGCTGTGAGGTGCCGAGGCGGTCGTACAGCCACCGATCCGAAACCGGGTCGACGGGGCCTACCGGTTCGGCCGCCATGGACCCGAGGATCTGCCCGGTCAACTCCACCGCGTTGCGCAGCCGGGTCCGGTCGGTTCCGGTCCCGAGGTAGCCGTGTTCGATCCGCGGCGCGGCCAGCGGATCGGCCGAGTTCAGCGTGATGGTGCCCGAACTGGTGGGCCGCATCAGGGTCACGCCCATCCGGTAGACCCCCGGTGTGAACGCGACCGTATAGGGACGGATCTCGATATCGTCGAACTCCAGGACGTATTCCAGGGGGACGGACCGGCCCGCGGGCGCCGGATGCCGGTAGTCGATACCGATTTCGGGATGGTCGGTGAGCCATCGCCCGACCGGTACGTCGGCGACCACCGGGATACCCAGTGCCGTGGACTCCGCGGCCGGTCCGATACCGGAACGCAGCAGCAGTGCCGCCGATTCGATCGCGCCCGCGCACACCACCACCCGGTCGGCCCGGATCGTGTCGGGTCGGCCGCCGTGGAGGCAGTCGGCGCCGACCACTCGGTCGCCGCGGAAACGCAGCCGGGTCACCAGGGTTTCGCCCTGCACCGTCAGATTGGGACGCGATAGCGCCGGTAGCAGATACGAATGCGCGGGACCTATCCGATGACGCCGGCCGGAGGCATCGGGCGGCCCGACCGTGCACGGCACCGGGCCTACGCCCGCCTCGGGGCCGCCGGGCAACGCGTTCCAGTCCGCGACCTCACCGAATCCGAGTTCCCCGCAGGCCGTGCCGAACTCCTCGACCAGCCGAGTGAACGCGCGCGTCCGGCGTACCGGGACCGGCCCCGCCCGGCCGTGGCCGGGGTGATCGCCGTAGTCGTGATCGTTCTCGAGCGCCCGGAAATAGGGCAGCACCGATTCGAAATCCCACGCGCGGGTACCCACTTCCCCGCTCCATGCCGCGAAATCCCGCGCCGCGGCCCGGATGAAATAGGACCCGTTCACCGACCCCGAACCGCCGATACCGCGGCCGCGCACGATGGTGCCCGGTCGGCCCGGTGCCAGGGCTACGGGATAACGCCACAACCAGGCGACCTGGTCACCGAGCGGCAGGTCGGCACTGTCGGCGAGCTCCGGGGGGAAATCGTCGGCCGAAGCCCAGTGGCTACCCGCCTCCACCACCCGCACAGTATGTCCCGGATCTTCGCTGAGCCGGGCAGCCAGCACACATCCGGCGCTCCCGGCGCCGATGATCAGCGTGTCCACCATGCGGGGCGACCTGCTCGGGTTACTGGGGCGGGGCGGTCGGCTTCAGGGCGGCGGGACTGCCCGCCCGGAGCGCGCCCAGCCACAGGCCGGTGCCGTAGCCGATATCGTCGACCCGCCGGAACACGATATAGCGCAGCGGATCCAGTCCGCCGGGCTCGCGATGGGTGTACCAGTCGACCGCGCCCTCGGCCACCGCCAGCGATAGTGCGATCTGTCGTATCCGGCGGGAGAACAGCATGGCGGCCAGGGTTATCGGCCAGTAGTGCCGGCACATGGCCGAGGCGATCCGCCACAGACCGGCGAAAAACCCGCGTGCCACGTAGATCGCCGCGACACCGGTCGGGTTGTCGACGCCGGCGAACGCGCGCCGCAACCGGCGCAGCGGCAGCAGCAGTGTGAGTCCCGCGCCCAGCACGCCCCAGCGGGTCCGGGTCGCCAGCAGCATAGCCGCCGCCGCGGTCCATTTCGGTACCTGCAGCGGTGACACCATTCCCGCGTGCCGGTCGCTGAGCGGGGCGGCGCCGGTGCCGTAGAACATCTTGCGACGGAACCAGTCCCGGAACGACACCCGGTGATCGTGGGCCACGTGCGCGGCCGGTTCGTAGCGGGCCCGCCAGCCCGAACGCTCGAGCCGCCAGCACAGGTCCACATCCTCGGCGACCTGCATGGTCTCGTCGAAACCGCCTTCGGCTTCCAGCACCGAGCGGCGCACCAGCAGCGCGGCGCTGGGCACATAGGACACCACCCCGCGTGATTGCACCGCCGATTCGCGGCGGCCCAGATCCAGCGAGGAGCGGGCGTGCTCATAGCGCGCCAGCGTATTGGTCTCCGGGTCCAGCGCCACGATCCGCGGCGCGACCAGGGCGACCTGAGGGTCGCTGAAATGCCCGAGCATAACTTCGAGCCAGCCGCTGCGCGGTACCACGTCCGAGTCGAGGAAGGCCACGAACTGGGTCGTCGCGGCCCGCAGGCCGGTGTTACGGGCCGCGGCGGGGCCGCGGCGCCGTTCGTGCCGCAGCACTTTCACCCGGCAGCGGCCGGTGTGCCCGTCGGCGATCCGTACCTCGTCGTCGGAACCGTCGTCGACAACGATCACCGTATGACCGCGCAGCGCGGCCAGCAGCCGGTCCAGCCCGCCGGGGTTGTTGTGCAGCGGGACGATGATCGTCACATCCTCCGGCGACGGCAACAGCCGCGGCCGGGGATTGGCCACCCCGGAATCCAGTAGCCGTCTGGCAACCACTGCCGATTGCGGGCTGTTCACCTCGAGATAGCCGTCACCGATCATTTCGGCGGCCTCGGGAGCCAGGCGCAGCAACCGGGCAGGTGAACCTCCGATAAGGATTCGCCCCCCCGAGTATGCGCGCACCCGTGGGTCGATCCGCACCCCGAATCCGTCGGGCAGGCGATCATTGCGCATTCCACGGATGGTAACTGCCGATTCGATACAAGACATCAGCAGTCCGGGAAAAAGTGCTTCGAGCCGAGGAAATTCCCGGAATTATCGGGCGTGCGGGCATGAAATAGATCACCGCGGCCGTAGCGCAGGCATGAAAAGCCGCCCGGAGCAATGGTCTGGCTACCGTCGCTCCGGGCGGCTTCCCGGAAGTTGCTCACACGAGCGGACTCTCGTCGCACGCGCGCGCCGGACGCCGCGCCGGCGGCAACAGCGTCAGCGGAACCGGACCCCCGGAACGCGCCCGGCGCGGGGCGGTCTTTCGCGAATGGTCCACCGCCGGACGCGGGATCACCCGTCCGGTGGCGGCCAGCGCCGCTTCCCCGTAGCCCTGCACGCATTCCGGATCCGGACCATCGGCCGGCAGTCCGGTGAAGAACTTCGCCGCCATACACCCGCCCCGGCAGGAGTCGTAGTGCGCGCACGAGGCGCAGGCCCCGCCGCCGCTGGGCTCCCGCAACTCCTCGAACAGCGCCGATTCCCGCCACACCGTGGCGAAACCGCCGTCGGTGACCACGTTTCCGGCATGGAATTTCTCGTGGATGGCGAATGGGCAGGCGTAGACGTCACCCAGCGGATCGACCAGACACACCACCCGGCCGGCCCCGCACATGTTCAGTCCCGGCAGCGCCTGACCGTAGGCGGAGAGATGGAAGAACGAATCCCCGGTGAGCACACCCTCGCCGTTGCGGACCAGCCAGTCGTAGAGCGTGCGCTGCTGTTCCGGAAGCGGATGCAGTTCGTCCCAGACATCCGCACCGCGGCCCGACGGCCGGAGCCGGGTCAGCCGCAGGGTGGCGCCGTAACGGTCCGCGATCTCTTTGAACTGGTCGAGCTGGTCGATATTGTGCCGGGTGGCCACCACGGACAATTTCGCGTCCCGGAAGCCGGCGTTCGCGAGATTCTCCAGCGCCCGGATCGCCGTGGCGTAGCTACCCGGCCCGCGGACCGCGTCGTTCACCTCGGCGTCGGCACCGTCCAGCGAAATCTGGACGTCGACATAATCGCTGGCGGCGAGCCGCTGCGCGACCTCCGGAGTGATCCGGACCCCATTCGTGGAGAACTTCACCCCGACCTGATGCGAGGTCGCGTAATCGACCAGTTCCCAGAAATCCGGACGCACGGTGGGTTCACCGCCGCCGATGTTCACATAGAACACCTGCATCCGCTGGAATTCGTCGATCAGCGCCTTGCACTGTTCGGTGCTGAGTTCACCCGGATCACGCCTGCCCGACGACGACAGACAATGCACACACGAGAGATTGCACGCATAGGTGAGTTCCCAGGTGAGGCAAATCGGAGCCGCCAGACCCGATTCGAAACGGTCGACCAGCCGGACCGCCGGATCGGCCGGACCCACCCCGGTGAAGGGCGCGGGCTCACCGAGCACCGCCGTTTCCGGCGCGCGCTGGATCATCTGCGAATCGGCCAGTTCGGTCAGCGCCCGCAGGTACGGGGCGGCGGCCGCGTCCTCGATCCCGGCGGCCCGGACGGCCGCCCGCGCCGAGGTGTGCCCCGGCAGGGAACGCACGATCTCGACGATCCGCGGATTCTTCAGGAACGACAGCTTGCGGGTTCCGAAGTGGTAGAGCAGCGCACCGAAGGGCTCCGGCCGCAGCGCCACCCGGGGATGCAACTGCCAGCGGTTTTCCAGATCGAGCATGGTTGGCTCCCGCCGGTCAGTAGACGCCGCACATACCGTCGATGGACACCTCTTCGATCAGCGATTCCTCGATCACGGGCGCATTCGCGGCCGCGTCGGTGTCGACGGTTGCGATCGGGCCGCGGTGATCGGTTTCGGCCGGTCCGAAGGAACGGTTGTCCGCCATGGCTACCTCCACAGATTGGTGCCTGCGCCGGCTCGCTGCCGTGGTGACCCGCCCGCCGCGGCGCCGCTGGGGAAACCGCCGGTGGGCCCCGGCACAGCGCCGGCGCCGCGGTCGCCCGGTGCGACCACCGTCACACCATAACGTCATCCACTGACAAAATGGAACAGTTTTCGGGTAATGTCCACGCTCACGCCGGAACGCGACCTCTAGACTGCGGGGGCAGAGCAGCTGAACAGAACGTGACGGGCGGATGCCGCTCGACGTGTAGAGGTGGCAATGGGAGTCGTGCGAATGCAGGCGAGCGCGGGCGGGGGCGGTAACGGCAGCACCCTCTCGGAGACCGAGATCGTCGAAGCGGCACTTCGGGTGGTCCGCGCCGACGGGGTGGAGAAGCTGTCCATGCGACGACTATCCCGCGAGCTCGGTGTCTCCCCCATGGCGCCGTACTACTACGTCGCCGACAAGCGCGAACTACTGGACCTGGTGGCCACCGCGGCACTGACCGGGGTGCGCAAGCCGCCGCCCGACTCGGGACCCTGGCAGGACCGCCTCGTCGATCTGCTCGCCCAGATCGACGAACGGCTGCGCCGGCACCCCGGACTGGGCGATGTGCTCATCGAGCAGATGCTCGGGAAACAGCTCGACCTGATCGCCGGAATCATGGAGATCCTCTACGAGGCCGGGTTCGACGATCGCAATGTGCTGGCCGGTTACGCGACCATCCACACCTACCTGTTCGGCCGCCGGCGGGTGAATCCGCGCAACCTCGACACCCCGCCCGATGTGGTGATGCCGGAACGAGTGGCCCGCGCAATGGAACACCTGCCCGATCTGCGGGGCAAGTATTCCTACGATTTCGGGGTGGGCGTCCTGGTCTCCGGCCTGGAGAGTCAGCTCGTCCGCCAACAGTCCGCCGGCATAGGCTAAAATTGGAACACGTTCTAGTTTTGCCGTAGGCTCGAAGCCACCGGCAATCAGTGTTTCGAGAGGACGAGATGACCACCGTCGAAGTGCCCCATGGCTCGCGATCCGTCGTATTGCGGGTCGCCCAGGTCATCGCGGAAACCGCCGACGCGAGCTCGCTGGTCTTCGAGGTCCCCGAGCAGGCGCGGGAGAAGTTCGCGTACCGGCCCGGCCAGTTCCTCACCCTGCGTATCCCCAGCGACCGCACCGGATCGGTGGCGCGCTGCTATTCGCTGGCGAGTTCGCCCTTCACCGACGATCTACCCAAGGTCACGGTGAAGCGCACCAGCGACGGGTACGGCTCCAACTGGCTCTGCGACAACATCAAGCCGGGTGACCAGCTCGAGGTGCTGCCGCCCGCCGGGGTGTTCACCCCGAAAGATCTCGATGAGGACCTACTGCTCTGCGCGGCCGGCAGCGGTATCACCCCGGTGATGTCCATCCTCAAATCCGCGCTGGCGCGAGGCAGCGGCAAGATCGTGCTGTTCTACGCCAACCGCGACGCCGAATCGGTGATCTTCGCAACCGAACTGCGCGAACTGGCCGAGAAGAACCCGCAGCGGCTGGTGGTGGTGCACTGGCTGGAGACCCTACAGGGCCTGCCGACCGTGACCGCGCTGTCCGAAGTGCTGCGGCCCTACACCGAGTACGCCGCCTTCATGTGCGGTCCGCGGCCCTTCATGGACGGGGTGCACGACGCCCTCACCCAGCTCGGGGTACCGCGCAACCGCACCCACGCCGAGATCTTCAACTCGCTCGCCGGTGACCCGTTCGCCGATACCGCCCCGGCCGAGATCTCCGAGGCGGACGCCGCGGACGCGGCGACCGTGGAGGTCGAACTGGACGGGGAGACGCACAACCTGAGCTGGCCGCGGAAACAGACCCTGGTCGACATCATGCTGGACAAGGGCCTCGATGTACCCTACTCCTGCCAGGAGGGCGAATGCGGGTCCTGCGCCTGCACGGTACTCGAGGGCAAGGTCGAGATGGAGAACGCCGAGATCCTCGATCCCGAGGACATCGAGAACGGCTACATCCTGGGTTGCCAGGCCCGGCCGGTCACCGACCACCTGCGAATCCAGTTCTGATCGCCCGGCCTGCGTCCTGGGTCGCCTGTATCCGGTATCCGGCGGTACGGCCTACCGGATAAGGGTGAGCCGGAGGTGCGTGCCCATCTCGTTGCCGACGATGCGGTCCGTACGTCGTTGCACCTGGCCGTCACCTGGTTCCTGAGAGACAACCGGGCGATCGTGCGCCGAGCCGGTCGCCCAGGGCCGAACGCGATGCCAATCGAGGACGTACGGCGGCGGGGCGCCCCGGTCATCCGGGAACTCCCGGATGACCGGGAGCCCGCGAACCCCTCGATACGATCCGCCGGACGATCGTTGCCCGCGGGCTCCCGGTCGCGTTTCCCAGCGGTTAGACGGGCACGGGCTCGGGTAGCCGGGCTCCCTGACGCTGAAGTTCCTCGCGCACGCTCGCGGTGGTGACCTCGCCGTTCCGGACCTGCTGCGCCGCCGCGACCCCGGCCGCGTGCCCGGTGGCGAAGGCGGTGCCCATCACGCGCAGCGATGCGCCGGCCTGCCGGTCGCCATCGAGAGTTCGCCCGGCGGCGTAGAGATTGTCCGTGCCGACACTGCGCAGGCAGTCGAGGGGAATCGGGTAGAAACCGGGATCGCCGATGAATTTCCAGGTGGACGGGATGCCTGGGCCCGGATGGTACTCCATCGGCCAGGCCCCGATCGCGACCGCGCTCTCGGTGGTGCCCGGGTGGACGATATCCGCCTCACGCAGCCGCTGCCGGGTGACGATATGGCGGGATTCCCGGGTACCGAGTTCGGGACCGGTGGTGACGATATACGCGTGTTCGGCGCCGGGGATCGTCCGCACCACCGGCAGATACGCCTGGGCCTGGCGGCGGGCGCTGATCTCGGCGCGGGTGGTGTCGGCGGCGGACCGGGCGTCGTAACCCTCGTCCACCAGGTACATGATGACGTCGCCGGAGACCGGCATCCGGGCGACCAGCCCGGACTCGGCGAGCAGACCGTCCACACCGGCGGCTTTGGCACTGCGGACCGCCGCGCCGACGGTATCCACCGTGACCTCGGCATCCGGTTCGATACCACCGAACCGGACGCCGAGGCTGCCGTTCTGGACCCAGCCGTCGGTGCCGTAACGCACCTCGGCCCCCGCGTGGTGCGCGAGATCGGCGTCCCCGGTGGCGTCGACGAAGGCGTCGGCGGTGAACCGGTGCACGCCCTCGTGGTCGGCGACCTCCACGGCGGTGATGCTGTCGCCCTCGGTGTGGGCGCCGATCAACAGACTGTGCAGGCGGACATCGACCTGGGCCTCCCGGCACAGCTCGTCCAGTACGACCTTCACGTTCTCCGGGTCGAAGACCACGGTGACCGCGTTGAACCGGCGCGGCTCGCCGACCGCGCCGCGCGCCTTCAGCCGCGATATCACCTCGTCGGCGATACCGAAGACGACCTGCCGCAGGTCGTCGCGGGTGTAGAGACCGCAGTAGGTGACAACATTGCGCAGCGTCGCGGCGCCACCCAGGCACGGCCCGCGTTCGATCAACAGGGCGCGGGCACCGGACCGGGCAGCGCCCACCGCCGCGGCGATACCGGCCGATCCACCGCCCGCGACAATGACGTCGTAGTGGGTATTGCTCGGGGTCATACGGGGATCAGACCTTTCCATTGGTGGCGAGGACCAGCGCATTGCCGTCGCCGGGCGCGGCGGTACCGGACGCGGATTCGCGGTTGTCGGCGTCGCGGATGAAGTACATGGGAAGGATCGCCAGGCAGGGCCCGGCGGCGAGGACCAGGAAGACCAGCTGGAACGAGCCACTCGCGGCGAAGACCAGGCCCACCACGGCGGGCACGATGGTGCTGCCGAGCTGCCAGAAGGCATTCACGCCGCCGGTCGCCGTCCCGGCGAGTTCGGCACCGGACAGGGTCGGGATCATCGCCATCATGACCGGGCTGTAGATGTAGGCGGTGATGCCGAGGAACGGCGCGATCCACAGGAACTGGGTGGCGGTGGTCGCGAAACTGAAGATGATCAGGCAGGCCACGAAGGCAGCCAGGATGGCGATCGTGAGCCGTCGGCGACTCAACCCGAGCGCATCGCCGAGCAGCCCGATCAGTGGTTTGGAGAACACCGCCACCGCGCCGAAGATCATCACCACGGTGCCGGCCCGCACCGGATCGATACCGACGCCCTTGACCATCAGCAGGTTCGACCAGGTGATGAACCCGTAGGTGCCCCACAGCGCGCCGAATCCGGCGAGCGCGATCAGCAATAGGCCGCGATTGCGCACCAGCGGCCGCAGATTCGGGCGGCCACCGGTTTCGGTCCGGGCCTCCACCAGCGGGCCGGGGCGCAGCAGGATCAGGCACAGGACACCGACCACGATCGACGTGAGACCGAACAGGTGATACGACGTGCGCCAGCTGTGCGATTCGATCAACCGGGGTACGACCGCGTTCGCGATCACCAGTCCGAGCGAGGTCGCGGTCATGAAGACACCCATCGCGAAGCCTCGCCGCTGCGGGCTGAACCAGCTGGTGAGCAGTTTGACGCCGCCACCCACCTCGGCGCCCGCGCACAATCCGATACACGCCTGGAAGAGCAGGCCCAGCGCATGGCTGTCGACCTCGCCGAAGGCGAGCATGAACCCGCCGGAGAGCAGGATGCTCACCCCGACGGTCATCCGCGCACCGAGCCAGTCGGCGACGAAACCGCCGATGGCATTGGAGATCACGTAGCCGATGTAGTAGGTGGTGGCGAAGACACCGAGGCCGGCGACGGCCACCCCGAGGTCCTCGCCCACCGAGCCCGCCGCCGGGCCCCAGGTGGCCCGGTCGACCGAGGTCATCGTGAAGGCGGCCCAGCAGAGGGTCAACACCACCCAGCGATATCGGGTGTCGGGTGTTGCGGGGGATATCGCGGTCACCGGAGGTCCTTTCGAGTGAAGCTGGGGCACCGGCGCCCGCACTGCGTGGCGGCTGTGGCACCCACCACAATGCAACCGTGCGGACGGCTCATGATCCAATGCCACTTGGATGACCCGGGTATGTCCTGAAGTTATGGCATACCGATCGGTATGCGAAACAGGGAGCAACGATGGAGCTACGACAGCTACGGTATTTCGTCGAAGTATTCGATCGCGGCTCGCTGTCGGCGGCGGCGAAGGCGCTGCTGATTTCCCAACCGGCCCTCACCCGCCAGGTCCAGCAGCTGGAACGCGAATGCGGCGTGCCGCTCTTCGAGCGGGTACCTGCCGGTATCGTGCCCACTCCCGCCGGGACCGCCCTTTATCAGCATGTCCTCACCCTGCTCCGCTACGCCGACACCGCGAAGGACGCCGCCCGGGAGGCCGGTCCGGTCCGCGAGATCGTGCAGATCGGCCTCGCCCCCGGCCTACCGCCCACCTGGCTCGGGCAAATCATCGACACCGTGCGGGTGGCCGTGCCCCAGGCATACCTTTCGCTCACCGACGCGACCAGCACCGCCCAACTCCAGCAGCTGCGGGCCGGACGACTCGATATAGCATTCGTGCATGAACCGCCCGCGGGGGATCTCGTCCGGCACCGGGTCCTCGAGGAGCCGTTCGGATTCGTCGTGGATCCGCGACTGGACGGCGAGTTCAGCGGCGATATCTGCCCGCTGAGCGCCCTCCACGGCATGGACGTGCTCGCGCACGCCCGTGACCAGGTGCCCATCGGCCACGACCGGCTGGTATCGGCGGCCCATGAAGCCGGTGTCAGGCCGCGGTGGCATTTCGCCAACTACACCGAGAACGCGCGGGCCTGTCTGCATGCCACGGGAGCCGGCGGAGCGATCCTGAGCCGCACCACCGCGGGCCGCCTGCTGCCCGGATGGGTCTGGCGGCGACTGGTCGACCCGCCGATCACCATGCAGACCTGGATCGTGCGCCAGCCGGTGGTCCGGGGCACCGTCGCCGCGGTCGCCGACACCATCGCACGCTCCTTCGGCATCGACTGAGACGGGGCCGGAGCAGGCCGTGCCCCTCCCCGCCTCCGGCTCGGCGCCATCCGGCTGCGACCGCGCCGTCATGAGCGGGCGGAATCGGCCGATGCCGACACCGCGCAGCGTCCCGAGCCCAGCGTCGAAGAGCAGCCGGTCGCGCACTCGGGAAGGCGAGGCCGCATTACCCGGCCCCCAGGATCCGCCCGGATTCGTACGCGGCCGCGCCGGGCGGCAGCACGCCGGGACGGCCACTCAGATACACCTGCACGGTCCCTTCGCCGGTCGCCGAGCCGGCCAGCGCCTCCATCCGCCGCACCGTCTGCGCGGCGACGGCCTGCGCGCTGTCGAACAGCCGGACGCCGTCGGGCAGCGCGGCCAGGATGCTGTCCACGATCAGCGGGTAGTGGGTGCAACCCAGCACCACACCCTCGACATCGGCGGGTGTCCGGGCCGCGGCGTCCGCCACCGCCGCACGCACCGCGGCCATATCACCGCGATCCACTGCTTCGGCGAGTCCGTGGCAGGCCACCCCGGTCACCTTCGCCTCGCCGCCGAACCGCGCTATCAGATCCGCCTGGTAGGGGCTGGCCGTAGTGGCCGCGGTCGCCCATACGGCCACCGACCGGCAGGCCGCCGCGGCCGGTTTGATCGCCGGCACCGTACCCACCACAGGGATCGCGGCGCCCAGATCGGCACGGACGTGTTCGAGTGCGGTCACGCTGGCGGTGTTACACGGCAGCACGACCACCTCGGCACCCAGGTCACGCGCGCTACGACCGGCCGCCACCACCCGGTCGATCACCCAGTCCTGTGGCTTGGGGCCCCACGGCGCCCCTTCGGGGTCCAGTTGCAACAGCAGATCCACGTCGGGACGCAGCTTGCGCAGCCACGCCGCGGTGGGCAGCAACCCGAAACCCGAATCGATGAGCGCGACGATCACCCCCACAGGTTATTGAGTCGCGCCGAGCAATTCCTCCACCGGGGCGGCCGCGGCGATCTTGGCGCGCATCTTCATCACCTGTCCGGTCATCCCCGCCCCCACGACTCCGGACAGCCGGCCCTCGCGGAAGTAGTAGGCGAGGAATTTGCGCCCGTCGTCGGCGAGGATGTGGATATCGTCGGTCGCGCGCGGCGTGCCGAGCGCCTGCAACTTCAGGTCGTACTGATCACTCCAGAAGTACGGGACCTGCGGGGTACTCGGCGCCGCGACCCCCAGCAGGGCGCAGGTCAGCAGTTTGGCCTGTTCACCGGCATTGGTCCAGTGCTCGATCCGGCGATGTTCACCCGTAGGGGTCCGCCACGCCGCCACATCGCCCACCGCCCAGACGCCGGGCGCACTGGTCCGCCCGGCCTCGTCGGCGAACACTCCGCCACCGGCGGTCGGTTCGGCCAGTTCGATACCGGATCCGGCCAGCCAGTCGGTCACTGGACGCGAGCCGATACCCGACACCACCAGGTCCGCGGTCACCTCGGACCCATCCGCCAGCCGCGCACCGCGCACCCGGCTTGCCGGACCGGCCAGCAATTCGGCCACCCCGACCCCGCAGCGCAGATCGACGCCTTCGGCCCGGTGCAACCGGGCCACCAGTTCACCGAGCGCCACGCCGAGCACCCCGGCCAGCGGAGCGGGCTGCGGTTCCACCAGCACCACGGGCACCTTCTGCGCGCGCAGGCTCGCGGCCAGTTCACAGCCGATGAAACCGGCGCCGATCACCAGGGCCGCGGTGGTATCGCGCAGCCTCTCCCGGATCGCCACCGCGTCGTCGTGACTGCGCAGGACGTGGACCCCGGCCACCTCGTCCGCGCCGGGCAGCAGCCGGGGCCGCAGTCCGGTCGCGACGATCAGATGCTCGTAGGTGACCGTGGAACCGTCGGCCAGCCGCACCTGTTTGGCCTCGGTGTCCACGCCGGACGCGGCCGTACCCAGACGCAGCTCGATCTTCTTCTCGTCGTAGAACTCGTCCGGACGCAACGGCGTCGCGGTGGTCTCGCCGCGGACGAACTGCTTGGACAGCGGCGGACGGTCGTAGGGTGCGCGCGGCTCGTCCCCCAGCAGTACCAGCTCGCCCTCGTACCCCGCGCGGCGCAACTCCTCGGCGGTGCGCAACCCGGCCAGGCCGGCACCGGCGATCACGATCGGTGCGGACATACCGAACTCCCTCCCCGCGGCAGGGCGCCGCGCCTGGAACAGGTTACAGAAAATCGTGTAGCCCACCCTAACAAGCACAGCTCGGCGAAGCCCATCCCCCGATCCGCGCGGCCGCGGCGAAACGGAGGTACCCGAAGAGCGCACGCGGCGGGTACAGGACCCGCCGGGCTCCGCGGCGGAAGCGCGTCCGCTGCGCATCGTTTCGCCGCGCAATCGTGTCCATCGCGATATCGACCGGTCGCGGCCGGACACGCTATACCGAGGTCAGGCCCTTTCTACGGACCTGTTTTCCAGTCTCAGGAGGCCATTATGTTCACAGAAAGCCGGACTCAGGATTTCCTGGCCGTGGTGCTCGGTGTCTTCACCGCCCTCTCTCCGATCTGGGTGGCGACCAACAATCGGGCAGTGTGGACGATGATCGTGCTCGGAGCGCTCATCGCACTCACCGGACTCGCCCAGATGTACCGGCCCGCGATGGCAGCGGCCGACTACGGAATGGCACTGTTCGGCGCACTGCTGTTCATCGCACCGTGGGCCATGAACTACACCAGCTACAACGGGGCATCGTGGACGTCGTGGGTCGTCGGAATCGTCACCGTCGTACTCGCCGTGGCAGCGCTGCCGGCGGTGGCGGGCCGGATGCACGGGGCCGCGACGCACCACTGATCCGCAACCATCCCGACGAGCTACCCGCCGGCCGAGCCCGGCGGGCAGACTCATTTGCGCCATCGACACCAGCGGGAAAATTTCGAGGGGGGCCGACAGACCCGGCGCGGAGCGGGCGTCCGGTGCACCGTTCCCGGCCGGTTTCCGCACATCCCGCCGTCCGGGCACGTCAGAGCCGCGTATCCGGAAATCCCGGACGCGGCTCCGTGCGCCGGCCACTCTCGGAGGCGATGTAATACTGATCACCGCGGGCGGGTCACGCACCATTCATGGGCTTCGCACACTAGAACGAAATCCACCCCGGCGGGTAAGAATGGGCCCATGGATGCCGAAAATGCCAGCCTCGGAGACGAACGTCGCGGCCGCCAGGAGGAGTACGGCCACGCGCAACAGAACTCCGAGTCGAGGGGCTTCGCCGGCTTCGGATCGAACGAATTCGATTCGGCGAATGGAACGAACGGCGCCACGAACCGATCCGATTCCGTACCGGATCACGGTTACACGTGGACCCCCGCACCACCGTCCACTCCCACCCAGAACCAGCACAGCACCGGCGGATCGGCGGCACTGGACCCGTTCGCCGCCTGGAACACCCCCGGAGTCGCCGGTGATATCGCCGCGGTCGGCGTCATGACATCCGGTAACCAGGAACCGGATTCCCGCTTCAGTACCTCGCCGACGGACCCGTCCCAGTTCCCCGCACCTCCCGATGATCCCAACGGTCCGGATACCGCCGCGTTGTCCACCCGCCACGGCGCCGGGCCGATGAGCGATCCCGGGCAGACCGATCCCGGGGCGCTGCCGCGCCTATCGCAGCCGGGCCCCGGTCAGGTCGGCGAACACTCGGCCGCACTCGCCTCCTCGGCACGTATCCCCGCGCCCACATCGCCGTACACGGCCGAGTCGGCGCTGTCCGCCGATCCCGCAGCCGGTCGGCCCGGTGCCGATTCGTTCTCCGTCCCGACCACGCAATTATCCACGTCCGGTTCGCTGGCGGACGCCTATCCGCTGCCGCCGGAGACACCGCAGCGGCCCGGCACCTACGGCGAGGCGGATACCGGGTCGCTGCCGAGCTGGCTCAGCTCCATCGGGGACGAACCGGTACCGCACCCGCTGGAAACCGGCGGGCGGCGCCGCAAACTCGATCTCACCGAATCCGGTGCACCGGCGGATGCTTTCAACCCGTTCGAGGACCAGCATGTGCCCGGACACGAGGAGAGCCCCGCGGCCGCGGTCACCGATACGCATGCGCTGTCCGGGGCGCCGAGCGAGGAGCGCGAGCCCGCACTCGACCACGAGCCCGCCGCACGGCCGGAACTGCCGTCACGCGGGCTGCCCACCCGTGGCCACACCGCACCCGGCCCGGGCGCCGAGGAGGAATCCGCCGCGCCCGCACTGCCGGCCCGGCGCCTGCCGCGGTCCGCGGCCCGGCACGCCCCCGCCGAGGAGACGAACACGGTGGCTCCCGCCGCACAGGAGGCGCCTCCGGCGAACTCCGTGGGCCTGCCGGAGCCGGCACCGGCCGCCGCCGCGGACAGCGAACTGCCGGCGCCGCGCCGGCTGCCGCGGTCCGCGGCCCGGTACAACACCGACGACGAGCCAACCGGTACCCGCGATGACCAGCAACCCGCGCTGCGGCTCGCGGCGCAGCCCGAAGAGGCGGCCCTGACCGGCGAGACCGGCGCGCATACCGCTCCGCCGCGGCTGTCCCCACCGGACGGCACCCCGATCCTCGACCGGCTGCTGGATTCCGAACCCGCGCACGGTATCGACTCCGACGACGAATCCGGCGCGCCGGTGGCCGAATTGCTCACCCGGATCCTGGAGTCCGAGGATTCCCGGCCCGCCGGATCCGACGAACCGGCCGAGGAGGCGCCGGAAGTCCCCGCCACGGCCGTATCGCCGCTGACTCTCGTACCCGACGCCGCGGGTGAGGCCCCGGACTCGGGTGAGGGCGCCGATTCCCGGCCGCCGCTGGAAACGCGCCGCTCCCGGCGGGCACGTGAGGCGGCCGAGGCCGAGGCCGCCGGTTCCGCGGTCCCCGACCACGCTGAGGCGGCACTGCCGGGCCCCGCTCCGGAACCTGTATCGGCCCTGCCGGGAGCCCGGCGCCCGGCGCCCGTGGAGGACACCACATCCCGGCACAGCCGCAGCGAGGAAGGCGCCGACATAGATATCCACCTCATCATGCGGTTGCTGACCGCGAGCGATGATCTCGAAGTACTGGCGGGACAGGCGGAGACCGGCGAGGTGTCGGCCGCGGAGGTGGCCCGCGCGGCCCGCGAGGCCCGGGCCGCGGTCCTCTCCGCGGTCACCGCCTGGTACGGCGGCCCGGCCCAGATGGTGAAGTTCGCCAACGCCCTGCTCCAGGCCGCCCGCGAAACCTGATCCGGAGTTACCACGTCCCGGCGACGGTGCGCGCCGGGTTTTCCGGCGTACCCGCGATCACGGGTGCGTCGCCGGTTCGGCATCACCGACCACGGCCTGCCACCGTCGCACCAGCCGGCGGCAGGCGGCCACCAGTTCCGGGGGCTCGACATCGGCCAGGTCGGTATCGAATGTGGCGAGCAGACCCGCGACACCAGCCCAGGACCAGGCACCGAGGGTGAGCCGGCAATGGTCGGAATCCAGGTGCTCGACAACCGATCCGCCGGGTGCCCAGCGCGCCACCGTCTTCGCCGGCAGATTCAGCCGCGCGCTTCCGACGCATTCCCACGTGGCGGGAGTGTCCCCGCGATCGTGGGTGCTCATCACCAGAGCGGCGATATCACCGCCGGGCAGCTCGCGCGGAGTGAACCGGATACCCGTGGGCGGGTGGAGGTAGAGGCGGTCCAATCGGTGCACGCGCCAGGCGGCATCGGCGTGGTCGTAGCCGACGAGGTACCACCGGCCCGCCCAGACCACCAGGTGATGGGGTTCGAAGCGCCGGGCCGGGGCGAACTCGGCGGTACCGGGGTCGGGGCGGGCGCCGTCGGGCCCGAGGATTTCGATGATGAGCACCTCGTGACGGCGCACGGCACCGCCCGCGGCCGGCAACGAGGCCGCATCGATGGGATGGGCCGGAAACTCCCAGTAGTTCTGCAAACTCGTCAGCCGCAACGCTGCCACGGCCCCTCGTAGCCTGACCGGCATGACCTGTTCCAGGGACTCCAGCGCCCGCTCGGCGTCGTCGGCGAGGCCGGACACCGTGGTCGGCGCGGTCTGTAGCGCTACCGCGACCGCGAGTGCTTGCTCCTCGTCGAATTGCAGCGGCGGCAGTGTGTGGCCCGCCCCGAGCCGATAGCCCCCGGCCGGCCCGCGCAGCGTGACGACCGGATAGTCGAGCGAACGCAGTGTTTCGATATCCCGCCGGGTGGTGCGCTCGCTGACCCCCAGCCGGGCGGCGAGCGCGCCGAGCGACCAGCTCCGTCGAGTGGCGAGCAGCGACAGTAGGCGCAGTGCGCGCCGGGAGGTATCGGCCACCGTACCAAAGTAGTGGACATTCGACGGCCACTACCGATGGCAGTGTCGGTCCGGCAATCATCCGACAACAGCTCGAGGGGCCGAAATACAGTGCATGTCATCATCGTCGGAGGCGGAATCGGCGGTCTGGCGCTGGCCGCCGGACTACGCCGGCACGGATTCGAGGTATCGGTTTTCGATCGCGACCGCGATGTCGCGGAGACCGCGGGTTACCACATCACACTCGACGGCCGCGCACAGGCGGCGCTCCGGGAACTCGTCGCACCGGAGATCCTCGAACGGCTCTTGCGATCGGCGTCGGCGTTGCGGCTGCGCGACCGGGACGCGCTCTGGGACCGGCGCGGGCATCTGCTGGCATTTGGGCCGCGGCTCGAGGACAACCCCGGCGTGGATATCGACCGCATCACCCTGCGGACCGTGCTCGCCGACGCGGTCGGACCCGACCTGCATCCGGGTTGGACGGTCACCGGGATCGCCCGCGCCGCGGACGGCGCACCGTCGGCGGTATTCGCAGACGGGGCCGCGCACCAAGGCGATCTCCTGGTAGGCGCGGACGGTGCCCACTCGATGGTCGCCCGATATCTGGCAGGCGGCCCCACCAACGAACCCACCGGGATAATCGGATTCTCCGGGCGGACCGGCGCCGAACACCTCAGTGCGGCCGAGCGGCAGCGCCTCGGAGCCCGTTCGGGGATGGCGATCGGCCCGCACGCCACAGCGCTGTACATCGGTTTCCTCGACCCGGTGGGTAATGCCCTGCTCGACGCGCCCGCAGGCCGGGAGGCGATCACGACCGGGCCGACCTATATCTGGGGCGCGATGTTCCCCGAGTCCTCCGCGACCGATGCGATGCGCACGCTCCGCGGCACGGCATTGCGGTCCGCGCTTCTCACTGCTTTCGGACACCGCGGCTGGAGTCGGCACACCCTCGAGGTAATCGATCGAGCCGAGCCGAGCAGTATCGCCGCCTTCCGCTTCAACGCCGCATCGCCCCGGGCCCAGGACCTGGCCCCATGGGCCGCCGGGTCTGTCACAGCGCTCGGCGATGCCGTCCATGCCACCCCGCCCACAGCGGGCATGGGAGCCGGAGCCGCCATTCGCGATGCCGCGAGTCTGGTCGCGAACCTGCGCGCGGTCGCGTCCGGCACGACCACGCTGCCGGTGGCGGTGAGCAGTTTCGAGGCGGAGATGCGGATACGCGGAAGCGAGACCCTGGTCGCGGCCATGCGGACCGTCCGCTGGATGCGAGCCACCGATACCCGGCTCGGCGCGGCTGTCACCGCGACGGCGACGCCGGTGCTGGCCGCGGCCCATCGGCTCGGGCGCAGACACCGAGCCGACCGTCCGGCGGCAGAAGCCCGGACAGGGGACAGGGTCCGGCGACACGGGTGATCCATCGAGTCGGGCCTGCTCACCCACAGGCCCGACTCGAGGATTTACCGGCGCCCTACGATTCTGTCCACCCACACCCACCCGGGTGTACCATTTGGTACATGTCGATGTATTCCACTGTGGTCGACAGTTGTATCCGTGGGAGTGTGCAATGAGCGTTCTCGTGGTCGGGGCAGGCCCGACCGGTATGGTGACCGGTCTCGTGCTGGCTGCAAACGGCATCCGGTGTCGTGTACTGGAACGGCGCACCGGCCCGAGCGACGGCTCCCGGGCACTCGGGTTGCAGGCCCGGTCGATGGAGCTACTCGCCGGGCTGGGCCTCGCCGACGAGATCGAACGTGTTGCCTATCGCCTCAGCGGAGCATCCATCATGCGGGGCGACGCGGAACTGTCCCGGTTGGTGTGGGTACCCCCGCGGAGCCCTTACCCCTATACCTATGTTCTCCCGCAACCCGGGCTCGAAAGCATACTCCGCGAGGCACTGCGCGCGGCCGGCGTGGAGATCGAGTACGGCGCGGATGTGCAGTACCTCGACCACGACGACGAGCGTGTAGGCGTGCGCCTCGATGATGGACGTCTTCTCGAGTGCGAGTGGCTGGTAGGCGCCGACGGGGCTCGCAGCACGGTACGCGAGGCGCTCGGCATCTCGTTCACCGGCGGCGCAACCGGTGAAACCTACTATCTCGGCGATATCCGCCTGGAATCGAAGATGTCCTTTCAGGACAGTGCCATGTGGCTCGGACCGGCCGGTCCGCTCATGCTGATGCGTCTGCCCGGTGGCGACAGGCTCTGGCGGGTATTCGCGGATATGAGTGATCAAGCCCGTCGAGCGGAACTGCGTGAGCCCGGCATCACCGAGTTGCAATGTCTCGTCGACGAACGTGGTACCGGAGGTACGCGGATCACCGAGGTCGAGTGGACATCGATCTTCCGTACCCGGGTGTGCCTGGCCGATGAGTACCGGCGAAATCGTGTTTTCCTGGCAGGCGATGCCGCCCACGTCTTCCCCCCATTCGGCGGGCAGGGGATGAATCTGGGTATTCAGGATGCGGTCGATCTGGCATGGCGGCTGGCGCAGGTGGAATCGGGCGCATCCCCGGATCTGCTGGACGACTACGAAACCGAGCGTCGGCCGGTAGCCGTATCCACCATTCGCGACGTCGAGAGGCGCCGGCGGATGTACGCTCTGCGCAATCCTGTTGTTCGTTCCCTGCGTGACGCGGCACTCCGGCTCGGGGCAGGGTTTCCGGGGGCTGCCCGGCAGGCAAGTCTGCAGAACTCGCAACTGACGGTGCGATACGGCGACCGGTCACGGTGGCCGTTCACACCCCGCCCGGCCATCGGTGATCGCGCGCCCGACGCCGTCCTCGCAGACGGAACGGTGCACGACCGTCTGGCCGTTACGCATTTCACGCTGCTGCACTTCCGCTCCGGGAACCGAATCGAGGAGTCCGGTGAACTCCCGGAAGCCGCCGGCGCGACCGAACGGGTGATCGTGGTACCGATCGATGACGAAACAGATCCGCGGAGCGAGGCACGAAAACGGTATTCGATGCGCGGCGGGGGGTTCGTCCTGGTCCGCCCGGACGGCCACGTGGCATATCGCGGTAACGAATTCACCGAAGTCCACCGCGCCCTCGCGCGATTCACCGGCGGCGACCGAGTGGTATGAGCAGCGCACGAGAAGCCCTCCTGGACCGCGCCGTCGCCTGGTTCACCGAACACGGCGTGGGTGATACGAGCATGCGGACGATCGCCGACGGTATCGGTACCAGCCACCGAATGCTGAACTATCATTTCGGTTCTCGCGAGGGGCTGCTGACGGCGGTGGTCACCGCAACGTGGGGACAGCAGTACCGCGCTCTGGCGGACCTGCTCGAATCCCCCATAGATCCCTACACTGCCGCTTACGCCCTCTGGGATCGAATGGCCGATCAAGCGGCGCAGTTGGGGCCGTTGTTCTTCGAGGTCGCCGCAGCGGCGATGCAGGACAAGCCATGGGCCGCGCCACTCGGGCAATGGATCATGGAATGGAAGACCACCCTCGCGATACTGTTCACCCGGATCGGCCGCGATCCGGAACAGGCGGCCCTGTCGGCACAGATGACCCTCGCAATGGCGCGTGGGCTGCTGTTCGAGCTCGCGCTCACCGACGGGAACGACCGGGCCGCGGCGGATACCGCGATCCGCAGTTTCCTCGAGTCGATCCGCACGCCGAATGGGTGAATCCGGCAGCGGAAGATCCACTCATACCTCGGGTCAGCGCAAGCCTGCCTCGCTGTGGTCCGGTCACAGTTCGGCCGATATCGGGCTACTGTTCGGCCCGGCGCCCTGAGCCGGGCGCGGGGGACCGATAGTCTTGCGCAGGGTCTATCGGTATCCGAGGACAGCCGCGCAGATCTGCTATCGACGCGATAATTCGCCCGGGTCATGAGGACCTCGGTGGTACACGCTGTTGGCCCATCACCGTCTTGGAGGCCGTCATGTCCGAGCAGTTCCGAGGACGTATCGCACTCGATATCCGTGATTCGGTCGCCGACTGGGCGCCATATGTAGAGCCCACCGCGCCGCAGGACGCACCCAACGTGCTCTACCTGGTGTGGGACGATATCGGCATCGGCACCTGGGACTGCTACGGCGGTCTGGTCGAAATGCCGAATATGCGCCGGATCGCCGACCGCGGAATCCAATTCACGCAATTCCACACGACCGCGCTGTGCTCGCCGAGCCGGGCCTCGCTGCTCACCGGCCGGAACGCGACATCGGTGGGTATGGCGACCATCGAAGAATTCACCGACGGATTTCCCAGTATGTCCGGCCGGATTCCGGCAGAGACGGCGCTGTGCTCCGAGGTCCTGTCCGAGCGGGGCTGGAACACCTATGCGGTCGGCAAATGGCATCTGACTCCGCTGGAGGAAGAAAATCTCGCCGCCTCGAAGCGGAATTGGCCGCTGGGGCGCGGTTTCGAGAGGTTCTACGGTTTCCTCGGCGGCGAAGCCGACCAGTGGTATCCGAGCCTCGTCTACGACAACCATCCGATCTCCCCGCCCTACGCCCCGGAGGACGGCTATCACTTGTCCAGGGATCTCGCGGACAGATCCATCGGGTTCATCCGCGATTCGAAGGTGATCGCCCCCGCCAAGCCCTGGTTTCTCTATCTGAGTCCCGGCTGCGGCCATGCCCCACACCACGCGCCCGCGGAATGGGCCGACCGGTACCGCGGACGCTTCGATATGGGTTACGAGAAATACCGCGAAACCGTCCTGGACAACCAGAAGCGTATGGGGCTGGTGCCGGAGAACACCGAGCTCTCGCCCATGAATCCGTACTCGTCCGCGACGAGCGCGGACGGCATACCGTGGCCGGCATTGGACACGGTGCGACCGTGGGATTCGCTGTCGGAGGACGAGAAGCGCTTGTTCCGGAGGCAGGCCGAGGTATTCGCCGGGTATCTCTCCTACACCGATGATCGGATCGGCCGGTTGTTGGACTACCTCGAGGAAAGCGGTCAGCTGGACAATACGATCATTGTCGTCCTGTCGGACAACGGGGCCAGCGGCGAAGGCGGCCCGAACGGCTCGGCCAACGAGATGAAGTTCTTCAACGGCTATCTCGACACCACCGACGACAGCCTGGCGCGCCTCGACGAACTCGGCTCGCCGACGACCTACAACCACTACAGCATCGGCTGGGCGATGGCGTTCAACACCCCGTACAAGCTGTACAAGCGCTACGCCTCGCACGAGGGCGGTATCGCCGACCCGTGCCTGGTGTCCTGGCCCGCCGGAATATCGGCCCGGGGCGAACTACGCCACCAGTACCTCAATGTCTGCGATATCACGCCGACGGTGTACGAGCTACTCGGCATCACCCCGCCGGAAACGGTCCGCAACGTACCGCAGCGTCCCCTCGAGGGTGTGAGCTTCCGGGCCCTGCTCGACGACCCGGACGCCGACACCGGCAAGCACACGCAGTTCTATTCGATGCTGGGCACGCGCGGAATCTGGCATCGCGGCTGGTTCGCCGACACCGTGCACGCGGCGTGCCCGTCCGGTTGGGGGAAATTCGATACCGACCGCTGGGAGCTGTTCCATCTCGAGAACGATCGCAGCCAGCTGCGCGATCTCGCCGAAGAGCGCCCGGAGAAGCTGGCGGAGTTGAAAGCGCTGTGGTTCGCCGAAGCGGAGAAGTACAACGGTATGCCGCTCAACGACCTCGACGTCGTATCCATGATGACGCGTGACCGCCCCACCTACGGCAAAGCACGGGACCAGGTGGCCTACTACCCCGGCACGGCAGAGGTGGGACCCGGGGCGGCCCTGGAGATCAGTGGCCGGTCGTTCGCGTTGCTCGCCGAGACGACGATCACCGACACGGCAGCCGCGGGGGTGCTGTTCGCCCACGGCGGGCGGCTCGGCGGGCACACTTTGTTCCTGGAGAACGGAATCCTCCACTATCTCTACAACTTTCTCGGCGAAGAAGACCAGGTCATCATTGCCGATCGTCCGGTACCGGCCGGTGATCACATTCTCGGAGTGCGCTACGAGCGGCGCGGAACGCGCTCGGACAACTTCACCCCCACCGGCGAGGCCGTTCTCTATATCGACGAGGAGCCGGTGGGTTCGTTCGCCGATATGCGCATTCAACCCACCGTGTTCTCCGGTGTCGGAGAGGGGGTTCGCGTCGGGCGGGACGGCGGCCGGTCGGTGACCACACGCTATCGGGCTCCGTTTCCGTTCACCGGTGGCATCGTGCACAAGGTCGTCGCGGATGTGAGCGGAAAACCGTATCAGGACCTGGAAATGATTGTGGCCTCGGCATTCTCACGCGATTGAGCAGCCACGATCCGGCCGCCGGGCCCGGTGCCGAAACCCGCCGCGGGATGCTCCGTATTCCCGGCGGTGAGTTCGCGATGGGATCCGCGGATTTCTTCCCCGAGGAGCGACCCGTCCATCGGGTGCAGGTGGATTCCTTCTGGATCGACGCGCATCCGGTGACCAACGCCGCGTTCCGGCGTTTCGTCAAGCAGACCGGGTACGTGACCGTCGCGGAGACCGCCCCGGCGGCCGAGGACTATCCGGAGGCGGATCCCGGAAGCCTGGTCGCCGGGGCATTGGTGTTCCGACCTACCTCGCGGCCTGTGCCGCTGGACAACTGGCAACGCTGGTGGCGTTATGTTCCCGGCGCGAATTGGCGCCGGCCACAGGGGCCCGGCAGCACGCTGGAAGGTCTCGACCGGCACCCCGTGACCCAGGTGGCATACGCCGATGCCGCGGCATACGCGGCCTGGACGGGTAAACAGCTGCCGACGGAAGCAGAGTGGGAGTACGCGGCCCGTGGCGGGCTGGACTCGGCCGCCTACATCTGGGGCGAGGAACCGGAACCCACCGGCCGGCGCATGGCCAATATCTGGACCGGCGAATTCCCCTGGCAATTTTATCCCGGCCGCGGGCAGAAACCTGTCCCCAGCACCACCGCGGTCGGCACCTATGCGCCCAACGGGTACGGCCTGTCCGATATGGCCGGCAATGTCTGGGAGTGGACCGGCGACCGCTACCGGAACGCACACACCCGGCCGTCCTGCTGCGCCCCAGGCAATCCCCACCTCGACCGGCCCGATCCGGATACCGCACAGCGGTTTCCCCGGCACGTCGTAAAAGGCGGCTCCTACCTGTGCTCCGCGAACTACTGCCTGCGCTATCGGCCCGCCGCCCGGCAGGGGCAGACCGAGGACACCGCCACCTGCCACCTCGGCTTCCGGTGCGTGGTGCGTGGTGCGTGAACTGTGACCGGCATTCCAGACGAGTACTGCGCCGCTCTTCTCGGAGCGACACCGTTCGCGGCGATTCAGCGAATCACTCGAGATCTTCGTGACGCGACCGGCGCCGACGGTGCGGCCACCCTCGCGGATCGTGAAGCGCAGACCCTCGCCCATGCCGGCACAGCATCATGGCGTTATCGCTGTGACGCCATCAAGATCGCCGAACTTCGCCTTCGTACCGAGGGAAACGACGGCACGACCGGTTTCCGCGGCATGCGCGGCGATGATCAGATCGTGTGCGCCGCGAGGTCTACCCGATCGCCGCACCTGTGCCAGGAGCTGGGCGTGACGAGTGGCTGTGGCGTCGGTGTACTCGAGGCTATGAGGTCGGCCAGCAGCAAGGGGAGTCGACGGGAGCATTGACCCGCACGCTCGGCGGCGTCGGCCAGTTCGATGCCGACCCGGAACTCCGCGACGGTCGCCGCGGCTATCGCGAGATCGTCGTCGTCGTAAGCGGTACGGTCGATCGTTTCACGCTCATAGGCGATCAGAACACCCGTGTCGAGAATCAAGCACCTGCCCACGAGTCCTCCATATCGTCGGACACCATGGCAAGCCCCGCCGCGATATCGGCTGCGTAGTCGTCGTCGAACGGTGGTACGTCGGATTCCTCCAACGCGAGCCGCGACGAACGGCCCGTACTCGTCGCGGGCGGCGTCACGGTCGCCACGACCCGCCCATGCCGGACGATACGTACCGTCTCACCGTGCTCGGCACGGCTGAGCACAGCAGAGAAGTTTCGTGACGCCTCGGCTGCGGACAGGGTCACAATGGATTCATGATTATCAGAATTGCGTGAGTAGGGCTACTTCCGAACCCGGTTCACATCATGCGAAACGAGAACGGCGCCGCTCCTTTCGGAGCGACGCCGTTCGCAGCGATTCAGCGAATCACTTGATGATCTTCGTGACGCGACCGGCGCCGACGGTGCGGCCACCCTCGCGGATCGCGAAGCGCAGACCCTCGTCCATGGCGACCGGCTGGATCAGCTTCACCGACATCTCGGTGTTGTCGCCGGGCATAACCATTTCGGTGCCCTCGGGCAGGGTCACAACGCCCGTCACGTCAGTGGTACGGAAGTAGAACTGCGGACGGTAGTTGTTGAAGAACGGGGTGTGACGGCCACCCTCGTCCTTGGACAGGATGTAGGCCTGCCCCTCGAACTCGGTGTGCGGGGTGGTGGTGCCCGGCTTGATGACGACCTGGCCGCGCTCCACGTCCTCGCGCTTGATGCCACGGATCAGCAGACCCGCGTTGTCACCGGCCTGCGCGGTGTCCAGCATCTTGCGGAACATTTCGATACCGGTGATGGTGGTCTTGGTCTTCTCCGGGCGGATGCCGACGATCTCGACTTCCTCGTTGAGGTTGACCACACCGCGCTCCACACGACCGGTGACGACGGTGCCACGACCGGTGATGGTGAAGACGTCCTCGATCGGCATCAGGAACGGCTTGTCGGTCTCACGCACCGGGTCCGGGATGGACTCGTCGACCGCGTTCATCAGCTCGACGATGGATTCGCTCCACTTCTCGTCGCCTTCCAGCGCCTTCAGGCCGGAAACGCGCACCACGGGGGCGTCCTCGTCGAATTCCTGCGAAGCCAGCAGCTCGCGGACCTCCATCTCGACGAGCTCGAGGATCTCCTCGTCGTCGACCATGTCCGACTTGTTCAGCGCGACCAGGATGTAGGGCACGCCGACCTGACGGGCGAGCAGCACGTGCTCACGGGTCTGCGGCATCGGGCCGTCGGTGGCCGCGACCACCAGGATGGCGCCGTCCATCTGCGCCGCACCGGTGATCATGTTCTTGATGTAGTCGGCGTGACCGGGGGCGTCTACGTGGGCGTAGTGACGCTTCTCGGTCTGGTACTCGACGTGGGAGATGTTGATCGTGATACCACGAGCCTTCTCCTCCGGCGCCTTGTCGATCTGATCGAAGGCAAAGCTCTCGTTCAGATCCGGATACTTCTCCGCCAGCACCTTGGTGATCGCCGCGGTCAGCGTGGTCTTGCCGTGGTCGACGTGACCGATGGTGCCGATGTTGACGTGCGGCTTCGTCCGCTCGAACTTCGCCTTCGCCACTGTGGTGTCCTCCTGGACTTGTTGTTGCTTGCAGTTGCAGCAGTGCGGATTGATTTACAAGGGTCGTGCAGACGACCGGGCGATATTACTCGCCGGTCGCCTTGGCGATGATCTCCTTCGACACGTTGGCCGGAACCTCCGCGTACGAATCGAACACCATGGAGTAGTTCGCCCGGCCCTGGGTCTTCGACCGCAGGTCACCGATGTAACCGAACATCTCCGAGAGCGGAACCAGCGCCTTGACGACACGGGCACCACTGCGTTCCTCCATGGCCTGGATCTGGCCACGGCGGGAGTTCAGGTCGCCGATCACATCGCCCATGTAGTCCTCGGGCGTGATGACCTCGACCGCCATCAGCGGTTCGAGGATCACCGGACCGGCCTTACGGGCCGCTTCCTTCAGGGCCTGCGCGCCGGCGATCTTGAACGCCATCTCCGAGGAGTCGACGTCGTGGTACGCACCGTCGAGCAGGCTCACCTTCAGATTGACCAGCGGGTAACCGGCGAGCACACCGTACTGCATGGCGTCCTGCGCGCCCGCGTCGACCGAGGGGATGTATTCCTTCGGCACGCGGCCACCGGTGACCTTGTTCTCGAACTCGTAGGTGGCGCCGTCTTCACCGACGAACGGCTCCAGCGCGATGATGACCTTCGCGAACTGACCCGACCCACCCGTCTGCTTCTTATGGGTGAATTCGAGCTTCTCCACCTTCTTGGTGATCGTCTCGCGGTAGGCCACCTGCGGCTTGCCGACGTTCGCCTCGACCTTGAATTCGCGCTTCATCCGGTCGACCAGGATGTCCAGGTGCAGCTCGCCCATACCGCCGATGACGGTCTGGCCGGTCTCCTGGTCCAGCTTCACCGTGAAGGTCGGGTCCTCTTCGGCGAGCTTCTGGATCGCGGTGCCCAGCTTCTCCTGGTCGGACTTGGTCTTGGGCTCGATGGAGACCTCGATGACCGGGTCCGGGAAGGTCATGGACTCCAGCACGATCTGGTTGTTCGGATCGCACAGGGTGTCACCGGTGGTGGTGTCCTTCAGACCGATGACCGCGTAGATGTGGCCGGCGCCGACCTGGGGTACCGGGTTCTCCTTGTTGGAGTGCATCTGGAACAGCTTGCCCAGCCGCTCTTTCTTGCCCTTGGTCGCGTTGATGACCTGGGCACCGGAGTCGACCTTGCCCGAGTAGACGCGGACGTAGGTCAGCTTGCCGAAGAACGGGTGCACCGCGATCTTGAACGCCAGTGCCGCGAACGGCTCGTCGGCGCTCGGCTTACGGGTGATGACCTCGTCTTCCTTGCCGGGCACATGCCCCTGCACGGATTCGACATCCAGCGGCGAGGGCAGGTAGTCCACCACGGCGTCGAGCATGGGCTGCACGCCCTTGTTCTTGAACGCCGAACCACACAGCACCGGGTACAGCTCGGAATTGACCGTCAGCTTGCGGATGGCGCCCTTGATCTCGTCGATCGAGAGCTCTTCGCCACCGAAGAACTTCTCCAGCAGGGCCTCGTCGGACTCGGCGACCGTCTCCAGCAGTTCCTGGCGGTACTGCTCGGCCTTCTCGGCGAGGTCGGCCGGGATTTCCTGGACCTCGTACTTCTCACCGAGCTTGGTCTCGCCGGTCCAGACCTTCGCGTTCATCTCGACCAGGTCGACGATGCCCTCGAAGGAGTCCTCCGCGCCGATCGGCAGCTGGATGACCAGCGGCTTGGCGCCGAGGCGGTCCTTGATGGTCTGCACGGTGAAGTAGAAGTCGGCACCGAGCTTGTCCATCTTGTTGACGAAGCAGATCCGCGGCACGTCGTACTTGTCCGCCTGCCGCCACACCTGCTCGGACTGCGGTTCCACGCCCTCTTTGCCGTCGAAGACGGCCACGGCGCCATCGAGAACCCGCAGGCTGCGCTCCACCTCGACGGTGAAGTCCACGTGGCCCGGGGTATCGATGATGTTGATCTGATTCTGGTTCCAGAAGCAGGTCACCGCCGCGGAGGTGATGGTGATACCGCGCTCCTGCTCCTGCTCCATCCAGTCGGTGGTCGACGCCCCGTCATGGGTTTCGCCGATCTTGTAGTTCACACCGGTGTAGAAGAGGATGCGTTCGGTGGTAGTGGTTTTGCCCGCATCGATGTGGGCCATGATGCCGATGTTGCGGACCTTGTTCAGGTCGGTGAGCACGTCCTGTGCCACGGAAATCTTCCCCGCTCGTAGCTAGTTGGGATTCTCGCAGACGACCTCGCGATCGTCATATGTCGTCAAAGCGGAAGCAGAGCTTCCGTAAGCCTCCCGACCCCGGAGCGATGGGCCGGGCAGACATCACCAGCGATAGTGCGCGAAGGCCCGGTTGGATTCGGCCATCTTGTGAGTGTCCTCACGGCGCTTCACCGAGGCGCCCAGACCGTTGCTGGCATCGAGCAGTTCGTTGGCCAGACGCTCGATCATGGTCTTCTCACGGCGCGCCCGCGAGTAGTTGACCAGCCAGCGCAGCGCGAGAGTGTTGGACCGTCCGGGACGGACCTCGACCGGAACCTGATAGGTGGCGCCACCGACGCGGCGCGGCTTGACCTCGAGGGCGGGCTTGACGTTGTCCAGCGCGCGCTTGAGCGTGACGACGGGATCGGTGCCCGTCTTCTCGCGCGCCTGCTCCAGCGCACCGTAGACGATGCGTTCGGCGGTGGACTTCTTGCCGTCGAGCAGGATCTTGTTGACCAGCTGCGTCACCAGCGGCGACCCGTAGACCGGGTCGTTGATCAGCGGACGCTTGGGAGCGGGGCCCTTGCGAGGCATATCAGCTCTTCTCCTTCTTGGCGCCGTAACGGCTGCGGGCCTGCTTGCGGTTCTTCACACCCTGGGTATCGAGCGAGCCCCGGATGATCTTGTAGCGCACACCCGGAAGGTCCTTCACACGACCGCCGCGCACGAGCACCATCGAGTGCTCCTGCAGGTTGTGGCCTTCACCGGGGATGTAAGCCGTGACCTCGACCGCGCTGGTCAGCTTCACACGCGCGACCTTCCGCAGCGCGGAGTTCGGCTTCTTGGGGGTGGTGGTGTACACGCGGGTGCACACGCCACGACGCTGCGGGCTCCCCTTGAGGGCCGCGGTCTTGGTCTTGGAGACCTTGTCGCGGCGACCCTTGCGGACCAGCTGGTTGATGGTTGGCATATACCGGCTTTCCTTTTATCGGTTATGGCGGTGTCAGGGCTGTTCATCGAGCTTTCACCCGCACGTCCAACCACGTTTCTCGCGTCCCGAGGTCGGGCGTGTCGCGCGCAGTTCAGCGCCCGATTTACAGGCACGCTGGAATCGTCAGCCGCTCTCGCTGGCCTACGTCTACGCTCGAACTTGCCCGTATCCTTCCGGGCACAGCGGTCCACTGTACTCGGGCGTGGTGAATAGGGTCAAAACCGGGGTGATGTTGTGATATGGCGGGCCGCTGTCGGCCCCTCGGATTCCGGCTCTCGGCCCTCCCCGGGCATTCTCGCGATCCCTTCTCAACCGCCGAACACCCGCCGCTTGTTCCCCGACCTGCCCGGATTCGCAGGGCGCGTACCGCGCCGCACATCGGAGCAGCTAACGGGCGATATTGAGCGTCAGCTCGAGCAATTTCTTGGCGGCGGCGCACGGGTCGGCCGTCCCGCCCGAGGAGTTCACCCACCAGCCGATCACCCCGGAATCGGCGGCACTCGCGGTCATCCCGCACGACCTCGGATCGTTCGGCCGCCGGATCTCCAGTGCGATCGTCCCCTGCACGGTGGTTTTGGTGCTGGTGTAACCGAGTTTGTCGTTGGTCGCCTGTTCGGTGCGCAACGACCCGTTCTCGTACCAGTTGAGCGTGAGCATTCCCGAGCCACCGCCGATATCCCACATGCAGACGGCCCCGAAGAACGAGTCGCTGATATAGGTGTTGCCGCCGAGCGCGTCGATGATCTGCTGGTCGGTCACCACATCGCATTCACGGAGCAGCTTGTCGATGTGGTCGGTATTGACCGATTCGCCGCCACCGACCGGTAGCGCGGTCCCTTCCACGGTAGTGCCGCAGCCGACACCGAGCACCGTGATCACCGGCAGGGCCAGTGCCGCGGCGGCGGTGCGCAGTCGCCGGTGGCGGGTTCGCAGACGTCGCATCCTCTTCACCCCAGCCGCTCGATGGTCAGTTCGGCCAGCGCTCGGCTGCGATCGCACGGATTGCCGCGGTCGGTACCGAACGAACCCAGCGAGGTCGACCATTCGAAGAAATCGTCGTCCAACTGGACCGCGAGATCGCAGATGGTGCCGGTGGGATCGAGTGCCGCGAAACCGTTCCGGCCGCCGACGGTGATCGGTTCCGGCGGCCGGCCGTGCGTGGTGACCCAGGCCTTCTCTCTTTCCAGCGGGCTACCGCGGTAGGAGGCGAAGGTGATCGAGGCACCGCCCAGTCCACCCGACTGCCAGTTGCAGCCGACCGCGTTCTTGTACGACTGGACGATCTGCCGCAGGCCCCCCAGGTCACGCACCTCGTTGTCGGTGACATGTCCGCATTCCCCCACGAACGGACCGAGCGCGGCCACCTTCGGCGCCGGACCGCGCGGCCCGTCGGCTTCCTCGGAGCCCTGGTCGGATCCGCAGCCCGTCAGAGCAAACGCCGCGGTTAACCCGAGGACTATCGCCGACCTGATCCGCATGCCGTGCACAATACCGACGAAAGATCGCTCCCGGCGGCGGTGCAGGTCGCCGATGGTTTGCGGCCGGGTGGTCCGGCCCGCGGCTCGCACCGCGGGCCGGAGGTATTCAGCGAACGGCGACCACGACTTTGCCGGTGGCGGCACGCTTTTCCAGCGAGGCCACCGCCTGCGCGGCCTGCTCCAGCGGGAACAGCACCGCCTGCGGCGCGGCGATCTCGCCGGCGGCGAACAGCGGCTCCACCTCGGCCCATTGCTCGGCCAGATACCCCGGGTGCGAAAGCATCCATTCACCCCAGCCCGCGCCGACGACCTCGACATTCTTCAGCAGCAGCCGGTTCACCTTCACCGTCGGGATATCGCCGCCGGTGAAGCCGACCACCAGCAGCCGGCCGCCGCGGGCCAGCGAGCGGATGCTGTCGGTGAAGCGATCGCCGCCCACCGGGTCGAGCACGATATCGACCCCGCGGTTGTCGGTGAGTTCCTTGACCCGGTCCAGCCAGCCGTCGGTGAGTACGACATCGGTGGCGCCGTGCGCACGAGCGATCTCGGCCTTCTCCTCGGTGCTCACCACCGCGATCACCCGGCCGGCGCCCAGTGCGCCCGCCAGCCGCAGGGTGGAGGTGCCGATCCCGCCGGCAGCGCCGTGGACCAGCACGGATTCACCTTCGGCGAGGCGGCCGCGGTTGCGCAGGCAGAAGTGCACGGTGAGATCGTTGAACAGGATTCCGGCGCCCGCCTCGAAGGAGATGTTGTCCGGGAGTTTGAAAACCATCTCGGCGGCGGTACTGGCGACTTCGGCCATGGCGCCGCCGAGCATAGTGAGGGCACAGACGCGGTCGCCGGGTTTCACATGCGATCCCTCGGGCGCCTCGCGCACCACACCCGCGACCTCGCCACCGACCACGAATGGCAGCTGGGGTTTCATCTGGTAGAGCCCGCGGGTCATCAGTACGTCGGGGAAGGCCACCCCGGCGGCGTGCACATCGATCACCACACCGCCGGGCAGCGGCTGCGGTTCCGGGATGTCGACGATCTCGATTGCCTCCGGCCCCCCGAGTTTGCTGACCTGAGCTGCGCGCATATGCCGACCTCTCTGTTCGCCGACCGGCGGTTATAGATACGCGCCAGTCGATATGTACCAATCCGCCCGTCCTCATCAACTTAATCGGCGCCACCGGCCCGAGTCCATCCCCGCCCGGGCCGGGCCGGGCCGCGCCGGCGCGTACGAGCAACGGCGTCGACCGATCACCGCTGGTCGAGCACGCCTCGGGGAAAGCGTCGTTTTGTTAGGCTCGGCCACGAACAACGGGCGGGAATCCCTGGGGGACAGATGAACGAAGAGGCGAGCACACCCGGTACCACGGTCCGGGTCGATCCCGGGCTGCTGCGCGGCTTCGCCGGTCGGCTCGACACCGAGGCGGACGCCGTCACCGCACTCGACGCCGCCGGGGTGTTCGCCGCGGCGGCCACCGCACTACCCGGCACCGGTTTCGGCCCGCCCGCACAACGCGCCGCCGACCTCGCCGCCGACTGCCTGCGCCGGGTGAGCGACCGGCTCACCACCATCGCCGACACCCTGCGCACCAGCGCGGGCGACTACGAGATGACCGAAGCGGAGGTCACCGAGGCGCTCACCACCGTGGGAATGGAGACCTCGGTATGACCCTCACCCTCGGCAACGTAGAACAGTGGCAGACCGATCACCTCACCGCGGCCGCCACCCACGCGACCACCCTGGCCGGCCGGCTCGACCAGCTCACCGGCGGCGCGGTCACCGACACCCGGGCGATGGACTGGGCCGGGCCCGCCGGGGCCGCCGCGAATACTCGGATGGACACCGAACGGACCCGCACCGGAGCGGTGAGCGCGGCGCTGCTGAAACTCGATACCGCCCTGCGCGCCGAACTGACCAATCTGATCGAGGCCAGGAACAAGGTCCTGCGGTGGCGTGATACCGCTCGCGATACCGCACAACCACCGCTACCGGCATTCGAGGTCGCCGACGACGGCACCGTCAGCGCCCAGGCCCGGATCGACTACCTGCGCCGAGCCGCCGGAGATACCGCCGATTCCCCCGAGATGCAGCGCACCGAACTCGGTCAGCGACTCGTGGCGGCCTCGCATCAATGGCATCTCGTGAACGCCCTGAAAACCGCCGAGGACACCGCCGAGCGGGCCGCCAACCAGGTACAGCAGGCCGTCACCGAACTCGAGAACGCCTACGCCACCCTGGGCGAACCGGGCACCCCACCCACCGCCGCGCCCACGGTCCCGGCCGCCACTGCGCCGCCGTCCACAGGCGACAATCCGCAGACCGCCGCCGGATACCCCACCACCAGCGGCTCGCCGACGAGTTCGCTGATGGGCGGCACCGCCACCGACAGCGGCGGCCCCGCGCTCTCCTCCGGCACCGCCCCCACCACCATGCCCACCGGGGACCGGGCCGAATGGATCGAGGAAGCCATCCGGGTGCTGCGCGAGAACGGCTACGACATCGACGATTCCGAGGCCGCCACCATCGCGCTGATCATCGAACGCGAATCCGGTGGCAATCCGAACGCGATCAATCTGTGGGACAGCAACGCCGCGGCCGGTATCCCGTCGAAGGGCCTCATGCAGACCATCGACCCGACCTTCAACTCCTATTCGCTGCCCGGTCACGGCGATATCTGGAACCCGGTGGACAACATCATCGCCGGTACGCGATACGCCATCGACCGGTACGGTTCGCTCGGCAATGTGCCAGGAGTGGTCGGCGTGTCCAACGGCACCGGCTACGTCGGATACTGACCGCCGCCACCCGCCGAGCACGGCGAACCGACGGCTCGGCGTGGCGCGGTGACACAGGCCCCGTAAAGTCGTCTCACAGGAAACACGTAGAAGTACCGCGGCCCAACCCGCCGCGCGAGGAGCACAAGTGTCACTCGATCAGCCGCTCGCCCCGCTTCCCCAGGAGGGCACGGGGTTCGCTACAGCGTGGCCGGTGCGAGCCGGCGACGTGGACCCGTACAACCGTGTGCGCCTCGACGGTGTCGCCCGCTACCTCCAGGACATCGCCTGGGAAGACCTCCAGCAGTCGATCCTGGAACAGAGCGACCCGAGCTGGATTATCCGGCGCACGGTCATCGACGTGGTCCGCCCGGTTTTTTGGCCCGACCACGTCCACCTGCGACGCTGGTGTTCGAGTATGTCCACCCGCTGGGCGAATATGCGAGTGCGCATCACCAGCGACCGGGGCGGTCTGATCGAAACCGAAGGTTTCTGGATCAATATCAACGAGTCGAACAATATGCCCGCCCGGATCAGCGATGCGGGCCTGGCCTACCTCGCCCGGACCACCGCCGAACAACGACTCCGCTGGCGCCCCTGGCTCACCGACCCCGCGCCACCCGAATCCGACACCGACCTGCCGTTCCCACTGCGGGCCACCGATATCGACCAGTACAACCATGTGAACAACACCTGCTACTGGCAGGCCGTCGAGCAGTATCTGGTCGACTACCCCAAACTGGTCAGTGGCCCGCACCGCGCGGTCATCGAATACGTTGCGCCGGTCCTGGCCCGGCAGCACATCAGCATCCGCAGCCGATACGAACCCGGAGACCGGACCACGGGCCGGCCGACCCTGCGCCTGTGGTTCGTGGTGGACGGGATCACCACCACGATCGTCCGTATCGCGCCGCTGTAGACCACGAGAACCGGCCGGGAGTCGGCGGTGGTGGCGGTGTACCGGGAAGCTCGGGGTCGGGGCGTCCGACCCCGAGCCTTTCGGTCGCGGCGAACGACCGGGAGGGGGCACGGACCCACTCCGCCGCGCGGCCCGGTAACCGGCCCGCCGCCGCGACTCGCCGTCAGCTACCGCCCTTGGCCGCCTGGAGCAGGTCGGCGAGGGTGGTGAATTTGACCCGAGGCCGGCCGGCGTCCTTGCCGGCGCCGCGTTCGGCCTGGTCGATGGCCTTCCAGCCGACGCGGTCCACCAGGTCCGGCTGGCGTTCCCGGACCAGGGCGCGCAATGCGTCCCGGTCGGCGGTCGGAGCGGCCAGCTTGCCGGCGATGAAATCGGCGATCAGGCCCTCGACCGTTTCCTCGGAGTCGACCCGGTTGGAGCCGATGACACCGCGCGGGCCGCGTTTGATCCAGCCGCTCACGTACACCCCGGTGAGAGGCCGACCGTCGGCGCCTATCACGCGACCGTGTTCGTTGGGGACCACCGCGCGCTTGTCATCGAAGGGCAGGTCGGGGACCGGCCGTCCGCGGTAGCCGATGGACCGCAGCACCAGCGACGCCGGGAGGCTACCGACCTCACCGGTGGGGCGGGCGTTGAGGATTCCGTCCTCTTCCACCAGTTCGTTGCGGGCGTACTCGAGTGCTTCGACCTTGTCGGTACCGGTGAGCGCCGTGGGGGCGGCCAGGTACTTGAACACGATCCGCTTGTTGCCCTCGGCCGGCGGTTTCGCGGCGAATTCCTCGGCGAGCGCGTACTTCAGTTTCAGCGAGGGTTCGACGTCCGGGTGGTCGAGCAGCGCCTGCGAGGCCGGATCGAGTTCCAGTTCGGCCGGGTCGATGACGATATCGACTCCGGACAGGTGCGCCAGCGCCAGGAACTCCGGTGAGGTGTAGGCGGCTTGCAGCGGACCCCGCCGGCCCAGCACCACGACCTCGCGAATATTGCTGCCGCGCAGGGCGGCCAGGGCGTGGTCGGCGATATCGGTTTTCGCCAGCTCGTCGGGATCCACGGTCAGCACGCGGGCGACATCGAGCGCGACATTGCCGTTGCCGACGATGACCGCCCGTTCGTCGGAGAGGTCGAAGACCCGGTCGGCGTAGTCGGGATGCCCGTTGTACCAGGCCACGAACTCGGTCGCGGAATGGCTGCCCGGCAGATCTTCGCCCGGGATACCCATGCGCCGATCCGAGGACGCGCCCACCGCGTAGAGAACCGCGTGATGATGGGCCAGCAGTTCCTCGTGGGTGATGTGCTTGCCGACCTCGACGTTCAGGTAGTACTGCAGGGTGTCGCGCCGGAATGCCGATTCGAACATGCCCGCGACCGTTTTGGTGCCGGGATGGTCGGGGGCCACCCCGGCGCGGACCAGGCCCCACGGCGTGGGCAGCCGGTCGAACATCTCCACCTGGACATCGCAGCGCCGCAACAGTTCGTCGGCCGCGTAGGCGGCCGCCGGGCCGGCGCCGACGATGGCGACCCGCAACGTACCCAGATCCTTGGGCGGCCGCACGGGGGTCGCGATCGGATCCAGGTTCGACTCCAGCGGATGCCGCTCGAACCAGGCCGCGTTGATCTCCCGGAAGCGGGCCAGCGACGCGGACAGATCGTCCTCGGAGAAGATGGCCTCCACCGGGCACGCGTCGACACAGGCGCCGCAGTCGATGCAGGTGTCGGGGTCGATGTAGAGCATTTCGGTCGTGGCGAATTCCGGCTGATCCGGAGTCGGGCGGATGCAGTCGACCGGGCACTCGGAAACGCAGCTCGCGTCGTTACAGCAACGCTGCGTGATTACGTAGGCCATATTTGTGCAGATCCTCGAGACTTATATGCGGACTGGTGCCGTCCGGGTCGCGGGTGGCAGGGCGTGACGACTGAGCATGGACCGGGATCACCGGGCCTCCCTCCATTGTGACGCCGCTTTCAGTTTGCCTCGAGTGTGTTGTGGATCTCCGCACCGAGGGTGCCTACGGTGGAGCCATGGTTCGGACTCTGATCTTGATGCGGCACGGGAAGTCGGCGTACCCGGCCGGAATCGAGGACCACGAGCGCCCGCTGGCGCCGCGCGGGAAGCGAGAGGCGGCATTGGCGGGCACCTGGCTGCGGGCGAACCAGCCGCCGATCGAGGCGGTGCGTTGTTCCACCGCGACCCGTACCCGGGAAACGCTCACCGCCACCGGTATCACCGCGCCGGTCGCGTTCGAGTCCGGGATCTACGAGGCCACGACCGACTATCTGATCGAACTGGTCGGGCTCACCGACCCCGCTGTCTCCACCCTGCTCGTGATCGGGCACGCACCCGGTCTGCCGTGGACGGCGTGGGAACTCGCCGCCGCGCGCGATACCGAGGACGCCGTGCGGTTGAGCCGCAAGTTCCCCACGTCCGCGCTGGCGGTGCTGCGTATACCCGGCGCATGGAACCGGGTCGGCCCGGGTACGGGCGACCTGGTGGGCTTCCACGTACCGCGCTGACACTCAGCGCAGCAGTTTACCGCCGAACACCGCGCCGGCGCCGAGCACGACGAGCAGCAGGAACGCCGCCCAGCCGCCGATCAGCCACCAGACCAGACCGAACACCACCACGACCGGCGCCACCGCGATAGCGGTGATCACCGGGCTCTCCCGGACCGTGGCCCACGCCGAACGCGCCCGGACCCGGTCGATTTCCTTGGCCATACTCCCAGGCTACGTGCCGAACCCCGGATGCGCTGGCACGTGCGTGTTCCGGCCGGTGACCCCCTGGACAAACCCGGCCATGTGGCCCGTCGGAGCGCGGCGTCGGGTCTCGACGGCTGAGTACGCTGGCGCTCGGCGGTACGGCCCCGCGTCGTGGCGCCATGCGCAGATAGCCCGACACGGAAAGGAGCCGCGGAGATGACCGAAGCGACCGAGCAGAGCAAGGTGGTGCGCAACCCCGGCGAGAACCGTTACGAGGTGTGGTACGGCGCCGAACTGGCCGGGTTCGCCGAGTACACCGAGCGCGGCGGGGAAACCGTCTTCACCCATACCGAGATCGGGCCGGAGTTCGGCGGTAAGGGGCTGGGCAGCCGGCTGGCCGAGTTCGCGATCTCCGACACCGTGGACCGCGGGCGCAAGATCCGGCCCGAGTGCCCGTTCATCCGGAGCTATCTGGAGAAGCATCCGCAGTACAACGAGCACGTGGTCGGCGGTGAGTGACCTCGATCCGCACCCCACCGAGACCCTGTGCGAGCCGGGGACCGGGCCGGGGCCGATAACGCGGCTGTATCCGGCCCGGGAAGTGCCGCTGGGCGGTGTGCGCGGCACCTATGTGGAACGGACCCTGCCGCAGCGCGAGCTGCCGACCGTCGGGGCCTGGTGCTTCCTGGACTATTTCGGCGCTCCGACGGTGACCGTCACCGACGCGCCGCCGGATATCGATCCGCATCCGCATATCGGCCTGCAGACCGTCACCTGGCCGTTCGAGGGAATGATCCGGCACCGGGATTCGGTGCGCTCGGATGTGCGCATCGAACCCGGCCAGCTCAATCTGATGACCTCCGGGCGCGGGATCGCCCACTCGGAGTACACGGTGCCCGAGGCGCCCGCCGGGCGCGGGCTGCAGTTGTGGGTCGCGCTGCCGGAGGGGCACCGCGATATCGCGCCCCATTTCGAACAGCATCGGGATCTACCCGTCCGCACCGCCCCGGGTCTACGCGCGACCGTGCTGCTGGGTTCGCTGGCCGGGGTGACCTCGCCGGCGACGATCTACACCCCCTTGGTGGGAGCCGATATCGAGATCGATCCCGCGACCGCGGCCACGCTGCCACTGGAGCCGGAGTACGAGTACGCGCTGCTGGCGATCGAGGGCACGTTCACCGCCGCCGGGTGCGAGCTCACGCCGGGCCCGCTGCTGTATCTGGGCACCGGCCGCGACAGCCTCGACCTGTCCAGCGACTCCGGCGGCCGGTTCGCCTTGATCGGCGGGGAGCCGCTGGCGGAGGAACTGGTGATGTGGTGGAACTTCGTCGCGCGCGAGCACGCGGAGATCGTGGCGGCCCGCGCGGATTGGGAGTCGCACAACACCGAGCGTTTCGGTGATATCACCGGCCATACCCCGGACCAGCGCATTCCTGCGCCACCCATGCCCGGTGGGCAGTTGAAACCCCGGGCCCGGCGACCACACGGCAGCTGATCCGCCGAGCAATGCTTGCCTGGAGTGCACTCCAGGTGGATAACGTTGTCCTCGTTCGACGAGAGGATATCGAGCGCCACACGGAAAGCATTGTGGTGCAGTATTTTCGGCAAGGAGAGTAGGCGGCGTGAGTATCTCCGACCCCGGCCCGAACCTCACCGATCCGGCTCGGGAACTTCCCCGGCATTCGATCGGGGCGGCGGCCCGGCACTGCGGCCTGAGCCAGGACACGCTGCGCTGGTACGAGCGCATCGGCCTACTGGCGCATATCGGCCGCGACCACACCGGCAAACGCCGGTTCAGCGACCGCGACCTGGACTGGCTGACGCTGATCACCCGTTTGCGTACCACCGGTATGACGGTGGCGGACATGATCCGCTACGCCGAACTGGTCCGCGCCGGCTCGAGCACCATCCCCGAACGGCTCGCGATGTTCCGCAAGACCCGCGCCGACGTCCTCGAACGTATCGCCGAACTCGAACAAACCGTGGCGGTGCTGGATCACAAGATCTCGCTCTACGAGCAGCACGTCCCCGGCGACGCCACCCGGTCACCCGATAACGCAGCATCGTGAAGGGATATCCGAGACCATGACCGAAGTACTGCCGACCGCCCCGCTGGGCACCACCGGAATCCGGGTGGGTGTCCAAGGGCTGGGCTGCATGGGTATGAGCGAGTTCTACGGCCCCACCGACCGCGCGGAATCCCGCGCGACCCTGGACCGCGCCCTCGAACTCGGCATCACCCTGTTCGACACCGCCGATATCTACGGTTCCGGCGACAACGAGGAATTCCTGAGCGATTTCGTCCGCGCGAACCGGGACCGGATCGTGCTGGCCACCAAGTTCGCGATCGTCCGCCGGGCCGACGACCCGCACTATCGCGGCATCGACAACTCCCCCGACTACATCCGGCAGGCCGTCGACGCCAGCCTGCGCCGCCTCGGCACCGACACCATCGACCTGTACTACATGCACCGACGCGATCCCGGGGTACCGATCGAGGACAGTGTGGGGGCGATGGCGGAGCTGGTGCGCGTGGGCAAGGTGCGCGCGCTCGGCCTGTCCGAGGTCACCGGGGCGGAACTGCGCGCCGCGCACGCGGTCCATCCGATCGCGGCGGTGCAGTCGGAGTGGTCGCTGTTCTCCCGCGACGTCGAGCGCACGGCGGTTCCCGCCGCCGCCGAACTGGGTGTCACCTTCGTGCCCTATTCACCGCTGGGCCGGGGTTTCCTCACCGGCGCCCTGCCCGGCACCGACGACCTGAGCGACAGCGATTTCCGGCGACAGATGCCGCGTTTCACCGGCGACAATGCCGCGCACAACGCCGCCCTTCTCGCACCGCTGCACGCTATCGCGCAAGCGCGCGAACTCACGCCCGCCCAGATCGCGCTGGCCTGGGTGCAGTCGCGAGGACAGGTGCACGGGCTGCCGGTGGTACCCATTCCCGGCACCCGCCGCCGGACCCGGCTCGCAGAGAACGCCGCCGCGGCCGCGGTCACCCTGACCGCGGCGGAACTGGATCGGCTGGAGCCGATCGCCGCGCAGGTGGCCGGACCGCGCTACGCCGATATGTCGTTCACCTCGGCCGGTCGCGAGTAGGACGGCTGCTCCGGCTCCCCCAGCCGCTGGTTGCCGATGACGCGCAGCAGTTCCATCTTCTCCGCGGCATCGGTACCCGGCAGCGGCCAGTAGATGAGCAACCGCTGGGTGGCGCTGGGGGTCAGCATGGTCTCGCAGAACATGTCGATCACGCCGACCTCCGGGTGCACCGCGCTCTTGGTGTCGGAGTGCCGGACCGCCACCTCGTGTTCGTTCCATAGCCGCTCGAACTCCGGACTGTTCGCGCGCAGCGCGCCGATGAACTCGATGACGTCGGGATCCTTCGGCCGGCGCGCGGCGGTCGCCCGCAGGTCGGCCACCTGCCGGCGGGCGAGCCCGTCGGTGTCCTGTACCCGGGCGAGCGCGCGGGCTTCCGGTTCGGTGAACCACCGCCAGGCGTAGAACCGGCCCCAGCCCTGCTGTTCGGCCTGGTCGCCGAACAGCAGAGTGTGCATCCGGTTCTGCACCAGGCATTCGCCGAGGTCCGTGATGACCGCCGCCGGGATATCGTCCAGTTTCGCGAGTACGTGCATCAGTCCCGGCCCGACGTGCTTATCGGTCCGGCTGCCGCCGGGCGGCGCGTGTTCGCACAGGAGATAGATGTGATCGCGTTCGTCGGCGGTACAGCGCAGCGCACGGGTCAGGGCGGCGAGCACCTGGGTCGATGGCCGGGGGCCGCGCGCCTGCTCCAGCCGCGTGTAGTAGTCGGTGGAGATCCCGGCCAGCTGCGCCACTTCGTCACGGCGCAGGCCCGGGGTGCGGCGGCGGGTTCCCGGCGGCAGGCCGACCGACTCGGGAGTCAACTGCTCCCGGCGGCGACGGAGAAAATCGGCGAGTTCGCTGCGATCCATACCTCCACTGTCGCGCACCGCCGCGCGGTCGGCCAGGGATCGCCGCTCCCCCGATAAAGCGTCTCTGCCACGGGCGCGCCCCGTCCACCACCGTGGTCGGTATGACGAATACACAGATCGCGGTCGCACAACTCGGCAGCACCGGGCCGACGGTCGGGCGGATCGGTCTCGGCGCGATGGGAATGTCGGGATCCTACGGCCCCGCCGACGAGACCGAATCGACGGCCACCGTGCACGCCGCACTCGATTCCGGCGCCCGACTCGTCGATACCGGCGATTTCTACGGTATGGGCCACAACGAGTTGATGGTGGGTCGGGCCATCGCCGACCGTCCGCGGGAGGAGACGATCCTCAGCGTGAAGTTCGGCGGCATGATCGGACCGGATGGCAGCTGGCAAGGGTTCGACAACCGTCCGGCGGCACTGCGCAACTTCCTGAGCTACAGTCTGCGCCGGCTCGGGGTCGAGCATGTCGACATCTACCGCCCGGCACGGCTGGACCCGGCGGTACCGATCGAGGACACCGTGGGCGCCATCGCCGAACTCGTCGACGCGGGGTATGTGCGGTATATCGGCCTGTCCGAGGTGGGCGCCGAAACCCTGCGCCGGGCGGCGGCGGTACACCCGATCGCCGACCTGCAGATCGAGTACTCGCTGTTCTCCCGCGGAATCGAAACCGAGATCCTGCCCGTCTGCCGCGAACTCGGCATCGGCATCACCGCCTACGCTGTGCTCTCACGGGGCCTGCTCAGCGATACCGCGCCCGGCCGCACCGCCGGTTTCCGTCCGGCCGATTACCGCGCCCACACCCCGCGTTTCCAGGGCGACAACCTCACCGCGAACCTGGAACTGGTCGGAGCGCTGGCCGCGCTGGCGCGGGACAAGGGCGTTTCCACCGCCCAGCTGGCCATCTCCTGGGTACTGAGCCGCGGCGACGATATCGTTCCGCTGATCGGGGCGCGCACCCGCACCCGCTGGTCGGAGGCCCTCGGCGCGCTCGATATAGCTCTCACCGCGGCCGATGTCGCCGCGATCGAGGCCGCGGCTCCGGCCGCGGCGGTAGCGGGTGGCCGGTACGCGGAGGCCCAGATGAGCGCACTCGACAGCGAGCGCTGAACCCGGCCGAGCGGGAAAGGGACCCGATCGGGCAAGAGCACCTCACCTCGAACAACCGGCCGACGCCGGAGCGGAGCCCCGGCACCCGACCCGGATCGGTTGGCCGAGACGCCTCGTCGCGGGCCCCGGCGGACGGCCGGGGCCCGCGACGAGGGACTCATTTCGCCAGCAGTGCGTCCAGCGCCCGGTAGCTGGCATTGAGCCCGTCGGCCATCCCGGATTGCAGCATGCCGTCCCGCTCCTCCGGAGTATGGAACTGGCTGACCGTGACCACCCGGGTCCGCCCGTCACCCAGATCCTCGAAGGTTGCGGTGTCGATGGCGACGTGTGCCGGCATCCCGTCCCATTCGAAGGACTGCACGATCCGCTCCTGCGGCACGATCTCGCGGATCCGTCCTTCGAACCCGTGCGACTGCCCGTCGGCCTCTTCGACGAACCGCCAGTGTCCGCCGACCCGGAACTCCCAGCGCTCGACATCGATTCGATTGCCCCGGCCCCACCATTGGGTGAGTTGTTCAAGGCGGGTGTAGGCGTCCCACACCCGTTCGCGCGGGGCGTCGAAAACCCGCTCGATCCTGATCTCGCGATCCGCGGCCGCGGTGACAACGGCTTCTCCGGTGGCAGTGCTCATGGTTTGTGCTCCGTTCGTTGCAGGAATTCGCCGAGACGGTCCATACGTGCCTCCAGCATCTGCCGGTAGACCTGCAGCCAGGCCACCTCAGTCGGAAAACATCGGGCCCGACCTGGCAGTACCGGATCCGGCCCTGTTTCCCGTGACACCATGCCCGCGTCCTCTAGCAACCGGATGCTTCTTGATGCCGGTGAGGGTCATCGAGAAGTCCTGCGCCAGCTCGCTGACGGTGGCCGGGCCACAGCCGAGTAGCTCGAGGATGCCCCGCCGGGTGGGGTCCGCGAGCGCCCCGGAGGAAGCGTCCATGGACTCATACTGAACCATCTAGTTCAGAATTGATCGCCCGGCGCGCCCTGCCAACCGGCGACGGTGAATATTTCGTAGCTGTGCCCTTCCGGCGATCGGACGTACATACCGCGGCCGCCGCTCAGATGGTTGATTTCCCGGTCCCAGCCGTTCTCGGGCCCGGACCCGTACTCGACCCCGGGCCATCGCGCCAGCCTTCGCAGCACCGCGTCGAAGGTGACCTCGTCCACCTGGAAGCCGTAATGACCCGGCTCGACCCGGCCGCGATCGTCGAAATCGAAGGTCAGATCCTCGTTCACCCGAACCGGCACGAACGGTCCGGCCGGATCACCCACCGCCAACCCCATGAGCTCGGCGAAGAACGTGGCCCCCGCCACACGATCCGACACGGGCACGATGGTGTGGTCGAGCACGATGCGTGGGGTGTTATTCGGGCCGGACATGGGACCCCTCCTCCTCAATTGCATGTATTACACATATAATTTACATGCACATCACACATAAATTCTCGAAGAGGTTAGATTGGTCCATATGAGCGGCAGCTCCACCCCCGCAGACGGCGGGCCCGCCCTGTTCCGCCTGGTCCGGTTCTGGTCCCGGCGCTGGATACAGCGCGCCGCCGGGGGACAGGGCGCGGAGCTGGGCAACGCCCAGCACGTCCAGGTCGTGGAGGCGGTGGCAGGTGCCGCCGAGGCCCCCGCCGAGGCGACCATCACCGCGGTCGCCCACCAGCTCGGTCTCGATCATTCCGGAGCCAGCCGGATGGTCCGTGACGCCACCACCGCCGGTTACCTCTCACGCCGCGAATCCGACCTGGACCGGCGCCGCACCGCCCTGCACCTCACCCCGGCAGGTACCCGCCTGCTGGCCGACGCGCACAATTGGCAACGGCAGGTATTCGACCGGCTCACCGGCGATTGGTCCCCCGCCGACCGCCGCCGGTTCGCCGGCTACCTCCAGCGGCTGGCCGACGAACTACCGCACAACCAATGAGAACCGGTCGGGCGGCGGTCCCGGATCACCACCGGTAGTCGAGGAACTTCCCGTCGAAAGTGATGACCACGCGATCGCCGTCGGGGTCGGGACGGCGGGCGAAGTCGACCTTGAAGTTGATGGCACTCATGATCCCGTCACCGAACTCCTCGTGGATGAGTTCCTTCAACGCGGGCCCGTACACCGAGAGCGCCTCCACGAAGCGATAGATCGTCGGATCGCTCATCAGTGCCGGATCGGCGCCGCGGGCCGGCTGTAAGGCCAGGCTCTCGGCCACCGTATCGTCCAGCCCGAGCAGTCCACATACCGTGCCCGCCTGCTCCGCCGTCATCGGATGCTGCCCGAGCAACGCCGCGGTCGTCCACACCAGCGGGGCACCGAGAGCGTCGGCGATATCGGCCCAGGACAAGCCCTGGCGGATACGGGCGGTGACAACGAGGTCGGCGGCCGCGCGCTTGCTCATGATCGGTTCCATACGAGACTCCTAGCATCGGGAAACATCGAAAGCCTCCCATCGCCGAACGCGCCGAACCGAATCGGTATCACAATGTTTACCTCCGAGACATCACGGTCGGCGTGGCCGTCACTCGAGGTCACGCGCGAGGCACACACACCGCGCGGCTCCGGTGAGGGCTCGGTAACACGGGTGCGCTCGGCGCGATACCGGCGGGAAATCTCGGCATCGCACACTTCGGCACGGAAGACCACAACCGAAGGGCGTGCCATGTCTTATCTCAAACCAGCGGACTTCGTAAAAGAAATGATCGACGCCGGCGAAGCGAAGGCATTCATGTCCACGCGCGACACCGTGATCCGCGCCTATATGGCCGGGGCGATCCTGGCGCTCGCCGCAGCCTTCGCGGTCACCGTCACGGTCCAGACCGGCCAGGCGCTGCTCGGCGCGGTCCTGTTCCCGGTGGGTTTCTGCATGCTCTACCTACTCGGGTTCGACCTGCTCACCGGCGTATTCACCCTGGTACCGCTGGCCTGGCTGGACCGGCGCCCCGGCGTGACCTGGCGAGCCCTGCTGCGGAACTGGGGTCTGGTGTTCACCGGTAACTTTCTCGGCGCGTTCACCGTCGCGGTCATGATGGCGGTCATCGTGACGATGGGTTTCTCGATGGATCCCAATGAAGTCGGACAGAAACTCGGCGAAATCGGCGTTTCCCGCACGGTCGGTTACGCCGACCACGGTGCCGCGGGCATGCTCACGCTTTTCATCCGCGGTGTGCTCTGCAATTGGATGGTTTCCACCGGGGTGGTCGCGGCGATGATGTCGACTTCGGTGTCCGGGAAGGTCATCGCCATGTGGATGCCCATCATGCTGTTCTTCTACATGGGATTCGAGCATTCGATCGTCAATATGTTCCTCTTCCCGTCCGGCCTGCTGCTCGGTGGTGACTTCTCGATCGGCGACTATTTGATCTGGAACGAGATCCCCACGGTGATCGGCAATCTGGTGGGCGGTCTCGCCTTCGTCGGCCTGACGCTCTACGCCACCCATGCGCGCACCGCCACGCCGCGACCCCGGCCGACCGAAACCACCGGTACCAACTCCGCGGTGGCCACCAGGGATGCCGAGACTCAGCCGGCGGCGAAGGCCGACGCGGGCGCGCGGGTCGCTTCGGCGGCCCAGTAGTCGGTGTCGACGGCCGCGTTCTGCGCCGCGAAGAAGCGGCGGCGATTCTCGATATCGGCCGGGTCGACGACGAAGGCGGTCATCGCAGTGGAGACCCGCTGCGCGTGTTCGTCACCGATCCAGCGCAGGATCCGGGCCGCCTCTTCCTCGGAGTACTCCGCCGTCTCCTCGCCGGTCGCCACCCTCTGGATCCGGTTCAGCTTCGCCCGGGCCGGCGCGGACAGATACTCTTCGCCGGCCCGCCGCGCCGCGCCGCGCAGTTGGATCCCCTCCCGTCCGAGAGAGTAGGCGAGCACAGCCCGCTCCAGTTCCGCATGGGCCGCCGGAGTGTTCATCGCCGCAGCGTAATTCGAGGCCGCGACCACTTCGGCCAGGTTCTTATCGGCCAGCGACACATCGCCCCCGTGTTTCACCACATAACCTCGTGCCTCCACCGCGCGCTGGATCATGTTCTCGTCGGTGAAGCCGGCGCCGCGCAACGATGCGGCGACCTGCCCGAGGAATCCGCCACCGCCGACGAGCACCCCGTCGACCGCGGCGGCCGCGCCCCGCACCGTGTTCACCCCGCCCCGGCCGGCCATATCGGCGACTGCGGTCGCGTCCCTGGCGGCATGGGAGAGGTGCAGCCGATCGAGGAAGGCGTGCGTGAACAGACCGTCCGGGCCCCCGATCTTCTCGTCGTTCCACCGCATGTTCCACGCACCCCACTGGTCGAGCATGGCGCTCTGCCGTTTCCGGGAATGCGGTTCCAGCGGCGCGACCCGGTCGAACAGCCATGCCGCCGCCGGGGTGCTGTTCAACGTACTGAGCGCGGCGGCCCCGGCGATCAATCCGAGTCCCGGAACACCGGAGTTGGACAGGCCGCTGGAACCCATGCCGAGCGCCGAACCGCCGCCGGCACCGCCCGCACCACCGCCCGGCGCCTGCTGTAGAGCGAGCGAGAACCGATCGACAATCCACTCGTTGCCCTGCCGCAGCGCGGCGGAGAACCGCCGGAACTGGAGCAGGCCGACGATTTCCACCACCGCGCCGAGGATCAGGACCAAGGTCGCTTGATCGCCCGCCTGGTCGAACAGGTTGCCGAGGAACAGTACATACAAACCCAGATAAATGACATAGGCCGCCATCACCACGGCACCGTAGAAGCTGTCCACGAGGTTGCGGACCAGGAACGTCTGCGTGGGACCGTAGACGAAACCACCCGCCGCGAAACCGAATATCGCCGCGAAACCGTGGAAGATCGAATCGAGAGCCGACCAGATGATCTTGATCGAGAGGTAGGTCCCGAACGCGAGCAGAATACCGGCGCAGATCAGTACGACCAGCCCCGAGCCCACCTGTCCCATGGTCGGGTTCAGCGCGGCCTGGTGCGCCGCCGCATCACCGCAGGCACGCAGCCCGGAGGCCAGGGCCGAATCCGAACCCGACCGCATTCCGGCCGACCAGACAGCCGCGCAGCCCGGCCGGTCGTCGAGCACATGCCCGAAGTTCCACACCTGGACCTGCCGCCGGGCGAAATTATCGGCCAGATTCACCTGCATCGTCGCGACCAGCCCGGTCGGGTCGCTGTGCATATGCCCGGTGAGCCCGGCCGCGACCGCGATACCGAGATCCCGCCCCTGCGACATCAGCCCGTGCGAAGAGAGGACATCCTCGAGCGGTTGGGCCATGAAGGCCGGCCCGATCACGGCGACCCCGACCATGGTCACCGCCTGGGTGGCCGCCCGCGCGTAGTGGCCGCGCAACACGAACCACGCCACAATGAACGCACCGAGCGAAGCCGCGACGATGAGCACCATCGGGATACCGATCTGCGCGTGCAGGCTTCGGGCGACTCCGGATAGCGCGTCCCCGAACGGATCCAGCCAGTGAAAGCTCATCGTGTAGCCGATCACCCAGATCGCACCTGTCACAATGACGATATAGCCGGCGAATTCGAGTCCGAGTACCACCGAGATGGCCGTTTCCAACGGCTCGAACAGACTGCCGTGTGTGGTGACGAACCGATAGTGGGTCAGTTCGACGCCGCTGGAATCGCGGACGTTCATCCAGTTCAGTGCCGGAAAACCGGCGGTCGCTACCGATTCGGTGTCCCCGGCCGCGGCCAGCGCGGCCGCCCCGAGCATTGCGGGGAGCACGAACAGAACTGAACCGAGCACCGCGAGCCGCCGGAACCATCGGCGGCGACGTGCCGGCTTCGTAACCTTTACACCGGCATCCTGCGCACGCCCGGCGCGTGCCCGAGTACCGCGCACGAGCTGGGTGATTCGGAATGTCATGGGCCCTCCGGCGGTCGTCGGTTCGGCAACTGTTCGACGACTCCGGCAGACAGTGCGCTGCCACGGTATTCACCACTGTTCGACCCAACGACGTTTGTACGCAATGTGATCGAAATGCCCGGTTCATATTCCCACTGCTGAACCGATCCGGCCGCGGCCGGGGCCGGATACCACGCCGCACCCGACAGCAGTTTCGAATTCCGCCCGGCCGCGCTGCCGGACGGCCTGCGGAAAAGCTCCCGGCCCCGGCCGGCGAACAACGGGCCCGGAACGCACTTCGGCCCCGCACCGAAACGGTGCGGGGCCGAATGCTGTTGCTACCTACCGATTACCGGTAGTCGCTGAACCCGTAATCGTCCAGCGGGACCGCGGCACCGGTGGTGGCGCCGAAGCCCTCCGGGCTGTAGTAGGTGTCGTCGTAGGACGGCACCGCGTACGCCGCGGCACGCGCTTCCTCGGTCGGCTGAACCTGGATGTTGCGGTACCGGTTGATACCGGTACCGGCCGGGATCAGCTTACCGATGATCACGTTCTCCTTGAGGCCGATGAGCCGGTCGGAGCGGCAGTTGATCGCCGCGTCCGTCAGGACTCGGGTGGTCTCCTGGAAGGACGCCGCCGACAGCCACGAATCGGTGGCCAGCGACGCCTTGGTGATACCCATCAGCACCGGACGTCCCGCCGCGGGCTCATTGCCCTCGGCGACCACGCGGCGGTTGGATGCCTCGAACTCCGAACGCTCGGTGAGTGAACCGGGCAGGAACTCGGTGGCACCCGAATCGATGATCGTCACCCGGCGCAGCATCTGGCGAACGATGACCTCGATGTGCTTGTCGTGGATGGACACACCCTGGCTCCGGTAGACCTCCTGGACCTCGTGGACCAGGTGGATCTGAACCTGCCGGGGGCCCATCACGCGCAGCACCTCGTGCGGATCCGCCGCGCCCTCCAGCAGCTGCTGGCCGACCTCGACGTGATCGCCGTCGGAGAGCAGCCGCTCGGTGCCGTCGTCGTGCTTGAACACGCGCAGCCGCTGGCGCTTGGACAGCTTGTCGTAGACCACATCGTCCCCGCCGTCGTCGGGAATGATGGTGATCTTGTAGAAGCGGTCGTCGTCCTCCAGCCGTACCCGACCCGAGACCTCCGCGATCGGTGCCTTGCCCTTGGGCACACGAGCTTCGAAGAGCTCCTGCACACGGGGCAGACCGCCGGTGATGTCGTCACCCGCGACACCACCCTGGTGGAAGGTACGCATGGTCAGCTGGGTACCGGGCTCACCGATGGACTGGGCGGCGACGATACCGACGGCCTCGCCGATATCGACGAGCTTGCCGGTGGCCATCGAGCGGCCGTAGCAGGTCGCGCAGACTCCGGTGCCGGTGGTGCAGGTCAGCACGGAGCGGACCTTCACCTCGGTGATACCGGCGTCCAGCAGCGCCTCGATCGCGGGATCGCCCAGGTCCGCGCCCTTGGTGACCACGACGTTGCCGCTCTCGTCGAGCGCGTCCGCGGCCAGGGTGCGGGCGTAGGCCGAGGTCTCCACGTGCGGGTCACGGATGAGCAGGCCGTCCGGCTGCTTCTCCGCGATATGCACGGTGATACCGCGTTCGGTGCCGCAGTCGTGCTCGCGCACGATCACGTCCTGCGAGACGTCCACCAGACGACGGGTCAGGTAACCCGAGTCGGCGGTACGCAGCGCGGTGTCGGCCAGACCCTTACGAGCACCGTGGGTGTTGATGAAGTACTCCAGCACCGTCAGGCCCTCACGGAAGGAGGACTTGATCGGCCGCGGGATGAACTCACCCTTCGGGTTCGTCACCAGGCCCTTCATACCCGCGAGGGTACGGGTCTGGGTGAAGTTACCCGTGGCGCCCGAATCGACGATCGTGATGATCGGGTTGTCGGCCGGGTAATGCGCGCGCAGCGCCCGACCGACCTCTTCGGTCGCTTCCTGCCAGATCTTGACCAGCGCGTTGTTGCGCTCCTGATGATCGAGCGCACCACGCTGGTACTTCTTCTCGATCTGATCGGACTGCGCCTCGTAGCGCTCCATGATCTCGGCCTTCTCCGGCGGAACGAGCACGTCCGACATGGAGACGGTGACACCCGAACGCGTGGCCCAGTAGAAGCCGGCGTCCTTGAGCTTGTCGACGGTCTGCGCGACCACGATCATCGGGTAGCGCTCGGCGAGATCGTTGATGATCGTCGCCTGCCGCTTCTTCGGCATCGGCTCGTTGATGAACGCGTAGTCACCCGGGAGCAGCTCGTTGAACAGTACCCGGCCCAGGGTGGTCTGGGTGGTCCACGCGTCGCCGCGCCGCCAGCCCTCCGGGAACAGTTCCGCCTCGACGTCCCTGGGCGGACGCTGATCGGTCAGCCGCACCTTGATGGTCGACCGCACGGTGAGCTCACCGCGGTCCACCGCCATCTGCGCCTCGGCCGGCGAGGAGTACACGCCCTGCTCCGGACCGTCGGCCGTCGCGGGCCGGTACTCGCCCTTGGCGCCTTCGTCGAGCCGGGTCAGGTAGTACAGACCGGTCACCATGTCCAGACGCGGCATGGCCAGCGGGCGACCCGACGCCGGGGACAGGATGTTGTTCGAGGACAGCATCAGGATGCGGGCCTCGGCCTGCGCCTCCGCGGACAGCGGCAGGTGCACGGCCATCTGGTCACCGTCGAAGTCGGCGTTGAACGCCTCACAAACCAGCGGGTGCAGCTGGATGGCCTTACCCTCGACCAGCTGCGGCTCGAAGGCCTGGATACCGAGGCGGTGCAGGGTGGGCGCACGGTTCAGCAGCACCGGGTGCTCGGCGATGACCTCTTCGAGGACGTCCCACACCTGCGGCCGCTGCCGCTCGACCATCCGCTTGGCGGATTTGATGTTCTGCGCGTGGTTGAGGTCGACCAGCCGCTTCATCACGAACGGCTTGAACAGCTCCAGCGCCATCAGCTTGGGCAGACCGCACTGGTGCAGTTTCAGCTGCGGGCCGACGACGATCACCGAACGGCCGGAGTAGTCGACACGCTTACCGAGCAGGTTCTGCCGGAAACGACCCTGCTTACCCTTGAGCAGATCGCTCAGGGACTTCAGCGGGCGGTTACCCGGGCCGGTGACCGGCCGGCCGCGACGGCCGTTGTCGAACAGCGCGTCGACGGATTCCTGCAGCATCCGCTTCTCGTTGTTGACGATGATCTCGGGGGCACCGAGGTCGATCAGTCGCTTGAGGCGGTTGTTGCGGTTGATGACGCGACGGTAGAGGTCGTTCAGGTCGGAGGTGGCGAAGCGGCCACCGTCGAGCTGGACCATCGGCCGCAACTCCGGCGGGATCACCGGAACGGCGTCGAGCACCATGCCCATCGGGGAGTTGCCGTTGGTCTGGAATGCCGCGACGACCTTGAGCCGCTTGAGCGCACGCAGCTTCTTCTGGCCCTTACCGCTGCGGATGGTCTCGCGCAGGCTCTCGGCCTCGGCCTCGATATCGAAGTTCTCCATCAGCTTCTGGATGGACTCCGCGCCCATCGCGCCGGTGAAGTACTCGCCGTAGCGATCGGTGATCTCGCGGTAGAGGACCTCGTCCACGATCAGCTGCTTGGGAGCCAGCTTGGTGAAGGTGTTCCAGATCTCCTCGAGCCGGTCCAGCTCACGCTGGGCCCGGTCGCGGAGCTGCTTCATCTCCCGCTCGCCGCCGTCCTTGACCTTGCGGCGCACATCGGACTTCGCGCCCTCGGCCTCGAGCTCGGCCAGATCGGCCTCGAGCTTCTGGGCCCGGGCCTCGAGGTCGGCGTCGCGCTGATCGGCGACGGTCTTCTTCTCGACCTCCATCTCGGCCTCGAGAGTCGACAGCTCGTTGTGCCGCATCTCGTCGTCGACCGCGGTGATGACGTAGGCGGCGAAGTAGATGATCTTTTCCAGATCCTTCGGCGCCAGGTCGAGCAGGTAGCCGAGGCGGCTCGGCACACCCTTGAAGTACCAGATGTGGGTGACGGGGGCAGCCAGCTCGATATGGCCCATCCGCTCACGGCGCACCTTCGCCCGGGTCACCTCGACGCCGCAGCGTTCACAGATGATGCCCTTGAAGCGGACGCGCTTGTACTTACCGCAGTAGCACTCCCAGTCCCGGGTGGGACCGAAGATCTTCTCGCAGAACAAGCCGTCCTTCTCCGGCTTGAGCGTGCGGTAGTTGATGGTCTCCGGTTTCTTCACCTCGCCGTAGGACCACTGGCGGATGTCGTCGGCGGTGGCCAGGCCGATCCGGAGTTCATCGAAGAAGTTGACGTCTAGCACGTAACTTCCTTTCCCCTGTGCGGGTCGAATACGAGCAAAAGTTCTCTATTGGATTCGAACGCGTTGGCCGGGTGCCGCGCCGTAATTCGTCACGGCACCCGGCCAACGCCCTAGTTCGCCAGATCGTCGACGGTGGCCGCTTCGTTCCTGGACAGGTTGATGCCCAGGTTGGCCGCCGCCCGCTCGAGATCCTCGTCGTCGCCGTCGCGCATCTCGATCGCGGCGCCGTCCGACGACAGCACCTCGACATTGAGGCACAGGGACTGGAGTTCCTTGAGCAGAACCTTGAACGATTCCGGGATGCCCGGTTCCGGAATGTTCTCGCCCTTGACGATCGCCTCGTAGACCTTCACCCGGCCCACCACATCGTCGGACTTGATGGTCAGCAGTTCCTGCAGCGTGTAGGCCGCGCCGTAGGCCTGCATGGCCCAGCACTCCATCTCACCGAAGCGCTGACCACCGAACTGCGCCTTACCACCGAGCGGCTGCTGGGTGATCATCGAGTACGGGCCGGTCGAGCGGGCGTGGATCTTGTCGTCGACCAGGTGGTGCAGCTTCAGGATGTACATGTAGCCCACCGCCACCGGGTACGGGAACGGCTCACCCGAACGACCGTCGAACAGCATCGACTTGCCGTCGTCGTTGACCATGCGCTCACCATCACGGTTGGGCAGAGTCGACGCCAGCAGCCCGGTCAGTTCCTCCTCACGCGCACCGTCGAAGACCGGTGTCGCGATATTGGAATCGGCCGGAGCGCCCAGCATCTCCTCCGGCAGCGCCTTCGCCCAATCCGGACGGGTGCCGTCGGCGGCGACATCGACTTCCCAGCCGGC
>NZ_BDCJ01000031.1 GCF_001613445.1 Nocardia grenadensis NBRC 108939
CGCATAAGGTTGCGTCGGCATCGAACGGCGGATCGGCATGTGGACTTGCGCCACCGCGAGACCCGCCGGGTTCGGCCCTCCGGTCGTCGCGCAAATTCGTTCAGGCGGTGGCCGCGTGGACTTCTTCGGCTTCGGCGTCGGTGCCGAGTAGTTCCTCGAAGCGGGCGATGACCTTGTTGTGGTACATCCCGAACAGGTCCTCGAACAGCGCCAGCTGGGCCGGGGTGGGGCCGGATTCCGATTCCCAGACCGCGATCAGTGCCCGCCACACCAGGACGTGCAGATCGGCGGCGCCGGCGAAGTAGGCGTCGACGGCCTCGGGAACTTCGAGCACCATTTCGCCGATGGAGTTCAAGATGGCGCGCTGCATACTCGATTCGAGAGCCACCAGCAGTTTGCGAACCACGCCGATCTCTATGGCGAGAATGCGCCGATAGTCGGGAACGTCCAGCCGCGCCAGCGTTTCCAGGGTGTCGATCTCGGCTTTCAGTTCGGCGAGGTCGACGCCGGCCGCGGCGGCGGCACCGTGGGCGAGACCGGTGTAGGAGAGCAGTGCGTCCATGACGATGCCGCGCTCGACCTCGACGATATCGCGGAACATCTCGATCGCGACCTCGGGCATCGGGATGGAGAACCGGAAGAGGTGCCGGTAGACGTCGAGACCGCCGGCCGCGCGGACCTCACGGATGGTGAAACCCTTACCGCGCCGTGCCTCGACGAATCCGTAGGACTCCAGCCGGCCGAGGGTGAGCTGGGCGGTGGCCCGGTTCATCTCGAATTCCTCGGCGACCTGCCGGACCGAGGGCATCAGCCCACCCGGCTGATATTCCCCTGCGGCGACGCGACGCGCCAGTTCGTCTGCGACGTCGGCGACCACCGTGCGGGATCCCATGGATGCACCTTTCTCGGCAGCTGATACGTCCCAGACAGTCTAGGCGCAAATATGCCAGACTGCACAGGAGAACTGGCGAATCGCTTCTGGGGATGAGGTATGAGCAGTCGACGTGATCCTGGTGCGCCGCCGGTGCGGCGGGCGCTGCGCAGCGCCAAGCTCGTAGCACTTCCGGTCGCGTTCGCGGGTCGGCAGGCGGCGGGCGCGGGCCGCCGGGCGTTCGGCCGTTCGGCGCAGGAGGTGAACCGGGATATCCAGTCCCGGACCGCCGAGCACATGTTCGCGGTGCTGGGTGAACTGAAGGGCTGCGCGGCCAAACTCGGCCAGCTGCTGGCGATCTACCAGCTGGCACTGCCTCGCGATATCGCCGCCCCGTACCAGGCCGCCCTGGCCCGGTTACAGGATTCGGCGCCGGTGATGCTGCCCGCCACCGTGCACGCCGTACTGGCCGAACATCTGGGGCCGGACTGGCGGGCACTGTTCCGCGAGTTCGACGATCGGCGGGCCGCCGCCGCCTCGATCGGCCAGGTGCATCGGGGGGTCTGGCGCGACGGGCGCGCGGTCGCGGTGAAGGTGATGTATCCGGGCGCCCGGGCGGCGGTGGAGTCGGATCTGGTGCAACTGCGGCGGATCTCGACATTGGCGTCGGTGTTCCTGCCGGGCGCGGATGTGAAATCGGTGACCGAGGCACTCTGCGAGAGCGTGCGGGCGGAGCTGGATTACGCGGCCGAGGCCGATAATCAGCGAGCGTTCGCGAGGGCGTATGCCGACAGTGCCGAATTCCGGGTGCCCGAGGTACTGGCACAGCGCGGCGACGTACTCGTCTCGGAATGGCTCGACGGGATTCCGGCCACCCGGCTCATCGAGTCCGGGAGCCGGGCACAGCGGGACCGGGTCGGCGAGCTGATGATGCGGTTCGTGCTGACCGGATGGGAGGAGCACGGGCTGCTGTACTGCGACCCGCATCCCGGCAATCTACGGCTGCTCGCCGACGGGCGGCTGGGGGTAATGGATTTCGGTGCGTGCGCGCCGTGGCCGCATCCGGGTTTCACCCGGCTGGTGGTCGAGATGTGCGACGCGATCTGCAACGGTGGCCCGGCCGCGGTGGAGACGGCGGTGCGGACGCACGGGTTCGCGCTGCCGGGCCGGGCCTTCGATGCGGTGGCACTCGACGCGGCCCTGTCGGCCTGCGCGGAACCGGTACGGCATCCGCGGTTCCGTATCACCACACCGTGGTTGCGCAAGCAGGTGCTGCGTACCACCGCCCTGCGGTTGTCGAATGTGATGCGGGAGCTGACCCTGCCGCCGGAATGCACTCCGTTCGCGCGGGCCGCACTCACCATGGTCGGCACCTTGAGCCAGCTGGAATGCGAATGCGATTTCGGTGACGAACTGGAACGGTCGGTGCCCGAGCTCGGGGACGTCTTCGCGGTCATGCGGCGCGCTCCGGCACCAGGCGTATCGGCGAACTGACACGCCACCGGCCGGATACGACCAGCTCACCGTCTGGGACATTTTCCGGTGAAGAAACCTAATTTACGTAAAAAATATCCTATTTATCCTGCCCGCGGCCCAGGTCGTGCGCGGTCAGCCGCTCGGTCCAGCCCAGAGCCTGCGGGTCGCCCACGCCGGCGACGAAAGAATCTCCTACGAAACAGATGCGTTGATCACCACTCACCCCTGGATTCTGACAGCGTGTTGGTGTGTATCGTCCGGCTCGGGCTCCTGCATACTCACCTGCTGGTGGGCGTGACCGGCCCGTCAGCGTCACCTCGATCCGAAAGTACCGATACGACATGCGAGTCGATGGGCGGGAGATCCCGGTCACGGGCAGTCTCCTCCAGCCGCTCACGCGGCGGACCAGCGATATTCTGCGTGTCGTCTTCGCGGCCGTCGGCGTGGCTGTCGTCATCGCCGGTTCCCTGATCACCCGGCCCGAGTGGCTGGCGCTGGAACGTTCGGTTTCCAATATCGTCGGATTCCTCAACCCCGACCAGTCCAACCTGGTCTATCTGCTGTACGGGATCGTCATCCTCATCCTGCCGTTCGCGATCCTGGTGGAACTGGCGTTCGGCCGGCAATGGAAACTGCTCGCCGGTTACGCCACCGCCGGGCTCACCGCGGTCCTGCTGCTGTCCATCACACCGAGTGGGTTGTCGGCCCCACAGTGGCACCTGCAGGTGCCGGAGAATCTGGACGACAAAACCTTCCTGCAGCAGTTCCTGGACGACCCCCGCTGGATTGCCATGCTGGCCGCGGTGCTCACCGTCTCCAGCCCGTGGCTGCCGGTGCGGCCACGACGCTGGTTGTGGGTGCTGCTGCTGGCGTTCGCACCGATCCACCTGGTGGTCAGCACCGTGGTTCCGGCCCGCGCCATGTTCGGCCTGGTGGTCGGCTGGCTGGTCGGCGCGGTGATCGTGCTGCTGGTGGGTACTCCGGCGCTGGAGGTACCGCTGGACGCGGCGGTGCGCCAGCTGGCCCGCCGCGACTACACCGTCACCCGGTTCACCGTCGTTCGGCCGGCCGGTCCCGGCGCGCTGCTGCTCTCGGCGACCGTGGAGGAACGCGAGCGGGCGCTGGTGGTCGAACTGTACGGCAAGAATCAGCGCTCGCTGAGCGCGCTGCGCCAGTTGTGGCGCTGGCTGACCTTCCGTTCCAGCGAAACCGCGCCGCTGCACGGTTCCATGCATCGCGCGGTCGAGCATCGCGCGCTGATGGCGATCGCGCTGGCCGAACTCGGCCTGGCCGCGCACCGACCGGTCACGGTCGCCGGACTGCCGCGCGGCTGGATGCTGTACGCGCATACGCTGCCGGCCGGACGCTCGATCGAACAGGATCCCGCCGATACCGCGGCCCTCGATTCGGTGTGGCGGGCGCTGACTGTGCTGCGCGAACGCGGGATCGCGCACGGTGAACTGCGGCCCGCCGAGATCCGGATAGGACCCGACGGTGCGCTGTTCGGTGGCTTCACCGCGGCGGAACTGTGTGCCTCCGACGCACAGCTGCAATCCGATATCGCCCAACTGCTGGTTTCGATGACCGCGGTTTTCGGCGCCGCGGCGGCCGTGCGGTCGGCGATCGGCGTGCTCGGCGAGCGGACCGTGCTCACCGCCTCGCGTCGGCTCACCAAATTCGCCATGCCGGGCGGGATCCGGAAATCCATCACGGACTGGAAATCGGTGGTGTCGGCTGCCCGCGAAGAGGTCCGCACCCAGACCGGCGAGGACCGGATCGAAGCCGAGCAGATCACCCGGTTCAGCCGGAAGAGCCTCATCCAACTGGTGTTGCTGATCGGCCTGGTCTATGTGGCCTACCCGTTCATCAGCGCGGTACCGACCTTCTTCACCCAGCTCAAAGAGGCCAACTGGTGGTGGGCCCTGGCCGGCCTGGCGCTGTCGTCGCTGACCTACCTCGGTACGGCCGCGGCCCTGTGGGCCTGCGCGTCCAGTGTGGTGAAGTACTGGCCGCTGGTCCTCATGCAGATCGCGAACACCTTCGCCGCCACCACCACTCCCGCGCGGGTGGGTGGACTGGCCCTGAGCGTGCGCTTCCTCCAGAAGGGCGGAGTCGGCGCGGTGCGGGCCACGGCCGCGGTGGCATTGCAGCAGGCTGTGCAGGTCTGCACGCATATCGGGCTGCTGGTGCTGTTCAGCGTGGCCGCCGGGACCTCGGCCGACCTCTCACATTTCGTACCGTCGCCGACCATCCTCTATCTGATCGCCGGAGTCGGGGTGGGGATCGTCGGTACTTTCATGTTCGTGCCGAAACTGCGTCGCTGGCTCAATAATTCGGTACTCCCGCAGGTGCAGGAGGTCGTCGGCGAGCTGGCGCTGCTGGCCCGCGACCCGAAACGCTGCGTGATCATCGTGCTCGGCTGCGCGGCCCTGACCCTCGGGCAGGCGCTCGCGCTGTTCGCCAGTGTCCAGGCGTTCGGCGGCGGTACGACCTTCATCACCGTCACCATCGTGACGATGATCGGCGGCACCCTGGCCTCGGCCGCGCCGACACCGGGCGGTGTCGGCGCGGTCGAGGCCGCGCTGATCGGCGGTCTGGCCGCATTCGGTCTTCCCGCCGCGGTCGCGGTGCCGTCGGTGCTGCTCTACCGGGTGCTCACCTGCTGGATCCCGGTGTTCTGCGGCTGGCAGGTGATGCGGTGGATGACCGAGAAGAACATGATCTGAGGTGTGTTCGATTGCCCCGCCTCCGGCGGGGCGGGCCCGACCACGGATGCAGACCCTCCGGAGTAGACGGAGGATCTACGCAGACCTGCACCTCGACCGGCGGAAGGTCAATCGAGGTCGTCGAAGGCGTCTGCGTTGGTGCGGAGGCCGGCGCTGACAAGTGCGATATTGGCCAGAGAGGCCGTGTGCACCTGGTGGTCGGCGGCAGCCACGCAGTCGGCGACCGTATAGACGGTGAAACCGAGGTCGGTGCCGTGGCGTGCGGTCTGCTCGACGGTGAGGTTGGTGGCGACGCCGGTCAGGAACAGCGTGTCGATATCGTTCTCGACCAGCCAGCGCGGCAGATCGTTACCGGCCAGCCCCGACAGCTTCTGGTTGTCGACGATGCGGTCGGCCTGTCCGGCGATCTCGTCGATCAGCCGGCTTCCCGGAGCGTCCGGGCGGAATTCGTGCTGGGCGGCCCCGACCGACTGCATGAACCCGGTATTGCGCACCAGCCGCCCTTCCCCTTCCGGGACGATGAACCGCGTGCAGATAACCGGCAGTCCCAGCTCTGCCGCCTGTTTGTGGAAGTCCGCGGCCCGTTGCACCACTCCGCTGGCGGCCACCGGTTCGGCCAGCATCGGGCCGAAGAACCCTTCCGGCCGAATAACGTTCACCTGCCAGTGCAGGGCGAGGACTGCAGCATGTTGATCCGACATGGCGTAGATGATCGACCATGCGCTCGCGGGGCGCACCACTGCCCGGGATAAATGCTGGCCACCGGGCGCGCCGGAGTCCCCGGCGCGGCTGTGCGCCGGATCGGCGGAACCGATCCGGCGCATGATTCACGTGAAACGTTACCTACGAATCGAGCTTGCGCAGTTCGACTTTCACGACCTTGCCGCTGGCATTGCGCGGCAGTTCCGCCACGAGCACCAGCTCTTTCGGATGCTTGTAGCGGGCCAGGTTCTCGTTGAGGAACGATTCCAGTTCCGCGAGGGTGAGAGCGTCGGCCGGATCGTTGAGCGCGACCACCGCGACCGGTACCTCGCCCCACTTCTCGTGCGCTTTGCCGATCACCGCGGCCTCACGGATCTTCGGATGCGAGAACAGGACGTTCTCCACCTCGGCACAGTAGATGTTCTCGCCACCGGAGATGATCATGTCCTTCTTGCGGTCCACGACGTAGACGAAGCCCTCATCGTCCTGGCGGACCAGATCACCGGAGTGGAACCACCCGCCGGCGAACGCATCCGCGGTCGCCTCCGGCTTGTTCCAGTAGCCCGACATCATGGTGGGGCCGCGGTAGACGATTTCACCGACCTCGCCGGGCGCCACATCGTTCATCTCGTCGTCGACGATGCGGGCCTGGATGGTGGGGATGACCTTCCCGACCGAACCGAGCTTGCGGATGGCGTCCTTGCCTTCGAGTACACAGGTGATCGGCGACATCTCGGTCTGCCCGAACACCGCGACATTGAAGGCATCGGGGAACGCGTCGGCCATCGCCTTCAGCACAGTGTCCGAGGCGGGCGCGGCACCCCAGCTCAGCGCCCGCAGCGCGAGTTTGCGCTGCTTGACGGTCGGCTCGTCACAGATCAGCTGCCACTGGGCGGGCACGCAGAACGCGGAGGTGGCCTGCTCGGCCTCCACGGCGTCGAGGAACTCGGTCGCGCTGAAGGCGCCCAGCGGATGCAGCACCGTCTTCGCGCCGAGCAGGAAAGCCGGTGCCAGGCTGCCGAGTCCGGCGATATGGAACAGCGGCGAGGTGCAGAAACCGATCGACTCCTGCTCGAGCTGCAGCGCGCGGATACAGGTGAGCGCCTGGGAGTTCATATTGCCGTAGGAGAGGATGGCGCCCTTCGGGCTGCCGGTGGTGCCCGAGGTGTACATGATGAGGCACGGCGTGTCCTCGGGGATGTCGAGCGGGGTGTGCGCATCCCCAGCCTCGGCGATCGCGTCCGCGAAGCCGACGACCCCGTCGGCACTGGTACCGCCGATGACGAAGCAGTGCTCGAGGCCCGGCGCCTGGCCCTGTACCGCGGTGGCCAGCGGCTGCAGCACGGTATCGGTGACCACGGCCCTGGCACCGCTGTCGCCGACGATATAGGCGACCTCGGGCGGAGTGAGCCGGAAGTTCACCGGGACCGCGATGGCACCCAGGGCATTGATCCCGAACACGGCCTCCAGGTACTCGGGGTAGTTGAGAGCCAGGATGAGGACCCGGTCGCCGAGGCCGACGCCGCGGCGCGCTAGGGCGTCGGCGAATTTCTGCGACCGTTCGTGCAATTGCCGCCAGGTGGTGTCGGCACCGCGGAAACGCAGCGCCACCTCGTCGGGCCGCATGACCGCATGCGTGGCGAGCTGGTTGTTCCAGTGGTTGCGACGCGATCTGATCGGCTCGGCGAGGGCCTGCGCACCGGTGGACATCCCACGTACTCCTCTCGGTACCGCGCGTCCCGCCGGAGTGTCCGGCGCCACACGCAGTGTGAACATGTCGGCAGAATAACAATTCACATCAGCACCGGCAAGGAAATCGGGCACGAATAGCGGTTAATCCCGAGGAACCCACCCGAGGAGAGAGTCCGCGCTCGTTGAAGCGTGTATTTGGGGTGATACTGGCCGCTGCGCACGTCATCCAGCTACGCGAGATACGATCACATATGCGAATCACGACTCACTTCCAGGGTTGATCGGGCGCTGACACCCGTGGCACCATGCAGCAGACGCGGACTATCCGCGAAAGTAGAGGAGAGCACCGATGCTGCGGACCAGGTTCACCGAGACCTTCGGTATCGAACACCCGATCGTGCAGGGCGGGATGATGTGGGTCGGCCGGGCCGAACTCGTCGCAGCCGTCGCGAACGCCGGTGGGCTCGGTTTCATCACCGCACTGACCCAGCCCACGCCCGACGACCTCCGGCGCGAGATCGAGCGCACGCGCGAACTCACCGACAAGCCGTTCGGGGTGAACCTGACCATTCTGCCCTCGATCAACCCGCCGCCGTACGAGGAGTACGCGCGGGCGATCGTGGACAGCGGGATCAGGATCGTGGAGACGGCCGGCAGCAACCCCGAGCCGTTTCTGCCCACCTACCACGAGGCCGGGATCAAGGTGGTGCACAAATGCACCAGCGTCCGGCACGCCCTCAAAGCCCAGAAGATCGGCGTGGACGCGGTCAGCATCGACGGCTTCGAATGCGCCGGGCATCCCGGCGAAGACGATGTACCGGGCCTGGTGCTCATTCCCGCCGCGGCCCGCGCACTGACCATTCCGATCATCGCCTCCGGCGGTATCGCCGACGCCCGCGGCCTGGTCGCGGCGCTGGCGCTGGGCGCCGACGGCGTGAACATGGGGACCCGGTTCCTGTGCACCGAGGAGTCCTCCATCGACCGGAAGGTCAAGGAGCAGATCGTCGCCAACTCCGAGCGTGATACCAAGCTGATCTTCCGCACCATGCACAACACCGCCCGGGTCGCCGACAACGAGGTGAGCCGCAAGGTGGTCGAGATCGAGAAGGCCGGCGGCAAATTCGAGGATGTCCGCGAACTGGTGTCCGGTGCCCGCGGCCGGCGCGTTTTCGAAGAGGGCGACCTCGACGCCGGTATCTGGTCGGTCGGGCTGTGCCAGGGCCTGATCGAGGACATCCCGAGCTGCGCCGAACTCATCGGCCGCATGGTCGGCGAGGCCGAGGAACTGATCAGCGCGCGGCTGGCCGGTTTCGTCGCTTCGGCCTGAATCGGGCCAGTTCCCCCGCACCGGAACCCCTGGGCCTCCGTCGGACCAATGGCGATTCGATCCGACGCAGGAAACGCGGGAAGCCATCCGGGAAAGGTTGGCTTCCCGCACTCTCCGGCCCGCCGGGCCGTCGGGTTCAGCGCGCCGCGAGCGCAGTCACCGCGTCGTAGTCGTGCGCGGCGACCACCTCGATACCGTCCGGCAGCGCGTGCAGCCGGTGGATGGTCTCGAAGGCGATATTGCGGTCGGCGTCGAACAATCGCCCGGGCATGGGCGCCTTCTCCCGGATCAGTTCGATCTGCAGCCGGTTCCATACCGAGTCGCCGGCGAGCAGCACCCGGCGTCCGTCACTCGTGGCCAGCAGGACGCCGATACTGCCCGGGGTGTGCCCGGCCAGGTCCACGAGTAGTACCGAACCGTCCCCGAACAGATCCAGGCTGCGCGCGAAGGTGAGCACCGGCGGACCGTCGAGCTCCAGCGGTTCCAGCGACCGGCCCTCCAGTGGCCCCCGCACCACACCGGTCGGCGCGTGCGGACCCCGCAGCGCCCAGCCCAGTTCCGCGGACGGCAACCGCACCGGCACCGAATCCGGCAGTTCGAGCACCCCGGAAATATGATCCCAGTGCAGGTGGGTGGGCAGTACGAAATCGACAGTGGCGGGGTCGAGATCGCGTGCGGCCAGTGCGTCCGCCAGCCCGAGGACCGGTTCGTCCGGCGCCACCAGTGACGGAATCGGGAAGGGCAGCCCCGGCAGCACCCGCCGGTGGACATGTGCGCACAGTGCCGGGTCCACGACGAACCGCGCCGAGGGATGCTCGACGATATAGGCGCCCATCGCCATGGGCAGATGCTCGAGACTGCGCACGCCCTCAGCGACGATGGTCGTCGGCGCCGACATCCGCCCCTGGACGAGCACGGTCAACTCCACACTCGCCCGGGCCGCGGGCAGCGGCGCGGATTCCAGCCGCGCCAGGAAATCGGTATCGGGCCGCCGCGGGCGCAGCAGCCGCGCCGGGGTGGCGGCCAGCGCCGCACAGCAGCGCAGCACAGTCGGGAGAGTGGGGGTTCGTCCGTCCACGGAATCGGCCACACGGCAACGGTACCGGCCGGACCCGGGAACCAGTAGCCACAGCGGTGCGGGTCCCCCGCGATACCACGACCACGCACTACCTGCCGGTCTCCGGCGGCGCGCTGTATTCCGCGCTAGGTCGCACCGGCGCGATCTAGATCAGGTGGAGACACGCCGGCCGCGCCGAGCACGGTGATCGCGCCGCCGCGCAGATATCCCACCGGTCGATCGGTCCAGACCGTTGGCGACGGAAGCCGCACGGCGCCAGGAGTTTCGGGCAAACCGAATCCCCGGATTTCTCCGGCATAATCGAGTCGTGAGGCCATCCGCTCGCCACGGCCGCCAGGCAGTCCGGCTTTCCGCAATGTCACTACGATGATCGCTTCACCCCAGGGAGTACTCTTCCTGTTCCCGGGCGAAGGCGGGGAACACGAGCGCATGGGCCGTATGCTGGCCGGCCGCTATCCGGTCTTCGCGGATGCGGTCGCCGCGGCCGGTGACGCGGTCGCCGCCGCCGGCGGGCCCCGGGTCTGGACTCCCCGATACGGCTTCCGCCCGCCCGGCGGATTCGAGCTCGCCGCGGATACCGTCGAACCTTCGGCACATCCGGAGTTCGTCCAACCCGCCCTGTTCGTCTACCAGGTCGCGCTCGCCGAACTGCTCGCCGCGTGGGGTGTGCGGCCGGATGCGGCCGTCGGTCACGGTCCCGGCGAGATCGCCGCGGCGGTGACCGCCGGGGCGCTGCCACTGGCCGAGGCCGCGAAAGTGGTGGTGACGCGCGGCCGGGCGGCGGGCCGGCTGGCGGGTTCGAGCGCGACGGCCGAACTACTGACCGCCGAGTCCGAGGCGATCCGCCTGGTACGACCGCTGGATGGCAAGGTCACGGTCGCCGCGGTCAACGGTCCGCGGTCGGTACTGGTCGCCGGCGCATCTCGCTATGTGGAGGTGGTGGTGCGCCGCGCGGAACGCCGCGGTATCGCCACCGCCCGCCACCCGCGGGATCATCCCGCGCACAGCCCGGCCATGATCGAGGCGATACCGCGATTCCTCGACGAGCTCGGCCCGGTTCGCTCCGGGTTCTCCCGCCTACCGTTGTATTCCAGTACCCACGCGGGCGCCGTCGTCGACGCGGCCGGTATGTCCGCCGGATACTGGGCCGAAAACCTCACCGGCCGCGTGGAACTCGACGCGGCGCTACGGCGGGCGGCCGATGACGGGATGGCGATGATTCTGGAGGTCGGGCCGGAATCCCTGCTCGCACCGGCGGTCCGGGCGATACCGCGGTTCGCGCACACCACCTACGGCGCCGCGGACAGCTCGGATGAGGGAACCGCTTTCCTCACCTGCCTCGCGCAGTTCCACGCGGCACGCGCACTGGGCACGGCCGCGACTGCGGACGGCCGCAACGGTGTCGAGGGACAACCGGAACCGCGCGATGGCACCGCTGTGATCGCACCGGCCGGGCGGCGTCCGGGGCCGTGCGGAATCGGAACAGATTTCCCGGCAATATCTTTCGATGATCGCGACACGGCTACGCGGTCGGACCGGTCACCGCGACCGGCCGGATCCACAGCCACGGCCGAGCCCGGCCGGCGATCGAACGGGGGGGATTTGCGGGCGGAGGTCACGGGTGCCGGAACGCTGGCATCGATACGGCTCGCCGATGACCCCCCACCCACAGATATCATCGCATGGACGCGGGTTGTCGATGCCAATAGGGCTATTCGCTTCATGGCCGGGCGCATCGCGCTCGATCCGCCCATGATGATCGATCGGACCGGAACCTACGTCGTCAGTGGTGGTTTGGGTGCCCTCGGCTCGGTGATGGTGCGCCGTCTGCTCGCCGCCGGAGCACGCGATGTGGTGGTACCGACCCGGTCACCACGGCCGGTTCCGCCGCTGCTGGAGGGGTTCGAAGAGCGGATTGTGGTGGTGCGCTGCGATACCGCCGACCGCCACGATCTGGACAACGCATTGCGCGATATCCGGGAAACCGGCTGCACCATCCGCGGAGTGATCCATGCGGCACAGGTTTTCGAGGACACCGTGGTCGATGCCGCCGTATCCGTCGATATCCCGATGGGGTCGGCGACCAGGGCCCCGCAGGCGGTGGCCGAGAACTCGATACCGGATCCGGCACTCGACGCGGGCCGGCTGGCACGTCGATTCGCCCGGATCTCCGCATCGGCGGCCCATCTCATCGAACTCACCGCGGCCGACCCGGTCGCTTTCATCGCCGTGTTCTCCACTCCGGTCGTCGGAGCGCCCCGGCCCGCCGGGGCGACGACGGCCGGACCCTGGACCTATCCGGATACCGCCGACTCCCCGTAATCCGCCGCCGGTACCCGCGAGCACTGAACCTCCGGCGCGGCCCGAGCACGTGGGCCACGCCGGACGATAGAGATCGGGTCTACCGTTGGGCGAGAAGATGGTCGCCGGGCCGGGGAGCGGGCTCAGTGATCGGTCCGACCGAGCAGCCGGTCGGTTTCGCGACGTTCCCGTTTGGTCGGACGCCCGGTCCCGCGGTCTCGTTGCGGCAGGGCAGCGAGCACTTCCTTGGGCGGAGGCGGTGGACTGCGGTCGATCAGGCATTGGGCGGCGATCGGAGCACCTACCCGTTTTGTGATCACCCGTTCCACGACGACGATGCGCTCCAGACCGTGGTTCCGGATCCGGATCTCGTCGCCCGGACGTACCGGCTGTGCGGGTTTGGCCGTCGCCCCGTTCACACGCACATGACCGCCCCGACAGGCGGCTGCGGCAGCCGACCGAGTTTTGAACAAGCGGACAGCCCAGACCCAGGAGTCGACCCGGGCCTGGATGGTGCCGTCGTTCGGCTCGGTCGCGGCTCGGTTCACCCGCTATACGATACGACGCGCGGTGACCACATCGTCGGCGGACAGGTGGGTGTAGGAGACCGGCTCACCGGACTGCACCGCGTTCAGCAGCAGACCGTCACCGGCGTACAGGCCGACATGACCGCCACCGTTGGTGATGACGAGATCGCCGGGCTTCAGGTTGGAGAAGGCCACCGGCGCGCCCACATGGGACTGTTCGAAGCTGGTACGCGGCAGTTTGATACCGGCCTGCTTGTAGGCCCACTGGACCAGGCCGGAGCAGTCGAAGTTGGCCGGGCCGGCGGCACCCCAGGAGTACATGGCGCCGACCTTGGTCTTGGCGGCGTCGAGCGCGATATCGCCGAGGGTCTGCTGGACCGGGGCGGGCGGCGCGAAGTTGGGCAGCGCGGGAGCGGCGGGCATGGCGTGGGGGGCCTGTTCGAGGACCTGGTTCAGCTGCTGGTTGAGCTGATCGGCCTGGCTGGCGAACTGGTCCGGTACCTCGACGTCGAACTTACCGATGCCGGGGACGTCGATCGTGGTCGTCGCGGCCGAGGCGATCGCGGGCATCGTGCCCGTAGTCGCGGCCAGCGTGCCCATGACCAGTGCGCCCTTGACAGAATTAGGCAGCTTGGATTCTCGCTGCAAGCTGTGCTTACCCACCGAGCTACGTCTCCGATCCTCGTGCTCTCCCGTCGTTCCGGTCGCGCGTCCTGCTCTATTCGCGGCGGCCGACTGCGGCGGTGACCAATGGCGCCGCCTCACTTACGAAACGACTCGACTCCACTAAGTCACAAGAAGGTTACGATGCCGCCCGGGTGTTGTCCAGCCGAACGGGTGTCCTTTTCGCGCCAACAGGGAGTACACCTGCAAAGTGCAGGCGCGCCAGCGTTTTTCGACCCGGCAACAGGTCACGCGGAGGTCTCGTCCGGGCGTGTCCCGCCGATCCCGGCCGGTGTCACGGCGCGGTGGCGCGCAAGGCTCCGAAGGCCCACTAAGCCTCTCCAGAACCCGGCATAGATACGGACAGATTTTCCGATCGGTTCGCTACGGTGTGAGGGTATGGACCCCGTGCGGAACCCGTATGCGCCCGGCGCCGGCCAGCGTCCACCGGAACTCGCCGGGCGCGGCAAACAGCTCGACGCGTTCGATATCGTCCTCGAACGGATCGCCCGGGGTCGTCCGGAGCGCAGCGTGATGCTCACCGGGCTGCGCGGGGTGGGGAAGACAGTACTGCTCAACCAGTTGCGTTCGGCCGCGGTTTCCCGGGGGTGGGGCACCGGCAAGATAGAAGCCCGCCCGGACCAGGAGTTGCGCCGGCCGCTGTCCTCGGCTCTGCACACGGCCGCGCGAGCCATCGCCAAAACGCACCACAACCAGGAACGTATCGACGATTTCCTGGGCATCCTCAAAGCGTTCGCGTTGCGCGCGTCCGCGGACAAGGGCATGCGGGAGCGATGGCAACCGGGTATCGACGTACCGGCCGTGACCGGCCGCGCCGACTCCGGCGATATCGAGATCGACCTCGTGGAACTGTTGATGGAGGCCGCGGCGCTGGCCCAGGACGTCGGCGCGGGTATCGCCGTCTTCATCGACGAGATGCAAGATCTGGGCCCGGCCGATATCTCGGCCATCTGCGGCGCCTGCCACGAACTCAGCCAGGACACGGCGCCGTTGATCGTGGTGGGGGCGGGTCTGCCGCATCTGCCGGCGGTCCTGTCGGCGTCCAAGAGCTATTCCGAACGACTGTTCGGCTATCACCGCATCGACCGGCTGGACCGGGCGGCGGCCGACCGCGCGCTGATCGCGCCGGCCGAGCGCGAGGACGTGAAGTTCTCCGACGAGGCGCTCACCGCGCTCTATCGCAAGGCCGACGGGTATCCGTATTTCGTGCAGGCCTACGGCAAGGCGACCTGGGATCAGGCGCCGGGCAGTCCGATCACCGCCGAGGATGTCGAGGTGGCGGCACCGACCGCCGAGGAGGAGCTCGCGGTGGGATTCTTCGGCTCCCGGTACGAACGGGCGACCCCGGCCGAACGCGAGTACATGCGCGCGATGGCCGACCTCGCCGGTGACGACGGTCCGGTCGCCACGTCGGCGGTGGCCGCCGAGCTGGGCCGCAAACCCGCATCACTGTCGCCGGCCCGCGACGGGCTCATCAAGAAAGGTCTCATCTACTCCGCGGAGCGCGGCACCATCGGGTTCACCGTCCCGCATTTCGGGCGCTACCTGCGCAGTGTCGCCACCTGACAGCCACGCCATCAATCTATTGGCATTACTAGAGGAATTCGTAGAAAGGCGTAGAGAGTCCGATATCGTCGGCGGACCGCCACTGCCTCCGGGGCCGCTCACACAACCGCGGACCCCGGACATCCACCCGGCCAGCGGCGCACGCTCCCGCGACATCGCCTCCATACCGGCAATACATCTTTATGCCGTTTTCTAGTGCCTCGACTAGAGATGTTCATACAGCCATCGAGTCCCGCCGGAGCGATGTGTTCGCGATTCTCGCCTGAGCGCTAGACAGCCGTATAGACCCACACAGACCGTCGGTCGAGCTGTACACATCGGCCCCCAACCGAAACCCGATCTTGATCATCGGACGAGCCGGAATCGGGATTTTGACGTACTGTGTTGTAGATCACCTTGTGTGGTCGGTCACAAGCACGCCGGGCGGCCGGCGCAGTCCGGGCGGCGTTCCACATCGCGACCGGTCAGCAACTCAGGAGGTATCCATGACACGTAGCGACATCGCGGAACTCCGATACGCCGTAAACCAGCTCCGCCACTCCATCGGGGTGCTGCGCACCCATTATGGGGACGCCGGCTCCGTACGGCGACTGGAGAACGACCTGGAACGGCTCTGCATCGATGCAGACGAACTGGAGAAGAGCCCGCCACCGCAGGTGGCGGGCCGCCGCGGCCAGGAACCCATCTACGTCCCGGACAGCAAATCCGACGAATCGGCGTGGATGGGCGCCCAGGACGAGGGCCTCGGCTTCCACTCGCGGCCACGTACCCAGTGATCGGCCGGAGTTCACCGCCGGATAACTGAACACCGGGCATCGGGCCACAACCCGATGATCTTCGGACGGCCGGTCGCCGCACAGGCGACCGGCCGTCTTCGTTTGCGACGTGTTCACCCGCGCAAGATCGTCAGTAAATGTGGCGCAAATCACCCACCCTCTAGCTCATCGAGATTACGCAGACCCTGCTCGTTCGATAGCGGGCCGGGCGTATGGTGCTCAGCATCACATTCGATCGCGGAGGTACCCATGACCACCCGCACCGCCGATCAGCGAGGCATCGACCAGTGAGTGCCACAACGACCACGACCGCTCCCGAAGCGGGTACAGGCGTATTCAGCAGGACCCGGGCCCGGATCACCGCCCGGACCCTACGCACGGATCGGTGGTGGCTACCGCCGCTGATCACGGTGATCGGACTGGCCGCGTTCGTCATCTACGCGGCCATCAGATCCTTTGTACGCACGGCGTATTGGGTACCCGACTACCACTACCTGACGCCGTTCTACTCCCCCTGCCTGAGCACCTCATGCGTCGAAGGGGCGAGCCATTTCGGCACCCCGTTCGGCGACCTGCCGATGTTCCTGCCGCTCGGGTTCCTGGTGCTGCCGTTCCTGCTCGGTTTCCGGCTCACCTGCTACTACTACCGCAAGGCCTACTACCGGTCGGTGTGGTTCTCACCGCCGGCCTGCGCGGTGGCCGAACCGCACGCGAAGTACACCGGAGAGACCCGGCTGCCCCTGATCATCCAGAACGCGCACCGCTACTTCTTCTATGTCGCGGTGCTCATCTCGCTGATCAACACCTACGACGCGGTGCTCGCCTACCACGGCAGAACCGGCGGATTCGGGCTGGGTCTGGGCAGTCTGATCATCACCGGCAATGTGATCCTGCTCTGGGCCTACACCCTGTCCTGCCATTCCTGCCGGCATATCGCGGGCGGACGGCTCAAACACTTCTCCGCACATCCGGTGCGGTACTGGTTCTGGACACAGGTCTCCAAGCTCAACACCAGGCATATGCAGCTCGCCTGGACCACGCTGGGCACCCTCGTACTCACCGACTTCTACGTGATGTTGGTGGCCGGCGGCACGATTTCCGATCTTCGCATCATCGACTGAGGAGTTAGCACGGCTATGCCCGAAGTGGAGCGGCACACCTACGACGTCGTGGTGATCGGTGCCGGCGGCGCCGGACTACGCGCGGTGATCGAAGCCCGGGAACACGGTCTCTCGGTGGCGGTGGTGTGCAAATCGCTATTCGGCAAGGCCCATACCGTGATGGCCGAGGGCGGCTGCGCGGCGGCGATGGGCAACGCCAATGAGAAAGACACCTGGGAGACCCATTTCCGCGACACCATGCGCGGCGGCAAATTTCTGAACAACTGGCGGATGGCCGAACTACACGCCCGGGAGGCCCCCGACCGCGTCTGGGAGCTGGAAACCTACGGTGCCCTGTTCGACCGGACCGCCGATGGCCGGATCAGCCAGCGCAACTTCGGTGGGCACACCTACCCGCGGCTGGCGCATGTGGGAGACCGCACGGGGCTCGAACTCATCCGCACCATGCAGCAGAAGATCGTCTCGCTGCAACAGGAGGACTACGCGCAGACCGGTGACTACGAGTCACGGATCAAGGTCTTCGCCGAATGCACCATCACGGAACTGCTCAAGGACGGTGACCGGATCAGCGGCGCCTTCGGCTACTGGCGCGAATCCGGCCGCTTCATCCTGTTCGAAACCCCCGCGGTCGTGCTGGCGACGGGTGGAATCGGCAAGTCCTACAAGGTGACCTCGAACTCCTGGGAGTACACCGGTGACGGCCACGCCCTGGCGCTGCGGGCCGGCGCCCGGCTGATCAATATGGAGTTCCTGCAGTTCCATCCCACCGGGATGGTGTGGCCGCCGAGCGTGAAGGGAATCCTCGTCACCGAGGGTGTCCGCGGTGACGGCGGCGTACTGAAGAACACCGACGGCGAACGGTTCATGTTCGACTACATTCCGGCGGTCTTCAAGGGGCAGTACGCCGAGAGCGAAGAAGAGGCCGATCAGTGGCTGCGCGACAACGATTCGGCGCGCCGCACCCCCGACCTGCTGCCCCGCGACGAAGTGGCCCGCGCCATCAACGAAGAGGTCAAGGCCGGCCGGGGTACCGAACACGGCGGTGTCTACCTCGATATCGCCTCGCGACTCGGCCCGGAGGAGATCATCCGCCGGTTGCCGTCGATGCACCACCAGTTCAAGGAACTGGCCGATGTGGACATCACCAAGGAACCGATGGAGGTCGGGCCCACCTGTCACTACGTGATGGGCGGGATCGAGGTCGATCCGGATACCGGCGCGGCGCACGTACCGGGGCTCTTCGCCGCCGGGGAATGTTCGGGCGGTATGCACGGGTCCAACCGGCTCGGCGGCAACTCCCTGTCCGACCTGCTGGTCTTCGGTCGGCGGGCGGGGTTGGGCGCGGCCGAGTACGTCGAAGGGCTCGCCGAGCGGCCGGCGGTTGCCGACACCGATATCGCGACGGCGGCCCGGTCCGCACTGGCTCCGTTCGACCCACCGGAGGGCGCGTCCGGGGAGAACCCGTACACCCTGCACACCGATCTGCAGCAGACCATGAACGATCTGGTGGGCATCATTCGCAAGGAAGCCGAGGTCCGCGAGGCGATCTCGCAGCTGGAGGCCCTGCGCGAGCGGTTCGCCCACGTCACCATCGAGGGGCACCGGCAGTTCAACCCGGGCTGGCATCTCGCCATAGATATGCGGAACATGCTGCTGGTCAGCCAATGCGTGGCCCAGGCCGCGCTACTGCGCACCGAGAGCCGCGGCGGACACACCCGCGACGACCACCCGGGCATGGACCCGCAGTGGCGCAACAAGCTGCTCGTCTGCGCCGCCGACGGCGCCGGAGTCGCCGACATCCCCGATATCTCGGTGACCGTGCAGGATCAGCTGCCGATGCGGGACGAACTACTCGCCCTCTTCGATTTCGGCGAGTTGGAGAAGTACTACACCCCAGCCGAACTCGCGGCCCATCCGGCCGCGGTGGACGGCGCCGCGGCCGGGACTACGCCCGAAGGCCGCGAATCAGACAGCAAGGAGGCGTGAGCGGATGAGTTACGACGCCCGGTTCCGCGTATGGCGCGGCGATACCGACGGTGGGGAACTACAGGATTTCACGGTGGCGGTGAACGAGGGCGAAGTGGTTCTCGACATCATCCACCGGCTGCAGGCGACCCAGGCGCCCGATCTCGCGGTCCGCTGGAACTGCAAGGCGGGCAAATGCGGTTCGTGTTCGGCCGAGGTGAACGGAAAACCGCGGCTACTCTGTATGACCCGTATGTCCACCTTCACGCCGGAAGATGTTGTCACTGTGACACCGCTGCGCACGTTCCCGGTGGTTCGCGACCTGGTGACCGATGTCTCCTACAACTACAAGAAGGCCCGCGAGATCCCCTCGTTCACCCCGCCGCCGGATCTGGAGCCCGGACAGTACCGGATGCAGCAGGTGGATGTGCAGCGCTCGCAGGAGTTCCGCAAGTGCATCGAATGTTTCCTGTGCCAGAACATCTGCCATGTGGTGCGCGATCACGACGAGAACAAAGAGGCCTTCGCCGGCCCGCGGTACCTCATGCGGATCGCGGAGCTGGAAATGCATCCGCTGGATGTGGCCGATCGCCGGGATGCCGCGCAGGAGCAGCACGGACTCGGCTACTGCAATATCACCAAATGCTGCACTGAAGTGTGCCCGGAGAATATCAAGATCACAGACAATGCGCTGATACCGATGAAGGAGCGCGTCGCCGACCGGAAGTACGACCCGATCGTCTGGCTCGGCAACAAGCTCTTCCGCCGCTGACCGATCCACACGACCGTCTCACAACATCGCGACCACACCGGTCGCGACCAGCCCCACCAGCACCCCGACGAACAACGCCGAGAACACCGATCCGGTGAGTACGAAAACGCCCACCGCCGATGCCGCAAAGAGCAGGCCGACGATCAATCGCGCGACGCCGTCGCCGGGCCCGAATTTGCGGAGCCGGGGACGGGAATTCTTGATCCCTGGGTCCACATATTGTTGTCTACCCGTTACCTGTTTGACCCAAACGCGGTGATCAGGGAGAGGCCGGCCCGGGCGAACAGGTAGTTATGGCCGGTCGAACTCGCCGTCGCGTACGCCGGCGGTGAAGGCCGCCCACTCGCCCGGGGTGAAGACCAGCACCGGTCCGTCGGGATTCTTGCCGTCGCGCATTCCGACATGACCGTCGGCGAGCATCGCGATCTCGACGCTGTGGGTCCCTGGCGTAGCGGCGCTTTCTCCGGTCGCGCCGCTGACCCAGCGGGCGCCGGACAGGTCCACTCTCGTACCGTTGTCGATGCTCATCCAGATTCTCCTTCACCGCCGCGGATATCGCCGTGTTTCGAGTCGAGGGTCCCGGCGCTGCGCGCCACAAGCATGTAGCGCGATGCTACGCGCAGCACCGGCCGAGGCGGGTTTACACCCGTCTACAGGAAATTTCGTGAATCGGTACCGGTAAAATCACCGAATCTCACCCGTTATCGGACCTTCTCGGCCTATGGTGAGCTGTTGGTCGTATGTGCACACCCGGAAAACCACCGCGGACAACAGGAGTCGACCGCGGGTTCAGAAGGAGGTCGTGTGATGCGGTTGAATCTGGACGCCCCGATCCCCACCCTGCTCGCCTGCGGTGACGATCCCGGCGTGATGACCCCCGAACAAGCCCATTCGGCGATGCAACTGCATCTGGACTGCACCGTCGACGAGTGCCGGGTCCGTCGGCGCGCCCGGGCCACCCTGGTGGAATCGGGCCGCTGCGTACTGGACAACCGCGCCCTCCAATAGCGAGCGGGTTCCACCGCCGTACCGGCCGCTCACCGGCCGGACCCGACAGGTTCGGCGAAGCCGGAACCTCGGATGCTCCGGACCGCGAACGCCCCTACCGGTCAGTGCCAGCGGTGATCGGTCACCGCGGCGCGCGGGCCGAACCGTGGCTTACGAGCCTGCCCACTGATCTCGAGCAGACGGATGGTGCGATAGCGATGCGGACGTACCGGTTCGAGGTAGTCGACCATCTCGGCGTCATCCATATCGCGACCGAGCAGGGTCCAGCCGACTATCGACGCCAGATGGTAATCACCCACCGACAGCGCGTCGGCGTCGCCGAAAGCGCGCTGCGCTGTCTCCGCGGCGGTCCATTCCCCGATCCCGGGGATCGTCCGGAGCCGGCGCGCGGCCTCGGCCGGGGGCAGCGTGGTCATCCGCTCCAGGGAATCGGCGAGACGGGCCACCCGTACGATGGTCCGGCTGCGCTGCGGCCCGACATTGGCCCCGTGGAAGCTCCATGAGGGAATATGGCTCCAGGCCGCCGCGTCCGGCGGTACCAGCATCCCCGCCGGGGCAGGGCCGGGCGGCGGACTGCCGAACAGGTGCACCAGGCGGCGCCACGCGGCATGGGCGGAGACGATCGTCACCTTCTGTTCCAGGATCGCCGGGATCAGCGCTTCGAGCACCCGGCCGGTGCGCAGCATCCGCAGCCCGGGATACCGCTGGTGCGCGGCCGCCACCGTGGGGTGGATCGGTACGAAATCGTCGACCCGCTGGTCCAGGCACAGCATGCGATCGAGCTCGTCCAGGAACTCCGCGGCGCCCACGCCCCACGCGTCCGCGGTGACGGTCAGCGGATCGTCCTGGACCAGCCGGTAGGTGACCGGCCCGGTCGCCATGCGCGAGGTGTGCCAATGTGCCCCGTCCGGGGTGATCTGGTGACAGGGGTCGCCGGGCCCGCGGCGCAACGGCGCGAGGGTATGGGCGAGGTGGACCGGGGCGTCGGCGGACAGGGTCCGCGTCACCCACGCATCATCGGTGGATCCGGCTGCTCGGACAGGCACCATGCCATTGTGCGCTGCCCGGAGTAACGCCGTACGATCGCCCGGCGATGAAGACGCAGTTGAGCAAATATGCGGTTTCTGCCGTGACTGGAGGTTCCTATGATCACCGAAGCGCTCAATTGGTTACTCGATCTCTGGGGTTCGGTTTTCGCCGGTAGCTCCGGCTACCAGATTCCACCCGAGACCCTCCCATTCGGAAGTTGAGCTCTTACCAACAGCGGCCGCCCATTCGAGGTCGGCCGCTGTTCGATAACCAGGAACCCGCAGCTCACCCGGAATCAATTGTCTCCCAGCAGGATCTGTGCCAGATGTCGGCCGCGGCGGGCGGTGAGCTGGGCGGCCTGGGTCCGGCAGGAGAATCCGTCGGCGACCACCACGGCATCCGGCCCGGCGCTCTCGATTGCCGGCAGTATTCCGTTGCCTGCCACCGCCGCCGATATCTCGTAATGCCCTTTCTGCATTCCGAAATTACCCGCCAAGCCGCAACATCCTGCGATCTCTGTCACATTTACCCCCATCTGGGCAAATACCTGGCGATCTGCGTCGAAGCCGAGCACCGAATGGTGGTGACAATGCGGCTGGACGACCATCGTGCGGCCGGGGAGCCGGGGTGGACGCCAGTCCGGTTGCGCGGTGAGGAACTCGGCGAGCGTGCGTACCGCGGCCGCCACCGGCCGGGAACGCGGGTCCTCGGGCAGTAGCTCCGGCAGATCGGCCCGTAACACCGCGGTGCAGGAGGGTTCGAGGCCGATCACCGTCCCACCGGCCCGCACATGGTCGTCGAGGGCGTCGAGCGTGGCGCGCAGCCGCGCCCGGGCGCCGTCCAGCTGCCCGGTGCTGATCCAGGTCAGCCCACAGCACACCGGCCGATGTGGCACCACCACTCGGTAGCCGAGCGTATCGAGCAGGCGCATCGCCGCCACCGCGATATCCGGATCGAAGGCATTGGTGAAAGTGTCGATCCACAGCATTACGGTGGTCGCGTCCGGCTTCGCCACCCGCTGCTTCGCCGCCTCCCGGCGCCGGCTGCGCCGGAAGGACCGCGGTGCGAGCTCCGGCACCTCCCGGCGTGGATCCATCCCGGCGGCCCGCATCCCGAGCCGGCGCAGCGGCCCGATCCCGGCCAGCGCGTTGACCAGCCGCGGCGCCCGGGTGGCGGCGGCCAGCCAGCGCGGGAGCATACCCAGCGTGTAGTGGTCGCGGGGGCGCAGCCGACCGCGGTAGCGGCGGTAGAGGGTTTCGGACTTGTAGGTCGCCATATCGACGCCCGCCGGGCAGTCCGTTCCGCAGGCGCGACAGGACAGGCACAGGTCCAGCGATTCGGCCACCTCGGGCGCGGACCAGTCCAGTTCCCCCCGGACCACCTCCTGCAATACCCGGGCCCGGCCGCGGGTGGTGTCCTTCTCGTCGGCCGTCGCCAGATAGGAGGGGCACATGAAACCACCCGTGCCGCGGGTATCGGCCCGGCATTTGCCCACCCCGACACAACGGTGCACCGCGGTGGCCAGGTCCCCGGCGTCATCGGCGAAGGCGAAGCCGCCCGCGCGCGGCAGCGGTGGCAGACCCGCCAGCCGCAGGTCGGCATCGAGCGGGCGCGGCTGCACCAGCACACCCGGGTTGAGGAGGTTCGCGGGATCGAACAGCGCCTTGTAACCGGCGAAGACCGCGCGGACCTCGGGTGAGTACATGATCTCCAGCAGTTCCGACCGGGCCCGGCCGTCGCCGTGCTCCCCGCTCAACGAACCACCGTGGCCTACCACCAGATGCGCCGCGTCGGTCAGGAAGGCCCGGAAGCGTTCCGGCGCGGTGGCGATGGGCAGGTCCAGCCGCACATGGATACAGCCGTCGCCGATATGCCCGTAGAGCATTCCGTCGACCTTGTGCTCCCGGGTCAGCTCATCGAAATCGCGCAGGTAGGCACCGAGCCGGGCGGGCGGGACCGCCGCGTCCTCCCAGCCCGGCCAGGCGGGCTCACCGTCGCGGGTGCGTCCGGCCAGACCGGCGCCGTCGGCCCGGATCCGCCACAGCGCCGCCGCGGCGCCGGGGTCTTCGATGATCCGGCTGTCCAGCGCACCCGCCGCCCGGCACAATCGGCGGGCCGCGGCGTGGGTGGCGGCCGCGTCCTCCCCCGCCAGTTCCACGAACAGCCAGCCGGTGCCACGCGGCAGATCGGGGACCCGCCGGCCGTGTGCGCGCACCATCTCGATCAGCCGGGCATCGATACCCTCGACCGCCACCGGCGCGACCGAGACCACCGCGGCGATATCGTCGGCGGCGGTCGCCAGATCCGGGTACCCGAGCACGACCAGCAGGGTCGCCGCCGGGATCGGCACCAGTTCCACCTCGGCTTCGAGTAGCACACCGCAGGTGCCTTCGGCGCCGACGAACGAAGCGGCCACCGAACCGCCGCGTTCCGGCAGCAGATGTTCGAGCCCGTAGCCGGATGCCTGCCGGTCGAACCGGCCCAGGTCGGTGCGCAGTACAGCGAGGGATCTCGCGGTGAACTCCGGGAGCCCGGGAACCGCGTCCAGCGAGTCGGCGAGGTGGCGGGACGCGCCGGTACCATCGATGATCCGCAACTCCCGGACCCGGTCGGCGGTGCGGCCCCACGCGATGGCGTGCGGACCGCAGGCGTTGTTGCCGATCATGCCGCCGAGGGTGCAGCGGTTCTGGGTGGACGGATCCGGCCCGAAGCGCAGCCCGTATTCGCGGGCCCGGCGCTGCAACTCCGACAGCACCACGCCCGGCTGCACCCGGGCGGTCCGCCGATCCGGATCGATCTCCGCGATACCGGTCATATGCCTGCTGAAATCGAGGACGATGCCGGTACCGACCGCATTGCCCGCGACCGAGGTGCCGCCGCCCCGCGGGGTCACGGCTGTGCCCGCGCTCCGCGCGACCTCCAGTACGGCCGCCACGTCGTCGTCGGACCGGGGGAAGACCACCGCCTCGGGCAGTACCCGGTAGTTCGACGCGTCCGACGAGTACTCCACCCGTCGTCGGTGGGAGATGTCCACCGCCTCGGCACCGATCCGCGCGCGCAGCTGCCGTGCGGGTATGTCCCGTCGTGCGTCGTGGTCGGTCACAGGATCCAGAGTAGCCAGCCGACAAGGGGGTCCGGAAACATCGACGAGGTACACGCTGAGCAGTTCCTGCGGATATCGATCTGGTCCGGGCGTGCGCTTTACATGCAGAGGTGCATCGTTCGGGCGATATTCCCATTTCAAAAGCAATGTTCCGGTTCCGAAGCGGGGTGGTCGACGGTTTCTCTGGGCGGCCCATTGCCGGTGGGTTCCTGCCTTGGAAGGACCTTATCCCCTTGTTTCTCCATTTCGACCTTCGGGACAATCCAACTGGTTGTCGGCACCACCGAAATCTGTGTGCGTTCATTTTGCCTGCCTCCACACCGCTCGAGGCAGATGGAGCCAGATCGAGAAGAAGGGAACGGAAATGAGTGACTACGCAGACTTCCACGGCCCCTGCGGGGAAAGTAAAGACAAGCACAATCCGAAGGTGGTGACTTCACAGTCTCATCTTCAACGCGATCAGGAAGTCCGCCTGAACGGCAACTCAAACCTCAGCACCTGCATCGTAGGCAACAACAACGCCAAGGTTTACGGAATTTCGTTGACCGAATCGGCCTCATCCGTGTATTACCGATACACGATATATGTGGATGCCGAGGGGCCCCACGGTTTCGGTTCCGGATCCCTCTACCTCGCCTTCAAGGATGAGACCGACGACGTTTACTACCTGAGCATATTCAGAAGCGATAGAATGCGGCATTCCGTGTCGTTCGACAGTGATGCTCCGGCAATCAAAGAGATTTACTGGTGCGATTTCGAATTCACCGTCGAAAAAGCAGCCACGAGTCGTGATCTGAACGTGTAACCCGACCACGGACATGCCTGATTTATGGACCTTCCGGGATAGCGGGTCCACCTGCCGGTCGGGGTAGCCCGGTAGGTGGACCCGCGCTCCCGAACGGTCACGCAGTTCGAAAGGCGACTGGTCGCGCGGTGCCATGGTGATATGTGACCCGTCGGCCGCCGAGTATGACTTTTCGTCTCTGGCCCACAGACCGGCCGGCGCCGGTGCGCCGGCCCCGAAATCCCGCTCCTTGTCACCCGGTAGGAGTAAGACGGTGTCGTGGCCAGATGGCTGTTGCACGTCGACCTCGACCAGTTCCAGGCCGCGGTGGAGTACCGGCGCCATCCCGAACTACGCGGGCGGCCGGTGATCGTGGGCGGAAACGGCGACCCGGACGAGCCCCGCAAGGTGGTGACCTGCGCGTCGTATCCGGCGCGCGGCTACGGGGTGCGGGCGGGTATGGCGTTGCGGTCGGCGGCGCGAAAATGCCCGGAGGCGGTCTTCCTGCCCTTGGACGTCCCCTGTTACGAGGAAGCGTCCGAGGAGGTCATGGCGCGGCTGCGCGCGTTCACCGATCAGGTGGAGGTCTGGGGGTGGGACGAGGCATTCCTGGCGGTGGATACCGAGGATCCCGAAGAATACGCTCGGGCGATCCGGGCCGCGGTGGCAGAACTGGATCTCACCTGCGCGATCGGCATCGGCGACAACAAGCTCACCGCGAAACTGGCCACCGGTTTCGCGAAATCCGTCGGGAAGCCCGGGGTGGCCGCGGCCGACCATCCGGGAGCGCACGACGGCATGTTCCGGCTCACCGCCGCCAACTGGTCGGAGGTGATGGCCCATCGTCCGACGAACGCGCTCTGGGGGATCGGTAACCGGATCGCGGCCCGGCTGGCCGCACTGGATATCCATACCGTCGAGGAGCTGATGGCCGCCGACCGGGCCCGGCTCGCGGCCGAGTTCGGTCCGGCGAACGGTCCCGCGCTGTGGGTAATGAGTCGCGGCGCCGGTGATACCGAGGTGGTGACGAAACCGCCACCGGCGGTGGGGCGCAGCAGATCGGAGACCTTCCCGCGGGATCTCGGCGATCCGGCCGAGATCGGCGCGCAGGTGGCCCGGTTGGCGGCGGAGGTCGCGGCGGAGATCGTCGAGGCGGGCCGGACCGCCACCCGGGTCTCGGTCACCGTGCGCACCAGCACCTTCTACACCCGGAGCAAGCAATCCAAATTTCCGGAGCCGACCACCGATATCCCCACGATCGTCGATACGGCACTGCGGGTGCTGGACCGCTTTCCACTGGATCGTCCGGTCCGGTTGCTCGGTGTCCGTCTCGAACTCGCCCCGGTCGCGCAGGCGCCGAGGACCGGTGGTTCCCAGGCACCCGATGCTTGACCTGAACGATGGTTCAGCTTTTAGTGTCGGTGCACCGGAGTTCAATCGTGCTCCGGAGCGGAAGGACATTCTCAGATGAGCATGGAATCGGTGGCCTGGGACCAGATGTACCGGCGTATGCACGCGCCCGAGGAGACACGGTCGTTCAGTCTCGCCACGGCCCGGCGCATCCTGCGCTTCGCCCGGCCGCATAGGCGGCGGCTGATCGCCTTTCTCGTCCTCAGCGTGGCCGCGGCGGTACTGGTGGTCGCCACGCCGCTGCTCGCGGGCCGGGTGGTCGACGATATCTTCGCGGGGTCGCCACCGCGGACGGTGATACTGCTGGCACTGGCCATCGCCGCGCTGGCCGTCTTCGATGCCGGCCTCGGCCTGGCCATCCGGTGGTTGTCGGCGCGAATCGGGGAAGGCCTGATCCTCGACCTGCGGACCGCGGTCTTCGACCACGTCCAGCGGATGCCGATCGCCTTCTTCACCCGGACCCGGACCGGCGCCCTGGTGAGCCGGTTGAACAACGATGTGATCGGGGCGCAGCGCGCGTTCAGCGATACCCTCTCGGGCGTGGTCGCCAATATCGTCACCGTGGCGCTCACCCTGGTGGTGATGCTCCAATTGTCCTGGCAGATCACCCTGCTCGCGCTGCTCCTGCTGCCGGTTTTCGTGATTCCGGCCCGGCGAATGGGCGACCGGCTGGCCGATATCCAACGTGAGGCAGCGGGCTTGAACGCGGCGATGAGCACGCAGATGACCGAGCGTTTCTCCGCGCCGGGCGCGACCTTGGTGAAACTCTTCGGCCGTCCCGCGCAGGAATCGGCCGAGTTCGCGCTACGGGCGCGGCGGGTCCGCGATATCGGCGTGCGCACCGCCATGCTGCAGACCGTTTTCGTCACGGCGTTGACGCTGGTCTCGGCGCTGGCCGTCGCGCTGGTCTACGGTCTCGGCGGCTGGTACGCGCTGCGCGGGCAGTTGGACGCGGGTGCCGTGGTGGCCCTGTCACTCCTGCTCACCCGGCTGTACTCGCCGCTGACCGCGCTGGCCAGTGCCCGGATGGAGATCATGTCCGCGCTGGTCAGTTTCGAGCGGGTCTTCGAGGTCCTCGATCTGAAACCACTGATCGAGGACGCGCCTGGCGCGCGGCCGGTCCCCGCCGGCCCCGTCGCGGTGGAACTCGACGAAGTGCGGTTCGGATACCCTGCCGCCGACAAGGTCTCGCTGGCCTCGCTGGAAGAGGTCGCGACCTTGGACACCCGCGGCGGTGAGGAAGTGCTGCACGGGGTGTCACTGCGCGCGGAACCCGGGCAGCTGATCGCCCTGGTCGGCTCCTCCGGCGCCGGCAAATCGACCATCGCGCAACTGGTCTCCCGGCTCTACGACGTCGATTCCGGCGCGGTCCGGCTGGGCGGCACCGATATCCGCGAACTCACCACGGAGTCGATCCAGGAAACCGTCGGCCTGGTCACCCAGGACGGCCATCTGTTCCACGACACCATCCGTGCCAACCTGCTGCTGGCCGCCCCGGAGGCCGACGAGGAACAGTTGTGGGACGCGCTGGAGCGGGCCCGCCTGAGCGATCTGATCGCGAGCCTGCCCGACGGGCTGGACACGGTGGTCGGGGAACGCGGCTATCGCCTCTCCGGCGGTGAGCGCCAGCGTCTCACCATTGCCCGGCTGCTGCTCAAACAGCCGCGGGTGGTGGTCCTGGACGAGGCGACCGCCTCCCTCGACTCGACCTCCGAGGCCGCAGTGCAGGCGGCGCTCACCGAAGCGCTCCAGGGGCGTACTGCCCTGGTGATCGCCCACCGGCTCTCCACCGTGCGGGCTGCCGATCAGATCCTGGTGGTCGAATCCGGTCATATCGTGGAACGTGGATCGCATACCGAACTGCTCGCCGCGGGCGGACGCTACGCCGAGCTGTACCGGACCCAGTTCGCGCAAGAACCGGCGCCGGCGGCCGCATAACAGGCCGGACGGTCACCATCACCCGACGGTGACCGTCCGGCTGTGCCAACCTGTGGCACCATCCGGGACCGGGTCGGCGCGCTGCTCTGTCTGCACCTGCCCCGCCCCGTCGGTGGCCCGTACTCGCAGCGTGTGCGAACCGGGTAGCGCGTCCCACCGCCAGGTCCACTGCCGCCAGGTGTCCAGTGAGTACTCCGGTGCCAGATCGGCCGCCTGCCAGGGGCCGTCGTCGACCTGGACCTCCACCGCCGCGATTCCGCGCTGCTGAGCCCAGGCCACCCCGGCCACCGTCACCGGTCCCGGAGCGACCCGACCGAAGGCCGCCGGAACATCGATACGGGAAGCGGTTTTGATCGGGCCGAACGCCGACCAGCCGCGCCGGGTCCAGTAGGCCTGGGCGCGATCGAATCGGGTGACCTCGAGATCGACCACCCATTTCGTGGCACTGACGTATCCGTAGAGACCGGGGACCACCATCCGGGCCGGGTAACCGTGCTCGACCGGCAGCGGCGCACCGTTCATACCCACCGCGAGCAGGGCGTCGCGACCATCGGTGAGCGCCGCGAGCGGGGTACCGGCGGTGAAACCGTCGACGCTGGTGGACAGCACCATATCCGCGTCCGGTCGGGGCCCGGCCTCGGCGAGGAGGTCGGCGAGTGGGTATCCGATCCAGCTCGCGTTGCCGACGAGGTCACCACCGACCTCGTTGGATACGCAGGTCAGGGTGATCATTTTCTCCACGGCGGGGCGCCGCAGCAGCTCGTCCATGGTGAGCTGTATCTCACGGTCCACCATGCCGTGGATGCGCAGCTGCCAGTCGTCGCTGGTCAACGCGGGTATCCGCAGAGCGGTATCGATCCGGTAGAAGGTTTCGTCGGGAGTGCGGAACGCCGTGAGTCCCGGGACCGGCGGGTCGGTCCCCGCCGGTATGGGCGCGGCCGCCACCTGCGGACGCGGCACCACGAACCGCCGCAGATCCGCGGTCACCGCGCGGGCACGTTCGCCGACCCACCGCCCGGCGGCGGCGGATCCGGCGGCAAGCACCACGGCCCCGGCGGCCCACCCGAGGAACCGTCGCCGCGAGGCGTCGGCAGTATCCCCGCCCGCGGCGGCCGCACCGGTGGATTCGCCCTCCGGCGCCGCGCGGCGCGGTGCCCGGGTGATCAGGATTCGCAGGGTGAGGACCCCGGCGACAGCACCGAGCAGTATCGGCACGGCGAACGCCGCCGTCGCGTTCGGTCGCTGCAACACAGCGATACCGACGGCCACTGCCAGCCCGGCCAGCAGCACACTGCCATAGGGCCGACGCCGTTCCAGCAGTCCAGCCACCACGGCGAGCACCACCATGGCCGCACCCATACCGAGGAACAACACGAGCTTGTCGCGCGTACCGAACTGTTCGATCGCGAACTCCCGCAACACCTGCGGGGTGTGGTCGACCACGGTGGCCCCGGTGGCCAAGAAGGGCGAGGCCTCGGGTGCGATCAGGGCCGCGACCAGCTCCCCCACTCCGAGCACCACAGCGGCGGCCAGCAGGCCGCTCGAGCCCGCCGCGAACCACCCGATGGTCCGCCGATTCTGCCGATCCGGCCCCGGGAAACCGGTCGAACTCGTCGTATCCTGCATCGGCGTCCCCGTTCTTCCATCGGCGCGAAGCGCACCGGAGCTGGGAATTCGTCACGTGGCCCTTCGCGGATGGTGCCACTCACGACCGCGGCAGGGAAGACCTCGCCGCACGGCGGCACCGAACCGGTCGATATCGCTCTGCGAGGGCGCGCCGGAGCAGGGTGTCGTCCACGCCCCGGCGAGAACCCTCACGTGGGTACACCCGGACCCGCGGACTCAGCCGAGCGCCACAGCGGCCAACGGATCGCCGGTGGGCGCGGGCGATCCGCCGTCGGGCTCCAACGTGATCGCGAGCTGGTCCGAATCGGTGAATTCGGTGACGTACGGATCGTTCGCACCCGGGAGATCGGTCAGTACACCGGCCGATCGCGGTGTCCCCTTCGCATCGATGAGCCACAACTGATAATCGCTGCCGGGCGGCGGCGCGGGAGTCGCATCGAAGGAGACAGTGGCCGCCCCCAGCGCGGCGGATATGTGGACGGTGAGAATGCCGTCGGACCCGATCGCGGCGCTGGCGGTCCGGGCGTCGGGCTGGGCCAGCACCTCCTGCGCGGTCACGGTCCCGGGCGGTTCGGCACCGCGCTGGGTGACCACACCCACCCCTACCGCGATACCGACGGCGACCACCACCGCGGCCGCTGCGCCTATCAGCGTCCACCGGCGCGAAGACGCCCGGCTACGCTCGCGGGCGCGCGCCAGCTCGTCGGTGCCGGGAACGGGTGGATCGGCTTGCGGACCGCCGGCGTCGTCGGGCGTTGCTCCGGACCGCAGCGGCCACCGCACCGCGGACCGAGCACCCGGCGCCTGCTCGAGGGACGCGAGAATCCGGGCCTCGACGCGGGCCGGGGGAGCTTGGGCATCGAGAACCGAGAGCGCCGCCATGGCTTCCCGCACCTCTCGGACGGTGTCCTGAAAAGCGCGTACGGTCGCGGGATCGGCGGCGTCCATCCGCTCCTCGATTTCCCCGCCCTCAGCGGTATCCACCGCGTCGAGGGCATAAGGGAACGCCAGATCCAGTAGGTCGCCGCCATTCTCCGGCGAATCGGGTGGTGAGGTATCAGGCATCGGAAACAACCCCTGCTAGGCAATTCTGGAGCCGCTTCAGACCGTCGCGGATGCGGCTCTTGATCGTGGGCAGCGGAGATTCGAGGTGGTCGGCCACCTCGCGATAGGTGCGCCCGCTGTAGTAGGCGAGGGCGACAGCCTCACGCTGGGTGAAGGTCAGTACCTCGAGACAGTCGCGGACCGCCTGCTCGTCGAGCCGCTGATCCACCGTTTCGGAGACGATATCGTGATCGCGCCCCAGGTGGGTGTGGCCGTAGACGATTTCTCTGCCGGTAGCCGACTCCTCGGCCCGCACCCGGTCCACAGCGCGCCGGTGGGTGATCATCATCAGCCAGCCGATGGCACTCGACCGGGACGGGTCGTAACGTGCCGCCGCGGACCAAACCTGGAGGTAAACCTCCTGGGTGGCTTCCTCGGCGGCCGCCGGGCTGCGTAGGATCCGCCGCGCCAGCCCGAACACGCGCGGGCTGGTCTCCCGGTAGAACCGGGTGAACGCTTCCCGATCACCGTCGCCTGCCGCGAACAGCAGGTCGGCGAGCCGTCGTTGCGTCGCGTGGTCCTCGTGTCCGTCGGGACGAACCGGGCAGGACGCCCCGTCCTCGGCGCCGGCATCGGCCAACCGGATCGGGCCGGACCCCGGCCCCTTCGTCATGATCGTGCCCTCGACTGCATGGCAAGGCGTTCGCCGGGGGACCCGGCCGGGACGGGTCCGAGCCCCGGATTGTTGTCCAGATCACCGTAGCGAACACAATGCATCATGCCGACAGTCTCGTGTATCCGGCCCGCATACGCACCCAGAACTGTCAGGCCGGTGGCATGAGGACCTTGTCGATCATGTACACCGTGGCGTTCGCTGTCTGCACTCCGCCGCAGATCACCGTGGCGTCACCGACCTCGATGGTCTCGCCGTCCCGGGCGACCTCGACAGGCGCGCCCTGCACCGTGGCGTGTTCCCCGGCGATATCGGCGGGCGCGATCCGGCCGGGCACGACGTGGTAGGTGAGGATCTTCGTCAGTGTGGCGGAGTCGGTCTTCAAACTGTCGAGTGTCGCCGGATCGATTTCGGCGAAGGCCGAATCGATCGGGGCGAAGACGGTGAATTCGCCGCCGTTGAGTGTATCGACCAGATTCACCTGCGGATTGATCTTGCCGGACACCGCCTGGACCAGAGTCTTCAGCATCGGGTTGTTCGAGGCCGCCACCGCGACCGGGTCCTGGGCCATACCGCCGACCGAACCCGCGCCACTGGGCACCTGGGCCGCGTAGTCCGCGCAACCGGGACCGACGAGGCCGGCGGCCGGATCGTCCGAGGCCGGGGACGCGGACTTCGCCATCGGGCTACTCGTGGCCGACCCGACGGGATCACTGGCTGCGTCGGTGGAACAGGCCGTCGATCCCAGCAGGGCGGCGGTCGAGACGATAGCCGCCGCAAGCACAACGCGTTGCATGCTCTTCATGGATTCCATCACTTTCGGCCAGGACGACCCGCGAGCGGGTGCACCGTGAACATTGCAAGACGGAATTCGGGTGGCACGGCGTCGCGGATGGGACCTGACCGGATTCGGCCGAAAGATACCGCTACATGGGGTAGCCGTAGCATTCGCCGAAACACTCGGCACCCAGATCGCTGAACTCACCAACGCTCTCGGCGACTGGGCACTCGCCCATGTCGACCAGATCCTCACCGCGCGAATAGCTTTCGACACGCACGGAACGTGCCCCAACAGCCGCTCAACGCGACCCGACTGCGCGCGAGCCGACGACACAGCCACTACGCCGCCCCCCGGGTTCCGGTAGTGACCGCCGAAAAACCAACAGATATGGCATAGCCGTCGGCGACAAAAGCAGTAGTCGATGCGCTGAGCTGGGCGTATAGGGCCATACGAGTCCAGTCGGGGTGCGATCCGGCTTGGGTGCACCTGCCGACCGACGGTGGCTGCCGCGACACAGCGGATGTCCGATTCGTTCAATCCTGGCCCAGGGCCGACTCCATCAGCTGACTGCGTGGGAATTCGAGGTGTTCGAGGAGGTTTCGGGCTGCTCGGTCCCGCTTCCGGCTTCGCGGCCGATCATCCGCGGCGGCTTCATGTGGTTGCCGTCCCGGCCGCAGGCGCGAGGTCCTTACACCACCACGATCTGAGGAGAAGAGTTGCGGATCGGAATCGGTCTGCCCGCCGCTGTAGCGGGAAGCGACCCCATAGCGATCGGTGACTGGGCCGCCGCGAGTGAGGCGCGTGGTTTCCACTCGCTCGCCGTGATCGACCGGCTGGTTTTCGACAATCTGGACCCACTTGTGGCCTTGGCTGCCGCCGCGGCGCGCACCGAGCGAGTCGAATTGCTGACCACTGTCCTCAATACGGGCTACCGGCGTAACCCGATCGTCCTGGCCAAGCAGATCGACTCCCTGGAACGCCTTTCCGGCGGACGTCTCACAGTGGGGCTGGGTATGGGCGGCTGGCCGGAGGACTATGCCGTCAGTGGGGTCACGCTGGCCGGCCGGGGGGCCGCGTTCGAAAGTACGCTGGCTGCGATGCGCACGGTGTGGCGAGGCGAGGTGTCGGGTGCCTCGGGGCCTGTGCACGCTTTACCGCCGGGCCGGCCTGGGGTCCTGCTCGCCGGGGGGGTGGTGCCCGCAGGTTTCGCGAGGCGGTATGGGCACAACCACTGCCGGTCTTGTACGAAACGGACACGACTGTCGGGGTAGCGGTAGCAGACGAAAGAGCCGCGACAACCCTTTCCGGGGTTGCCGCGGCCCGTAACCGGTGGATCAGGCGCTGGCCGCCAGGGTCCGGCCGTCCAGGGCCGGTTCCCGTACCGGTTCGATGGCGTAGGCCAGGATCTCGGCGACATCGCCCACCGGGCGGACGTCGAGTTCGGCCAGCACATCGGCGGGCACATCGTCCAGGTCCGGTTCGTTGCGGGCCGGGATGAACACCGTCTTCAGTCCGGCACGCTGCGCGGCGAGCAGTTTCTGCTTCACCCCGCCGATCGGCAGCACCCGGCCGTTCAACGTGACCTCGCCCGTCATGCCGACATCGGAGCGCACCGGGCGGCCCAGGGCCAGCGACACCAGCGCGGTGACCATGGTGACACCGGCCGACGGTCCGTCCTTGGGCACGGCGCCGGCGGGCACGTGGACGTGCAGATTGCCATCCAGCACCGTCGATTCGATGCCGATCTCACCAAGGTGCGATCGCACGTAGGTCAGGGCGATCTGCGCCGATTCCTTCATGACGTCGCCGAGTTGGCCGGTCAGTGTCAGAGCCCGGTCGCCCTCGGCGGTGTTGGCCTCGATGTAGAGGACGTCACCGCCCAGCCCGGTGACCGCCAGGCCGGTCGACACACCCGGCACCGCGGTGCGTTCCGCCGAATCCGGAGTGAAGCGGGGCCGCCCCAGGTATTCTTTCAGATCCGCGACGTCGATGGTCAGCAGCGGTTCCGTGACACCGGTCTGCCCGGATGCCGTATCCGGCTCGACGCCCACGTCGGTGCCCGATGCGGCACCGGTCTCGGACAGGCGCGTCGCCGCCTTGCGCAATGCCTTGGCGATCAATCGCTCCAGCTGCCGGACCCCGGCCTCCCTGGTGTAGTTCGCCGCGACCTCGCGCAACGCCGCGTCGGTGACCCGGACCTCCGCGCCGGTCAGCGCGTTGCGTTCCAGCTGCCGGGGCAGCAGGAAGTCGCGGGCGATGGCCACCTTGTCGTCCTCGGTGTACCCGTCGACCGTGATCACTTCCATCCGGTCCAGCAGTGGGCCGGGGATGGTGTCCATGACATTGGCCGTGGCCAGGAACAGCACATCGGACAGGTCCAGGTCCATATCCAGGTAGTGGTCGCGGAAGGTGTGGTTCTGCGCGGGGTCGAGTACCTCGAGCAGGGCCGCCGCGGGGTCGCCCCGGAAATCCGAACCGATCTTGTCGACCTCGTCCAGCAGGACGACCGGGTTCATCGAACCGGCCTCCTTGATGGCCCGCACGATCCGGCCGGGCATGGCGCCCACATAGGTGCGCCGGTGACCCCGGATCTCCGCCTCGTCCCGCACGCCGCCCAGGGCGACCCGGACGAACTTGCGGCCCAGCGCACGGGCGACGGATTCGCCGAGCGAGGTCTTACCGACCCCGGGCGGACCGGCCAGCGCCAGCACCGCGCCGGATCCGCGTCCGCCCACGACCTCCAGGCCGCGTTGCGCGCGCCGCGCGCGGACCGCCAGGTACTCGACCATCCGGTCCTTCACCTCGTCCAGGCCGTGGTGGTCGGCGTCGAGCACGGCCCGGGCGGCCGACACATCGGTGGAATCCTCGGTTTTCACCTGCCACGGCAGTTCCAGGACGGTGTCCAGCCAGGTGCGGATCCACCCGGATTCCGGGCTCTGATCGCTGGAGCGCTCCAACCGGCCGACCTCGCGCAGTGCCGCCTCCCGCACATTGCCCGGCAGATCGGCCTGTTCCACGCGGGTGCGGTAGTCGTCGGCGCCGTCGGGTTCGTCCTCGCCGAGTTCCTTGCGGATGGCGTTGAGCTGCTGGCGCAACAGGAATTCGCGCTGGCTCTTCTCCATGTTCTCGCGGACCTCGTCACCGATCTTCTCGGTGACCTCGGCCTCGGCGATATGCGCCCGGGTCCATTCGATCAGCCGGTTCAGCCGCTGCGCGACGTCCGGGGTCTCGAGCAGTTCGCGTTTCTGCTCGTCGGTGAGATAGGCGGCATAGCCGGCGGTATCGGCGATGGCGGACGGATCGGTGAGCTGGTTGAAGGCGTCGATCATCTGCCACGCCTCGCGCTTCTGCAGCACCGAGACGACCAGCTTCTTGTATTCGGCGGCCAGTTCCCGGGTGCGGCCGTCGGCGGCGGGGGTTTCGACCGGTTCGGCCTCCACCCACAGTGCGGCGCCGGGACCGGTGACCCCGTGGCCGATCTTCGCGCGCCGTTCCGCCTTCAGCACCGCGGCGGGCGTACCGCCGCGCATCCGGCCGATCTGTTCGATGGTGGCGAGCACACCGTAGGCGGCGTAACCCTCGGACAGGCGCGGCGCCAGCAACACGGTCCCGGTCTGCGCGGCCTGCGCGGCGTCGATGGCCGCCTGTGCGGATTCATCCAGTTCGATCGGTACGACCATCCCGGGCAGCACGATGGGATCGGTCAGGAACAGCACCGGAAGATTCAGTGGTGTAGTCACGAACACAACCTCCAATAGTTGAGCTACACCCACTCAACTTGGTCGGGCTCGCCTTTGTTCCACCCGACGCCCTTGTTCGCCCACGGCGAAGAAGATGTCGATTCTCTGGCGTGTCGCCTGCTCATGTTTCTGTCGGCGGTTACGTGCTCTTCGGCCATCCGCACCAGCTCGACCGCTGCCGGCTGCTCGGCCGAGACCTTCTCCCTTGCCATGGCATCAAGGGTTGTCATCACGGCACCCTGAGTTCGTAGTCCCGGCAGAGAAGTACCACGGCGACCGAAACAAGCAGAAGCGCGGTAAGAAGAAGTAGCCGAAGGAGCGAGGATGAATGACAATTCCGCAGTACACAATCTCTCACTTCTCTCAGTCGAATCCGGCTGGAGACAACCAAGGTGATCTCGTCGCGCTGTTGCGGACCGTAGCCGCTTCGATCGAAAGCCTCGGCGACGTGGCCGTGCAAGACCTGGTCTTGCACAACGAGGTCACTGCCGACGGCCCGTGGCCGTCGATCACCGTCTACTACTCCGAGGAACCGAAAGAGTAGTTTCGACCTCACGCCAACCTCACCGGTGTCTCCGTCGACGCACACGTATCAACGGCTGATGCCTCGTCCGGCGCGGTGTCGGTGCGCAGGCCCCGCCAACTCGTCGTGCACAGCCGGTCATTGACCGGCTGTGCTCGAGCGAGCCCGCCTTGCACCAGCAGGAAGGCGGTTACAGCGCAAGATCGGTCAGGCGCGGGAGGCGATCGACCAGACAGACTCGACGGGTGAGCAACCGACGTGATCGCCTCCGAAATCTGCTGCACGATGATCGAAACGAGGCGGTATCCGCGCAGCATGGCGGCTATGCCGGTCCGGGCAGCATCGAGGTGATCGGGGCGCGCACCAACAATTTGCGGGATGTGTCGGTGACCGTCCCCAAGGGGCGGCTGGTCGCCTTCACCGGGGTCAGCGGTAGCGGCAAGACTTCGCTCGCCGTCGATACCCTGCACAACGAGGCACAGTTGCGGTATCTGGAGGGGCTTTCGCCCTTCGTCCGGCAGTACATCACCCAGCGCAATCGGCCGCAGGTGGACCGCATTCTGGGACTGGGCGCGACCCTCGCGGTCGACCAGCGCCGCCTGAACCGAAACCCGCGCTCCACGGTCGCCACGCTCACCGGCATCGACGGACACTTGGGTCTGTTGTACTCCCGCCTGCCCGTGATCGGCACCGACTCGGATAGGCAGGGCTGTATCGAGCCGTTGACGACAGCCCATTTCGACCGCAAGACGCCGGAAGGGAACTGCGCGGACTGCCACGGGGTAGGCGGGCGCTGGCAGGCACAGGAAGATCTGCTCATCATTCGTCCGGACCTACCGCTGTTCGAGGGGGCTTCGCCGTGGTACGCCAAATGGCGGTCCGGGGAGCACGCGTTCGTTCCGGCGCTCGCCGAGAAGAGAGGTGTGGACCTGCGGCGGCCATGGCAGTCGCTGCCCGCGGATTTCCGCCGCTGTGTGCTGTACGGAACGGGTACCGAGAAGATCGAGGCGACTGTCGAGATACCGAACAAGAACGAGACGGCCCGCATGACCTATACCTCGAGTCAACCACTGCGGGGTGCCCTCGCCGAGGTGGAGCGGGTCTTCGTGAACGCCCGGACACCCGGCGCCAAGGAACGCTACCTGGTCTATATGCGCAAACTTCCGTGCGGCACATGCGACGGCAGCGGGTACAGCGAAACGGCCAGGTCCATCCGGCTCGGTGGGATGACCTTTCCGCAACTCGTCGAGGTGGACGTACGGACGGTGCGTGACTGGGCACGGCGCCTCTCAGCGGCGGTGCAACCACGGCAGCGCGAGGTGGCCGGACCGCTGCTGCACGACCTGGACCGCAGGCTGGGGATCCTCGACCGGCTCGGCCTGGGCCATGTGCAGCTGTCGCGGAGCGCGAGCACACTGTCCGGCGGTGAACTGCAGCGCACCCGCCTCGCCGCGCAGCTCAGCACCGAACTGAGCGACATCACATTCGTCCTGGACGAGCCCGGAACGGGATTACATCCGGCGGACAAGGCACATTTGCTCGAGATCGCCCTGGAACTGCGCGCCGGGGGTAACACGGTGCTGCTCGTCGAACACGATCCCGAGCTCATCGCCCGGGCCGACTGGGTCATCGATATGGGACCCGGCGCGGGGCGCCTCGGCGGTACGGTCCTGGTGTCCGGGCCCCCGGCAGAGGTGGCCGCTCACCCGGAATCGGTTACCGGGCGTTATCTGTCCGGTGCGGGTCCGCGTCTGCGGCGAGTGCGGCGCCCGGCCGGCGATACCACCGGCTGGGTGGAGCTCCGCGGCCTGCGGACGCACAACGTGACCGCGGATCTGGTGCGGTTTCCGAGCGGTCGGCTGACCTGCCTGACCGGCGTGAGCGGTAGCGGCAAGAGCAGCGTTCTCGCCACACTCGGGGAGGCTACGCGGGCTTTCCTCGAGGGAACGGAGACCGGCACCATCAGGGAGACAGCCGGCCTGGAATGGTTCGACTGGGTCGCCGTTATCGATCAAGAACCGCTGGGGCGGACACCGCGGTCGAATCCGGCCACCTACAGCAAGGCGTTCGATATCGTTCGCAAACTGTTCGCCGACACCGAGGCAGCGCGCGATCGCGGTATCGATGCGTCCTGGTTCAGTTTCAACACCGCGAGCGGCGGGCGTTGCACGGCGTGTGCCGGCTACGGCCGCACCCTGGTCGATATGCACTTTCTGCCGGACGTATGGGTCGTCTGCGACGAATGTGAGGGCCGGCGCTACAAACCGGAGGCCTCGGAAATCCTTTACCACGGGTCGACCATCTACGACGTACTGGAACTCACCGTCGCCGAGGCCGTAGAGCGGTTCCGCGCATCGCGGCCGCTCGCGGAGATCCTGGAAGCGCTGGACCGCGTCGGGCTCGGCTATCTGCGGCTGGGCCAGAGCGCCACCGAGTTGTCCGGAGGTGAAGCTCAGCGACTGAAGCTGGCATCCGCTGTCCGGCGCGGTGCCGCCAGCCGTCAGGCCGGACTCGTCGTTCTCGACGAGCCCGTCTCGGGCCTGCACCCGTCCGATGTCCAACGTGTTGTGGACGCACTCGATGCGTTGCTCGATTCGGGCAATACCGTCGTCGTAGCCGAACACGATATCGCCGTCGCCGCGGCCGCGGACTGGCTCATCGACCTGGGGCCGGGCGCCGGTCCGAACGGCGGTCGCATCGTCGCGGCGGGCCCTCCGGATATCGTCTCGGCAGCGGACACCAGTACCGCCGGATTCTTGCGGCGATACGCAGCAGGGCTTCCGCTCCTGGAGCACCGGGCACACGCCACGACCGCGGACTGACCCCACCGCCGGCAGTTGTCGTCCAGCAGGTGCGGTCCCGCCCGGTCCACCGGAGGTGCGTTGATGTTCGACAGCCGCGCCCCGCAACAGCTAGGAGTTCGCCGCCCGCTCGACGAGATCGGCGAGCTGCTTCCAGGCTGCTTCCGACGGGTCGGTCAGCGCGTAGGAGGTCGGCCACAGCCCACAGCCGTCATCGAGTGACGCCTGGACACCGAATCCGAATATCGAGTACCGCTCCTTGATGGGTGTGTCGGAGGGGGCGACGGGGCGGGGTGAAAAGATGCGGGCATGGGCTCGGAGCGTTCGGAGGCGCAACGTTTACGCGACATTGCCGTGATCCGTCGTGTGCGCGACCGCATCGATCGGGAGTACGCGAAGCCACTGAATGTCGAGGCACTGGCCCGCGGGGCGCATATGTCGGTTGGTCATCTGTGTCGAGAGTTCCGCCGCATCTACGGTGAGTCACCGTACGCGTATTTGATGACCCGGCGAATCGAACGGGCCATGACGCTGCTGCGCCGCGGCGATCTCAACGTCACGGAGGTGTGCTTCGCGGTGGGCTCCTCGTCGTTGGGCACGTTCAGCACCAGGTTCACCGAGCTGGTCGGGGTGCCGCCGAGCGTCTACCGCCGTGACCATTCCCAGGCCGCGGCGGGAATTCCGCCGTGTCTGGCGAAGCAGGTGACCAGACCGATCAGAAATCGAGAAGCGCGTGACCAGTAGCCCTGGTTAGCGTGGTCGATATGACCCTGACCATTCATTATGCTTTCCTCCCGCACACCGATCCAGAAGCCGCGCTGGGTTTCTACCGCGACATCCTGGGCTTGGAAGTCCGCAAGGACGTCGGCTACGGAGATATGCGGTGGATCACCGTCGGACCGGCCGACCAACCCGGTACCTCCATCGTGCTGCACCCGCCCGCCGCCGACCCGGGAGTCACCGATGAGGAGCGGCGCACCATCTTGGAGCTCATCGCCAAGGGCGTCTATACCGCCGTCACGCTGGCGACAGACGACCTCGACGGGCTCTTCGACCGCGTTCAGGCCGCAGGTGCGGACGTGGTTCAAGAACCTACCGACCAAGACTACGGAGTCCGCGACTGCGCCTTCCGCGATCCGGCCGGGAATCTCATCCGCATCAACCAGCTGACCTGAGTGAGCCCGGCCCGCTCGGCACCGACCATCAGAAGGCCGGCTCTGACCGGTCGAAGGAAAGGAGTCGCACTATGGTGCTCGCGCTCGATGTGATCACAATCGGCGTACCGCAGGTGGAAGCCGCACGGGCCTTCTACACGGCCGCGTTTTCGACCACCGCGACCGACAGCGACCACACCGTCCACCTGGACCTGCACAACACTGGCCGACTCGCCCTCGGCCCAATCGACGTACCGGCCCCCAATACCGCTGCAAAGACGGCAAGTACGTCGTTCCCCGGCTATCTCCTGTCCTCTATCGTCAACCAACCCGCCGAGGTCAAGGCCCTTATCGAAGCCGCCACAACGCACGGTGCGACAGTCGTCAAGCCGCCCAAAAAGCAATTCTTCGGCGATTTCAGCGCCGTATACCAGGCACCGGACGGCACGCTCTGGAAGGTGGCAGCCACTTCGAAAAAGGACACAGGGGTCGTTTCCGGCCCGCCGAAGCCGACGGAAACCGCGATCTTCCTCGGAGTAGCCAAGCCGAAAATCTCCAAGGTCTTCTACGAGGAGCTCGGCATGAGCGCCGACCGCGACTACGGTGACAAGTTCGTCGATTTCACCCTGACCGAGGGTGTCTGCCGGCTCGGCCTGCTACCACGCAAAGCCCTCGCCAAGGACGCCGGTGTGGAGGACCGGCGCAGCGACGTGTCCCCGCTCGTACTCACCCACATCGCCGACTCCCGTCATGAGGTCGACGCGCTGCTCACCGCCGCGGACTCTGCCGGCGGCCGGATCACCGCCACCGCAAGGCACGGCGACAATGGCGACTACACAGGGCATTTCAGCGACCCCGACGGCTACCACTGGTGCGTCACCACCTCCGGGTAACCGAGACCGGTCGGGTCCGGGTCGAGGTTGTGGTCCCGCACTCGCTCGCAGCGAGTCGTCGGGCGACAACCAGATTGTGGGCGCCGGACCGCCGAACCCGGACCGGCATCGCGCGGCCGACGGGCTGCCGGTGGCGATCTTCTGATCGGGCACCGCTCCCGTACCCGGAGCTCAGTGCCCGGCGAATGCCTCCGCCAGCCACCACGCGCCGCCATCGCTGGTGATCTTCGCGTCGATCACCAGTGGCCGGGCCCGGCCCGTGCGCCGGTACTGCTCGACCCACTCGCGTACCGGGGCAAGATCGGCGACCGAACCGACGGTGACACCGGTGGCGCCGAATCCGGTGGCGATGGCGGCGATATCGGTCTCCGGGAAGGTCACCGTGGCGTGGTCGGCGGCGCCGAAGTGGTGCACCTCGGCGCCGTAGGCGGAGTCGTTGTATACGATCACCACCAGCGGGAGTGCGCAGCGCACCGCGGTTTCCAGCTCGGATATCGCCATGAGGAAGCCGCCGTCCCCGGTGCCGAGCACCGGGAGCCGGTCCGGCCGGGCGAAGGCCGCGCCGATGGCGGTGCCCAGCCCCAGGCCGATCGACTGGAAGGCCTGGGTGAAACAGAATCCGTTCTCGTCGGGCACCGACAGATGGGTGGCGGGATAGCCCATGAAGTTCCCCGAGTCGATCGAGACGATCCGCTGGGCCGGCAGGATCGCGTCGAGCGCGATCGTGAGGGCGCGGGGATCGATCCGCTCACCGGTGGAGGTGTCGTCCACCGGGACGTCCTGCCAGCGGCCCGTGCGGGCGATACGGTCCGCCACCTCGGCGGTGCGGTAGCCGGTCACCGGCTCCGCGCCGGACCGCCCCAGCTCGGCCAGTACATCCCGGGCGGTCGGCGCGCAATCGCCGAGCACGCCGAGATCGACCGGGCGGTGTGCGCCGATGGCGTCGATATCGTCGTCGACCTGCACCACCCGGGCGCCGGGGCCGATCAGGCGGCCGTGCCGCATCGTCCACATGTTCAACGCACAACCCCAGCCGACCACGAGGTCGGCGCCGGTGATGAGTTCAGCGGTGGCCGGCGAGGAGAAACCACCTGAAATACCCAGCGCGAACTCGTCTCCGGCGAAGAGTCCGTTCGCGACGGCCGAGGTGGCCACCAGCGCACCGCGGGCCTGCGCCAGGGCGGCGATCTCGGGTCCGGCGTGGCGGGCGCCGCGTCCCGCCACGAAAACCGGCCGCCGCGCGCCACGCAGCGCATCCACCAATTGCGTTACCGCTTCGGCGCCGGGCCGGACCCGCGGCAACGGCATCGGGGCCGCGACCGGCCCGGATGCGGTGGCCGAGGCGGCGGCGACGTCGATCGCCACATCGAGGACCACGGTGCGGCGCTGGGCCACCGCCGTCCGGAAGGCCCGTGTCACATCGGCGACCACGGTCCGCTCCGAGAACACCCGCTCGCTCACCGCTCCGACACTGCGGGCCAGAGCTTCCTGGTCCACCCGGAAATTGGACCGCAGTGCCGCCGCCGGACTGTCCGCGGCCAGCACGATCATCGGGGTGCGGCTCTTGGCTGCCTCGCCGATCCCGGTCATCGCGTTGGTCAGCCCGCAGCCCTGGTGCAGTGACAGCACCCCCACCCGGCCCGACATCCGCGTGTAGGCGTCGGCCATACTCGCCGCGCCGCCCTCGTGCCGTGCCGCCGTGAACGGCACGCCACCCCGGCGCAGCGCATTGGTCATTACGAAATTGCCGCTGCCCACAACCCCGAAACAGTGCCCGGCACCCAGGTCGGCCAGCACCCCGCCCACCACATCGGCGACGGTCGGACCGTAACCGGCGGAGCCGCCCGCGGTCATACCGCGCCGGCCCGATCGTGCACCGCGAGCACCCGCGACGGGCTCCCGGTACCGCCGACGATCGGCAGCGGACTCACCACCAGCATCGCGCCCACGGCGGGGAGCCGGCCGAGATTGCGCAGCGAGGTCAGGCCGTACTTGTCGTTGCCGAGGAAGTAGTGGTGCACCGGGAAGGCCGGGTCGAAACCGCCGGCCAGACCGGCGTCGACCCCGACCGTTTCCACCCCGAGCCCGGTCAGGCCCCGCTCGGTGGCCAGCCAGCGCGCACAGTCGACCGTCACCCCCGGTGTATGCGAACCCGTCTCGTCGGCATTGAGGAACTCGGCCTCGGAACCACCGCGCGCCTCCCAGCCGGTGCGCAGCAGCAGCCACGCTCCCTCGGCCAACCGGCCGTGCCGCTGCTCCCACGCCTGCACCTCGTCGATCGTGAGCAGATGGTCCGGATCGGCGGCCACCTCGGCGGTCAGGTCCAGCACAGCGGCCGGGCCGACGAGCCGGCCCACCGGGATCTGTGACACATCGTCACCGTCGCGGCCGGTGACCCAGTGCACCGGGGCGTCGAGATGGGTGCCGATATGTTCCCCGGTGTGGATGTTGTTGTGCCGCCAGAACGGGCCGGGCTCGTTGTAGGCGCTGACCTCCTCGAGACTGAAATCGATCAGATTGGCGAACGGTTCGGGCAGCCGCAGGGCCGGCGTGGAACTGCTCAACGGTGTGGTCAGATCGATCACTTCCAGCCGCCCGTCGGCGAGGGCGGCGAGGAAGGCGGGGAGTACCGAGGTCTCGGGGTTGCTCATGTCGGCACCTTATTCCGGTTTTCCGCGGCGCGTCGGTCCCACCACCAGGGCCGCACTGGGCCGGTGAGCCCTGATTGACACTCGGGACGGGCCGATGACAATGTGATGATCTCGAATACCCGATCCGGACCAAGGGGAGCGCGCGATGATCACACTCTCGTCCGGAGTGTTGATCAATTGGGAAGAACTCACCGGTCAGAGCAAGTTCGTCGTCGATCTGATCAGTTTCCCGATATTCAGCGCGGCCGCCGGTTGGCTCACCAACTGGACCGGTGTACTGATGCTGTTCTGGCCGCTGTTGTTCCGCGGTATCCGGATTCCCGGGCTCGACGTGCTGTATCCCTATCTGCCGCGCCGGGTCCAGGTACTGCCGACTTTTTCCGAGGACGGGTCCCGGCTGGGTTTCCAGGGCTTCATTCCGGCACGTGCCGAGAAAATGGCCAGTATCTGCGTGGACAAAGCTCTGCTGCGAATCGGCAGTCCCCGGGATTTCATCCATGAACTGGATCTCGACGGTATCGCCGACTATGTCGCCGCCCTGGCCCGCAAACAGGTCAAGAGCATCGTCGACGAGGTGATGAACCGGGAGAACCCGGACCTGTGGAATGCCGTACCCCGGGCGATGCGGCAACTGATCTATCAGCGGGTGGAACGGGAGCTGCCCGAGCTCACCGGCAAGGCGTTCGATTCCCTCGGCGACAATGTCGATCAGCTCATCGACGTGAAAGGTTTCGTGATCCGGTATCTGCAGGAGAATCCGCAGATCCTCAAGGATCTCACCACCACAATCGCGGCGCCGGAGCTGAAGTTCATGGTCCGGATCGGCCTGCTCGGCGCCCCGTTCGGACTGCTGCTCGCGCTCTACCTGCACATCCACTCCGATATCCCGGTCTGGGGATGGGTGCCGTCGTGGGTGATCGTGCTGGCGGCCTCGGCGCTCATCGGTGTCATGGTGAACATCATCGCCGTGCGGGTGGTGTTCACCCCCGGCGATCCGCAACCCCGCTACAAATACATCTGGAAACAGGCCCTGCTGGCGAAACGGCAGCCGCAGGCGGCCACCGATCTGGCCCATATCCTCGCCTACCAGGTCCTCACCCTGCCCAACCTGTCCAACGAGTTGCTCAACGGCCCCAACGGCGACAAGACCCGGCTGCTGCTCGAACAGCTCATCTCCGACGAGATCCACCGTCAGCTCGGCCGCACCACCTCGGTGGTCCGGGCCGCGTTCGGGCGGCGGCAGTTCGACAATCTGAAGGTCGGTGCGGCGGGCGCGGCGGTCGGGCTGGCGCCCTCGCTGGTGGAGGACGCCGATTTCATCCGGGAGCAGGCCGAGAACATCGACGAATTCGCGGCCCGCAAGCTCCAGCAGCTGACACCCGGTGAATTCATGGAGATGTTCTACGCCTCGGTCGAACAGGATGCCTGGCTGCTCTATCTGCACGGTGCCGCGCTCGGGTTGCTGGTCGGGGCCACCCATCTGCTGATCTTCGGCTGGTAATCACTCGTACCGGCACGCGCGCCACCCGTTCGCCCCTTCCCCCGAATACAAGCAGGCATGCTTGTATTTTTTCGGCCTCGCTGGAATGCTGATCTCCGCACCGATGTGCGCGGGACGGAGATGAGGGAACCGATGGCCGATCTGGACGCGTTACTCCGCGACCTCGCCGCGGAAGGCGCCGAGCTCGAGGCATTGGTCGCGGCTCTGCCACAGTCGGACTGGGCTCGGCCGACGCCGGCGGCGGGCTGGACCGTCGCCCATCAGATCGGCCACCTCTCCTGGACCGACGAAGTCGCCACGTTGGCTGCCACCGATGCCCGGACCGGCGACAGCGCCTTCACCGATCTGCTGACCGCGGCCGCCGCCCGGGTGGCGACCTTCGTCGACGATGCCGCCGCCGAAGCCGCCGAAGCTCCACCGGCGGACCTCCTCGAACGCTGGCGACGCGGCCGCAGCGAGCTCGCCGCGGCATTGCGGGCGGTCCCCGCGGACGCGAAGGTGCCGTGGTTCGGCCCGCCCATGCGCCCGGGGTCGATGGTCACCGCCCGGCTCATGGAGACCTGGGCCCACGGCCAGGACGTCGCCGACGCACTCGGGGTGGAACGGGAACCGACCGACCGCCTCCGCTCGGTGGCCCATATCGGTGTCCGTACGAGGGATTTCGCCTACACCGTCCGGGAGCTGCCGGTGCCCGCCACGGAATTCCGGGTCGAGCTGCAGGCGCCCTCGGGTGAGCTGTGGTCGTGGGGGCCGGCGGAGGCTCCCGAACGAGTCACCGGCCCGGCGCTCGACTTCTGCTTCCTGGTGACCCAGCGCCGGCATCCGGACGATCTGGCGCTGTGCACGACGGGCACCGAAGCTGCACGGTGGCTCACCATCGCCCAGGCCTTCGCGGGCCCGCCGGGCAGCGGGCGGCCACCGACCGGTAAGAGCTGACAGCGCCGGCGAGCGTCACACCGTCCCCGGGACAGCCGGACATCATTGGCCGGATAGCTCATCACGGCAGTCGGGTACAGCGCTCGCCGGCGGGTGAAAAGTACCCCCGCAGAGGGTTCCCGAAACCCTGCGGCGGTCACGGATCGGCACCTCCACGTGGGCATGGCCGACGCGGCTGTGACGCTCGTCTCGAGTGTCCAGGCCACTTGTTCTCCGCCCGGCCGGTGCTCACCTGCTCTGATACGCTCGGCGAACCGTTCGGCGCTGCGTCACAGCCGGTGTCAAGAGGCTATCGACTCCTAATCGGCCTTAAATAAACCGGAAAGCTATAGTACTTTTAGCGGGCAGCCGTGGAGGGAGGGCCCGTGGGCTTCATCAAATACGCCAGCGACGTAACGGCGCCGATCACCGTTGCCTTCGCCTATGCCGACAATCCCCGGTCCATCCCGAATTGGATGGTGGGAGCCGCCGAGATCACCCTGTGTGGCGATCCGGAACGCGGTATCGGAGCGAAGTACGAGATCGGCTACCGGCTCGGCCCCTGGCGCCCCGTCCTCCACTGCGCGGTCGCCGAACATCGTCCGGACGCAGTGCTGGGCTACACCTTCACCGGCCCGTTCACCGCCCGGCTGACACTGCGATTCGACCCGCTCGGCCGCGGCCGCTCGGTGCTGACCTCCGAACTCGACTTCCCCGGTTCCAAGGGTTTCGCCGCGACCCTGCGCGAACGACCACGTGCCGCGCTGCTGCGCCGCGCCCTGCGGCGCAGCGAATCACGATTGCGCAGAGCGATAGAGGAATTCCACGGCACAGACCTTGTCGGGCGACTTGCGTAAGGTACTGCCATGATCATCGTGAGTACCGACGGATCGTGTCTGCGCAACCCCGGCGGAGCGATCGGCTGGGCGTGGGTGGACCACGCGGGTGGCGCGGAAAGCGGCGGCGAGGCAACGGGTACCAATCAGATCGCCGAGTTACGTGCGGTCCTGGAGGCGATCCGGGCCCACCCCGGAGTGGATCCGTTACTCATCGAGAGCGATTCGCTGTACGCGATCAAATGCGCCTCCGAATGGCTGCCGAACTGGCGCAACAACGGCTGGCGCACCTCGAGCGGGTCCGCGGTCAAGAACGTCGAACTCATCCGGGAAATCGACCATGCCATCGCGGGCCGCCCCGGCCCGGTGCGATTCCGCTGGGTGCGCGGACATGTCGGTAACTATTTCAACGAACAGGCCGATGCACTGGCCGGGGCCGCCGCGCGTAAGGCCGCGGCCACGTCCACCGTGGCCACCCGGACCGTCACCCGCGTCGCCCCCGAAACTTCCGCGGCAGCAGGGAAGGCTGCGGAACCGGCGGTTGTAACGACCGCCGACTACGCGACAACAGCGCAGGCGCTCCACCTGTTCTGATCCCTGTCCGGGATCGGAGCGCCCGCGCTGTTGTCGCCGTGGTACTGCTGGATCCGGATACCAACCGAATAGCCTCCGGCGGTGGTGGCTCGACCCACCGCCGGGGGCGCCCGGATTCTTTTTCCTCTGCTCCACTATGTTTCGGTACCCGCGATTCTTCGGAAAGCACTCGATTCTCGGCTTCCCTCTCGTCTGCGTGCCCGGCATGCGCCCACGAACATGCGCGTTTCGCAGCGGCTCGCGCCCGGAACAGCGCGATCGTCGGCCAGGTGCGGAAGCGGGCAGGACCAACGCGATGTCGTGGCCCGTCACACGGCCGGCAGCGCCCACGATTCCCGCGGCGGGCTCACCGCGAGTATGTGCCCGCGCAGCGTTATTCGAGAATGAGGACGGCCGAGGCATGGGCGGGGAGCGCGAGTCGGCCATCCCGGACAGTCCGGGCTGTCGGGCCACCCGTGGGCGTCGAGGCGTCGACCGAGTACAGGGTCGACTGTTGGCCGCAGTCAACGACTTCCACATTCACGGGCACACTGCGTTTGTTCACCAGAACGACGCGGCGGCGTCCGTCGGAGCCAACGGTGGATTGGGCGTGGATGCGGGCATCGGGGTACCCGGGCGCGCCTGTCGTGGTGGGTACGAGCCGGTCGCCGAGGCGGACGTGGTCGACCATGAGTTTGGTGGCATGGTATCGCGCGTTCGGTTCTCCGGTATCCCAATCGACCAGCGATACTCCTGGGATCATGCCCGGATAGCCGGTGAACTCGGCGACTCCGAAGAGGTCGATGTCGAGCGTGAGGCACCGCGCCCACAGATAGGTGTGGAAACTCGCGCTGAGCGCCCAGTACTCGTAGGGCAGGTCCGGCGCCGGGTTCATGATGTCGGAGGGATAGGTCCCGATCTCGTTGAGGAGCATCTTGGTGCCGGGCGATAGGCGCCGGGCGATCGATGAGATGAGGCGCACCTGTTCGAGAAACCCTTCGGCCTGGGCGAAGAACGTCGACTCCCATGTCGAGGTCGGCGGATTGCCGTCCGGGCCGAACGGGTTGACGATGTCGGGGGAGGCGTAGAAGTGGATCGAGAAGGCGTCGAGCGGGATACCGGGTGCGTGGTTCGCAGGGTCGAGGAAATGCCAGAAGTACTCTGGATTGTGGTGTACATGGCTCAGCGAGAGTCCGATGAACCGCATTTCCGGGTCGAGTGGACGTAGTCGTTCGACGACCGCATCGTAGAGCCGCGTATAGACTTCGGGGCTCAACTGCCGGTTGACGTCTGGTTCGCACAGGACTTCCCAGTAGGCGAATCGGTAGTGGTGGCCGGATTCGTGCCACACCCCGTGTTCGTCGTGGAATCCGCCGGCGATGTACCAGCTGGCGAGGCGATAGAAGTAATCGGCGACCTCGGCCAGGGACTCGTCGCGAAATACCGTGCCGGATTCGTAGTCCCAGTGGATCGCGTCGGGATCGTCTCCGAGATCGACGTTCTCGCCACCGACGAACATCCAGTGCGGGATGGTCGCGAAATTCGCTGTGACGGGACGCCCTTCGGCAGCCTCGATGAAGTCCTCTACATATGGGTCCAGACGTTTGAAATCCCATGAGGTCGTCGTCGCCGTGGGCGCCCTCAGCGCCGGCACGGAGACCAGCGGGTTCGAGAACCAGGGCAGGAAACGCGCGTAGTCGACGCCCAGCTCGCGCAGTGCGGCGAAGGCGCGGTCATGGGCGGGAGCGCCACGCTCGATGGGCGGCGCTGCCCACAGGTGCGTCGTCAGAACGGTCCGTATCAGGCGGCCGGCGGACGACCAGTCGGCGAGGACAGGTGTTGCCGGCAAATGCGCGGGCGGGCTGAGCAGGGAGATGTCGGTCATGGTTCCTTCTCGGGATCGGCCGTGATTTGTACATATGTACGGTACGTTTGTGAAAAACATTTGTACAGTACGTTTGTGCAATCGGCTGATAGGGTGTGCGCATGGGGCAGAAGGAGCAACTGCTGGCGGGCGCGCGCGCCTGCATAGTGGAACGCGGTTACGCGAACACCACCGCACGCGATATCGCGAACGCGTCCGGAGCGCATCTCGCCTCGATCGGATACCACTTCGGATCAAAGGATGCGCTGCTCAACGCCGCAGTCCTCGAAATCATCGAAGAGTGGGGCGACCGGCTGACATACGCGGGCACCCTCGGCGCGGGATCGCCCGCGGACCGCCTCGAACGGTTCCTCGACGGCATCCTCGCCGCCGGCACCGATGAGCGGCGCGTGCTCGTCGCGAGCGTGCAATCCTATGCCCAAGCAGAGTTCGTCCCGGAGCTGCGCGAACAACTCCGCCAGGTATACAACACCGCTCGCCGGGATATCGCTGCGCTCGTACTCGGCATCGAACGCGACACCGTAACCGCCGAGCAGGCGGAGACCATCGGCTCCATCGCTCTCTCCCTGATCAACGGCGCGGTTCTGCAATGGCTGGTCGATCCCGCCGACTCTCGCGGAGCGACCCGAATCGCCGCGGCCGTCTCCGCATTGGCGCCCGAACAGGTCCCGTGAAGCCGCGCGGACATCGCCCCCCCTCCGCGGAGACACAGAGTGCTGGTAGGGATCGTCTCACCAGGTACATGAGCTGGCGGCGGGCGCGGATCATCGTCGGCCAGGGCAGCGGATCCGGCGGTTGTCCGGTCGAGTTGATCAGATTGTCGGGCTGTGTCGTCGGTCCCGGCGGCTCGGGTCGCCGTGCTATCGGCCGAATCCAAGCGGATATGGCGTAGCTGCGGGTCGGTGGTGCGGGAAGCGCCCGGGACGATAACGAGCCGGCTGCGTCGATGTACTGGTGGAGTCCGGGTTCGGAGCCGGGCCCCGCGGCAGCGTGCTGTCGATGCCGGGATATGCGGCGGCGGTCGCCGAGGCGTCACGAGAAGTGGCCGCAGTACCGGCCGAGCATCGCGCGACCGAATAACCGGCGTCGGCGCTGCGTCGTGTCGACCCGGAAATGGCAGGGTGACGCCCCAGAAGGCGCCACCCTGTCGCTGTTCGGCTCAGTTACCCGGCTGCGGGGCGGGTTGTCCGCCCTCGGGGGCGGCCGGCGCCGGACCGGCGGGCGCGGGCTGTCCGCCCTGACCACCCACACCCGCGAGCATGGCCAGCTCCCACTGGTTCACGATCCAACGGTCGCCGTCCTTTTCCAGGGTCGCGGTCACCGCGATGTCCTGGCGCTTCGGCTCGGGCGTCACCGAATTCGTCTTCATGAGGCCGATATTGACGAGTACCTTCGCGGATTTCTCGTCCCCGGACTGGAAACCGCAGGTCGCCTCGTCGACCCAGGATTTCACCTTGGATTCGGTGAGCAGCTGGCGCAGTACATCCCAGTTCTGCTCGAGCGAGGACACCACATTGTCGGTGGCGCCGTCCTTCATGGCCTGCATGAAGCCGTCCAGGTCGCCCTGATAGTCGTAGGTGTTGGTGGCGCGGGCGAAATCGCATGCGGCGCGGGTGGACTGGTCCTGGGCGGCAAGCTCTCCACGGTTCTCCTGGAACGCACGGAAGTACACGACACCGGCGGCGACCAGCGCCACCAGCACCACACCCGCCACGAAGGCAGCCACCACCGGCAGCAGTCCGGACTTGTCGCCGCTGTCCGGTGCCGCGGTCTCGTTCTTGACCATAGCTTCGAGTCCTAACGTCTGGTCGTCTCGCGGCTGCAGCTACTGCTGCATCATCGGCGTATCGAAGTCGGCGACCAGCCAGGTGCCGTCGATCTTCTGCATGGAGACATTCGCGGCTACCTTGACCTGCCCCGGCCCCTGCTCCTGCGGAACGTTCGCGGTGGTGAACTGCTGGTCGATGACCAGCACCACGCGCGCCTCGTCACCGGACCCGGATTCGTAACCGCACTGCACCCCGGTCGCGGTGGAGCTGACCTCGGACTCGGCGAACCGGGTCTTCAGATCCGGTCCGATCTGCGAGACCAGTTTCTTCCACTCACCGGTGGCGGACCGGTCCAGGCGCTGTATGTAGTCGTCGGCCCCGTCGCCGGTGTAGGTCGCGAAAGTGTTCCCGAAATCGCAGGCGGCCTTGGTGGCCGAGGCCCGCCGGTCCAGTTCGTCCTGCTTGTTCCCGGCGAGGAAGAAGAAGACCCCGACCGCGACGAGGGCGGCCACCAGCAGCGCCGCGGCACCGATCAACGCGGGCAGCGGGAACGGCGAGCGGCGGCCGGTGGGTGTCGCGCCTTCGCCGGACTTCGCCTCCTCCTCGGCGGCGGACTTCTTCCCGATATCGACCTTCTCGGTGGCGGCCTCCGATTCGCTCGCCGCCACCGTGGCGCCGGATTCCGCCGCGCCGGCCTTGTCCACCAGTACTGCGTCGTCGGCGGCTGCTCCGGCCTTGCCGATCACCGCCGTCTTCTCGTCGCCCGCGGTACCGGCGCGGGCCGCATCGGGCTCGGCGGCGGACGCCGACTTCGTGGTTTCCGAGGCCGAATCCGAAGCATCCGCCTTTCCGGACCGCGCGGTGGTGTCCGCGGCTCCGGTTTCCGACGCGGGCTCATCGGCTCTGTTCTCGGTCGCGCCGCTACTCGGCGCGGCGTCGGTTTCGTCTTTACCGGAAGGGGAGTGCTCAGCCGCGGCGTCCGCTGGCACACCGGTGCCTTCCGGCTCCAAGGGATCGGAGACGGGTTTTTCTGAGGACATCTGTACTGTTCACACCTTCCCGGCGCGGCTCTGCGAAACGCGCCGTAATCTACCGGTCGAAAACGACCGCCGGGTGTGGCGGGCATCTCTGCGAGAGTATGCACCGTCGCACCCGGCGCGCGGCGACCGGTCCTCCTACCGCACGGGCGGCAGCGTACGTTCGTTCGGATCCACCCCCGGCGGGATGGTGGCGCCGTTGTTCGGGATGTTCGGTCGCGGTGCGTTCACCGCGCCACGGATCTGCTCCCCCGGTCCGGGGCTATCGCAGTAGTTCCACCTCGGGATGGTGCCGTCCTGGATGACCTGGGTCTTCATCGGAGTGGACTGGTACTGGCAGTACGGCCGGAACCAGATATCGAGGATGGTGTGGAACTCGTTGTCGTGGGCGGGCACACCGAGTGCGGCGCCACCGATCTCGAGTGCCGGGAAGAGCGCGGCCAGCGCGGGGGTGCGCAGCTGCGCCGCCCGGGTGAGGGCGAGGAAATTGTTGGCCAGCGCGGTGATCGGGTCGCTGGTGCTGTCCAGGGTGGCGGTCACGCTCGCGAACTGTCCCGGCGCCTGATCGAGCACCTTGATCAGTTCGGCGTTGGCCTTGTTGAACTGATCGAACAGCACCCGCGAATTGGCGGTCAACGTGCCCAGATCGGGCTGGGCCTGGGAGGTGGTGCCCGCGATGGTGCGCAGATTGGCGATGAGGTGTGTGGTCTGCGGCAGCAGCGAATCCATCCCCGCGGTGACCAGGCTGACGCCTTCGATCAGTGAACGCAGCTGATCGGGCCCCCCGCTGAGCGCGGTATCGAGCTCGTTCAGGATCACCGCGAAATGTTCCGGGTTCACCTGGGCGATGAGATCGCTGGAATTCTCCAGCACCGCCGAAATCGGGACCGGGGTACTCACGCGCTCTGGATCGAAGGTGACCTCCGAACCGTCGGTCAGGTACGGGCCCTGGTCGCCGGCCGGCCGGAAATCGATGTACTGTTCACCGGCGCCCGACAGGGCCTGTACGGCCACCTTCGTATCCACCGGGATGTCGTAGCGGGAATCGATCTCGGCCTTCGCCTGGATACCGGCGCCGTCGTCGACGAGCCGGAGGTCGCTCACCTCACCGACCCGGTAACCGCGCAGGGTGACATCGTTGCCGGGCTGCAGCCCACCGGACCGGTCGAGGTTCACGGTGACGGTGTAGGTGTTGCGCAGCGGATTTACCCGCATGACGTTGACCAGCAGATAGGTACCGCCGATCACCAGCGCCAGCACGAGTCCGATATTGGACAGCAGGATCTTGTTCTTGGACAACATCACTGGCCTCCCACGCGGTACTGCACGACCTGGAGGATCTGGAGCAGACTGCCCGCGAAGTCCTGCAGATCGCGCCCATCGTAGAAGTGGCTGGTGCCGGGCGCGGTCAGCATGGCGATATCGAGATTGGTCACGTTGACCTGGGCCGCCAGGCTGCTACCGCGGAAGGTGGCGTTCACCGGGCCCTTCAGATCGTGCAGGGCGTCCATCAGCGCGCCGAAGTTGTCGCCGGTGGCCGCGAGCGCCGCCATCAGGCTGTTCAGATTGTCCAGCGTGCCGGCCAGATCGCCGCCGGTGGTGTTCGCGTAGTCGCCGAGCGCCGCGCTGGTGGTCGCGATCTTGCCCAGCAGATCCCCGAGCGCCCGGTTGTTCTCGGCGATGGCGCCGATCATATCGGGCAGCGTGTCGGCCACCTGACCGAGTTCGGCCCGCCGGGTATCGAGAGTATTGGCCAGCACATTGAATTCGCCGAGCACACTGTCGATCCGCGCGGAGTTGGCATTGATACTCGAGACCACGCCCGTGATCTCGTTGACCAGATGCACCAGCTGATCGCTGCGCCCGCCGACGATCGAGTCCAGTTCGGTGCCCAGCCGGGTGAGGTGGGCGATACCGCCGCCGTTGAACATCAGCGATACCGACAGCAGCAGTTCCTCCACTGTCGCACCGGCCGAGGTCTTCTCGATGGGCAGCGTATCGCCGTCGGTGAGCAGCCGCCTGCCCTGTTCGGTGGGCGGTTTGGAGACCGCGATGAACACATCGCCGAGCGGGGTGGCCTGGCGCAGTTCGGCGGTGGTGCCCTCCGGGAGGTCGATATCCTTGCGGATCTCCATGTCGACGATGGCCTGGAAGTTCTTGGTCGCGATATCGGTGACCACACCGACATCGGAACCGCCGATCTTCACCTTGGCCTGGTCGGGCAGGTTCAGCGCGTTCTCGAACACCGCCTTCAGCGTGAACGTGTCACCGCCGATACCGGGTTTCGGCAGCGGAATGTCCTCCACGGTCAGACCGCATCCGGAGGCCAGCACCACCGTCCCGGCCGCGGCGAGGGCGGCCATGGCACGGCGGGCCCGGCGGATCGTTCGCATCATTTTGTCAGTCCCAGCAGTGCGGCGGTGAGTCCGAAGTCGGGTCCGAAATCTTCGGGCCGGCCGGTGCGGCAGCCGTCGGACTTCATCTGTATCCGTTCGCAGAACAGGCTGATGAGCTCGCCGCCTCCGAGGTTCGTGCCGATCAGCGCGTGCAGCCGGACGTAGCCCTGCTCGTAGTTCATCGACCGGTGGATACTCTGCAGCAGCATCGGCGCGACGTCGACCACTTCGGTGACACCGTGCGCGTTGGCCCGCAGCTGCTCGATCACGGTGTTCATCCGGTTCAGCGTGTCCACCAGCTGATCCTGATGCTGCGCGAAGACCGAACTGGTGTTGTTCAGGAAGTCGTAGAGCTGCTGCAGGGTGGCCTGCAGGCCCGGCGCTTGTTCGGCCAGCATGGTGGTCATCTGGGTGGCCTGGTTGCTGAAATCGCGAACCGCCTGGTCGTTCTCGGCCAGCATCGTGGTCAGCTCATTGAGCTTGATGATGATGTTCGAGATGTGGTCCTTGTTGTCGACACCGACCTTCAGCGCGCTCGACAGCGCGTTGAGGGTGTCACGCATCTTCGCGCCCTGGCCGTTGAGCATCGGGTACAGCACCCGGCCCGAGAGCGGGCCGACGCCTTCCTGCCCCTCCTGGGGTTTGAGCGCATCGGCGAACTTGTCGATGGTCTTGAGCATCGTGTCCAGTTCCACCGGGACATCGGTGCGTTCCAGCGGTAGATGATCGCCGTCCTCGAGGGTATCGCCTTCGACGTAGCGGGGGGTCATCTCGATATGCCGGTCGGTGACGATGGAGGGGGAGACCACCACCGCCATAGCGTCCTTGGGGATCTGCACATCACCGTCGAGGGTCATATGGACCTCGACCAGATCGCCGTGCGGCACGATCTTGTCGACCTTGCCGACCTCGAGCCCGAGCACGGTGATGGGGTTGCCCTCGAACATGCCGGCGATGTTCTCGAAATCGGCGGTGACCTTGATATCCCCGCCGGTCACACTGTTCACCACCGAACAGCTGCCGAGTGCGACCGCCGACACGCCGATGACCAGCGCCTGGGCGGTACGCTTCACGATCCCGATCTTGTTCTTGATCATCCCTGGCACCCCTCGGCGACTTCGGCGAAGCACAACCAGTTGTCCGGGAACAGCCACGGAATACCGACCTCGGCGTAGTTGCCGTTACCCCACGCATTGGCCAGGTAGCGCACCGAGGGCGGCATGATCGACAGCAGCCGATCCAGGTTGTCCTTGTTCTTCTGCAGGCCCGTCGCCATGGTGTTCAGCTGGTCGAGCGTGGTGCTGAACTGGTTGTTGTTCTGGGCCCCGATCGCCTGCAACTGCGCGGTCAGCGTGGCCACATTGTCGAGCAGGGTGCGCAGCAGCTGCTGCCGTTCCACCACCCGCGAGGCGATGGCCTCGCCCTGGGTGATGATCAGCAGCGCGCTGTTTCGGTTGTCGGCCAAGATGGTGGTCACCCGGTCGAGGTCGGAGAGCAACTGCGCGACATCGCCCTTACGCTTGTCGATCACCTTGGCCAGCGCGCCGATACTGTCCAGCGACTGGACGACCAGTTCCGGCGACCCCTTCAACTGCTCGTTGAACAGGTTCAGCGATTCGGCCAGTTTGCCGGGATCGAGTTCCTGGAACTCCGGGGTGCCCTTGGTGACCACATCGGCGAGGTCGTAGGGGACCGCGGTATTGGTCTTCGGGATCCGGTCGTCGGGCAGGCCGGAGCCGTCACCGGGATCCAGGTCCACGTAGCGGGCGCCGAGCAGGGTCGCCATCTTGATGGACGCCCGGGCATCGGGTCCGAGCTTCACGTCATTGCTGATCTGCAGGGTCAGCAGGACGTGGTCGCCCTCGAGTTCGGCGGACGCGACCCGGCCCACCGGCACCCCGGCGATATCGACCTTGTCCCCGACGGTGATACCGGCGGACTGGACGAATTCGGCCTCGATGGACTGTTCACCGATCCCGAGGTTGCGGAATCCGCTGGAGGCGATCACCACCACAGCGACCACGATGACGCCGATGATGCCGAGGCCGAAGTACCGATTGTTGTTGAACCAGGTTTTGAGTTTCGTCATCATGGCCGGCACACCGCCGATTGCGAATTGCCGCCGATCTGGGAGAACAGCCCGCGCGGGAAGAGCACGCCGTAGAGCGATACATCCAGTCGGCAGATGTAGGCGTTGGCGTACGCGCCCTCGGAGGTGAAGCGCCCGGCGTCGGCGAGGATGGACGGGAGGTCGATCGCGGCCTGATCCAGCTTGGCGCCATTGGCCAGGAACAGGGTCAAAGCGTCACGTGTCGAATTCTGGACGGCCTCCAGCTTCGGCTGGATATCGCCCACCATGCCGACGAGAGCCGTGGTCGCGCCCGCGATCTGCTCGGTCGAGCCGAGCAGCTGCTGCCCCTGCTCGTACAGCCCGCCGATCAGCGCCCGTGTCTGGGTTATCAGCGTCTCCAATTCGTCCCCTCGTTTGGCCAGACCGGCCATCACACCGCTGAGGTTGGTGATCACATCGCTGAGGATGGCGTCGCGCCGCTGGAAGTCGCTTGCCATGGTGGCGGCCTGGGTGATGAACGAGCTCAGCGACACCCGATCACCCTGTAACGCGAGGATGAAAGTTTCCGAGAGCCGGTTCACCTGCGCGGGCTCGAGCACTTCGAACAGCGGCTGGAAACCGTTGAGCAGCGCCGAGATATCGAAGGACGGCTCGGTGCGGTCCACCGGGATGGTGCTGTCCTCGTCCAACTGGTTCGTATCGCCACCGGATCCCGGCGCCAGCGCGACATAGCGCTGGCCGATCAGGTTCTGGTAGCGCACCAGCGCCTTCGTATTGCCGAAGAGCGTCTGATCGTCCTGGACGATAAAGCTGACCTTGGCATTGTGATCGTCGGTGACCTCGATCTTCTGGACCTTGCCGACCCGCACGCCCGCCATCCGGACGTCGTCACCCTCGCGCAAGCCCAGAACATCGGTGAAAACCGCGGAATACGATTTCGTTCCACCGTCGACGGTCCGGGCCAGCGTATTCCACACCAGCACCGTGACCAGCACGGATACCACCGCGAACAGGCCGAACCCGATCAGCGGTTTGCGAACTCCCCTCACGAGGCGGCCTCCTCGGTCACGCGCAGGGTTCCGCCTTCCAGAATCGAACTCAGCATCAAGTACTCCATCGAGGACGGCTTGCGACCCAGCAGCGTCTCCACCGCGGCGTCGCCCTCGTAGGTGATCGGTGCGGCCGCGGGCACCACGCCGGTGCCCGGGGCGGTGCCCTTGTCCGCGGCCGGTGCGGGCGCACCCGGGGCCGGCGGATTCTGCGGCTGCTCGCGGGGCTGTGCGGCGGGCGCCGGAGCCGGCGCGCCGGGAAGCCCCGGAAGCCGCGACAAGCCCTGCGGGAAAAGCCCTTCCAGCGGCGTACCGGCGAACGGGTTGTTGCCCGGCGCCTGCGCCGCCGGGGCGGGGGCACCGGCCGGGGTAGTGACACCCGGGATCTGCGGCAGGCCGGGCAGCGGCGGCAGCACCGGCAGCCCGTCGGCGGCGGGGAGCCGGCGCGGTTTCACCTGTTCGGGGAGGTAGCCCGGATCCGCGACCGCGGGGGCGGTGGCGCAGCTCGGGCCGGCCAAGTCGCCGTAGCGCGGGCAGTCCGCCACGGTGTTGGGGTTGAACGGGGTGAACGTGACGCCCGCGTTCCAGACCATCTGCCGCTGCGGGCCCCAGGTGAACACCGTATTCAGCTTGCGCGACGAGTTGTTCAGATTGCTGATGGCATTGGTGATCGACGACGGGTTCGCGGCCAGCGCACCGAAGGTCTGGTTCATCCCGACGGTGAGCTCTTTACCGACATTCGGGTTCCGGGCGAACAGATCGTTGATCTGGTCGGTCATGCTGCCGGCGCCGGTGATCACATTCACCAGTTCCTCGCGCCGGTCGGCGATCGTGCTCGCGGTCTCCACGGACGAGGCCAGGACGTCCATGAGTTCCGGTGCCGATTCGTTGAGCGCGTGCACCGAACCCGAGAGATCGCCGAGGAAGACACCGAGATCGGGAATCGACTCGTCCACCGAGGTCACCCAGCGGTCGATCCGTTCGATGGTCGACCCGGGCATCCGGCCACTACCGTCCAGTGCGTAGGACAGCGTCCCCAGCACCCGGCCGAACTGCATCGGATCGATGGCGTCGAGGATGTTCTGCACCGTGGTCAAGGTGTCCTGCAGCGCGATGGTGCCTTGGCTGCGGTCTTCCTCGATGGTCGACCCCTCGTCGAGGTGGTCCTGGCTGGGCCCGTTGTAGACCAGTTCCACCGAGGTGACGGCGAACAGGTTGCTGGGCACCACGCGGGCGGTGACCGTTGCCGGGATACCGTCGGCGAACTCGGGCTTCAGTTCGATATCGACCTGCTGCAGTTCGCCCTGGGCGGCGACCGAGACGTTCTTGACCGCGCCGACCAGCACCCCGCGGAATTTGACGTCGGCTTGTTCGGGCAGCCCGTCACCGGTGGTGGTGAGGTTGGCTGTGACCTTTACTTTCTCGACGAAATAGCCTTGGTACCGGGCCATCAGGAAGCCGAGCACGACCGCGAAGACGACCAGTCCGCAGGCGCCCGCGATCAGCAACTGCTTCATCGTGGGCCCGCGCCCACTGGGATCGATGATCATTGCCTACCCCGAGATCCGGATGCCGGGGTTGACACCCCAGATGGCCAAGGTCATGAAGAGGTCCACGAATACGGTGGCGATGATGCACATCTTGATCGCGCGACCGGCCGCGACGCCGACGCCCTCGGGGCCACCGGAGGCGAAGAAGCCGTAGTAGCACTGGATGAACGTGGTGATGGCGACGAAGACGATCGCTTTGAGCAGTGAGTACAGCACGTCCGTCGGAATAAGGAACTGATAGAAGTAGTGCTGGTAGGTACCGCTGGCGGTACCGCCGATGAGCTGCACGGTCAGTGCGCAGGAGATATAGGCCATCGCCAGGCCCAGGCAGTACAGCGGCAAGATGGTGATCATCGCGGCGATCATCCGGGTGCTCACCAGGTAGGGCAGCGGGCGGATGGCCACCGACTCCAGCGCGTCGATCTCCTCGGAGATACGCATGGCGCCGAGCTGAGCGGTGAACCGGCAGCCCGCCTGGGCCGCGAAGGCCAGTGCGGCGAGCAGCGGGCCGAGCTCACGGGTGGTGGCGAAGGCCGAGATGGCGCCGGTGATCGGGCTGAGGCCGAGTAGATCGAGCGAGGTGTGACCCTGGATGGCCACGGTCATTCCGCCGAACGCGCTCAGGATGAGCACGACGCCGATGGTGCCGCCACCGACGATGAGATTTCCGTTGCCCCAGGTGACATCCGAGAGCAGGCGCCACACTTCTTTGGGATATTGCTTGAACGCCAGCGGCATCGAGCCGACCGAGCGCAGGAAGAAGAACACTTGATGCCCGAGCCGGGCCAGCCAATCGACCGGAGCCCCGGCCGCATTTCGCAGTTGCTGCAGTGGTTTGAGCAGCGGGGGCACATAGGTTGCGGACACCGGCTCACACCACCTGCGGGGGGAACAAAGTGTTGTACACCTGGGTGAAGATCACATTCACTCCGAACAACATCACCGCGGACATGACAACGGCGGTATTCACCGAGTTGGCGACACCGCCCGGACCACCGCGGGTGTTCAATCCGGTATCGCAGGCGATGATTGCCGCGAGGAGGCCGAACAACAGCGATTTCACCAGCGCGACGAGTAGGTCGAGCGTTATCGCAAAAGAGGCGAAGGTCGCGATATAGGAACCCGGGGTGCCACCCTGGGCGAAAATATTGAAAATGTATCCGGTCAGAAATCCGACGAAGACAACGAAACCGCAGAGCAGCACGCTGACCAGCATTGCGGCACCGAGCCGGGGAGCCACGAGCCGGCGCAGCGGGTCGACACCCATGACCTTCATGGCGTCGATTTCCTCCCGAATGGTCCGGGAGCCGAGATCGGCACAGATCGCGGAACCGACTGCGCCCGCGATCATCAGCACGGTGACCAGTGGCGCGCCCTGCTGAATGATGCCCAGGCCGTTGGCCGCGCCGATGAACGAGGTGGCGCCGACCTGCTGTGCGACCGCGCCGACCTGGATGGATACGATGACACCGATCGGAATCGCGACGAGCAGTGTGGGCGCCGCGGCGACGCTCGCCATGAAGGCGCACTGCCGGATGAACTCGTCGAGAGGGAACCGGCCGCGGAAGATACTGACCACGAGTTCGGAGACCGCTTCGACACCCATGGTCATCTGCCGGCCGAGGGTCTCCAGTGAACGTCGGGGGTGGTCGCGCCAGTAGTCCCGCGTCCACTCGACCGCTCCGCTCAACCGAGAACCTGTTGGTGGACTCTTGGTCGACTGCACTGACTAACCCCTCTCGACGTCGGTTACCTACCCCGACGGCTGGTTTGCTTGAGGCACCTTACTACGTAGTAGTGCGGAACACACCATAGGCGCGAGACCGCGGTCACAGATGTTCATCACTTTGTGGCGTGACCACTGAGATATCGCACGTTCCTTGGTGTGTATCCCAATGAGAGTTACGCGGCACTGGAGGAACATACCTCTGACCGGCCCCGAATGCAGTGAAGACCGGGATAACCGATGCGAACCATGGTTCACTTAAATAACGGAGAGTATTCCGGGAAATTAACCCTTTCGCGGCAGTGTGGAGATTCGACCGTTACTCGACCCGCGCGCCCAAATCCAGGACAATTAATAGCGTTCGGCTATTCTTCCGAGGGTTATCGTGGCCGGAGTTCGTGCGGTACGCATCGCACGCGGAGCACCTCGGCCGAATGCACGACCGGATAGCCGAACCCCTCTGTAACGCAACGGAACTCGCGGGTAACAGCTACTCGGGGCGCGCGTCGGGGCCTTTGCTGCCACGATGAGGTGCCACACATTGATATCGTGCGGCTTCAAGGTCTGGAGGGATATGTTCAGGAAACTCGCCCAGGCGGCCAGTGCCGTCTTCGCCGTCGCGCTGAGTACGGCGCTACTCGGCACCGGGACGGCAGCCGCCGATCCCGCCCGGCCCGTACTCGGTGGTGGCTCAGGGCTCATCATCTCCTCCGAGCCCGGCCAGATGTCCGAATATGCGATCCAGTGCACGCTCACCACGATCGGTCACGATGGTGCCGGCAGACTCGTCGGCCTCACCGCGGGACACTGCGGAACGCCTGGGCACGAAGTGTATGCGGAACAGGACCCGGGTGCCGGCGCACTCGGCCGGTTCGTCTACTCCAACCAGGACCTGGACTACGCGGTACTCGAGTTCGATCCGGGCCGGGTGACCCCGGTCAACCGGATCGGCAACCTGAGCATCACCGGGGTCGGCGCGCCGGCCCAATTCCCCAATATCGTCTGCAAGGAAGGCCGCACCACCGGCAACACCTGCGGCCTGGCCTACGGCGACGTCTTCGCCAGCAGCATGGAGACCTGGTCGCAGATGTGTGTGATGGAAGGCGACTCCGGTGCCCCGGTCGTCGTCGGTTCCACGCTGGTCGGCATGGTGAACGCCTACCTGGCGATCGCCTGCTTCGGCCCCGAGGTCGGCACCAATATGACGACCATCATGGGCGATATCGACAGTCGCCACGGCATCGGAGCCGGGTACCGGCCCATCTAGCGGCTACCGGAGAGACACGACGAGGCGGGCACCCCGGTGCCCGCCTCGTTCGTTTTCCGCCTCGGGCGCTGCGGCGGCGGCCTCCGGGGTGGATGGACATCAGAGTTCGTCGACACACACCACGAAGCGGCGTTCCGGGTACACGTATCCCGAGCTGCCCGCGCCACACGCGTCGACATCGGTGGCGTCCTGCTCGATCGCGACAACCTTCACCCCGTCCGCGGCCGAGGTCGCGGTGCAGTCGATACGCTCCGGGCCGGTGGTCCCGCCGCCCACATCCATACAGCCGCCGACCACCCAGTCGATATCGAGGCACAACGCCCCCATCTCGATACCGTTGCGGCTCTCGGCGTAGTAGTTGTCGGCGTCGCCGACACACTGGCTGCTCTGTTCGGCCTTGCCGATCACCTTGTAGTTCGACTCGTTGCTACCGCAGGACGCCTCTTCGATACTGGCGTCGGTGGTGGTCCCGCCCAGGGTCACGCAGTCGCCGACCTCGGCGTCGAAGCTGATATCGCCGGCCTCCGGGGTGGTGGTCGGCGCGCTGGAGGTGGTGGTCCGCGAAGTATCCCCGGAGCCGGGGGTACCGGTCACGTCCACCGCGTCCACCGTGCCCGTCTCGAGTACCGGCTGCGCCCGCCCCTCGATGGTGGAACTACAGCCCGCGACCGCCAGGCCGACCGCGACCGCGGCCCCGGCGATCGTCACCGACAATCGAGATGATGCCCAACCAGACACGCACAGTCCTCCCGCTGTGATGCCGAACTCTGCCTCCGCATCGAATCCGCGCCTCACTACAGCTCCGCCAGCAATATCACGCCATGAATACACCATGGCGGCCCCAGCGTCGACTCCGACGACGCCGCCCACGGGGAGCCGTGACCGCACCGGCGAACAGCGAGGCCGCGGATACAGCGGGCCGGCGTGACATATCTCATCGGCAGGTTTGGTAACGCAGATCACTCTCATCGCGCTCTGACACACCGCCCGAACAGGAATCCCCGGCCCACGGGGCATCCGACGGGCCGGGGAACGCCGTGCCGGGGGAGCGTGCTACGGCACACCGTTGATGCGTAACGGCTATATAACGGAAAACGGGACTGGTCACGACTTCATCAAGGCAGTACTAAGGAAATCGGAGCGGAGGCGCATCGCCTGGATTTCAGCGAGCTTCCGCGATGCGCACCAGCCCGTCGGGGCCGCTCCACAACTCTACGACCGGTGGCGCGCGGACGATCCAGACGTCCACGGGCGGACGGCCGTGGAGGGGCTCCACAGAACTCCGCGAACACTCGCCGGGGTGCTCCGCAGGACGTATCGGCGGCCCACAGGCCGCGTGCGCTCCAGAGTCGAATGGACGGACGAACACTCTTATGCATGTCTTCGACAACACCGGGTCGCTGCCGACCGGTCGCCGTGCCCAGCGGCGGCTTCGACAGGGTGTCCTGTTGACGGCCGCGGTCGCCGCAGCCACCACGGTGGCCACGGCGCCGGTCTACGCGCTGCCGAACCTGCCTTCCGGGTCGGCGGCAGGCGCCGTGGAACCCGCGCCGCCCGCGGCCGACTTCGCGCCGCCGGCGATCAACCCCTCCGAAGGCGAAGAGGTCGGCATCGCGCAGCCGATCATCATCAACTTCAAGGATCCGGTCGACGATCGGGCCGCCGCCGAGCGCGCCATCAAGATCACCTCCTCGACCGAGGTACCCGGACATTTCTACTGGTGGAGCGATAAGCAGGTGCGCTGGCGGCCGACCGAGTTCTGGCCCGCGCAGAGCGACATCGTGGTCGAGGCCGGCGGTAGCCGCAGCGCCTTCCACGTCGGTGACGCGGTGATCGCCACCGCCGACGACAACACCAAGATGATCACCGTGACCCGTAACGGCGAGGTCGTGCGCACCATGCCGACCTCGATGGGCAAGGTCGACCACGAAACTCCCAACGGCACCTATATCGTCGGCGAGCAGCGGCGGGAAATGGTCATGGACTCCTCCACCTACGGAGTCCCGATCGACGCCCCCGAGGGCTACAAACTCGATGTCGAGTACGCGACCCGCATCTCCAACAGCGGAATCTTCGTCCACGCCGCGCCGTGGTCGGTCGGCTCGCAGGGCTACGCGAACACCAGCCACGGCTGCCTCAATGTGAGCACCGAGGACGCCCAGTGGTTCTACGAGAACGTCAAGAAGGGCGACGCGGTCATCGTGCAGAACACCCAGGGCGGCACCCTCAACGCCGGCGACGGTCTCGGCGACTGGAACTGAGCTGTGTTTGTGGCGGCGCCTCCGGCGCCGCGGGGTTGAGGCCCCCTTGGTCTCGCCGTTTCGGCCTCGAGACTCAAGCCTTCGGCTCATGCGATGTGCGGCCGGCCTTCCGTGGAAGGCCGGCCGTTGAGCACCTCCGGCCAAGGTGCGAGACGGGCCTCAACTCTTTGAGGTGTTTTCGCAACACTCGACACATGCGGTTACGTCAGCCTTGACGGCCGGGCCGGCTCCTGGATTCGCACGCACCACAAGGACCACTGTCGGCTTGCGTCCCCTGGTCGGCCGCACAGTATCGACCCTGCAGCGCTGTCTGCATCTTCTCCGATGGCATCACTGCCGTTCGCCGGATCGGTCATCTCTCGTACCCCGAGCAGAACCGCTCATCCGCTCGCCTTCCCGAACGGGACCACAACCTCGGTGCCGAGTCTTACGAGGCCCTGAAAGGGTCGAGGCCCGTCCCGCCGTTCAGGCCTCGAAGCGCATGCGGCGAAGCCGCGAGTCTCGAGGCCTGAACGGCGGGACCTTCGGGGGCCTCGACCCCGCGGCGCCGAAGGCGCCGCCAATAAACACAGTCACCAGATCTTGACCCGCTCCTCGGGCGCCAGGTAAAGGGCGTCGTCGGGGGTCAGCTCGAAGGCCTCGTGGAAGGCGTCGATATTGCGGACCACTGCATTGCAGCGGAACTCCGCGGGCGAATGCGGGTCCACCGCGAGCCGGCGGATCGCTTCCTCGGGCCGCGCCTTGGTCCGCCAGACCTGCGCCCAGCCGAAGAACACCCGCTGCAGTCCGGTCAGACCGTCGATCACCGGTGCTTCCTGTCCGTCCAGGGAGATTCGGTAGGCCTGCAGGGCGATGGAGAGGCCGCCCAGATCGCCGATGTTCTCGCCGATCGTGAACTCACCGTTCACAGTGTGCTCGTCGGGCAGATCGGCGGGGGAGAGCACGTCGTACTGGTCGATCAGCGCCCGCGTGCGCTTACCGAACTCGGCCCGATCGGTATCGGTCCACCAGTCGACCATATTGCCGTCGCCGTCGTACTTGGCGCCCTGATCGTCGAAGCCGTGCCCGATCTCGTGACCGATCACCGCACCGATCCCGCCGTAGTTGGCGGCGTCGTCGGCGTTCATATCGAAGAACGGCGGCTGCAGGATGGCGGCCGGGAAGACGATCTCGTTCATTCCCGGGTTGTAGTAGGCGTTCACGGTCTGCGGGGTCATGAACCATTCGTCCCGGTCCACCGGGCCGCCGAGCTTGTTCAGGTCGCGATCGTGGTCGACGGCGTAGCCGCGGCGGTAGTTCCCGACCAGATCGGCCGGCGCGACGGTGAACGCGGAATAGTCGCGCCAGCGCTCGGGGTAGCCGATCTTGGGCGTGAACTTGTCCAGTTTCGCCAGCGCCGCCTGCCGCGTCGCCGGGCTCATCCACTCCAGCTCGGTGATATTGCGGCGGTAGGCCTCACGCAGGTTCTCCACCAGCCGCACCATCGCCGCCTTGGCCTCCGGCGGGAAATGCTCGGCCACATACAATTTGCCCACGGCTTCACCGAGCAGGTCCTGGACCAGCGAGACCCCGCGCTTCCAGCGCTCCCGGTTCTCTTGGGCGCCGGTCAGCGTGCGGCCGTAGAAATCGAAGTTCTCCTCGACCACCGCTTCGGTGAGGTAGGGCGCGCGGGACCGCAGCACCCGCCACTGCGCCCACAGCCGCCACTCCTCGACCGATTCCGATGCCCACAGCTGCGCGAAGGCCCGCAGGAAGTCGGGTTGCCGGACCACCAGTTCGGCCAGCAGGTCCGGTCCGGCACCGGGAACCCCTTCGGCGAGACCGTCGGCCCAGGCGGTCCAGTCGAATTCCGGTTGCGCGGCCGCCAGATCGGTGAAAGTGGTGAGGTTGTAGCTCAGTTCGGCGTCGCGACGGCGCACCACATCCCAGTGGCCGGCCGCGAGTTTACGTTCGAGTTCGAAGACGCGGCTGCCCACCGGCCCCGCGGGCAGCAATTCCGCGATCCGCGGATCGGCCGCCGCCAGCGCGAACATCCGGTCGATATGCGCTATATAGCGCTCCCGTATCTCGGCGTACTCGTCGGAGCGGTAGTAGGACTCGTCGGGCAGCCCGATCCCGGATTGCGTCGCGTAGACGAGGTAGCGCTGGGAATTCTTGTCATCGGTATCGACATAGACGCCGACCGCACCGGATACGCCGACCCGCTGCAACCGGCCCAGCAGACCGGCGAATTCGCCCCGGTCGGTGGTCCGCGCGAACGCGGCCAGTTCCTCGACGACCGGGGTCAGGCCCACGGACTCGACCGCGTCGGTGTCCATGAAGGAGGCGTAGAGATCGGCGATCTTGCGGGCGTCGCTGCCGGGCTCGCCCGTGGCATTGCGGATGATCTCCTGGACATCCAGCTCCGCCCGGTCGAACAGGGTGCGGAAGGCGCCGTCGACCGCCCGGTCGGCCGGGATCTCGTACCCGGCCAGCCAGGCACCGTTGACATGCGTGAACAGGTCGTCCTGTACCCGGACAGCCGGGTCGAGATGGGTCAGATCGATACCGGAGGGGCTGGTCACGTCGAAAGTCACAGAACCCAGTATGCCGGTGCCGGGCCGGTCCGAGCGGAATACCGGACCGGCCCGCCCGTTCAGTTGGTGGGCTCCGGCGGAGCGATCGTCACCCCGTACTGGTTCTCGAGACGCTGGTTGAACTCGTCTTCGCACTGCGACACCGCGCTCTGATCACCATTGGCCTTGTTGACGCAGTCGACGAAATCACGGCCGCCCGAATCCGACCAGATGCCCCAGCCGACGATGCCGACGACGATCACCCCGGCAATGGCGAGCACACCGAGGATCAGGCCGATCACGGCCATGACCCCGCCACCGCCGGTGCCGCGATTGGCCTTGACCAGGGCGACCACACCGAGGATCACCGCGATGAGCCCGAAGAGGATGCCGCCGACGATCGTCCAGAAGCTCAGTACGCCGAGGATGCCGAGGACCAGCGCGGCGATCGCCATCCCTTTGCGTTTGGGTGATTCCTGCCAGTACTCGGGTTGCCCGCCGGTGCCGGGGTAGGGGCCCGGCGCGGGATAGCCCGGGGGTGGTGGATAGGACATACGTTCCTCCTCGGCTGAGCTGGTCGAGACCTGCGGGTAACGCTCGGCGATCTCGGTCCGCATATCATTGTCATGGGTCGATCACCGATGGGTCGACCGCTTATCCGGACTTTTCGGACGTTACCCGGCGCCGAGCCGGGCATGCATCTCCCAGATCAACACTTCTGCCGGCTCCCGGGCGATCAACCGCTGGCCACCGGAAAAGGTCAGGCGCACCGCGTCACCCGTGTCCAGCAGGCCCACGCACTCCATCTCGACCGCGCCGCGCGCGACGAACACGTGGATATAGGGCGCCTCGGGGAGTTCCACCGAGGCCTGCGCGTCCGGCGCCACCCTCGCCACGTGCAGCGCCGAATGCGAGCTGTTGATGGCGATGGCGGTGCGGTCGCGGTACCGCGGCAGGCCGGACGCGACGGTCACCAGACCACCCGCGGCCAGCTGCTCGTCGATCTCGAGTTGCTGGTACCCCGGTTCGATCCCGGGCTCGTCGGGCAGCACCCACATCTGCACGAAACGCACCGGTTCGTCGTGCTCGGGCCGGTTACCGTCCACCCGCCACGAATCGTTCTTCTCCGAATGCCGGATCCCGGTACCGGCACTCATCCGCTGGGCGAGTCCCGGGTATATGACGCCACTGTGGCCGAGCGAATCCTGATGGACCAGGGAGCCCTCCAGCACCCAGGTGACGATCTCCATATCGCGGTGCGGATGGGTATCGAAACCCTGGCCCGGTAGAACGATATCGTCATTGTTCACCAGCAGCAGACCGTGATGAGTGTTCTCGGGGTCGTAGTGCGCGCCGAAGGAGAACGAATGCTTGGAATCGAGCCAGGATATCCGGGTCTTCAGACGATCACCCGCACGATGTACATCGATATGCGGCGTCGGCAGCGTGGACATCGCACGACTCCTTTCCGGCTCGGGCACAATTACCTTTCCCACATGTAGTACCTCGGCGATACCACGACCTCGTCGATTGTCCGCTCCGGGCATTTTACGCGAGCGACCTCGGGGTGAACGGCTGGTGAGCAACCGGGGCGGTAATAGCGGTGTGGCACACGTTTCACGAAAATGGATCTATACGGAACCGGGAGGTGAAGGATGCGCCCCGAAGCACTCGCACGGACCGAACAGCGGCTGCGTGCCGCCGCACGGCGCGACGGCGTCACCGACCTGGTCGTCGGTGTCGCGGTGTTCCGGGACGGGAAACTGCTGGTGGTGCGCCGGGTACCGGGTGACTATCTCGGCGGGATGTACGAGCTACCCGGTGGCGGGGTCGAATCCGGCGAATCGCTCACCGAGGGCGCGGCGCGGGAACTGCTCGAGGAAACCGGCCTGGTGGCCCACCGGATCACCGATTTCCTCGGCTGGTTCGACTACGCCACCCGCACCAAGGCCAAGGTGCGGAAGTTCAGTTTCCTGGCCGAAGCCGAAACCGGTGAGATAACGCTGGACCCGGACGAGCACGACGATTACGCCTGGATAGACGCCGGCGCGCTCGGCACCCTGCCGATGGCGCCCGATATGCGCGAGGCCGTGGATCTGCTGATCACCGAACGTGTGCCCGGACCTGCCGGAATACCTCCCGGCCTGCGGGGCAGGTAGCGTCGCGGCGGTGTCCAGCTCTGCGCCCGAACCCACCACCACGGACCGGACACCGGGAGGCGGCGGGCATCGGCACGATCTGTCGGCCTTACGGGCCGCGATCAGCGAAAGTCCCGGCGCGGTCCGGCTGACCCTGGTGCGCTTCACGAGCCAGTTCGGTGACGGTATGTTCCAGGCCGCGCTGTCCGGGGCGATCCTGTTCAATCCCGAACGGGAAACCGACCCGCTCGCCGTCGCGGCCGGTTTCGCGGTGCTGCTGCTGCCCTATTCGCTGATCGGGCCGTACGCGGGCGCACTACTGGACCGCTGGGATAGGCGCCTGGTCCTGCTGATCGCCAATCTGATGCGCGGCCTGCTCATCGCCGTGGTGGCACTGGGCCTGATCGCCGGAGCCGGGGCGGGTTTCCTGCTGCTGCTGGCGCTGGCCGTGGTAGGGATCAGCCGGTTCACCGCGGCCGGTGTATCGGCGGCGCTGCCGCGGGTGCTGGCGCAGCACCGGCTGGTGCCCGCCAACTCCGTGCTCGCGACAGTGGGATCCGCGTGCGCGGCCGGGGGAGCGGCGGCCGCGGTGGCGGTGATCGGCGCGATCGGCGCCGGCGATACCGGATCGGCGGTCGCCGTGGCGCTGAGCGTGACCGGCTCGATGGCCGGAGTGGTGCTCACGGCCGGGTTCCGCCCCCGCACCCTGGGCCCGGAATCGGAACCCGGCGCCACCGCGGGCGCGGTACGGGCGGTACTGGCCGGACTGCTGGTCGGTACACGCGCGGTGCGGGGTTCGGTCGATGTGTCCACCGCGATGATCGGTATCGGAACCCACCGGATCGTATTCGGCATCAACACGCTGGTCATGGTGCTGGTGCTGCGGGAATCGCCGTCGCAGGGCGTGGCGGTGGACAGCGGGTTGATCGGTTTCGGAGTCGCGATCACCGCCACCGCCGCCGGAATGCTGCTGGCGGCGCTGCTCACCCCACTGCTCATTCCGCGCCTGGGCCGGCCCCGGACCGTCCTGCTGGCGCTGTCCGGTGCGATCGCGGTACAGCTGGCGCTGGTGCTACCCACCGCCCTCACCCACGCGGCCGACAGCATGCACCGCGCCCACCAGCTCATGCTGGTCGGGGCATTCCTGCTCGGGCTGGCCGGGCAGACCATCAAACTCACCGGCGACGCCGCCATGCAGATGGATATCCCCGACGATCGTCGCGGCCAGGTCTTCGCCCTTCAGGACACGGTGTTCAATATCGCCTTCGTCCTGGCGGTCGCGGTGACGGCGCTGGTCATCCCGGCCGACGGCCGATCGCCGGGTGTGGTCTTGGCGGGGGCGGCCTGCTATGGGCTCGGCATCGGCGCACTGCTGCTCAACAACCGCAGGAGGATTCGGCAATTCGGCGACACCGGATGAGGGAGGACAATGAAGGCACAGCCGGAAGGAGGGTGTGCCTTGGGTCTGGACCTCAACAGCGACCTCGGTGAGGGGTTCGGGGCGTGGAGCATGGGCGAGGATGCCGCCATGCTCGATATCGTGACCAGCGCCAATATCGCCTGTGGTTTCCACGCCGGCGATCCGTCCATCATGCGGCGCACCTGTGCGACGGCGGTGGAGAAGGGGGTGCGGATCGGGGCGCATATCGGATTCCGGGACCTGGCGGGTTTCGGGCGGCGGGCGATAGCGGTGGCGCCCGCGGACCTCCGGGACGAGACGCTCTACCAGATCGGCGCGCTGGACGGCTTCGCCCGGGCGGCGGGCGACCGGGTTCGGTATGTGAAACCCCACGGCGCGCTGTACCACGCCGCCGCGGCCGACGCGGCGCTCGCCGACGCCGTGCTCGCGGGCCTGCGGGACTACGACCCCGCCCTCGTCCTGCTCGGACCCGCCGGTACCCATCTCGAGAAATCCGCGCTGGCCGTGGGGACCCCGTTCGTGAGCGAGGGTTTCGCCGACCGGGCCTATACCGCCGCGGGCGGTCTCGCACCACGTGAAACCCCGGGCGCCGTGCTCGGCACCGATCCGGCGGTCGCTCAGGCGGTCTCGCTGGCGGAGAACGGGACCGCCCGGGTGCTGGGCGACGGCGGCACCGTGGCGGTCTCGCCCGACAGTATCTGCGTACACGGCGATACCGCGGCCGCGGTCCGGATGGCCCGGCGGATCCGGGCCGCGCTCGAGGACGCCGGGATAGCGGTAGCGTCGTTCACCTGAACGACGGAACAGGGGTGAGGTGACGTGTCGCGAGCACCACGAATCCGCTCGGCGACGACGATACGGAGTGCCGGCGACCGGGCGTTCCTGCTCATCCCGGACGATCCGGAGCAGGTCGGCGGGCTGGTCGCGGAATTGTCCGGGCGCCCGGTCGCCGGGGTGGTGGACATCCTGCCCGCCGCGGAAACCGTGCTGGTGACCTTGGATTCGGTACGTTCCGCACCCCGGGTGCGGCATGAGCTGGAACGCGTGGCGGCCGCGGTGAGCGCCGCGCAACCCGATGTTTCCCGTGGAACATTCACGCCCACAGCCGAACCTGTGCGGATCCCGGTGCGCTACGACGGTCCCGATCTGGATACCGTGGCCGAGACGCTGGATCTGCGACCGGACCAAGTGATCGCCGCGCACACCGCCGCGACCTGGCAGTGTGCCTTCGTCGGCTTCGCGCCCGGCTTCGGCTATCTCACCGCCCCCGGCTGGCAGCGCAGCGTCCCGCGCCGCGATACGGCACGCACCCGCATACCGGCGGGGTCGGTGGGCCTGGCCGGACGCTGGTCGGCGGTGTATCCGCGGGAGACGCCGGGTGGTTGGCAGCTCATCGGCACCACCACATTGACCATGTGGGATACCGATCGGGACCCGGCCGCCCTGGTCCATGTCGGCGCGCGGGTGCGATTCGTCGACGTGGACGCCGCCTCGTGATCGTGATCGAGCGGGTCGGTCCGGCGGCCACCGTCCAGGATCTGGGTCGTCCGGGGTGGTTCCATTCCGGCGTCGGCCCCTCCGGTGCCGCGGATCGTGGCGCCCTACGGCTGGCGAACCGCCTGGTGGGAAACCCGGAGGGCTACGCCGGGATCGAAGTCCTGCTCGGCGGTCTCACCCTGCGCGCCGAAACCTCTCTGCTGCTGGCGGTCACCGGCGCACCCGCCCCCGCCACCCTCGACGGGACCCCCGTGGGTCACGCGAGTGTGCTGCACCTCGCGCCGGGGCAGCGGCTGCGGCTGGGTACGACGCGTATCGGATTACGCAGCTATATCGGGGTACGCGGCGGAATCGACGTCCCCCCGGTACTGGGCTCCCGCAGTTACGACACTCTCTCGGGTATCGGCCCGCCCCCATTACGCGAAGGCGAAACCGTCCCCACCGGTCCGCAACCCGGCGATTGGCCGAATATCGAGCAGGCGCCACTACTCGGGCCGGACGCGACACTGGAGATCCACGCCGTGCCCGGCCCCCGGGACGACTGGTTCATCGACCCGGCCGCCCTGTTCGCGGGCGACTGGTCGGTGAGCGCCGACTCCGACCGGATCGGGGCGCGCCTGGACCGGGCCGACGGGCCGGCGCTGCGGCGGAAATCCTCCGGCGAACTCGCCACCGAGGGTATGGCGCTCGGATCGGTGCAGGTTCCGCCCAGCGGTCAACCGGTGATCTTCCTCGCCGACCATCCGATCACCGGCGGTTACCCGGTGATCGCGGTGGTCACCGACGCCGATATCGACCGGGTAGCGCAGGCCCGGCCCGGGCAGCGGCTCCGGTTCCGCCGCGCGGCGGGCACCGGTTGATCTCCGGCGCCCATGGACCTCACGACACGGGCGGCTCGGCCGGCGGTGCCAGCCGGGCGTGTAGGAGATACACGTTGTACGAATCCCACGCCGACAACGCGAAATACAGATCCCGCGACGTGGACCACGGATGGAGGAAACCGCCGTAGGACTTCGGATAGTCGGCGGTCGACACGAGTTGCACCGGTTCGGTCCAGCTGCCCTGTGGCTCGGCGGCGGTCCGCAGGACGATCGCCCCGCGCGCGGAATCCAGGTAGCTCATCTGCCATGCCCCGGTCCCCGGGTCGACCCGCACCGACAGCTCACTGGCCATACCGGCCACCAGCGGCGTCGCCTGGTTCTCCGCCGCCGGGGCCCACGTGCCGTTCACCCAGTACTGGTACGCCGTCTTGTTCAGCACCTCGTCCTTCGGGACCCGGGCCAGCCCGATCATCCCGACCCTGCCGTTCGGCGTACCGAACATATAGACGTGGTCGCCGTGCGGCACCATGGCCGCCACCTGGAATCGTCCCAGCCCGAACAGGTTGTCCCAGCGGGCGTGCTGATCCTTGACCCAGGTGCTGCCGCCGTCGTCGGAGTAGGCGATACCGCCGTAGTTCGTCCACCACATCCCCGGAACACGGCTCCAGCGGTTCACCGACATGAAGCTGAGGTACTGCCGCCCGCCGAGTGCGAAACCGGAGGTCGGGATGGTGGTGGTCTCCCAATTCTTGATCTTGCGACTGCCCAGCAGTTCGGCTGCGTGGCAACGGCTGTCCTGCACCATCGTGTCCAGTGTCAGACCGTCGGAAAGGTCGCGGTCGGTGCTGTGGGCCAGCACATTGCTGCGCCAGTCGTCGTCCGGGCCACCCACACCACCGGCCGACCAGCCCTTTCCGAACGTATCGCCGAACACCATGGCGATCCGGCCCGGTTCTGTCTCCCACATCAGCCCGAGGTCGGTGCCGTCGACCTGCCAGCGCATATCGGTGCGGTTCGCCGAACCGCGCCCGGTGACCTGCTCGACCAGCCGTACCGCCTCGACCCGCGGAAGCGCCACCGGCGCCGCGACCGGACCCGGCTCGGCCGGGTGCACGACCGGTGGCGGCGCCGGTTGCGGCGGCGCGCCCTCGCCACCGGGCACCGGGTACGGGATCGGTTCGATCTCCGGCCGCACCCGGACCTCGGGTATCCGCCACGATGTTCCGGAACCGGACGAGCCCGAACCGCTGCCGCCGGCCGAACCGCCACCCGGTGCGGCCGGCGCAGGCGCCGGGTCGACAGGCGCGGGCGCCACCGGTTTCGGTGTGTCGCGGATATCGGGGCAGGGGTTCCGGCAGGGGTCGGCGGGCAATGGATCCGGGGTGATCCGGGTGTTGTCCGGCGGCGGATCGGGTACGGGCACCGGTTGCAACTGCGGTACCGGCACCGGGATATCGATCCGCGGCGGCAACTGCACCGGCGGCGGGGGCGGTGCCGACGGATCGGGTTCCCGGGCCCGCGGGTCGAAACCGGTTTCGCCACAATCGTTCACCGGCGGGGGAGCCCACGGCAACGGTGCGGCACGAGCGGGGAGCGGCACGACGACACAGCCCGCGAGCACCACGCCGAGGAACGCGAGCCCGACACGACCGGCCCGCGGGCGCGGCATCACCTCGATCAAAACTTCTCGCAGTCTCTGGTCGAGTCCCATTGCCGGTCCGAACCTACCCGAACGGGGCTGTCTCCGTGCCGATTGATCGACGCGGGTCGTGGGTCGAGTTACGCGGAGGTTCCGCCTCCGCGCGACACGGCGGGTGAGCCGGACGACTCCGCGTGGTCCCGAACCGGCCGACCCAGTACCCTCGAAGGCGATCATGGCCGCCTACTCCGATCCCCGTTCGGCCTCCCTGTTCAACACACTATGGGCCGTCGACCTGGGCAAACGACTGTTCGAGCAGACCCGGCTGGAGCAGTGGATGAACCTGACCACCGCCTGGATGGAACCGATGGCCGATCTCGGCGCCGGGACCGTCACCGCGCTGCTGCCGGACACGCTGCTCACCGTGCTCAGCGAAGGCATACTGAGCCGGTTCGGCGGACAGGAGATCAGCGCGACCCTGCTGGGCCATCGGCTGACCGGCACCCTGGACCTCCTGAAGGTGCGGCGCCGCGGCGCGCATTTCCAGACCAAAGCCGTCCTGCGCGGGCTGCGCTTGGATGAACGGCCCATAGACGAGGTCACCGTTGTCTCGCACGAGGTCCGTCTGGTCCCGGGCGTGCCGACCCGCGTGCGCGCCAACCGGGTAGATATCGAGGGCATGGTCGGCCTGGACACCGTGGTGGACTGGCTCGCGAGCCGACAGCGGGAATGGGAGCTCTCGGTGACCGACCAGGGACTCGTCCACGCGGTACACCGCCGCAAGCGGATCACCGCCGACCTGGACGCCGCGGTCACCGAGGATGTGCTGCACCTGGTCGTGCGGCGCGCCACCTGGGCCGGGCTGCCGGTTCCCCGGCGCACGATGAACCCCATCCCGATGGAGGAGCTACCCCGGGGCGCACGGGTGCGGTGGGCCGTCCACGACGGCTCGGTGGTGCGATTCCGGATAGAACTCGCGCCGGTCAGCGGTTCGTTCGACCTGGCCCAGATCCGTTCCGCGATCGTGGCCGGCACCACCCTGATCGTGTTCTGACCGGCCCGCTCATTGCTGGGTCTGCCACCACTGCTCGAGAGCCGCCTCGGCCTCGTCCCGGGTCAGTGGTCCGCGATCGAGCCGCAGTTCCTTCAGGAAACGCCAGGCCCGCCCGACCTCCGGTCCCGGCGGCAGCCCGAGCAACTCCATGATCGCGTTACCGTCCAGATCCGGCCGGACCCGGGCCAGGTCCTCCTGCTCCTGCAGCCGCGCGATCCGCGCCTCCAGTTCGTCGTAGGTGGACCGCAACGCCGCCGCCCGGCGCTTGTTCCGGGTGGTGCAGTCGGCACGCACCAATTTGTGCAGCCGGGGAAGCAACTCGCCGCCGTCGGTGACGTAGCGGCGGACCGCGGAATCGGTCCACTGCCCCTTGCCGTAACCGTGGAACCGCAGATGCAGGAACACCAGCCGCGCCACGTCCTCGGTGAACTGCTTCGGATACTTCAACGCCCGCATCCGCTTACGCACCATCTTCGCGCCCACCACCTCGTGATGGTGGAAGCTCACCCCGCCGCCGGGCTCGTTGCGTTTGGTGTCCGGTTTACCGATATCGTGCAACAGCGCCGCCCAACGCAGCACCAGATCGGGATCCCCCTCCTCCTGGTCGATGGCCTGTTCCAGCACGGTCAGCGAATGCTGATAGACGTCCTTGTGCTGATGATGCTCGTCGATCTCCAGTTTCATCGCCGGGACCTCCGGCAACACCCGCTGGGCCAGGCCCGTTTCACACATCATGTCGATGCCGTCGATCGGATGCGCGCCGCCGATCAGCTTGTCCAGTTCGGTCCGCACCCGCTCCGCGGTGATCCGGTCGATCTCCGCGACCATCCCGGTGATCGCCGCCCGCACCCGCGGATGCACATCGAACCCGAGCTGCGAGACGAAACGCGCCGCCCGCAGCATGCGCAGCGGATCGTCACCGAACGAGTCCTCCGGAGCCGCGGGAGTATCCAGCACACCGGCCAGCAGCGCCGCCATCCCGTTCAGGGGATCCACGAATTCCAGCGCCCCGTCGGCCGCGATCCGGACCGCCATGGCATTGACCGTGAAATCCCGCCGGACGAGGTCGTCCTCCAGCGTCTCACCAAAGCTGACCTGCGGATTACGCGAAACCCGGTCATAGACGTCGCTACGGAACGTGGTGATCTCCAACTGCTGACCGTTCTTGGCGGCACTCACCGTCCCGAACACCATCCCCCCGGTGTCCCACAGCTGATCCACCCAACCCCGCAGCAACTCCTGCACCTGCTCCGGGCGCGCGTCGGTGGTGAAATCCAGATCCGTCCCGAGCCGCCCCAGCACCGCGTCCCGCACACTGCCCCCGACCAGATACAGCTGGAAACCGTGCGCGGCGAACATCTCGCCGAGCGGCGTCAGCACATCGGAGAGCCGGCCCAATGTGATCGCGGCGGCCGCGAGTAAACGGGTACGGCGATCCTGCACAACATCGTCGGACTCGGTCGAAACCACAGCAGAACCTTACCGAGTAGGAACAGCCGCAGTTTTCCGGCCGACGGTATGGCCGGGCGCTTATGGGTCCGGAGAATTGCCATCGGACTACGGGGGGACTGTGACACCACCCAACGGGAAGAGCCGCTGCGGACCGATCAGCGAAATCGAGAGGCGCGCTCATGACCAGAGAGGCGAGCTCGCGCAGGTGATAAACCGGTCTGCTCACGCAAGCGAGAAGCCGATGCACTCACGCAAGTGAGGGGTGAATTGGTCACCGAGGTGAGAGGGGTGGACTTACTCGCCAAGGTCAGAAGGCGGACTTACTCGCCAAGGTGCTGTG
>NZ_BDCJ01000032.1 GCF_001613445.1 Nocardia grenadensis NBRC 108939
AGGGGTAATCGACCACAGCCGCACTTGGTTGAGTTGTGATCAGGGTACACGGTAGGCGATCCGGCCCCTGAACGCAAAAAAAGCCCCCGGCCTCCAGGAACCTGTAAGGAATTCTTACAAGTCCAAGGAGCCGGGGGCTTTTTGCTGTCCGCAGCTGCCGTAGCCACACCGCGAACGAGGCCGCACGTCGGAACGGGTCAGAGGTGCGGCTCTCAGGGGAGCAGATCGGGGGGAGGGGGGAAGTTGGGGTCGAGCTCCAGAACCTTGCGATGCACGAGGAGATCCCACTGCTGATGCGGGAACAGGTTGCGCTGGATCTGCTGAAGTTCGCCCTCCAGCTTGTCGTATCGCGTTTCCAGCCGGTCGTAGCGATTCTCCAGCCGTTCGTAACGCGCGTTCTCCTGCTCCGCGTGGGTGGCGATGGTCTGCGCTTGCACGGACGCGGTTTCTGCCTGGCTACGCTGAGTTTCGGCTTCTTCGCGCCTGCGGCCGGCCCGCCAGACAATCAGCTGTTGGACCAGAGCCGCAAGCACCGTCGACCCGGCTCCCATCCCGATCAGGGGCAGCCAGGCATCCACGGGTTACCGGTCCAGCAGGTCGGCCAGGTCGTCACCCAGCTGATCGATGCCGGCCTCATTGCGCGCCAGCAGGACAGCGACGGTCGTAGCAAACGCCACAGCGCCGACGACATAGCCCTTGGCCGGCTCCGGGAGGATCTCGGTAAGGCCCAGAACCGCAGTGGTCGTGGTACCGATGCCGGCGACTACGGCCTTGGTGTACGCGCCGAGGTTGCGCAGGTGGTTGGTCATATCCTTCTCCTTGTTGTGTTACCCGAGGTGGCCGGAAGCCTGAAGCCGCCTACACTTCCGCAGGGCCTCATCGACATCGACGACGTTGAGGCTGTAGCGGTATTCGACGTGGCCAGCGCGCTCGTTGATCAGGCCTAGGACGGCATTGAGTGGCTCGGTCACCACCCGGCGAGTGCCATCGGTCAGCGAGAGGACGGTGCTATCCCCCCAGGCGCTGACAGTGGCGATGGTGTCGGGGTTGACGAAGATGTCAGAGCCTCCGACCTCGTGAAATTGCAGCATGTGCGGGGCCTTTCGGTCAGTCTTTGTCGGCGATCGGGGTATCAGGGCCGTCCCCGTCGAGCAGCGCCAGGGTCGAGCGCTTGCCGGGCCAGAAGATGCGCCCCTTCTCGAAGCGCTGGACCTGGCCGCCGTCGAACGGGGTCTCGTTGCTGATAGGCCAGCCGAGCGGACCGTTCTCGTAGCCCGAGCGATTCCACCGGTTTCGAATGTCGCCGGTGACGTAAAAGCCGGGCCGGTCGTATCGCCGGTAGATGGCGCCGCGCTCGAAGCCCTGGACATCACCGATTGCGGTGCCGACAGCGTCCTTGAGCACGGTGTGATCGCCGACCGGGTAACCCAGCGGACCGCGCTCCCACTTCAGCTCGGCCCAGGTCTCGAAGACGTTGGTTGGGATTGGGTGGGCGCCGTGCTGAGCGGTCCAGTAGATGTAGCCGTTCTCGAACTCTGCCCAGCGGCCGACGCCATCAGGAGTAACGTTCTCGCCCTTGGTCTTCCGAGCGCCCAGCCAGCCGGAGACCTTTGCCTTCTCGTCGATCTGGTTGACGACCGCGACAGCTGGGGCTCCCGTGGCGAACTCGCGGACATGGCCGGCGAAGACATCCCAGGGGAAGTTGTAGCCCACGTCGGTGTGGTCGCCGATCCCCATGGCCTGAGTGACGTACTTGTGGTCAGAGACGCCATCAGCCCGGCGATATGGAGGCGCCAGGACATCCGTGCTGAATCTGTATTTGCGGGCGTCCTGCACGGCCAGGTAGGCGGCGATGCGCAGATCGTCTCGGATAGCAAGCCACTGGGCCCGCGACCAGGATGCCCGGCTGCCGGCGAAGCAGAGGTTGATCGTGCGGCTGTTGGCATCCAGGACCGACCAGCTGGCGTAATCGGTATCTACGACGTCGACCACGATCCCGTCACGCACGACGTAGTGGTAACTGGCGCCGTTCGCGCTGTTGTTCAGATAGGCGGCCAAGCTCTCGGCGGTTCCGTTGCCTTCCTGGGTGTGCAGCAGGAAGTTGGTGATGCGGGATCCCCAGCGGTTACTACGGGAGCTGCCCATGCGCTGGATCTCGGTGAAATTGGGTCTCATTTACTCCTCCGGGAGGTCGTCGGGGTCGTAATCGAGTCCCTCGGGCAGCGATCGGTCGCCGTATCCCTCGATCTGGTATCCATTTGCCGCCAGCGCCCAGACGAAGCACCCATTCAGGTGATCCTCGGAATCATGCGGATTTCCATTCGGGGTGAACGACCCCGTTGCGCGGTCCACCGTGATCCCGGCTGGATGGCCGGAAGATGTAGCCCGGATGACATGGACGTCGCCCGCGCGGACAACGATGGTCAGGTATTTGTAACTGAACCCGCCATCGAAAATATGCGGCGTCAATTCATAGCATCGGGCATAGTCTCCGTACCCGCTCACGCCGTCGATGTGTAGCCGTGCCAGCAGTTGCAACATATTTACTCCCACTAGGCCGGCGGGTTGATGCTGGAAATGATGACGGCCATTCCGTTTGCCCCATTGCCACCACCGCCGGGGTGATTGAATACAGAGGTGCTTCCGCCCCCACCGCCCGCAGCGCCTGGGAATCCACCAGCCCCGCCGAGACCGCCGTTGCCGCTCCCGCCATTGGCCCCACCGCCGCCCCCGCTGCCGACTCCATATTTGCCCGTGGTCAGGTTCTTACCATCGCTACCGGGTTGCCCGTCCGACTTCCCGCCACCGCCACCGGCCAGGCCGACGCCACCCCCGCCGCTCAACCCGGCCGAGCCTAGGCTGTTGTTTCCCCCGGCTCCGCCACTGGCGTTGTAGACAGTCTTGTTGCCGCTCCCTCGCGCAGCCGGGTCGTCGATGCCGTAGATCAGGCCGGCCGCACCGCCACCAGCGACTTGAGTGATCGTGCCGCCCGAGAAAGTGGTGCTCCCGCCCGGAAGTGGGTCCAAGTGCATTGCCTGAACGACGTCAATCCCCAGTGAGTGATATTGGCCGGCAAAGGTTGGCCAGTTCCCCTCCGTGAGGATGCCGAACGATCTATTGCCAGGGCCGGTTGGCACAGTGTTGCCCACATCCGTCCAGGACACGGCCTCGGCATCGTCTATATATCCGGTGAAGACATTCCCTCGGCGCTCTAAGGCGATGGTCGAATTGCGACCGAACCATTTGCTTGTACTGACTGCGACAACTGTTTGACCGGCTTGTAGGCCATTCGCGATGTACGGGCTGACCGGCGCTCCCACCTGAGTGAAGATGCCGCAGCTGGAGTTGGCATTGCTGACAAACGCGACCATCTTCGACGCACTGTTTAGCGTGCTGGAGACCGCAAGAATCACTCCGGTTACATTGTCCAGGGCAAGACTCGCGGCCGGCGGGGTGAGCTTGGCGACGACGCGGGCATTGTCGGTAAGGAGTTCTCCGGCGACCCAGGAATTCCACCGCCCTGTGCGCGCGACGTTGCTCGTGAAGGTCGGGATTTCGACCACGCCATTGAGGATTCGGTTACTCAATGAGCCCGAGTCGGCCCGCCAGTTGGGCCCGAGGCTCAGATTGTCCGGTCGGTCGAACGCATCGACGAATGACCCATATGCCCCAGCCCCGGCTGAACCGATCGACACGGCATAGGAGTTCAGGACGAGCTCGGCCTCCGTGTAAACGCGCTCATCCCAGCCGCCTTGGCCACCCCCCTGGCCGCCATACAGACTCCCGCCATCCTGGCCACCGCCACCGCCACCGCCAGCGCCGATGAGAATCACTCTGTGGTAGTTGAATCCGTTCGGCTTGATCCAGTTGTCGCTGGTGTAGAAAACGGATACCACGTCGCCGTTCTCCAGCTTGAGGATTCGGTTCTCGTGGTCCACCAGGGACTGGCCGGATGAGCCGATCTGATTCGTGTTGTTCTGGATCGCACTGACGACGTTGCGGTTGTGAACGTTCTGCGCGCCGGCGAAGGAGACCCTCGCTCCATTGGCGGCCTGCCTCAGTACAACCGTCTCGGAAAGCCCTTGCTGGCCGTACTGATGAGAGCCCGGGTTGGCGATGGCAAAGGCGCCGTCTGGGCGATTCTGATTCGGGGTGACGCCCATCAGGCCTCCAGGTCACTCGCTTTGCGGACGTGCCGCGACTGGATTTCTTTGAAGGACCGGATTTCGGCCGTCTTGCCGAGGTTTTTCGGCACCGGCGGAATGATCCCGACGTTCTCCAGTTCGGTCTTCAGCAATTCCTGCTCGTGCCGGGTCATCGCCTGCACATTTGGCAGCACGACAGGATCCGGAGCCTCGGCGTCCATATCCACCCAGGCATTCGATGCATTCAATGTGTGCTGTTGACCCCGGTGCGGCGGCTGCATCTTCTTCTTCTGGAGCTTCGGATGATGCCGGAATCCCAATTCGTGCAGATGCCGGCTCATCAGTCTCGCGATATTCGGCTGAATGGGCTGCGCCACTTTGTCCCCGTAAGGGATCGAACACAGTGCCCAGAGGAAATGCTCGTCCGGATCCTTGGGGTCGCAGTTAGCCTGCTGGGGGAGTCGTTCGTTGTTGGGCATTGCGGGCCCCTTTCCTGCTCACATGACCCCCATCGCGCGGATTGCGCGGAACAGCTTCTGCATCCGCTCGAAGGCTTTCTTGACGGGGTCTTCCTGGACGCGCTCGCCGACAGTGACATCCCACCTGGAGCCTTTATCGCGGTCGATATTCAGCGTGATTTCGCGGACGCGATCGACGTAAATACGGCCTTTCGGGGTGCCACGAACTGTCGACCCGATGCGATGACCGAGGTAGAAATGTCCGTGCCCCCGAGCGCCAACCAGCCAGGGCCGGC
>NZ_BDCJ01000033.1 GCF_001613445.1 Nocardia grenadensis NBRC 108939
TACATCCTCGTAAAGCGGCTTTAGGATCGCATCAGCAACGCCGCCCAAAGGAGGTATTCCGACGATTGCCGCTATGAGGTCCCCGGCCAGCTGAATCGATGCGCTTATGAGCTCGTTTACGCCCGGCATCGAGTGGCCACCAACTACGTGTTGAACGTCCTTTGCCGGATTGGCGTGAAAAAGGCTGGTCTGAATACCGGTGTGCTCGCCCTCGCGGTAGATGAGACCCGGAGCGACCGGCAGTGTGCCCTTCCATCCGGACTCGTAGTACTCCTCGGGCCAGGCCGGGTCATCCATGATGTCGACGCCCTCTTGCAGGCCATTTGACCCGACCGAGATGAGGGCGTGGATAAGGCCGGTGAAGAGTGAGCCGCCGAAGCTGGTGCCCGTCAGGTGTCCGGAGTTGTTCTCGATGTCAATAACCAGGCAGCCGTGACGCAAATTCGCACCGGGCCAGGGGGGCTCATCGCCTTCGAAGTACCTGCGGAAAGTCGGAGTTAGTTGAGCATCTTCTCCGATGTCCACGCAGGAGTCGTGCGCGTACTGGAATCGGGCGTAGAGAAGCGCTAATGGAGAGTTATCCGGCTCGCCCAGATCCGGCTTTACCACCATGGACCAATTAGCCTGGTTGAAGTCGTTCCACTGGCTGGCGTCGAGCGGGTTGTCGGGGAGCATCCAGAGCGACGATTCGAGTCGCATTATGTTCACTAGCAAGCTGGTTTTTATCACCCATTTTGCCGTCCCGAAAAGCAGCCAGATCTTCGGGAACTGCAACTCGGCCGGGAGGAACGGATTGCTCCAAAAGATGATGTGCTTCAGCTCTTCGTAGTCGTGTTTGAAGACGCAACGAATGACTACTTTTCCGTCGTTCGTCTTCTCGACTTCCCAGTGATCGAGCCGGCCAGTCCAGCGCACGCCATCCTTTTCGCAGGAGACGTGGATGTTCTTGAATTCGCGAGTTTCGTGATCGACGACCCACTTCGAAAGGTAATGCTCCTCCGGCATCTCGAAGCGGCCAATTCCGGTTTCCCACTCGACCTCGGTGAAACTGGCGTTGTAGTAGTGGTTGACCCGGCCACGCAGAGTCCAGTTGCCGTCGTAGAGTTTGATAACCGGGGGGCGGAGTCGCTTTTCCCGCTGATCGAATTCGCGGTTGACGATGTCCCAGAAAACCTGGTCCGCGTCCATGCTCGTTACGGCCATGCGTGCCCCCTAATCGAGTCCCCAGGGTGTTGACCAGGTTCGGGGAACTCGTACTTGAATCTTGTTTCCGATCTGCGCGTCCTGGAATGTGACCGGGAGATTGATCGGATCTGTGTATGGTGGCAGCGGGTACAAGAACTCTCGCCCGTTCATCCGCTGATAGACCTGCGTATCCAGGGAGCTGTTCACCTGGCCGGCCATGGTCATTTCGTCGGTATCGACCACGATGTTCTCGCCGACTATCAGCGCCGGGAGTTCCACCATTCGGTCGGCGTCTGTTTCCTTGCGGTCGAATCTGTCATCGCCGAAGGAGAAATCCGGGAGCGTGTAAACGATGTTGGCGTTGCCGGCCTGGCAGGTCCATTTGATCCAGGCTTCGCAGTTGGTGGGGTTGGAAACCTGGACGTACTGGATTTCTTCCTGGGGATCCGTCTCCGGCAGTGTGGTATCGGTTTCGGCGACAGCCTCGTCAGTCCAGTCCTCGGAGATCCAGCGCGGGAAGGCGGCTACAAAGGTGACGAGCACCAGGCCGTACTTCATATTGTTCGGATCGGTGTTGACCTTGAGCTTGGGCTGCGAGCGGAGCCGGACTTTCAGCCAGCGGTGTGATTCGCCGACGATCTTGACGTGGATCTCACCGTCTTTACGGCCGTCCATCGCCTTGCGGAAGCGGCTCCAGTTGATGCGCCAGGGTCGATCCGCTGTTGCCCGGGTATTGAAGGCGAGCGTGAATTCGAACATGTTCTCGCGCATGCCTTGGTAGTGGCCGCCGAGTTCGAATGCCGTACTCTGATAGATCGCCTCGAACGGGGCCTCGAACATGTCCTCGATCGCGGTCCCGAGGCTGCCGGCAGCGAGCTTGATGCCTTCGTTGCCTTCGTTCTCGCCGCCGCTCCAGTGGAATTTCTGCCCGTTCGACCCGACGTAGTAGATTTCGAGCTGTTCGGGTACGTCCATGTGCGGGCCTTTCTCGGATACGCAAAAGGGCGGCCCCTCCAAATCGCTGGAAGAGCCGCCCTTTTGGCTGTTGCTACATCAGGCCGTACGTCTGCTCACGCTGCATCTGCTTGTACTTGCGCAGCGCTTCGTCGACGTCGACCACATGGAAATGGACGCCGCCTTGGGCATCGAGCTTCTGGCCGTACTCCATGGACTGCTTGAGTAGCTGCGGCAGTGCCCCGCTCTCAATGCCTCCGCCGGTCACGTCCTGGGTGAACTGATCGAAGTTGGCCTTGAAGAAGCTGCCGACCGCCTCCATCGAGCGCTCGCCCAGCTTGACGTTCTGGATGCGCTGAAGGGTCTGATCAAACGGGGTGACCGTCTCGCCGCCCTTGAACTGGCGCACCTCCGGACCGTTCTGCCCCACGAGCACGTCGTTCAGCAGCTCTGGCCCTTCCTCGGCAACCCATGCCAGACCCGGCTTGGCGCGCTTCGTACCATCCTTGTAGCCCCGTGGGGGCATGTTGGCGTTCGCCTGCTGGACAGCGTGAATCGAGCCGTATCGAGACTTGATGTAGTTGACAGAGGCGGCGACGTTGGACACCGGATCGAACAGGTTGTCGTAGCCGGGTGCTTTGTGCGACTCGAACGTGGGACCGATCACCTGCGCCAGTCCACCCGAAGGCGTACCCGCAGCAGCGTTGGAGTCCCAGTTGTTGACCGCGCCCGCATTCCAGCCGGATTCCCGTTCGATCAGGGTGTTCATGCCCCGCAGCCAGGAGTCCTTGTCGTCTGGGGGAGGCGTGCTGGTGATCCGGAGCGCTTCCTCGATGATCCGCATCCGCTCGCCGCCCGGGATTACACCGCCGATATCTCCGCCGCCGACCGAGGTTGTCTCCTTGCCCTTGATCAGGGAGAGGATGTTGTCTCGGACCGTGCCGGCGAACTGCTTCGGGATAGCGCCCCAGTCACCCATGCCAGGTGTGAACGGATTCGGGATGGCATTGATCAGCGGATCGGTCATCCGGGAGAAGATGCTCGACACCAGCTCGCGAGCCTGATTCACAGCGCTGGTGATGACGCCGATAATTCCGCCGCGATCCTGCTCATCCAGGGGCCGATCGACAGCCCAGTGAACGTGGTTGTTGTGCTCGGCCATCGTGTCGGCCCCATAGAAGCCCATGCCGTCGCCGACACCCCGGCCGTCCTTGATATTGCCCTGGAAGCCGTTGCCGTAGATCAGTTCCAGCGTCTTGCTGCCCCAGGTGGACGAGATGTCGGTGGCCAAATCCCGCATACCCTCGATGCCGGCAGGGCCCATAGGCAGACCGAAGTCCACCGCCTTGCCCGCGCCGTGATGATCGTTGGTGCTGCGGTATGCGCTGGTGACGCCCATGTTCGGGTTCCGGGATTTGACCCAGCCCACCATCCATTCAACGGGGCCACCATCGCGGAAGGCCGGCACTCCGTTGTCCACCTGAGCCCGCGCGCCGCCGAAGTTGATGGCATCCAGGACCGCACGGTTACGGCTGGTTGCCTCGGCATTGACGATGTACTCGCGGGGGCTGACCATGGCGTGCACGAGATCCGCGCGAGAGCCACCCTTACCCCTGATCGGACCACCATCTGCGTAGCCATCGATTCGGCTGATCTTCTTGTCACCCATGCCAATCTTGTCAGCGATGTGGTTGTTCCAGATATCGATGACGAAATTGATCGGGGTAGCGAAAACGGCCTTTATCTTGTTCCAGATTTCGGTCGCCTTGGTGATCAGGTCCGACAGCACCCCGGTGAAGTTTCCGACGAATTCGGCCATCCGCTCTTTGACCTTGTCGAGAATTCCACCGATTAGGTCTCTCACCCAGTCCCAGAACTTATTCCAGGTCTCCTTGAAGCTGTTCTTGAAACGCTCCCAGAGGATACTGATTCCCTGCCAGTAGCCGTCCCACTTTTCCTTGATCCAGTCCCAGATTCCGGTGAAGAAGTCCCTGATTCCGATCCACAGCGCATTCCAGCCGGCACTGAAGAGCGTCGAGAAGGTGTCCCACTTGTCGGAGACCCAGCTCCAGAGCGAATCCCATTCGTCGGTAATCCAGTCCCATACCGCGCTTGCTCCGTCTTTCAGGCCATTCCATACCCCGCTCCAGAACCCGGAGAAGACGTTCCACCAGGTTGTGAATACGGTTTTGACAGTATCCCAGACGAACTTCCAGCCGCCGGAGATCCAATCCCAGACAAACTGAGCTGCATCCTTCAAGCCGTTCCAAACCCCGGTCCAGAAGCCGGAGAAGGTATTCCACCAGGTGCTGAACACGCCGGTGACGAATCCCCAAACCCCGTTCCAGGTGTCCTTGAGCCAATTCCAGGTAGCCAGGGCAGCGACCTTGATAAAGCTCCAGGTGATGCGCCAGGCGTTCTGGAAGAATTGGGTCTTTGTGGCCAGGTAGACGATGAAGCCGATCAAGGCCGTGACAGCGATAATGATCAGCGAGATC
>NZ_BDCJ01000034.1 GCF_001613445.1 Nocardia grenadensis NBRC 108939
GGGTTGGCACTCATGGCCAGGTTCAGGGCCCACCAGCCGACCGCCGCCGCTGCGAGAACGGGGGAGATCGGGTCCAGCCAGCCGAGAAGTGTGCCGAGCCCATCCGCAACGCGAACGATTACCCAGCCTAGTTTCTCCATGAGCGGGACGGAATCGCTGAGCAACTGACCGAAGAGATTGCCCATCGGGCCGGCCAGGCTCTCCATCGCGGGACCAAGTGCGCCGGAGAGAGCTTCGGTGAATTTACCGATTCCGGGGCCCGCTTCGCGGAAGAAATCGCCGATACTCTTGAACAGGCTGAACCAGACGGAAGTTCCGCCGCCCATGTGTTCCAGAGCAGGTGCCAGACCGGCGAACATTCCACCGAACATGGCATTGATTCCGTCGAACATCTTTTCGAGGCTCTTATTGGAGCCTGCTGCGGTTTCAGCTACCCCCGTGCCGAACATCTCGAAGAAGTCAGCGAATCCGTCACCGGTGACACGCCAGGTATCCCCGAGGGCGCCGGCGCTACCGGACATTGTCTGGAACATATTGCCGAAACCGCCACCGAAGCGTGACATTCCATCACGGAAGCCCTCGATGGTCGGCTTGGAATTATTCAGCGCTGTGGTCAAGCTCGGCAGCGCTTCATTGACGAATCCGAAGACGCCATCGGCCATCGGCCGCATCAGTCCCGCTGCACTCGAAAACAGTCCAGTAAGGGGCTCTTTCATTTCGTCGATCTTCTGGCGCCACGCAGGCATCAGGGTGTCGACCATCTCCTTCATCGGATTCGTGATGTCCATGAAGTAGCGGCCGGCCTGAGCCAGGAGACCGTTCTGCTTGGCCTGGGCTTCGTTCAGTTCGGTTTGCGCGTCGGCGAGCTGCTGCTGGGCCACGGCAACCTGCTGGAGAGCGTCTGCGTTGGCCTGCGCGGCGTCGGCTCGTGCTTGATCCGCTTCGCGCTGTGCGTCGGCTATCGCGGTGTCGGCGTCGGCTACTGCCTGCTTGGCGTCCACGACCCGCTCGGAGCCTTCGATGCCTTCCTGGGCGGCCTGCTTGCCGTCTTCGCGCAGCTGCTGATTCCGGAGCCGGACCTGATCGAGTCGCTGGAGTGCGCTGTTGATGTTGTTGTCGGCCTCGCGCACATCGAGGATCGAGACGGGTTCACCATCTTGACCGAGCTTGCGCTTGGCTTCGAAGGCCCGTTCAACTGCGATGACCGCCGATTCCTCGTCGACCGCCATGCCCTGGAGATCCATTGCCAGGTTTTGGACCGCGCGGCGCTGGTCTTCGTATGCCTGGGTGAGGTCTTCGCGGGCGTCCTTGGCGGCACGAGTGGCTGATGCGACCTGCCTGTCTGCCGACGCGATGCGCTGGGCGCCCTGAGCCGCGACCCGGGAGACGTTGGTGTAGGCATCCGAGAGGGAGCGTTCGGCGGTGTTCGCCTGCTTCTGTGCTGCCCTCGTTGCCTTGTCGTGGGTCTCGGTGAGTTTGTCGATAGCCATCCGGCCGGCAAGTGCCCCAGCGATCAGACCGCCCGCGAGCACCCCGACCAGCGCGGCGCCAACCAATGCCCCGACCTGACCGAGCAGGAAGAAGGCCGCCGTGATGATGCCGATGGATGCCGCAGCACCAAAAGCCGCCATGCGCAGCGCTGCCAGCGTGACCATCCAGTGACTGGTGTCTGCGTGAGCCCGGAGTTTGACTATGCGATCCCGAGCGGCAAATCTGATCTTGGC
>NZ_BDCJ01000035.1 GCF_001613445.1 Nocardia grenadensis NBRC 108939
GACGTAGAGCCTGGAGCCGAGCCTCTGCCATCGCGGTGTCGACGTCGGCGTTGAGCTCCAGCTGGCGGTTCTGGCCCCTCAGGCGGGAGAGGTTGGTCTGCGCCAGAGTGGTGTCGGCGTTGACCTGGATAGCGAGGCGCTGGTTACGCAGAAGGAGTGACCGCAGCTGCTCCTCGGCCATCGCGGTATCGGCTTCGGTGCGCACGCGGGTGGTGCGGCTACGGCTGGCCTGGGCGATAGAGCGCTCCGCGTTGGCGCTGTCTACGTCCAGCTCGACGGGCACCCGTATCCGACGATTGCGCATCTGCTCCTGAAGGCGTTCATCGAACTCGTCGTCGACCTCCGGATCCAGGCCGACCTTCACGCGGATGTTGCGGTTCTGGAGCGCGCGGAGCTGTTGGCTGAATTTGAGGATGTCGGCCTGAGCTTCTTTGAGCCCTTTGCCATCCCACTTCGATCCGATGTCGAATTTCAGATGCGTAATCGTGGACACGGGCACCCCCTGCGAAAGATTGATCCCGGGTTGCCTGCCGGGCCAGGGAGTTAGGTATCGAAATACCGGGCGGCGAATTCTGCCTCGTTGTAGATGGCTTCTTCCCCGTCGTCTTCGTCCTCTTCGGGCTGCATGAGTTCAGCCGGCCGTTTCTGGCGCTGAGGGAGAGGAACGGGGTGCTCATCCTCTTCGGAGTTGACTTCGCCCAATATGTAGTTGGTGAGCTCTTGCTGTTCCTTGATGCCGGCCAGCATGTCTTCGGAGTAGCGGGGCCCGATCGGACCGGTTGCTATTTCGAAGGCCATCCACTCGGACAGTTCCGCTGAGGACATGCCGGACAGCAGTTCATCGACAGTTCGCCCCAGAGCAAGAGCTAGTCGGAAGATGAACTCTCGTCGGGGGCTTGATCGAAACCCTCGGCCAGCTCCTCCACGTCCTCATCGGTCATGGCATTCATTTCCTGGCACTTCTCGAACACCCGACCGAGCGCGGCGATCGACTTGTTACCCAGGGCCTCCACATCGGTCGCGCTGGTGAAGATCCGGTAGCCCTTCTCGTCGACCATGCACAGCGAGACCAGACGAGCCCGGAGGTTGGCCAAGTTGTCCTCGCGCTGGCCCTTCTTGTTGATCTTCACCATGCCGGTCTCGAAGGCGTCGCGCTCTTTCGCGGTCAGCGTGCGCAGCCGGACATCGCCACCCCACTCGGGGACGTGCATTTCTTCGAACTTCAGATCCTCTGCGGCGAGAATCGCGTCTTTTGTCAGCAGTGCCATGCGGGCCTCCTGGGTAGATGGGTTTGCGCGGGCCAAATTGAAAGGACAGGCAGAGGGCCCGCAAAGTCTCTGCCTGTCCGTCTGTGTCAACCGCCTACGGAGCGGTCGATGTCATCTGCGGCTGCATCGAGGCGGGACTGGAATTTCTCGCTCAGCAGCGGCTCGGCGTCCTGCATGGTGTCCATGAACCAAGAGCTGCCACCGCGCTGGGTGAACCACTGGCCTTTGCCTCGCTGGCCGAAAAGCGGATGGCGCCAGCCCTTTTTGAAGAAGGTGTCCAATCCCCGGGGGATAATGGCTTCGTCTTCTTCGGGCATCTTGGTCTGGACACGGATTCCGTCATCCCAGGGGACAACATCCACGCCCTTGGCCACATCCTGTCGAAGGCCGGTGTGTTTGCCCTTGAGGGCCGGCTGAGCCAGGGCTTCGGCGCTCGCTTTCTTGGCAAGTTCCTTGGCGACCTTCGTCAGGTCCTTCGGGAAGTGCTTGCCGAGCTGGCGTTCGTTGCGACCGAGAGCCCTGGCCGCCTTGTTGAAATCGTCCCGGCCACTGGCATCGAGCTCGATTTCACTCATTGGATTACGAGGTCGAGCGGGTGATGCCGGAGCGCTGAGTCGGGAACTCCACCTTGGTCTCGGACAGATCGCCGACTTTGCCCGTGAGCGGCTGGTACTCCATCAGGATGCAGGTACCGGTGTACTCGGGGTTGGTGGCACTCTTGGCCGCAGCGCGAGGGCGCACCTTCACGGTGAACTCCGCGCCATCGGTGTCATAGAGCGGGTACAGGATCGCGTCGACCGAGCCGGCGTCGTAG
>NZ_BDCJ01000036.1 GCF_001613445.1 Nocardia grenadensis NBRC 108939
GAAGTTGGTGGTATCGACCTCGGCCTTTTTCAGGCTGATTTCCACCTGGGAGCAGTGATCGGAAAAGTCGACGCCATCGATTTCGATATACGCGTCACGGAGCACAAGCTTCGCCATGGTCAAACTCTTTTCTTGGGTGCAGGTTTATCAGCAACCACGGGAGTTGTTTCCTCGGCTGCTTTCTTTGTTTCTGGGAGGGGTTTTTCCTCCACCAGGCCGGCAGCCAGCAATCGGTCGGCTTGATCGCGAGGCAGCTCTATCTCTTCGCCACGGCTTTTCTCGTTGACCTTCCGGCGTGTCGCCACGATGTAGGTCCGGGTTGCCGTCTGTTCTGCGATCAATTCCTGCCGCTCGGCTGCAATTCGGGCTCTGGTTGCAGCGCTGAGGGTCACGACAGTTTCACCACCGCAACGGTCACGCTGGTCTGCGCGGAAGTGGTGATCGTCGCGCGGCCCGCTTCGCCGGAATAGGCTTTGCGCAGGGGGATCCACGCTTCGGCGCCGTTGGCGACAGTGACCTCTTTCGGAGGCAGTGCTTCGCCGTATTCGGTATCGCCGTCGACAGCCACGGTCACCGTGATGGGCGAGCCGCCGCCGTTCTTATAGACCGCGAAGGTATTACGGCCACTGCCGACCTCTGCGGTATCGGACGCCGACGCGGCAGCAAAAGTAGGAGCTGTTCCCGCGTCGACAACATGCTGAGTAGCAAGAGCTGCCATGAGCCCCCACCTCTTTCGGATTTATGCCGCGCTGTTGTCGAGAGTTACGCGGACTTTGAGAATTGCGCTGAGGCAGTCGATGCCGGCCCATTTGCCTTTGCTGCCGTAGCCGTCCACAGAAAGGACACGGGCATCGGCAACGCCATCGATTCCGAGAGTTTCGTTCTCGTAGAGCGCTTGGCGTATGGAGTCGGGGCCTTCGCCTTCAATGAATCGGTCGAGCAGGTCCTGAGCCAGGGCTTCGTCTGTATTGCGCACCAGGACATAGAGGTTGAAGTCCCAGACGTCGGTACCCCGGTGCATCGCCAGATCGAATTGGGCTTTTTGTGGCTCGACCAGGACCGCCGGCAGTTGGCCATCACCCTGGATGCGCGGGTAGGGGTAGATGGTCGTCTGCGTGTACTCGCGGATAGCGTCGACCAGGCCCTGA
>NZ_BDCJ01000037.1 GCF_001613445.1 Nocardia grenadensis NBRC 108939
GCTTTTGACGGAGATCGGCATCAGGCCACCAGCACTTTGTTGATCTGGTAGTCGCAGAGCATCTTCTTGACCTGCGGCACCTGCTGGACCTTGTGGACGCCGAAGTCCTTGAACCCCTCGACCCCAAGCGGGGCATCCTCGATCTTGAAGAGCTCGGCCGTCATGATCAGGGTTGCCTGCTTGACCGGCGCCGGCACGGACTCCCAGCCCCACTTGGCCGTGACCCGGACCGTTTCGTCACAGAACATCTGCGGGCCGTAGCTGCGCATGACAAAACGCCTGAAGGGCCAGCCCGGGACGCCGTTGGCGACGCCGTTGAGCGGCTCCAGGACGTATTCGCCGATCGACCAGGGAGTGCCCCAGCCCCAGCTCGGATGTCCGGACTGAACGATCAAGCCGTCCTTGGTCCAGAAGTCATCGACCGCGAGATAGCGGCTGCTGGTTGGGATGTACTCCCGCGCTGTAGCCTCTTCCGAGCGATTGAACTGCCGGCCGCAGTAGTTATCGACCGCGCTGGTAGCCGCGTTGAGCGCTGACTGGATCCGGAGATCCCGGGCGCTGTCATCGACGTCGGCGACCTCTTTGAGGATGTAGCTCTTGGCCTCGTCCAACGTGGCAT
>NZ_BDCJ01000038.1 GCF_001613445.1 Nocardia grenadensis NBRC 108939
GTGCCGAAGTCGGCCATGGCTCACCTACTTCTGGAGGTTCTTCGGAGGCCGTCCTCTGCGCGGGGCAGCCGGCTTGGACTCGACTGCGGGCTCTTCGGCAGTGAAGAGGCATTCGCGGCCGGAGATGATGGGATCGCCTTCGGGGAAGCGCTGACCGGCATTCACCAGGCCGCCGCTATGCCAGAAGGTTTCTTTCGCCACATAGGTAGCGGACATGGTGATCACTCCTTGACGGAGCAGGGGAATTCGGGCCAGAGAGCGCCATGTGGGACCGACAAAATCGCCCGACCTAGAGGCCCTGGGGCGTTTGCTCTCTCTTTAACGGGTCCACCCAACCCGAATTCCTTACTGCTCGAATCAGCTGGCGTTGGTGTAGGACAGCACCCGGAAGGCGTCCGGAACCAGGTTCAGCGAGTTGTTCCACCACACGGCCAGGACGCCACGCTGAGCGGTCGGACGCTGGTTGGCGCCGAAGACCTGGGGGATCAGCTCCATGGACATGCCAATCCGGTCGACGATCAGGAAGTTGCTGAAGTCGCCCAGGATCAGGAGTTTGGTTCCGTTGGTCGTTCCGTTGCTCATCGCAGTGGAGGTCAGCGCCTCGTAGCCCAGGAGTTCACCCGGCCGACCCGCACCGATCCGCTCCCACAGGGAATGTCCATCGGTGGTCGCGAACTGCCGCACCCGGTTATAGAAGGCCCGATTCGCCATGAACTTCGCGTTACCCAGGTATTTGTCGTCGAGCGCGTCTTCCAGGGCGTAGATGTTCGCAGCGGTGAGGGTATCCTCCGCAGTCGCGATAATGCTTCCACCGGGCATGGTGCCCAGGAGGCCGTTGGCCTTGAGCGCGGTCGACCCGTCGTCGTTCATGAAGGCGCCGGCTTCTTCGCGAGCTTTCGCATCCAGCAGGGCCCGGGTGATCTCACCACGCAGCGCGTTCCAGGACGCAGCCAGCTCGTAGGAGAACTTGACGTAGCCGGTGACGCGGATGGTATCCACCTCGGGCTGTGCCAGGGTCATGTCGTTCAGCGGGACCTCGCTGGCCTCGGCAGAACGGGTCACAGAGGTACCCGCGCTGGTGATGCCCTGCCAGGTCTTGCCGGTGATGCGCTCCACGCGAGAGATGCTCCGCAGCGGGTCCACCACGGCGCCCGTGGTCAGGATGACGGTCGGATCCAGCTGATAGGGAACCGCGAAGCCGCCCTTGTTGTCGGTGCCGAGCAGCAGGGTCCGGGCCTCATCGCCGAAGACGACCTGCGGAGTGCCGGCCGCGACAGCCTGAGCCCACGCCCGCTCATAAACCGGAGAGCCGGTGATCAGCATGCGCTTGGCCAGCGAGCCGTTCTCGTCATCGAGCTCCAGCAGGGCCTCCGATGCGGCAGCCTTGGCATCCTCCTGGGAAACCAGGCCACGTCCACCCATGCGAGCCTCGTCAATCGAGCGCTGGGCGTTGTCGCGGAGCTGGTCCGGGGTGTACTGCCGCAGCTCGTTGAGGTCGTAGATGTCCTTCTTGATGTGGACCCCCGGGGCCCCGAACGCGCGCTCGGTCGCACCACTGCCGGATGCATCGGCGATTTCGGCCATCCGAGCCTCGATAGCCGCGATCCGGGCCTCGATCTTCGGGCGGTCGGCCTTCAGCTCTTCGTACTCACGCGCTTCGGTCTCGGGGAGTTCGGCGTCGCGGTACTCTTCGTCGAGTTCTGCACGGCGAACGTCGATAGCCGCCAGCTGCTCACGGAGTTCAGTCAGAGTCATTGCTCTGGTCCTTTTCGGTTGAATTACTTTGGAATCCCGTTTCGAGGTGCCTTTGCTGGCGGCGTCGTCTTCGGGTGTTGCCCCACTGCGCGAGGTGCTCTCGGGAGCGGCGTCACGCTTTTCTGGGGAAGTTTCTGTGGCCTGGAATGCCTTTTCGGCTTCGAGCCAGCGGAAGAGGTTTTCAGCTTCGAGCCAGCGAAAAGTCGCCTCTGCGTCGAGCCATTTCCGAATCTCTTCGGGGTCCGAGGCGCTGCGATCTTCGGCGGTCTTGAGCATCGTCTTGCGGTACTCGGCCACTACCAGCTGGCGCTCTTCGTCCGTGAGCTCGGCAGCGCTGCGTACGCCGACTGATGTGCCCTGATATGCGGGGAATGTGACCGGGCCTGCCTCGCTCAGCTTGATTTCCTTGATGGTGCGTGCAAGCGGTCCGCGTTCGCCGGGCTCATACAGCAGCCTGTACAGCTCATCCTTCTTGACGAGTTTCCCAGCGTTATCGCGCCATTCGTCACGCACAACCTCCATGCGAATGCTCATGCCTTTTATGGCGCCGCCTTCGATGGCATCCCGGACCGGCTTCACGAGATCGTTGTCAAAGAGGCGACCCTCGACATAAAGGCCATGGTCGTCTTCGCGGACGATTTCGTAGACCCCGATAGGGACCGTAATCGAGCGGCCGTGGTCGAACATCATCACAGGCATGCGGCCACCCTGGAGGGTTTTACGGAATGCGCCCTTTGTCATGCGCTCCGTAAACGAACCTTCCCAGGAGTTAATGGTGGTGTCCTGGTCAAAGACGGTGGCATATCCAACCAGGCGACCATCTCCGGCCTGATCATCGGATGCCGTGGACCTGAATTCAAAGTCCCTAGTTCGTTCGCTGAACATCCTTGCCCCTTTCGTCAGCGAGCACGACAAGGAAGTCAATTAGTGGCTTGTCGTTTTTCCGCAGGTTGCAGGTGGCACACGAATTAGTGAGGTTCCACCAGTGGTCGGTGCCGCCCTTAGCGAGAGGCTTGATATGGTCTACGTGCATTTCGTCGGAGAATTGGCCGCAGTAACTGCATGGATCACCGGCGAGGACTTTGCGGTATTCGACCGACTCTTTTCGATCCTCGGCCGTCATATTTACCGCTACCCGTACGCGACGGCGGGCATTTCGCGCTCGGACCACGTCCGGATTTTCCCTGCAATAGTCCCTGTAGTATTCGGGATTTTCCTCGCGGTATCTCCGCTTGGACTCTAGGATCGACTCGCGGTTGGCTGCGCGGTACGCCTCCGAGCGCTTCAGAATTTCTTCTCGGTTATCCGAGTAGTACTTCTTGCGGCGCTCCGTCAATCTCTCTTGGTTCGCCTCTGCGTACTCTCGCTGCTGCGCCAATACTTGCTCGCGGTTAGCCTCGTACCACTGTCGCTGACGATCGAGAATTGAATCGCGATTGGCCGCATAATGCCTCTGTCGGCCTTCGCGTATGAAATCCTTGTTGGCCTCACGATACTGGCGCCTCTGGTCGAGAATCTTTTCTCGATTCTTGGCTCTATACTCGCGTTGATACTCAACCTTGAATGCCGCCTGACAGCCCCCGCAGCGCTTCGCTTTTGGGCTACCTGAGGCAAATCCGACACCGCAGTCGACGCAAGAGATCTCCCCAAGTTTCCGAGTCACTAGTCAATCCAATCCACACCGCGACTAACGGCGTTCAGCCATTCATTTGATTTGGATTCAGATTTCGGCCTACCTACCGGCTTTCGCTTGGAGCCAGTTGGATTGTTATTGGCCTTACTGTGCGCCTTTTTGTCGCCACCGGAGTTTTTGTCATCGGACGGCTTTTTGTCGTCGCCCTCGCCCTCTTCGGCATCTAGGACGCCATTTTTGTTAGCATCACCCCACTGGTCCGGATTCGACACGTTTGGAGGGAGGAGTTGGACAGAATAAAGGCCGGTATGTTCGAGAAGATCCCAGTCCTTCGCAAGAACGGCCGCCACGGTGGATTCAGGAGTAAACCCTTGCATTACCAAACGGCTAATTGTCGTCGCTTCCATTTGCTCAAGGCGAGCCAGCTTCTCTTTGTCATCGCGAAGAAATGCGATCTCGCGGTCGTCGTAAAAGAGCCGCATGCCTGCCGGAATATCAACAAGAACGGAATACGCGGCACACAACGAACGCCAAAGCGGCCTCATGGTCCCCGAGGCGAAGGCATCTTTGGCCGCTTGGAAGTTCCCTTCGTTCAAGCTCGATCCGGCCATGCCTTCGGAAAGGCCAACAATGCTCGGATGCACCCGGGCCGCTGCGGCAATTCGAGTCTCGCCAGCCCCGATGACGTTCTTGAAATCGAGCTGCTGCATGTTCGCGCCAATGACCTTGACGTCCGCCCCGCCGCCCAGATAGAGGGTTTTGTAGGCGTTATCCAGGCCCTTGTGGCTGCCGTTCATCTCCGCAACGAACTCTTGGAAGTCATCCTTGGAGACCGTTTCCTTGAGCGCGACAGCGATGTTCGGGGTAGCCGCATTGGAGAAGAACTTATTCTTGTGTTTACTTGCAGCCTTGTCGCCAACGATCTCGGGCAGGACGGGCGTCATCCAGGACATGCCACGGAATTGCGCGTCGGGATCCGGGATGGGCGCCCAGTGGGCTATCGCGCCGTTGGATCCGTCAGCCGGGTAGACCTTCCACTTCTTCTTATCCTGCGTGTTTCCCGGTTTGTAGATGTAACCCCAGATGTTGACTTCCGGGTCCATCGTCGGGTCGCCCGTGAGGATGATTTCCACCCAATCCGGACGCAGCCGGCGAATACGTGGAGGCTTTCCGGGGCGATCTTCGCGGACGGCGTAATGGTTGCCGGCCATGTCGACATCCTGGATAGCGCGGGACAGCAGATCGCCGGTTGTGCCGTTTTCCCAGGGCTCTTCGAGGACGTCCAATTTGCCCTTGCCGGGCTCGATATCTCCGGGGCGTTCCCTGTCCATGCGCTGATAGGCGAACCTGACCTCGGAGAAGATTGACCGCCTGGCCTCGCAGCACGCAAAAACAACGCCGCTGGACTTGTACGCCGAATTGACATACGCAGGGAAGTCGTTGTCGATCTTCTCGACTTTGGGATCCGGATTTCCATACCCGCCGAACGGAAACAAGCTGTGCGCCTGTGTTGCCCACTGATCGATGGTGAGTTCTCTGTCGCGAGCTTCCTCGACGGGCTTTTTGCGCCCAAAGAGCGGCCATAGCTTCATTTCGCTCCTTTAGGCGTAGAAACCCCAGGGCTTCGATTTCTTCTGGAAGATGTGCTGCTTGTAGCCCCAGTAGCCAAGAGTGACGCAGCGCAACGGGGTGACATCGCCAACCGATTCGGCCCGGGACCAGATCCAGAGATCGACAACGGGTTTCTTGTCAGCGCCGGCGACTGCGGTATTCAGCGGGACCTGATCCAGGTGGACGAGTGTGGGTTTGCCGTCGCCCTGCTTCGGAGCAACAGCGGTCTTGAAGTCTCCGCAGGCTTGCGCGAATTCACGGCTGGTCAGCGTTTCGACCTTGATGCCCTTGGATTCGAGCTCTTCTTTCAGCGCGCCGGCGGGGGAGGCTGGATCGAGCACTACGAACGCGGGCCGAGCAGCCTTCCAGATCGCTTCCACGCGGGGGATGACCCACTTGATGCCGGGCCGGTAGTCGATCGCAGCGCCTTCGATGCCGGTGATCTCGACATGGACCATCTCGTCGGAGTTGCCGCCCACTGCGGAGATGCAGGACCAGGCAGCCTCGGGAGCGGAATCGATGGCCAGGCAGAATTTGCCGACCAGCTCAGAGCCCTCGTTCTTGGCGCTCTTCCATGGCGTTTCCGGAATGACGCGCCAGCCGCCACCCTCAGCGGGCCAGGGGCCGACCGAGAGGCGCTCTTTCGCAAAGCCCGTGGGGCTCATGGCCGGCTTCTCGGTCTCGCGGATGTACTCTTCGGTCAGGCCGGGGCGGAATCCCATCGCGGGGTTGGCCTTGGCCCAGGTCTTCGGATCATCCGGGTCGTCGTGCTCGGTGCAGTCCGGCAGGCAATCGTCGTCGCACAGCTCGGCAGACCACTCCATGAAACCGAAGCGGGTCTCGACCTTTTCGCCACTCAGAACCTTCAAGGCGCGGTTGCGTGCACGGCCGAAGTGCTCGGATTCCTCGGTGCCGGCACTGCCCGTGTAGAGAACCTGAGCATTCGGCCGGGACGAGACTGTCGGCAGGGCTGCTTCGACGACCGGGCTGTCAAGGTTCATCATCGCCTCGTCGAAAACCAGCAGATCGCAGGAGAACCCTCGGGCGCCGCCTTTGCTCCTGGCCTTGAACAGCAGCTCTTGGCCGTTCCTAAGGAAGATGCCCTCCTTGCCGTGCGACCGGGAGATGCTCATGACCTCGGCGGCCAGTTCCGGCGTGTGCTCGATCAGATGGGCGATGCGCTCAAAATGCTTGTGCGAGGTGTCGAACAAGTGGGCTGAGTGGATGATCGTTTTCTCGCCAAACAGGAAGAGTCCGGCCAGCTCTCGCGCTTCGAGAATGCTGCCCTTGCCGTTCTGGCGTGCGACGACCAAACCGAACTCGAAGGCGGCCCAGCGGTTCTCCTCCCGGCCGTTGATTTCGTCCCAGTAGGTTTCTTCCCGGACCGCGAGCATCTGCTCCAGGACCAGGCACTGCCAAGGATCCAGTTCGAGGCCGGCGAGGCTAGCTAGATCGATCGCCTCTAAAGCGCGGCTGTCTACCACCTTGACGTCGTGGGGCATTCTGAGTGCCGAGTCGGGCGTTGTCAGGATTCGCGGGTACTGATCGCCCATCAGCGGCACGTCGGTTACGAATGGAGGCAAGATCGGTCACCCCCGCTTCGCCTTCAGAGTTGGCCGGCGGCCGGAGTTTCTCGATGTCTTCGATGATCTTTTGCAGCCTGAGTACGAGCGCTGCTGTATCACCCGTGCGCAGCTGGCTCATCTGGCAGGCTTTACAGCGATTGCCCTGCAACTCGTGCGCCACGTAATCGCGGAGAGCCAGGAGGGAATTGCGGGTGTCGCCTTCGCTGATGACCTCGGTAAATGACTTGTGCTCCTCGGTCACGCTCACCTCACCTTCAGCGTGCGCCTCTCCGCCAAGATGACGTTGACGCGGTTGACGACGTTGGGGTGGAAGATGCGCTGCTCGGGCTGGATCCAGTGAACTCGCGCTCCTTGCACCCGGAGACCATCCCCAAAGGCAAATGCGCGGTCGAGAAGTGCGATCGAGTCCGAGCCGGCTACGCCGATCATGTCGAGCTCGTCGGCCAGGTGGATCTCGTCCTGCGCTGACATATCGGCAGTCAGGGAGTCGATCGAATCAACCAGGGTGACGACATCGGTGACGTATTTGACCTCGATGACTTCGGCCGGGTTCTCTGTGATCGACAGGCTGTCCGGCGCCGGGATAACCAGGTTGGTCACCAGTGCGGATTCGGCCAACGCCATTGCATCCGGAAGCGCGGCAAACGAGATGCCCGGGGTGGCTTCGGCGAGGGTGGCGGCGTCGGCCGCAGTGACCGTGAGCTGGTCGATCGGATTCTCTGTGATCGAGATCGTGTCGGCCGCCGCGATGACCCTGACCGAAGCCGTGCCGTCGCTGATAGTTGCCGAGTCCGCCGCAGCCGGCACCGAAGCAGTGACCGAGGCGGTGTCGGTTAGCGCGATAGCATCCGGGCTGGCGGTCATGCGAATCGCGGCGGAGTCGGCCAGAGAGACCTGATCGGGTGAAGCCGTTTTCGGGACAGCCAGCTCGGGCGGGATAGCGAGAGTGATAGCACCCCAGGCGCCGGTCTGCGTGCCACTGCTACCGATGAACGAGCTGGGGTCCACCGACGTAGAGGCAGTGGTTCCAAGGTAGGCAACAGCGAAGCCGACGTGGGTTGCAGCCCCGGAGCCGCCGCAGTTGTACGAGGTGAAGCCCGACCAGCCCGTGGGCCCGCTATCGCACACTCGACCGAACTCGACCGCCGTAGCAGCGACATACATGTAGTCGAGCTGCCCCATGGATGGAGTGATCGGGGGTGGATTGCGGTCGCCGGTCGTCGACGCGGTCGCGGTGGTCATCTCGATGTGAGCCGGATTGCCAGACCAGCCCGAGAACGACATAGCGACCCAGGCGGCATGGCCGGAGACCGACTGTGCGACCGTGAGCGCGGCTGCTGTTCCCTGTATGCCTGCGAGGACGCCGAGAGTGGATCCGGAGGGGTCAACCTCGCCGACGACAGTCCAGCCCGAAGACGCGGTCGAGATGTTGCAGGTGTCCGCCGTGGAGAACAGTACAAGCAGCAGGTCTCCGGTCGACGCCGAAGGCGGAGTGACCGCAGTGCTGGTTGCGTCGGAGTTCCTGGTTCCGGTGACCTGAGCTACGAATGCCGGTGTCGCCATCTGGACCTCCTACCGGCCGCAAGGGTCAGGAGATGGTGACTGAAGCCGCCAGAGTCCATGCAGCGCCTGAGCCCTTGGTGCCGAGATCCTGGACAGCGCGGTTCAACATCACGCCAGAAGCGGTCGCGGTAGCGAAGTTGGTGCCGGGGACGATCGTGCCGCCGGAGATGAACAGGCACCACTCCTGCCACGCATGGCTCGCCACCCCCGCAGCGAAGAGCGAGTTGGCCGAGATGGTGTTCCCGGTCGTATCGGGCGTGCCGGCGAGCCCCTGGTAATAGGAGGTGCCCTGAAGCGATGTCATGCCGGCCGTGGTTGCCGTGGTGCTGGTGCCGACACCGATGCCGCCGTTGATCGCGCTGAAGCCGTTGACCGACTCCTTGCAGATCAGCTCGGCCACGCGAGTCGTACCAGTGGTGACCATCGAGTTGCCCTCGCGGACCAGAACCTCGTCGGGGGTCAGGCTGTGCTCGCGGGTCAGGTAATCGATATCGGCCTGGCAGACGGTGTGGATGTCCTTTTCGAGGAAGCGGGCCATATCCCGGACGGTGTCCTCGTTGTATTTCGTGACAGTGACAGTCGGCCACCACTTGATGCTGTCGGTATTCATATCACTGCACCTCGGAGATTCTCAGTAGTATCCACCGGGTTTCGATGCGACCGCCCACAGTGGTGATTTTGTTGAAGACTTTGTATTTCTGCCCAACCAGGCCGCCGGCGATCCAGACCGTGGTAGTGACAGCCGTTTTGGTAGCGGGCGTGGACTCGATATCGATTTCGGAGTCGGCGGGAGAGGTAGACCACTCGGAGGTGCTGATCTGATCTCCGCCGGCGTGCGCGGCAAGCCAGTCCTGCCAGTCGAAGATGTAATCCAGCTTGCTGTCGGACTTCTTCGTGTATTCGTCGGCCACGACCTACCCCCACTTCTGTGAATACTTGGTGGTTTTCGAGTAGGGGGCTCCGGTGCCGCGCTCTTCGTTATGTCTGCGGTGCGCGGGTTTCAAGTTCGACTCGACATTCGCCAGGTCCGGCCGCTCCGACAGCGGGATAACGTGATCGAGGGTCCAACCCCAGGGATCCCGTCCGGACAGCCGGAGGTCGATATCCTCGCCGCACAAATGGCAGATCGGGGGGAGTGTCCTGCGGAGTCGCGCGTGAAGTGCCCGCCATTCAGCGTCATTGCGCCCTGGCGTGGCCATCAGCGGAACCAGTTGCCGGCGGCCGAGTCGCTGTAGTTGTCCGCGTTGCCGTCGTAGCTGGCATGCGCTCCGGTGAAGAGGTAGCCGCGCCAGTCCAGGCCGTTGCTACAGATCACGTCCGCGCGGTTGCAGATGGTCAGGACCGGGATATCGCCGAAGTTGTCATCGACCCCGCCGAGCGGCTGGCCGAGGAATTCGCCCCAGCCGGAAAGGCCGTCGAAGCCTCTGCCGTTCGCCTTGCGCTTCGGGTCGGAGAGGAGGATCGCACTGACATTGCCGAAGCCGTTGTGGGTGCTGACCCAGTGGTGGACGATCGCCGCACCCATCGAATGGCCCATGAGCTTGATGTGGTCGCTCGGACATTCGGCGCGATGCTTGGCGATCAGCCGATCCAGCTCCCGCACGCCGCCGCGAGGATCCAGGGTGTTATAGCCGACGCGCTGATCCCCGGTGAGGTAGGTCGAGTCCTGCGCCCAGCTGCCCGTGTCGAGGCTGACCTGAAGCCCGCCGACAACGATGGACCAGGTGTCCCCACATGCATCCGCAGACGCCGGCGCAGCAGTCGCAGCCGGAAGGGTCAGGGCGGCAGTGGTGACGAGAGAGGCGACCAGGGCCATGATGCGCTTCATGAGGGAGACCCACTTCCGGCGAAGACAAAGCCGACCCACGTCCCGAGCAGCTCACCCGCCGAAACCCACCGTTAAATGCGGGGCCGCTGGAGATTGGGACGTGGGTCGGCTGTCCACCTGGAGCGCAGCGCTACGACAGATGGACGGTTAGGGGGGCGGTCAGGCCGCTCTGGTGAAGGTTCGGACTCGATGGCAGTTGGCGCAGACCAGGTCGCACTTGGCCATCTCTTCCTGGACTGCCGTGAGGCTGCCGCATCTGGGCGCTCGGCTGAGTTCGAAGAGCTTCTCGTACTGAGGTAGATGGTCGAAATCCATGACGTAAAACGGGTAGAAGACACCGCAGTCCGTGCACGGGTTCGAGGTTTTGAATTCCCGGATCAGCTCGGTTATCTTCTCGCGTGTCGTCTTGTTCCGGGCGTAGTACTGGGGCTTATCGGCTCGGTAGTGCTCGGCGGCGTATGCCCTGCTGCATTGTCGGCAATAGGACTGCCGGCCGTCGCTACGAGCTCTACGAATCGAGAACGCATCTAGAGGAAGCTCTTGTTTGCATCGGGAACAGGTCTTCAAGCGACCTCCCGGGCTATTCAATTATGGGCAAAGAAAATCCCCACCAATCCCGGAGGATGATGGGGAGCTAGTTTCTGAGCGGTCTGCGATTTTGAATCTCCGTCGCCGGAATGAGTTACAACCCGCTCGGCGTAAGCATATCACGCACCGCGTTACACTGTCCTCCATTTGACTTTGATGCTGTCCAGACCCCGCACTTTTCCACGCCCGACCGGCATGATTTGAACGTCGAAAAGGAGTCGGATCAGAGCCTTTTTGTCGGCCACGGTCAGATCCGCCCACACCTGTTCGCGGTCGGCGGAGGTGAATATCTTCTGGGCAGCAGGAGGTAAAGGCGCGGCACCAGCACCGGCTCTGGCGCGCAGATCTTCGATCTCGGGGCGGAGCTTGGCCTCCAGTTGTCCCAGGGTCTGCGGCGTAATACCAGAAGAGGGGTCGGCGGCGGCGTCGATATAGGACTGGAGATATTCCTCCTTGGCCCGAGCATCGGCGAGCAGTCTTGCTGAATCATCGCCGGATCCTTGCACGCGAGAGAGCACCACCTCCCATGTCGAGTTGTCTCGGAACGCCTTCAGCAGCTGCGCCTCCACCACCGAGTCCACGAGTTCGCAGCTGGCGGTGGTGTGCTGAGCGTCGACCTTGAGGCGGGTGTCGAGCCGGCAGACGTAGTAGGACTCCCCGTTGCTGGACCGCGCCTTCCTGCGCACGATGCTGCCGCAATTGCACTTCGCGATCCCGGACAACAGCCAGCGGGGAGTGGTACCTCTCATCGTGCGCCGGGAGGGATTGCGCAGGCAGGCCACGAGCCTGGCGTGGGTCTCCCGGTCGAATATCGGCTCCCAGCCGCCCACTGCCCCGGTTGCCTGCCTGCGCCGGACCATCTCGCCGGCCATGACCGGGTTGAGCAGTCGCCGAACCCAGACATTCGACGGGGCTCGGTTGCCGTTACGGTCGGTGAAGCCCCTGTTGTACATATCCCAGGTCAGCGCCAGCACCGTCTCTCCGTCCAGTAGGCGCTCGGCGAACTCCTGAAGTGCTGCGGCCTGCGCGGGGTGATGCTCCCACCACAATGTCCGTCCGTCCGGTGCCTGGCGGGTCGTGGGCGTTCCCTGTTCATTGGTGATCACGCGATACCCGAAAGGCGGCCGTGTCGAGTTGTGCGGCTTGCCCGCCTGGAAGTTCGACTCCATACCGTCCAGGACACGCTGAGCGAGCTGATCGGACTCGAACTCGGACAGAAGTGCGCGGAAGCCGGCCTGGAGGCGGTCGTTCGGTTTCGACAGATCCAGCACCTGGCCACCGGCGCACAGAAGGATCCCGAGGGTTTCACAGAGATCCCGCAGCGCCACGAACTCGGCCAGCTTTCGGGATGCGCGGCTTGATTCCCAGATGACCAGGACGTCGCCCTCGCGGAGTTCCCCGAGCAATTGGCGATAGCCCGGCCGGTCCTTGGTGCCGTAGCGGGAAGCGCTGATCGCGTCGTCCTTGATGACCGGCCCGAGCGTCCAGTCTGGATGTTGACCGACGACGTTCTTGCAGTAATCGATCTGGCGTGCGACCGACTTGCCCAGGCCGGCGGCATCCTGCGACACCCGGGCATAGATCACTGCGCGCACGATTACCTCAATCCGCCGTGCATAAAACTCCGCCGTTTATGCATAGAATTCCGGGCCACTGAAAAGCTCCTCGAAAATCAGGGGGGGTATGTGGGTGTCGGCGGGATTTATGGGTGGGGGTACCCGCCGATCGGCGACCGACAATACATGATTGGCCCCAAAAACGGTGGGAGTTGACGGTGTGCTGGTACTCATCGCAGCAAACGTGCAGGTCAGAGGGCTATTTTGGGAGTTTTTCGTTAGAGGGGGAAATGGTCGGAGGCGGGGTCCTCTAGCCGGCCGACTTACCCCCGGGAGGTATATCCCCCCCCTACCCCAATACGGTGGTGGGGTATGCAATCCGTCGCCGGCGAGCCCACACGTCCTATGCCGTTAACTGCATAATTATTCATTGAGACCGAATGGTTTGTGTTGTGCACAGACATGGGTGATCGGCCAGCGACCAGGGGTGGGCAAGGCTAAGGGCTCATGCTCGGTACGTGGCGCCGGCGCTGGGGTGGATGGGTGCTCGCAAGTGGGGCAATGGCAACTGCATTCGGATTGCGTGAATGGATTGCAATTCTCATTTGTCAGTTCATCGATCAACTGAATGCATTTGCGATTGCGATTCGTTCAATGCATTTGTTTTGTTCTGTGTTATGTATCGATGTGTGTACGAGTGTGCAGTTGTGTAGTGGTGCATGGATCAATACATAGTTGATTGGTACATATATCAATACTATTCTTGTTGATACATATATGAGTACAACACTAGTAATACATAGCTAGGTACATAGCAGTAGTGGTACATACATCAGTACATATATGACTAGTACATACATAGGTACATATAGAGCTCTCCTCTGTGCCGGCCGTATGGGGCTTCCATCAGGGCGGCCCACTGCAGGTCCCTATATGCCGGCTTTCCTGGGGGCTGTATTGACCGCTAATTGCCACGCTGGTGGATCGGCCGGCCGTTCGGGGGTTGCCGTATTGGGGGAGCCGTAAGAATCAATCTCCGTAGATTCGCCCAGTTCAGCGGCCATGGGAATCGACCTCTCCCGAGCGAAGAGTTGACATTGGCACGTCGGTACTGTATTGCGTGCGCACGGTTCATTTACAAGTCATGCTCGAAAAAAGTTTTGAGAATCTTTGCGTTGTGGGTTGACATTGGCACACGGTGGGCGCACTATGGATATCAACAAGTTCACCCCACCGAAGGAGACGAGGACATGAACGCGCAGGAGCGGGACCGGGAGCTGATGATGCTGATCAAGAAGCCGAATCTCACCAAGGCGGAGAAGGAGCGGTTGATCGAACTCAACAAGGCGCGTATGGCCGCTCGGCGAGAGGGTAAGAAGTGAGGCGCACACTCATCGGGTTCGCCCTGGCATTCGGCCTCATCGTAGGAGCGGTAGCCAATGCACAGTCCTACGAAACAGCACCGGGCCGACTCTGCATGGAGGATATGCCGTGCTTCCGGTCCGACGCGCCTACCGCACCGCTGTACATGCGCCTTCCGGCCGGGCCGTTCTGGGACCAGTTCGCGCCGCTGCTGGGCTACTACGAAGAGGAGAAGTGACAGGCATGAGCGCCTTTGCGGAGATCGTGAAAGCTCACCCCGAACTGACAGCACCGTCGGTGGTCGACATCGTTACCGCAATCGAGTCTGTCGAATACTTCGGCTGCTCACGGCATGATTTCGCTGCCCACGAGTTCTATACATCCGGCATGGGTGTTGAGTCTGCCGACATCTGGGACTACGGCCACCAGGAAGCCTGAGAATCGTTATCTCGCTGTTACCGAAATCTCTACCGCAGGTCAGCCACTACGTCGTATGGTTGTCCCTAACAAACCACTT
>NZ_BDCJ01000039.1 GCF_001613445.1 Nocardia grenadensis NBRC 108939
GTCAGAGTCCGAAAGGGACAGCCACCGTGAAGCTCATAAAAGCCCAGGTCAACCGGGCAGTTCGTTCGAATCACCAAAGCCGGATCGATCGCATGGGGATCCATGTCCAGGTCATGCGCGCTCTGGGTGACGTCCAGGGAGTGTACGCCGCAAAACGGGCAATTCAAGTGGACTACAGCCAGCAGCTGGCCACCTACGGCCAGATCGTGGCTGTCGCTCGGGGGGTGGCGTTCTGATGCTCGACATGGACCGCGTTCGCTACGCACTCGCAAGCAACCCGTTCGAACCGATGGCTTACAACCGGCCACACGACACGTTCATCCGATCGGGAGACGTCTACCTGTTCGCACAGGACGGCTACGAAGGCGGGATGGACGTCTACCACTCGAACGCAACCATCGGCCTGCTCTGACACAACGGCCCTAGCCGCTATAGGCGTAGCCGCTCACACCAGCACTAGGGCACTCTGTACACCGACGAAAACCCACCACAGGAGGACTGAAGACATGACCGGATACAACGTTGCCCACGGGGATACTGCGGCCGTCCAGCTGGACCTGGACAACGATTACGGAACCTACAAGACGTATCAGAACCTCATCAGTCATCTCGCCTGGTGGGACGAAGAGGGCAGCACCTGGAACGACGTCGACAAGGCTGCCGATGCCGTGCGTGAATTCGTGGAGGGGATCAAGACGGGTGAGCGCACACCGGAGTTCGGCGAGATCTTTGACGCGGACCTGGGCTCGGTCGACTTCCGCGAAATCGTGACGGATGTTCTGCGGGAAACCAACCTGCAAGAGAAACGAGACGCGGACGCCGGACTCTGACAATTGAATAGTCCCGCATGGTGAATTGGTCGGTTCGATTCCGGCCCGGGACACCATTTCGAATTTCATAAACCCACCCACTTAGGAGACATACCAATGGTCACCTTGGATAAACACGTCCAAAATCAGCCCGTGCTGGCCGAATCGCTGGCCCTGTACGAATTGGAGTTCTCGCCGGCGGCGCACGCAATCCCGGGACTCATGGCGAACGATCCGAATTCGCTGAGTGTCGCATTCGAGTATTTGAGTGTCGGGGCCGCAGAGGAAAGACTCATCGAGGATGCATATACGCGAGGATGGTTGGCCGCTGCCGAAATGAGCAGAGAGCACGGGCTCGGTATCGACGATTGGCAGGTAATCAAGGAGTATCCCGCTGGCGTCACCAAGCCGCGTGATTGCTACTTGTTCCGCAATGGTCACTGCCAGGGGTGGGAAGACTATTTCGAGGAATCAGGGGCGTAAGACATCAACCGCCGGCGTCGGTACTTCAAGGCTGGCCGATATCGACGGTTGGCGATGGTAGGGGCCTATGTGCTCCGCATTGCGCAGGATGAATTACTCGGCACTCCCGAGCGGATGCCCTGTGCAGTGCAGTCCACATAGACAACTCAGAAGAGGAAAGAGAAATGATTCACACATTGAAGTCAACCAAGACAATCACCCTTCCCCTCAACGGCGTAAGAGTGCCATACGCGGTTACCGGAGAACTGTGGCATAACGGCAAACGGGTGCGGGTGGACGAGTCGCTTTTTACTTGCTTCTCGTCCTCAGAGTGTGGTTCCACCAGGAAGTTCAAGGTGCGCATCAGCGGAGTTTCGAGCATCAGCAGTGCGCGGAAGTTGCTTCGGGAACTGGGATACGTCGGCGAGGTAGTGCATCACGTGACCGGCTACGCCTACGGCATTAATTGGTGAACCTGAGGGTTGTGCGTGCGGACCGAATAAACAAACTCAGGAGGGAAGAGAAATGAAACCAGCAACATTGTTCGAAGTAGGCCAAAAAATCGAAAACTTCGTCGGCGCGAAGGGGCTTGTCGTAGCTACTCGCGTGGCAGCGAGAGACGTACTGATCTCTTGGGATGACGAGAACGAGGGCCGTTACTGGTGCTCCTCACAGTCGTTGGTTCTCTCGAAGGATTGATTCAGTCCTGAGGGTTGTGCGTGCGGGCCGGATGAATTGGCGATGGATTCCGGCCCGCTAGCAGAGCCACAGAGCGACGAAAAGACAGGAGAGACATGGACGACAAGCCGAGAGCGCGCATAGAGGCCGCAGGTAGGCGCATGGGGTGGGCGGTCCATCTCGGCGGTTGGCAAATGTTCCGGGGTGTGACGCTCACGCGGGGTCCGCAGGTTATTCGAGTCGACCTCGACACCCGGAATCGCATTGTGCGGGGCGTATTGGAGAGTGCCGGCGCTGTTGTCGAACGGGTGCACCCCACCGAGAAAGACAAGGTTCGGCGCATCATCAGCTTTATCGAAAGGGCAGGCAAGTGAGCATGATCCGAGTGACCCAGTGCGGCCGGACGAATGTGCCGAAGGTGGCCTACCAGGCTGCGCGACCGGCGATCGAAGGCGGATCCATACCCGGGAACATCTACGTGCAGGTGGGCGATGAGGAGTCCCGGATCTATTTCGAGTTGCCTCATGCGCTTGTAGTCGCCCGGGAGATAGTCCGGATAGCCGATGAGGACGCGGTCAAGGCTCGGGCGAACAGCAAGATGGTCGTGGGCACTGTCCGACTCCACACGGGGCAGATGACAGGCCAGAGGTTCGCGCGGTGCACCGAATGCGACTGGACGGGCCAGGGCGAGAACCACGACGCGGTCAACCTGGCCGGTGCAGAGCACGAATGCGAGGAAGTTCGATGAGCAATAGCTTCATGTCCGTAATGAGCCACCTGCCGGGGCATCGAAATTTGCCAGAGGTCGACTTGCACACCCGAAGTAGTGGCGAGCGGCAAATCACCATTGAGGTCGGCGGAATCCTGTTCCTGGACTTGGACCATGCGGCGCATGTACGCGATGAGATCACCAGACTTCTGCAAGGGGTGAATCATGCTGCGGATGCTGCGGCGCCGGCGGATAGAGCGTCATAGGGCCCGGGTGGTCGCCGGTATACCTCGGGACACGACAGACCATCTTGCGGCCTTGCTGGTGATAGAGACGGACGAGACCACGGCACGAGCACTGGCGGCAGCGCTGAACGAACGCCGGTCCATCACGCTCACCCTGGCCCATCAGCAGTGCTGGCACATGACACCGGCCGAAGAAGTGGATCCGGGGCCGAGTACAAGCCCGATGGTCTGAAACACCCGGCCCGGTGTCGGCTCACGGAACTACGATCACACCCAACCAACCAGGAGGAAACACCATGAGCGCAGCACTGAATATCGAACAGGTCCGGCGGATTGCACAGGAGTCGGTTATCGACCTGAAGGACATGGCGATGCTCATCCTGAACCACGCCGAAACGGAAGCCGACAAGGATCTGGCCGAGCAGGTGGAGGCATTCGCGAAGCGGCTCAGTGAGCGAATCCGGGAAGCTCAGGCCAGCTCTACCCCCGAGTGATTTTAAGCCCTGGCAGTCAAGCTGTGCGGCCGTCGTAGGTCACCAGGGCACGACAGACCATCTACTACCCCCGAAGGATTTTCGATGAGCGACTACCGCATACAGCACAAGGCGCCCGGGCGCGACAACGGCGTACCCCTTCCCGAGCTGGACCGGGCCATTCCCGATGTCTACGACCGGCCACAAGATCACCACGGGGGCGATGATGCCGAACTGATGACGGCGGTTCGGGCCGCGCGAGGCAACTTTGACCGGATCGTGCGCATCTACCGATCTGTGCCAGCTGGCGTGGAAGCGATCAACCCGGGCGACTGGGTGAGCCTGTCCGAGGAATACGCACGACGGGAAGGTATGCACCACGAGGACGAAGCGCTGGACATGCCGGTAATCTGGGCCGACGTGCCCGCCGGGGATGTGTGGTGGAACGCGGACAGCCTTTATGAGTTCGGGTATTCGCCCGAGAGCACCGCTTCGCGCCCCCCGGAGGATTTGCGGTGACGCGGCAGGACTGGGTCACACGGATCGTTTTGTGGCTCGGGGTGTCCGGGCTACTGCTCTTGCTCGGGTGGATTGCCTCGATGCTGTGACGTAGGGCGATTTTCCCTCTAATCTGATCTGTCCGGTTTCAAACGTGATGCCGGTCACCAGATTGAGGGGAAAATCTCATGCGCAGAGCCGCTGTAGCCGTCGTTCTTCTTGCTCCGCTGGTCCTCACGGGGTGTCAGCGGGAGGAGTCGACAGCAGCAGAACCGCCGGCCGTCGTCAGCCCCGTATCCACGTCGGCGGCATCGCCCTTCGATATCGACTCGGCGCCAAAGACAGCGTTCGGATCACCGATGGTCGTGGACTACGAGGGCGAGATGAGGATGACGGTCGGATCCTCCACTGCCGGCGCTCCCGAAGGACTGATACCGGGCGGCGGGGAAGTGGTGACCATGGATGTGACCTTGGAGTACGTCTCGGGGTCGCCGGCCTACCACAACGATCACCTCTCCCTGGTGACTTTCAACGGGGAATGGATCAAGGCGGTGGAGTTCGATACCCGGATGCCCAATGCAGCAGTGGCGCCGGGAGAGAAGAAGACAGGGCCGATCACCTTCGCGCTGGAACGTGCAGACCAGGTGCCGGCCGCAGTGGTGTACATGACCGAATCGGGACGGGCCCAAGCGGTCTGGTCCTTTTGATACCCCCGGAGGATTTTCGATATGACCCACACAGTCGACCGAGACGAGCTCTACGACCGCGTAACAGAGGAGTACGAGGTACCACGGGGGGTTTCCCTGGAAGATGCCGACGCGGTGACGGATTCGGTTATGGAAGTTGTCTTCAAGCATCTACGCGAGGCAGGCGTGATGATGCCGGAAAAGCAATACCAGCGCCTGTACACACTCGCCCACCCCAGCGAGCTCTAACCCCGGAGGATTTTCGATGACGAACGACGAACTGATCGAGATACTCGCCGCCCAGCCACCGGGCACGGAAGTACGGATATCGCGGCGAGAAGAAGGCCAGATAGGCGAATGGCACGACCGGATCACCGATGCCAAGGCCGTGGAGCTGGGTTTCAGCAACGAGGTCCGCGTCCTGCTCCATGTCGAGCGCGCAGAGTACTAGCCCCGGAGGATTTTCGATGGATACAACCGACTACCAGTTCTCGGCATGCGACAGCTGCGGAAAGGTCTACTGGGACGACCGCGACCTTGCAGACCATGCCGCATCGGAGCATGCCTCATGAGCGGCTACAGCTACCGAGACCAGCTGCCGGCAGGCACACGAGTTCGACACGCTAGCGACAACACGCCCAACGCCTTCCGGAACGGCTCGGCAACCATCCTGGAGCGCATAGAGCAGAACAATGGCCGCCAGCCTGAATACCTGGTCGCGCTGGATGACGGATCCGTGGACACCTGGAAGTACGTACACCCCATAGCCCCGGAGGATTTTCGATGAGCAACGAGAGTCGCAGTGAACGAAGAGCCGCGCGCGAATACGCCTGGCGACTGCTCCAGCCCGACAACCCACCACGTCGAAGCGTTCGCCGGATTTCCCACCTGTTCCTGGATCTGCTGTTCGCAGTCGGCTACCGGGGAGAGCGCGCCAGGGTCAACCGGATCATCCGCGAGCTCGGCGACCAGACGTCAACACCCCCGAAGGATTTTCGATGAGCAAGCGCGACGTCCTGCTTCGGCACTACCCATGGACCGTACCGGAGGAGCATCGAGGCGAGATATACCGGCTGCTGGAGCTGCACGGCGAGTACTTCATGGATGCCGGCAAGGGAATGGCCGAGAGCGACCTGGAAAGACTGCGAGAGTTCTGGGCTTACCTACACGAAGGTGACCTGGTAGTGGAGTACAACCCGTGGGCAGCCGGCGAGAAGTGGTCGTATCAGCCCCGGAAGCCGGAAGACGAGAAGTCGATGGTTCGGGAGAACAGGCACACCAGGATAACCCCGGAGGGGCAGGTCATATGGCGGTTGCCGGCGGAGTAAGTGTGAGATTTGCCAGCAAACGATCCGGAACCGATGCAGCGATACCCCTACCCCCGAGTGATTTTCGAAGACGGGACGGTCACAAACCAAGATCGCAGGTTCCAAATGGATAACTTCTGGCAAACAGCGTTTTAACTGGCGTAACGATGACCACAGCGGCTCGATAGGCCACAGACATGAAGTGCGAGCAGAACCACAGGGGATAGATGAATGACTGGGTGCAAGACGACACCGATAATCACGACCTACCAGGCTCTATATATCTCGGCCCGGTCGCGACGTGAGGTAGTGCATCTAAGCGCAGTGAACCCGGCCCTGACAATCAAGGACAAGATCGGGGCGCGACGTCTCAAACGGGAACCGCTCCGAGCCGGCATCGACTTGTGGCGGGATCCGGAGGCCGTCATAGGAGTTGCGCCCGTGCTGAACATCCTGGCCATGTACGTGGTCCAACACCTACGAAATCCGATAGAAGTGCCCGTGATCTACGGCGATGTCGTGTGCACCGGTCGCGGGCGTACAGGAGAGATAATCGCTTTGGACGACGGGCCGCTCAAGACGTTCCGCGAAGCCCTGGAGCTGCAATGACAACCACTACCCCCGAGGAATTTTCCGTGATGACCACCGAACCGCGCCTGGATGCCTCTGACCTGGCCGAACTTCTCGCACAGGGGCACAACCAGTCCGATATCGCCCGGATGCGCGGGGTGTCACGTCAGGCGGTGTCCAAGCAGTTGCGTCGGCATGGGCTGATCACCGATCGTCGGCGGATACTGGAGGAGAACTTCCCGTTCCAGGTGCCGGCTCGACTCGCTCAGACCAACCAGTACCGGATGCTGCGGGATCTCGCCGAGTTCTGGGTTACCCGTGGCGCTCGGATGTCGAGAGAGAAGAAATCCCGACTGAAGTCGCTGCATGCCATAGTCGGGGATGGTTCGCACGTCATCGAGTTCGACCCGGATCTGCCGCCTGGGCCTGGGGTGAGCGGGGGCGGGTGGGCCTATCGGAAACGTGTGGTGGGCGACCGGAATCTGATCATCCGCGTCAACCACCACACGCTCCCGCTGACCGACGTGGCCAAGGAGATCTACTCGCTACAGCTGGTCGAGCAGATCCCCGAATCGATATAGATGTTCTCCGGTCTCGGGATCGTCACCGACTGAATCGATTTTGCCTCGATTGACCCAGACCCGGATCGTGGATCGCTTGAACTTCTTGCCTTCGAATTCCCCCAGCGCCTCTGCTTGCCTCGCAGTAACTTGATAGTCGCGACCCAGTTCGCGCAGTTTGTCCCGAGTGTCCTGGATCGAGAACGCACTCCCACAACTACATACCGCCAGCCGCTTATGAGCAGCCCCATAGACCGGCCGGCCACAATCGCAGTCCCCCAGCCACAGCAGCCCTGGCCTGGGGGTCACTGCTTTTACGGCCACCTTGTGCGCGTGGTCGATCTCGTTGTAGACCTCGGCGGCGATCTCGGACTTGGCAAGCAGCAGCACCTCATCGGAAAGCCGCCGCGCCATCCATGTGATCACCCGATAGATATCCCAGCCCGACGTCTCTGTGCCCGGGTGTGGGGCGTATGGGCCGAGCGTATCCCTGATCACCCGGGCGGCATCGGAGGCGTGCTCGTCGAACATCAGCGGGGTCTCCGAGTTGCTACCCCCGGGTGATTTTTCGCCTACGGACTGCCGAGTTGCCTGGATCTCCAGATCTTCGGCCAGGTCCACGATATCGAGCAGCAGCTTGCGCAGACTCTTGACGCAGTCCCAGCAGAGGTAATGTTCGGCCGGCCGGGAACAGTTGGGGCGGTCGCATTGACTCATGGCGCCTCCTGTCCGTACTTCTGTGCTGCCTTCTTCTGACGATGCAGCTTCCTGAAGTATGGGTAGTCACGGCGGTGGTCCAGCTCGTAGTAAGTGCCGCACTCGCCGCAGCGCCAGATCGAGCCGTCATGCTTGCCTCGCCGATCGGGGAATTCGCAGCTATGAGGAGGCTTTGCGACGTATACCCAGGTCATCGAGCCCTCCCCTGTCCCGGCTTCGGCAGCGGGGGTGGCAGCGGCGGCCGGGGTGGATCGGAGAGGGTTGCCTGCTGCTGCCGAAAGAACCAGCAACGGCGCCAGATCTCATCGCCCCACTTGACGCCCCGGAACCGCCAGATCCTGCCGCAGTCGTCGCACTGCCATACGCTGCCCACGTTCTGCTGCCTGGCATAGCGCTGAGGCATCTGGCATTTGTGAGCCGGGGGTACTTCTCGCAGCCAGGTCATTCGAAGATCACCTCCGCGCCATGAACATCGAAGACCTTCAGCAGTTCGTGCAGCTTCAAGTCGAACTCACTGCCGCCGGATTTATTGCCCGCTACGTGGTAGTGCCTGTCCTGCACGAAGACGATGTCCGGGCTCATGCCACGACCGGCGGTGTTGATGTTCCATGGGGAGATGGTGCGGATGTGGATGCTGCCGACGAGATGAAGGCTCCACTGCCCCGCACTCCGGTAGATCTTGTCCGCGTGGTGGTCCCGATCCTGTAGGCACTTTTCGAGTCGGTTGAACTGATGCCGAGATGAGGTGTTCAGCGGGGTCAGGACCAGGATCTTCTTGCCTTTCAGCATGTCGGCAACCAGCCCTTGATCTACATATCGGTTCATTCGAATGCTCCGTTGTCGCGAAGGGATATGTGCTCGTCCATCAGGCGGTCGGCCTCGTCGGCGGTCAGGGCTCGGGCGTTTGCGGTGTGCGGGAAGTTGCCGACCGAATGGAACAGGCCCAGCGGCGGGAGCTCGTCATTCCAGACTGTTGACCTGATGACCGGAGTGCGGGTTTCTCCTCTGGCGCCGGCCTGGATTGCCGAGAATGTGCGACGGTCGGGGAAGTGCGAGTAGAGAACCTTGTACAGGCCGACCAACTCCGGAGCCTCATCCAGGACTTCGACCTCGGCGATGCTCAACTGATCCGTTGCGTCAACGCCTTCGCAATAGCGGTTCCAGAAGAGCTCGGCCGCCTCGTAGGAAGAGAATCGGCGCACCACCTCGTAGTCCTCGCCGCAGCGGTCGCAGTGTTCGTAGGTTCGGCGGACTTCGTAGATCTTCATTCGCTGTCCGACTCTGCGCCTGTCGACACCAGCACCACGGCACGCGGCACAGTGCCCCAACCCACCGGCTCCCAGTTCGTGGTCCACGTGATAAACCTGCCCGTGCCGGCCTTGCGACGTCGTTCCCTGGCCCTGTTCTTCATCTTCGGGTAGAACACCGGCCACCTGGGCTTTTGTCCTCTGCTCATGCTGTCTCCCGTTTCTTCTGCGCGGCTTCGTAGATCTCGCGGTATCTGGCCATGCGGTCGGCGAAGGTGTTGCCCTCGACCAGGTACTTGCGTGGTTTGGTCAGCGAGATCTTCGGCCGGGGTTTCGGTGTGCCGTGTTTGCGGTAGGGCTGCTGGCCGGCTGTTCCGCGCTTGGTCTTCCGGCGTTCGCTGATGTCTGCGGCGTTGCGGCTGTAGTAGGCGTCGGCCAGCTGTTTACTCCGCCCGGGGTTCTGTGCGCGCCAGGTCTTGCGGTAGCAGGTGTTGCAGAGGCCCCGGGCGTGGATCGGTTTGCCGCAGTTGTTGGAGCAGGTCATTTCCGCTTTTCGAGTGCTTCGATGCGACGGATCAGGCCCTTGTTGACCTCGGACTGCATGCGATTCATCTCGTTCTGCCGGTTGGTTTTCTCGACGAGCTTTTCAAGGGTGCGGAGCATAGAACTGAGCGTTCGATAGGTCGACGGCATCATTCGGTCACCTCGGTAGCCAAATCTTTGCGAGTGCCAGCAGAAACCAGCTCGTGGCGCTTGAACCAGGTCGTGGATGCGCCGGCGGCGATGGACCCGTTCTCGCGGGGTGTGCGCGGTTTGGTGAAGATGACGCCGTACTCGGTCAGGTGGGCGTGAGTGCGGTCGCGGTTGACCTCTGTGACGGTGCCGACCAATCCGCGAAAGCGAGGCCAGGTGCCCTTGGGCGGATACAGGGTTTCGTCGCGTTCGATACGGACCTTGTCGCCGGGCCTGAAATTCATGGGGGTTACCTCTCGAATACAGAAGGCTGCCCTGGGCTCCGTGTTGAAATCTGAGAGCCTCGGGCAGCCTTGGTGGGATTGGGGTCAGGGGATCGGGACATCCAGGGCCGGAAAGAAGACGTGGCGTTCGGTCGTTCTAGGGCCCCTGTCGGCGTCGAACGGCCATGGCATCTCTGCCCAATCCAGGAGCCACGGGCCGGACCGCTGATGCCACCCCGCGTTGATCGTGTAGATGTTCGGCGGCTCGGCGGGTTCGGCTTTCTCGATGCGCTGGGCGAAGCCGGTGTAGACGTAGCCGTTGCGGTCGGTGATCGTGAGTCTGGGCAGCTGGTCGTGGCGGGTTTGGATCTCGGCTTCGACGTAGCGCCCGGGCCCACCGATCGTTAGCGGGGAGTCGAGAAGCGAGAGCGGGCGGTAGTGGACTGGGTGATTGCGATCGGTCGCGGCCCGCCATTCGGAGGTTCCAGTACCCCTAGCGCAGGTGAGACAGATATCAGTACTGCCGTCGATGGTCTGCGTGGGCTCCCGGTCGGGCGGGTTGGCGTCTATCCACCAGTGAGGCATGAGGATGTACCCCTTTCGAGGTGTAGTGGGTTTCAGGAGAAGAGAAAATCTGGCCGCTGCGCGGGCTGGGCTGACCGCAAGGAGCACCCAGGGGTGCCGGTGTCGGTCTACCCCTTCCCCAACGTGGCCCGGTAACCATGCCTCCATATACCGTCTGGAACACGACTCATGGCCACCTGTCCCGGAAGACAAGCGGCTTCATCGTGAACCCAGGGAAGGCTGTGCACGGCACTAACCGGGGTGCGCACATGGGAGGTGTACGACTGGGGTACTCCCAGACTGCTGGTTAACGGGGTTGTGTGTCCCCTGGTCGGGCTAGTCAATAACGACCGCAAGCAGGGGAGTGGCTGATAAGCCGAATGCTGTAGCCTGATGGCCACGGCGTCGGTCTGGTTGCTCAGATCCTCGCCCAGGGCCTCGGCAGTGCTGGTAACACTTCCGGGGCCCGACTTGTATCCGGAACATTAGCAGGTTTCGAACTCCTTGGGCGCCTTTGGGTGTGGGTCGATCGCCGAGCAGGAGTAGCCGTTGCCCGCCAGTGCGTGAGCGATCGTGTGGTCGGATATCCAGTGGCCGGAGTCGTCGTGGGGATCCAGCCGTTCGCACCGGTAGCCGCCGGACTCCTTGGCTTTGCAGGGGAGATCGATACTCCGGTGGGCTACCTGGCAGATCACGTGAACCTCGTTCGCTGGCGGGCCCAGCCGAGTGCGCGGTAGGCGTCGTAGCGGCTAAGGGTGGGGTGGTCGCCGGCGAGGAAGTGCAGCGCGGTAGCCATAACGGCCGTCCAGACGATCAGGGGGTGCCTAGCCTTCAGTCGGTGGATTGCGTCGGTCAGCGTCTCTTCCTCGGCCGCCCCCAGGTCTATGGCGATGACTGCGGCCAGGATCAAGAGGCAGCCGTGTTCGCCTTTCATGGTTGGACCTCCTCGATGCGCCACTGTTGCCCGACATGCTCGTACATGCGCTCTACGGGCCAACCTGTTCTGGCGGACTCCTCGCGCGCTTCTTCGGGGTCGCTGGTCTCCATCCACAAGCTGCCGTCCGGCTGAAGGATTCGATACCAGCGAGTTGGGGTCCAGTTCATTTGCCTTCCTTGGGTGGATGGATCCTGTACAGGCGGCGGCCGACCCTCTCGATGCGGTGACCGAGGGCGCGGTAGATGTCGAACAGTTGGTGCATTGCTGCGGTCCTGCCGGAGAGCCGGGGAGTGGACAGCTGGGGTGTGGATCGGCCGGATTGGATCGCCTTGACGCAGTGCCATTGCCAGTCGGTGAGCTTCAGGCCGGCATGGGCTTCGATGACCTCGCGGGTCAGTTCGGTGGCCATCGTTCGCCCGCCTCCTCAGCGGTTCTGATGGATGGCCAGCCATGGTCGTCGCCCCCGAAGGTGATCTCGACCGCGTCTCCTGTGCGGATGGAGCTGGCAATTTCGAGAAGTTCCCGGCGCAGTTCATCGCCTTGGTTCGAGCTCCCCCACCCCTCCTTGCTGCCATCCGGAAGGAAGACGTAGGAGTGGTAAAAGTTGACCGGACTCGGAATCGGGCCGACGAGGATCTGCTCCCAGCCCTCGGGCAGGCGGTGGCGAAACTCCTCGATTTCGGGGATTTCGACCGGTCGACGAGGCGCACCGGTGTACAGCGGGACGTAGGTGATCACGATGGCGTTGTGGGAGATGGTCCCCATGAGTTTCTCCTAGTTGATGGGGGCGAGGATGATTGCGGGTACGCCGGCGTCGGGGTCGAAGCACTCGCAGTCCGGGTAGGTCACTGCGCCGGAGTAGGTGGCGTCGGCTTCGTAGTGGCCCAAGCACAGCCCCCAGAGGGGTGAATGGCTGTTGCCCTCGGCGTCCTTGCTCATGACGATCAGGTGGTCGCGGGGGTGCTGGGAGAGCAGGTCGATCAGTTCGCCGTTGGTCATGGGTTTCTCCTTGTCGGGTGAAGGAACTCGGGGGATTGAGCGGGTGGGGTGATGAGGTAGGTAGCGCCCCGGTGGAAGAACTCGGGATTGTCGCCGGTCCGGCCGAGCAGCTGATTACAGTCCGAGCAAAGAAGCCCGCGATTGCAGCGCCCGCAGGTCGGGGTTTCGGGGCAGCAGCTGTGGTCGTGGTCGACGGCGAGCTTCTTGGTCCGGCCATTGCGAGGGCACATGTAGCAGCGGCCACCCTGGAACTCGTAGAGGCGCTGATACTCGCCCGGGGCCATGCCGTAGGTCCGTTGGCACATCTTGTCGTGAGCGTTGGCCTTGCCGGACTTCTTCTTGGCGCGGGTGTGGGTGGTGCAGCGAGGCGATCGGGGGCCGCTATCGGGGTGGATCGGCCGGGAGGTGGTGACGCCCTCGGTCAGGCAGTCGATGCAGCGGACCGTCACGGCGTGCTGGCCTTTTGCTGAGCGCTACTGGGGATGTGCAGATCTCGCAGCCCCCTGCATGTCCCGATCACACAGCCGGCCATCACTCGGCGCCCTCAAGGGAGGACCGAAGAACAGCGAATGCCGCGTCCATGATCGGGCGATCAGCTTCGGTGTAAGCGAAAACCTCCCGCTCGGTGCCATCGATCAACCGAACAGCCCGACCCGGCTCACGACCGTGCTGCTTGACGAACTCGGCCTTGACCAACTTGCCGAAAGAGCTGCGGATCGTGCGCTCAGCTTTGCCTTTGATGCCGCGATCTTCGAGATAGCCGGAGATGGTCAGATGCCGCTGGGCCGGGTTGATCTCGGGTTCTTCGCTGAGGCCCTGCGCCAGGACGTGACGAGCCTTGGTCTCCAGCCAGTTGTCGTCGATCAGACCACGCGCTGCTGCCAGAAGCTCCATACGGGCCTGTGCCACGCTGGCGATACCCCGGAGCTGATCCTCTGTGGCCCGGGGGTTGATGGCGCCGCCTTCGTGGAAGTACTTGTCCAGGGCGTCAGCGGCCTCGGTCTGGAATGCGCGGACAACGGGACGAGACTCCTCCTTGACCCTGTTCTCATCGATCGTTGCCAGCCACATCGTCATCGTGCGCCGGTCGATCAGGGTCATTTCGCGGCCCTTGCCGTCTGCGGCAACTGCGGAGCTCATCACCGTAGTTGCCCACGCCTTCTCCTTGAGCTTCTTGCGCTGCCCCTCCGGATCGACTCCCAGTGCTTCACACATAGGCTTCAGCGCTACCCAGGGCTCGCCATTTATCTTCATGGCCATGATCGGCTGGTCGGAGCCGGGGGCGGCTACAGGCATGAGGGTATTGTCTGTCATTTCCATCATTGCCTTTCTAATTACTAATCAGAAACCCGGATTATCGGCGTCGGGTATTTCTTCGAATTTCATTTCCGCCGGAGTTGGTTGGCTTTCGCAGCGGTGGTCGCGGACGATCTTGCCGCCGAGGCCGTGTGGGCTTGTGTTTATTGCCCATGTTGTTCTGCGCGAGAGATTGCCGTCCGCGATGAACCATGTGCGGTAGCCCTGAGCCAGCGCGAGGATCTCTCCGGTCAGTGACAGGTGCTGCGGATCGAAGTGGTGCGGGCGGGCGTCGTAGAGCGCGGTCAGTATCTCTCGCCGGCAGAGATGGCAGCGGCCTGTTCTGGTGCGCGGATGAGGGTTGGGGTAGCGCCACTTGGGTGCTGCACTGCGGCGTGACACAGCGCCTCTCAATCTCTTCAAAGTGAAGTGTTTCAGGGGCAGATCTCTCCACGAGTGGTGCAGTGCCGTCGCACCCCCTATAGGGGGGAGTGCAACACCACCGCACAACACGTGAACGAGTGGAGATCTAGAGGGGTGCTGCGGCACAAGTGCAACAGGTGCAACACCGACTGCTGCACCGCAGCACCAAGAGCGCTCAGGAGGTCATCAGAAAGTCATCTGGACTAGTGTCCGGAGCCTTGTATGGCATGACGAGGTAGTGGAGCAGCGCTCGGTTGGCCCCCCGTTCGATCCGGACAAAACCGCCATCGACGAGCTCCGTGACGACCTTGCTGACGCGCCTGGAGGTGAGCCCCGTATGGTCGACAAGGCCGCGCTGTGACACTCCTTTCTGGGCGCCTTCGAGCTGAACGAGAGCGTCGGAAACTTTTACTTTGTCGAAATTCATTTCCACTCTCGCTTTATCCAGATCGTCATCGGAATTACCGCTCATCTCCTCGTGGATAACGCGCATCAGGACCGCCCCATCGCCCCGCGCATCGACGACTACGGAGCCTGCATAAAAGCCATTCTTACGCTTGTCTGCAAATTCCCGAATTCCTCCCGGTTTATCCTTCATTACCGTTAATTCCAATTTCCCGAGGCGCCCTCTGCCGAATTGTTCGACGCATTCGACCCCGTACATCGCGCCATCCACCATCGCCTTCTTGGCCTGGGCGCCGATAGCAAAGGAGCCTCGTCCGTCCTTGCTCTTGGAGACGTGGTCGATCGCGATCACAGCAGCGCCGGTGGCGGTCAGGGGCTTCAGCATCAGCTGGTGGAAGGTGGTGGCATCGGTGTTGTCGGTCAGCTTCAGGCCCAGCAGGGTCATTGCCGCGTTCCAGCCGTCCAGCACGATGATGTCGGGTCGCATGGACGTCATGGCGCCGTAGAGCTCTTCCCATGCGCCTTCTTCCGCGCTGGGGTGGCCGCTGGGTTGGACGTAGGCGAAGAACTGGCGCAGCACCGACGCCGGCACCCCGAGAGCGAGCAGGCGGCCGACGATGGACTTGGCGCTGTCCTCGAAGTCGAGATAGAGAACGGACCGCCCCTCGTTCATCGCCTGAGCCGCAGCATGCATCGCCACCCACGACTTCCCGGACTCGGGTTCGCCGGCCAGACAGTTCACACGCGCTGGGTAGATCAACCTCTTGCCATCGTCACGTGACAGCTCGGTTGGCTGCTCCGGCTCGAAATCGCCCGAGAGGATGGCATCCAGGTCGACCGGTCCCCAGGAGGTGCGGGATTCGGTGGTTCCTTTCTCTACCGGCTCGGCGCCCATCAAGAAGGCATCGGCGTCATCTCGGACCGGACTGCCATCGAGCTCGAACTCCACGGATCCATCCGGCTCGCCCATCAAGAAGGCATCGGCGTTGAACTGCTGCCTGAACTCTGGGTCCTTCAGATCCTCCCGCAGGTCACTCCAGAAGACGCTCTCCTCGCCCATCAGGAAGGCATCGGCCGGATCTATTTCAGGAGTAACCTGCGCCGGCTGCGGATCGGGCTCTGACCTGGGCGGCTCTTTTTCAGCTGCAACCGCCTGGACATCCAGAGTCCCCTTCGGCATTCCCATCAGCTGTTCGAGGCTCAGGCTGGAGGGTGTGGAGGCGATCAGGTCGTGCCCGCGCTGCCCCCTCACCATCCGATCCCACTCATCCTGAGCGCCCGGCCGATCCTTTCCCACTGCCGCGACGAACGCCTTGCCCAGCTTCTCCAGCGCTTCCCGGATCCCCGACTCGCCACCCTGTTCGGCCATCCGGAAGAGCTTCAGAATGTGCCGCAGGGTGACATCGTGGCGGGTGCCGGCGTGGGTTTGGAGTTCGGTCAATGCCGTGGCCAGCTCCTGCTGCACCTTCGGGGACATCGGCCCGCCCGGCAAAGACTTCAGGACCTGCTCCACGTCGCCGGAGGCAGTGATCTCGGCAGCTGGCGTCCGCTTCAGTCCTTCCACCCAGGTCGCCGGCAACATAGGCAGCGAGCCGGGCCGGGGGATCTCGGTGGTGGGGTTGCCATCTGCGGTGAGCCAGCGATAGACCCGGCCGGTTTCCGAGTGCATCGAGGGCCAGACCACCGTGTATCTGTGGAAAAATTGCACCACTTCGATGTCGCCGAGTTTGAGCTCCGGGAATCGAACCATCGTCTCCAGTTCGGTGCCGGCCTCTATGCGGAACAGCCGGATACCGGAGATGCCATCGATGCGAGAGGTCGATCGGACAGTGGCCGGCAGTGGACCCCAGCGCCTTTCGGCCTCCGCCAGGGTGTCACCGCCCTTCTTATCCTTGTAGTGATCAACATCTAAACCGATGACCGTGTTCGGCAGGCGCAGACCGATATTGCCCTGGGGGTTCTCTTCGGCCCACGCCTGGATGTCTGGCCAGCTTGGAAAGTAGCCCTTGTAGCCGGTGGTGTCCTTCGGGGGTGGGAACTTCTGCCCGGTCGGAAGCAACAAAACGCCCCGCCAGGAATGATTCCAATACAGCGGGGCGGCGTCTGCGAAACCTTCAGTCACGGGCTACTCCTTCGGGGCATATGGATCGATCCCCTGAGCTCGAAGGCGCTTTTCCC
>NZ_BDCJ01000040.1 GCF_001613445.1 Nocardia grenadensis NBRC 108939
ATCCGGGCGACCGACTTATCGACGTAGTCCTTGGCTGCGGGTGTGAGATCCCAAGTGCCGTCTTCGATAGACCCCGTGTAGGCCAGCTCCCCGAACATCAGAACGACGGCACTGATGATTGAGCCGATGTCGGTCCAATTCAGTTCTTCGAGGTTGACCTCGGTCACTGGACCTCCATTTTGGTGATTACGCTGAGCCCGTGGCGGTACTGCCAGTCCGGATGGATGACCTCCAGCGGAATGTCCTGCGAGCTCTTGCCGAAGAAGTCACTGATCTCGAACGCTTTTCGGATCGCGTCGTTGACGTCCCGGTAGAGCCCTACCCTCTCGTTGGCCGGCGCATCCCGTTCGAGCAGCCATGCGTACTCAGCCATCGATCCACTTCGCTTTCAGTGCGTCGTAGTGCTCCCGTGCCAGCCGCTCGGCCTCGTCCTTGTCCAGCGATTCGATGGTGATGGACCAGGTGTTCGGTTCACGCTCAGGCTGCGGGGCGAAGACCTCCTGGTAGAAGACGCCCTTCATGGTGAGCAGTTCCCTGTAGGTCAAGGGCTTCTGGTTGGAATAGTCGTAGGTGAAAATATGCTCGACCTCGATGCTCGGATAGCGCTCCGGATCGAAATTGCCGTCTTCCGCCCAGTACGTCCGCTCGCTGGTGTAGATACCCTCGCTGTTCTCCCTACCGTCGTGATGCAGGGCCATCTGGGATGTGAAGACGGTCCAGTGCTCCGGAATCTCGTCCAGCACCTCGAACGTCTGCACATCCCCATCGGAACCCAGCAGCCGGGCGTACTCCTTGGCCTTCTTCTTGTCGGGCATGATCGCGATGGACTGGATCTCGTTGTAGCCGTAGTCTTTGACGACCAGGTATGCCTTCTTCATATCTTGTCCTTTGGTTTGCAGTCAAAGAGGAGACCGTGCTCCCGGATACAGAAGCGCCAGCCTCGGATGTCGATCAGCAGGCGCGTTCCGCATTCCGGGCAGTCGGTCACGGCTCGTCCTTCTTCATGAGCGATTCGACGCCCATCCAGTTCTCGTTGGTCGGGCCGATGTCGTGCCAGTAGCCGTCCGGGCCCAGCCTGCGGGTAGTCGTGCTGCCGTCCGACCGGGTTGCCGTCACAGTGACGTTTGGATTGATGGTCACCGAGCCGATATTCAGGGCTGCGACCGATGACTCATCCGCATGGAGGACGACGAGTCGAGATCTGGGGGGATGTGGAGTGGGTTTGACCTGGCCGCCGGCGGGAATCTGCATGTTCCGGATATGTCGCCAGGTTCGCCAGAGGCGTTTGAGTTGCTTCATGCCCTCTCCTTCGCTTTCGCGCGGTAATAGTCCCGGCATCCTCTTCCGTGGGCGGCAGTACACCCCGCGCAGCGACATCCGTAATTTCGATAGCCGTTGGTGGTTCCGTGGCGCTCGACGATCGGGCTGTAGAACTTGCCGTCTACCTCGATGCGCTGATCCAGGCGGCGTTGACGGTTTGTGATGCACCGCTCTCTGTGGGCGGCCTTGCACTCATCGCAGCGGCACCGGTGGCGGTTGTAGCCGTCGATGGTTCCGTGTCTCACGAGTCCTCCTCATGGCTCAGGATTTCGAGGATCTGCTCCTGCATCTGCGAGAACCCCATGCCAGCGCATTGCCAGTGCTCCAGCTGGTCCCACCCGAACGCCTTGATGACCTGCTCGCCCTCCTGGAACGGCCCCCCGCAGAACGAGCAGGTGGTGGAGTAGACGACCGGGATTCCCGGCAATTCCTCGCTCATGTCCAGTCCTCGTACGGCAGCGGCTCCTTGCCCATGTGCTCGAAGGCCATCCGGTAGAGCTCTTTCATCAGGAGCGCGTGCAGCTGAAAGTACCGGACACCACAGATGTGCAGGTAGCCCAGGTTGTCCTCCGCGTCACCGAATACGAAGTGGGAGCACGAATCCCATTTGATCGTCGCGGTGAGGTAGCGCTCTATGTACTCTTCGACCGGGGTTCCGTCGTCCTCCCAGGCGCCTATGCTCTCGACCAGGCAGTGCCACAGTGATTCGGTTTCCGGTGGGCTCGTGGTCGTCACCCGGAAGTTCGGCCATTCGGATCCGTCCAGACTGAGGTATTCGACCTGGTCAGACATCGTTCTTCTCCTTCTCGATCTGCTCCTGAACCCAGCGCAGCGGGACCGGTGTCAGATCGTGAGCGTCTACTCCTACATGCAGCTGCCGGCCTCGGACCTGCCTAGAACTGTGCGTGTGCCCATGGATCAGCCAGCGGCCCGTGTCGGCCATCCGGTACTCGGGGTAGCGCAGCGTTTCGGTGTGGTCGCCGTCCGGGCCTGCGTAGGGGAAGTGGCTGATCAGTACCCGGTGACCGAGGATTTTGATGACGGCCGTTTCCATGGTGGCCTCGAAGACCTCCAGGTAGGGTCGCTGCCATTTGTGCGCCTGGGAGTGGTGACCGTGGCCCGGGTCGTGATTGCCCCAGATCAGGATCTTCCTACCCGGACGCTGCTTCGCCCAGGCCAACCCTCGCTGCTCATGTCCGCGCTGTCCGGTCAGATCTCCGCCCAGGTAGACCCGATCGTTCGGCTTGACAACCTCGTCCCAGCGGCGAGCCAGTTCTGCATCGTGTTCCTCGGCGGAATCGAATCCCCGCAGCCGGAAGACCTTCTCGTGACCTCCGACGTGCTGATCTGATGTAAACCAGATTCCGGTCAACTCGCTGCTCCTTCCAGGTAGGGATCCGGTTGCCAGTCGACGGGCCGGCCGAGTGATGCCATGGTGATCTCGTCGACCTCTTCGTAGGCATTGCAGACCCACGCGGCGGCCTGATCCCAGCTGTAACCGAGCACATCCCGCGCGAAGCGGAAGTCGTATTTCCAGTCCGGAGCCTTCTTGGGTGGCTGGCTTTTGCGCCACGACTCCACCCGGGCATTGCTGCACGCCTTGCAGTTGGCCTGAGCGGAAACCTGGCCGCTCTTGCGAGTTCGCCGAGAGAATGCGATGGCCGGCTTGGTCTCTCCGCACTTGCTGCAACGGTATTCGCGGCTGAGGTCGTAGAGTCGGTCGCTCATGCCGCCACCAACGGATCCGGCTCCCACGACTTGGCGGGGTCGACACTGCGGACGATCGTGTCCTGGGCCTGATTCCGATACCCGCCGGACACCCACTCCAGCGCCTTCTCCGGACCGAACCCCAAGATCTCCCGCGCGAAGGCGTAGTCGTACTGGATGTCGTCGACCGGAACATCATGCTGAAGCGGCCGGCACTCCAGGCATATGTACTGCTTGGCGTACCAGCGGCTCTCGCCGAATTCGGCCTTCGGGGTCAGGCGCTGGCACTCGATGCAGTGGTGTTCGGTGAGCGATGACTTCTGCTTGACCGCTCCCCGGCAATATCCGCAGCGAGCGTCAGGGTCGGGAGAGTCGAACAGTCGCCGAGCGCGCCGACGATCGCACTGCGGGCACCAGCGCAGGTTCCGTTTCGACCAGGCCGCCTTCTGCACTGCTGTGCAGCTCTTGCAGGTGTTGCGGCCTTTTCGGTAGCTGGACACCGGGAAGGACTGTTCGCACTTGATGCAGCGCCGCAGTGGGTCAAATTCGCTTGGCTCGCTCACGGCGCTCCTCCGTAATTCCGATCGAGAACATAGCCTTGGCCGCTTCCTTGCACCAGGCGATATCGTCCGAGCTCTGCATCTGTGCTTCCAGCTCCCGGATGACCTTTTCCAGCTCGCCCCGGGCATTGGAGCGTTGAGCTGTCATCACCAGGTCGCGCATGGGATCGCTGGTCTTGGGCTGCCAAATGTCGTTGAGCATCATCCGGCCGTGGTAGGCGTCGCGCAGATCCCGTTTCTTACCGGACGCCCGCAACCCGGGAGGCAGTGACATCTCCTTGGCCTTGATCATGACGGCCTGCTGCTGTTGCGGGGTCAGCTCGTCCTGACGGGAATACCACTGGGGCAGGCCGCTACTGCTGGGCATCGATAGTTCCTTCCGGCAGGTTGGTCAGGAGGTACTCGAACTCGTCGGTCAGTTTGCGGCGCAGTGTCTGCTTGCCCTGGTCGTCCGGGAACTCGATGATCCAGTCCGGATTCCCGAGAGGATGTTCACCCGTTTCCAGGAGCTTCACTGCCAGGAAGGCCAGCTGGTCGGCGATGTCTCTCATGGCATGGTCCCCAGGTCGGCGAAGAGTGGCGGTTCGGGAGCGGTATAGATCCACATCTCCAAGCGGTTTTCGTGCTCGGTCTCGAAGCGGAGGAGGGTCCACGGCAGGTTTGGTCGCTGCTCTCGCAGGTGCTGCCAGTGCGCATGGGCCCGCTCGTACATCGGTGACCGGCCGTAGAGGTTGCCCTGGACCGTGTATTCGGTGTCGGTGCCGGTCACATCCCCCATGAGCATCACGACGTAGTAGGGGTAGGTCACGATGCCGCCTCGATCGCCTTGGTCAGCACGGTCATCACGTCGGCCTGGGTGGTTTCGTCCGCGTCATTGAAGCTGTAGACAATGCCCTCCACCCTGGGCTTTCCGAACTTTGCGGCGTGACTCTCGTAGAACTCCTCCAGCACCGGATCGCCCTTGATGATGATGTCGGCGACCGCTTCCACTTCCGGGCTGTGCTCGTAGGGGTCGTGGGGCGCCTTCATGATCTCGGCCCCGCATACCCCCGTCCGTGCGGAGTAGATAGCGCCGAGCAGGCAGTACGAGTCGGTTTCCTCATCGAAGGACGACTCCTTGCACCAGCCTTCGGTTTCCAAGATCTCCTGGGCCTTGATCAGGTTGTCTTTGACGCTCATTCGCCGGCCGCCTCGATCGCCTTGGCCAGGACTCGAACCACGTCGGCCTGCTGGGTGTCGGGGTTGTCGTTGAAGCGGTAGACCTGATCAGCCAGATACTCGCCATCCCCCCTGCCCGGGAACTCCGTAGCCGCGACCTCGGCCACCAGCTCGACTTCGGGCGTGACGTTGTAGGCGCTGTCCGTGTGGTAGTGGTAATGCCAGTCCTGGAATTCCCTGCCCCGGAGTCCGGTGCGAGCCGCAGCTATGGCGCCCAGAAGGCAGTAGCAGCCACTGTCGTATACGTTCCCCTTGGCCCAGCCCGCGTTGACGAGCTCCAGTGCGGTGGTCAGGTTAGCTTTGATGCTCATTTTTCAGTCCATTCCTTGGTAGTAGCAGTCCGCGTGGAATTCCCTATCGCCCACTTCGGCGACTTCGTCATCGCGGAATATGGTGTCGCCGCAGATATCACAGGTGGCCTTCACTCGGCGGCCTGGCGCTGCGGCTTGTACAGATGGCGGACGATGAACCAGGTCGTATCTTCGTCGTCGGCCTCAAGCCACCAGGAACCGTCTTGGACCTTTCGATCCCAGGTCAGATTCCCCTTGTCGCCCAGTCCGGCTTTGACGTAGCCCATCGCGCACTCGATAGTCGGGAATACGGCCTCTACGTATGGGCGGTCGTAGCCGGGTTCGGCCTTTTCGAGGGTGTAATGGTATTTCGGGTTGCGGTACATCACGCTTCCTCTGCCAGTTCGATGGCCCGTTCGAAAACCGCCTTCACTTCGGGCCAGGTGTGCGAGTCGTTGAATTCGGTGATCAGGTCGTCGTGGTCCGGGCTGTATTTCCAATTGCGAGCTACGAATTCCGGATAGATATCCTCGATGGCATCGGCCAATGCGACCACAGCGATCAGGCCATTGAGCTCCTCCTGTACGGAATCAGCCATGACAGAGTCGCCGCTTTCGTCCCAAGCTTCTTGCTCCCAGACTTCCTCGAACCCGGCCTCGGCAATCGCCCCCAATGAGCAGTAGCAGCCGTCAGGGGTCTTGAATGATCCGGTGGTCCAGCGTTCGCCGTTCTCGCCGAAGAGATTCAGGGCCTCGCGGAGAATGTTGTCGATCATTTCGCTTCCTTCGTGTGTGGACGGTCGTCGAATTCGGGGAAACGGTCCATGAAGACCAGGAGGGCGTTGGCGTGGAAATTGACTGCGGCCATATGCGGCGTTCCGGTCTCGGGGTCGAAGTCCTCACCGCTCCAGAAAGCCCAGGCGTGCCGCATCATCGCGCTGAACGACTTCGACCACTCGTAACCCTTGAGCCACTGGTGGTCGTCGTATTTGAGGGCGCCCTTGCCGTAGTGTTCGGCTACCGCGAAAAGGGCCTGCGGCGGGATCAGGTCGAATCGAGCCGGCTTCACGCCCTTCTGGCCGCCGGTAGAGCTTGTGGTGCGGACCTCGCTGACGGGCTTCTCTCGCTGAGGCAGGGGCCGACCCTTCGCCTGGGCTTCCTGAACGGCCTTCTGGTGCGCCAGCTCCTGTTCCAGGGAGTAGACGTGAAATTCGTCATCGTCCATGCCTGTGCCACCCCAGCCGCCCGTTGTTGCGATATGGCGAACCGCATCGAGCTCAGGGGAGGGCTTTGTCATATCGATCCGCATGCCGTCACGCAGAATGGGCCAGCGAAAATCCCCATGACTCCAGATGGACGAGTGGTTCCCTGGGTCGTGCTCGTCGATGTCCTGCTCGCATCGCAGGGTGTGGCCATTCCAGGTGAAGTTGCTTTCGCTCAGGCATTGACTCATGTGTTTCTCCGGTGATAGTTGGGGCACGTAATTCCGTGGCGTGCGTAGACCGGCAGCCCCATCCGGCGGGCATCGAAAAGTGCTGGACCCTGGATGTACATGGCGTTTCCGTTGAGAATCAGGGTGTTGCCATGCTCGGGGTTTGGGGCTGCGTCGAAGAGTTGTGCGTAGCCGGCGGGGAGGTGGGCTTCGATGACAGGGCGGTCGCACTTCGGGCAGGTCAACTTCCGACCACAACAAACAGCGCGATGAAGAGCACTGCGACCACAGCTCCCGTCAGCACTCCCGAGAAGAAAACAAATTCGTCGGTGTCCATGAATATCTCCTTTGTGTGTGATTGCGTTTGGAGTGGAAATTGGAGTCCCCATTCGGGCATGACTCGACGCCGCCTTTAAGCGGGATGGGGACGGTTGGGAGGACTAGCCTCGGTTGAATGCCTGGTAGGCCAGAGTTACATCGGTGTTGAAGTCATCGCGTTCTCGATAGGCAACGGCCAGCTCTTCTTGGAGCCGAATGACTCGTGCCTGCGCATCTGTGACTTCCTTGTGCGCATCGGTCAGCTGTTCGTTGATGCGCGCGATCTTGGCGTCGGCGGGATTCACTGCTGAGCCTGCTGAGCCTGAAGAGCTGCCAGGGCGGCCAGAGCGGCAGCGAGCTCCGGGGTCTGTTCGCCTGTCTGGCCGGCAGCCGGTGCAGCAGCGGTGGACGGAGTCGAAGCAGTAGCCGGAGCTGACACCTCGGGAGCCGACAGAGCGACATCAGCGGCCCGGGTGTAGACCACCTTGAAATCCTTCTTGTCCATCTTGCCCTTGCCCGGAACGTCGGCGACGTAGGTGATGTCCAGCCGCCCACCGAATTCCGGACCCGTGAGACCGACCGACTTCAGCTCCCGGGAGACCAGGCCCTTCAAGTGGGGGGAGAACTCGACCTTGCGGGTGCCGTCGTCGCCATCCTTCTCCGGGTCGCGCAGCGCGGTCTCCAGGGTGACGACGTAGGCCATCTTCGGCTTGCCGTCGTCGTAGTAGTCGGGGATCTGGGTGCCGAACTTGTTCTTGTGCTTCAGCTCCTTGCCGACGACGACTCCGGTGACACGAGCGCCGATCTTGTCGAACTTGAACCAGTTGCCCCCACCACCCATGAGGAAGGCATCGGGATCGACGGGGGTGTTCTGCTGCTGCGGGTTGGTCATGTGTGTGTTCTCCTGTTGTTGGGGTTACTTGGTGGGACGCCGTTGTCCCTGGTTGTTGGCTTTGGGTCACCAATCGGGGTGCCAGCGGATCGTGTAGTACTTGCCATCGGGGGCTTCGGCTTCCCAGGCGTGATCTCCCCAAACGGGCTTGAACTCCAGCGAGCTCTTGCTGTGGATGTTCGCTACGACTACCGCATCGTCGAAGGTGTCGAACGGGTTGGCGTACGCGGAAGCCGACGACTCGTCAGGACAGTGGATGGTGTATTTGCCGACCACTACTTCCTCTTGTGCTTGACGACGGGGACTTTCCACCACCAGGGCAGGTCGTCGGAGTAGGCCCAGTTCTTCACCTGAATCCCAGCTCCGGCTTCTCGGCGGTCACCAGGGATTTGAGCTCGGCCGCCAGGAACCCCGAGTGAGGCGCCAGCGTGTCCTGATTCCACAGGTAGATCCTCTCCAGCCGGCCTCGGAATTCGTCCCGCTCCGACTCGATGTCTTTCTTGGTGGGTTTCTTCTTCTTGCTCAATCGGCCTCGTTCCAAGCGCGCTCGATCTGCCCCCAGGCGTAGGCGAAGGCTTCTGGCTGGCTGCGGAAAGATCGCCCTGAATGAGTCCTCGGTTCCCAGTCGTAAGGCCAGCCGCAGCTCTTCTGCCATTTCTCGGCTCGCCACCAGCCAGGAAGGACCCGATCAACTCTCCAGCGCATCGAACCGCCCTCTACGTGTCTTCCCATGCCACTCCCAGAGCCATGAGCGCCTGCCTCGTTTCTTCGTCGAGCCGATCGTTCTCTCGCCGGCCCACGCAGAACTCCATGGCAACCTGATCGGACAGCTGCTGGATATGGGCGATCGCCTGCTCCCGGGTCATCGGTGGGACCTCGATCGGCGGTTCGGGTTCGGGAGGGGGCGGCTGCGGTATCGAAACCTCCTCGCCGTTGATCACCAGCCGCACGCCGGCGAGTTCGAGTTTCGCCATGTCACCCCTTTCCTGGGCACTGGTAACCGTTTTCGACGATGGGTGACCACCAGCCGCAGGTGCGCTCGCAGTCGTCGTCGGGAGCCATCGGGACCTGGGGGAAGCCGGCGGGGTTCTGTTCCAGGTTCAGCTCGTCGATCAGGCGGTCCACGTCATCGAGGCGGGTCAGGATCTCGTCGACCAGCTCATCGGAGTACGGCTCCCGCCACAGGTGCATCTGGCGCAGGGTCCCCGTCCGGCTGACGAAAATGATCCCCACGTGACTGACCGGGAAGCCCATGTTCTTGTAACCCCGGCCGTAGAGGTGCGCTTGGCCGCGATAGGTGGGGCTCGGGCCGTGGGCGACGTAGTGCTTGTAGCGGGTCACCCCGGGGAACTTCCAGTCGAGCACCGTATGGGTCCGCAGGTCGTAGAGATCCGCAGTACCCGACAGGCCCGGCCGATTCGACTCCGGTGGCCGGACTGTCACTCTCGACTCGGGGATCCAGCGCATATTGCCTTCACCAAGAGCGTCGTTGGCCGATCGGGCTGCTTCCTCCATGACCGTGTGGGCTCCGGTGCCGATCATGGCTGCCAGGGGGTCGTCGTAGCTGTTGGCGCCGCGCTCGGTGGTGGTGAGGTTGGCTTTGCGGCTGGCGACCGTGGCGTGGGCGAGCTTTCGCATGCAGGGATGTCCGACCTCCGAGGGGCCGAGTGTCCGCTGCTGTGACCGTGGGCGATTCTTCTCTGCGTCCAAAAGCATTTGCTTCAGGTCGTTGAGAAGATCTTCGTTATCGATGCCCGCAACATCGAGGAAGTCATCCGGCGTCACTCGGCTTCCTTGTAGTAGTCCGCGATTCGGCCCTTGTAGAGCAGATCTGTGACGTCATCAGCGCGCTCGTAGCGAGAGAGGTCGGGCAGTGTCAGCACCCCCAGCACCAGGTTGTGATCGGCGTAGTAGGCTAACGCGCTGTAGCGAACCAGCAGATCGACGACTTCCCTGTTCTCGATGTCATCGGTGAGCGTGAAGAATTCGCTATCGAACTTGGCCATCAGCTCTTCTAGACGGGCGAGCTCTTCTTCGCTGCCGTCGACCTGAAGCCACCAATTCCAGGTTTCGCCTTCGTGGTCGTTGTTCTCGATAAGCCGGCGGAATTTCATACTTTTGCCTCCTCGGTGGCTATTGCCTTGTCATACAGGGCCAGGACTTCCTCTTTGGTGCGGCCTTTGGCGTCGTTCCACTGGGCGATCGGGTGGGGGCTCAGCTCGGACTCGTCGTAGTTGCCGGCCGGAAGTTCGACCCAGAGGGCGTGGATGGCGGTCCTGTAGTCGATATGGCTGATCAGCTGCATATTGATGGCACCCATGGCGCAGAAGCCCTGGTGGGGTCGAAACATCATGCCCTGTATCCAGCCATGTTTTTCGAGTAGATCTTTGCCCTGCTTGAGGGTTTTCAGGACAGACTTCACCTGTCTTCTCCTTACCTTGAATAGCGGCAGCCGCAATTAAAGGTTGACGGCTGAAAATTGAATGAGGGTCTCGGAATGCACTTGAAAGCCCGCGAATATCAGCGAGCCGGTGCCCAACGGCCTTACACCCCCGCATTCCGATGTTGCCGGCCGTCGACCCTCGGGTTTATGTGGCCTTGGCCTTCTCGCGCATGAGCTTCAGGTAGTGGACCAGCGGCTCGTAGTCCTCGAAGCTCATCCCCAGCTCGTAGGCGACTCGATACTCCAGCTTGGCACCTCGTGACTCATCCCAGCCTGGCAGTAGCACGATCGAGTCGCAGTCGAGCAGCTTCTTCAGGTCCCGCCGCAGGTACCAGGACCAATCTTCGGAACCCGGCACGTGCCCCGGATCGTCCAGCTCGGCGGGGTTGACCACATTCAGGCCCAGGTCTCGAAGCTCTGCGGCGGCAGCATGGAAGGCGGGGAAGTTCCACTCGGGATAGCCAGACATCGGGCCGGCCAGGTAGACTTTGCTCATCCGATCCACACCCGCTTCCCATCCGCGCCTACTTCAACCTCGACGTCCGTGATCTCGTCACTGAATCCCGGGTTGTAGCAGGTGGCCTCCAGATCGCCGTCTTCGGCCAGGATGTCGACCAGCCGCTTGATGATTTCCGTTATGGTCATTACTGCCCCTCGAAAAGCCAGTAGGAGAGCAGGATTACGGCCACGATCAGGAACACTGCGGTGTAAGCGCTCATGGCCAGTCGATCCGTTCGTAGTCGGGATGGGCTTTCCACTGCTCGGCGATGATCTTGAGGGTTTCGTGCAGGCCGGGAAGTAGTCTGAGGTCGCGGCGGATATCGACCTGAGCCTCCAGCCGGGAGACGATGTCGACGTAGCGCTTGATGACGGCCTGGGTGACCTTCTCGAACTTGGTGCCCGAGTACTGGGTTTCCTCGGCCAAGCGCGCCTGGATGAACTGCTGCGGGAGGATCGTCGGCTGCTCGAACCACTCGGGACGGAGCGTTTTCAGATGATTGACCAGCTGAGAAGCGGTGACGGTGGCCTCCGTGAAGCTTACGTTGGATTCGAAAAGATCCCGGATGTCCCGATAGAGCTGATTCTCGTCGAGTGCCATCAGAGATGCTTTCCGTTGTGTCTAAAACCCCTGGTCTCGTTGTAGGCCATCTTGGCGAAGAGCTCGTCGATGACCGGAATACCGAACTCGTGCGCGGTGTCCAGGATCCGGATGATGGTGTCGGCCAACTCACTGGCTACGCCTTCGGGCTTTCCGGCCTCGGTGGTCCAGATCTTGCGGACGTCGCCGGTATCGCGGAAAGCCTCCAGGGCCTCGGACAGTTCGGAATGGGCCAGCGCGATCTCGTCTCCGAAGGTGCGGCCGTCGTGCCAACCGTGCTGTTCGGCGATCGAGTGGACCTGGTTCTGGAGTTCGAGCAGGGATGAGCGAAGGCGGGTTTCGTTCATGGTGGGTTTCTCCTAGCAGTTCGGGCGCCGGTGGAATGCGCCGTGGTTGTGCAGGATGTGAGCGATGATGTTGCCGAGCTGGATGTGGGAGACCTCTATGCCCGGGGTTTCTTCGATGCCTTGGATGACCGCAGCGACCGTGGCAGCAATGACGCCGAAGTCTGTGGCTTCACTGGTTCGGGTCCATGTGCCCCATTCGGAGAGAAGGTCTTCGTGGTCGGCATAGATCCCCAGGTCCGGGCTATCGGGGCTCATCGGTGGTGCCGGCATTCTCCAGCTTCGCGATGGTGCGGTCGACCAGATCCAGAACTGCTTCGGGGCCGTCGCCGAATCTGCTCATGTGGGTGTCGTTGAAGCTGTAGAGGTTCTTGTACATAAGAGCGCTTCGGCGCAATGGCAGCTGCTCATCCAAGGCGGCGAATTCCGGCCAGTCGTTGGTGTTGCGGCCGTAGGGACTGCGGGGGTCGTCGCCGTTGATCTCCTCCAGCGCTTCGCCGAAGAGATCGAACTTGGCCGCAGCTACAGCGCCGATCAGGCAGTACTTGCCGGTATAGGAGTTGTAAGCATCGCCGTCGCCGATGCCGTGTTCTGCCAGCAGCCCTCTTGCTGCCTTGAGGTTTTGAATCGTGGTTTTCATGAATTACTCCTCTGAGAGTTCCTTGAATCTCCGGTCGCTGACGGCCTGATTGCCGCCATGGGCCGCGATATAGGGAAGGCGGGACTGCTGCGCTTTCTCCTGGTAGGCCAGGACGGTCCGGGCGGCTTTGTAGTCCTCGCCGATGGGGGTGAGTTTGCCGAGTAGCTGGAGTTCGGCCATGGCATCGCGGTACCGGTCGACGACTTCCTGGGCTGCTTCCTGGGCGGCGGCCGGCAGGGGAGGGCAGTAGTCGGGCAGGGGATAAGGGGCTTCTTCGCGGATTTGAACGACTGTTTTGACTTCCTTGCCGTCCGGCCCCTTCTCCTTGACCGTCTTCGTCCCGACCTTGACGACCACTGCCTGCCGATCGGGCCGGAGCACCCAGACTGAATTTGGACGCGGGCCGGGAGCGAAGACCTCTCCGTTGACCTCCTGGCCGTCTGTGTTGATGTACTTCACCAGTCCTCCGGGGCGACCTCGACGAAATCGACGAAGAGACCGTCTATTCGGGATTCGATCTTTGTTGCCAGATGGCTCAGCGCGTAACTGGAGACGTTTTCGAGCATGTGCATGTATTTGCTGTGGTGAATGACGTCTGGGCCAGTGATGCGTAGGTAATAGAGCCCGCCTCGTCCTCGGCAATACTCGACCTTGTACGCCTTCATGTCACATCCACCAGAATTCGTTGTCGTCGTATTTCTCGGCGTCGTACTCGTCCCAGAGCTGATTCCATTCCTCCTCTGACATGAAGCCCCGGTGCGAGCCGTCATGGGGATTGGTCATGCCACAAGCTCCGCGTATTTGTCGGTGATCAGCGCGGGCAGTTCGTAGCCGTCCACCTCGGCCCAGTTGGTCACCAGCTTGAGGATGGTCTCCAGGCTGTTGTCGCCGTCGTAGAGGGAATCACCCCTGACCAGGTCCAGACCCAGCAATTCACTGGAGGCCGCATCGATGTAGCGCTGGCGGCCGTTGAGGATACAGTCGGTGGTTGCCCAGTGATCTCCCTCGAACACCGGCTCCGCGCCGGCCAGCCTGGTCACCCATCCCGCGACGCAGAATGCTGTACCGCAGTCGGTCTTCGCGGCGTAGTAGCTCTGGTTCCAGGTTTCGGGATGCAGGATGATCTGGACAACGGCGTCGGCGAGCAGCGGCCAGTTCTTGATGATGGGCATCAGAAGTGCTCCTTTTCCGTGGTCAATGTGTATTCGGCGAGTCTCTGAATGGCCCGGTCGACGATGTCCCAGTCCCAGTAGCGCCGGCCGAGTTCGAGATTGGTGAGGATGGTGCGGAGTTCGGGATCCATTACGAGATGACCTCCTTGAACGGGCCCTCGTCGTCGTATGCGGCGGTATGACTGACAGATCGCCACTCGGAGCCGTAGTACTCGAAACCCCAATCCCTGCCCCGATGCGACCAAACGTTGTCCTCCGCGTCCTCGTAGGTCTTGGTGACGTCGGCCTCATCCAGGGATTCGATCAGGCCCTCTTTGGCGTTCTTTCGCTGCCGTTTGAGCTCATCCCAGACGGTCTTGAGGATGGTGCGTTCGAGCTCGTCGTAATCGATCACGGGAACAGCTCCTTTGCCAGGACTTCGACCAGGTGATCGGAATGGGCGATGGCGCGCAGCTCAGAGATATCCCGGTAGTCGTTCTCGCCTCGCTGTTCCGGATAGCTCTTGTGCCCGCATTTGCAGGTGTCCGGGGTGGTGGGCGACATGCCGTAGTTCTCGATTGCATGGGCTGCGAACAGGTCCCGAAGTGCCGTGTAGATCATTCGGCATCCTCGGGACCTGTTCGGAGCAGTAACGTGCGAAGCAGCTCCATGGCCTGCGCCTCGGTGAATCCCGCCTGCTTGTATGCGGTGAACAGCTCGAATTGGCCGTTGGCGGCTACTCGGAGGTCGGCGTGAACTTCTCTCGGTCCGCCGGGTGTGCGAAATATGGTCGGATCGAAGGCGTCCGGTGGCATGAGATCTCCTCAGATGTGGATGTGGTAGGTGACGGAGACGTTGATCGCGAGCATGTAGGCCCGGAGCTGCGCCAACGTCGGCTGGAATGTGGGATCTTCGATATCTCGGACCCAGGCGGCCGTTGTTCCGAGCTTCTCGGCGACCTGTTCCCGGGTGAGATCGGATGCCTGCCGGGCCGCGACCAGGTTCTTGCGAAAGTCCAGCTCGGCCTTGATGAGGCTCTTGGCCAGGTCGGGCTCCCGGAACAGCAGCCCGCGAATCATGGGTGCTCGGCCTTAAACTCGTCATTCGGAACCACGCGGACCCGGCCCTGCTGCGCCACAACCAGCCAGTCGCCGATGCGCACTTCATACTCATCAAAACGGAATGTGCTGACGAACAGAGGCGGGAGTCCCATATCGGCGGAGCCGGGCAGCTGGCGGTCGCTGTCGAAGCGGAAGGGGACTCCTCGGCTGCCGAGCCATTTGGCCGCGAGCTGCATTTCTTCCCAGGTCGGGCCCCAGCGGACAGCTTCTACGTCACGGTCGACGAGCTGGCGGTAGGTCTTCGGCTTGTTCATAGCCCTCACTGGGCGCCTCCTGTGAGAATGGGGGTGAGTGCGGTGATCAGGTTCTGCTTCATCGAGGCGATCAAGATGTGAATCGGGACCTGCTCGATTACTCCGGCGTTATGAGCCGCGAACGACCGGGCCGGAGTGAGGACGTCGATGCCCCGAATGTCCTCGCGCAGGGTGGAGACGAATGTGCGCAGAGCCGGCCGGGGATCGTCGAGAGTGACGATGGTGGACAGTTCGCCGTAGAGGACCAGGCCGATTGTTCTTAGCTGTCCGTACGGTGGATGGCGGTCGGCCTGAGCCAGGGGGGAGACGCCGTTGCGGATGATTTGATCCAGAGCGTCGGCGATGGTCACTCGTCGTCTCCGACCAGGAACACCGCTTCGGTCGAGGTCTCGATCATGTAGCTCTCGGACTGTGTGGGGTTCTCGGCCCGAAAGCGCTTGGAGTCGAAGCGTCGGCCGCTGGAGCGTTGGACCGTGAACACCGGCTTACCCTCGATGGTCGCAGTGGTGGCCTTGAATCCTTCGAGGAGCTTCTCCTTGGCCTGAGCTTCGCGCTCTTTGTACTTGGCGATCTGGGCTCGGGCGTCGGCCAGGACTTTGACCCAGTGCTTCAGGTCGCCTACGTCCTGGGTGTCGGACATGTCGATATCGCGTTTCACTGCATTCCTTTCAATCGTTTGGCCAGGCGCCTGAGTTCGGCGTAGGCATGTTGATTCCGGCCATCGAGACCCAGTGGGATGCCGGCGTAGATGAGGTGACTGGCGCCTGTACGGACCGCGAAGTCGGCACATTGGGCCTTGACCGGGCAGCCGGAGCACCTCTCGATGGCCGCTCGCCGGCGCTGAAGTGGGGGAGTGCGGGGCAGCGTTTTGGGATCCCAGAGGTCGGGGTCGCCCCTTCCGCACTTGGCCTCTTCCATCCATTTCTCTGGGACTAAGCCGACAAGGGCGTCTGGTTGGGCCACAAAACCTCCATTGCTCGTTCGCCGATGTATTGGCTGTAGGCAGGAGGGATCGCCTCTGCTATTTCCTTACGGACGTCGGTCCAGTCGATCCCCATGGCCTTTTGCCACTCCGCGACCGTCCCCTTGCCGCCGCCCTCCCCGTGGACAGCGAAGTAGGGTCCGTCGCGCCAGACCTTGTGCCGGCAGCCCCGGACGTAGCCGCGATGTTTCGGATGGGGTGGATTCGGTGTCGACCAGCCGCCCAGCTCGAAAATGCGATGTCGGATCACCGCCAGGCCGAACATCTCGCCGCAGAGCATGAGGTCTCGCCTGATCGGTGCGCTGGAGACGTTTTCGATGACGTAGGGTCGGCCGGTTGCTTCGAGCGCCTCGCGGGTCTGGGGGATAAGCTGGGGATGTTCGCGGCCGATCTCGGTGTTGCGCTTCTTGTTGGTCCCCTTGGTGAGGGTGGTACTGGCCTGGCAGGGCGGGCTGGCGTGGATGAAGTCGAACTCGTGGCCGTACCGGCGGATGAACTCGATGGCGTCGCCCTGGACAAAGTCGAACTGATAGCGGGGCTGTCCTACGATGTCGACCCCCACAATCTCGTCGAACCCGGAGCGGTTGTAGCCGACGCTTGCCGCCCCCGAGCAGCAGAAGGCGTCCAGAAGTCTTGGCATGGTCTTTCCGTTCAGGCGGGCTGGAGGATAGAGAGGAGGCGCTTCACGGCCTTATCACCAGTGGGATCGGAGTGGAGCCGCAAATCCCCTGCAACACCGTCGTGTACGAGTTCTTGCTCCGTAATCCACAGGTAGGCAACGTCTTTGCACTTGCGGTTGGAGAGCTCGACGCCGTGCTGCTGTGCCACCTCCGATACCCACTTCCGGACTTCTATGAAGCTGTACAAGGGCATGACGAATAGACCTCCGAACCGGGTGGTTGCCGCCAAGGACAGCGGACTTAGGGGAACGAGGCATCGCTGAAGACACCTCGGAATTACGAGAAAGAGGAAAGAAGAAGAGCGTCAGGCGTTTTCGACAGCGCTGATCAGGTGTGCCCGCAGTTCGGGGCGCTTGCGAGTGAGGTCGACCAGGTGGTCAACGAGGGAATCGAGCAGGTCGGCGGGCATGGGGCCCAGGTCGGGAAGATCGGCGGGATCGATGTACATGTCAGATCCCCAGCTTGTGACGGAAGAGGCCCAGAACCTTGGTCAGCAGCTCGTTCGAAGCCTGTCGGTGGCCCCTCTCCAACATGGACCAGTAGGCGTCGGAGACTCCGACAAGGCCCGCGATCTCGACCTGTGTGAGGTCAAGCGCAGTACGGATCTGGGACAAATCTAATGTAACAGAAACGGTCGAACACACTTTCGGTTTGGCCGCTCGACGGGCTTCGATCCCCGCTCTGACCAGGTTCGGTGTGGTGGGCATGTGAAGAACACTAGACTTGTCCGTGGTTAAGTCCAAGGCAAATCTGTGGTTAAGTCTGGTCCGTTATGAATCCGTTGCTTAGTGAAGGTTAAAGCCCAGGTCAAAGGGTCTCAAGTGAGACAAATCTGACCTCTTGTGAGGTAACCCTTGTGCCATCAGACTTAACCTGAGTAGCCTTGAGGCATGACAGAGCAGTATCACCCCCATGCCCAGGCGATCGGCCAACTCCTCAAGGAGCGCCGTGTTGCCCTGGGTTTGAAGCAAGCCGACATGCTGGGCGTCGGGGGCCCGAGCAAGCCGACTATTTCCGCCTGGGAGCGGGGCAAGATCCCGACGACCCCGAATCAGGGCACCCTCAGGGCATTCGATGCTGCTTTGCAATGGAAGGAGGGCGAGACGCGGCGACTCCTGGACGAGGGGATCACCCAGCCGCAGCCGGCCATTCAAGATCTCGACCTGAGCGAAGTCATCGACGCACTCGGGACGATCATGCGTGACACCTGGAGTTACCACGAGGGGGTGAAAGGCAGCGCGGACCTCTCGCCGGAGCTGGAGCAGCTGGGCAGAGGGGTAGTGGCGCGCTCGGCCGACCTTTTTCGAAAATTAATCGAGCAGCAGGCCAGTCCTCCAACTGAAGACAAGCCCGAAGCAGGGACCTCTGGTAGCCACCGAGCACCAGGGGTCCCTTCTCGTAGGGGCTAATAAAAGGGAAACTAGTCCGTTTTAAACAAGAAAAAGACCCCCGGCCGCCTATCAGCAGGGCGAAACCGGGGGTCTTTGGTGTGGTTGGTCAGGGTCGGTCGAACTCGCCGTCTTTCGCGCCGGCCAGGAAGGCATCCCACTCGCCGGGCGTGAAGACCAGTGCGGGGCCGGTGGGGTTCTTCGAGTCGCGCACGCCGACAAACCCCTGGTCCAGGTGAGCGGCCTCAACGCAATCCCGACCCCCGCCGCTCTTGGTGCTCTTGAACCACCGCGCGCCGGACAGGTCCATCATTTCATCTCCTTCATTGCTTTCAGCATCAGTTCTTGAGATGCCACCGTGGAACACGCTACACGTCGTATGCGCTCCGCCTCGCCCTTGTACCGATCCACGTCCTCACCGCGCTCTATGTACAGATCCCCCGATAGCAGCTCGGAATAGGCCACTGGTGGCTCCTGGAGCCTGCTGGAAGGTAGGGGCGGGAAGCTGAACAGGACAAAGCTCTTCGCGAGTAATCCGACCGGACTCGCCTCGCTGAAGGGGACGATTCTGATGTCGACCCCCGGCGCCTCGGATCTGTCTATCAGGTGCTGGAGCTGCGTAGACATAACCCCCGGCCCTCCGACCTGATACCTGATCACGGCCTCACTCAGCAGCAGCTCGAAGTGAAACCTGGGGCGATCCAGGAGGGTCTGTCGTTTCATGATCACATCCAGCCCGCGCTCGATCTCCTCGGTTGGCACAGTCGGATTCAGGCTCCAGTCGATGGCTCGGCGATAATCGCGCGTCTGTAGCAGTCCGGGGATTACGGTCGTCTGCCACGAGGTGACCCAATCCGCCGCTTCCTCCAGGGCCAGGTAGTGATCGAACCCTGACGCCATGGCGTCCGCGTAAGTGCGCCACCAGCTTCCACCCGGGGCGGTTGAGGTGCGGATCTCCTGGGCCAGCTCCAGCAGGATTCTGCGCTCCTCGTCGGTAGCCCCGTAGGCGTTGGCGAGCGTGTTGAGCAGCATGTCAGTGACTTTGGTGATCCGACCATCTTCGAGCCGGCCGTAGGTCTGTGGGCTGGTCTCCGCGATGCGTGCGGCGTCGGCCTGGTTGATGCGGTTGCGCTCGCGCAGTGTCCGCAGTTGCCGCCCCAAAGCCCTTCTCGGAAGGGTAGATCCAGTGGCCATGTCGTTACCTTTGCTAACCGGATTGATGGAATATGGAGGCTTCCGTGAAGGGTTTCCCCGGATTCGTCCATGGAATCTCCACCGTAGCGCTTTCAAATCACTTGCGGGAGGCGTCTACTGAGTGGGCACCCGGTGCAGGACAGTCTCTCGGCCGCTACCGAGGGAGCATCGACCGGCGGGGCAGGAGAACCCGTAGGCCGGTGGTCCGATCTGTCAGAAGCAAGTGAACATGTCGATGCTGACGCCATGTCGCTTCTTGGACCCTGCACCGGGTGCTCACCAAGACTAGTAGTCAGGGGAGCAGGAGATGCCCATA
>NZ_BDCJ01000041.1 GCF_001613445.1 Nocardia grenadensis NBRC 108939
TAGCACTGCCCAGTCCTGTCGCCCGGACTGTAGCGCGCAGTCTTGCCGAGCGCCGAGAGTTTCCTGTGGTCGATGTCATCGAGGCTCTAGCCATCTTTGCCCAGCCCGAACTGCTTCGGACAGAATCTGAATCTGCGGGGATCGTCCTCGCCGGCGGCAAGTCTGATGTGGTGGAGACCAGCGCTGTCCTTGCTCCGGTTGCACTGTCGGCATGACCAGATCCGGAAATCGCACAGCCCCGGCGAACGCTATCCGCCGGGGGGCTGTGCGCCGTTGACCGAAGTCAGCTACCTGCGACTACGCCAGGCCGGAGCGGGCGGTTTCGAGGTCGGCGCGGGTGAAGGTGGTGCCGTTGGGCCAGTCGGTTGTCAGCAGCTTCTCCAGTCCTGGCCCGCCACCGTGGAACCGGTCCGGTGCGGGCGCGGTGATGTCGTCGAGCAATTGGGCGAGCAGCAGGGCGAGGGTGCTGGTGCCGCTGCCGGCGTAGCCCCAGCTGATTCCGGGGGCGTCGCGGCGTGGAGCCAGGTGGACGGTGCCGTCAGCGAGGCGGACCCAGATGGGTTCGTCGACCGTCGCTGCGGCCAGGGGGCTGGTCGTGGGCAGGCGATGCGGGACGGCAGCCAGCAACAGGCCCGAAGCCAGCCGGATTACCGGTGCGTCGGTGGCCGGGTCGGTCAGGTAGTCGGTGATCGAGGTTTCCTCGTCGGGGGTGAGGCGCGCGTAGAGGACTTCGAAGCCCGCGTACGGGCTGGCAGGGAGTAGCCGAGCAGCCCATTCGCTGCCAAGGGCGCTGGTGGGGTCAACGTATTCGGCGGTGGTGTAGGGCAATCCGCTGGTGTATCCGGATTTGAGGACCTCGACCACGGCCTGGTGGGCGAGGGAGTCGGGGCGGGCCGCCACTGCCAGCCACCCATCGCGGTGCACGACTTCATCGAGGTCGGGTGGCCCGGGGAACCGCAGGCTGGTTGCGCCCAGCTCCACCCACGACGCTACGTCCGGGTCTGTGGTGATGCCCTCGACGTCGCGCGCGGCGTCCTCACCGGCTCGGTGCTGTGAGGACTGGGCCAGCTCCATCAAGACAGCATGAGCGGTATCGGTGGCGGGGATCGCGGCCGCCAACCGCAGCAGAGGCGCCGGGTCGGGTGCCTCGATCGCGGCCGCTACCGGGACCGGCGGATTACCCGGTCGCCACCGCCGCATCGCTGCGGCATCACGCAACCTGAGCGGCCAGTACGGTGCCCGGCCGCCCAGCACCAGCGCCAGCTCGGGCCAGAGCGGCTCACCGGATTCGACCCTGCGGCCGGCCTCGTCGTGCAGCGACAGCCCCGGACCATGAATCCCGGAGTCGTAACGCACTTTGACCACCCTCGCTACCCCGGGAAACAGAGCGGTCGCGGCCTGGACCTCCCGCGCGGAGGCGGCCGCCGGCACTGTCGGCCACACCACACGCAGCGGCACCCCGCACACCAACCAGTCCTGCACGACCCCGTCGGTGACCTCGCGCGCCCCCTGATACACCGCCTCACCCCGGCGCCAATACCGCAACGGCACAACCGCCGCAGACTCCGGGTTCCCCGCAGCCAGCCACTGCCACACCTGATCCGCCCACCACCGCGGCACGCCGTCGCCGCCGCGCTCGCTGTCGGGAAACCCTGGTGCGCGCAACCACCGCCGCTCCGCTCCGAACACTCCGCGCAGCTGGTCCTCACTCAGCCGGTCAATCTCCCACACAACACCCTCCTACCGCACGCGTTGAACACTCCACCAACGGAACCAAGACCGGTCACGACACAGGCCACTTGCACTTCTCGCCCGCCGTGCGGGACCGAGCACTTCTCGCCCGCCGTGCGGGACCGAGAACGCCCAAGGCGTCTACCTGCGCAAACTGATCCAGCCGAGGGCAAGCTGCCCGGACCGCATGGCGTCGATGAAATCGCCCAGGGTCACGAAATGGTCGGTCGGCAGGTAGGCGGTGGTGACGCCGAGACCGACCCCGCCCAGCTCCAGAATCCGTTCTTTCATGCCCGCGGGCGCGGAGATGTCGAATTCCCAAGCTTCATGCGTTCGCTCCAGGACCACGATCAGCCACCCGCTCGGGGTCACCTGCGCGTAGGCATCTGGTACCGGTTCCGCCCCCACTATCTCGGTGAGACCGCAGTCCTCCTGATACTTCTTCATCGTGGCCACCCTCCACCCCGATCCCTCAGGCCGCAGGCTCACCTGCTCCAGGCCCGGGTTCACCAGCATCAGGGGCAGGGATACCGGCTTCCCGCCGGCCTCGGTCGGAATGAGCCCGGTCCGGGTGCGGTAGGTCAGGTAGTCACCCCGCGCGACCGTGATGACGTTCTCCGCCCAGTGCGGCTGCTGGCATCCGGGGTGGTGCAGGGCTGCCATCGCCACCACGCTCATGTCGCTGACCACCAGAGAGGGGACCTCCCCGTCGAGTGGCCGCCCACAGGTTTGGCAGTCCACCGGCCACAGGTTCTTCCCGAGCTGGTGCAGACCTGCGGAACCGATGCGATCCTTGATCGTCTTATTGACCCGGAACGGAAACGTCGTATCACCGAGCACGCGTGAGCCCCCTTCACGAAAGTGTTTGCGCTGCCATGCTTTTAGCGGCGCTTCCCGAATTAGTATGCCTGCCGACGGCAACAGCATGCAGAGGTTCGGCGGCACCGGGGCCTACCGCACCCGCCCCTGTCGCGGGCCCGCGGACCGCGAGGAGAAGCGTGGTCGATATGAACCGTCGCTCACAGCCCATGCTGTTCGGCGATCACCGCCAGTCCAGCTAGGAGCACCACGATCGAGCCGATCCAGAACCACGGGCTGATGCCCAACGCCAGTAGCGAGAACAACGCGATGAGGAAGCCACCCACAGCAAGTCCGCAGCCCGGCGGCAGCTCACTACTCGCTGGAGAGGCCGATGAAGGGAGCGGAAGCGGTCGCGGTGCGTTTGTCGGCGTAGCTTCTACTTCTTCGCCAGCGGGCTCGACGGCGGCTGAGGCCGACTCTGTCGCCGGCTGAGGGCGCGGAGCGGGTGGCGCGCTCTCAGGGACCGACGCCTTGGCTGCGGGCATGTCGCCGCGGTGGACTACGAAGTGCACCAGGCCGTCGTCTTCCGAGATCAGTCGGTGCGGCCCGACGGGAACCCAAATCCGCTCCCGACCCCCGCCACCGTGGTATTTGCCCAGGCAGGCACAGACACAGTCATACACCGGATTCGTCGCCGTCTGGCAGCTCCCCGAGCATCTCTCGGTGGTGTTGAACTCGACCAGTACTTCGACCTCGCCGAAACGCTCGGCCAGCGCGGAAGCCAGTACCCACAGGTGCGGTCGCGCGATCTCCCAGCGCTTCATCGGCCGGTTCCGCACCAGACTTTTTCGGGCGCCGAGTACCGATTTCAGCCAGGTGCGGTTGTAGCTTGCGGGTTTGGAGGGGTCGTAGGGCATCGTCACCCACAGCCGGGTTTCTCCCGGTTTGCGCTGTATACGCGGTCGGTTGGACACAACCCGCCCCCTCCGCTTTCAGTAACCCTGCGCGGCAACGATATCCGGAGGGTCCGACGGGCGCCGGATCAATAGACCGCAGCCCCTGGCGCGTAATGGTCGCCAGGGGCTGCGGTCTGTCTCAGGTCGGACTACATGAGGGTGGTTATCGGTCCATTCCGTGGGCGTGCGCTTCCTGCCGGGCGGCCGCGCGGACCTGGCTCAGCTGCTGATGCTGCCGGGCGGCGTGGTCGGTCCGCATGCTGCGTGACCGGCCTTTCCCACAGGACGCCTCAGCGGCTCGGCGTTGAGCCTGGGCGTCGTCGCGGGCGGTGACCACGGTCTGGGTCCGGTCGACCCACTGCCGGTCGCGGTCGTCGGTCTGGCGGCCGATGTGGCCGGCCTGACGGGCGGCTTCGTGGATCTCGGCGTGGATGGCCTCCTTCACGGTCGGTGCGACACCTTGGCGGGTGAGCACTTTGTCGAGTTCGTCCACGGTCTTGCGGTAGTAGTCGCGGTGCTCTCGGCGGGTCTCCTCCCGGTTGTCCAGGCCGAGTCCGCCCGCGACGTTGTAGAGGGCGAGCGCGACATTCTGTCCTGCGGCCGCGCGGTCGTGGGACTGCTCGGTTTTCCGCTCCACCGGGCTGCTGGCCTGGGCGAGGTCGGAGATCCGGTCCTCGGTGCGGGTGGCGAGCCGGACTGCTCGGTGGATCTGCCATCCCAGATCGACAGAGCGCCGCGAGCGTTCGTCGGCCCACATCAGCTCAGGCACCTCTTTGCGGTGCTGGACTCGTCCGGCGTCGATATCGGCGAGGACAGCGGCCAGGTGGGCGCGTTCGATCGGTGCGAGCCCGTTGGGTTCGGTGCCGGTCGCGATCGCCTGCAGCTTGGCGCGGGTGGCGGCCATGCGCGGAAGATCGGCGGCGATCTCGTCGTGGACACCGAGCCGGGAGATTTCTTCGTTGTTGGGCGGCCAGGTCAGCAACATCTGTGTTGCCCATGTCTGGTTTCCGGCGGTGCCGGCGTAGTTTTTGAGTTCGTCGAGGATCTCGTCGCGGTTGGCGTAGCCGGGCCAGATCCGCAGGTCGGGGTTGTGGCCGGCGACGATCGCGCGCCCGATCTCCCGGACGGTGTGCTGATCTTCCGGGGTCATCACCGAGATCTCCTCGGTCATCCGGGCCGGGTCGATCCGGCGGGCAGCGAATTCGGTGAGCAGGCTCGGGATCCGGCCGCGGGCTTCCTCACCCGGATCGACCAGGGGCGGAGTGGCGAGCAGGTCCATCTCGTCGGTGTGCTCACCCAGATAGTCCACCAGGAACCGGATCTGGGCTCGGTCACTGTCGGGGATCGGCGCGGCCGCCAGGTCCTGCACGAGTTTCGCGTAGCGGTCGGGCCGGGTGTCGAGCCAGCCGCGGGGGTCGCCGGGGTCGATACCGTCACCGATCCAGTCGGTCAGTACCGCGACGGCGGCTTCCTTGCTGGCCGGCGCCAGCGTGGAGGCGGCCACGATGTCGAGCACCGGCGACTCGTGCGCCCACACGGCAACGGCCTCGTCCCAGGCCTGCCCGGCGCGGGGGTCGAAGTTCGGATCGAGGGTGACGGTGAGGTTCTCGGTGTCGACGAGAACGCCCCAGTTTTCGCGGTAGACGCCGGTGATCTCGGCGACGACCTGGGCGGCGCGCTCGTCCTGGTCGGCCCAGACCAGGGCGTCGGCCAGGGCCAGGGGCAGCGCTTCACGCGCCGACCACGGGATCTGCTCCCAGCCCATCCGGGCCCGTTCGTACTGCTCGCGGAGCCAGACGTTGGCAGGGTCGTCGTGCTGGTCGGGGTTGTCGACGTAGGCGGCGTGGGTCCGGTTCAGGTCGTGGCGCGCTTCGCGGGCCTGGTTCACGGCGACGTGGGCGTGCAGCTGGGTGATCCACTGGCCGTAGACCTTCGGGGTGTTGGCCACGCGGACAGCTTCGGTGGCCTCGATCTCGGCGAGCTGGGGCCCCCAGACCGGATCGGAGGCCAGCGTCTCGCGGTGAGTGCGAAGGTGCTGGTCCAGCTCTGCCTGTACCCGGTTGAGGCTCTGTTCGAAATGCTGGGTGCGTTCGGCGCGGGTGTCGACGAACTGCTCGGCGGTGGCTGTCGGATCCTGCATGTGGATCACGAAGCCCTCGGCGTGGTCGACATCGACATTGTCGAGCGAGCTTTCATAGAAGCGTCGCTGGTCCTCCAGAATGTCGGCGTCGAGGGCTGCCTGGGACCGGGCGGTCGAATCGTTGGACATGCTGATGTTTCCTTCTCAACTAACTGGGTGGTTCGGGACTCCGCTGGCAGCGGGCCCGGGAGGGACGGCGCAGCGTGGTGTGCGCCGTCCCGGGGTTTGGCTGTCTCAGCGGCCGAATCCGCGGTCGCCCTTGCCGCGACCGCGGTGGTTGGTGATGTGCATCCCGGCGCCGGGGCGGGTGTTGCGGGACTTGCTGCGGCCCTTGAGCGCGGCTTTGACGGCTTCCTGCGTGGGGTGCGCGCAGGTGCTCTCAGCGGCAATGCGCTGGGTGACCTCATCGGGGGGCATCCCCTGTGCGCGCAGGTGCTCGGCCATCTGGTCGAGCCGGTCGCGGCTGTCGTAGCCGGGGGCGGGCGGGGTGCGTACGGCGGTGACCGCGTCGCGGCGGTCGGCCCACCGCTCCTGAACGACCTTGGCCTGCTTCCCGGCAACGGAGGCCTGGCCGGCGGTGGCGTCGAGTTCGGCGCGTATCCGGTTGCGCATGCCCTCGGGAACGCCGGCGGCGGCCAGGCGCTCGATGAGTGCCCGGTCGACGCCTTTGTCCTCGTGGTCGGTGAGGGTGGCGTTGCCGACGGCGAGCTGGATCTGTGCGTCGGCGACACGCTGCACCTGCTCGCGGGTGCGTCGCGCGGTGCCGCGTGGGGCCTGGTTGGATTCGAGCATCTGGCCGAGCTTGTGGCGGGTGTAGCGGGCGTGGTCGTAGGCGATCGCCGAGGCCCGGTCCATATCGACCACCGAGGCGGAGCGGTCGTCGACGAACAGCAACTCCGGTGTGGTGTGTTTCCCGGCGTCCACGTCGACCAGGACCGCGCGCAGCTGCTCCTGCTCCAGCGGGTGCAGACCTTTGCCTTGCGTGAGGGCCTTGCGGATGGAGGCGCGGTCCTTCTCGGCGCGCTGGCGTAGCGCGGCCGCGGTCGGGTCGCCGAGGTCGCCGGCCCTGCCCGCGATCCGGGAGGCCTGGGTGGCGACCGAGGCGTACATGCGCACGGTGGCGGCCAGTTCCTCGCGGTCGACGTGATCGGGCCACAACCGGGCGAACTTTCCGGCGGGGTTGGTGCGGATCTCGCTACCCCGGTCGCGGGCGGCCTGCTGGTCTTCCGGGGTCATCACCGCGACGGCGTCACGCAGCCGTTCCTGCACGCTGGTGGTGGACATGCCTGTCTTGAGCCGGTCCTGGTAGGCCTCCAGCAGTTTGTCCACCCGCGGCTTGGCCTCCTCACCGAGATCGACCAGAGGGCGCTCCATCTTGCGCAGCTCGGCGGTCGGGAACGGGGTCCGGGTCGAGCCCAGCTCGTCGTCGGCCACGATCTGGCCCGGTGTGCCGAGGTAGGAGGCGATGAACCGCACCTTCGTGCGCACCGGCTCACTGACCTGCTGAAGCCGCATCTTCTTGGTCAGCTCATCGAGGCCGCGCGGGGTCGGGTTGGCCCGCCATGCCTCGATATCGGCATACAGCTGCTCTTTGACGCTCTGGTCCAGGTCGTCCTGGCGCGCGATCTCTTCGACCATGCGGTCCTGGGCACGCCGCGTCCGCGACTGCGTGGCCCGCTCGCCCTCTTTCGCCAGCAGGGCATCGGCCACGTTCGGGGCCGGGCTGGCCAGGACGCCACCGGTCTCCATATCGAGGTGGACCCCGTAGCGGTGGGCCACGTAGCCGACCAGCTCCGAGCGGGCCTCGGCGGCGAGTTTGCTGTCCTCGGCCCAAGCGACCGCATCACCGAACGCGGCCTCGATCTCGCTGACCGAGAGGGAATCCCAACCCTTCTCTTTCAGTTTCGCCAGCCGGGTCTCCACGGCCTGGCGCTCGGCGGCGTGACGCTGCTCGGTCTCGCGGCGTTCGTCGTCGGCCTTGGCGGCGGCTTCCTCGCGTTCGCGGCGGCGCTGCTCGGCCAGCTTCTGCGCGTAGGCCAGCATCTTGGCGAGCATGAGCTGCCAAAACCGCGACATCTCCGCGCCGGCGGAGTCGATATCGGGGGTGTGATCCGGAGCGGCATCCAGATCCGGAGCCATCATGTACTGAGCCATATCGGTAGGTCCTCCCTCAGGGGTGAGCGCCGCGGTGACCGGTTCGGTATCGGCGGCAGGGGCTTCGCGGTTTGTCGGTGTGGTCCGGCGGGGGCTGGCAGTCGGGCGGGTGAACGGATCGAGGTGCGGGATCGGCGTCATCTCCGAGACCTCGTGCCCGGCGTCGATGTGGTCGGTGAAGTCGTTGCCGGTAGCCGGGGCGACGACCCGCACCCGGTCCACCAGCCCATCCAGTGAGGCCAAGACCTTCTCCGCCCGCCGGTATCCGGCCGGGTCCTGGTCGGCGACGACCACAACCAGAGAGGCACCCCGCAGCCACTTCGCGTGATCCGGTGTCCACGACAGCGCGCCACCGGCGTTGGTGGTGGCGGTCAGCCCGGCCCGCTCGGCGGTGTGGACGTCCTTCTCGCCCTCGCAGATGTAGATGGCTTCGCCATCGGCGATGGCGGCCAGGACCTGGGGCAGCTGGAAGGGCACCGGGTCGAAACCGGTGTCCTGCCAATCGCCCTGGGCGCTGTTCCACGCGCGCTGTGAGAACCTCTTGCCGCGGCCGCGCTCGAACTGGGCCTCGCGGCGGATGACCTCACCGGCAACCGTGCCGTCGTCACGGACGTAGGTGTAGGTGTCGGTGGTCTTCCACGGTGTGCGCTGCTCCCCCAGCTCCCGTTTCGGTTTGACCGCGGGAAACCCGGCCGCCGAGATCGCACGGTCGGCCGGGCTCTCACGGCGGGTCTGCGGCTGTGGACGGCGGCTGCGGGTCCAGCCACCCCGCGTCTGGCCGCTGCTGCGCTGGCCTTTCTCCAACGGCTTGTCGTAGAGGTCCTTGATCTCCAGGCTGATCGCGTCGAGGACCTGCTCGTCGGTGCAGCCGCCGAAACAGCGGACCTTGGTGCGGGCCTGGTCGTCGAGGTACTTCACGCCCAGACTCGGGTTGTGGTGGCGGCCGTCGCCCTCGTGGTGCGGGCAGCAGTACCGGGTCCAGGTGCCCGCGGTGCGGCCGTGGCCGACCTTGCGCTCCAATGCTTCGGTGACCCGCTCCCAGCTCGCGGAGTGGGCCCATGCGTTGCTCATCCGGGGTACTCCCGCGTCACTTCACGCGGGCGGGCAGGCGGGCCGGCCGGAACCCACAGCCCGAACGCGGACGGGACGAACCCGTCGGTCGCCGTACCCGCGGCGGCTTCGGTGGTCGGCAGCGGCCCCAGTTCGTCGCTGTGCCTGGTCGAGTTGCAGAGCTTGAACGGCCCGTCCGGGCTCAGGATCACCGCCATATGCGGATCCAGATGCGTCAGCCACCACAGCGAGACCTCGACGGTCTCATCGAGGCGCATCGCCTCGAACGCCCGGTGCACCGCCTTGAACCGGGCATACACCTCGCCGTGAGCGTGCCAGCGCGGGCACCACTTCCACTCCCGCTGATCCGTGGTGACCTCCCGGCGATAGGTGGGCACCACCCACTGCTCCACGAACTCCTCGACCGTGGCGTACTTCGGTTCCGGCGCGGCCGCTTCCTCTTCGGCCTCACCGGCTGCCTCCTCCTCGGCGACCTCGCCCGCTGGTGTCTCGGTGTCGGCCAGCGCCGGGTTCAGGGCGTCCTCGGCTTCCACCAGCGCTGCGGCGCGCATCTCGGCCCGGACCGCATCGGTGAGCAGCTCGGCGACCACACCGGCGGCCATTTCCTTGGCCTCGGCGTTGATCTGGGCCTGCACCGCCTTGCGCAGCGCGGCCTCCATCAGTTCACCCAGGTCGACCCCACCCACCGGCGCGGCCGCGCCGGTGTTCTGGTCCTGGTCTTCCTGGGGGTTCTGGCCGTTTTCGGGGGTCTGCACGGTCTCGGTCATGCGGTTTTTCCTTCCTCGTCGGCGGGGGGCGGCACGATCCGCAGCTGCGGACGCACGGCGGGAGAGGTGAACTCGGCGAGTGCTTCGCGGATCTCGCGGTCGTAGTCGCGCCACCACCACGGGATGGCCTTGGCCAAGGTCGGGCGGTGACCGGAGGAGAAGACGATGATTCGGCCCTTGGGCATCGCCGCGATATCGCTGGCGTGCAGGGTGGTCTCGGTGGTGCGGCTGGTCGACACCGACCGCGAATCCTTCGACCGCGACACCGAGGTGCTCAACTCGTAGTGCGGGCCGATCAACTCACTGCGATCACGCAGGAACCCGGCACCGTCGAGGCCGGCGCCCAGCACCTTGATGTTGGAGGCCGACCACAGCGCTTCCATACCGTCGTTGCCCCAGCAGCGCGTCCCCTGAGCCCAGGACTGCAGCACCGTCATGACGACGATCCCGCGGGACCCGAAATGGGAGTACTGCTTGGGCAGGTCCTTCCAGCGCACGATGTTCGCGGCCTCGTCGAGCACGATCGTCATCGGCACCGGCAAACGCCCGTTGGGGTGGCGGGTGCCCTCGGCGGCCCCGGCGTCCGCGACCGCCGCGCACAACGCGGTGACCAACGGACCCGCGCTGCCCTGGCCCTCTTTCGACAGCGGGTAGAGCGTGCCGCGCGAGCGCACGAACTCGTCCACATCGAACGACTCCCGGGGCCGCTCACCCTCCTGCGGCGGGGTGACCCACGGCTGGATCCGCCGGAACTTCAAGCAACTGGCCATCTTCTTGGCGGTGCCGAAAATGCCGCTGCGCTGCTTGTCCTCGCAGTTGTACTGCGCGATCAGACCCGCAGCGTCCTGGTCGTAGTGGTGACGCTGCAAGATCTTGACCGGGGTGCGGTCCTGGTCGTCGGTCACCCACGCGAACACCTGGGTGATCGGTTTCTTGTCCAGCGCGGCCGCCAGGATCAGCCCGGCCAACAGGTCTTCCCCTTCGGGATCGAAGAACGCATCCCGCTTCTCGTTCTCGGTGGGGCCACCGAACGCGAAGTGCGCGGCGAGCTTGTAGGCCCGCTCCTGCGCGGCCGCCGGATCCCCGTCACCCAGAACCCAGGCGGTCGGGTCCCAGTAGAAGGTCGGCTCGCCATCGGCCACACCCTGCGGGTCGAACACACGCACCGCGCCCTTCGTGGCACGGAACCGGCTGGTCGCATCCACAACATCGCGTTTGTTGCTGGTCGCCACGACCGCACCCGGGGCCTCCATCACCGCCGGAATCACGCGAGTGGTCGTCTTACCCGACCGCGGACCCCAAATGTCGAGGTGAAGGTCCTCATACGAGGCGTAGAGGAGTTTGTCGTCGGCGACCGACCGGCCGATCATCACCCCCGGGGCATCGCCCGGGTTCAGCTGCACATTCAGCGCGGCGGCGCGCTCGGCGACCGCCGCTTCCGACAACCCCGCCAGTTCCCGCCCGCGGCCCATGTACTTGGCCTGAGCGTCGATGGGCTCCTTCTTGTTCTTCTCCCAATGCCGCGACAGCGCACGGCACTTGCGGCAGCCGGCCCGCCACGCCGCCCGGGCACCGACCGCACCGAGGCCGGTGCCGATGAGCAGCGTCGCCAGACCACCGTTGGCCGCGCCGGTCCAGTCCACATCCCCGGTCGCGAGGTTGCAGGCCAGCGAGATCGGGTTGATCGGGAGATCCTGATCCGGACCGCCGTAGAGGGCCTCACCCAGCCAGAGGCTGGCGTAGGCGGTCGCGCCGACGGTGGCGCCGGCGCCCACGAGGATGAGTTCTTTCCAGTCGTTCAGCCCGGCACCGGGCTGCTTCACACTGCGGTCCACGCCGCACCTCCGAACGGGATGACGGCCACCTCGACGACGCGTGTCGCGCCGTCGTGGCCGTGGATGGTCTCGATATCGGTGAGGCAGGAGGCCTCGACAGTCGTGCGGACCGGGCCGCGCCAGCGCAGGGACACCGTGCCGTCGGGCCACACGACCCCATCGGACACGACCCCGGTGCCGCTGTAACCGGTCCGGTCCACATCGCGGTGCAGCTGGAAAAACCGCACACCAGCAGTGGTTTCGACCCCGGTCATCACGCGGCCCGCCTCTCGCCGGCCTGTGCCGCGCTCGCGACGACACGGAGCCGGTCGGCGAGTTCGCCGAACACCTTCAGCGACTTGCGCACCGTCGGCAGGTGCACGCCCGCGACAACGCACTCGACAAGGTCCCGCCGCTCGACCCGGGGCGCCGCCCAGGCGGCGCATTCGGCCAGCAGCGGGCAGTCACGGCAGGCCGCCTGAGCAAGCTCGATCCGCGCAGGCTGCTGAGCCGAGGCGAAGAACAGTTCCGGATCGGTGCTGCACACCAGACCGGAGCGCGAGATATCCATGCTCATCGCGTGGCCTCCCCCGTCGGGTGAGCCGCGCTGGTAATGGCGCAGAACGGCTCACAACTGGACTCGGGGATCTGGGCGCCCTCGCCGAAATCCGCGCAGGACACGGCGGCGCACACGATCACGGCGAACGTGATGACCCCACCGATCACGGCGAAGATCGAGCCGACGACACCGACGCCGGCGCCCGGGCCTACCGGGATGTAGATATCGATGTAGCGATCGCGGGACATCACGCGACCTCCGCCGACATCGCCACGAAGCCGCGGGCTTCCGCCGCGGTCAGACCCAACAGGCTTGCCCACCGATCGACTTCCACCCGCTCCGGAGCGATCGCGATCTTCATCGCGGCCAGGGCCTGCGTGCGGGTCAACTGCCGCCCCGGCAGGTAGGAGACATGCCAGCGGTCCAGCCCCACGTAATCCGCGTGGTGGACGGTGGCCTCGCTGACCAAATGGCCGTCGCGCTCGATGACCGCCGGGATGGTCGGATTGGCCGCCCGACGCCAGGTCTCGCGTGTCCAAACAGCAGGTACCTGCATCACGCACTCACCCCCAGCGCCGACGCGTCCGAGGGGACCTCTCCGGCCTGGCAGCGCAGCACCGCGTCCAAGGCATCCAACCCGAGCGTCTGCGCCTGAAGTTCGATCATCCCCCAAGCCATTCGGGTGTTCGGGGTGTCGAACCACAGGCCCCGACCCCACCGCGCAGACAACTCCGCGATCGTCAGGCCGGCCACGGCAGCACGGGCGGATACCCGTACGCCCGGCCACAGCGTGAGCCGAAAACGGCCCGGTGCAACCTCATACGCGCAGTGCGCGGACCGCTCTGCGGTCAACCACTGCCCCTCACGCCTTATCGCCATGAGGACTCCTCCTTCACTCTATCGACTGTCTATCTGAGTGAATCAGACTGAGTTGATAGAGTCAATCATGTTCAAGTGATTGACTTAAGTGACTCAAGGAGACTTACTCTTAGATGGTGAGCAAACCGCGATATGCCCTCATCGCCGATGACATTCGGGCCAAGATCAGCCGCGGCGACTATGCGCCCGGCGACCAGCTGCCGACCAAGGCTCAGCTGATGGAGCAATGGGGCGCTGCTCTCAATACCGTTGCGAGAGCGATCACCGAGCTGCAAAACGAGGGCCTCGTCGAGACCTTCCACGGGGTCGGGTCCTTCGTCCAATCGCCGGCGCCGGTGGAACAAGCCGGAGAAGGCGACGAGGTCGCCCAACTACGAGCCCGTGTCGAGCAGTTGGAGGCGATGTGCGCTCGCGTTGAGCAGCTGGAAGCACTGATGATGGAGGTTTTTTCTAACCTCGGCCTTACCTACCCCGCCGCGCCGAACATCCCGGAAACCTCCTCCCGGGAGGCGATGTGAACGTACGTCGCCTGCCATCCTCGGGCGGAACCGTCACGGGGCTGCACACACGCGGATCCAGCTACCACCCGGACTACGCAGCCCTCGCGCGCGGCCGCGTCTCGATGGCCAGGGCTTCTGCAGGTCTGTCTCCCGTCGAATTCGCTGCGGCACTCAGTGATTTGCTCGGTCGTAGCATTCAGGCTGGTCACGTGACCTCTTGGGAGAACAGGGCAACCCCACCCGGGGATGTACTGATGGCCATCACTGCACTGGCGCCGACGAACTCCAGCACCCTTGGAATTCGTTCTCACAAATTTATCGCTGCGCATGTCGGACACACGCGCGTCCAGCAGCTCGTCGAAAGCCTGGAACTGGAACGGGTCACCGGCCACCTGGGTCGAACCCCTTGCTGGATCGGACCCGTCCCCGAGACGGGCGACCACTGCTCGGTGTCGCTATTTCCCTTCGGCACGGCCATCATCCACCTGCTTGAAGATCTTGACCTGCCCGATGTCACTTCGCTCGCCTACTGGCGCTACCAGTCGTACCCAGAGAACCTCAGGTGGGCCGGGCAGTACCTCACCGAAGCGGCAGGTACAGACATCGCCGCCTCGTACGTTCTCAGCACCTATTGGGTCTACGCCGCGCCATGGGCCGGGCAGAGTCTCGACACTGGGCTGCGCTTGATCTGCGCCCCACGGGTGCTCGTCGACCGTGAGGTCACTCCAAACGCCCAAGCTGCCAGCGAGCGCACCGAACACGACCTGCTCGGTGCGGGTTACCACCCGCCCGAGATGCGCAGTTTCGGCAGTCCGGGCGTTTCCAGCGCGTGGGCAAGTTGGTCAGGGGTGGTCTACCACCCGCACGATCCTCTTCGGGGTCTTGCCGAAAACGACCTCGTCCAGTTCGAGATCGGGGTCCAGGCCATCTGGGCTTTCACGGCCTACATTAACGAGCAAATCGAAGCTGGCGTGGACCCCGACATATCACCTGAATACGGCGGCCGCTTCCTCAGAGCGATGCGGCTGCTGCTGTTCAACCCCCGGCCGCAGGAGACCGGGCAGTACCAGCAGATGCGAGAGGCGGTCGTCACCTCCAGCGGCCTGCCATCCCAGCTTGAACTAGCCATGGAGGCACTGAAGGAGGCCGGCCAGTGATCGACATAGACAAAGCAGCGCTGCTCGTCGTCGACGTACAGAACGGGTTCGTCAACGAGTTCTCGGCCCACGCGGTTCCGGTGATCGTGGACCTCGCGACCCGTTGGGCGCAGGCCGACCGGCCGACGATGTACACCCGCTACTGGAACTACACCGGCAGCCCCTGGGAGCGCCTGATCGGCTGGAGAGCGCTGTACGGACCACCCGAGACCGACCTCGTCGAAGAACTTGAAGTGCTGGCCGATGCACCCGGATCGCACCTCCTCGACAAAACGGTTTACACCGCGCTCACCGCCGAGGGGCGCGACCTACTCCGCCGCCTCGACGTAACAGACCTAGTCATATGCGGAATCGCCACCGACGCCTGCGTTCTGAAGACAGCGCTCGACGCTTTCGAGTTCGGCTACACACCCTGGGTCGTCCGAGACGCCGTTGCCTCTAACGCAACTCGACACCGCGCGGCCGAAATCCACGAATCCGCACTACTGCACATCTCGAGGCTGGTCGGTGCTGGCCAAGTGGTCGATTCCGCCCGCATCCAGCAGTCGCTGGCAGAACGCACCGCGTCCGCTACCCCCGAGCTGTAATGCCCCCTATTACCTGAATGTTGGCGCTTTGGGCGGCTGCGGGTCGCACATGGTCGTAAGGGCGATGTGGAACCCACGCCTGAACTCACAATTTTCGTGGGAAACCAAATCCGGCGTGTCGGTAGGCGTTAACAGTTTGGGCATGGAAGGGTAACACGCATGGCTCAGCTGCCCAAGGGAGAACGAGCCCAGGTTGGCCCACGCCTGGCGCTCGATGTTTTCGAGGCCGTACGTCGGCTCGCCGAGGAAAACAGAATGTCCGTGTCCCAGTACGTGGCGGACGTAATGGCCCTCCACGTCAACCGGCCCGACCTCGTCCTGGAGCTCGACAAGCCGCGGCATGTACCGCGGCGAGCTCGGCCGAAGAAGGGCCGCAAGCGAAAGACCGAGAAGACGAACCAGCAGGAGTTGCCACTGGCTGGATAGTGACCGCAGGCATCGGCCTGCCCTCAACAACCTCATAAACGCGGAAAGCCTCCGACCTGGTACGTCGGAGGCTCCGCATAGCACCCCAGAAGGGTCTTGTCTTGGCCGACAGATCTGAGGGTATCGCACGCCCTATTTCAGTCGCGTGCGAACACGCCCTGAACACGTGTGACAGTTACGACACCTCCTCTGATCCGCAGGGAAATTGCCCCGACGGGTCCTCGTGTGTCAGCCTTGCTGAGTTGGAGCGCGCCCTCTACGTTGCTCCGTTTATCGCGATCCAGCGGGACAACCGCGGTGACCCCGTCAAGGATCTGGTCACGCTGCGGGCGGCGGTTGCGTGTGGCCGTTCCGCCAGCGCTGGCGCCCGACTGGCGCCCGCTCTCGGTGCCGCTGACGTCGACGCCGCTACCGCCGCGCTTGGCGACGCCGCAGTCCGGGCACTGCTGGAATGGTGCGTCGCTCGTGGGCTGCCTTATCTGCTGCGCAAGAGTGGCCGTCCTGGCGGACGTCACGTGATCACCATTTTCGACAGCCCGAACACTGCCGCGGAGTGGCATCGGTTTTGTGTAAATCTCGCCGACCGCCTAGGCACTGTCGTTGACGACCGCACCGGGCAGGTACTCCGACTGCTCAGCGCACCGCACCGACGCGGCCTGCCGTCCCGAATTGTCGTCAGCACCATCACTCCCGCAGCAATCGCTGAGGCTGCTGCTGCGTGGGAGGTCCCCGTCCGTGAGTCCAAAATCTCCCGGCCCGGTCGAGCCTGCCGACGGGCGCGTAGTCGCGCGAGTAACTCTCGATCGGAATGCGAGTTCGGCTTGGCCTGTGCGCTGGCGCGCAACGGTTATGACACCGCCGCCGCGTGGGCCGAAGTGTCGACCAAGGGCAGCAAGGCGCGTGACCGCGGAGAACGTTGGTGGCGCCGCTACGCGTGGCTGCCTGCGGTCACCCTTGTGGCCGCCGAAGAAGCCATCACCGAGCGAAGCGCCTGGGCCCGAGCCAAAGACGCATGTCCTGAAATCGGTCGGAACCTCCAGCAGTGGCGCGAGATGTGGAAGCAGGCTCTGACCGAGGCGAAGACGGAGCGGCCGCGCCGGCGGCGCCTGAAGCCTGCTTTGGCGACATCCACCAACCACACCGATTCCGCGGAAATACGGGCTCTTGAGGCCGGGCTGCGCGCCGCGGTGCAGGACCTTACGGATCTTGAGACACGCCGCCGAAAATCACTGTCGACGGTTCTGTGCGCCCTGGCGATGCCTCTCCTCACCCGCGAGGGCTCGATCTCTCTGCGCGACCTATCCGTTCGTTCACGGCTGGCCTTGGCAACCGTCCGGCGAGCCCTGGCGGCAGCGATCGACCTCGGTCTTCTGGAAATCAGCCGCGCGTACACCGGCGGCGCTGACGACTGCCACGCCTACCGAATTGGGCCTGCCGCAAGCTCATACATCACCCGTGCTGAAGACTATGAGCACACTAGTCTGGACACCCCCCGCCCCCTCGGCCGCTGCACCCTCGCCCGGCTGACCGCCCAGTACAACCGCGACCGGCTGTACTGGCGTGCCCGCTGCGACGCTCTGGCTGCTCTGGCCCCTGGTGAACGTCTTGCAGTCTCTCAGCACCCCGCTGCCAAACTTATGCGCTCACTGTGGTTCCAGCGCCGTTGGTGGACAAACCTCTCGGATCACGAGCAGGAGGAACGCCGCACCGCACGCCGAGAAGTCCTCCGGCAGCTCCACCCAAGTGAACGGAAAGCATGGTTCCGTTGGCTCGACCGCCGACACGACATCACGGCCGCGATGGACCGGATCCTCATCCACGCCGAGACGCCAGAGGACGCTGGGACTGTGCTGAACGCACCGCTGACAATCCACCACGGGATGCGCGATCCGCAGTGGCGGGCCGGCGGTACGCCACTGGCAACGCGGCGCACCGGGGAAATGGAACAACCTGAGTTGTGCGTGGCCTGACAACAGCTGTGTCTGCGGACCACACCTCGAACGCGATTTACCGGCGGTAAATCTGGACTCGCTCACAGTCCGAGGGAGGTCATTTACCGCCGGTAAATCGATTGGACAGGGTCCGCTACGTGGACAGCTTGGTGACCAAATCGGCGAGCGCTTCCTCATCGAGGTACTCGCGTAGAGCCTCGGCCAGGATGTCTGCCTGCGGCTCGAACCGGCGCAGCGCCTTGACGATCTGCGGGGCATTGGCCGGCTTCGGCGCGCTGGGAGCCTTAGGCTCACCGTCGGGATCCTTCTGGGCCTGGCGGTCCTGCGCCGCCTGCCAGGCAGTCACCTGCTGCTCCAGAGGAACCTTCGCCAGGCTCCGAGCTACCCGGACCGCGAGGTCGCCCCGGCGGAGAGCGGTCTGCAGTTCCGGTGCGAGCTTAAGCAGTGCACGGCGCTGAGACACCCAACCGGGCGACTTCTTCAAGTACGCGGCCGCAGCTTCCGCAGACTCGGACTCCTCCACCAGCGCTTCGACAGCGCGGGCTTCCTCGATCACATCAAAGCCTGCGCGAGCGACGTTCTCGGTGATGGATGCCGACAACAGGGTCGATCGGTCCGCCGCGACCTCATCCTTGATGACGAACTCGAGCTCGGCGCGGCCGTACCGGTGAGACGCCGCCAACCGCCGGCAGCCGTTGATCACCACCCAGCGCGCATCCCCGACCTTGCCCTGGTCCTCGGGATACAACCGCAGATACGCGGCCCGCGTGACCACAAGCGCCGGTTGCAGCTGCATCTGACCGATAGACTCCAGATCCACCAGATCCCCGACGTCTTCGCGCGGGTTCCGGGGGTTTGCCACCAGCTCCGCCAGCGGCGCCGAGGTCGGTGGACCGCTCGGCGCCGGCTGAGACGCTTCTCCATCGACAGGCGACTTCTCACCGACGCTGTCGAACAGATCTGCCAGGTTCTTCCTGGTGCCGCCGCGGGCCATCACACAGCCACCTTCAGTTCAAGCGCCAGCTTGTAGAAGTCCTCCCGCGCCCGCAGCGAGGTACCACTGCTGGGGTACTCGGTGACGACCTGGCCGTTGAGGGAGGCCCGGGTATGCAGCTTGTAGCGCCGGATCACCGTCTTCGCGCCGGTCCAGTTGTTGCGGCGGATGAACTCGATGGTCTCGTCGCGGTCCTGCTCCCCGTCGCGTGGATCCCAGTTGTTCAACACCACCCGGTACTTCAGCCCGCGCGGCTCGATCACCTTCCGGATCGTCCGCGCGGTCGGATCGAAGGTCAGCGGTTCCGGAGTGATCGGCACGATCACCAGATCGGCTGAATCGAGAACCGCACGCAGTGCGTCCCCCGCCGGACCCTCCCCGAGGGGATCCCGTTCGTCCTGTGACTCGGCCATGTCCAGCCATCCGGGCGTATCGACGAAGACATGGTCGATACCCGGAAGTTCCTTCAACCGCTTCAACTCATCCAGATCGGCGTGCGCCTGGACGACGTGGAACGGTAGATTGTCCACCCGCGACCCCCACCACACCGCGGAACCTTGAGGGTCGATTGACACCGCCGCCACCGGCGAAGGGGCATCCGGATCCAGCCCGTCCCCCACCACTTCCGCCGTCACCGCCGCCAAATTCACTGCCAGCGTGGACTTTCCAACGCCGCCCTTTTGATTGAGCAGCACATGCACAACAGCCATCGGTACTCTCTTCCGTTGCTTCACCCCGGCTGGGGCTACTCGGATAGCGACCGCAGCATACGACGCCCATCCGAACGACACCCAGGTGAAACACCGGGTAGTGCACCGGCCAGACGAAATCACAGGGCGAGCATCGATTTACCGCCGGTAAATATCAGTACTGTTGTCGCTTGCTCAGGAGCTCGGGGAACTCGACCGGCTGGCCGCCGGAACGCCGCGACCAGGGCGAGAAGTCTCCCACTCCTCGATCGTCGACTCCAGCCACCCCCGATTGCGGCCGACCTCGGCATCGTGCGCCGGCAGCATTCCCTTGCGGTGATAGCTCTTCACAGTGTTCAGGCTCAGCTCCAGCCGATCGGCGATCTCGGCGAGCGACAGGTAGTGAATCACGACGAAATAATACACCCTTAAGGGTTCATAATACACCCTTAAGGGTGTATTATGAAGGTGTAGAGCTATGCCCTGCCCTATGGCGCGTACCGCCGACGAGGAGGACCTTCCATAATGTTTCGCCGTCCCCGAACAGCCCCCACGGCCGACGACCCTCTGCTCGCTGCTGAACTCACAGACCGGGTGCAGGTCGCACACAGCCGGCTCGCCCACCAGTACGACCCTGCCCTGGTCGAGGCCCTGTCCGAGCGGGAACTTGCCGACGACCGCCGGGTCGCCGAGCGGGTTCGCGACCACAGCCGGCGGGAGACCGAGCAGCGTTTGGAGGCCGCCGAGTCCGCCGCCGACCAGGTACGCCGCGCGACGGCCGAGATCGTGCGGGCCGACGCGCAGGACCTGGTGACCGCGCGGAAAGCCCTGGCGGAGCAGCGCCGTCAGTCCAGCCCGCACGCCCAGCTGGCGAGTCTGTACCGGATCAAGACGTTCTCCTCCCGCGCGCTGTCCGGTGTCGTGATCGCTGCCATGCTGTGGTCCGCGGTCAACGTGCAGCAGAACATCGCCCCGACCGGCGCGGCCGACCCGCTGTTCTGGGCGAGTTACCTGCTCGAAGCTCTCATCTCCACCGTGCTGGTCGTTTTCATGGTCAGCGGATCCGCTGTGGCCCGCTGGAAGATCACCGAAGGCGACGACCTCATCAAGCGCATCGAGATCGCGCTCCTGGTCGCCACGATCACCCTGAACACCTACCCGTACTTCGACCCGTTCAAGATCTGGGACATCGTCGTGCACGCCGTCGCCCCGGTCATGATCGGCGTTGCCCTCTTCGGCCACAACGCAGTGAGTAAGCGACTCGGCGCCGCGATCGACGAAGCGTCCCGGCAGCTGCCACCCGATGACGACATCGCCGTACGCCTCGCCGTACTCACCGACGTGACCCGCCCAGTCCCTTCGGTCGCGAGCCCGGCGCCGGCGGAACCCGCGCGCGAACCGATCGCGGCCGCTGCGCCGATCATGCGCGACGAGACGATCGATCGCGCGCGGACCGTTCCCGCCGATGGAGAATCCGATCGCGCGCCGATCGCGCGCGGGGACGATCGATCGCGCGCGCAGGACGGCGAACCGATCGCGCGCGACGAGGACGATTCAGAAGGACCGATCGCGCGCGAAGAGACGCTCGATCGCGCGCGATCGGACGGCACGGACACCACTGAGCGCCGCGCGCCGCGCGCCGATCACATCCCCGCTGACCTGGGAACCGATCGCGCTCCGATCGCCGATCGCGACCACACCGGAGAGGACTCGGAGCCCGACACCGCGCGCGAGGAGGCGCCTGTCGTTTCCCTTGTCCGCTCGTCCGATCGCGCGCCGATCGCGCGCGAAATGCATCCGTCGATCGCGCGCAGCCCGCGCACCGATCGCGCGCGATCGACGAACGACCCAGCGACCCACGGGGCACTCGCGCGCGCGGCCGATCGCGCGCCGCGCGCGCTCAACGCCGAGGTTCCGATCGCGCGCGGCGACGCCGGGAAGGGTGTCGATCGCGGTCCGTTCCCCGAGGAGCTGTCACCCGCGCAGGCGCTCGACTTCGCGCGCGCGGTCGTCGATCGCGGGTTCAGCAAGCAGCCAACCGCGGTGCTCGCCCGCATCTTCGAGGCGCGCTCGAAGGGGTACAAGCCCAACTACATCGGCAAGGAAATCGTCGATCTTCCGCACTCGACCGTGGGCCGCGCGCTCACCGCGGTCGAGAAGGTGACAGGTCCGCGCGCGATCAACTGATCCAGCCCCTACACAGCGACAGGACCCTGGCGGCCATTACTCGCCAGGGTCCTGTCGTGTCCGGACTTTACTGGACTGCGTGCCGCCCAGGCACTGTTGGTGTCCGGCCGGCCATCGTGTCGGCCAGGGCCAACGTCGCGTGGATCTGGGCCTGGGCCTGGAGCGCGGTGACCCGCTGCCACATCGCCCGGTCCGCAGTCTCTCTGCCGCTGCTGTAGCTCAGCCACCCGCCGTCCCCGGGTAGGTCGGTCGTCGAATCGAGTGCGGCCTGCAGCTCCCGCCCCGCCTGCGCCGCGAGATCCGCGGCCAGTTCTGCATGCATCGTCATGCCCGGAAACCGTAGCGGTCGCTGTCCGCCGGCGGAGCCGAATTCCCTTGGTGTGGTCCCGATCCGAATGTCCTCATGCGCCGTACTGCTCGGGTATCCTGGTAGGTGAGAACGATGTCAGCGAGCTAGGTTTTAGGACCACTAACGTGGCCCCACCCCGGCCAGCGGGGTGGTCGCTGCGCTAGGCCGGAGGAGAGGTTGCGGTGGCAGGGGAGTCCAGTGATCTGCGTGCGCAGTCGCGCCGCCGGCGGCAAGCGAACGTGGCCGGAGGTCGACCACACAAGCCGCGGGTGCCGATGTCGGAGGACGAGCACGCGCGCCTGACCGCGCGAGCGGATGAGTTGGGGATCAGCGTGCAGCGGCTGCTGGTGGAAACCGCGATGGCGTCGCTGCCCGCCGAGGGCGCGGCGCCCGGGTCGCCGGGCCCGGCGCGCACGTCGTCGACGGAGCCGGGTCGTGCGTATGCGGCGTTGCAGCTGCTGGACTTCGATGGGCAGCTGCGCCGGATCGGCAACAACCTCAACCAGCTGACCCGGTGGTCGCATCAGCACGAGGAGCTCGCCGAGGGGCTCGGTATCGCGCTGGCGGCGGTGGTGCAGGCCAGCCTGAGCGTGGATGCAACCGCGCGGTGGGTGATGGGTTTGGGCCCCGCGGTGGCGCTTCCGGATCGCGAGGGCGGTGAGGTGCCGGTTCTGGATGTGGATGAAGAGGCGGCGCTGGCCAGCGAGTGGGCGCTGGCCGACGACGCGGACCGGTGAGGCTGCCGTGATCCCGAACATCAAGAAGGGCTCCTACATGCGGGACCTACTGGTGTATCTGGCGGGGAAGGGCAAGGAGAACGAACACCGCGATCAGCGTGTGATCGCCGGCGATGTGGTGACCCGGACGGTGTTCGGTGGCCGGATCACGACCGCGCAGGCGGCGGAGATGGCGCGGCTGCTGGATTCGCCGCGGCAGACCGTGCTGCGGGGTGAGCCGGTGCTGACCACCGATCGGGCCAAGGCCCGCACGCTGATGGCGCAGGGTATGGATCGGCGGGAGGCGATGCAGGCTGCGACCAAGGACGTGAACACCTGGCATTGCAGTTTGAGCCTGCGGCCGGAGGAGGGGCAGCTCAGCGATGAGAAGTGGGCTGCGATCGCTGACGACTTCATGGCGCTCATGGGCTTCGCCGGACGGGACGACGGTGTGCCTGATGTGCGGTGGGGTGCGATCGCGCACGGCCTGAACAAGGGCGGCGGTGACCACATCCATATCGCCATGGGGGTGGTACGGCCGGATGGTTCGATCGCGGACCTGTTCCAGGACTACACGCGGGCGCAGAAGGCGTGCAACGTGCTTGAACACCGGTACGGGCTCGAGGTTCTGGCCAGCCGGGAGGAGGGCGGTACCGAGCGGGCGACGACGCCGGCGGAGCGGGCTCGCCAGGAGCGTGAGGGCGCTCCGGAGACCGACCGGGAGGCGATGCAGCGTCGGGTGCGTGCGCTCGCCGTGGCGGCCAGCAGTGAGGCCGAATGGGTTCGGGAGATGCGCGCGGCCGGGATCATGCCCAAGGCCTACTACGAGAAAGGTGGCCGAGAGACCGTCACCGGCTACTCCGTGGAATGGCGCCCGGACCGCGGCGCGGATGGTCGGCGGGAGAAGACGCTGACGTTCTCCGGGCTGCGGCTGGGCAAGGACATGACGCTGCCGCAGCTACGCCGCTGGGCGGGCTGGGACCAGTCCCCGGAAGCGGCCGCCGAGGCGCTGGCCGAGTGGAACAAGGCCACCGATTCACGCGGCCGGCCGCAGATCTCCTCGCCGCTGGACGAGCAGCAGGCGATCGCCGAGCTGGCGCAGTGGAGCGCGTACATGCGCACCATCCCGGTCGACGACCGCGCGGCCTGGGCCGAAGCGGCCGGGCGCACGTCCGGGCTGTTCGCCGCGGCGAGCGCGGCCACCGAATACGCGCCCGGGCCGCTGGATCGGCTGTCGCGGCGGCTGGCGGCGGCCTCGGACCTGGACGCCCACAAGCGCCCGGAACGGCCGATACACGACACGCAGATCAAGGCGGTCGCGCGGATGCTGTGGATCAAGAAGGGCCAGAGCGCCGCCGATATGGCACTGATCTACGCGCTGATGGACTGCCTGCTGGCGGTCCGCGACATGATGGCGGCCACCGAACGCGCCCGCACCGCGGAGAAGGCCTCGAACGCCGCCCGGCAGACGCTGGCCGAGATCCACATGCGGGCAGACGGTATCGACCCCACCAAGCCCTACATCACCGAGAAGGGCTCCCCGCCGTGGCTGGCGCACACCCAGGCCGCTGTGGTCGTTGATGGACTCGACAGCGCAGCGGCGCAGGCCGATATGCGCGAGGCGTATGCGGCGTGGAACGCGCGTCGGCTGGCCTCGATGGAGGTCCTGCCCTACAACGAGCGCGGGCAGATCATCGAGCGCGTCCCAGCGCCGAAGACATCCCCTCCGATGCGGTCGCACGGGCAGAAAGCGAGCCCCACGCAGGAGGCGGCGCGCCGCCAGACCCCCGCTCCTCGGCGGACACCCGGCCGCGACACGGATCGTGGTTTCGGCCGGTGAGCACCGCAGGCAGGGCGTAGTCGGGGTCGGCGAACCTGTCGGATCCGTTGTCTACGCTGAGCCGGACCGCGAGAGCGACGAAGGGTGGTACCAGTGACCGAGCAGCACGTGCGTGCCGTCAAACTTGCAGGTGAGCTCGGCGTTGGTATCCGCAATCTGCAGATCGTGTTCCATGAGCTACGCATCACGGCGCCGAACGGCGCCTCTTGGGTCTCGTCGAAAGACGCTGCGCGATGCCGCCAGTGGTTCGAGAACGAACGTCGGCGAGTAGCCGAAGAACGGGCCGCACTCATCCGCCGCGAGAACGCTGCGGTACTCGACCGGTTCCGCGATACACAGGCGCCGCAGCGCCCGAAAATTGACGGCCCAGTGCCGCTGTACTCGTGTGCCTGCTGCGGACGCAGTGTCGGCCGGCCGTCGATCGAGATGATCGAATTCGGCGCGGACCTGTACTGCCCTCTCTGCGTGGAGCACTACGAGATACCCGACGAACCTCCTGATCGCGAACTCGAACGGCTGCGTGCACACGATGCCGACCTACGGGCCTATGCCCGTAAGGCGTGGGTGATGGCTACCGAGTACCGCGACAGGATGAAAGGCGCCTACCGATCCAGAGACACATGGCGGGCTTCGTTCGCCGAGGTCGTTCTCCCGCATGAGCCGGGCGAAGACGGAGCGTGCGTGACCTGTCGCCGGCCTGCACCGTGTGAGGTCTGGACTGCCCTTGAGGATTCCAACCGCGGTGTCTTCAAGGAGATGGAGAAACTCAGCGGACTGGAGGGCCGCGATCTGGAGTTGGCTCTCTACCCAGAACGAGTAACCGACCGCGACTTCGACAGGCTATAGGCGCGGACGAGAAGGATCGCCTTCACCAGACGTGACGGACCCCGGCGAGTAATGGTCGCCGGGGTCCGTCACGTCTGAAGGGTCTACGCGGTTGCGTAGCGTTCGATGTCCTCTCCGGTGATGGTCTCGACCAGGGCGCAGCCGAGTACTTCGGCGGCCGGTGGGGTGACGGCGTTGCCGTAGCCGCGGGCCTGGGTGCGTTTGTCTCCGATTGGTTTGAACTTGCGGGGGAAGGCCATTCCGCCCCGGATCTCGTCGGGTTCGAGCATTCTGAACGTGCACTCGTCGATCAGGCGGGCCGGGTCGATGCCGAGCAATCCGTGCCGGTCGCGGGTGGTGAGAGTGCCCAGCGGCTCATCCACCGGCCGGGGTATGCCGGTGCGGTAGTAGGGCACCAGCAGTGCGTCCCGGGCAGCCTCGGGGGTGCCCGGGGCCTGCACTAGGCCGTGGTGGAACCCGGCGGCGGAGAACGTGGCCAGCGGCTGGTCCACGCCCCGGGCGGATTTCTTGCTGCCACCACCGCGCAGGCTGGTGATGAACGGCGGGATGACCAGACCGAGTTCGCGGCGGGTGGTCTGCGTCGGCAACGGCCTCCCCACCATCCGGGCGGTGATCTCGGCGCGTTTGCTGGTCTGCACGATCATCGGGGGCATGACCAGCGCATCGGTTTCGCGGGTGGTGCGGGTCGGCATCGGTGCGGCCAGCGAGGCCGGCTCGCGCCGCCAGGTCCCGCCGGCGGGGGACAGGAACGGTTCGTTGGCGAACTTCTCCAGCCCGACCCGGATGCGGGCGAGGGTGTTGTCGGCCAACGGTTTGGCGCGGCCGCCGATCTTCTCGCCAGGGTCCAGGCTCCAGTCGATCACGGTGGAGGCGGGGGTGGTGTAGGGCTCGACCTCGGAGAACCGGCAGGTCTTGGAGGGGCAGCGGTAGGTGTACTGGCCGGAGCGGCCGTAGCGGCCCATCTCGATCCCGGGACGCTTCCAGGACTGCACAGCGTCGACCTCTCGATCGCAGGTCTCACACCATGCCCGGGGCCGCAGCCACTTGGCCCAGTTCGGGCGCCGGCCGAGGGATTTCAGCCAGTAGACCAGGTAGAGCCGGTCGCGGGACTGTGGTGCGGGGTCGGTGAGCCGGGGTATGACGTGCATGCTGTTCAGCGCGATCAGCTGGGTTTCGTAGCCGATCTCCTCGATCTCGCCGATCCAGCGCTGCCACTGGTCCCATTTGCGGCACTGGATGACGTTCTCCATCACCCCGCCCAACACGGGCTTCCCGCGACCGGCCATCGCGCGCAGATACCGCGGGATCTGTTCGACCAGGGCACGGCTGCGTGCGGCCGCCGGGTCCTCCAGGACCAGGCCCAGTTCGTCGTCGGCGAGCAGCGAGTACTGGTTGGACTGGTCGAAGTAGCGTTTGACGCCCTTCGCGTCGGTCCATGCCGGGCAGGCCGGTGATGCCCAGAACAGTTCGGTGTAGGGCAGTGTGGTCAGGTCGATCTCCTCGACATCGCCGGGCGGGAGGTGTTCGGCGTCGGGGAAGTTCAGCGAGTGGACCTGCACGCACACCTCGTTGTGGTTGGCGGCCAGCCGCAGGTCGATGCCGGGGACCTGCTCCCAGCCGAGCGAATCTCCGCCCCATCCGGCGAAATACACCGTGCTGCTCAGGCTCATGACCGGACCTCGCGTAGCGCGGTACTGCGGGGGTTGGGGTTCATCGTCATTTGCATCTCCGAAGGTGGAGGAATAGGACCCTTCAAGTATGCGTGAATGAGTGAATGCGCGCAATCCTTCATGCGCGCATAGTGCTACGCTGCTGTCATGGCTACAGGAACTCCCGGCGACAGCGCCGCCACCACCGTGAACTGGTCCGTCCGGCTCGATCCGGCCGACGCCGAGAGCTGGGACGACCTTCTGCACGCTCTCCGTCGTGAGACCGGCCGGCGCACGCTCACCAAGGCCACGCTCTTCCGAGCTCTGATCGATACTGCCGAGGACGCGGCTGCGCGGCGGCGGCTGATCGAAATCCTCACCGCCTGACCGCAGCCCGTCACCCCTCATCTGAGGTACTGCCGCGCGGGCTGCGCCCGCTTGCCACCGAGGTGGTGATCCCGGTCCGCCGTCGATAGTCGGTGTCACCGGTCATGATGGTGCGCATGGACCGCACGCAGCCGTTCCGGTTCGGGCCCGGCTCCTACCCGTGCCAGAACCCGCGGTGTCACATGGCCTATCACCCGATCCCGACGTGCCCCTACCAGCTGCCCGAACCGTCGCGCCCGTCCGCTTCGCGTGTCGGTGACGGTCGGCGGCGGATCGAGCAGCTGGAGCGGGAAGGGCGTCTCCCGCCGGTGGAGCCGATTCCGATGTGGTGGATTTGGTTGATCCCGCCGGCGCTGGTGGTCTTTCTCCTGCTCATGTTGTTCTGACCGGCGCCGCTCAGGGCTTCCGGTCCTCGTTCGGGGTCAGCGCGTGGGCGGGGCACCACTGGCGGGTTTCGACGTAGCCGCCGCGGTTGCCGGTCGGGATGGCGAGATGCACGTATCCGATCCAGCCGCCGGTCACCGAGCGGGCCCAGGCGTAGAGCAGGCCGGGCACGGTGGCGGTGGTGTCCAGGCCGGCGGTCTTGGTGCGCATCGAGATGGCGTCGCGGCGGAACCCCGGCGCGGGTGCGAGGACGACGTTCAGATCCACCAGGACCGGGGCCGGTGGGTCCAGGACACGCCGCAGGGGCGCGGAGAAGTCGTCGTTCCAGGCTTCGAACATTCTTTCGATTATGCTGCGTTGTGTGATCGAAGTCGGCGACCAGGTGCGCATCGGGCCCTCCGGTGAGTCGGTCTTCGTGGTGCGCGAGGTCGACCCCGACGAGGGCCGGGCGGTGATCGAGTCGATCGACGACTCCGCCGCAGGTAGATACTCATTCTCGATGCCGCTGGGTGCCCTGGTCCGGGTGGACTCCACCGGCTGACGGGGTCTCTACGCCGGGTCTGTGTCGGAGGGGCGTGCGATCCTCACGGCGTAGCCGAGCTGGCCGGAGGAGAGAGATGGCCGAAACCGACGAACGGCCCACCGTGAAGCTGGTCGCGGTCTGCCGCCGTTGTCACGGCTGGCTGTTGTCGCCGCGCTCGATCGCTGAGGGGATCGGGCCGACCTGCGCGGTCCGTGAGCGGGCCGAGCAGCGGGCGGCTGCGGCTCCGCCGCCGCTGGCTCTTTTCGACGTCGCGGCGTGAGACCGGTCGGAGTTCACCGATACGGCTGCGGCCTCAACTCTTACGACCATGGCCGACGGGATGTCACAGCCCGTACCCGTGGCTGCGGCTGGGCCCGGAATCGTGGGACGGGCCGCTGCGGCCCATCCGTAGATCAACGGCCCGGCTGCGGCTGGCCTGGGAGCGGGCCGACCCGCTGAACATGTATTCGATGTCCTGGTAGGGGTGGGGTTCGGTCGCTTCGGGCGGGCGTGAGAGCGCGGTGCGGAACGCAGCATGCCAGGCCTCGGGGTCGTGCGCGTCTTCGTGGGTGCTGCCGGCGGCGTCGTCGCGGAGGGCTTCTTCGATGCGGCGCTGCGGTTCGGGCATGTCGATGCGGCGTTGTTTTTCGTCAAGTACCTGTTGCATGCGGTCGCGGAGCTGCTGGTCGGCCTGTTCGTAGTGGGCTACGTTCCCTTCCTCGCTGGCCACCCTCTCCAAGCGCGAGGCCCGTTCGCTCTCGTAGTTCTCGATGCGGGCCTGGGCCTCGGTGAGTCTGGTATCCCAGATGAAGGAGCCGCCTGCGGTCTTCTCGGCCTTGGTCTTTGCTTCGCGTGCGGCGTCGGTGGCCTTCTCGAAGCCGGCCCGGGTTTTTTCGTAGCGGGCCAGGCTGTCGTCGTGCGCGGCCTGACGGTCGTTCTTCAGCCACCACTGCCAGCGCTTGACCTCACCGAGCAGTTCTTTGGCGGTCCACCACTGCTGGAAGTCGGCTCGCGCGGCCTGTTCCCACTTCTCGCGGGTGCTCTCGGCTTTGCGGGCGGCGGTGATGTCTGCGATTGTCGCTTTCGCCTGGTCATGGATCTTGTCGAGGTCGTCGACGAAGCCCTGGGCGGAGGCGAGCTTTTTGTTGGCCCGCCACCGATCCCGGTTGCTCCTGCGCCACTTGTCGTAGAGCTGGATCCCCTCGATACCGAGCAGAAACTCGGGGGTAGCGCGCAGCGGGTCGGCCTGCAGATACCGGCGCAGATGCTCTCGGTCACCGGGTTCGCTACGGGTGTCGGTCAGCCGCCAGTGCAGGGCGGCCGCAGGCTGTTCGTAGGGCAACGGCCGCAGAGCTGCCGCGGCCCGGACGTCGGCGGCGGTGTCGTGACCGGTGTCCTGGGCCTGGGACAGCTCGGCGGCCAGCACCGGCCAAAACGGGTCGGTGAGCAGACGCTGATCGACCTCACGCGCCAGCGGCGCCCACCGGCGGGTGTGGGTGTCGAGGCTGCCGATCTTCTCGGCGACCGCGCTGTCGAGGCGTTGCTGGGCGGCGCGTTCGGCGGTGGGGTAGCAAGGCGGCCCGGTGGGGCGGCGGTCGCTGTCGGGTATGGCGTGGGCGTAGCGCCAGATGGCCAGTTCGGCGAGCAGGTCAGGGCCGACACCGTGAATCGCGGCAGCCCACTTCGGTGCGCTGTCCGGAGTCCAGGCGCGGGCGGTCTGGCCGACGTTTTTGACCATGTGCGCGATCGTGAACCACTGGCCTTGCAGGTATTCGCCGTAGGTCGGTTCGGTGCGCAGCTGGTCGGGGAGTGCGGGCAGCCAGTCGATCGGTCCGCCGCCGGTGGGCCGGCCGATCCGCCAGTCCAGCACGGCAGCTTTGTCGTCGGCGGTGTCGAGCTCGCGGGCTTCGGCGGCGGTGGTGAGTTCGGCGATCGGGTCGCGGCCGTCCAGGGCGACCAGGTGCAAGGTCTGGCGCAGTACCGGCCAGGCTTGTTCGTAGGTGATCCCGGGGACCAGTCGTTCGGCGGCCGCGGTGAGCTGGGCGCGGTGCTGCTCGCCCAGGACCGCATCAGCGGTGAGGCCGAGAGCGTCGAGGTAGGCGTCGACCGAATACGCGAGCATGCGGCGCGGGTCGGCGGCTTCGCGGGCGGTGGTGGTCGCCGAGGTCTGGGTGCCCTCACGGGCGAGGATCTCGGTCATCAGATCCAGTGCGGTCGGCGGGTTGAGCGCCCGCCAGGTGTGCAGGTTGTCCGGGTCGTCGCCGGTGTCGGCGGTCGCCAGGTACAGGTGGGAGCCGTTGCGGGCCCGGGTGGCGAGTACGTAGAGCTGGGCGCGGGATTCCCGCCCGGTGAGGACTCCGTGACAGGTGTCGACGGTGAGGCCTTGGGCGGTGTCGATGGTGGTGGCGTAGCCGAGATCGACGTGTTCGGCGACGTAATCAGATGGGAGCGTGACAAGTTTCCCGGAGCCCAGGTGCGCGGCGGTGACCCGGCCGTCGGGGTGGACGGTGCGGACCTGCCAGCGGTAGCCATTGCGGACGTGGTCGGTGCGGGAGAACCAGAGTCCGTAGTGGTTTCGGCGGGTGGTGACGATGTCGCCGGCCGAGGCGGCCAGACCGTCGCCGAGCAGCACTTCGGGTCCGGCCGGGGCGCCGCTGCGGGTGAGGCGTTCGTCGCGGGCCAAGGCGTTGAGTTGGCCGACCAGGTCGCGGGTCGGGGCGAGCAGGATGCTGTCGTGACCTTGGGCGGTGTCGGCGCGCCAGCCCCGCCAGGCCGAGGCGATGGCGTCGCCCAGGGTGCCGACGTGCAGGCGATTGTGGTCGGCGTAGTAGGCGACCGCAGCCGGATCTCCCTCGCGCAGTGCGAGGCTGGCGGCCTGCTCACCCGGATCGGAAAAGCGGACCACACGGGTGAGGGTGGGGGCTCCGGCGTGGTGGACGATATCGCGGATCACTCCGCCGGCGGCCACCGACGCCAGCTGCCGGTCATCGCCCACCGCGCGGATACTGGCACCCCGGTCCAGCAGCCACGACACCGCCGCATCGAATCCCAGGGTGGAGGTTTTCGCGACCTCGTCGAGCACCACCAATGTGTCGGGCCCGATCGAGCGCACCCACTCGGGCAGCTCGGATTCCGGCCGCTCAGCGCGGGTGAGGGTGAGCAGCATATCCACGGTGGCGCAGTGATGGCCCAGATCTTCTTGCAAGTTCGCGGCCGCCGCGCCGGTGGGGGCCAGGCCTACCACGGTGCCGCCGTCGCTGGTCCAGGCGCGGGCCAGGGTGGTGACCGCGGTGGTTTTGCCGGTGCCGGCGGGCGCGATCGCGACCTGCAGCCGGGCACCGGATCCGGCGAGTTCGCGCACCATCGCCTGCTGCTCGAGGTTGAGTTCGGCGCCGTCGTGGTTGGCCGCGAACTCCACCAGCGCCGCGTCCACCGCGCTGGCCGGGAGGGTGCGGCCGCCGGTTTGCAGGCTCGCCGCGATCAACCGCTGCTCGGCGGCCACGATGTCGGGGCTGGTGTAGAGCTGGGCGCGGGTCGGGGTGTAGACGCTGGTCCCGTCGCTGCGGGCCAGCACTCCGGGCGCGGTCCCGGGGTCCGGAGTTCCGCGCGGGATCGACAACGGTGGAGACAAGGCGGCGTCGAGGACCTCATCGAGCAGGGTGGCCCACCGGTGCGGGTCGACGCGGCCGCGGAGCTGGCGTTCGGTCTCCGAGCGCAGGTGGTTGATCTGCCAGGTCGCCCGGGTCTCGGCCACCCTGCCCACCACCTGGGCGGCAACCTCGCGGGCATCGAGAGGTGCACGGTCGGGTGTCGGGTGATTCAGTGAGGCAGCCAGCATGATCCGCACCGCATCGGCGCCCAGCAGCTGCTCGGCATCGCGACGCCACTGCGCACGCTCCTCGGCGCGGGTGCGCCCCGTCAGCTTCTCCCCGCGAGTCTTGAGGGTGGCTTCTTGGGCCAGGTCATAGAGGTTATTCGGGGTGGGTTCGCGGCCGTGATCGGCGAGGAACTGCGCGCTGCGACGGGCCAGTTCGGCCTTGATGGCCGTCGAGCGTTTCGACCACGCCTCGGTCAGCCGCAGGTCCACGCCCACGGCCTCGCGGACCGGGCGCTTACCGCGGCGGGCGGCCCGGTCGGCGAACTGCATACCCAGCCGCAGCTCGAGATGGTGTTCCAACCGGGTGTTGTACAGCTCGGAGGCGGTGACCTTGAACCGGTACATCGCCTTGCCGTCGATGCAGCCCCACTTCCCATCCGGGCGTTTCACCAGGTTCGACACCACCATGTGCGTATGCAGCAGCGGGTCGCCGGCCCGGGAGGAGCGGTGATCGAACATCGTCGCGATCAAGCCGCCCTCGACCTCGATCTGGCGCACACTGTTGCGGCCCACCCGGGTCCGCAACACATCACGCTCGAGGAAGGCCACCGTGTCCCGGATCGCGTCGTAGTGCGCGCCCTCGATCTCGGCGGCGACCTCCGGTGTCCCCAACGCCCACACCGCCGCCACACTTTTGACCGGGGTGAACGTGCAGTCATACCCCGCCACCGAGCGCCGCGACGGCTGCGAGGCGCGCGCGATCCACCCCGAGAGTTCCCGCTCGTTCAACGGGGCCCGGCCGGTCTCCTCGGTGAACATCCGGACCGCGACCTCGGTGCTGATCCGGGCCCGCTGCTCGGCGGGGATCGGGGCGTAGTCGACGCGGCCCTGCTCGACGTTGTATTCGGCGTAGGCGCGGGTGCATTCCTGCCGGTAGGAGAACTCGTCGACGGTGTGGACGTGGAACGGCCGGCCCAGCCGCACCGACCGCAGCGCACGGGCTTTCGCCTCGCTGTAGGGGATCTTCTCCGCCGCCATCGTCGCGGTGATCGCCGAGATCCCGCGGCGGTCGCCGCCCGCCGCACCCACGGGCCGCTGCCTACCGTCGACGACTTCGCCGGGGCCATCGTCGCCGCGATCGACGCCCCCGCCACCGCGGGACACACCTTCCTCGTCGGCGGGCGCGACTACCTCACCACCACGATGCACTGAACCGACGCGACCCGCTGGTGTCCGCGAATGGATGGTTGATGGACAGATGGCCCGCAGAAACATCGTTGACCAGCGATGATCCAACGCTGCAATGTTCAGGAATGCATCAATTTGTGGACAATTTCGAACCGTGTCCGCTCGGCACCCGATCCTCGGCGGCACGGCCTTCGATGCCGATGCCGTGGCCGAAAATATCCACCGGGGCCAGAACATGGAGGGGACAATAGGGATATGGACGAGATCGGTGGTGCGGAGGCCAGGGTCTGATGCGACCCCAGTCCACTACACCCGAGAGCCTGCGGGCGGCCGGTACACGGGAGATCACCGTGCGGGGCCGGCGGGCCCGCTACCTCGATGAGGGGGCGGGGGTCCCCGTACTGCTGATCCACGGGACCGCACGCAGCATCGAAGACTGGATCGAACAGCATCGGCTGCTCGCCGACCGCGGGCTGCGGGTCATCAGCGTGGATCTGGCCGGCTACGGAGAATCCGCCCCCCTGAGCGAGCGATACAGTCTTCCCGCGCTGGCGGAGTTCGTCGAAGACTTCCTCGACGCCCTGGAAATCGCGGAGCCGGCGCACGTGGTGGGCAACTCCTTGGGAGGTGCCATCGCCATGCAACTGGCCGCGCAAGCGCCCGGCCGGGTTCGCTCGCTGGTCCTTGCCGCCCCCGCCGGATTCGGCCGAGAAGTCGCCCTTTCGTTGCGGCTGCTCACGATCCCGCCGCTGGGCCGCCTGGTAACGCGTACGTGGAGTCCGCGCACCGCGCGGCGCCTGGAGAAGTCGTTGTTCTACGACGCCGCGATGGTGACCCCGGAACGGGTCCAACTCGGGTATCGCCTGGCCCGGCGTCCGGAGGGGACGCGGGTTCTCCTCGAGACCTTGACCTCGCTGGGTGGCCCGAGGGGCGCACACGCCGGCTGGCGCACGACGCTACTCGACGTTATGGCCGATCGTGCCGTGCCCACGCTTATCGTCTGGGGCGACAAGGACCGCATTCTCCCCTTCGCGCATCTCGACGCTGCCCGGACGCGCCTTCCGCACATCCACACCCACCTGTTCAAAGACACCGGGCACGTGCCACAGATCGAACGTGCCGACGAGTTCGCGGCGCTGGCGACCGAATTCTGGTCAGGCATCTCACCGGCATAGCGAACCGATCAAGGCCGGTATCCGCCTGGACCAACGGCAGGGCTGAACAGACGACCCGTCGGTGTTCGCAAAGGGGTCGTTGATGAACGAGTGGATCGGGCTAAACATAGATGACCAGCGATGATCCAGCGCATCAACGTCCAGGAATGCATCAATTTATGAACATGGCGCGGCGGCTGTGAGCAACAGCAAGTAGCGGAAGGCTCGTTGGTCAGCATGGAATCGGGAAGGCAAGGATGTTCACGGAATGCGAAAAGTGAAGTGCGCGTGTAACAAAGCCGGCCAAGCCGTCGATGAGCGTTCGGATCCGCTCCCGCGGATCGAAACCTTGTAGGAAGGCATGTTCCAGATGAACCGTGTTTCCCGGATCAGTGTCGGCGCGCTCCTGTTCGGCGCCGTACTGCTGCCGATGGCGCCCGCGCAGGCCCAGACCATCGCGCAGCCCGCCACTGGAACGCTGTCTGCAACCCGGTCGGTCGCCAACGACGGCACCGGCTCGTCCACGCAATCGCTAATCTGCACGATCCTGCGGCTGGTGCACATGAACCAGGGCCCCGCACAGTGCCAGTAGCCTCTTCGATGCCCTGCAGCCAGGGCGTGTAGCGAGGTAGTTGAGGGGGGTGGCACCGCGTACGCGGTGCCACCCTCAACAGTCTTGACCAGCCGGAAGCCCCCGCCGCGCCAACGGGTATGGGGCACCGACCACAGATCCTTCCGGGCCCGCCCCGCTGATACGGGCAGTAACTGGCGCCCGGATCGGCCTAAGAGGCGCAGCCGATTTCGCGGCCGACATCGGCGGGGACTCCATGCCTGTTCACGCAGTCGAGGCCCTCGCCGACATCGATCACCCGCCAGTGGGTGTGCCCGTCCTGTTCGGAGTACTCGAACAGGTACATGACCGGGTGCAGAGTGCCTTCCGGATACGACATCGCCGAGGCGAAGGAGCCGCTGCATCGTGCTTGCTCGAGACGGGCCAAGGGATAGCGAGGCAAGCCCGTCATCCGCAACGTGGTGATCAAGTACTCATCGGTCACCTCAGCGCAGGGATCGGCCACCGGCGGAGCGGGCGACTCTGGAGGATCGGCCACCGGCGACGCAGCCGGCGGTGCGGGCACAGCCGATGGATCAGGCGCCGGCGCTGCGGCCGGGGGTGCGGGCACAGCCGAAGGACCGGGCGCCGCAGAAGCAACGGGCTCGGTTCCTCCCTCGGCGGGCTCGGGGGTTTCCGTCCCCGAGGTGGTGGCCGCGACGGTACCCGGTGCCGATGCCCTCGGGGTTTCGCTTTCCCCACCACACGCTGAGACAGATATCGCGCAGGCGGCTGTAAACGCGGTGAGTAGTGCGGTTCGGGTCACGAGATCTCCCTGGTATGGCCCAACCTCAGGACCGCCACGGTAAGGCGCGGCACTGGAAGCCGGGATTTCGAACGGTTCGTGTTGTCGGGCCCGACGCGGTAGGGAAAGGCTCAGTCCCGGTAGATCGTGACGTAGGCGTTGGTGGCGGTCCCGACGCTCATCGGGCCCAAGCACGAGGCCGTGCCGTGTCCGGACGGGCCGAACGAGCCACTCCACGAACCCTGGTACGCGCCGATGGTCACGAGCGGAAAGGCGTTCGGCATGGGGTGCAGGCCGAAACACTCCACGATCAGCGCGTACTCCCGGCCCGCGGGGCCGTCGTCGTGGCAGGCCGCCGACGCGCCGGTGAAGTCCCGCGTGACAGTACAGTCCTGCGGCGCGGCCTGAGCCGACCCGGCCCCGAACACCGTGGCGAAACCCGACACCACAGCGGCGGCCACCACAGCCCGCACAGCGACCATTGCCTTGCTATTCATATGAAACCCCTTCTCCCACATTGCTTCACTGTCGCCTGATCATCGATGGCCAACCGCGAGTCGTTACCGGAAGAAACAACACAGCAGCCGCACCCGGTCTGTTCCGCCCCCCGGCCGCCGGCAACCAGGCACGGATCAGCTCCGCTCCGGGCACCCGGACCATGCCATCGAGACCGGGTTGGGGGACGCATCCACCCGGGCGTTTCCGCCCACGCCGAAGGTTCGCGATATCCATCGTTTTAGAGACTCTCGGTGGAGGTCTGGACTGGCTCGGCTGGGGCCGCGTCGGATCTCTTCGGAGATCATCCGGCGATCAGGGTGCGGATCATGGGGATTCAATCTCCTGAAGGATCACACGCTGCTGCTGGAAAGGGGGTGTCGCCGGATAGGGTCGGCCGCGGGATTTCCACCAGACAGCGCATGACGATGGTGAAGGCACGGCCGCTGCGACAGTCTTATACATCGGCATCCAGATCTCCGGATCGAGCGGACCGCCATCCAATGGGAGCGGCGTATCCGGGTCAACGGCTGCGTACGCCCGGACCGGATTAGTGAAGACGGTTCGCTTCACTACGACCTCGCGTTCGAACAGCTCGCTGTCGACGGTGAGAACTCCTTCCTCAACGAGCATCCGGACTAGAAGCAGGGTCAGCTCCGTGCAGTCGACGATCCGTGTCACGATTCCTGCGGCTGCCTTGTAGCGCTGCTCGATGCTGAGTCCCTTCGACTCCGTCTCCTTGTCGTCAGCGTGTACGACATCGCCGTACAGCCACGCGTACATGAGGTCCTGGTCCGAAGCAGCGCCCTGGTCCGTCACGATGTAGTACGCCTGGGCAGACGCGTCGCGTGTCGCCACAGCCGCCCACACTTTGTGCCACTCTCCGATCGGCAATACGTAGTCGGGGAAGTCCGCCGCAGGCACGAGGGCCGCGATGGAATTGAGCACCTTGGAGTAGTGGAGTTCCTCGCTGTCGAGAATGAGCGGCCGGATCCGGGCCGCGAGGGATTCAAGCAGCTCTTCCGCCGGAAACTCCTCGCGATGGACGTAGGTGACTTCACCGGTCCGGTGGTTATGTGTCACCGACACGTTCATCTGCCCGACGTGCAGTTTCTCGAGAAGTTGCTTCTGCTCGCGCCATAGCGAGTGGGCTGTGATCCGGCGGGCACGAAGCACGAACGCCTTCAGCCTCTGCTCATGAGTGAAGCTCTGACGCTTCGGTTTACCCATAGCAGGATCGTAGGCTCCAGGTAAGCGGAACCTATCGGCCTTCACCTCTGGGCAGCCAGACCGATATTGCGACAGGCTTACGCGACGTGATCCACCGAGCTTCATCCTGGTCGATGCGCTGTGTCTCGAATCCTTGGTTACGAGACGACGCGCGTAGTCGACCTGGCGGCCGGACCGGTTGGGGCGAAGACTGGAGCAGGGGCACGAGGAAGGAAGGTGTCATGTCCAAGTCCGGCGGAAAGGGCGGCGGGAAGATGACCACCGCCGCGGCCTCACGCATTCAGTCCGCATCGGCGAAGAACTCAAGCAGCAGCTCGGCGAAATCGGGCTTCGCATCCCGGGCCCAGTCCAGCGCAGCGAAGGGCGCCGGTGGAAAGGGATCCGGGAAGAAGTAGGGCTCTCGATTGGGTATCCGGATGGGGGTAGCCGTAGCATCGGCCGAATTTCGGGCGGATATGCCGTAGTCGGCTCCCCCCCCCTCAGAGGGGTTCGAGCATTGGGAAGCCCGCGACCCACTTTTCGAGTTCGCTCTCAACCTGGAGCTTCTCGACCAGTTCGGAACTGGCCGGCCACGGCGCGCCGGTGATCGAGATGGTGCGGCGCGGTACCTCTTCGACCTCAGCGGACCAGAACGTGTGATCGACCTTCGTCACCGTCACATTCAGATTCCCGGCACTTCCCTCGAAGCTGAGGTCATCGCCTACGCGAGGCAGAGCCAGCCCGTTGACGACAAATCCGATGTCGTCCTTGCCGGGGACCGGAATCCAAAGGTCATACCGGGCCGGGCCGACCAGGGACAGAGGTTGCGCAGTCTCATCGAGTGTCACGATCTACATCGTCGGCTACCCTCTTCGCCTCTGTACCCGGATTGCCCGACCAGGGACGAGATAGGTTCCTCCGGCCGTAGCCACCCTCATCGGTCACGCCGACATGAAATCACCTGAAGGCCAACTGCTCGATGTTCCGCGCGCTCAGCGCCGGATCGGGCCGACAACAAAGCCCTCAACGGCCCGGATGCTCCTCTCGCCCGCCGGGTTCGGTCCGGGCGATTCCGGCGGCGGTGAGTTGGTCGAGGACCCGCTGCACCGTGGATGGGTCGACCCCCGCGACGGCCGCGAGATCCTCGGCCGGCCACGGCCCGGGTCCGTGCCGTTCGACGACGCCGAAGAGCTGCTGGGTCGCCGCCAGGTCGTGGATCTGCTCCGCGATGGGGCGCAGCTCGGCGAGCAGGGCATCGAGCCACTCCGCCATGGCGCCGTCGTGCTCGTGCGCGCGTTCGTGCTCGGCCTGGGTGACCAGGCCGTCGAGAATGGCCGCTGCCTCGGTGATGGGTCTGTTGCGGCGCGCGTCCTCGTCCGCACCCATGCCTTCGAGTGTCCTCCGCCGCTGGCCGGGCTGCCGCACCCGGTCCGGCGGAAGGGGTGGCGGGTTCTCGCCGCCCTTGCACCGGTGGAATTTTTACGTGGGGAACTACGTGGGGAGTTACGTGCGGTTTTACGTGGGCCGATCAAAACACCCCACGGGCGTCTGGACGGAAAGGCCCCGCGACCTGCGCAGGGGTGGAACGGGGGTTACCCAGGAATGTATGTCTCTTATACATAGAGAGACATACTCCGGACAGGGCGCCGTGTCCGTTCGGAGGTGCCTGGCGGGTTTTCGCCACCGCTGGTCCGATGAGATTTTTTCCGTGCCGTATTCGGTGCTACCCTCGGTGCCCTATTCCGTGATGTGATCAAAACACATCACCTTTACTGGCCGGAAATGCCCGGTGACCTGCGGCGGAGGTGGAGGGGGTCACCCAGGATTGTATGTCTATATACATAGAGACATACATCCGCCGTACAGAGACTTTCCGCGGCGTCGGACGATGATCAGCATCTGAGCGGGGAAGAATCGGGGAGTGAGCCACCTGCTCCGACCGCCGTGTCGGTGGCCGATGAGATATTCGACTGCATGGCCTTTCCCGGCACCGACCTCACTCCACCGTGCTGCCACAGCGTGACCATCACCGCACTGCACGACTGGAGCTGCCCGAACTACCAGCCGCCTGCGCCCCCAGCGCCGGCCTGGGTTTGGTACGAGGACTTCGGAGACGATCCCTCCGACTCCCACGGAGATTGAACCCGCTCGTGCGGCGAGCAGGTCCTCACGCCTGTGGTTCAACCTCGGGGCCGCTCGCAGGAAGCATGGCCCCGAGTGGGTTTTCCGGTGGCCGGCTCGCCCGGAGGAAGGTTGCCGCCATTGCGCCCGACAGGATCATGCAGAACCCGGGGACGCCTTTGACCAGGGTCGCGGCACTCGGGTGTAGTTGCTGCGGCAGATCGGCGATGTACAGCGTGCTGCCGCCCATCGCGAGTACCGCCCCCGCGGTGGCGACAGTGGCGAACAGCCAGCGGGCTTCGCTCGGGTACCACTCGGGCACGAGCCGGACCCAGCAGTAGACGGCGAGCGTGGTGGTGGATGTGACCGCGACCGGCCACACCGCTGCCTCCCAGTTCGAGGCGCCCGCCAGCCGAGCCCACCGCATCCCGAATATCGCGCACGTGACATACATACTCACGCCGGTGAGGGCGAGCACGGCGGTCACCGGCAAACGGGCGACGAACTGGCGGTGATACCGCCGCTTGAACTCCTCTGTCTGCTGCTGGAGATCTCGAGCCCATGGTCTATCGGTCATGTCGAACACTCCTGGATGCGAAGGAAACACGGCCCCTGGAGGACCGCACAGACTGCGGCCCGGCGAAGAACACTCACGCTGTGTTCGGGGTCCGGGAGACGATGGTGATACCGAGTTCCTCGGCTCGGCCGCCCTCGGCCAGATGCTCGTCGGTGATGTCGGTGAGGGTGGTTTCCGCGCCCGCTCGGCGGGTGTGCAGCGAGACGTGAGGCGGTTGGCCGCGCAGGCCCGAGATCACGAGCACCCACAGCGGACTCGGTCCGACGTCGGCGGGTTCGGGGCGGCGGCTGAATCCCGGAGGGCCGATACGATCGAAAATCTCCTGTTGGCTCGCGACGATGCCGCGTCGTTTGAGCCGCTGCGCCACTTCGCGTTCGGTCGCGCTGGTCGCGGCGGTCAGCTCGTCCCAGCTCGCTTCGCGCTGCCAGCCTTCCAATAGCGCGGAGTCCATGGCCTCGCTCCAGTACAACCTGTTCGCCGCGGCGGCGTGAGTACGAAGGTGCTGCTCCCAGTCGTACTCGGGGTCGTTGTACAGCTCGACGCCGAGCAGTTGCACCGCCAACCGCTTGCTGTTTGCTTCGGCCCGCCGTTCGGGCGGCAACAGCAGGTGGCATCGGGACCGGATCGCGCCGTCGGTGCGCCCGAACTCCGCCGCCAGCTCCATCACCTGTTTCCCCGCCCGTACCTGCTCCACCAGGCGCCGGCACTCTGCTGTTGTCCAGGGCTGCCCCGCTCGGGTTATGGCCATCCCCTCCGGTTCGTATGTCTCCGTCATGTGACCCCATCCATGTGATCCCCTGCGGGCCTTGGCTTCTCGGCCCCGCGACGTACCACGTTGAGTATCACCCGACACCCCGACACAGCAGGCCCGGTTGACGGACCCGTGACCGAGGATCGGTGAATTACGGTGTCAGCGTTCGCGACCGCGGCCGGTATCGCGCCGCCGTTCGCGCTGAAGCTGCGCGGCAACGGAGCGGCCGATAGCCTGGGCGTCGTCGATCCGAGCCTGGTGCTGTGCCGCGGCCAAATGGGTCATTGCCTCATTGCGCAGTGCGATCAGCTCCAGCCGCTGCCCAGCCGCGAGTTCGGCGTGCTCGAAGTCGTGATTGAGGCGGCGGATCTGCCGCTCGACAGCCGCCAGCTCGGACATCCCGAGTGCCGGTTCATCCCGCAGCATCTCCAGATACCACCCATAACGCTGCTCGAAAGACTCCACTGCGACACCCTCCCCAAACCCCGAGTTCAGCCTGATCTTCCGAGAGTACGTTGCCCGCACGGTGCGTCTCGGTGTTCGATCCGGGACACAGTTCGGCCCCTGGCGGTTACCGGTCGCCAGGGGCCGAACTCTATTCCGGGAGAGGGTTATCTACCCAGGTCACTGTGCAGTTGTCGGCGTCCCGCTGCTCGTGTTGGGGCGGGTGTACTGGGTTGGGTCCCACGGTCGGCCCGAGTCGCGCAGCTGCGGCCTTGGCGCGGTGCGCGGCCCGCGTCGGCGGCCTGGCGCTGAGCGATCGCGTCGTCTCGGGCGCTGACCACCTGCTCGGTGCGTGTCTTCCACCGCTGCTCCCGTTCGGTGGTTGCGCGCCCGAACTTGCCCGCGGTGCGCGCGTTGCGGTCGACGACTTCGCGGACCTGCTGTTTGGTGCCGGGGTCGATACCCGCCCGGGTCAGAGCCTCACCGAGGCCGCGGACCTTCTCGTTGTAGCGGCGCCGCTGGGTGTCCAGGGTCTCCAGTCCCGGGCCGGTGGCGACGCTGGAGATCGCGTCACCGACACCGGCCACCGCCGTGGACAGCGTCTCCTGCTGCCGCTGGTCGAACTCCCGGCCGGTGCCGGCCACGAGTGCGTCGATGCTGCGGCAGGTGTCGCGGCCGATGTGGGATCCGGCCTCGAATTGGCGCTCCTCGTCGATCTGGGCGCGGGTGCGGTCATCGGCCCACATCAGGACCGGCAGGTCCTTCTCGCCGCGGATCCGGCCGGTGTCGATATCGGCGAGTGTCGCATCCAGCTGGGCACGTTCCATCGACGCCAGCCCGTTGCGCCCTGGTGCGGTGGCGATGTCGTGCAGCCGGTTGCGGGCCTCGTCCATCCGGGGGTTGAGGATCATCTGGGAGGAAAGTCACGCTAAGCAGGCGACACACAACGCCAGTAGCCGCCGATGGTTTCTTTCCTCGGCGGCATCTGTGCTCTGAACTGCGGAGTTGGCTGCGCTGGTCGACTGTAGGGACGGTGGAATGTGGGACGGGTCTGTGCGGGTGCGCACCGAGGAAGGCTCGTTTGTACCCCGGGGCTCACCAACGATCGTTGGTGAGCCGGCGCAGAGAGGACCGGCTCGTCGCCGCAGAGTGCGATCCGGAGGACTTCCCCGTCAGGTCGTGGGCACAGCGGTCAGGGTTTCCCGCTGGGCCCGGTCGGGACCTTGTCGGGGTGGTTCGAAGTTGGGGTGCTCGATCAGCCATGCGGCGACCCGTTCCTGGATCTCGGGCGCTGCGTACGCGTCCTGGGGCAGGTCCAGCAGGTGACGTACCCGGGCACGGGCGCGCATCACGTGGGCGTCTTCCAGCGCACACCACGGTAGAGCAGCGCGCAGCTCTTCCTCGGGGTTCTCGGTCGCGGGCCCGGTTTCGGCGTTGGTGAGTTCCGAGCCGTGTCGCAGCCGGTGACCGCCGGCCTTGTCGGTGGTCACCTGATGGTCGAACCAGGGTCCCAGGGTGCTGGTGGTCCATTGGTGGTGGGCGATAGTGAGTTCGTCATCGGCGGGTTGATCGGCGTGGGCTGCTACCCATGCGGCGGTGCGTAGTCCGAACGGGATGCCCAGTCCGAGGGTGGGGCTGGTGTGCAGGACGCTGTCGCCTACTGCGAGGAGTCCGGTGACTATTGGGCCTTTGTTGTCGACGAGGGCAGTTCGCCGGTTGTCGAGGCCTGCCATTACCAAGACCGGTCCGACCGGGTCGTGCGTGAGTGCCAACCAGTCGGCGCAGCCTGGAAATGTCTGAGCTACCGCCTCGAAGACTGCGGGGTCGCGCAGGGCCGCACGCGTCGGGTCGCTGGTCGACACCGCTAGGTGGACCGCGAAGACACCATTGTCGCTGGGGAATACGCCGCCGAGGGCGAAGGGTGTGGATCCGCCGGTCGTGGTGGTTGCCGGGTGGCGGGGTGCGCTCGGGTGCAGCCGGTACCACCGGCAGAAATACGCGATGCCGGCACGATGGGTATCGACGACAGGGGCTCGTGCCCCGGCTCCGGTCAGCCAGCCGGGCAGCGGTGACCGGCGGCCGCTCGCGTCGATGACGAGGTCGGCGGTAAGGGGTCCCGCACCGCGGTACACCCCGGCGACGTGCGGCTGCTGACCGCTGGCCTCGATGATCAGACCGGTGGCTGGTTCGCTATGGGCAATGGTGACTTCGGGCTGGCGTTGTACGGCAGCTGCCAGCGCCTGCTCGACGATGATGCGGCGAGCACGGATGGTCACCAGATCCTCGTCGCCGGGGCGTGGTGGCGGGCGGTGCGCGAAACGATCGAGTTCGTGCCATTCTTCGGCGCCGAGCTGCAGCATCGTCTCATAGACGTCGGGCGCTTCCTCGCGCAGCACGGTGCGTACCGGTGAGAGCAGGCTGTGCGGCTGTATCGCTTGCGGAACCGCCGGCCGGTGCCAGTCGAAGAAGTCGTGTTCGAGATCGTGGCCGGCCGTTCGGCTGTCCTTCTCCAGCACTGTCACCTCATGGCCGCGCCGTCCCAGGAAAAGCGCGGTAGCCAACCCGCAGATGCCGCCACCGACGACGACTATCCGCGCCACCGAATCCCCCTCACGTTCACCGCCGCTGAGGCTAGTCGGCGGGCATGCGAGCTGTGATCACTTAACCTCAGCCCGATCGAAACGATCGGAATCCGCCCCGTACCGCAGGCCCCCGGATGCGTGGCCAGCTGGAATTGACGTGGGAAGTGATGTTCGCGAGAAAAGTCACGCTAAGGATTTACCGCACATAGTGGCATACTATGTGCGGTAACTGGTGAGTCGTCCTGGCGTTATGAGCGTTCCGCGCTACCGCGACTCTGGAAACTATCTGCGGTAGTGGCGGGAGGGTGTGCGTGGGACGGGTTCAGGCGCTACCGCGGTCGGCCAGCGGTGTGCGGCTGGCGGATGCGGTGCAGATCTATCTGGCGACGATCACGGTGCGCAACACGCGCGCGACATATGCGCCGGCGCTGGATCGCCTCGTCGCCGATTTCGGGGCGGACACGGATGTGTCGCTGCTCGATCGGGAACCCGATCGCGTGAGTGGGTGGTTCACGTTCGTGTGGGGTGGCCGCTCGGCCAAGACGTTCAACATCCGGTTGACTGCGCTGGCTTCGGCGTGCGGGTACTGGCGTGAGCAGGGCTGGCTGACTGGTGATCCGCTGGTGCGGTTGCGGGCCCGGCCCGCGCCGCCAGATACCAGCAAGGCGTTGAGCCGGGACCGCATCGCCGAGATTCTGGGTGCGGAGGCGCTGCTGCGGGAGCGGGTGCTGTGGCACATGCTCTACGAATCCTCCGCCCGCGCCGAGGAAGTGCTGATGCTGGACGTGCCCGACCTCGACACCGGCAACCGGTGTGCGGTGGTGACCCGCAAAGGCGGTGCACGGGAGGTCATCGCGTGGCAGACCGGTACCGCCCGGTTACTGCCGCGGCTGCTGACCGGCCGCCGGACCGGGCCGGTGTTCCTCACCGACCGCAAGGCGCGGCCGTCGGTAGCAGCAGTCGATGTCGATCCGTCGACGGAGCGGGCCAGGTTGTCATATCGGCGCGCTGCCGAGCTGTTCGAGGAGCACACCGCCGTTTTCGGTGGCGGCCCGTACACGCTGCATCAATTGCGGCATTCCCGGCTTACGCATGCCGCGGAGGAAGGCGCGTCGACACCGGTGCTGATGAAGCTGTCCGGCCATACCTCGGTGCGCAGCCTCGCGAAGTACGCGCGGGTGTCCGACGAGGGACTGCGCCGATATCAAGCCGACAGCGATCCGGCGCGGCGGCGCTCCGGCCGCTGATTACCCGGTCAGAAGGGCGGCTTGGCGTAGGCCAAGGACTCGGGAAGACGCCCGATGTCGCGCACGCTGCTCATGTATGGGCTGCGAGTATGTGATTCGTGATCGTTTCCGAGAAGCCCACCGGCGCCGAGAGATCCGTGAGTGCTGTGCGTGTGGCGACCTTCAACGTCCTTTCACCGCTTCTGGCCGACTGGTCCCGCCGCAAGACGGTGATCGCAGCGCAACTGCGGGAGATCAGTCCCGACATCATCGCGCTGCAGGAGATCGACGCCGGCGAGGATCGCGAGCAGGTCATTGCCGATCTACTCGGCCCGGGCTGGCACGTTGCGTGGCATTCCCGCACGACCCCGGACGGGATCGGCCTGGCGCTGGCCAGCCGCTGGCCCTTCGGCGAGATCCGCGAGCACCCGCTGGGCGTCACCGATCGCACGGCAGCCTTTCCCTGGTCGGCTGTGGTCGTCGCCGCGGTGCAGGCGCCACAACCCTTCGGAACACTGCATATCGCCCACCACAAACCGGTCTTCCAGTTCGACTACGAACACGAACGCGAGTTACAGGCAGTCGAGGCGGCCCGGTTCATCGACGAAGTACTCGACGGACGCGAAGAACACGTGGTGGTGGTCGGTGACTTCGACGCCACCCCGGACTCTGCCAGCATCCGATTCTGGACCGGCCGCCAGTCACTGGCAGGCATGAGCGTCAGTTACCACGATGCATGGGAAGTACTGCGGCCCGACGATCCCGGGCACACTTTCACCCCGGACAACCCACTGGTCGCCCGCGGTGACATGTTCTCGGCCGCAGGCCGGCGCATCGACTACGTGCTGGTGCGAGGGACCGGATTCGGGCCCACCCTCGAAGTGCGGGCTGTCGACCGGATCTGCATCGACGCGGTCGACGGGATTCAGGCCAGCGACCACTACGGCGTACTCGCCGAACTCACTGTCCCCGCACGCGCACCCGGGGTGTGGAGCTGATCGACACCAGCACGCCCGCCGAATGCGAAAACCGAGCGGGCTACGCCAGATCCGCCTGGCTCTCGACCGGAGTCTGATCGGCCGGGACCAGCCCCGGCCGAGAGCATAGGAATTCGGCTGTGCTCCCGGGGGCGCTATGACGGCGAAGACCTTGGTTCACGCACTGGCCTGGGGCGGAAGCGTGAGGCAGAAGGGGTGCCCTGCCGGGTCCAGAAGTACTCGCCAGCGATCGGGAGCAGGCTGGAAGTCCGCCTTGACCGCGCCGCAGCCGATCGCCGCCTGCTCCGCGGTATCGAGATCGGTGACAAACAAATCGAGATGCATTTGCTTGGGGAATTGGTTGCCAGGCCAGTCCGGTGGCTTGTGCTCTTCCACGCGTTCGACTGTCAGCGTGACGCCATCGCCTTGAAGCACAACCAGCTCGTCGGATTCGTACCGGAGGTCGAAATCCAGCAACGCTCGGTAGAACTGCCCGAGATGCCGCGGATCTCCGGCATCGAGCGAAACTGCACCGAACCTTGCTATCGCCGCCATACTTCCCCCAGGAAACTCGGACTTTTGGGCCTCGGCTGGACGCCGAGGCCCACGCTACCCGCCTGCCTGCCACAGCCCTCGGGATGCCGGTATCGACACGACACCGGCGGCTCATTCGTCGTCGGAGGCATCGGGATCGCGCAGCGGCCGATGTGCCCCACCGAGATCGGGCAGGTAGAAGCTGTAATGCCCGTCGATGCCGATGTGGGTTCGGATGAACGGTGAAAGCCGGGCCACGTCGGCATCGAGCACCGGATAGTCCTGGGCGCGCAGTTCGGCCAGTGCCCGGTCCATGTAGACGGTGTTCCACAACACCACACAGTTCAGCACCAAGCCGAGGGCAGAGAGCTGATCCTCCATGCCCTCGTAATAGACCCGCGTCATTTCGCCCTTGCGGCCGTGGAAGATCCGCCGCGCCAGGTCGTGGCGGCCCTCGGTGAGGTTGGCCTGAGCTTTGATCTCGCGCCGGTAGGGTTCGTCGTCGGCCAGCCGCAGCACGTGCAGGGTCTTGAAGATCCGCCCGAAATGCGCCACAGCGTGCCCGAGCGAGGTCGGCTGCCCGTCGCGGGAGATCATGCGCGTGACCTCGTGCGCGGACACTTCACCGGTATGAATCGAGACCGCGATCCGGCACATGTCCTCCCAGCGCCGGCCGATCCGGTCGACATCTATCCGGCCCCGGGCGGCCTTGTCCAGGGGCCCGTAGTCCGCAGCCGGGTCGATACGCCACAACCTCTGATCCGGCAGGTTCGCCAGCTGCGGCCGGTACTGGCGGCCCAGCAGGTGCAGCAGCCCGAACACGATATCGCTGTAGGAGCCGGTATCGGTGATGATCGCCTCCGGTACTGTCCCGCCCTGCTGACGTAACACCACGTCCACGGCGTGCAGCGAATCCCGCGGAGTCCCCGAGAGCACCTGGGCGGCAAGACCGGCGGCTTGGTCGTTGATCATGTTCAGCCAGGTGATCCCGCGTTTTCGACCGAAGTACTTGGCGTTGGGACGGGCGTGGATGGTGCGCACCGGCACCACGAACCGCAACCCGTCCACCGACGCGACCAGCCCACCACCCCACGCCCTCGCCAGCCGGATCCGGGCCTGGGCCTCGACCAACGCGGTGTTGGCAGCGGCGAGAGTGTCGAACCGGATATAGGACTGGTCGACGTGATGCAGCCGGTCGCGGGTCAACGCCTCCACCCCGGGACTGGTCACCGGCCCGAACCCGACATTCATCGCGTGCGAACACAACACCGCCGCGACCGACAACCCGAGATCGGCGACCCGTGCCGGGTTTCCCGAGGCGTGGGTGAATGCCTCGGTGAACCCGGAATGCCACGACATCACCTCCAACACCAGCTCCGGCAGATCGATGCGCGGCAGCATCGCCTCCACCCGGCGCCGCAGATCGGTCAGGCTCGGCGGATCCGGTATCGCGGTCAGCGCAGCGGCGTGCAGCTTGCCGTCGTCATCGACCGTGGCCGGGGTATCGCCGTCGAGCCGGGCCGCGACCTCCCGATAGGCGGCATCCAGCGCTTCGGCATGCTCAGCGAGCAGCACCGACGGTTCCGGCGGGAGACCGAGTGCGTTGAGGCCGGCCTCGCGGGCGATCTCCCAGTGCGCGCCGGCCAGCAGATGCGCGCGGGGATCGCGCCACTTCGACGAGGCTTCCACGAAGATGTTGCGGTGCTTGAGATGACGGTGGAACTGCTCGAGCACACAGAACGTGTACGCCGCACGATCGACGGTCTCGGCCGGCCGTCCCGCCGGATACGCCAGCCGGGACCATGCCCCGCCGATCAGGTCGTGATCGACCCGGCGGGCATCGAGCCACCGCGCCCCTGGCTTGCCGGGTTTCTCCGTGATCAGCTCGGCCAGGGTGCGCATCGCGGCCAGCACCGGCGCACCGTCCGGGGTCGCGCCGAAGGTAAGGCCGCGCATCAGCCTGGGAAGAAACGGGCGCACGGTCGCGAACCGGCCGGCCAGCTCTTCGGCGCGTTGCCCGTCGAGTTCGGCGTCGCCGGGCGGGACCAGTTCGTCGATGACCGCGACCGCCGACCGCAGCGCGGTACCGGTGACCTTCGCCTCGATCAGATCCCACACCACTCCCAGCTCGATGCCCTGATCGATTTCCACCATCTCCAGCAGCACCCGCACCGCCTCGGCCAATTTGCCCGCGTTCCGCGATACCTGCGGATAGCGGCGCAGCTTCTCCTCTTTCGACTCGCGTTCGGCCTTGGACAGCAGCTCTGTGGTCATCAGCAGGTCGAACAACTCCAGCACGTCATCGACAGCGCGGGCGCTCAGCACCGACACCGTCGCCGCCAGGACCGCCAGCCGGTGCTCGCGGCTCATCCGCCGCAACTGGGTGGCCTTGCCCGACAGGCCGTGCTGGGCCAAACCCAGCAGCCGCCGCGGCGGCACCGCCGACACATCCACCCCCGACGACCCCGCCACCGCGAGATCCCCGACCCGCTCCAACGCGGCCACCATCCCTTTCGACGACGGCCGGAACACCCCCTTACGCAGCCGATCCAGCTCACTGACCCGCTGCTTCGTACCCGCCGGCACCTCCAGCAACCCCAACAGCACCCCGGCCGCCGACGGCGACAGCTGACCGGCCAGCTGCGCCCACAACCGCTGCTCGGCCGCCTCCCGCCCAGCCGCGACCAGCTTCTCCAGCGTCGTCACACCCGGCAACAACACCCGCCGGGCCCGGCACCACGCCACCGCACCCTCGAAAATCGCCTTCGGGCCGTCGCCGGTGATCCACGCCTGATCGGCGATCCATGCGGCCAGCTCCGCCTCCGCTCCACTGAACGGAACCAGCCCATACTCGGCCTGGATCTCGGCCTGGTGCTCGAACCGAGTTGTGCGCCGCACCATGTACTCGGCCAGGCACGACGGGTCACCGATCTCCAACTGCTCGGCCAGGTAGGCCACCAGCTCCGCCGGCACATCGACCGGATAAGCCAGGAACATCCCCAGGTAGCGGACCGTCACCACCTGAACCGCGAACCCGAGACGGTTGTAATCCCGCCGCCGCGCCGCGATCAACCGCCGATCCTCATCGTCCAGATAGCAGAACCGCTCCAGCTCCACCCGGGACATCACACCGAACCGCCCGTAACCGGGTACACCCGCATCAATCACGCTGACATGAAATCACCAGCTCAACAACACGATTCAGCCCGATCGCTTAGCGTGACTTTTCTCCCGGATTAGCCTCAACCCCCTACAGGGACTGGAGTGCTCGGGACCTTCTCGGATCAGTGAGAGCGGCAGGCATGCAACTTCTTCGGCGGTCTACTGTCACCTTCGTGCAGATACGCAGTGAGGAACAGCTGAACCCCGTCGCAGACGAGGTATCCGCTATTACCGCCGTGGTGCGGCCCATCTTGACGGGCATTCTCTACTCGCTCAAAGCCGATGTTGTGGCCGAGGTCGGCGGGCGGGAGAAGGTGAAACTGAAGATGCTTCCGCGCTTGCAGCGGCGCGGTGACGGTGATACCGGAATCTGTTTCGAATACGCGGTTCACGACGCGGTCAGCCGGGGGGACGCAGCGGTGACCGCTAGGGTGTACGACGCGCTCACCCTATGCAATGTCCCCGGCAAGTCCGTGGGTTCCATCCTCTTTGGTGCGGAGAAGGCAGGTTCGCAGCAGCTGATCGACACCGCTGGCGACCTGTTGACCAATGACTCGTCTCTTCTGTCCGGATCGCGCGGGCGGCCGGTGAAACTCAAGCGCCACCTCACAGCTGCTGCTGCCGCCTTCCGGAAGAAGGGTGCGGCGGAGGGTCTCCTGCCGCAGAGCATCAGCGGGCTGTGGCGGGCGGACCTGTTCCTCGGCTCCGTCGACGAAGATTACTGGGTCGGGACAACCGTGAAAATCAACCCGTCGACGCTCAAGGGGGATCGCGGGCTTCGTGTCGGCATAGTCCCCGCTTCGCAGGGTAAGTCGGACCGGATCGCCAAAGACGACCACCGCAACTTGGTCGTATGTCCACTGCCCTACGACGGCAGCTTCGTCGAGACGTTCTATGTTGCGTGGCAGACCGTACTGGCCTTCCTCAACGCTGATGCCCAGGTGCCGAAGGAAG
>NZ_BDCJ01000042.1 GCF_001613445.1 Nocardia grenadensis NBRC 108939
GCAGATGGTGCTGCAGGACAATGTGTCCCAGAACTATGTGATGGGCATATCCCGGGCGGAGTCGACGCGGATGCTCAATGTGCACCGGCGTCTCATCGAAGAGCTCGAGACCGCGCGCGGACTCGACCGGGGCCTCGAAGCGCTGCCCACCGACGCCGTTCTCAAACGCCGGCTCGAGGAGGGCACCGGGCTCGCCTCGCCCGAACTCGCGAATCTGCTGGCCCACGTGAAATTGGCGCTCAAGGCGGATCTGCTGGCCGGCGATCTGCCCGACAGTGCCTTCTTCGCCACCAGGCTGCCGGAATACTTCCCGACCCCGCTGCGGGAACGGTTCGGTGCGGCGATCAAGAAACATCGCCTGCGCCGGGAGATCGTCACCACCATGATCGCCAACGAGGTGGTGGACTACGGCGGCGTCACCTACACGTTCCGGCTGGGCGAGGAGATCGGTGCCACCGCGACCGATACCGTCCGAGCCTTCGCCGCGGTGACCGATATCTTCGGCCTGCACGATATCTGGGACCGGATCCGGGCCGCCGACACGACGGTGGGTGTCCGCGACCAGCTCGAGCTGGAGACCAAACGGACCCTGGACCGGGCGTCGCGCTGGTTGCTCACCAACCGTCCACAGCCCATCGCCGTCGGCGCCGAGATCAACCGGTACCGGGTGGGGGTGCGCGAACTCGCGCCGAAGGTGCCGGGCTGGTTGCGTGGCCACCACGTCACCACGCTCACCGATCAGGCCGCCGACCTCGTCGCGCACGGGGCGCCGCTGGATCTCGCGACCGAGGTCTTCGCACTGCTGCATCTGTTCCCGCTGCTCGATGTCATCGATATCGCCGATATCACCGACCGCTCCGGTGAGGAGGTCGGTGCGCTGTACTACGCGCTGAACGAGCATCTGAAGATCGACTGGCTGCTGGAGGCGGTCAGCCATCTGGAACGCGGCGACCGCTGGCACGCGCTGGCCCGGCTCGCCCTGCGCGACGATATGTACAGTTCGCTGCGGTCGCTTACCCTCGATGTCCTCTCCGGCGGCGACCCCGAGGAGAGCGCGGACGAGAAGATTGCATACTGGGAGTCCAAGAATCAGTCCCGGCTCGGCCGTGCCCGCGCGGCGCTGGCGGAACTGTTCGAGTCCGGAACCCACGATCTCGCCACGCTGTCGGTCGCGGCGCGGCAGGTGCGCAGCATGGTGAGTGGGGTGGGCGCTCAATCGGAGGTACCACGGTGACGAACGCTGTTCCCCGCAACGGAGCGAGTCCGGATGTGGAGGTACCCGCTGCGGCATCGCCGCGGCGGTTCCATACCGCTGTGCACGTGCGCTGGTCCGATATGGACGTTTTCCAGCACGTCAACCACGCCCGGATGGTGACGTTGCTGGAGGAGGCGCGTATCCCCTGGCTGTTCGACGACGACCGGCCGACCGTCGGGTTGCGTGACGGTTGTGTGCTCGCGGATCTGCGCGTGAAGTACCGGGGGCAGCTGCGGCACGAGGACACGCCGCTGGATATCGCCATGTGGATCGAACAGTTGCGGGCGGTCGATTTCACCGTTGCCTACGAGGTCCGGGCGGCGGGTGCCGCGCCCGACTCGCCCGCCGCGGTCACCGCGACCACCCAGCTGGCGGCGTTCGATATCCGGACCCAGCGGCTGCGCCGGCTCACCGGGCCCGAACGCGACTATCTCGCACAGTGGCTGGACGCATGAGCGGGTCGGGCCCGGAGGCGGTAGCGGAGCGTGACCACGCAGGGCCCTCGCTTATGCCCGATGGACACGGCATGAGCGGGTCGGGCCCGGAGGCGGTAGCGGAGCGTGACCACGCAGGGCCCTCGCTTATGCCCGATGGACACAGCATGAGCGGGTCGGCGGTGTCGGTTCGATCGTGACGACCGATCAGCGGGTCCTGTCCGTAACGGACCCGGCAGAACGCGAGAACCTGGCCACATTCCTCACCCGGGCACAACGTCTGGATCCGGCGGTGGTGGTGCGGTTGCGGCGGCGCGGCACCGGGCTGGTGGCCGCCTGGGTCGCCACCGGCTTCGAGGCGCTGGCGACCCGGACGGTCGTCGCCGAGCTGGCCGCCGACGATGTGACGGTGGGGGCGGACACCGTGTTGACCGGGCTGTCCGCGCCGGGCCCGATCGATTTGGGCTACTCCCTCGATTCGGCGTGGCGGGGCGCCCTGCCACCGGACGCCGGCTTCGGGCATATCGACGATCTGCCCGCCCGCACCCTGGTCGAACTCGCCGAACGCGGGGCCGACCTGGCGAAGGAGCACGGTTCCGGGCACGGACCACCCGCATCTCTACTCGATCAGACGGTGCTGACCGTCTCGGCGGCGGAGGTACGCGTGCAGGTACCGATGCGGGTGGTCTTCGCCCTCACTGCCATGGACTTCATCCCACACTCGGGCGAGCGAGCGGATGCCGGGCGGATTCCGCCGGGTGAACTGGTCCGGGTGCGGGCGAGCAACACCTGGCTGCGCCTCGACGCCCGCTACGGTTCGGTCGCCCGCCGGAGAACCGGCGGGCTCTCGCTGACCCCGGCGCCGGGAGCCTGACGCCGCTTCGCCGGGCCGCGGTGCCGCCGCGGCGTCAGGCCGCGCCCTCGCCCAGGTATTGCAGCCAGATCGGGTCCAGTTCGTTGACCGTGGACAGCAGGCGCCAATGCGGCCCCTTCGGGGATATCAGGGGTGCGCGCAGCGTCCAGCCGAGTTCGCTGAGCAGTTTGTCGGCCTTGCGATGGTTACAGGGTGCGCAGCTGGCCACACAGTTCTCCCAGCTGTGTTGGCCGCCGCGGCTGCGCGGGATGACGTGGTCGATGGTTTCGGCCTTACCGCCGCAGTAGCCGCAGCGGTAGTGGTCCCGCTGCATGAGTGCCGCCCGGGTCATCGGGACGCGGGCGCGGTAGGGGACCCGGACGTAGGTGCGTAACCGGATGACCGACGGAATGGCGACGGCGGCGCCGGCCGAATGCAGGACGGGTCCGGTGGGATCGTGGTGGACCGCGTCGGCCTTGTCGCAGACCAGCAGCACGATCGCGCGGCGGGCGGTGAGCGCGGTGAGCGGTTCGTAGGTGGCGTTGAGGAGCAGGACGCGGCGCTTCGGCCAACTGATCGGTGGCGGCGCGGCGAGGTGTGGAGCGGAATCGCTCCCGGGAAGGGAATCGGAACGAGCGGTGGTATCGGCAGTGTGCCGGTCGACCGCGTGATCGGACAGCAGTTGCAGCGGAGGAGCCCCCGACCCACGAGCGTGGACGTCGGCGGGCTTCAGTTGTCGGTGGCGTATCGCCTCCGGTGATCGGGCGCCGGTCCGTTGCTTCATGTCGACCCCAAATTCTGCGTTTCAAGATCATGTGGTATCTCGGCGGAGACAGAACCCAGTTGACCATGGAAAGCCCCGTGACGCACGGTTATTTTGCACAATGGCCGGTTAACTGTCGCTGAAGCGACCCCCGGCGGCCACAGAGCCGGAAACACCAGGTGCGAGCGGTCACACCGGCCGGGTGCCCGGCGAATCTGCGAACCCGGGCCGGCGCGGGCACAATGGACGGCGCATCCGGCGAAACGAGAGGGTTCATGACTTCGGGTAATACGGCTTCGGGCACTCCGGCGGGCGATCAGGCCACACGCTCCTTCTACGAGGCCGTCGGCGGGGCGGACACCTTCCACCGGCTGGTCGCCGCCTTCTATCGCGAGGTCGCCGCCGACGAAGTACTACGCCCCATGTACCCGGAACAAGACCTGGGCCCGGCCGAACGCCGGCTGCGAATGTTCCTGGAGCAGTACTGGGGCGGCCCCCGCACCTATTCCGACGAACGCGGCCACCCGCGCCTGCGTATGCGGCATATGCCGTTCGAGATCGGGCCGGTGCAGCGGGATGCCTGGTTGCGCTGTATGCGCATCGCGGTCGCCGAGATCGAGCCGCAAGCCCTGGACGACGAGCATCGGCGCCAGCTGCTCGACTATTTGGAGATGGCGGCGAATTCGCTGGTGAACGCGGCCTGGTGAGACCGCCGCGGGGTCGAGGCCCCGTCGGTCTCGCCGTTTCGGCCTCGAGACTCGAGCTTCGCTCATGCGATGTGCGGTGGGCCGTCCATGGAGGGCGACCTTTGAGCACCTTCGGCCAAGGGTCGAGACGGGCCTCAACCCTTCGAGGTATCCCGCAAGCCTCGACGCGGGTGGTCGCGTTGGTCGACGGAGGCTTGATCCCGGGTGTGACCTCGGGGTATGGGTGGTGTTACCGGTGACACGGGCTATCCGTCGGTGAACTACTACAGAGGATCGTCTACCTTTAGGGCGTGAGCATTCTCGAGACGGTGGCGATTTTCGCCGGTATCCCATTGGGGATCTACCTCATAATCGCTGGTTTGTCGTACCTCGGTAAGCCGCTGCCCGGTGAGAAGCCGGTCCACTTCGATATGAGCAAGAAGTGGACGGCCGCCCCGGTGCTGTGGAGTGCCACCGACGAGGTGACCGTTTCCGGTCACTCCTATGACGCCGGTGAGTCGTCGCACGGCTCGCATGTGGCGTTCGATGCCCTCGAGGCACCCAGGGAAGCACTGATCGGAGGCCGGGCAAGTGGCAAGTACTAAGTGGCCGGCGGTGGTCGAGTCCGAACTGCCGCGTGGATACGCGCTCACCAGCAGCGGCCGGGTCTCCGGGGTGCACGAGGCCGGTGACGTGTTCAAGGAGGCGCCGTTCGACAACAACGAGCGGCTGGCCATGGACAATGTGCTCACCGAGGCCACTCGCGCGACCAAGGTCCGGTTCAACGTCTTCATCGGCGATCTGGGTGTGGATCCCGCGGCCGCGGTGGACGCGCTGTTCCCCGATACTCCGGAGGCGGCACGTTCGGTGCTCATCGCCGTCTCCCCGAATGATCACGCCGTGGAGGTTCGCTCCGGCAGGGATGTGGCCGAGCGCGCGAACGACCGGGTGTGCCAGCTCGGGGTCACCGCCGCGCTGAGCTCGCTGCGGCAGGGTGAACTGATCGACGGGCTGATCTCGGCGGTGCGGGTGATGGCCGCGGCCATCGGCCGCTGACAACCTCCGGCCCGATGGCCGGGAGCACTCGCGACAGACGACAACGGCGCGTCCACCACCGGTGGACGCGCCGTTCGCCGTTTCCGGATCAGGAGATATCGAACGCGCGGGCGCGCAGTGACCGTTCGACCCCCGCTTTACCCTCGCTCACCAGGCGTCGCAGGGCGGGCGGGTGATCGGCGGCGAGGAACTCGTCGGCGCGGGCGACGGCGTCGTCACTGATATCCCAGGCCGGATACAGTCCGACCACCACGGTCTGCGCGACCTCACTGGACCGACGTTCCCAGACCGCGGGGATCTCGTCGAAGTACCGCGCCACGAACGGCGCCAGCAGGCTGTCCTGTCCGGCCGGTGCGAAACCGCCGACGATGGAACGGGCGGTGATATTGGGCACCGAATCGTCGCCGAGTACCTTGTCCCACGCCGCTTCCTTCACCTGCGGCTGCGGGCGCGCGGTGGCCGCGGTGGCTGCCTGCCGCCGGCCGGCCGCCGTTTCGTCGTTGCGCAGCTCGGCGTCGATGGCCGGGGTGTCCGGGCCGTCGGCGTCGATCTCCCCGGCCGCCGCGAGAGCGGTGAGCAACCGCCAGCGCAGGTCGGTGTCGACGGTCAGGCCGGGCAGGCCGACGGCCGCCGGATTACCGTCGAGCAGTTCGCGCAGCACCTCGCTGTGCCAGGCGGCCAGTTTGGCGCCGGTGAGGGCGTTGACGAACGCGAGCTGATGATCGGAGCCGGGCGCCGCTTCGCGTGCCAGCTCCAGCAGCCGGTTCGCGTACTCCGGCCAGCCGGTGCTCTCGGCCCAGGCCGGATCGGCGTAGCTGCGCAGGGTGGTGTTGGTCTGCATGAGCAGCCGCTGCACCACACCGATCTCGGTTTCCGCGCCGATGCCGCGCTGGACCAGCGCGACGAAATCGCGGGCGCGGAATTCGGCCTGCCGGGTCATCTCCCAGGCCGCCGACCAGGCGAGGGTGCGGGGGAGCGGATCGGCGATATCGGCGATCCGGTTCACCAGCACATCGAGCGAATCGGCGTCGAGGCGCACCGAGCAATAGGTGAGGTCGTCATCGTTGACCAGTACGAACTTCCCGCGTTCGGTACCGATCAGGTCGGTGACCTCGGTGCGCTCGGCGGCGTCCAGATCGAGTTCCACCCGCCGGGTGCGGACCAGTCTGCCGTCGCGGTCGTCGTAGACGCCGATGGCCAGCCGGTGCACCCGTCGTTCCCCGGCGCCGGGTGCCGCGCCCTCCTGGATCACCGCGAAGGAGGTGAACTTGCCGTCCGCGTCGACCTCGAAGTCGGGCCGCAGGATATTGAGGCCGGTGGTCTTCAGCCACTGGGCGCCCCAGGTGGACAGGTCACGCCCCGAGGATTTCTCCAACGCCGCCAGCAGATCGTCGAAGGTGGCGTTGCCGTAGGCGTGGTCGGCGAAATACGCGCGCAGACCGGCCAGGAACGGTTCCAGCCCGACATAGGCCACGAGTTGTTTGAGCACACTCGCGCCCTTGGCGTAGGTGATGCCGTCGAAGTTCACCTCCACCGCCGCCAGGTCGGGGATATCGGCGGCGATCGGGTGGGTGGAGGGCAGCTGATCCTGCCGGTACGCCCACGATTTCTCGACATTGGCGAAGGTGGTCCAGGCACTGGTGTACTCGGTGGCCTCGGCCTGGCACAGCACCGACGCGAAGGTCGCGAAGGATTCGTTGAGCCACAGGTCGTCCCACCACTTCATGGTGACCAGGTCGCCGAACCACATATGCGCCATCTCGTGCAGTACGGTTTCCGCGCGCCGCTCGTAGGAGGCCCGGGTGACCTTCGACCGGAAGACGTAGTCCTCGAGGAAGGTGACCGCGCCCGCGTTCTCCATGGCACCGGCATTGAACTCCGGGACGAACAGCTGGTCGTACTTCCCGAACGCGTAGGGGACGCCGAAGTTCTTGTGGTAGAAGCCGAATCCCTGCTTGGTTTCGGTGAACAGCCGGTCGGCGTCCATATGCGCGGCCAGCGAGGCCCGGCAGTAGATGCCCAGCGGGATATCGCCGTGGTCGTCGGTGTAGGTGTCGGTCCATTCGGCGTAGGGACCGGCGATGAGCGCCACCAGGTAGGTGCTCATGAGCGGAGTGGTGGCGAATCGGTGCTTTCCGCCGTCCACGGTGGCGGCGCCGTTGGAGATGACCTTCCAGTCCGCCGGGGCGGTGACCTCGATATCGAAGGTGGCCTTGAGATCGGGCTGGTCGAAGCAGGCGAACATCCGCTTGGCGTCGGCGGTTTCGAATTGGGAATAGAGGTAGACCGCGTCGTCGGCCGGATCGACGAACCGGTGCAGGCCCTCACCGGTGTGGGAGTACTCGCAGTCGGCCTCCACCACGAGTTCGTTGCGCTCGGCGAGGTCGGGGAGGGTGAGGCCGGTGGATTCGTCGTAGTCGCCGATTTCGAGCGGGGTGCCGTTGAGCACCGCCGAACGCACTCCCCGGGCAACGATATCGATGAAGGTGGACGCACCGGGCTTCGCGGTGAAGGTGACCGTACTGCGGGACAAGAACGTCTGCTCGCCCGGTTTCCCCGCCCCGTGTTCATCGGGGATGGGCGAGGGCCCCGGGTCGTTACGCTCCGCTACCGCCTCCGGGCCTGACTCGCCCATCCCGCCGGTCAGGTCGAGTTCGATGCGGTAGTTCTCGACCGAGACGACCTCGGCGCGTTCGATCGCCTGTTCGCGGGTGAGGTTCGGTGCGGACATCGGGCTCCTTCGAGGACACGAGTGCAACGGGCACGGGCGTTGTCCACAATGCCACGCCGGTAAGGTTGCCCGCGCGGGAGTCGATCTCGCCGGCCACACGACCAGGATCGGAGCGACAACGTGAAGCATGTGCACGCCGGAAAGGTGCGCGACCTGTACACCGACGGCGACACGTTGCTCTTGGTCGCCTCGGACCGGGTTTCGGTGTACGACGTCTCGTTGCCCACCCCGATCCCGGACAAGGGCGCCCTGCTGACGCAGCTGTCCAACTGGTGGTTCGAGTATTTCGCCGATATCCCCAACCATGTGCTCTCCGGGACGGACGTGCCGCCGGAGTTCGCGGGCCGGGCCGTGCGGGTGAAGCCGTTGAAGATGGTGCTGGTGGAGTGCGTCGCCCGGGGGTACCTGGTGGGCTCGGGATGGAAGGACTATCGGCGCACCGGTTCGGTCTCCGGGATCCGGCTGCCCGCGGGATTGCGCGAAGGCGACAAACTTCCCGAACCGATCTTCACCCCGACCACCAAGATGTCCGATACGGGCCACGACGAGCCCATGACCTTCGACGAGGTGGTCGCGCAAGAGGGTGCCGAGGTCGCCGCGCGGCTGCGTGATCTCACGCTCGACCTGTACTCCCGGGGTGCGGCCTACGCGGCCGAACGCGGTGTGATCATCGCCGATACGAAGGTCGAATTCGGCTGGGACGGTGATGTCCTCACTCTGGGCGACGAACTCCTGACCTCCGATTCCTCCCGCTTCTGGCCGGCCGCGGAATGGGAGCCCGGCCGGCCGCAGCGGTCCTTCGACAAGCAGTTCGTCCGGGATTGGGCCACCTCCACCGGCTGGGACAAGGAACCGCCCGGCCCGGAGATCCCGGCCGATATCGTCGCGGCGACCCGGCGCAAGTACGTCGAAGCCTATGAGCTGATCACCGGCCGCAGCTGGGGTTCGCCGGAGTCGTGAGGCGGGTGCCGGAGCCGGGCCGCTCGTAGGGTCAGGTAGTTGTATTCGGCTCGGCTACCGGTCCGGCCGGCCGCGTCGGTGTAATGGGCGATCGCCCCGGCGGTGTCGCCGGACATCTCGTAGAGATGAGCACGTACCGCGGCCAGCCGATGGGTGCTCCGCAGGGCCGTGTCCAGGTCGGCGACGAGTGCCAGACCGGCGTGCGGCCCATCCACCATGGCGGTCGCCACCGCCAGGTTCAGGGTGACCAGCGGGCCCGGTGCCACCCGCCCGAGCAGCAGATAGAGGCGCCGGACCGAGTCCCAGTCGGTATCGGTGTACCGGACCGCCTGCGCGTGGACTCCGGCGATGGCCGCCTGGATCCGGTAGGCGCCGGTGAGGCCGCGGGCCGCGGCGGCGGAGGCCAGCCGCAGGCCCTCGGTGATCGCGGCGCGGTTCCACCGGTGCCGGTCCTGTTCGGCCAACGGGACCAGCTCACCGTGTGGACCGGTGCGGGCGTCGCAGCGGGCGTCGGTCAGCAGCATCAGGGCGAGCAGGCCGCCGACCTCCGGGTCGTCGGGCAGCTGCCGCCGCAGCTGCCTGGTGAGCCGGATGGCCTCCATGGACAAATCGGCGCGCGCGAGCCGCGGGCCGGAGGTGCTGGTGTGCCCCTCGGTGAAGATCAGGTACAGCACGTGCAGCACCGCGGCGAGTCGTTGTTCCCACTGACCGGCGGCCGGCGGTGCGAACGGTCTGTCCAGTGCCGCCAGCCGGCGCCGGGCCCGGGTCAGCCGTTGTGTCATGGTCGCTTCCGGGATGAGGAAGGCGCGGGCGATCTCGGCGGTCGTGAGTCCGCCCACCGTGCGCAATGTGAGGGCGACAGCGTGCGCGGGGGTCAGTACCGGGTGGCAGCACGAGAAGAACAGGGTGAGTGTGTCGTCGTGTTCTCGATCGGCACCGGGCGAGTCCGGTATCGGCGGGTCCGCAGGCGTTGCCGGACCGGCGGACCGGCTCTGTGCGGTGACGAGCCATTCCCGCTCGCGCCGCGCGATATCGGCCCGGACGGCATCGGTGGCCCGGCGCCGGGCCACCGTCAGCAACCACGCGCCCGGATTGTCGGGGAGCCCGTCGGCACGCCAGCTGTGCACCGCCGCCAGCATTGCTTCCTGGAGCGCGTCCTCGGCCGCGGTGAAATCGCCGGACCACCGGAGGAGCGTGCCGAGGACCCGCGGCGTGAGGTCACGCAGCAGGTCCTCGATCGGATCACCGCCGTGGCGACGGGTACCGGTCACAGCTCGGTGGCGGGCGCGGACATGATCTGGCGGACCTCGATGTACTCGCCGATCGGCCTACCGCCGGGGCCGGGGGCCGCGGAGGCCCGCGCGGCGATCTCGACGGCCCGATCAGGGCTGTCGACATCCACGATCCAGTAGCCGGCCAGGAATTCTTTCGTCTCCGCCCACGGCCCGTCGGTCACCACCGGCGCTGAACGGCCGTCGGAACTGACCAGCCGTGCCTCGTCCGGGCCGCTGAGCCCCTGCGCGTCCACCAGCTCACCCGCCGCGGCCAGTTGGGCGCCGAGTGTGCGCTGGAATTCGATATGGGCGGCGATGTCCTCGGGCGCCCACTCCGGCAGCGGGGTATCGCAGTGGGCGGCCGCGGCGTAGGTCTTGATCAGCATGTACTTCACGGGTTCTCCTGGTTCCGGTCGCGCCCCGGTGGCGCGTTCACGAAGAAGTCGGAGCCGGGTCGGTGATTCCGACACAACCGAGTCGGGTTCGAGGTGATGTGGGTCACAGATCACAACGGTGTCGAACGGTCGGCCAGCCGGGCCGGGTCGACCGGCTCACCGGAAAGGATCAGCTCCTTGATCCGATCACCGACATCCCACACGTTCACATTCATCCCCGCCAGGACCCGGTGCTGGGGATCGAGCCAGAACGCGACGAATTCCCGGCCCTCGCGGTCACCGCGGACGACCACCTGCTCGTAGTCGCCGGGTGCGGCGAAGCCGGTGTACTCCATGCCGAGGTCGTACTGGTCGGTGAAGAAGTAGGGGAGCCGGTCGTAGGACGCGGCGCGGCCTAGCATGGCCGCGGCCGCCACCGCGGGCTGATTCAACGCGTTCGCCCAATGCTCCACCCGGATACGGCGGCCCAGGACCGGGTGATCCTGCTCGGCGATATCGCCCACCGCGACGATATTCGGATCACTGCTGGTCAGACTCGCATCGACGAGAATGCCGCAATCGGTCAGGAGACCGGAACTCTCGGCGAGTTCGATATTCGGCTTCGCCCCCACCGCGACCAGTACCGCGTCCGCGGCGAATTCGGTGCCGTCCGTGAGCGCGACACCGGTCGCGCGCCCGTCCGCGGTGGTGATCTGCTGGACCTGCGAGCCGAAACGCAGGTCGACCCCGTGGTCGCGGTGCAGATCCGCGAATACCTCGCCCATTTCCGGGCCGAGCGCGCCCAACAGCGGCGCGGAGCCGGTTTCGAGGACGGTGACCGCCACCTCCGCGGCGCGCGCCGCCGCGGTGACCTCGAGCCCGATCCAGCCGGCCCCGATCACCACCAGGCGCCGCGTGGTGCGGAACAGTTCGATCAGGGCATCCGATTCCTCCAGCGTGCGCAGGGTGTACACACCCTCGGCGTCCGCGCCGGGAATGGGCAACCTCCGGGACTCCGCGCCCGTGGCCAGCGCGAGTCTGTCGTATTCCAGTGCCGAGCCGTCGGCGAGAGTGACGGTCCGGGCGGCCCGGTCGATCGAGGTGGCCTCCGTGCCCAGCCGCAGATCCACCGCGTTGTCCCGATACCAGGCCGAGGTCTCCACCGTGAACTCCTCGACCGGCTTCGTTCCGGCCAGGTACTCCTTGGACAAGGGCGGCCGCTCGTACGGCAGCCGCTCTTCCCTGCCGACCAGGGTGATGTGCCCGTCGAAATCGTTGTCCCGCAGCGCCCGGGCGACTTTCGCCCCGGCCAGTCCGGCGCCGACAATGAGGAAATGCTGCGCAGAGGTCATGGCTGATACTCCCTTGTGGTGGGTGGTTCCAGCGACGATCCGAATCCTCTGCCAGCCTACAAAGGGCAGCACCGATCTCCGGGCCGGATCGGGAACGAAAATCCATCCGCCGGGGTTGCTCGTTACAGCGCCCGTGTCCGGCGACCGGCCGGTACTGCGGCGGTAGCCGTGGCGGTGGGTGGTAGTCCACCGCCGACCCGTGGAGAGGAACGCAACGTGCCCGACTCGGCCGAGAAGAAGGACCTTGCCGAATTCTGGTTCGACCCCCTGTGCCCGTGGTGCTGGATCACCTCCCGGTGGATCCTCGAAGTCGCGAAGGTCCGCGATATCGAGACGCGGTTCCATGTGATGAGTCTGGCGGTGCTCAACGAGGGCCGGGATCTGCCGCCGGAGTACCAGGAGCTCATGACCTACGCCTGGGGGCCGGTCCGGGTGGCTGTCGCCGCGGCCGAACAGCACGGCGAGGAGATCCTGTCGCCCCTGTACACCGCGCTGGGGACCCGGTTCCACAATCGCCGCGCCGAGTTCGAGCGCGAGGACGACCGTTTGGGCACTTCCGCCGCGATCGTGGCGGACGCGCTCGCGGAGGCCGGGTTGCCGGCCGAATTGTCGGCCGCCGCCGAGAGCAGCGAGTACGACGAGGCGCTGCGCAAGAGCCATCACGCCGGGATGGACAAGGTCGGTCCGGATGTCGGCACGCCGACGATCCACGTCAACGGGGTCGCGTTCTTCGGCCCGGTGCTCTCCCGTATTCCGCGCGGTGAGGAAGCGGGCAAACTCTGGGACGCCGTGGTGACGCTCGCGGCCTATCCGCATTTCTTCGAACTCAAGCGTACCCGGGACGAGAGCCCGGAATTCGACTGAGCCGCGAGGTCGCGGTGTCTGCTCGGGGGCCGCGACCCGTCCGGTTCAGTACGAACCTTTCGACAGCGTGAGGGCGTCACCGGGCCCGGTCGCCGGTGGCCGTCCGGGCATCGGGCCGAATCGCTGCGGGCCCGGGCCGGGCCGCCAGAACAGCCTCCCGTGCCGGCTGCGATCGCGCAGCGCCCACATACGCCAGGTCAGCACGGGATGCGAGGTCGTCGCGTTGACCATCCAGACGAAGAATCCGCGTTCCTGGGCCGCGCGGTCGGCCATCTCATCGAATCCCACCAGCGAGTTCAGATACTTCCCGGCGGCCAGGGTGCCCATCGCGGCCGGTGCCCCCTGCGGCCGGTGGCAGTAGCCGTGGTTGTCGGCGGTGTACTCCTGGGCACGGATCAGCGAGTTGCCCAGGATCGGTAGGAACGGCGCCAGGAACATGCCGAGCTGTCGCCAATAGGAGGTGTGGCCGGCCGCGATATGGCCTACTTCGTGACCGATGATGAAGGCCAGGGCGTCCGGCTCCCGGGCGGCGCCGCTGATCTCGAACAGATCGCTGTATACGACCACGTAGCGGCGGAAACCGTGCCCGGAGGCGAAGGCGTTGATCCGACCGTTGCCCAGCACCACGTAGGCGTCCGGGGCACTGGCCATGCCGAAGCGGGCCGCGGCCTCCTGCACCATCCGATATCCCTCGGGGAACTGGGAGGGTGACATCTTCACCCCGTTCACCCGCTGCGACGACAGGTTGACGCCGCGGCCGAACCAGAGCAGCAGCGGGGCCGCCACCAGGATCAGGATGAACTGGTTGACCAGCCCGAGGAACAGGAACAGAAAAGCCAGCACATACGAGACAGCGGTGAGCAGTATCACCACGACCAGCAGTGGGATCTCCCAGCTGTGCCGGGCGGGCATTCCGAACGGCGACAGCCCGCGGGGCTCGTGCCGCGGCACCGGCGGTGGGGGGTATCCGCCCGGGAGCGGAACGGACGAGCCGGGATGGTCGGTGAGCCACGGGTAGGGCCCGGGCTCCGGTGTACTCGCGGACCAGGCGGCGCCGGGGCCGGATCCGGACGGCTGCGGAGGGTCGTGCGGCTGCATACCCACGACTCTAGGCAGTGAGCCGGTGAACCCGCCCGCCGTCGGCGCCCGGCAGGAGGCCTGACAGAATCGCAGCCATGCGCGTATACCTGGGTGCCGATCACGCTGGTTTCGAATTGAAGAACGCCGTCAAGGACCACCTGGAAAAGGCCGGTCACGAGGTCGTCGACTGCGGCGCCCTCGTCTACGACGCGCTCGACGACTATCCCGCCTTCTGCATCGAGGCGGCCCGCCGCACCGTCGCCGACCCGGGCAGCCTGGGCCTGGTTTTCGGGGGCAGCGGTAACGGCGAGCAGATCGCCGCGAACAAGGTGCCGGGTGCGCGGTGCGCGCTGGCCTGGAGCGTCGAGACCGCCCGCCTGGCGCGGGAACACAACAACGCGCAGCTGATCGGTATCGGTGGCCGGATGCACTCGCGCGACGAGGCACTGGCGATCGTGGACGCCTTCATCGAGACCCCGTGGTCCGCCGAGGAGCGGCATCAGCGTCGGATCGATATCCTCGCCGACTACGAGAAGACCGGCGAACCGCCGGCGCTGCCCGCCCACTGATCCACCGGGCGAGCGAGTAGTCGGGTGCCGGAAGGTCACACTCTGCACCGCCTCGCCCGCCGGCACGAACAGCGGCTGGCCGGCGCGGTGGTGCGGGTGACGAGCCCGCAGGGGAAGTTCGCGACGGGAGCCGCCCGGGTAGACGGCCGGGTTCTCGTCCGCTCCGGGGCGTGGGGCAAACATCTGCTCCACGAATACGAGGGCGAGCTGTACGTGCACATCCACCTGGGCTTGTACGGCACCTTCAGCGAATCGGAGCTGCCGATGCCCGAGCCGGTGGGGCAGGTCCGGATGCGGCTGACCGGGCCGGGCCGCGACGGCCGCGGGTTCGGCACCGATCTGCGCGGCCCCACCGCCTGTGAGGTCCTCACCCTGCCGGAGACCGAGGTGCTCATCGCCCGGCTCGGACCCGACCCGCTGCGCCCGGACGCCGACCCGGACCGGGCGTGGGCGCGGATCCGCCGCTCGCGGCGCAGTATCGGATCCCTGCTCATGGATCAGCGGGTGATCGCCGGCGTGGGCAATGTGTATCGCGCGGAAGTACTGTTCCGGCACGGCATCCCCCCGCAACGCCAGGGCGCGGAACTGACCGCCGCGCAATGGTCGGCGCTGTGGGCCGACCTGGTCGACCTGATGCGCGTGGGTGTGCGTCGCGGAAAAATGCATGTGGTGCGGCCGGAGCACGATCACGGCGCGCCCTCCTATGCCGCGGACCGGCCGCGCACCTATGTCTACCGCCGGGCGGGTGAACCCTGCCGATGCTGCAGCGAACCGGTGCGGCATACGGTGCTGGAGGGTCGGAACCTGTTCTGGTGCGCGCAGTGCCAGCCCGCCTGAACCGCGCGGATCAACCCGCGACGGCCGTATCGGTACCCAGCGTTTCCGCTCCGGCGTACCGGTGCCCGCCCGCGGTTTTCGCCGAGTACATCGCCTGATCGGCCCGGCGCAGCAATTCGGCCAGTTCGCTGCGGTCCTGCGGCGGGGCATAGGTGGTGCCGACGCTGGCCGAGACCGGTACCGGTCCCGCCGACGACCACACTGAATCGTTCAGCGCGTGCACGATGGCGTGGGCCAGTTCGGTGACACGGTTGTCGGCCATCCCGGCCGCCAATACGAACTCGTCCCCGCCGTAGCGGCACACCACCGCGCCCGGTGGCGCCACCTCCCGCAGCCGCTTGGCCAGTTCGACCAGTACCTCGTCGCCCACCGCGTGACCGTAGCCGTCGTTGATCTGCTTGAACCGGTCCAGATCCACCACCAGCAGACCCACTCCGCGGTCGGCCTGTTCGGCCATCATGCGTACCCGCTTGCGCAGCAGTGTGCGGTTGGCCAGCCCGGTCAGTGCGTCGTGGGTGGCCTCGTGCTCGAGCCGCTGCTGCAGCGCGGCGAATTCGCGGACCCGCTGCGTGGCCTCGTCGGAAAGGTTCTTCTTCTGCTGGGCCAGGGCAAGCTCCTGGAGCGCCTGGGCATAACTGTCGATGGCCTGGCTGGCCACCAGCGGCCATCGGGTGGCCACCAGGGATCCGCGTGGGCCGGCCGGAAAGCCGAGCAGGGTGCGGGTGACCAGCGCGAGCATCCGGACCCGGTGCAGCGGTTCGGCGCAGAGGCGGGCACCGAGTCGGCGGGCCGCGCGAATCGGGAAGGGGTCGGAAACGGTGAGGTGCAGCAGCTGTTCGAGGATTTCGACGAGCACGGGTTCGATCTCGGCGGCGCTGATCTCGGCGTCGGGTTGGGCGCCGGCGGCCAGCGCCCACTCCCGTGCCGTGGAACGGACGGGTGGCCGGGACTCAGCGGTCATCTCGACCACCGGTATCGGTGGAGCTCACGCCGCGGATCAGGGTCCGCCACGTCGGTACCGGGCTGGGCCGGCTCTGTCGCACTGCTATGCGGATGGTCCACCTTGTCGGGTGCACGCTACCGCCCCCTTTCCAGATACCCCGTCCGGCAAGAAGATCGTAGCAAGATGGTGGAACCCGCCGACCTGCGTTCTAGAACAGGTTCCGGGCCCCGGTACAACAGTGATCTCTGCTCCTATCGTCGCGGAAACTCTTGCGTTACACACTTTTGCAGAAGTATCGCGGCCGTACCCGGCCCGGTGACCCGGAATGCGGTCTTCCCGTCACTGGTGGGTCGGCGCGGTCTGCCCGGGCCCGGTGCAACCGGCGGGATCCGCGCCGGTGCGGGGCTGATTGGCGAAATGAAACCGCGATTGGGTAGAGTCGCTGTGCGCGCGATATCGTGGCGATCCCATGGATATCGTATGCACGCGGGTGTAGTTCAATGGTAGAACCTCAGCCTTCCAAGCTGATGGTGCGGGTTCGATTCCCGTCACCCGCTCCACCCGAAAAGACCCTGCCAGCAGGGTCTTTTTTCGTAGTTCCGCAGGGCTGAGAGCCGGGCGTACCAGCGGGTGCGCCACCGGCCTCCTGCTCGCTCCCCTTCTTCCATCGGCCGTCGGCGGCACCGGACGTCGACATGCGAGTCCGTCCGTCCGGCGTACGGCCGCCACCCGGGCCGCTCGCGGCCCGTAGCGGCCCGGCGGGGCAGTCGGGATTACTGAAGAAGGTGACGATCAGGGGGTGATCACCGCGGCGGCCCACCGGAGACCGGGCCGGTGCGTGCGGACCCGTGGGATAGTGGCCGAAGCCGGACCTGGTGGAGTGGTCGTCGGCCGAGCGGGGCCGGCCGCCGCCTCCGGCCTTCCGTGCCCGGTCTGCTGCCTACCGTCGGCGTCGGGGGCGGGGCTCCGGTGTGGTTTGCCTTCGCCGTGAATGCGTGGCATCTTGTTCTCGACGGGGTGTGGCGCAGCTTGGTAGCGCACCCGCTTTGGGAGCGGGTGGTCGCAGGTTCAAATCCTGTCACCCCGACAATTGTTCGTTCGCATCGCCGCGCCGCCTCGGTGCGGCACCTCAGATCCGCGATCGCGACGGCTGTTTCTCGTCGTTCACCGCGCTCTGCTGACCGGTACGGGGCAGCCCGATCTCCACATCCGGCGCCGGGAGCTCCGCGCGGCGCCCGAAGGCCTGGTCGATCAATTCGGACGCGGCCCGGGTGACGATCAGCCGCGCAATGGCCAGGTCGGTCTCCAGTTTGGTGCGGTCCTTGGGGTTTCGCTCGGATTGCTCGTAGGCGCGGCTCGCCAGGACATAGAAGATTTCGGCGGCGTAGCGGTCGGCGATGCGGTCGCAATCGGCACGCATACGTTCGACCAGATGGAAGGTTGCGGCGGCGGGCAGGCCGGCGTCGGTGAGCCGGGTGGCCAGATCGCTGCAGCGTGGGTTGGTGACCCGGTACACGTCGAAGGGGTCGTCACTGGCGGCCAGTGCCTGCTGGACATATTCGGGAAGTTCGTGGGCCGGCTCCTCGGGCTCCGGCTTCGCCGCGACCGGGGCCTGTCGCCCGGGTGTGCTGACGGTCTGGTCGGTAACCCCCAGTACGTCCCCGAGGCCGTCACCGCGGTCCCAGGCGGCCAGGAGTTCCCGGATGCCGTTCAGTTTCATACCCCGGCCGAGCAGGCGGCTGATGGTCTGCAACCGGTTGAGGTGGTCCGAGCCGTAGTAGCCGATCCGGCCCCGGACGTCGGGCGAGGGCAGCAGCCCACGCTCGTGGTACACGCGGACGCTGCGCACGGTGGTTTCGGCAGCCCGCGCCAGCTCGTCGATCGTGTACTCGGATTCGCCAGCCATACGTATAGGAAACCATAATCGGGCCCGTAGATAAACGGTCCGTAACCAAACGAACCGCTGAGCAGCGGCTAAAAGATGTGAAAAACAGGTCAACGTCCCGTTACCTAACGGCATGAGCCCTTGCCTGATTAGCCTTCCGTGCTCTAACGTGCGTGATGCAGCTGACATCAGCTGGTTTCCGGGGACTGTTGAGCAGCCCTGACGTTCCGCCCGACCAACGGGACACGTATCGGTTCAACCCGGCGTGCCCTCGGCAGTTCCGGAGACGGTTATGAGCACAATGCGAATTCGTTCCGTGAGTGTGGTTACACCCCGCGCCACCACTACTTCCCGGCTTCCCGCGACGCCGCTTCCGGCGACCGCGAAATCGGCGCAGCGCCCCCCGTGTGCGGAGGTGCCCGACAGCTGGGACCTCGACTCCGGCACTCCGGAAGCCTGGCATTCAGCGGTGCGCATCTGCTATGGCTGCCCGCTGTTCGCGCAGTGCAGCCGACTGGCGCAGACCCTCATCGAGCGAGGAGATGCGCCGCGAGCCATGATCTGGGCGGGCGTCGCCTACGACAACTCGGGCAATGTCATCGAGAACCTCGACCGGCACCGCACCGTGCCCATCGACCACAAGCGTCCGATGCGGATCATCCGCAACGGCCCGCGCCCCACTCACGGCACGACGGTCGCCGGGGCTCCGAAACGGCATATCGTGCTGGGTCGCCCACTTCGGCCGACGGAGCCGGCGGCTGTCTGACTATGCTCCGGGGCAAACACGGATCTAGCTCTGGTGGTGCGTAGATGACAATCCTGGCGTTGGAGATCGGTCCGACCCGGTTCGCCGCAATCGAGATCGCCGACGACGTCGGGGCCGACCGGGTCGAACGAATCCCCGTCCCGCAGGACGCGGCCTGGGATCGAGTGCGGGAGTTGCTGCTCGGTATCGCCGCGGGGCGCGATGTCACCGCGGTCGGTATCGCCTCCAGCGGCCCCATCGACATGGCGTCCGGGGTGGTCGCTCCGGAGCAGGTCCGCGAGTGGCAGGCCGGTTTTCCGCTCGTGGAATCGGTGCAGAAGCTGTTTCCGTCCGCGGTGGTGGCGATGGCGCTCGACGGCGTATGCCTGGCCCTGGCCGAACGTCATTTCGGCGCCACCCAGGAGATCATGGACTCGGTGTCGATCTACTTGTCGGACATGATCGTCGGCGGGGTCATGGTCGGCGGATTCGTCGTGGTCGGGCGCACCGGCAACGCGGGCCAGATCGGCCATATGCTGGTGCCCGGCTACGACGAACCCTGTGTATGCGGCGGCCGCGGCTGTCTGGAGTCGGTGGCCGGCGGTGCCGCACTGACCAAATGGGCGCGGAACGAGGGCTGGGTCGGCGACTCGATCGAGGCCCTCGCGCAGGACGCGCAGGCCGGGGACCGGATCGCGGTGGCCGCGCTGGAGCGGGCCGGGACAGCGCTGGGCCGGGCCATCGCCTCGATGGCACCCCTGCTCGATATCGATCGGGTGGTGATCGGCGGGCCGATCGCCGCGCCCGGGACGGCGCTGTGGAAGTCGCTGCACAATGCGATCGCGATGCACGCGCGACTGCCTTTTCTGACAGGCCTGCGGGCGGTGCCCTCCGAGCTGGAAGACCTCGGTCTGCTGGCCGGTGCGGGCGTTATCGCCCTGACGACACAGAACGAATGATCCGGGTGTCGCCCGATCCGGGCGTCGTGGGCCCGCACCGGAATTCCCGGTAGGGCTGTTCGGCAGAGCGATCTCCGCCCCCGTTCCGGCATCCGCCACGGCGATGACCCGGGCTGTCGTTCCGGTGTCCCGTCGGCACGGCGACCCGGCTCGCCTTCCGCGTCCCCGATCGAGATCAGGCGGTCGTAGTCTCCGTCGGATGATTTGCCAATGATTAGCGCAGGTCGGTGCCAGTATTCAACGTCCGGTCCGGCGCGGACGGGGCGCCGCGCCGGTAGCCGATGCGAGACCTGAACTTTTCATGTCGCCAATGGTTTCCGTAGAATCGCTCGGCCGGCCATCGGCGCGCCCGGTCAACGGGGGTTGCTGGTTTGCCCGGTTGCCGGTTCCGTTCTTCGCGTTACGCCCAAGGTCCACTGTTGAACGTACCGCTGCGCAACGGTACATTATGTTCTGCGGCCGATGTCTCGTTTGAGGCACCCACCGCGCAACGGTAGGACGCACGCGATGAGAGGGCGCAGTGATCCCCTGGGTGACGGTCGAAACTTTGGCGCCGGAAGGATTCTCGGTCGCGTCGGTCGGGGATGCCGCACGTGAGTTCGCCGACTGGCGGCGGGTGCTGCAGCGGCAGCTCGCCCGCACGCCCGCGTTGTACGACGGGCTGAGTACCCGCGATATCACCGAGGTGCTGCGTGCCTCGATCGAGGGCGCGGCCGAGGTGGACAAAATCGTCCCGACCAGGGCCGGCCCACACAAACTGTTGGTGCGTCCGGTCTTCGGTCCCGGCGGCGAGGTGCACGCCGTGCGCTGGTGGGCCGGACCGGAGAAGGGGCCGGTGCCGCCGCTGCCACGAGCGGTCGGGGTGATCTGGGAGCTGGACAGTCAGACCCTCGCGCAACCCAGCGGTATCACCGCGCTGTCGGGAATCGCGCCCGAGGAATATGTACCGCGGATGTCCATCGCGGAATTCTTCCACCGGATCTCGGCCTTCGATCGGCACGCCGAAGTGCTCGATCTCCTGTATCGGCCGGTGCCCGGGGACAAACTGCAGTTCGAGGTTTCGGTGCTGCGCAACGCGGGACGCGCCACCCGGTGGCGGATCACGGTCCGGGCGCGCGAGAGCGAGTCTCTGCGCGGGGCCTGGTGGCTCATAGAGGACATCACCTCCGACAGTGACCCGGCCGTCTGGCCGACCCTGGAGAGTGTCGGACTGCGCGAGGCGCACCGGCGTGCGGGAAACCACCTGGCGGTGGTCCAGCTGGCGCATACGAGCATCTCGCATTGGCTGACCGATCCGGCGCCCTGGATCCGCTGGGATTACCTGTTCCGTCCGGTCGACGTGTTCCATCCCGATGATCGGGCCCGGTTGGTGGAACTGGGTTCACGGGTGCGTAGCGGGGAAAGCGTCGGGGTGACACTGCGGACCCTCAACTACGCGGGCGGCTACACCCCGACCTCGCTACTGCTCTATCCCTATCCCGGGTTCTCCAATCGGGAGCTGGCGATCGCCCAATTGGTCCGGGTGGCCGACGATATACCCATGGTGGAACCGGAACCGACGGATCTGGCCGCGCCGGGGTCGCCGATCGGGTACGACGATCAGCTCCGCTATCGGCTGGCGGGCCGGTGGCGGCACAGCACCGTGTCCTAGCGCCGCGGTACCCGTGCCGGACCAGTCGAGTCCCCAGTTGTGGGAAGGGGTCGCCGGTCGATCGCGGGGCCGCTCTTTACCATTTCGAGAGTGAGGACTGGGGTGGCCGGACGTGCGGATTCGGGCGAAGCGCTGCTTCGCCGGATGGCCGCGCGCAGGCGCCGCGACAATATTGTCGTGGTCGTTCTGGCCGTCCTCGCGGTCCTGGGCGGTGGCCACGCCGTCTACAGCTTCTTCGCCGCCGACCCGCAGCCCCCGGGTGACGACGCGATGGTGACCGTCGCGGGTCACGACCGGCTGGCCGGTTCCTTCGCCGAGGATTTCGTCGTCGCCTATCTGAGCGCCGGAACCGCGCAACAGGAATCACTGTCGCGATATGTGGGCGGATCCCAGCAAATCGCGCTACCCAAAACCGGCCAGCAGGTCCGTGACCCGATCGTCGTGTACACCACCCGAACGCTTTCCGCCGGGACCATGGAGGTCTGGTCGGTGACGGTGTCGGTGCATGTGGGACGCGGCCAGACCGACGGCCCGCGGCAGTACTACCGGGTCCCTGTCTCGGTATCTGAGGGCAACCTGCGGGCGCTCACCCTGCCCGCCGCGGTGCAGCCGCCCGGTATCGGAGCCGATCTCGCGCAGGCCTATTCGGCACCGTGCGGGGAAGAGACCGCGTTCACGCAGGTCGCCACCGGATTCCTGACCGCCTACCTGACCGGTTCGGGAGATGTCGCGCGGTATGTGACCGTCGAGTCCGGTATCGCCGCGTTACGTCCGGCACCGTTCACCGAACTGAGCACGGTGGCCGTCACCGCCGAGGATTCCGCCTGCGGTACCGCCGGTGAAACCGCCCGGATCTTGGCGACCGTGACCCCGAAGGGACCGACGGGTGCCGCTCCGGCGCTGGCCTATCCACTGACGATGGTCCGTGGGGACGGGCAGTGGCAGGTGCGGATCATCGAAACGCTGCCCGCGCTGAAAGAACCACTCACCGCCGTCGCACCGCAGGGGGAGAAAGTCGGCCCGGCGCCCGGTAACACCACCGGAGCTCCGACCACGACCGTAGAGATTCCACCGGCCACCCAGAACTGACGTGAGGCGACCAACCCATGGGCAATATATCCAATATCCTGTACGGCATTCTCGTCTTCGTCCGCTGGGCGGGCCTGATCCTCATCACCATCGTGTCGATGGGTGTGATGATCTCGGAGGCGGCGAAATCCAAACTGTCCCCGGCGAAGATCCTGGGCGTCGCCGGTTCGGCGATCCTGGCCGCGGTGCTGTTCTGGATGTTGCCGACGCTGGTGAACTACGCCCGCGGCGACGCCAACATGATCGTGCCGGACCACCCCGTGGGCGGTTATAGGTGACCCAGGTGATCAAGGTCTTCACGCCGGTCAAACGTGTCCCCACCATGATCGGCAAGGCCCAGAACGGTCAGAAGCTGCCGTTCGGGCCCTACACCCTGCCGCAGGTGGCGGGTGTAGCCGTGGGATTGATACTCACGGGCGTCGGCGCGATGACCCTGCCGGTGAATCCGGCGATCACCTTTCTGGTCGGTGTGGCACTGACCGTCGTCATCGGGTTCGGGCTCGGCCTGATCCCCTACACCGGGGTGCGGCTGTTGTCCCGGGTCGTGTGGTTCGGCCGGCTGATCCTGTATCCGAAACCGGCCCTCGCCTCGGGGATGCCGGTGACTCCGGAATCGGCCCGGATCACCATGTTCGTCGAGGAGACAGTGGTGGCGATCCTGCCCCACGAGCCGACTACCCCGGTGCCGGCCAGGGAACGCGGCAAGCGAGCGGCCGCCCGGGGCGGTCAGATCCTGGAAATGCTGGGCACGAAACGCTTCCTGCGTCCGGTGGAAGTGGTCGAACCCGCCGTCGCGTCCGGCACGCCGTCGAACTGGCGGACGATGATCAACGGTAACGGGGGGCGGCCGAAGAGCGGAGAGGGACGCTGATGGGGTTCAACCGGGATCTACAACCCACGGCCGCGATTCGCGGACACCTGCAGTTCACCCACACCGGGTTGGTCACCGCGACCTATTTCATCACTCCGCTCGGTTACGGGTTGCGCAAGGCGAGCGATAAATTCGATGTCAAACTCGCGCATCATTCCCTGATCAATAATCTGCCGAACGGTTCGCTGCTACTCGGCATCCAGGCCCGGCAGAACACGATCGATGTGCTGAGCAAAATGGTCGAGGGCGTGGATCTGGACGAATGCGCCGACTACGCCGACGAGGTGTTCGCCTCCTACGAACGGGTCCGGGCCATTTCCCCGCAGACCCGGATCTTCCTGCTGTCGATCCCGGTCGGCACCGCGAACACGAGCGGAATCTCCGCGCTGTCGCGGATGTGGCGGGGCAGTACCACCACCATCGACGCCACCGCCATCTCGCGCGCCGAACTGGATGCCTACGAGGATGAGGCGAACGAGATCCTCTCCCGTGTCGGTAGCGAGTTCGATCCGGTGCCGGTGCCGGCCGCCATGTTCCAGTGGCTGTGGGAGCACTATCTGGCTCGCGGCGCGGTGGGCGATCCGATAGCGCCCACCCGGGCGGGTGCCCTGGACGACGCGACCGCGGCGGTGTTCAAATCCGCGGCCCTGGACGAGGGTGCCCGAGCCGATTCGCAGCGTCGGTTGCGTCCCTCGTTCGTACCGGTGATCAAGGTGGTGCAACCGGATACCGGATACCGGCCGTCGTATCAGGCGATGCTCACTCCGCGTTCTTTCCCCTACGCGGGCATGATGTTTCCCGGTGGCAGCGAATTCCTGAGTGTGATCGACGGCCTTGGTGATGTGACCGTCGACTGGGGTATGCGGATCTCCACCAAACCCGCCGATCAGGTGCTCAAGGCGAACGAGGTGAACCTGCGCCGCCTCGGCGAGCAGATGGACCAGCGCGATCAGGAGATCTCCTTCGCGCAGAACACGCTGATGTCCAAGGCACAGATGCTGGGCGAATACAATCAGCACTTCGAGGTGAACGGCGGGGAATCGGAGGTCTCCTTCACCACGGTCATCGCGGTGGGCGGCCCGTCCCGCGACGAGACCATGGATGCGGTGAACACCCTGCGGCGCCGGTACAAGCGATTCCAGGTGGAGATGGTCGCGCCGGTCGGCGCGCAGGTCGATCTGTGGTCGCTCCTGATTCCGGGCAGTCCGCCGCGCCGTGCCTTCGACGATTTCGCCCATATCGTCCCCTCCGATATGTGGGCCGGTTTCGTACCGTTCACCACCAATCAGATCGGTGACGACAGCGGTCCGGTGATCGGTATCAACCTGCTGTCCGGCCATTTCGAACCCATCCATTTCGGGATCATGGAAGCGGCGCTGCACGACCTGTCGGCCTCCTTCGCGGTGACCGGCGAACTGGGTTCGGGTAAATCGTATTTCCTGAAGCTGATGGCCGTGCTCGTGCACGATATGGGCGGGCAGTTCCTCGCCATCGATCGCAGTCAGGTCGGGGAATGGGAGCATTTCGCGTCCGCAATCGATGATGCGGTGATCATCGACCTCGCCAACCCGACGGTATCGCTGGACCCGTTGCGCCTTTTCGATCCACGGGTGGCCGGTGAACGCGCACTGGATTCCGTATTGCCGCTGCTGGACCTGTCGCCCACCTCGGGTACCGGCGCGGTCATCAGCAATCTGCTCTCGCCTCGCGGCATCGCCGAACACGGGATCGCCAGTCTGCTGGACCTGTTCCGCGTGGTCTGCCGGTTGCGTGACCAACCGGGCTCACTCGAGGAGTACTCCGACCTGGCGGCCCGGCTGGGCACCATCGTGGAACGGGTACCGGTGCTGTTCGACCCGAACCTGGCGCCGATCCGACTCGACGCCGCGGCGACCGTGGTGCGCAGCCACCGGCTGGCGCTGCCGACCGCCGAGGAACTCACCACCCCGCACCTGTACAACCGGCTGCCGCTGACCAAACGGCTCGGCACCGCCTTGTACGAGTTGGTTGGTGTGACGGCGCGGGAGGCTTTCCTCTCCGATAACGGCCGCTTCGGCCTGCTGGTCGGCGACGAAGCGCACCACTTCACCCAGACCCAGGTGGGCGCTGCGGTGACCTCGGACTTCAGCCGAGACGGACGTAAGCACCTGGCCGCGATCGGCCTGGCCTCGCACGATCCGGCCACCGACTTCCAGGGCGCGGCGCACAATCTGATCCCGAACCGCTTCGTGTTCCGTCAGCGCGACGAAACATTGGCCCGTAACAGTTTGGAGTGGCTCGGAGTCGACCTGGAAGAAGCGCCGTTCCTGCTCCAGGCCCTCCGCGAGGAGACCTCACCGCCGGTGGGGGCGGGCCGGCAGGTACCCGAGGAACGGCGGGGCGAGATGTTCATGCGGGACGCGCTGAGCCGGATCGGCCGGGGAAAGGTGCTGGGGCCGGCCCGGGCGGACCGGGCCGAAGCCATCACCAGTACCCCGACCGTCGTCGCGAAAACCGACCGACGAGAGCCGGAGGCGGTGCGGTGACCGGGACGTGAACGAGGCGGCGGACAAGAGCGTACCCGACGGGCGGCAGTTCAGGACGATCATGTTGATCGTTTTCCTGATCCTGGTCTGCGGCTGCGGCGGTACGGTGATAGCGGTGATCGCCCCGCTGGGCGAGATGGTCTCCCTGGGCCGGACCGATTACCAGCGGCAGTGCGATATCGCCCTGGGAACGACGACCGGTACCGCGACCCCCACCGCGCCGACCACGACGACCTCCGCCCCGGACTCGTACCCGGCCGCCACCTCGCCTCGTCCCACCGCTAATCCGTACGCCGCGATGCAGATCGAAGACGGCGATACCGACCTGACCGATCGCGACCGGGCCTGTTACACGGCGATGCAGTCGGCGCCGTATCAAGACCAGCCGTTGCGGCAGCCGAATACCGGCTTCGCGGCGGTCTGCGCCGCCGATCTTGCGCTGCGGTATCCCGAAGCCGGAGGAACGGCGGCCATGGCGGAGTACATACGTGATGTGGTCTACAGTGCCTCGATCGTCACCACGACCGGACAGTGTGCGCCGACCCGCGCCCCGGCCCCCGTCGCGGAGGAGAGTTGTGGAGACCCCGCGAAAAAAGTCCCCGCGGTGGTGCTGCCGGTGAGCGTGGGCGCCCAAGGCTACTGCGGGCAGCTGGTCGACCCGGACGCGGCCTCACCCGGTGACGTGGTGTTCTGGGAGTACCGCGACAACGCCGCCACCAAGGCCGGGATCGCGCTCGGGCCACGCGAACTGGTGACCGTGGACAACGGCAGGTTCGTGCGGCTCGGCGTCCCCGACGGTGCCGAGGTGCAGATCAAACGGGTACTGGGGGAGGTGGCGTGACCAGCGCGGAAATCGGACCCTACCCGGTCGAGGCCGAGAGCGAGGCGGAGCCGGACAACGCTGTGCCGCAGTCCGGCTCGCCTTGGCAGCCGGGTGAGCGGCGGCAGTGGGGTAGGGGCACGGGCAACGGATCGCCGCCGGGAGCACCTTCGACACCGGCAGGTCCCGCGGGGCAGAACGGCGCCACCCCCGCCGGCAATTCCGCGTCGGCGCCGCCCGCCGCGCCCGCGCCGAACTCCGCGATCTCCGCGCCTCCCGTCACACCTGTCGCGGCCCCGATCGCCGCGCCTCCAGCGGTCGCCGCGCCGGTGTCCGCGCAACCGGCTCCGCCCGCTGCTGCTCCCGCCGCTCCTGCCACGCGGAAGGAGGACGAGCCGGAACCGGAACCGCTGGTGGACCCGGAGATGTTGGCGCAGATGGCGCCCATGGCGTTGATGGCGGGCTCGGCACTGTTGCCGATGATCGGATCGGCGCTGTCCGGGCTGCTGGGCGGTGGGTCCGGTGCCGGCGCCGCGGCGCCCGCTGCCGAAACGGCCGGCACGCCGATCGACCCGCAATCCGACCGGGCCATGAAGGTGCTGAAACTGCTCGAGGCGATGTACGGCGAAGGGGAGCCGAAAGATCCCGAAGTGAAGAAACTGCGGGAGAAGGTCGGCGGAAGCCAGACCGGCGGCAGCGGTGACGGCCCGGCGATGATCAAGGCCAAGCGGATGTTCCAGGCGACTCGGGCCACCGCCTTCAACAATCTGGACAAACAGCTGGCGAACTACTGTTCAACTCTCGCCGGGACCAACAAGGTCGACCAGAATGCCGTGCGGCAGCTGTTGAAACAGACGAACGCGGCGCTGGCCGAGCTGGGTCCGCTGGCGTACACCAAAGAGGGGCAGCAGAAGGTCCGCCGGATCCTCACCGCGGCACTGCAGACCGCGCACAAGATCGTTTCCGGGGGTACGGCGAATTCGGCCGATACCGCCTCGGCGATCAACCAGCTCACCAACCAGTACCTGTACAACATCCTGGGAAAGGAATTGCCCGGGGGCGTGAAGCTCACCCCTGTCGCGGGGTCGACCGTCAACGGTGGCTCGGAGCGGGCGCAATTCGCGGTCAAGACCGCGCTGGCCCAGCGAGGCGACCCCTATGTGTGGGGCGCCGAGGGCCCGAACAGTTTCGACTGCTCCGGACTTACGCAGTATGCGGCCGCGAAGGCGGGGGTCAAAATACCTCGCGTCGCCAACGATCAGTATCGGCAACTCCCGGCGGTCAACCCGAGCAATATCCAGCCAGGTGACCTCATCTTCCCCTCGACCAGCTACAAGAACGGTCAGTACGGGCACGTGATGATGTACATAGGCAACGGTCAGGTCGTGCACGCACCGAGAACCGGTGACGTTGTTCGGGTCACAAGTCTGCCCAAGAGCTACGAGGCACGGCGCTTCGCCTGAGCACCGGCCGTGCCGGGCCCGGCACGGCCGGTGCTCGATCTTACGGATCCCAGGGGTCCAGACCGGCTTCGGGGTCGAGATGGTCTAGGTTGGCGATACGGGTTGACCACATGGCCAGCCGAGCCCGATTGTGTTCGATGGGGCTGTTGTAGTAATTGAGTGCCGCCTGTTGGAACTCGGTGGCCGCCTCGGTGGCGATTGTCCATCGAGTGTCGCGGCCGACAGCGTTCCACTCCTCACCCGAGATGGCATTGCGCAAGCCGATATCGGAGTCCCAGTGCCGCCGCACACGACTCACGAACGCCTGGTCTACCAGCGCCCCGGGCGGTGGTGTGCTGGTGTGCCTCGCGAAGTTGTTCGCCGCCACGACCGCTTGAGCCGCGAAAGCCCGCTGGGTGGTTACCGTGTCCGTAGGAAGCAGATGGTTCTGAACCGCGCGAGATGCGGCGAGCGCCTTCTGCAGGGGCCCCCAGCCGTACGGGTTCGACGACATACTGGACTTCATCGCCGCTGCTGCCCGCAGTACCTGGTGCACTTGTTCGTCCGGTGTGCCGGCGGCACGCAGCACTGCCGCCATCTGCCCGTCCGGGACCCTGCTGTCGCCGAGACCGTCGAGCGCGTTGGCGATACCGAGTGCCTCGGTCATACCGCCGTGATCGTGGGAGCGAGCCTGCGCTTTGCGCAGCCAGTTCGCGCGGCCCAGGTGGCTCCACTGGTACATTTCCAGGCGCGAGCCGGCGGTCTGGATATTGGCCAGTTCCGAACGCTTCTTGCCGCGGGCCAGCGGATTCAGCGGGTTCGGTGTGGCGGCCATGGCCCAGCCGGTGAGCGGCGAACTGTTGACGGTGTTCAACGCCGCGATCGCCGCCAGCCCGGGGAATCCACCGCCGCCGCCGCCACCGCCACCGCCGCCACCCATACCCAGCGCGGTCCCGCCTCCGCCTCCAGAGCCGGAGGAATTGCCCTGGATGGCGATCGACACCCGGTTGGCGATCCAGTCGTTGCCCCGGGACAAACTGTTGTTCAGTCGCCGCACCTGCGAGACCCCCACGACCTCCACGACGCACAGGATGACGATGACCGACATGACCTGGCCGTCCGCCTGATTGAAGAGGTTGCTGATGAAGAGCACGTAGACACCGAGAAAGACGATGAACACCGTCATCCGAGCGGCCGCGATGAACGCGTCGACGATATTGCGGACGAGGAATGTCTGCGTGGGTCCGTACACGAAACCGCCGGCGGCGAACCCGAAGATCGTCATGAATCCGTGATAGATGGCGTTCATTGCCGCCTTCATCACCTTCAGGGCGAGATAGATGGCGAAGATCAGCAGCACGGTGGCACAGATCAGCAGAATGAGGCCGGTGCCCACCTGGCCCATTGTGGGTGTGGAGGCTTTCGCGTAGGCGGATTGATTACCGCAATTCTGTATTCCCTCCCGCACATTGCTGTCCTTTCCGGACAGCACGCCGGCGGACCAGGCGGTCTCACAGGCCGCGTAGTTGTCGACGACCTGACCGAAGTTCCACACCTGCACCGGTTTACGAGCGAAATTATCTGCCAGATCGTGCTGGATGGTCGTGACCAGTAGGGCGGGATTCGGGTTGCCGTCCCCGGTGAGCCCCGCCGCGACCGACAGGCCGACATCACGACCCTGGGTGAGCAACCCGTCGGAGGAGAGCACATCGGCCAGTGGTTCGGCCAGGAAGAGCGGACCCAGAATCGCCACGCCGAGCATGGTGATGATCTGCATCACGGCTTTGCTGGGAAAACCGCGGACGATGAACCAGGCCACGAAGAACGCGCCGATGGTGGCCGCGGTGATCAGGAGCATCGGGGTGGCGATCTGGCGCGCGAGGGCGTCGGCGACACCGGTGAGCGCGTTGGCGAACATATCCAGCCAGGCGAAACTGAACGCGAATCCGATGATCCAGATGGCGGTGGTGACAATGGCCATGTAGCCGACGAATTCGAGGCTGATGAGGGTCCACAGGACAGTGTTGCCCGGATTGAACAAACCACCCTTGTCTGTAGCGAAGGTGTAACTCGCGAGCGGTACCCCGTTGGAGTCGCGTACGTTCATCCAGCTCAGGCCATCGATCTGGGAGACACCGCTACTGGTCTGCGCCGTGGCCACCGCGCCGACGATGCCGGGGAAGACGACCATGACCAGGACGATCAGCAGTGACCACAGCAGGCGGCGCCGCCAGGGGTTGCCGTCGACCCACTCACGGGCCCGATGCACCAGGGTGTCCGGATACCAACGCAGCGCATCCCATTCCGTTGCGGGCACCGGCCGTTGCGCCGCGGGTGTCGATGTGGTCATGGGCAGGTCACCGCCGGACAGGCGCCGCTGCGGATCGCACGCCCACCGGCGGATACGCGGGCCGGTCCGCCCGCGATTCCGCTGCGCCGTGCCGGGGGATGTGCCGCCGCTTCGCCTAGTGGTTGACGCAGGTTCATCGACTGTTTCCTCCTGCGGCATCCGGCCCTCGGGTGACCCTGAGGGACAGTGGTGTTCGTGCACGTCAGTGTATGACCGGGGACTTCGATGATGACCTGTTCGGCCAGGTCAGCGCTTCCCGTCATTGGGAATCCAAGACAATGAGTGGGTTCAGGAAGGAGTCGCGCGCATGGTCGGCTGCCGATGCTCGGGTCCCGGTGCCGGCCCGATTGTGAACGCCCACCGTGCCGGCGGGCCGGTCGTCCGCGTCGCTGCCGATAGAGCATGCGAGGGGTGATCGCGTGGGCATAGGCGACTGGTTCGAGGACCATTGGGACGACGTCGTCGTCGGTGTGGCGGGCGCTGCCGGTTTCGCGCTGGGTGGGCCGGCGGGCGCCGCTCTGGTCGGCGGATTGGCAGGTGGCCTGACCGCGGCGGCTCAAGGCGAGGATTTCCTCGCCGGCATGACGCTCGGCGCCGCCGGTGGTCTCCTGGGCGGGGCTGCCGGGCTCATCGGTCGTGGATTCTTCAGCGCGGTCGGACAGACGGCATTGCAGGGCGGGCGTGGCCTTGTGACGAATGGGGCGGCGCGAGCCATCCCCGGCGCATTCAACGGAGTGCGCTCCGGGCTCAATAATTCCACGACGCGGCTGGTTTCCGGAATGCTCGGTTCCGGCATCGGCGCCACACCGTGGCAGACCGATATGAATCTGCGCGAAAACTACTACAAGAACATGGGCGGCTATCCCGAAGTGCCGGTTATCGATATCACCGATGACGAGATTCCGGAAGCGCCGGAGAAGATGGCGCGGATATACATGCCCGATCCGGGGAATCTGCCCTACGGTCTCGAATTCACCGCGCCCATGCAGCAGAACTACCGGACGCTGCCCGCCACCTACGCGGGCTTCTGGAAGAGCCTCGGAACGAAGCCGTCGAAGGACACGCTGCCGAAGAGCCTGGACGTCAGCGATATCTCCGGGGAGGAAGCGTCGGGAATCCCCAACTACGTCGACCGGGTGGCGGCGCTGCGAGGGTATTACAGCGACCTACGGGATACGACGGAGGCGGTGGCGGTCGCGGTGCATCGCACGGGTGAGCTGTGCGATGCGGCCCGCGACGATGTCAACGCATCCATCGGCGCCTTGAAAAAATTCGCCGGTACACATCCACGCGATGCCGAGCGGATAAAAGGCTACAACGAGGAGTACGCCGCGAAACCGAGCCTGCACACCGGGGTGCCGGCTTTCGTCGTCGACGACAGCCTCCTGGCCGCGACCGGTATGTTCAGTTTGGGGCCGAGTGAGGACGCCTATGTCATGGTGCTCGTCGAGTCCGCCCTGGGCAGCGGGGGGAATCTGATGGCGGCCTACGCCCAAAAATTCGAGGAACTGGCCGCGGAAACCGAGGCGAAGAAGCCGAAGGAGAAGGATCCGAAGGAGAAGGACTCGAAGCAGGGCGGTGAGGAGAAGAAGGGGAACGACAAGGGCTCCGACGTGAGAACCGACCAGGACCCGGTGTTCCGGCAGACCACTCCTGCGGACACCACGACCGATACCACCACCGGCGCGACAGCGCAGACTTCGCAGCCGCCGCCGGCGCTGGACCTATCCGACGACGGTTCGGGAACCGATTCGGGTACCGCTGATGGAGCCGACAAGAGAACCGGCGGCTCGACCGGCGACGACAGCGCAGGCCGTACCCCCACTACCACCGCTGCGGGCCCGGACGCCGGGGCGGCGCCGACTACACCCGCAATCGTCCCGCCCGCGGCCACCGCCGCAGCGGGGATGAGCTCGCCGCTCGCGGCGATGATGATGCCGCAGATGTTGCAGGCGTTGACCAACCGTAACGGCGGGACCTCCCGTCGCGCCCACGATGATTCCCGCGACCGCGACGAGAACGCCGGGCGGCCGGGCGAGAGCATCGTCGCGGCGCCCGCGGCCGCACCCACACCCGGTCAGCCGACCGGGCAGCCCGCGACCCCGGCACAGTCCACCGCCGGGGCTCCACCGGCGAAGACCGTTTCCGCCCCGGCGGCCGCGCCGGTGCCCAAGCCCGCCGTCGCCCGATCAGAGGACAATGTCGTCTACACCTTTCCGACGGGCGAGACCCAGGAGGTGTCGGCCGTGGTGGCGCGGGCACTGGACGGGGCCTTCGGGAACGCCGCCGGTACCGACGCGCGGGCTGCCTACACGGGAACCCCGGCCGAATGGACCGACGAGAAGCGGATCGGGCTCCGTATCGATCCGTACCAGCTGATGACCGGTGATGTCGGGCTGTGGGAGGGGCCGGCCGAAGGGGAAGGTCGCGGCAGCCGGACGGCATTGCTGGTGGTCCTGGATTCCGACGCGGACACCGGGGTACTCCAAGCGGTGATCGAAGGGGAACTCCGGGTGGTGACGTCGCTGTCGGAGATGAGTGATGGCGGTGGTGAATTCGGTCCCTTCGTCGGAATGTTCCATCCGCCGGGAATCGAGAAGAGTACGACCGGCGCCGGCTCCGATATCGCCGCGGCGGTGTCGGGCGCTCCCTCGGATCAGCCCGCCGCCGGCGCCGTGATCACCGCATAAGGAGCTGAGATGGGTATCGGTGGTTTCATCGCGGATGTCGCCGTCAGCACGATCGTCGGGAAGGTGATTCCCGGTGGGGCGATTACGAAGGGGATCGTGGGTGGTGCGGCCGGTGGTGTGGCCGGCGAGTTCTGGGAGAACGGCCCGAGTATGGACGGATTCATGTCCGGCGCCGGTCTGGGAGCCGCGGGTGGTCTGATCGGTGTGGGGGCGAGCAAATTCGGGGTGGGTAAGCTCCTCGAAAAACGTAAGGGCTCATTGGATGAGGCCCTGACCAAGGCGGGTGAGCCGAAAGCGGCCGCTACTTCCGCGGCGGGCGCCCACAGTTCGGCCGATGGTGCTCTCACCGTCGCGCAACGGGAGCTGGATGCCGCCGACCAGGCGCTCACCGACGCCAACGACAGGCTCGCCGATATCCAAGATCTTATTCGGCGGAACGGGAGCAACAAATCGCTGCGGCGGCAGGAGATGGATGCCAAGCAGGCCGTTCGTGACGCGACCCGGAAGCAGTCCGACGCACAGGCGGCCCGCGACGATGCCATACTCACCCGGGACACCGAACTCGACAACTGGATTCGCAAACAGGGCGAGGCCGACTCCGCGGCGGCAGGCTTGAAGAAAGCCGAAGACGCGCTGAAGAATTTCGACAAGCAAAGTAAGTGGGTGGACAAGTGGGGGCAGCCGGTCCTCATCGGCCTTGGCTCGGCCGGTACCCGCGCGCTATGGAACCACTACAATTCTTCGGACGAGGGCGGCGGGGGTACTGCCCCTGGCGCGGCCGGGAACAGTATCCCGCTGGTGTGGGACGGTATCAAACCCGCGAGCGCGGCGGGAGTCATGGGAACGGAGCCGTTCGTTCAGCAGACGGGAGTCGACGCCAAGAGCGTGCCCGGTGGGTTCCTGTTGCGGCCGGAGAAACTGGATCCGAACCTGATCGAGTGGTATAGCGGATTGAAAGACTCCTTCGCCTCCACTTTTGTCACCAACTACGAACTCTACGGCGATCTGAAGAAGAAGAAAGAGATCGAGTTGAAGCCCGTTCCGACGTTGGCGAAGCGGGCCGCTGTGCAGAGCACCGGCGGTGCGGCATACAAAACTGCCGCCGAGGCACTCGATAAAACCGCGATCACGCTGACGACCCAGCAGGAGACCGTGGTGAACGCGCTCCCGAAAGTGGAGGAGATCACGGCGACCGGCCAGGAGAACATCGGGTTGATCATCGCCGGGGTCAACGAATGGATGCAGACAAGGCTTCAGCAGGGCTCCGATGTCGAGGTCATCAATATATTGGGCCAAGGGTTCAGTGAACTGGCCGGGCAGCTCAAAGGGGACGCCGAGAAGAACGCGGAAATTGCCGACGAGATCGCGAAGAAAACCGCTGCCGCCGACAAGGCCGCGTCCGAGGACCTGGCCAACTCCGTCGGCAACTACGCGAATCAACAGCAGAACCCGGCCCTGAACCCAGACAGTTCGCGGATCGGAGTGAACAACCCCTACGACCCGGGCAATCTCCCCGGCTACTCCAATCCGCCGACGACCGCGGACCTGAAGGATTCCACCGAAAAGTTCAAGCAGCAGGCCGAAGACCTGCAGAAGCAGGCCGACAACGCGCTGGGGATCGGCAAGAGCCCGTCGACCGCCGACCCGGCCTCGTACAACCCGAACACTCCTTCGTACAACCCGAATACCGCCGGGGTCGGAGTGAACGATCCCGCGAGTGGGCTGGGAGGTTTGTTCTCCCAGTTGCCGATGATGATGGCCAGCCAAGCGGCTATGCGCGGTATGAACGACCCTGATATGGCCGGGCGTTTCCGCGATATCGACCCGTCGCGCTACGACCGCGCCGCCGCCCCGACCATGCCACAGGCCACCCCGCCGGCCGGCACCACACCGTGGTCGAACCAGGCGGCCGCGGCCACCAATGCCAACAATGCCGCCGCCGCTGCCACACCGGCCCAGCCCGCACACAACCAGGCCGGGCCGCCGAACGGGGTCAACTCGAGCCAGACCGGCGTCGGTGTGCCCAAGCGGGTCGCCGGGGAAGACGGTCTGGTGCCCTATGTGCTGCCGGACGGGCGTACGCAGCGGATTCCTCTCTCGGCGGCGCAGGGGCTCGACAGCGCGTTCGCCAACAAGAACGGCACCGACGCCAAGGCCGCCTATCAGGGGACCGCGGCAGCGTGGGCGAGCAACCGGGACATCGGGCCGGCTACGGATCCGTCCCAGCTGACCACCGGTGATGTCGCCACCTGGCTTTGGAAGCCGAAGAGCGAGCCGGAGCAGCCCGCACTGGTCCCGGCCGCGACGTCCGGCCAGCCCGCGGCCGTCGTCACCGTCGGCGGTGATACCGGGGACAAGGCGAAGCCGCCGAAGGACAAGCCGGATACGGGATCGGGCGACGAGCCGGAATACCGGACGGCGATAGTGGTCGCCTTCGGAAACGGGGAGAGTGGCACTCTGGAAGTGGTCGTGGCCGGGGAACTCCGGGAGTATACGCCGGAAATGTCGGATACTGAGGGTGACTTCGGTGAGTTCGCGGGCTTCAAGCATCCGAAGGGCCTGGAAGCCGCGGGCGACAAGGGTCAGGAGACGATGCAGACATCCACCGACCAGACCGCGGCCGATGTGCCGGCGTTGACGGCGCCGGTTTAGCGGCCGGAAGGTGCGGGTGAGAGGAGATGAGACATGGCGCTGAATGTCGATCTCGGTGAACTGGTATCGGTCGCGGGGCGTTCTGCGGACCTGGCCCGGCTCACCGGCGCGGCCGTGCCCCGTGAATGGGTGCTCCCCGCCGGCTCCGACCCGATCTCCGCGCAGGCCGTCCCGCAGTTGAACGCGCAGGCGGCGGCACTGTTCAACGCCACCGTGGGGGTGCTGAACAAGATCCAGCGCGATGCGCACCTCATCGGGCAGGCAGCGGTGGAATATGCCGCCGCGGACGATGAGGGTGCCCGGCTGATCAACGGATCGGCGGGGGAGCTGGTGGACAATCCTGTCCCCGCCGTGGAACAGGTGGGGTATCGCCGGGTTCCGCCGGGGTTGAGCAATATGCCGGTCACCACGGGCGACCCGCTGACCTTCGCGCGTCAGCTGCAGAGCGGGCCCGGTCCCGAACCGGCGCATCGGTTCGCCGATTCGGTGCGCTTGTTCAACACCAGTTCCCGGACGCAGGCCGCCGGTGATATGGACCGGGCGGGCTCGATCCTGCAGAACTGGAGTCCGGTGGGTTCACAGGTCGCGCAGCGGTTCACCACCTACCGTGGCTGGATGGACCAGTTGGGGGACGCGATGGAGAAGCTGGCGCAGGGCGCCGAATCCTATGGCAACGCGTTCGCCCGGGCGAAGGCCAAACACCCGACCCCGGAGGAGATCCTGGCCGCCCGTAAGAAGATGCTGGCGGCGGCGCGGTCCAAGAATCAGGCGGCCCTCGCCGCCGCGACCGCGGAATACAACGAGTTGAACGTGCGTTCGGGCGAAGCTACGGGTTCGTATGCCACCGAGACGGGTACGAGTATCGCGAATTCGTCGCAGAGTACGGGGGAGGCGGCGGCGCAGACCGGCGCCGGTGGTTCCGGTGGTTCCGGCGATGCGCTCTCCCAGATGCTCCCGATGCTCATGAGCATGATGCAGCTCGGCAGCAACGGTCTGTCCGATACCGGGGATATCTCCGACGACGACTGGTACGACGACTATTACGACGACTACGGCCTCGGGGATTACGCGGTACCGTCGTACGGAAGTCCTTCCGGTGGGTCGCCGTCGCTGCCGACGATGCCCGGCGGCGGGATACCGAGCGCCGCCGATGTGCAGACCCTGTCGGCGACGACGGCCATGCCGCTGACCGCCGCCAATGCCGGCGGCAATGTGGGCGGCGCGCCACGGGTGCCGGTGGCCGAGACCGCCGCGGGCGGCGGAACCGCCTACGGTCGCGGCGCCGCCGGCTCGCCGATGATGCCGTACATGCCCATGTCGCCGGGTATGGGTGGCGCGGGCGGCGGCGGAGCCGGCGGCGAACGCAACCGGGTGGTCGCCTGGCATCCGGACCGGCTCATGTACGTCGACGACACCCCGCACACCGAACCCGTTATCGGGGAACGGCCCACCATCGCGCCGACGGTCACTCAACCGACACCGTCGCCGGCCAACCAGGCCCCGTCCCGCTCCGGAGGAAACGCATGAGCATCCACCCCGATGTACAGGCCGCGCTGGACGCGGCCCGCGAGTTACGGCACCGCATCGCCGATATGCGCGAGCGTATCGACGATGTGCGGGCGCGGCGGCCCTCGCCCAGCGGCACGGTGATTCCGGAAGTGGACGCGATGGGCCGGCTCACCAGCCTCTATCTGTCGCCCGGCACCGTGGATCGTTTCAGCAGCGCGGAACTGGTCACCGAAATCATGGCCGCTATCCGGGATAGCACTCAGGACGCGGCCCGGCAATACCAAGTGATCATGGAAACGGTGATCACCGACGGTGTGGCGGCCGACGCCGAGCCGGGGAGACCTGAACCCGCCGGGGTCGGCGAGGCGATGCGATGACCGGGGCCATGGGCACGGAGACGGCCGAAGATTCGGTCTCGGCAGCCGACGCGATCGGCTGGCTACACGAGGAAGGCCTGGCCCGGCTGGCGGCGCTCGGGTCCGGTTCACCCAACCCGGCTGTCGCCTTCGCCGTCGACGTGGCCACCGGGATCGTCACCAAGTATCCGGCCGCCAACGGCGGTATCGGCGCGGATTCGAGCACGGTCTCCGCCGACGATCTGCCGTTGCCGGTGGACAGCCCCAACCGGTTGGTGATCGTTGGGATAACCAACAGTGACCAGCTGCTGGTGGTGGACCTGGCCGGTTCGCTGGTGCTCGGAATCAACGGGGACCGGCCCGAATTGGCCGCGCGGTCCTGGGTGACCCAGCTGCTGCTGAATCCCGCGATCACCGTCACCACCAACAACGCGGATGTCGCGATCGGTAACAGTCCGCGCTGCCGCAAAAGCTTCATTCCGGGCGGCGGTGGGTCGATCGTCAGTGTGGACGACGGGAATCCCCCGGTGACCACGATCTCGATGAACGCCGATGTGGACGGCGCCGATTATCTGGACCTCATCGGTGACGGAAGTGGCGAGATGTATCTGGGCGCGCGGGTCTGGCCGCTGCGGCTGGCGATGACCATCGGCGACGAAACGTGGTCGGCGCTGTCGGAAACTCTGGCCTAGGCTCGGCGAAACCCTGCAGGAGACGCAAATGAACGACGATTTCGATTACGACGACACCGACGAGGGGCTCGACGGCACCCCGAGCACCAAATCCGTGGGGCCGCCCCAGGTGCACGAGGTGTTCAACCCCGACCATACCGTCGGCGTGGCCTGCGACCGCGACGGGGAAATCGTGGGGTTGCACATCACCGACGACGCCCGGGAAAACGGCGACACCTGGTTGAGCGCGGAGATTCTCAAGGTCGCGGGGCTCGCGCACGCGAAGTCCCGGCTGGGGCTGCGGCGCGAGATGGAGGCCAACGGCGCCCGGCCCTACACCATCGATTCGTTCGGCCTGCCGACCGAAGCCGCCTATCAGGCTCTGGAGGACCAGGCCTTCGGCCTCCGCCCGGCCTGACCTGGGCACAGGACAGACAGGACACGACCATGGTGGACATTGTTTCCCTCGACGCGGTGACGTCGAGCGTGGGTGAGGCCGCCGGAGCTCTCACGGTGATGACCGACAGCGTCGGCACCACCGTCGATTCGCTGGTACTGCAATCGAAAGCCGATTCGCCGCTGGACCGGAACATGACCGGAAAACTGGACTGGATCCGGGACACCTTCGCCGCCGCGGCCGCGGCGGTCGCCGGACAATCCGATACCACTGTGCAGGCCACCGATCATGGTAGAACGGTGCTCGGCAACGCCGATATCGACGGCCGCGGCGTCGTCCATTCCGCCGCGGTCTGACCGGACACGATGGCGCCGGAGCAGACCAGCCCACACTGGAACCGCATCGTCGGCGACGACTGGCCACAGATACCGCCGTCGGCGTGGCACGGCCTGGCGAGCTCTGCGCGCGAGGGCGCCGAGGCGCTGAATCTCTCCGATGTCGAACAGGCACGGCACGCGTTCGACGAGACGGTCCGGCGTTCGGCCGGGCTGGCGGAGATCCGGCGCGCCCTGGTCGCGCTGGAAGAGAACCCGCGTGCCTTCGCGGCGGCGCTGTCGGCCGCGGCAGACACTTTCGATACGTTCGGTGATGTGGTGCGGCGCACCAGGAATCAAATGCTCGATGTGGTCGACGATGCCACCGACCGGATCGAGCAGGCCACCCGCGGTGACAACAACGGCGACGACGAAGAGGGTGATGAAGCCGAAGCCGAGGCCGACCGTCAGGCGACCGAGCAGATCCTCGGCGAGGCCCGCGGAGAGGTGGTCGATATTGTCAACGCGGCACTGAATTCGCTGGGACCGCAGGGGCTGCCCCGGTTGGACGATATCGCCGAGGCGCTCGGTCAGCCGGGACCGTGGCGTACCGGGGGGACGGTCCCGCACACCCCGCGCCGGCGCCCCGGCCCGCACGGTGGTCCCGACCACCACGACCACCCGGGGCGGCACACACCGGGTTACGACGGCGGGCCGTGGGTTCCCGGCTTCGAGCGGCCGATACTGCCGAATCCGGAGCTCGGCCGGATACTGATCGACCTGATCGACGATCTGCTGCGTCCCGGACCGGACCAGGTCGGGCCGCAGCCGCTCTCGCCGCCCGAGGTCCGAGTGCCGGTGAACGCCGGTGAGATGCCCGGCGGCCCCGCGGTCACGGGGCCGGCCCCCGGCCCCGGCCCGGTGAGCGCCGATCCCGGGCCGGGGCCCGGCACCCCGGGGTATGTGCCCCCGGTACCGCGCGTCGAGGGCGCCGCGCCGCAACCGGATGTCCACGGTGGAACCGGCGGCGCCGCCGTGCCCGAGGCCGCGGCGGCCGATACCCCGAGCGACGCACAGGCCGCAGCGGATGTTCCCGCCCGGACGGAGGTATCGGAACAGCCCGATCGTGAAGTGCAGATGCACCGCGACAACGGCTCCGCCGACGTGTTAGGTGTGCTCCGGGGGACCGGCGCACCGGCACCGGAGTCCGAGGAGCATCCGGCCGCACCGGCCGCGGCACCGCCGATCTTCCCGGCCGCAGTGGCATCGGCGGCGGGAGCCGCCCCGGCGGTCACGTCGGCGACCGCCGCGAATACCGGGGCGCAGGCGCCCGCCACGTCGGCGGGTGGCTCGGCCCCGGCCGCGGGCACGGTGTCCTCCGCTCAGGCCGGCCGGGGAGCCGCGGTACCCGTCGAAGCGCATCGCGGGCCGGGGGCGACCGGCAAAGCGCTCACGCCCGGAGCGTCCTCGGTTGTCAGCGCGGTGTCCCCGGGGAAGCAGCCCGTCCCCATACCGGACGGTGATGCGAGCGCGGGGAAGTCCGCCGGGCCCGGCGAACTGGTACACGACGCGGTCGGCGCCGCCATGCTCTCGGCCTCGGCGCCGTCGTTCGTGGTGGGGGAGAGGGTCGATGGTGACCTGGTACTGGCCCGCACCCTGCTGGGCGGTATCCGAGCGGTCACCGATTCGTGGGTGGTCGGCGTCGACTGGGCCGTCGCGGTGCTGCGCCACGCCACCGGGGTGAGCGCTTTCGTCACCTCGAACGAGGGACGGGGTTGGCTGCCCGCTCGGCTGTATCTGCCGAGCGAGGTGTCGCTGCCGTGGTTGTGGTCGGTGGCCGAGGGGTGCGGCTGGGAGGGCGTCGCGGATCCGGCCCGGGTACTGGTGGAGTTCGCGATCGCCTGGGGCGCGAAATCCGGTGCGAAGCTATCGGCGCTGGCGTCGTCGCAACCGATCGATCCACAGCTGGGCCGTCTGCTCGGTACGGTCGCGCTGGCAGGCTCGGTGCCGCCGTCGGACACTATGGACCTGCGCAACCCCTCCCCGGGAACCCTGGACCGGCTGGGAATCACCGCCGCGCCCGGATTGCTCGACCGGGCTGCCAAGGTGCCCGACAGCGGGATCGCGTTGCGCTGCCTGGAATTGGCGGTGGACGCGCACACACGCGTCGCACGGGCGGAACTGCCGGCGGTGGACACCATGGACGCTCCGGCGATCAGGCTCCGCATTCTGCGCGCCCTGCGGGACGGCCGGGATTTCGCGGACAGCTGGTGGGAGGAGATCCAGGACGCCGACGATCTGATCGCCGCCACCGCGCTGGGACATCGGGCCGATACCGGTCGTATCGGGCTGGGCGAACTCCGTTCCGACGCGGCGGCTCTGGATCCCGGATCGGAGTTGTCGCTGTTGCGCACCCTCACCTTTCAGCGCCGGTGCAACGAACTGGTCCTTCTACTGGCCGAGGAGCGGTCGCGGCAGACCTTGCGCGATGCGGTGTACGCGCACGCGCAGATCCTCGGACACCCCTTCTTCGCATCGCCGCCGGCGGCGCCACCCGCTCCGCGCCGCGCCACGGTGAGTACGGCCTCGGTGCGCTGAGGTCCCGGGTTCGGGCCGACCGTACGGTCTCCCCAGCATTGGGGAGAATCGACAATGAGGATGAGTCGCTGGTGGGAAAGGATTGATCGAGCATGCCGGAATGGCTGGATATCGACCCTGCGGTACTGCGCCAGCTGGCTAGCCAACATCGGCAGGTCGCGGCGGAAACCCGGGAATGGGCCCAGCCACCGGCCGAATGGCTCGCGAACTTCGAACCCACCTATGGAAAGATCGCGAACCCGGTCAAGGAAGCGCTGGAACGTTATTACGAGGCGCGGCAACGGGCGGGCGAGGCGCTGGCGCGGGAGCACGATCAAACCGCCGACTCGTTGATCGAATCGGCGGAAGCCTACGAGCGGACCGACGCTGAAGGTGCCGCGAATATCGGTAGGGCGCTGGAAGATCCCGATGGTCCGCGCGGGATCGGCGATCCGGGTATTGCGCCCGCGGGCATCCCCTCCGGGCCGCCGTCGGGCCCCCCGCCGGGCGGACCGGCCGGTGAATCCGCGACACCGGGTGCCCCGGGCACCCAGATGCCCGCTGCCGCGGCGTCCCCGGGATTGCCGGGTGCTCCGGGTGGTGGGGATACCGCCACCAACGGCGCGGCCGCGCCCGGACGCAACGGCGAAGTACCCGGCGGCGCTGCCGCCCCGCCCGGCGCCGTGCCGCCGGCCGGCGACCGGGTCGCCGCGACGGGCGCGTCGCCGATCACCGCGGGCCCCGCGGGTGGTTCGGGCGTTACCGGCGACCCGGTTCATCCGGGCAGCGTCGTCAGCGGCCCCGCCGGCGGCGGCCAGGAAGGCCGGGGCGCGGCGGCGATACCGCCGACCGGCGCGGACGCGGGTACAGCGAGCGGAACTCCGGTCCCGATCATCGGAACTCCTTTCGATTCGGCGGTCGCCTCGGCGAAGGACAAGGCGTCCGAACCCGCCTACATCGTCGGCGACGTGGTGAATGACGACCTCGTGCTCGCCAAGACCCTGCTCGGGGCCGTCCTCGCCGCCACCGAATCAGCGGTCGGGATGACCTGGGCGGTGGCGGTCCTGCGCGGGCCCGGCGGCGCGGGCATGTTCATCACCTCCAACGAGGGCCGCGGCTGGATGCCCGCCGGGCTGTTCCTGCCCCGCCAGGTCTCCACACCGTGGTTGTGGGACGAACTGCTCGGTGCCGACGGCGAAGTCGCGGCTCCTTGGGAGGGTGTCTCCGACCCGGCACGGATCCTGGCCGAATTCGGGAAGGCATGGGGCGCCAAGGCCAATGCCGTGCTTTCCGCGCTCGCCTCGTCCGGGCCGATCGATCCCGGTCTGCAGAGCCGGCTGCCCGATGCCGCGATGCAGGGACTCGTCGGGCCGAGCTACGAGCTCGATCTTCGTGTCCTCACTCCCGATACCACTGACCGCCTGGGCCTCACCGGCTCCGCGCCGGCGCTGGAGTCCGTGGCCGCGGTACCCGATGCCGGAGTACGGGCGCGCTGTGTGGAACTCGCGCTCGACGCACACGCGCACCTGGGCCGCTCCGTGCCGGGGCACTATGACAGCGTGGGCGCCCGCGGTATCCGCGACCGCATCCTGGCCCGGGTCGAAGCCGGCGAAGACATCCCCCGGTCCTGGTGGGACGAGCTCCGCGACGCCGATGATCTGCTGGCTGCCGCGATGATCTCGCAGCGGGTGGATGTGGGCCGGGTCGATCTGGGTGCCATCCGGGTGGGCGAGGAGGTGAGCGCGTTGCGGGCCATGGTCTGGGAGCGACGTTGCAACGAACTCGTCGCGCTGCTGGATCAGGACCCGGACCGGCAGAGCCTGCGCGACGCGGTGTACGCGCACAGTCAGATCCTGGAGCACCCCACGTTCGTCGCCGCACCGGCGGCGGTATCCGCCGGGGTCGACGAGCAGGTGGTACGCCCGGCCGGTGGTTCTACGGGCGTATCGGCCCCCGTGGAACCGGGAGCCGTCGCCGGGACGGATGCGCCGCGGCCCGCGGTGGCCGCCCCGCCGACCGGAGCCGTCGCCGCGCCCGATACCGGCGCCCCACCGGCGGGGGCGGTGCCGCCCTCGGTGACTCCGCCACCGGAGTCCCGCGGAGCGGCTTCCTGATGCCGGTGCCCTCCCGCGGGGAGCGGGAGGGCACGGGGGCGAAACGGACGGTGGACCGAGCTTCCGGTGCCGGTCTCCGAACACAGGGTTCCAGTGGTGGGCGGCCCGGGTAGTGAACCGCTCGGAGCTGTTGTCCGGCCATGAGCCGTGGAGATGCTCGAAGGGGCCGCGCGGCGGATTCCGATGATCCGCTGCGTATGAAGCCGGGGGCGAACCGCGCGGTGCGTGGTCCGGAGTGGTGCCGTTGCTCGCTCGCGGGGTGCGAGCAACGGCGTCACACCTGTTTGCTGGGAGGTGTCGGGCCGTAGGGAATTTCGCTCTGCGTCTGCGGCGGCTGGTTCTGTGGCGGGGTGTCGCCCTGCGGAGGCGCGGCGTTGTCCGGGGGGGCCGTGGTCGTCGGATCGCTCGGCGTGGGGCCGGGTGACGGAGCGGGCTGACCGGGCCGGGCTTCGTCGTCCTTGTCGTCCTCGTCGTCCTCGTCGTCTTTCTGACCGAGGAGTTCCGGGAGCTGGCCGAGCATGGGCATCAGCGCCATGGGCAGCATGGCGAGCATCGGCAACATGGAACCGAGACCGCCGGCAGCACCCGCCGCGCCCGCTCCGCCGCCGGCCGCTCCGCCGCCACCGGCGGAGCCTCCCGAGCCGCCGCCTGCGGCGCCGACGTTCACATTCTGCGCGTCCTGCACCTTGTCGTGGATCTTGGTCACCGCAGCGGCGACATGATCCATGATGGTGGCTTCCTCGGCCGGTTTGAGCTTCTTCGAGCCCACCGAGCGCAGGGCGGTGTTCAGGTCGGCCACGACGTGCTGGATGGAGAACAGGGTCTGGGCCTGCTCGGCGGCGACCATCTGCGAGGTGCCGTCCACCTGCGCGTCCATGCCGACCATGGTGTCCTGCCGTGCACCCGCCGAGAACACCTGCTGCTTGTACTGGTCCACACCTCTGCCCGCTTGGGGCAGGTCGAGAGTCCGCACCTTGTCCGGAGTCTTCCCGTTTTTCGGTGGTGGTGGTGGGTCGGACCGGCCGAAGCCGAGTACGTCGACCGACTGCTGGATGGTGCTCTGCGCCTGCCCGATAAAAGTTTTCAGCTCGGTGGAACCGCCCGGCGGCACCACCAGCGTCACCTGGTATCGGGGTTTGTCCGGGCCGGAGTTGCCGACGATCTGCATCCCACTCTCGGACGTGGGTCCGCCGGTGCGCGCCGCGACGGTCTCGCCGGTCGCGGTGTCCTTCTTACTCATCAGGGTGGTCGGCTGGGCCCCGGCCGCGCCGGGCACCGGCGGACCGGGACGTGGCTCGCCCGGCCGCGCGCCGGGGGGCCGGTGGCCGCCTGTGGTTCCGGGGGTATCGAGATCCGCGTCTGCCGTCGCTGTGTCCATCCGCTGTCGTCGCCTCCCGTGATGTCCACTTTATTGTGTTGCCTTCCTAAGGATGGGAATACGGGAGGCGTCGTTCATCGGCGTGTTGTCGCATAGTCGAACGGACAACAGAGGCTTGATTGCCGAGTAATTGCCCGGGGTGCTGGGGCAGAGAGGTAAGTCGGTGCGATGAGCGATGGTGAGCTGATCGCATGCCGGCACTGACCGACGATGTGCACGGTGTGTTGCGCGAGCTGCTCGGGTTGTACGGGGCCGGGCAGCCGTCCGAGCGTGCCTCGGTCACGCTCGCGCAGGCCATGGCCGCGGATCTCACCCGGCTTTCCGGTGGGGGCGCCCGTGGCTACGGTGATGCGCTGGGCCAGCAACGTACGGTGCTCGACACCCAGTACGGCCGGGACGGGTTGGTGACCAAAACGGTCGGTGAATCGGGGGCCGGCACACTGAACGGGCGCGGCGTCCTCAGCAGTCAGATCTCCGATCTGCAGGCTCGGATCCAGGCCATCACCTCCATCGGTGACACCCGGTTCAGCGGCCCGGCACTACTCGACTCGGCTCAGCAGACGATCACGAACGCGACCAGGCAGGTGAACGCCGATATCGACGCGGCACGCAAACAAGCGGCCCAGATCATGCCGCCGGTGGCCCTCGCCGAGCGCACCCGCAAAGCGGGTGCGCCGCAACGCAAGCGGAGGCGCCGCCGGCCCCGTATGGTTTCCGGGCAACAGGTCAGCAGGGTGGCCCATCAGCCGTCTCGCCGGGGTATCCGCCGCAACTGGGACAAGACCCGCGGCGGCCGGGCGGCCCAGGTAGCGGATGGCGCGCTCGGCCTGCCCTACATCTGGGGTGGCGGTGGCGCCGGTGGGCCCAGTGGCGGCGGCTTCGACTGCTCCGGGCTGACGCAGTACGCCATCGCCCAGGCCACCGACGGTGAGGTGGTGCTCCCACGCACCACCTATGAGCAGATCTACTCGGGTGAGCGCATCGATCCGCGCGACGTGCGGGCCGGTGATCTGGTGTTCCCGGCGTCGTCGTTCAGTTCGCGCGGACCCGAACACGTTCAGCTCGCCGCGGGAAACGGTATGGTGATCGAGGCGCCGTATTCCGGCGCCACCGTGACCTATTCCCCGATGCCCCCCAGCGCCGTCGTCGTACGGGTCGTCTGAGCGGAACACCCGCCCTTGGCCATAGAGATACCCCACGAAGTAGCGCAGTTCCTGAACTTCATCGGTGTCCCGTACCCGGACATCAACGAGGATCAGGTTCGTGAGCTGGCCACTCAGGTCCGTACGTTCGCCGACGATGTCTCGGGGACGCACCAGGCGGCCACCGGGACGATCACCGATATGGGGTCGGTTTATCAGGGGCAGTCGTACCGGGCGCTGGTGGCATCCTGGGCGAGTTTGAGTGCCTCGCATATGGAGCGACTCGACGAACTGTGCCGGGCGGTGGCGAGAGCGCTCGAGATCGCCGCCGAGGTGATCACCGTGGTGAAGGTCGCCGTGCTGACCGAACTCGCGCTCCTCGCGGCCGCCTACACCGCGACCATGGCCGCGACGATCGCCACCTCCGGTGCCTCCGCGGCGGTAGGGCAGACGATCTCACTGGCGGCGAAACGTCTGATCAAGGCCATGGAGGAGATGCTCGTGGCCTATATCGTCGCCGAGGTACTCGGCAAGGCCATCGAACCGCTCGAGGCGGCGGTCTCGGACATGATCAGCGGGGTCGTCTACAACGCCGCCGCCGATCTGCTGGGAGTGGACGGCGGCGGGAACGACTCCCTGTATATCGATCCCGACGAGGTCCGCCGCTACGCGCAGGTTCTCGACGATCACGCCGACGATATCGTGAAGCACGCGGAGAAATTCGCGAAAAGCGTGGCCGACCTCGACTTCACCACACCGGTCGCGCAGCCCGGACCGGCGGGGGCACCCGGTGGCACCCAGCCCACGCCGGTCGACGGGACCCGCGGCCCGGCCGCCGTCCAGCACGGTGGCGCGCGCGTGCCGTCGGAAGTGCCTGTCGCACCCAGGAATTGGATCCCGACGCCGATGACGGCGGCAGAGTCCTCCCTGTCCGCGCCGCCTGCGGATCCCGGGCACTCGACCACGCCGGACGAGCCCGCGAAGGGTGGCGCGGTATCGGCGGCCGGCGAACCGGGTACGGCCGGATCGCGCGGTGGTTCCGCGAACAGTGCCGGCGCCGGGTCGAGCCCCGCCGGGATGCCGGCGGCCGATCCTGCCACTGCCGGGATGCCGGCGGCCGATTCGGCCACCGGGGGGATGCCGGTGACCGAATCCCTCGCGGCTGGAACGCCGCCGGCCGAGGTGCGCGGGGAGCGGCCACCGATCGTCGAGGCGCCGGCCGCTGCCGCGGGGCCGGCGCCGGTGGACCGGGAAGCCGGGCAGTACGAAGACGTACCGGTCGCGGCGCGCGAACACCCGGCCGGCCATATCGACGTTCCCGGCCAGGCCGCCGCTTCCATGGCGGAAGCGGCTTCCGACGCGCGAGCGGAAGAGAGCGCAGAGGGGGCAGGCGCGGCGCCGGGGAGCGCACCGCCGGCCGGCCAAGGAACCCAGTCGAGCCCGTGGAATCGGCAGGCGCCGGGCTCCGGCGCCGGTGGCCCGGACGATTCGGCGCGCGGCGGTCGGACGCGCCGGCGGGGTGCCGACGGCGGGCGGGCGGGCCGGAC
>NZ_BDCJ01000043.1 GCF_001613445.1 Nocardia grenadensis NBRC 108939
GTGGCTTGCCGTCGGGGTTGCTGCAGGTCTCCCAGTAGATCTGGTTGCCGTCCCCGACATTCAGCATTCCGCTCGCGTATGGCTCGGTCATCTCGGCTGTCCTCTTCGGCGCGGTGGGCTGGTGGGACGGGTCTGCGCAGGTTCGCGCTGGATGCTTCGGCTAGGAGGCTTCCACAGGGCCGTGCTGGACGGCCTTTATGTGCCTTCCGTCCGCCGAGCAGATACCCACCGCAACACCGTGCGCCCGGCGTCCCCCACGGTCTCCGCCGTCAGCCGCACATGGTCACTGGACAGCACGCCCGCAGAATCGAGCCGGGCCAACCGATCTGCAGCAGCTTGCCCAGCACACGACTGCTCTCATTGACCACGCCTGCGGCCTCCCGACATCGTCGGCCCGCAGCGCAACCAGCAGGTCCCCGACCACTCACAGGAAGAGGAGACCACGTACCCAGCGGTAGGAAGACCGGAATCGCCGACATTCTGGTGTCGCCTACCCACTGATATTGCCTACCCACTGATATTCTCGTATCGCCTCACAACTGCCATGCTCTCCGAAGTTCGTCTGCGACGACGTCGAGAGCGGGGCTGTGATGGCGGCGGGGATGGGTCACCAGATGAATATCGCATTCGGGCAGGCCGGGACCGTCGAGAGTGCCCAGTTCACCGGACGCGATCTCGGATGCCGCGGTGATCGCCGGGAGGACCGTCCATCCGAGACCGACCGCGACGCACCGCTTGACGGCTTCGACGCTGCCGAAGCGGGTGCGCCGCCCGGGGCCGGCGCCGGTCGCCGCGAGCCGGGCGGTGACCTCGTCGGTATAGCCACAGCCCTCTTCGATCAGCAGTGCGTCACGTACAGCCAGTCCCGCCCAGCTCACCGCCGTTCCGGCCTGCTTTCCGTGGTCCAGTAGGGACAGCGGTTCGGTGCCGACCTTCTCCAGGGTGAGTTCGGTGGTCGGGGGCCGGGGTTCCATTGTGAGCGCTAGGTCGGCGCTCCCGCGGCGTACCGCGGCAAGACATGCGGCCAGTCCGCCCGGGCCGATCCATATCTGGATACCGGGCTCCCGCAGTCGCAGTGCCCGGATGACTGCGGGAAGCCGATAGGTGCACAGCGATTCCGGGGCGAGCAGGCGCACGGTCCCGGCGGGCCGGGTCGTCCGGTCGCGCGACGCTGCCTGTAGTCGTTCCTCGGCAGCGAGGAGTTCCTCGGCGTGGGGTATGAGCCGGGCGCCGATCTCGGTCACCACCACGCGCGAGGTCAGGCGGTCCAGGAGCCGGTTGCCGAGCCGGCGTTCGAGTTTCTGGATGTGCCCGGTGACCGTCGGCTGGGTGTAGCCGAGTTCGTGGGCCGCTTCGGTGAAACTCTCCAGTCGCGCCACGGTCAGAAAACTGCGGAGGAGCCTGGTGTCCATGCCGGCTTCCCTATCGCGAATCGTAATGCTCTGGATAAAAGGTCATTGTTGGACAGAATAGCGGCGCCGGCGTGATCGTGTAGTGGTCGACCAACAGGTACAGGCGCTACGGACCGGCGCCGGAGAGTGAGGTGACCGTGACGCCGCGGACCGGCACGACCGATCAGCCGAATGTTCCGTCCGGTTCGGCGTCGCGCCCGGCCGGTCGGGCCGCACCGGCGGGGGCCTTCTTCGTGTTGCTGGCGGTGACCTTTCTTGCCTTCGTCGACTACGCCGCGTTGTTGCCTGTCGTGCCGCTGTGGTCGGCCACTGCCGGTGCGAGCGGTATCGCGGTGGGGGCGACGACCGGCGCCATGATGGCGGCCACGGTGGCCACTCAGGCGGCGGCACCATGGCTTTTCCGGGTGCTGACGCTGCGGACCATGATCGTGACCGGCGCGGTACTGCTCGGCGCACCGACACCGATCTACCTGATATCCGCCGATATCACGCCGGTCCTGGCGACCACCGTCGTCCGCGGAATCGGCTTTGCCCTGGTGGTGACCGCGGGTGCTACCTTCGTCGCGGACCTTTCCGGCGCGCGGGGCCTGGCCTCCCGGGCTTCCCTGTTCGGTGTCGCAGCCGCGTTGCCGAACCTGGGTGCGCTCGCGGGCGGGGTGTGGGCTGCCCGAACCTGGGGGTTCCCGATCGTTTTCTGGGGGTCGGCAGTGGCATGCCTGGCCGGTGCGGTGCTGGCGTTGCTGCTACCGCGCGGGCACCGTGCGGTCTTCCGTCTCGTCTCGGCCGCGGACGCGGGCGGTATCGCGATACCGATCGCGTTCTTTGCCCTCACCGCCGGCGCCTTCGGCGCGGTCACCACCTTTCTCCCGGTCGCGTTGCCGGGTGCCGGCACCGCGTCGTGGGCGTTGCTCGCCGCGTCGATCGCGCTGATCACCGCTCGGCTGGGCGCCGGTGCGGCCGGTGCTCGGCTCGGCGCGGGCCGGCTGCTCCTGGCCTCGGTACTGTGCTGCGCGGCGGGCCTGGCACTGACCGCCTTCGCCCTCGCGACCGAGCATCCTTCTCTGTTGTGCTGTGGAACCGCCCTGCTGGGGGCGGGATTCGGAGCCTGCCAGAACGATTCGTTCGTGCTGACCGTGCAGCGGCTCGGGCCCGCGCGCAGTGGCACCGCGAGCACGATCTGGAATATCGCCTACGACGGCGGGCTGGGGCTGGGCGCCGTGGCCCTCGGCTGGTTCGTCGGCACGGCCGGGTACATCGGCGCCTTCCTGGGCATGGCAACGACGATCGGGGCCGTGTCGGTGCTCATCGGGTCGATCGGCCGTCTCCGGCGTCGCTGCTTCGCGCCGGTGCCCGACGATCAGGAGCGGAGCTCCACGGCCGAATCCGTGCCAACCTCATGCCCATGATTGCTACAGCACTCCGCCGGCGCCTGTCCCCACCTCTCGCGGTGACCGCCCTCGCACTGTTCTGTCTCGGACTGCTACTGGGATTGTTCACATATCTGGCTCGCTCACCCGAGCAGGAACCCCATGATGCGAATGCCAATGCCTGGCCCGTCCATTCGGTCCTGGCCATGCTCGCCGCAGCGTGGCTCGGCGTCGCCCATCGTCGGCGGGCCCGGTCTGCCGATCCCCAACGGCTGCTTCTCCTCGCCCCTATCGGCACCCGAGCCGAATCGAGAATCAGGACCACCGCAGACCGGGCCCGCCGCGATCCGGCCACCGCACTACGGCTGATGCTGGGAATCCCCTTCACAGCGATGATCGCCTACGGGAGCGTCCGCGCCGGCCAACAGGTACTTGCCGGGTTGGACCCAAATTTCGTCGTCAACGCCTGGGGCGGCCCGAGCTACGTGGGTGCGATGGCATGCCATTATCTCGATGGTGCGCTCATCATCGCCGTATGCGCCAACGTGGTCGACGCGTTGCTGTTGCCCGCCGGTGCAGCCGCACGGAGAGAAACTCCCCGACAATGATCCGGCCACTGCGATCGACCGCACCCCACCGCCAGACCGAGATCACCATCCGCGACAAGGGAGAAGCAACCGAGACCTGACTGCCGCGGTTGAGGTTCTCGACGCCGGCGGAGCTGCCGTTTTCTCGATGCGGGCCCCGGCAGAGCGCCTCGGCGTCCGGACGATGGCGGCGTACAGCTTCGGCAAGAAGGAAGACCTCTTGGCCCTGGCGGTCGACCGGACATACCGCGCGACACGGCCGACACGGTGGTCGTCATGGACGTGTCCTCGGCTACTGGGGGTTCCGGTAGTAATCGCGCGGAGAACAACGAGTATGGCCTAACGGCTTGTTAGTCACCGGTTTTCAGGTTCAGCATGCGGATCGAGCGCGATAGTGCTTGGCTGCCGATGATGTTGATCGGTGTGCTGGAGGGTGGAGTTCGTGGCGACGCGGGTGTTCGCGGATGAAGAGCTCGAACGTCTGCGGGGATTCCCGGAGATCAGCCGTGAGGAGCTGTTCCGGTACTTCACGCTCACCCCGGCGGATCGGTCGTTCGTCGATCCGGGCCGCGGACGCGGACCCGCGGAGCGGCTGGGACTGGCGATCACGCTGTGCACGCTGCCGTGGCTGGGGTTCGTGCCCGATCGCCTGGTCACCGCGCCGCCGGTCGCGGTGGCGCGGCTGGCCGAGCAACTGAACGTCGACGCCACCGCGATCGGTTCCTACGGCCGCCGCGCGCAGACTCGCACCGAGCATTTGCGGCTGGTCGCGCAGCACCTGGGCTGGCGGGCGGCTGGATCACTCGAGTACAAGGAACTCGACGAGTTCCTGCTCGCGCGGGCGCTGGAACACGATTCCCCGACCCTGCTGTTCGGTATGGGGTGTGAGTACCTGATCTCGGCGCGGGTGATCCGGCCCAGCCCTGACACCGTGGTGCGCCGGGTCGCCCATGCCCGCGAGCAGGCCCAGCGCGAGACCTACGACCGCCTGGCCCACGAGTTCACCCCAGCTCGCTGCGCTGAGTTGGACGCGCTGCTGGTCACCGATGCGTCGTTGGGGGTTTCGCGGTTGCGGTGGCTGTCGACGGGGCCGGTGGAAGCGTCGGCGGTGGCGGTGCGCGGCGAGGTCGACAAGCTGGCGTTCCTGCGTGGGCTGGGTGCGGATCGCCTGGATTTGTCGGTGCTGCCCGCCGAGCGGCGCCGGTTCCTGGCCTCGATGGGCCGCCGGTTGACCCCGCAGGCTCTCGAGCGGCGGGATCCGCAGCGCCGGTATCCGATCCTGCTCACCGTGCTCGCCCAGTCCGGCGCCGATGTGCTCGATGAAGTGGTCGCGTTGTTCGATCAGGCGATCTCGGCGAAATTCGGTGCCGCCGAACGCCGGATGCAGCAGGAGCTGGCCGAACGCGGCAAGTCCGGGGAGGACCGCCAGGCGCTGCTCGATGATCTCCTGGCGATCGTCACCGACCCGGCGGTGGCCGATGAGGAGATCGGCGCGCTGATCCGCGGGAACAAGATCGGGTGGGAGCGGCTACGCGCCGCCCTCGCCCAGGCCAAACCTCGGCTTCCCCGCGATCACGGGCACCTGGCGGCGCTGGATTCCTCCTACAACTACCTGCGTCAGTTCACCCCCGCGGTGCTTGAGACGGTCGGCTTCGCCGGCGGCACCGCCGCACATCGCGAACGTGGGCAGATGACCCAAGATCCACTGGACATCGGTCATCGGCATGTTCGGGTCATCGGCCATGCGGTACGCGGCAGTGTGCCGCAAGGCGTGAAGAGTCCAATGGGCACCGAGCCGGGCGTTCACGCGTTCGAACATCCTGTGCGCGCCGTGGTAGGTCAGACGCGAGTAGGGGGCGCGGCGTATTCGCCAAAGCGGCTGCCGTCGCCCTCGGGTGACAAACCCGTGCAGTTCGTCCTGGTAGAGCCGTAACCAGACGAATGCGTCCGGCGATGCAGGGATCTGCTGGCGGGCCTCAGTGCCCTTGCGAACGACCGAGATCAGCTGCTGACCGGCATCGATATCCTCCTCGTCTATGTTGATCAGTTCCGATGCCCGTGCGCCGGAGGAAACGTAGAAGGCCACCATCGCGCGGTCGCGGTTACTCGGCAGCCCGGCGAACAACTCGTTGAAGACTCCGTCCGGAATCGAACGTGGAACCCGTCTGGGCACGCGCGGCCGGTAGCGTCCTGCCCGCTCATGTCGAAACGGCTCCATCGGATTGTGGTGGGCGTTCGCCCGGCCGAAGCGACGCGGATGCGTCGGGAACGGATTCATGATCGGCCCGGTGCATGCTTCGCGGTGGAACTCGTAGAACAGCCGCAGGACCGTCTCGCTGTGAACGACGGTGCTCGCCGCGTATCGTCCAACCGCCGCGATGCCCGGCTCCCCCCGGCGGTAGGCGCTCCGACCTGGATCCTTGCTCTTGCTGCGTCCGAATGGCTTAAGGGTCATCTGAATCCAGACGCTGAAGTCCCGTGCCTCGACGCGAGTCGCGCGATTCCAGTCGACCTCTACCGCGTACAGGAAACGAAACCACCGCAGCAGATCCATGCCGTAGGAACGCACAGTGGTGCCGGCTCGGCCAGCAGCGACCAGGTCACGCAGGTACTCGTCAACCGGCGCGACCGGTTCGCCGCGGGCGTCCTCGATCCGCCACGGCAGAAACCCTTCACCGGTTTTCACCAGCTGGCCGACACTCGGTACAACGAGCGCCGCCAAATCTCTGTCGGTCACATCCACATCAGGCATTCGGGCAAGCTAACAACCCGGTCGCCACCACCCACTCGTAGCTGCCCAGACACCCCATTTTGTTCAGTCAACGAGATACATCTGGGGCTACCGCAAAACCATGAGGCCCCGGATGCGTGACCTGCTGGACGAGCACGGCTCGGCCACCCTCATCACGCTGGCCAGCCGCCGCGCCGCCACGCGCTTCCTGCGGAACGTGCAGACGGGGGTCATTGTGGATCCCAGGTGTGGGTGTGGGGGTTCCAGCGACCGTGGGTGCAGGTGCCGTCGAGCAGGGGGTTGAGAGCGGCGCCGATGAAGCCGAGGGCGGTGTCGAGGTCGTGGAGTTCTGGGGGCAGGCTGGTTTCTTTGGCCATGGCGGGGTAGGCGCGTTCCCATTCGGGGCCGGGCGCGCGCAGTGTGGTGGGTAGGTCCAGGGCGCGGCGGTGTTGCTGGATTTCGAGGGCGGTGCGGGTTTCGGTGGCGTCGAAGGCGAAGCTCGCGACGATGAAACAGAGGTCGGCGAGGTCGCGCCATCGGCTGGAGGGTTGGCGGGTGGCGCCGTAGCGGGCGACCATGGCACAGATTTTGTCGGCGACCTGGCTGGGTAGGGGGATCAGGCGCACCGGTGGCAGTGCGGCGAATCCGTCGAGGTCGAGGATAGGGGTAGGGGCCAGAGATTCGATAGTGCCGATGATGGTCTTATCGGTGGCCAGATCGATGCGAAAGTCCTCGATCATGGTGGCGCCGAGGTAGATCGAAACGGTCAGCTCGGCGCCGGCGGCGGCGTCGCCGGTGAGTTGTTTGGCCAGCTCGATCCGGAAGACGAAGGGGTCGGTGTCGGGGTGTGCGCCGCCGAGGCGGCGGAGTTCGTTGATGGCGTCGGTGATCTCGGTATCGGGCCGGATCAGGTCAAGATCCTGGCTCGAGCGAGCTCCCGGTAGGCGTACGAGTAGTCCACCGCCGCCGGTGACGACCCAGGGCGCGGCGGGGTCGGCGAACACGCGGGCGAGGAAGCGCTGCATGAAGAATTCGCGGCGTAATGCGCTGGCCGGACGGCGGGTCCGGCGGGCCTGGACCTGGATCCGGGACCGCAGCGACGCCTTGAACGAGGCGGGGCTGGGGATGGTCACTTCTCGGCCTCCGAGGACGATCCGGTGGGTGCTGCCGTGGTGTCGAGCAGTGCGTCGCTGATGCTGGTGCGCAGAAGCATATTCGTCGCTTCCTCGATGGCCGCGGGGCTGGTGAAGTGCTGCGGGTCCAGTGAGTGCGCGATACGGGTGCGCAGGCGTGCCATCATATCCCGCCATTCGCCGGACTCGACCAGTGGCGCGAGGGCTTGGCGGACCAGCAGGGTTATCTGCTCGCTCGGGACGGAGTGGGTGAGCTGGTTGCGGATCGCTGCCACCGCGGCGTCGGTGGGCATAGAGGTCAGAGAGGCGGTGAGGTGGGTGCTGCTGTGGCCGTGGAGTAGTTGTTCGAGTGCTTTGTTCGTGGCGAGGCTGGCAGCCACGACCGGTTCGAGCGCCGGCGCGGACAGCGCGAGGGAGGACTCCGGGACCCCTGCGAGGGTGATGAAGTGGTTGACCAGGGCGGAGCCGTTGTCGACGGGGGCACCGTAGCGGTGGGCATACGGGCGCAGCGCGGCGGCGATATCGTCGCCGGACGTGCCCTGGAGCAGGGCGTCGCGGACGACCGAGGCCAGGTGGCCGCCGTCGGTGCGGGTGGCGGCGAGGTCGGCGATGGTGCGTGCGGGGGTGGTGACCGGTAGTCCGTCGACCAGGGTCCAGTCGCCCGGGGTGAGGGCGGCGCGGTGGAAGCGGACGTCGGGGCTGCGGGTGCCGCGGCGGGCCGTGACGGTGAATTCGAGGTAGTCGGCGTCGAGGTCGCCGAGGCGGTGCAGGTCGGCGGCACTACGGTGAGAAACGATGCCGATGGGGACGTCGTCACCGATGCGGTCACCGACGGTGCGGGCGGGTTCGAGCGCGAGCCATTCCGCGCGCAGGGGCTCGACCGGCGAATCGGGCACCCCCGCCAGCCGGTAGACACCGTATCGGAGCCGGGCCAGCACACCGTGCTCGACGAGACGCTGGAGCTGTTTAGTGTTCGCGCCGACGGTGGCAGCTTGGGCGGTGGTGAGCAGCCCCCATTGCGACTCCGCCAAGGCGGCGAGCCGCGCACGAAGAACCACCATGCTCAACACACATCAAAACTACCACTGAATCCATCAAAAAAGTCATACTAGGTGACCTTCTTGACGCGATATTCGCCTTTTCTGACGCGTTATGCACGAGTAGCTGCGTGGTCCGGGGACCCCATCGGAATCACGGACACAACCCCGCGACGCGTCGACGATGCCGCCTGACCGGCGGGTGCAAATATCGACGTCGTGTGCCGCCCCGAGGAGTGCGGGGATCGGCCCGGGGGCCGGCACATCGATGTTGGGGACAGCAGTGGCCCGTCACGCTGGAAGGCGCCATCCCCGGATGATGGCCGTACCCGGAGGCAGCATGCGGGCGTATGCAGCGATTCAGCCGGGGAGGAGCGGGTCGAGTTCTGGGTAGTACTGCGCCGGAACAGGGTCGAGCCGAAGTTCACGGCGTACCGCGATGATGAAGTTCGCGAACGCCTTGTCGGTGGGTTTTCTGGTCTCGCGCCACTGTTCGCTCGTGAACTGCCGTTGCTGAACGGTGTCGAAGAGCTCGGTCATCGCGCCGTCCAACAGTGCTGCGGCCACCACAACCCGACGTGAGCCGACGAGCCGCACGGCGGCGTAGGCGTTGTCCCACCCCGCGGTCTCGATCCGCACACGCGTGACCAGCTCGCCGAACTCCGGGGTTGAACGGTCAGCGAGTGCCACCATGCGTACTCCTTCACACGTGGCCCGGAACTCCTCGGCGACGCGCTGGTAGCAGGCCGTCTTCTGATCCCGGCGCCAGCGCGTCGACTCCGATCGATGGTCCCAGGCACGCCCGAGAACAACACCGAGCACCCCGGCCACCGCCGCAATCAGCGCCACCGTCACTTCGCTCACCTCCGGCGCACGCTCCAGCTGTCCGGCGGTCAGGCGGCGGGCAGGAGCTCGTCGATGCGTGTCCTGACCCCTGGCGTGGTCTCGAATGTTCGGTTTCCGTCCGCGTCGACGTGGACGGGAGCCTGTCCTACGGCGTCGAGCAGGGCATGCAGGCGTGGGTACGGTGCCGTGCGGGCGCGTTCGACGATGCCGGGGCGGCGCCACCATTCCAGGGCGTTGGAGATGAGGTTGATCCCGGAGGACCGGAACAACGCGGCCCTCTCGGCGTCCGCGGTGAGGGGATCGGTGACGACGTTGGAGTCTTCGGTGAGGACCGTGTAGTCCAAGATGAGTTCTTCGCGGGGCACGGTCATGTGAGTGCCGGCCGCGAGCCGCCCTTCGGCCAGGGGCGCGCGGGAGGCCGGACTACCGCAGATCGAGCCGGCCATACGGCCGATGACCGGGAGCGGCATGGAGGCCCGGACCTCGGGGTACTGCATCACGGTCGCGTCGACCCAGCGGCCGGAGCCCGGGAGCCACAGCACGCAGTGCGCGTTGAACTGCTCGCCGTCCCACGAGGCTCCGCCGCTGCCGTAGCGGGTCAGCGTGCCGCGGGTCTGGTGCGCGATGACGAGTTCGACGGCGGTGGGCCGGGCCGTGATCCCGATCAGGTCGTAGGCGTGGTGCAGCGATATCGCTGCCGAGACGCACAGATCGGCCCGCAGGCCCGTGGAGTGGTGTAGCCACAGGAACGGCGGCAGCATCTCCACCAGCTGGTCGGGTGGAGCGGCGGCGACCATGTTCGCGATCAGCCGCGCGGGGATGCCCAGCTGGCCCGGATCGTATCCGTTCTGCCCTCGCGCACCGCGCCCCTGTGACCGGGTGGTGGCTCGTTTTAGCTTGCGCCCCTTGGATTTCGGCATTTGCAAATCGCCTCCTTCGGATCAATCGACCTCGTCTGCCAGTATGACCACGATTGCCGTCGAGCCGCTCCGATTCGAGACAATTCCGGCGCTCCGCGTCCCCACCACACCTATCGCTCGAGGCGTTACTGTGCAGGTCGTTGTTTCCCGGGCACGCGCCAGGCCATGCAATGTCTGTCCTGCCGTTCGTCCCCGACACCCGGTGTACACCGCGGTCAACGACGGCCTGGCCCGAAGCACATGAGCCGGGTGAACGCTGATCGGCGTCCCCGATGGTGTGCTCAGTGGAGGAAGCACACGAGGTCGGAGTTGATTCTCGTGCAGGTTTGAACCCAATCGCGCATTTCTGCAATGGATTCCGTGACCTGGGAGTCGGCGACGGCGGAGAGGTCAGCGGCCTCCAGCGCCTGTGCGATCGGCTTCACCTCGCTGCTGGTGAGGTGACCGATACCGGGGAAGTCGATGATCTCCGGCAGCGCCACAGGCGAGCCCGAGGAGATGAGGTCATGCGGATGGAACTGCACATCGATCTCGTCTAGGGCCTGGTGCACGGTGTCGAACCAGGACAAACCGACCGGGTACCAGTGCGCATTTGGCAGGGAATAGCCGAGCTGTTCGCACAGCCATTCCAGTGCGTAGCCGTACACCGATCCGTCGGTATCGGTGAAGGGCCGGGAGAAGAACAGCTCTTCCAGGGCCTGGTCGAAGCCGTCTGGGGTATCGGTGGGCCGACGCAGATTCATCAGCCGGGCGAAGTAGTCCCGCGGGTCGGGCAAGTATTTGGCTGGGGCCCGCACCAGTTCGATCTCCACCGCGTACGCCATTACCCCGTATCCCATTCCTGCTCCCCGTGCTCGTCGCGCCCTGGTCGACCGGCACCGGTGGTGCGCGGTCTGTCGATACGGTAACCGGGTGCGGTGACCGAAAACCCCGTCCGCTGTGGCCGATACGGTCTGCGGCCGCACCTCACGCGCCGCGGGTCGCCTCCCCGCAGCCGCGGTTCCCAATTTCGGCTGTCCGGCTGAAACCCGGGTTTCATACTGGAGGGATGTCGCCGCGTGCCCGGCCGAACCGCTACACCTCGAATCAGCTCGATGCGGACCTGCGGCGGATCATAAAGCGCCTGCGCGCCGATTCCGAAGAACGCGGCGAATACCTGCGGTACCCCGACGATGACGACCTGGCCGCACTTCACGCGCTGGACAGAATCATCAACGCCGCTGGCCACCTGATCGATCGGCACATCGTCGCCGCCCGCCGACGCGGACAACACCAGCGCGACGGCATCACCGCCCCCGGCACACCGGTGTCGTGGGCGAGGATCGGTGACGCGCTGAACATCAGCGGCCAAGCCGCCGGGAAGCGCGCCCGCGCCCACCGGCTCGCCGTAGAGCCGCCACCACCGATGACCCCCGAGCGGCTCGAGGAACTGGTGCCCGAGGGCCGGCGGCTTGTCGCTGAGCGTGACCGCCGGCCGAAACGCTAAGCGCGACTTTTCTCGTCACTGGACCCCTATGCCTTACCGCACCGGCGGCACCGCGCAAGATGTTTGAGGCTGCGGCGGACCGGACCTCGCCTGCGTCAGCAGCCAGCCTGGAACGGCATGCAGGCGTTGGGTGTAGACGGTGGCGGCCGTGGCGGTGCTGGTGAGGGTTGGACCTGGCCTGCCGGGGGTGTCATCGGGTCGCCGGTGCGGGTCGCTGAGCGTGCGTCGCCGCAGCAGGCCACCAGAATGAGCAGAGCTGCTGCCAGGATGATGATTGCCAGAATCGAGATCGCGGTATCCATTCCTGGCCATTGCGACCACCGGCGGGCGGTGGGTTCGGCAAATGCGGGCGGTGTTGCCGCCGGATAGAGCGGATAGCGCTCACTCAGCGGAACACGCGGCCTTCTTGACTGGTCGATGGTGGACGCGGAGATGAGCTGGCGACGGGGCGTGGGCTCGGGATCGTCGGCGTCCTGCCAGCGTGTGCCTCGGTCGCTGGCTGGCGGTCCCACAGGTCTGGACGGGCCCGGGTTCGCGCGTGTGCTGGGCAGGACCAGCGGGCGCCGCCGGCTCCGCGGAGCCGGCGGCAGCGAAGTGAGAGCTGGTTGCGGAGGCATCGGGGCCGGGCGGTAAGCGAACGGATCATCCTGGCCATCGGGGTGGGCCGAGGTCTCGGCCGGCAGTCGCGCGAACGAGAACCCCTCTTGCGCGAGTCGTTGCCGGCCAGGCAGGTACTGGGCGAGGCCGAGTACGCCGAAGGCGCGTTCGAGGTCTTCGCCGCTCCAGCGGCGTTTCGCCCCGGGGTCTGGTGTGAAGTAGTCGCGCAGGTCACGGTCGTTGTCCGATGAGGCGGCGACCACGAACATGCCATCATTGATCTCGGAGGATGTGATGGTCAGGCAAGCATCGTCCAGGGACGCCAGGACTACCAGCAGATGCACCCAGTCCGGCAGGCCCGCGGGTGTCAAGTTTTTCTTGACCGCGTACATGTAGCGTTCGGCCTGGGCGACCGGGTTGGCGGCCGAGCCCAGCGAGTACAGGTCGGCGACCGCACCGCCGACCCGCCAGGCGCCGTTGTCGCACGGGTCGAGCGTGCCGTGTTGAACGCTCCGGAAACCTTTGATCTCCATTACTGTGCACGTGTACGGGGTCCACACCAGCGCATCGAGGCTGTGGACGCGGCGCTTGTGGCGCACTTTGCACCCGAGCACAGCGACCCCACCGACCTGGCTGCTACCGGTCCGCCAGGACTCCAGCAACCGGCGGACCATTTCCTCGGCGTCTTCTACTTCCACCCCGTTGCTGACGATCACGATCACCACAGACCCCCGAACCTCGACACCGCGCAGCCTTCAAGCCTACTGCGACTGGACAATTCGCGTAGCTGAAACTCACTTGGGCACAACGGAATAAGCCGTTCCTGGATCGGCGTGCACCTTATCGACGACACGTCGGTCCGAGACCGGCCAGCGCCGGAAGCGCCTGCAGCACTGTGGCGTTAGCCGATCAGCTGGAACGGCGCGGAGGGGTGGGCTCCAGGTGTCGGGAGGGTGGGGTAGCCTGCTGTGCAGGCCGTAGCTGTGACGGCTCAGCTCCGCCGGTCGATGCCCCACGCGCGCCTGGCACGAGGGCCAAGATCCTGCGGGTCACCCAGCTGAAACCAGACAGACTTTGCCGTGATCGATTCTCACCACGGCAGGGGCGTGGGCCTTGCCGAGGAAGAGACCGTCATGGGATCCAATCATGGACCGAGCCGGCACACCGCGCGGAAGAATGATGCCCGTGCGCTCGCCGCGCGTACCGGGATGCCTTACCAGGCGGCGCTGCGCCAGGTCACTCAGAACAAGGAGCTGCGCGAGCCCCGGCACCGGCGGCATCAACTTCGACGGGATCTTCGGCCCCGAGCACGCCGAGCTGCGCGAACAGTTCGACCGATCGTTGAAGTTCGGGGCGTCGGGCCTGGTGGTTCTACCTCCGGAAGTCGTGGGCAAGGTGACCATCGCCGGGCCGGAATTCGTGGCCGGCGAGCACACCGGCATGGAGATTCACTTCGAGGCGTTGAGCAAGAATCCGAAGCTGGGCACACCGGCCGAGTCGCGGTTCTATGACGAGCACGGCGTCCAGGTCACCTCCCATGAGGGTCGAATCTCCCACCTCAACCAAGGACCGGGTGGCTTCGCGATCCGCATCGATTTCTACGACCATCTCCAGATCGAGCTGCTCAACCCGAACGACAACACTCAACCCGGTCATGCCCAGATCAACTACAACTTCCGACGAATCCGGCCGGCCGAGGCCCTCGGCGTCGAAGAGATGGCCTTGGCGGTGATGCTGATCATCACACTCAACGGCAGCGACAGTCCGAAGCCGACCAACTGCCGGAAATCCGCGGTCGATTCGCCGCGTAGGACCGCCGAGGCGCTGCCTATCGCTGGCGAGACGGACCGGCGCGGTAGCAAATAGGTTGGTTCATTGTGATTCACCAGCGCCTTGCCGGAGTCGGCATCCCGCCGTCTAGAAGGCACGCGTCGGACCGGGCGGCTGCGGCGACCACCATCGACGCTTTCCGCACGCGAGGCCGGTCGGCGGCGGCCGGAGGCTGGCCGTAGTTCCCAGGTTGCCCGGATCGTGGTCTCGGTCCGGGGCGCTGCGGGCTCGGCGGTGTTGACGTGGGCGGGATCGTCTCGATGCGCCGACTGGACGCGGGCTGCGGCGGCGGTGCGGACCAGGCGCCACACGTGAGCGCGCTGCCACCGGCTGCGACCGGCGGGCGTGGGGATGCCCCGGGCATCGAGGGCATCGCTGATGGCGGCGTAGGACATCCCGTCCATGTACATGATCACGACCGCGGTGAGCACGTGCGGCGGGCACAGCGACGGCCGTCCCGGGCCGCGCCCGGCGCTCATCGCCGGCCCCCGCGGCGCCAGGGGGCGAGAACGGCAAGAAGATCGCCCAGGATCGAGCGGGCCCGTTGGCCACGGTCGGCGCCGGCGGCGAGCGCGACCAGGGTCGTGATGGTGATGAGCACGAGCAGCACGATGGTGGGCGCGACCACCGCGATCAGCGCGATCGTGCCCAGCTGCGGTTGGGCCAGTAGTGCCAGAACGGTATGCAAAAACACGGAGTCTGTCTCCAAGGTGAGGACGAGACCGCGTGCGTCAGTATTTATGCGCGCACGAGTCCCGCTGTCCGACTGAGGAATGAAGTCGTCCAGCGGGTGTCGGGACCGCGCGCGGGGCGGCGGAGCGCGGTGATCAGTTGCCCGGGTGGCTCGGTGGAACGCCTGCGGCTGTGGTGCAGCAGCGCGCGAATGAAGTCGACGAAATGCGCCGTGCCGATGAGGTTACGGGCCCGGTCGGCAGGGAGATTGTCTTCGAGCCCGGACAGATAGGTCGGCCGGGACGGGTCGATATCGTCGGCGAGCCACCAGCCGGCGTCACCCAGCTTCTGAGCGATGACCTGGTCGAAAATCAATCGGATTGCCAGGAGCGCGCCCTTGGAACGCTCGATCGGGATGGGCGGCAGGTAACCCGCGATCGTTGTGAACAGCCCATCCCGGACTTCCCGCATCGTCGGGGTATCCCAGATGTGCATCGTCGCGTATTGGAGTACCGCGGCGGCCGCGTTGTGGTCGAACAACTCCTCCGGCGGGGGCACCACGGTGTACTCGGTGAGGCACTGCCGGGTGAGGTCGTCGAAGATCTCCGGGTTATCGGCGATCATCCCTCGGACCGCCGCCTGTTCGGTGCGGTGCACCTGCTCACGGAATGCGGGGTCGTTCTGGAGCCGGGTCGCGGCATCGTGGGCCTGGCGCGCCTGCGCCATTGCCCTCAACCGCTCCTCCGAACTCATCATGGGAATGACCGTACGCGACAGCGGTGAGTGTTCGTATATCGACGGCCGGGGCATCGTTCATCCGCCCGCGGTCGCCCGTTACCGGCGCTGCCCAGGGGCACGGGATACTGTCTGCGGCCGCGCGTATAGACCCCAGCGGCGGTGGTCAGCGCGGTGGGAAGTCGAGGACCGTTGGAACCGTCATCGCGTCGATGCGGTCGAAGAAGTCGTCGAGCTCATCGAGGATCGGCTGAGCACGGTGGCGGGCGGCGACGCCGCGCGCGTAGTAGCCCGGGTCGAGCACCCCGGCGGCGACGCGGGCCGGTTGCGGTAGCAGCGCGGTAAGGGTGATCCTCGCGATCGTCTCGGCCGGCAGGGGGTCGAGTTCGCCGATGTACCCGTCGGCGATGCCGCGGGTATCGAAGTCGGTGAGGTAGGGCTGGTCGGAGAACGCTTCGAGTAGCTCGGGTTCACGGTGTTCGGGATCGGTGAGGACGCGTTCGGCGATGAGATGTCCGCCGGGTTCGGCCGCGTGGGCCAGCACCGCGTGCCAGCGCCGGAATACCGTGACCGGGCAGGTCTCGGGGTCGCCGGTGGCGGGCAGTCCGACCAGGGGTTGGGCGCCGACGGTGACCTCGGTGTCGGTTACCGCGATATCGCGTTGGGTGAGGGCGGCGATCCGGGCCCAGCGCAGGCCGGAGGCGCCGAGCAGCAGGATGACCGCGTCGCGGCGCCCGCGCAGACCGTCCGGCCAGCCGTGTGTGAGCAGGTGCGGCAGGACTTGGTCGGCGCGGTCGCGCATGGCCGCGAGGCGGTCGGTTCGGTCGGGGTTCAGGGCGCGGCGTACCGCTTCGGCCTCTCCCGGGAGCGGCCAGCCCGGTCGGCGTCGACCGGCCTTGCCGGCGTGGGCGGCGTTGAGCGCGTGGGCGGCGTTGAGTGCGGTGACCCGGTTGCGTTGCATCCCGGGTTTGCCGGGGTGTGCATCGAGATAGGCCAGCACGACGGCCGCCGAGAATCCGCCGTCGGGCAGCTGCGGTTGGTCGTTTGCCCGAGCCCAGACCGCGAACTGCCGCCACTCACGGGCCTTTCGCCGGTGAGGCCGGGGATGGTGGTGGCGACTCGCCTGTCGTCATCAGGCACGTCGTTCAAGTCGTCATCAGGTTCGGTCATCGCTTCCCACCTCGGTCGGAATCGCTCCAGACGATAACCCGACGTCCCTGGCCGACGGGGCCCGTGGAAGTCGAGGTCACACGCTCGTGTACAGGCTGTCCGCTGATGTTCTGCACGGTCAATGGTGCGGGGCTGCCCGCGTACGCTCTATCTGCTGTGGAGATCGGGGATCGGATCGGCGATATCCCATTCGGTCAGCCGAGTGCCGGTCTGCTGGTAGGTGGCTTGTTTGGTGGCTTTGCGCGCTTCATAATCCTGGCGGCCGGGCAGCCCCTACACGTCGAGTTTTCCGACCATTTTAGTGGAATTTTAGCCACTGACCTGGACTTTCTCGTCGTGGACATGTTCGCGACGTTGATTCGGAGGCAGCGCGGTGTGCTGCAGTCCCCGCTGCCGCAGCTCGCCGCGCGCCGAGCGGTTCGGAGGCCGATACGCCGTAATAGACAGCACCACGCGCCGCGAATTGTGCACTTCGCCGGCGGAACCTCTAAACTGAGCGGCACTGGAGTCAATGGTTGAACCAGCTCACCACAATAGTCGCGACAGGGAGGATCTGATGGATGCGCGGCTGAAATTCGAGCCCGCGAAAACCCGGCGGGCCTTCGATGACATCATCGAGCAGGTCCGTGACCGTCTCCAGTCGGGAGACCTGAGGCCCGGTGAGAAGTTGCCCAGCGAACGTGAATTCGCGGAGCAGCTCGGGGTCAGCCGCAATACGGTACGCGAAGCGTTGCGAATGCTGGAGATCTCCGGGCTGGTGACCCTCAAGAAGGGGCATACGGGCGGTGCCTTCGTCGCGGATTCCACCTCGGGGGCCGTCGCCCGCGGGATTCTGGACGGGATGACCCTCACCCAATACTCCCTGTCCGATCTGACCGAGGCGAGGATCGGGGTCGAAAGCCTGATCATCGAGAAGGTCTGCGAACGGGCCACCGAAGCCGAAATCGATGCTCTCGAGGAGGTGGTGGAGCGCACCGCCGCCATCGATGCCACCACCCGCTGGCGCGAGAAGATGACGGTTCACCTGGAGTTCCACCAGAAGCTCACCGATGCGGCGCACAATCCCATCCTGTCGATACTGAACCGGCCGTTGATGGAACTCACCCATGATCTGACCCTGCGGGTGGGACCTGCCGCCGACGACTACATCATCGAGTCCCGGTACCGGCTGCTCGCGGCACTGCGCAAACGCGATTCGGGCGCGGCGACCGCCGAACTCGAATGGTATCTGTCGAAGCTGCAGAGCCGTTGGATCGAGGGCACGAACCGCACGAACTCCGCCGAGCACGAGAAATAAATGTAGTCGTGGCACCGGCCGGTGTTCGAGACAACCGGCCGGCAGCCGCCCGGTACCTCCGGGTGAATCGAGCTATCCCTGATTCGCCGAAGCCCAGATCTCCCGAACGGGGGTGACGGTCCGGGGTGGGCCCGCCACAGTTCTGCGGTCGGTACGGGAGAACCGGGGGGCCGGCGCGGGCTGGGTTACTCCCTGCAATTCGACAATCGTCCCCCGGGCCACCAGATGCGGATCGCGGGCCGCTTCTTCGTACGACAGCACGGGTGTGACGCACCCGTCGGTGCCGGCGAATATCTCGGTCCATTCCTGCCGCGTCCGTGTCTTGAAGACTCGGGTAAAGATCTCGCGCTGTTCACCGTACCGGTCGCTGTCATGCTGATCGGGCACCTCGTCGGGGCCGAGTCCGAGGCCGGCGACGAAGGACGAGAAGAATTGCGGTTCCAGCGCTCCCACCGCCATGTACCCGCCGTCCAGCGTTTCGTAGACATCGTAGAAGGGGCGACCGGTATCGAGGAGGTTCGTGCCGGGGATATCGGACCATCGGCCGCGGGGCCGCATCGCCCACATCCAGTGGCCGAGCATGCTCGCGCCGTCCACCATGGCCGCGTCGATGGTCTGACCGCGACCGGAGGTTTGCCTTTCGATCAGGGCGGCGGTGATGCCGAGGGTGACGAACATGGACCCGCCGCCGTAATCGCCGACGAGATTCAGCGGCGGCACGGGCGCCTGCCCGTATCGGGCCACGGCGTTTAGGTGCCCGGTCAGCGCGATGTAGTTGATATCGTGACCGGCCTGCTGCGCCCGCGGGCCGGTCTGCCCCCAGCCGGTCATTCGCGCGTAGATCAACCGCGGGTTTCGAGTACCGCAGTCGTGGGGGCCCATTCCCAGCCGTTCCAGCACACCGGGTCGGAATCCTTCGAGCAGTACATCGGCACGGTCGATCAGTGCCATTATCTCGTCGCGATCGTGGGGGTTTTTGAGGTTCGCTTCGACGAGGACGCGGCCGCGCCGGGTGTGGTCGGGGTCGGCGCCCTGCTGGGCGAGCCAGCCGGGCCGGGCCACGAGCACGACCTCCGCACCGAGATCGGCCAGCATGGTTCCGGCATGGGCACCGGGCCCCAGGGTGAGTAGTTCGACGACGCGGATACCGGCGAGCGGACCCGACGCACCGGCGGGTGGCGTAGGACTGGTCATGGGTGGATCCGGGCTCTTTCTACTCGAAGTCGGTGCCGGTTCACGTATCGATCCACTCGACGGCTTCGCGTAAGGACGCACGCGATGTACGGAAGCTGTTGGCGGGGTGCGCTTCGTCCGCGTACCCGAAGGAGACGGCGCAGACGATGCGGCGATTCGCCGGGATCGCGATCTGTTCGCGGACGGTCGCCGAAGTCATGGCGATCGCCGCCTGGGGGACCGCGGCGATGCCGAGGCTCTGGGCGGCGAGCAGCAGTGTCGTGACATAGCCGCCGCAATCCACGGCGCCGTAGGTGCCGAGTTGCTCATCGGTGGTGATCAGGGCGACGTGGGGAGCGCCGAAGAATCGAAAGTTCGCCAACCGCTGTTCTTCTCGGCGTCCCTGGTCCGCCCGCTGAATTCCGAGACCGTTGTACAACGCGTGACCGCATTCGCGTCGCCGGTCCCGATAGACGCCGGTGTACTCGCGCGGCGGCTCGAGTTCGGGCCGGCGTTCACCGCGACGGGCCGCGTCGTACAGCGCCGACGCCAACCGCCGGGTCGCCGCACCGCTGAGCACGTGCACCTGCCAGGGTTGGGCGTTACACCAGGAGGGGGCACGCTGGGCGAGCAGGAGTATCCGCTCGATATCCGCGCGCGGCACCGCGGCGGGAAGGAAAGCGCGGCAGCTGTGGCGGGTAGTGAGCAGGTCTTCCAGCGTGGTGTGCGGAGCCGGCGGCCGCTCGGTTGCGGGGTCGGTCATTCGGTGATCCTTCGAGACGAATCGTGGTGCGATATTCCTATGAGGCGTTCGAACGCCCGGGCAGCCACAATGCGAGATCGGGCCAGAAGATGAGCGCCGTGAGGACGACGAGCGCGGCGACGATGAACCAGGCGGTTCCCTTGAAGACATCGGTGAGATGAACTGTGCGGCCGAGGTTTACCTCGGGATGCTGGGTCAGCCGGTGCACGATATAGCTCAGCATGCCGATGGGCGGCGTGACCAGCCCGATCTCCACCAGGATCACCATGAAGACGCCGTACCAGATCATATCGATATCCAGTGCCGACAGCACCGGCAGGAGGACCGGGACGGTCAGCAGGATCATCGCCAGGCTGTCCATGAACATGCCCAGGATCAGGAATACGACGATCAGGACGAACAGAAAACCGACCCGCGAAAGGCCCATCCCGGTCACGGTGTCGGCCATGATGTCGGCGAGGCCCGAGAGCGCGACCACCCGGGTCAGGACGTGCACACCGATCAGCAGCAGGAAGATGGAGGCCACCCCGGCGACGGTCTCCCGCAGGCAGGCGGCCAGGGTGACGCCGAGCCTGCGGACGCTGCGGTCGCCGCCGAACAACCAGCCCAGCAGTACGGCCAGTAGCGCCCCGAAGGCGCCGGCCTCGGTCGGGGTGAAGAAACCCGTGTACATGCCGCCGATGATCGCGGCGATGATGACCGCCATCGGGGCGACGCCGCGCAGCGAACCGATCCGCGATCGCCAGGTGACCTCGGCCGACTCCACGCGGGGCGCCAGGCCGGGATCGAGTACCGAACGGATCAGGATGAGTGCCGCGAACGCCACTGCCAGGATGAGCCCCGGCACCAGCGCGGCGAGGAGTTGCGGCCCGATCGCGGTACCGGCCGCCCCGGCATAGATGACGAGGACGACGCTGGGCGGGATGAGCATTCCGAGCGTGCCGGCCATAGCGACCACGCCCACGGCGAGCGAGGGCTTGTAGTTCGCGCGCAACATCTCGGGGATGGTGATCCGGCCGAGGGCGTAGGAGATCGCGATGGAACTGCCACTGGCGGCCGCGAGTCCGGCACCGGCGAAGTTCGTCGCGATGGCAAGTCCCCCGGGCAACTTGCCCATCCACTGCTGGGCCGCGTCGAACAGTCTGGTGGTGAGGTTGAACTTCCCCAGCGCGATGCCCATGAATATGAACAGGGGAATGACGCTCAGGCTCCAGCTGGCGGCTGTCGCGAACGGCACATCCTCGAAAGTAACTGCCATTGCCTCGAATCCGGCCAGCCGCCACAGCCCCACCCCACCCGCCGCGAGGATCGCGATCCCGACCGGTACCCCGGCCAGCATGAGAAGAACCGTCATAGCGAGTACAACGAGACCCACCACCGAGTCGGCCATCGGGATCAGCCCGAGGGCCACCAGCGCTGCCACGGTGGTCACGGCGACGACGAGGATCACGTGGTCGGCGCGTGAACCCCGGTTCGCGGCATCCGCTGCTTCCTCGGGCGTGGTTTTCGCAGCGCGGGTTTCGGTTGTGAGGCTGTCAGCCATGATCGTTCCTCGTCGTCGAGCGGATGAACTGAGTGGCGGTCGAGACGGTCAGTTGCAGCGCGAACAGTGCCCATCCGACGGCCGTGAGGATCTTCACCGGCCATACCGGCAAAGTGACGGCGCCGAGCGCCTCGAGCCGGATCTCGGTGGCATAGATCGCACCGATCACGGCGTAGTAGGTCAGCGCCAGTACCACCACCAGCGTGACGATCCGGCCGGCGAGTTCGGTGGCCTGCGCGATCCGCCCGCTCAACCGGGCGACGACGATCGTCGCCCGGATGTGTTCATCGGCGTACTCGGCATAGGCCAGGGACAGGAAGACGATCAACGGCATGAACAGGTACGCGGTCAGCTCGAGCGTGCCAGGGATCGGCTCGTTGAACAGGTTGCGGGATACGACGTCGGCGGTGATCTGGACGGTCAGCAGCAATACGATGGCTCCCGCCACGACCCCCGCGAATCGAGCCAGGCTGCGCGATAAGGCGCTCAAGGGGGACAAACTCGTGGCAGGGGCTTCCATTGCAGGCTCACTTTCCGCATCGATGCGGTTCGGGCGGTGAAGATTTCGGGGGCCGGCCGGGGCAGACCGGCCACCCGGTGGTTCGGAGAACGGGAATTCTATGGACGGTGGCGGTCGAAAACTTCCCGACGTACTTCGGCGGCGTACTCCGTGAGATCGATATGTCCGTTGTCGCCGGCGGCACCCAGATCCATCGTGGCCAGCCGATCGTGCCAGACACGCATGGTGTTCGCGTAGTCGCGGACGATCGTTTCCGGCGATTCGATCCGGTCGGGAGCGACGGCGGGCAATTCAGCCCGCACCGCTGCCTGCTGATCTTTCAGAACTGTCGACAGTTCGTCGGCCGGATCGTGGAAATTCAGCCCGTGTTTCGAGATGCCGGTATCGACGAGAACCTTTTCCAGGCCCAGCCCTTCGTATTCGAGATAGCCTTGGAACCACAGGTACGCGGCATCCCAGATCACCCGCTGATCGTCGACCGGCAGCGCATCCCAAACCTCTCGATTCATCACGACGTACTGGGCGTTGATACCGGTCAGCGGCAGGCGGGTGTAATGTTTGGCGACCTCCCAGAATCCGTAGGAGGTCACCGTTTTGGGAGAAGCGAGCGCACAGTCGATGACCCCGCGTTCGAGTCCCTCGTAGGTTTCGCCGATGGACAGGCTGACCGGGGTCATCCCCAGCGCCCGGACCTCGTCGTCCCACATTCCGCCACCGGACCGGACACGTTTGCCGGCCGCATCCGCGAGGGTGGTGACCGGCGTCTTGCAGAGGATGTCGTAGTTGGTGATGGGATGCGCCGAGAAAATCAGCTTCATTCCGCGATTCTCGAATTGCCGATTCACATCCTCGCTGGACATCGCGAAATCGGACTGGGCAGCATTCGCTTGCATGACACCTCGGGGATAGTCGGTATCGGCCGAGTTGCCGAGACGTGAAAGCCAGTCGGTGACCGGAAATTCACTCGCGTAGTAGGTGGCGGTGAACATACCCAGATCCGCGACCCCGCCGCGCACCCCCGAGGCCATATCCGTACCTGACAGCAGGCTCCCGCCCCAATACGCGTCGAAGGTGATGCGGCCGCCGGTGCGTTCGGTGACCTCGGCGGCGAAGGCACGGAAACCCTCACCCGACTGCGCACTGGTGTAATCCGCGTAACGCAGCACCAGCGCCTCGCCGGACCGCTGCCCGACCGCGGCGCCGCAGGCCGAGGCGAGCAGCAGTATCGCCGCTGCCACGGCACCGCGGCGCAGACACCTCCCGAATCGGGCAGCGGGTATTCTTCGCCCCATTGTGGTACCTCTCGTCACGGGGGCTCAGAGTCCCATTCGTTTGGCTATGACATTGCGCTGGATCTCGTTCGTGCCGCCACCGATGGGACCGACCCGGGAGTCGCGGAAGAACATCTGCATATCGTATTCCATGGAATAACCGGCGCCGCCGAGAATCTGTAGTCCCATATCGGCACATTTGAAGTTGTTCTCGGTGCAGACGATTTTCGCGATCGATGTCTCCTCGATCGCATCGTGGCCCGCATCGAGGAGTTCGGCGACCCGGTAGACCGACTGCCGTGCGGTTTCGGCCATGATCCGCATATCGACCAGCTTGTGCTGGATCACTTGGAAATTGGAAATCGGCCGGTCGAACTGGATACGGTTCTTCGCGTATTCCTGGGCGTACTCGGTGATCCGGAAGCAGTGCCCGGCCGAGATCGACGCCAGCGCCAGCCGCTCGACGGCCAGGCATTTCATGAGATTCTTCCAGGTCTTGTTCTCCTCGCCGATCAGGTTCGCCGCAGGCACGAAGACCTCGTCGAGTATCACCTCGTTCGCGTGGGTGGTGCGCCGGCCGAGCATCGAGAGCGGGTTGATCGTCACGCCCGCGGCCCGGGCGTCGACGAGGAACGTACTCAGCCCCTGGTGGCGGGGCGCGGACGGATCGGTCTTCGCGATGACGACGAGGTAGTCGGCCACATGGCCGCAGGTGATCCACACCTTCGTCCCGGACAGCACATATCCGTCGTCGCGGCGGACCGCTTTCGTCTTCAGACCCGCCACATCGGAGCCGGTCCCCGGTTCCGACATGGCCAGCGCGAGCTTGACCTTCCCCTCGATGATCTGCGGGATGATGCGGCTCTTCAGTTCGTCGGAGCCGAACTTGGCGACATGGCCACCCGCGTAGATCGAGGTGGTCATCACACCCTGGCCGATACCGGTGTAGTGGTATCCGAGGGTTTCCATGAGAACCGTCAGATCCTTGAACGACCCGTCGGCCCCGCCGTATTTCTCCTCGAACGGAATACCGAGGAATCCGGATGCGGCGAGCGCCTGGTACGCCTCTTCCGGGAACTGCCGCTTCTCGTCGAGGTCACGAATACTGTCGAGGGGCAGGGTGCGGTGCAGAATATCCAGCACACTGTCACGGATCATGAGTTGTTCGTCGGACAGCCCGGCGGTATTGACGAGATCGCCGCTCCGGCGGATGGCTGCGGTGGTCATACGGTTACTCCTTGTGGTCTGTTCGGTTCAGCGGGGGCTGTCGCCGGGCGGCCGCGAGACCGGCCTTGCTGTACACCATGGTTTTCATCAGCCCGCGCTGGACTACTTGTGCGTTCTGATCGAGTAGCTCCATCCGCCGGACCACCACCCCGCGATCGGGTTTGGTCGAGCTCACCCGGCTCGATACGACGGTGGTGCGCAGGTGGACCGTGTCGCCGATGAAAACGGGGGCGAGGAATTGCCATTCGTCCACGCCGAGGGCGGCGATGGAGGTGCCGTCGAACTGCCCCATCCGGGCGCTGAGTCCCGTGCAGATGGACATGCCCAGGGTGCCGTGCGCGATGCGCCGGCCGAGCGGCGAGCGAGCGGCGTATTCGGCGTCGGTGTGCATGGGGTTCGTATCGCCGGAAACCCAGGAATACTGGACCACGTCGGTTTCGGTGACAGTGCGCCCCGGGCTGACCGATACTTCACCGACAACGAATTCTTCGACACATTTGCCCATGTTCTGTTGTCCTCCTAGACGGTCGCTGCTTCGGTATCGCCTACGGCGACGAGGGCGTCGGCGGCGGTGGCGCCGGAACGGCCGACGATCAACGGGTTCACATCCACCTCGGTGAGGATGTCCGCGAGATCGCCGACCATCTCCGAGAATCTGGCGACGGCGTCGACCAGGGCCTCCATGTCGTAGCCGGGGTCGCCCCGCACACCGGTCAGGATCTGGTACAGCCGCAGTGATTCGATCATCCGGCGGGCATCGTCCACCGATACCGGCGCCAGCCGGGTCGAGACATCACGATGCAACTCCACCAGGATGCCGCCGGAACCGACGGTGATCAGCGGACCGAACTGTCGATCGATCCGGGCGCCGAGCAGGACTTCCGCCCCGCTGTCGAGCATTGTCTGCACGCTGAGACCCTCGACCCGCGCGCCGGGCGCGAGCAGGGCGACGTTGTCGAGGATTTCCGCCGCTGCCCGCCGCACTTCCGCTGCGGAGGTGAGGCCCAGCCGGACCGCACCGATTTCGGTTTTGTGCTGGATATCGGGCGAGGCGACCTTGAGCACCACCGGATAGCCGATCCGGTCGGCTGCCTGCGCCGCCTCGTCCGGGGTGCGAGCGGCAACGTCCTGGGGAACGGCGATCCCATAGGCGGACAGGATGGCCTTCGCGTGCTGTTCGGTCAGCGCCGTCGCGCCGATAGCACCGACGGCGAGAATCTCACGGGCGGTTACCGCGGCGGCGGGGTCCGAGACCCGCTCCGCGCGGCGGGTGCCGGCCAGGCGCCGGCGGCGCGCGTGCCAGTCCTGCCACAGCCGGATCGCGCGCATACACCGTGCCGGGGAACGGAACAGCGTGACGTTCGGATCGCCGTCGAGGACGCGGCTGCCCGGACCCTCCAGCCAATCGTTCATCCACACCGCGGCGAGGGCGGTATCAGTGCGGGCCCCGGCCGCGCTGAGCAGCGGCGCGCGCACACCGGTCGTCGACTCGTGCACGAATACCAGTGGCACCACGACCGCGCCGAGGCCCGGGTCGGCGGCGAACGCGTCCAGACAGCGGGAGAAGGTGGCCGCGTCCTTGAGCACTTCGGCGGTCAGATCGGCCGGGTTACCGATCGACCCGAATACCGGTACGACTTCGGTGAGGACATCGCGGGTGCTCTCGTGCAGATCGGGCAGCTCGAGCTCGTTGTCATCCGCTTTATCGGCGTTGATCACGCCGGCGCCCCCGGAGGTGGACATGATGCCGACCCCGGCCGTATCCGGGCCCTTCGGATTCTTGGCGAAGAACGCGGCGGTTTCGGTCAGCGCTTCGAGGTCGTCCAGCCAGATCGCACCGACTTGTTCGCAGGCCGCTCGGTACGCCGCGGTCGAACCGGTCAGGGTGCCGGTGTGCGACAGCGCGGCCTGTCCGCTCTTCTCACTGTTACCCGCCTTGTAGACGATGAGCGGTTTGCCGGCGGCCTCGGCGAGTCGGGCGGCCCGCAGGAAGCGCTCGCCGCTCCCGACCCCTTCCAGCAGGCAGATGATCACTTCGGCCGTGGGTTCTTCGGCCAGATAGGCGATGTAGTCGCAGACATCGACATCGGCGGAATTCCCCGCGGCGAGGTAGTGGCTGATACCGACGCCGCGCGCGACAGCCTGCAGGACGGTGTAGCCGAGTGCGCCGCTCTGGGACACGATCGCGATTCCCCCGCCCGCGCCCGCGGTGATCGCCCCCGAGTCGGTCATGAAGTTCATGGCGCCGCCGGTGGAGACATTGACCAGACCCACACAGTTGGGTCCCGCGACCCGCAGGCCGGTGCGCCGGGACAGTTCGGCGATGGCGTGCTGTGCGGCGATGTCCTCGTCGCGGCCGGTTTCACTGAAGCCCGAGGCGTAGACGACGGCGCCGCGGGCGCCGATCCGAGCGGCTTCCTCGAGTGTCTCCAACACCAGCTGCCGTGCCACACAGACGATTACGCAGTCGGGCACTTCGGGAAGATCACCCAGTGTCGGTACGCAGACCCGGCCTTCCACACTGTCGTAGCGGGGGTTCACTCCGTAGACGCGGCCGGTGAAGCCGCGCAGGTTCTCCATCGTGCGATGACCGAAACCACCCGGGGTCGTCGAGGCCCCGACCACCGCGATCACCGCGGGATCGATGAGTTTTTCCAGGTCATCGTGGAGAAATAGACTTCTCCCGTTCGGCTGGGTCACAAAATCCTCCTTCTGACCAAGTGGCGCATTGGTCCTTCCATTGATATGTTGTGAGTCACAGACCGATCTGTCAAGAGGCCGCATCACACCGACGGTGCTTTCAGGCCGTTGAGAAGTAGGGACTCGCCCGTGGAAAGAACCGTGACCATCATCGGGGCCGCCGCCCTGCCCGTCGGCAAGTGGCAGAGCCCGCCCGACTCGGCTGTCCAGGTACTCGAACACGAGGTCCTGGCCCGGCTGGTACTGCAGGCCACCGCGGCAGCCGGGATCGACAAAAGCGATGTGCAGGGCATGGCTTTCGCACAGCCCCGGCCCTATACGGCACAGAAGTACTTCGCCACCTTCATGGCGCACTACCTGCAACTACCCTGCGCGGGGAACGTCTGCGAAGTACTGGGCAACGGGATGACCGGCGGCTTCGCCTTCGAGCACGCCGCCAACGACATCCTGCTCGGGCGCTCGAAAGTCTCGCTGGCACTGGGAGTGAACTTCGAAACGGCGATCCCCGCACGCGAACACATGATGAGTTCGATGCGCGCCGTGGGCGATGTCGACTTCCAGGCCCCGTTCGGGATCACGCCGATCGCCTGGTACGCGATGGATGCCACGCGCTACATCCACGACCACGGATCGTCGCGCGCGGAGCTGGCCACCGTCGCGGTGAAGAATCGCCGCCATGCCGAACTGAACCCGTTGGCGCAGTTCCGCACTCCGATCACCCTCGACGAGGTACTGGCCCAACCCATGATCGTCGAACCGCTCGGACTCTACGAGGTACCGCCGCGCAGTGACGGCGCCGTCTGCCTCGTCCTCGCCGAAGAGGAGGTCGCCCGATCTACGGGCCGACCTTATGTACGCGTTCGCTCCCGCGGCTTCTACCACGAGGGAGCACACCAGATCAGCGAAACACCCAACGATATGACCGCGCTCGAGGCGGCCCGGGTCGCCGGCCGGCAGGCCTACCACGACGCCGGGGTCACTGCGTCCGATATCGACCTGGCCGAAATCTACGCGCCGTGCACCATAGTCGAGGTGCTGGCGGCGGAGGCCCTCGGCCTGACACCCCGTGGGATGGGCGCGAAATACGCGGCCGAGGGTCGCACCGGCCTCGGCGGCGATATCCCGATCTGCACCTCGGGCGGTCTCACCTCACGCGGGCACCCCGCCTACATCACCCCGCTCTACAGCTTCGTCGAAGCGTTCGAGCAACTGTGCGGAGCGGCCGGCGCACGCCAGGTCCGCGACGCGGAACTCGCGCTCACCAGCGCCGAACTCGGCAATTACAACGCCGCACTGGTTCACATCCTGGAAGGCGTGCACTGATGATCCCGATCGTCGATATCCCCGCTCGGCATCCCTATCCCCCGCGCATCACCGAGGCCACCGAGCCGTTCTGGACCGCGCTCGGCGAAGGACGGTTGATCACGACCGCGAGTACGGCCACCGGCCGGCTCACCTTTCCGCCGAAACCGATCGACCCATACACCTGGGATCCACAGGTCAGCTGGATCGAACTGTCCGGCCTGGGCATCCTCTACTCGTTCACCACGATCCACGCCGCGCCCACCGCGTTCGTCGACGAGGTGCCCTACCGCGTATGCGTCGTCGACCTCGACGAAAAGCTGCGGCTGGCGACTCGCCTGTGGGGTGACACCGAGGTCCGGCCCGACGATCGAGTCGAGATCGTCGCCCTCCGCTACACCGACCGGATGTCCTTCGCCGCACGTCCCGTCGGCACCGGCGACCGGCCCGAACCAGCCCGGTGACCCCAGGCCCGCACGGGCCCGGTAACCCCATCCACTCCGAGTACTCCCTCATCCGGCAACGCCGCGCGAACCACGGCCGCGCCCGGACAACGCTCAGCGGAAAGGAAACGAAGTATGAGCCCGAAAACCGTCAAATGCGATCTGTTGATCGCCGGGTCCGGCGCGGCCGGGATGGCCGCGGCGCTCAAGGCGGCGAGCGAAGGTCACAGCGTGATCGTCGCCGAGAAATCGCAGTGGCTCGGCGGCACCACCGCGATCTCCGGTGGCTGGGCTTGGGTTCCCGGCAACAAACAGGGTGTTGCCGAAGGAGACACCCGAGAAGAGATCGAGACCTACATCAGGGCGCTTGCCCAGGACTGCTTCAAGGCCGAAATGGTGGGGACCTTCCTCGACGAAGTACCGGAGGCCATCGACTGGCTGGAGCGGGAAACCGATGTCGAATTCGTCTACCCCGAAATGGCACCCGACTATCAGATGGATATCCCCGGCGCCAAAGCCTCCGGCCGGGCGATCTCCGGCAAGATGGCGGACGCGCGCATGCTCGGCGCGAACCGGCTGCGCCTGCGCCCCTACCTCGACACCTACACGGTGTTCGGCTACATGCCCGAGGTCGGGCCCGATATCGCGGAATTCCTGCACGCGAACCAATCATGGAAGTCGTTCGTCTATGTCACGAAGAAACTGCTGAAGACCTGGGCCGAGACCGCGGTATTCCGCCGCTCCTTCGATCGCACCAACGGCAACTCGCTCATGGTGCGGATGGTCTCGTCGGCCGCGAAGCTCGGCATTCGGATGTGGACCGGGACCCCCGTGACGAAGATCGTCCGCAACGAGCACGGCATCGTCACCGGCGCCGTACTCGGCGGCGCGCAGGCATGCACCGTGGAGGCGCGGCTCGGCGTGGTGATCGCTGCGGGCGGATACTCGGCGGACGCCGCACTGCGCGGCGAGTACTGGCAGCACGACCCGCACAGCCACAACCACTTCACGCCGACGGTGGGTCACGACGGCGACAATGTCCGGCTCACCGCGCCGCTCGGTGGACACGTCGATACCGCAGTGCACGAACCCGCCGCCTGGGCACCGGTCACCGTGTTCACGGGGCTGCGCGGGCAGCAGCGTATCTTCCCGCACCTGCGCGCTTTCGGGCTGCCGGGTCTGATAGCGGTGAACCGCCGCGGCGAGCGTTTCGCCAACGAATCGAGCTCGTACCACGATTTCGGGGTGGCGATGATCCGGGACAATGTCGGCGCCGACGATACGGTCGGCTACATCATCGCCGACTCGAAAGCGATGCGGAAGTACGGCATCGGCTATGCCAAGCCGTGGCCGATCCCGCAGGGCTATTTCAAGAAGACCGGGTTCCTCCATCGCGCGAACACGGTCGAGGAACTCGCGAACAAGATCGGCGTCGATGCCCGGGGCCTGCAGCAGACGCTCGCGGAGTTCAACAGCGGTGCCGCGCGGGGCGAGGACCCGAAATTCAACCGGGGATCCAACTGGTTCCATCACTTCAAGGGCGATATGGCCCATACCCCGAACCCCAACCTCGAACCGATCGACAAGGGCCCCTATTACGCGGCGCGGATCCAGATGGGCGACCTCGGCGCCTACTCGGGTCTCGCCGTCGACAAACACAGCCGCGTACTCGATCAGAACGACCGGCCCATCCCCGGACTGTTCGCGGCCGGTTCGGCGGCGGTGAGCATATTCGGTGGCGGCTACCCGGGATACGGCGCGAACATCGGCCCCGCCCTCGTCTTCGGCTACACCATCGGCCGCGACGCCGCCGGCCTCGCCCGGCAGTCCCACGGTGCCGCGACCACCGAGACGTCGAGGGGTGCGTGACGTGCCGTTCTTCCTGGTCCGGTATCGCTATACCGACGACCACGCAGGCCGCGACGCGCGGCGTCCCGAGCACAAGGATCACCTCGCCGCGGCGGCGGACCGGGGGCTGATCCTCGGATCCGGGCCCTTCGCCGCCGGTGAGAAGGCCGGCGCGGCGATGATCTATTCGGCCCGCCGGAAGGACGACATCGTCACGGTCGTCGAGGACGATCCGTTCTACCGGCACGGGCATATCGCCTCGTACGAGATCACGGAGTGGATCCCGATGATCGGTCCGTGGGCGGCCGACGCCCGGACACGCCACCCGTAACGGAATCGGGCGAATTCCACCTCGTCCGGGTCCGGGCGGCATCGTCCACGTGCTCGGGCACATCGCTGCGGTGTATCCGACGGTTTGCCGACAGACGCCTTCCACCGGGCGGTGCCGATCGATGGAAGGAAAGGTATGGCTACCGAATCGGTTTCCGGCGAAGTGGAAGTCGCGGATGTACAGGCCGGTGCCGTCCGGACTCCGTGGGGCAGACACGCGCTGGCGAGTGTGCTGTTCTTCCTGCTGGGTTCGGAAATGTTCGTTCTGTCCCCGCTGATCCCCGTGCTGGCGAATGAGTTCGGCATTTCCACTGCCCGCGCGGCCATGTCGGTCTCCGCCTTCGCGCTGACCTACGCCACCGTCAGTCCGCTGGTAGCGGCCCTGGCCGACAGGTGGACCCGCAGGACGACGATCGTGGCCGGAGCCTGCGTATTTGTCGCCGGCGAAATATTCAGCGCGCTGGCACCGTCGTACGAGTTCCTCATCGCGGGACGAGTACTCGCCGGTGCCGGCGCCGCGCTGATGGGTCCCGCGGTGTGGTCCTATGTCACGGAGACCGCCGCCGCGGCAGAACGCGGTCGTGCGGTATCACGCGTCTCCGCGTTCTTCGCGGCGGGCCAGATCCTCGGTGTCCCCGCCGGTGCGGTCGTCGCCGATACGGTGAGCTGGCGGTGGGTATTCGCGGCCATCGCGATCGCCGCGGCCCTCGCCACTGTACTGGTGGGCCTCAACCTCACCGGCGAGACCCGCGTTCCGCCACGAAACCGCAGTCCACGGCGGATGCTGGCGGCATCGGTCGGGCTGTGGCGCAACCACGACTTCACCCTGGTGGTGTCCGCGAACTTCTTCGCCCAGGCCGCCCGGTACGCGACCTACACCTTTGCCGGTGCCCTGCTCCTGCACCGGTTCGGTTTCGACACCCCCCGGCTCGGCCTCGTCGGCGCGGCGGTCGGATTCGGATCGATGGTCGGCGCGCTGGTCGCCGGGTACCTCGTCGATCTCTTCCACCGACGCGGTCGCGATCAGTTCATCCTGAACATCGGCTACGGGTCGCTGATGATCGTGGGGCTGTACGCCGCGACGAGCTCGGATATCGCCTGGGTCTGCGTCGCGGGGTGGGTCGTCACCTTCGCGGCCGGCGCGGCGTATGTCGGTACCGGCCAGGAATACCTCACGGCGACAATGGGCGATCTCCGCGCCCCCGCGGTCTCCTGGAACAACTCCGCGCTCTACGCCGGTACTGCGGCCGGCACCGCGGTACTCGGAACCACGGCGCTGGGCTCCACCCCGTTCACCGTCCTCGCCGTCTCGTTCGCCGCCGCCGCTGTGCTCCTGAGCGGATCGGTCGCGCTCCACCACCGAGCCGGACGCCGTTCGGATGCACCTCGCCGACGAACTGTGGCAGTGGTGCGGCGGAAGGGAACCCAGCGCCGATAGGGCCTGCGGATACTCGCAAGCCGGGACATGGCATTCTCCGCTGCCCGCGATATTCGTACGGCCGGCGAGACCGGGTACCACCGGCCCGGCCGGGCGCCCGGATCACGTCGAGCACAGTCGTGAACTGCGGGCAGTCCGCCTACCGGCCGGGCCTGCGGACCGGCACTGGCGGCGGTCGAGGCCGGCCGCCGACAGCCGGCTTGCCGAGGCCTTCGAGACCGCACTCGACGGCACCTCGGGCCGGGTCACCACCGCGCCCCGGCGAGCCACCACGACCTGCGAGGCCCCCAGGCCTGCTGGTGCACACGCTCGATCGAGGCCAACCCCGGACGATCATCCCTGCTGACCGGCATCCCGGTTGGCCGATGTGCCGTTTCTACCAATTCGACGATCATCGGTTCGTCGGCGGTCAGCGACGACGACCCCGGCGGGATCGAGGGGTTCTCACCGAGAGTGGTCGCGCAACGGAGAACGTGCTGGCACCGACGAAGCCCCCGGTCGGCCGACGCGCCGGCCGGGGCTCGGGAAATCGAGGGCCGGCCTCCGCGCTGTCGGTAGATCGGTAGACGGGTTGCCGTCGGTGGAAGCGACTGTCACGCAGCACTCGATCGGCGAGGTCCGGTCGCAGACGACGACCGCGTCCCCGGGACCGATCCGTATTCGTACGAGCGCACTGCCGGCACTCGCCAGGGACGACAGGAATGTCAGCGGGTCGCGCAGCAGCGGCACGATATGACCGGACAGCCGGGCCGCGCCGGGTCCGATCGATGGGACCCCGAGAAACCGCCGATCCCCCGGAAGGCGTTCGTGGCATTCGGTGCCGGTCCCGGCGCTGCGCCGGCGACGCCTTCGCCGTCACAGAACTCGCACTGGCACTGGCTACGATCGCCGGCCGCTGGCCGATCCGCCACCGGGTCGGTACCCGCGGCCGTCCGGCGGTGGCGATGGCACTGCGTCCCCGCGAACTGCGAGTATGTCTGCGTTCCGCCGGTTGCGGCGACGCTCGGCCGACGACGGCCGGGGGCAGGGGCGACCAGTGTCGATATCGACTCGACATCCCGGCACCCCGCAGACCGGCACAACGAGGCCAACGCATGCTCGAACTGTTTGTCATCCATCGCGTGGAACGGCAGCACCGCCCGCAGACGATCCTGGTCCCGTTCCAGCCGGCGCCGCCGCAGCCAATGGCGGGCATAGAACGCAGCGACCACCCCGGCAACCAACACGATCACCACGGCGACGATGACCGCGATGTTGTCGCGAGCGAACTGCACCGCCGGCACCCCAACGACGAACACAGCGATCCCAGCCATACCCAGCACACCGACATCCGACGAGCGACGACGACGTCTACCCACCTGCACACCCCTTCGTTCCACGACCCCCTGCCGGAACCGGCCAAGCAGACTGTAGATCGAAGCCCCGACAAGGGAGCGCGAAACCAGCGCTCGCCCCGCGACTTCCAACCCGAATACGCAAGCGGCGTACTCGTTTTCGGCCTGACCGCCGCAGGGTGCCAATCGTCGCACCATGTAGCCGACGCACCGCACAGCAAACCCAAGAGGCCCAGCACAATCGTGGCGGATCGGTAAGGCCCAGGCAGAGAACGGCCTGGAACAGGGAAGGCCGACGCCCACCCCGCCTACCGCGGTTCTCGTTGCCGTACTCGTCATTGATGGCAAGGCGCCGGAGTCGGCCGTCCGGCATTCGCCCTGACACGCCTCTCGATTAGGCGGCGTCGACGGAATCAGGACCCCTGCTGTGTGCGAGACGATAGACTGGGCTGTGGAGTGCAGGACGCGCACGCGCTCCATCGTTTCCGCCGGAGTCGCCCCGCCCACGCCGGGTGGCGACCATGACGGCCAAGGTCCTACCCGGGGCCCGCGAAAGCTTCGATCCCCCCTCTTATTCGTATGTCTGCTCTTGTCGTAGGCGGCGCTGGCGTGGGCATCGCCGCCGGAAACGGACAAGGGATATGCCCAAGGACAGCAGCGCGCGCCGTCGGCGCCGGCCCCGCCGCATCATGGCCGAGGAAGGCGTGAAGAAACACACCACCGCGTTGCGCCGCGGAGACGAACGCACCGAACATGCACGCGCCGTCGAAGCGGCCGAACGGGATTCGTTCCTGCGGCCGCGCAAATTCGAGATCGACGGCGTCCAACGCTATATCCGGCGCGAAGACGCCGCACAACTGCCCCAGGACGGCATGGCCGACCCCACCGGGAAAGGCGTTGTCGCTGCTGCGGACGTGTTGTTGCCGCAGCTGCGTGCGCTGCTGTCGACCCGGCTGCGGCCGATCACGGTGACCGGGACCGACGGGAACCCCATCGGGTGGTGCCCTGCGAGCCCGAGCATCGCGAGCAGTTCCGCGACACCGCTTACACCGTGCTGCGCGAGGCGAAACGAGTGCGGGAGGACGCCGATATCGCCTGGGTCGAATGGAGCACCGTCGCGGTGGCCTTCCACCAAATCCACTACCCGCTACGTGGATTGCTGCGGATCACCGACGGGCCTCTGTGTGATCGGATCGAGGCAGCAGTCGACGCCGCGGAGGTCTTGTCCACGACCGCAGAAGCCGTGCACAGTCGAGGCTGCCTGCTCGGCGCCGGCGAAACCGATCCCGCCGGATGTATGGCTACTCACCGTGCGAAGGCAGCGACGTGCGGGTCTGGGTACGGATCTACGACGACGACATCATCGTCACCGACCCGGGATGCCTGCGGCACGCCGCCGAGGAGATCGTGCACTGGGACTACGACGTCGAAATGGGCGAATCCGCAGTCGAGATCATGGGCGGAACCGACCGAGAACTGGACACGATCTACAACCTCGCCACCGACATCCGGCGTGTACATCAGCAGATCAGGCAGGATCAGGAAGCACAGCGGGCCGGGTCCTACTCACCGCCCTGGATGAGCCGCCAAGACCAATGATCTCGACGCCTGGACGGGCCGCCTCGCACGGTGGATCACGGTGGGCGGCCCGGCCAGCTGCGGCCACGGACAGGTCCGAAATACCCCCTGAACAGTAATGAAGACACCCCCGATCGGTGTCGGCGCCGTCTGTTGCATCAGCTACGCCACTCCAGGTTCACCCACGCCGCGGAGGACGGCGCGTCGACGCCGGTGTTGATGAAGCTGTCCGGGCACACCTCGATCCGTAGCCTCGTCAGGTACGCGCGGATCTCCGACGACGGGTTACGGCGTTATCAGGCCGACAGCGACCCGGTTGCTCGCCGTCGTCGGTAGGAGCTTGATGCTACGGATGTCTCCGGTCGCGGCGCGGTCGGGTGTCGTGGAGGCGGGGTGCGGCTGTTTCCTGGTGGGCGACTTCTCGGGTGTACCAGTCGGCGGCGTCGTGGTCGGTCATCTGCAGTGCGGCGCCGATGGCGATCCAGTCGTCACCGGCTTCGCGGGCCTCTCGTATCACCGGCCACTGGCGGGTGGTGAGAAGTTCGATGAGGCGGCGGTTGGCTTCCAGGGCCTGCGCTGGGGTGACCTCAGCCAGTGCGGCGTGTTCGGTGAGGTGGCGCGGAGGTGGTCGGCGGCGGGCCGGGGATCGGTGTCGGAGGTTGCGAGTCCGGTGAGAGCAGCGCGGAGCAGGCGGCGGCGTTGGTAGGTGCCCCACACTGCGTGCAGGGCTTGTTCGTCACCATCGTGCAGGGCCGCTGCCACGTCGGCTCCGGCGGGGAGGTAGTGGTGGGCACTGGTGCCGAACCGCTGCTCGCTCATGCGTGCAATCCACAGGACATCGCCGGGTGTCTTGGAGCGCACTGTGGGGCATCGAGACGGTGCCCACGATGTGAGATACGACTCGATGCGGGTTGTGGCGGATCCGGCAGGTTATCTGCTTGCTAATCTATGCAAATAGTAGGTTGGCCGAAAGGCGGGAAGATGCCGGGATCGAGCAGGCCCTTGTATCAGATGAAGGCGGAGTTCTTCAAGACGTTGGGGCATCCGGTGCGGATTCGGGTGCTGGAGTTGCTCAGTCAGCGGGAGCATGCGGTGTCGGAGATGTTGGCCGATATCGATGTCGAGGCGGCGAATTTGTCGCAGCAGCTGGCCGTTTTGCGGCGGGCGGGGTTGATCACCAGTCGCCGGGAGGGTTTGTCGGTGACCTATGAGCTGACCTCGCCGCAGGTGGCGCAGCTGCTGACCGCGGCGCGGGCCATCCTGACCGGGGTGGTGGCGGGTCAGGCGGAGGTTCTGGAACAGCCCGCCTGACGGTTCGGGCTCTCGGCGATCCTCGCGGCGCGTATCGGGTGGGGGGAGTCGCGGGTTTCCTGTTTGCATATTTTCCTACATAGTCATCTAGTTGTTCACGGAGGAGATAGTGGTGGATACCGATCACATGCCCGCGCCGGCGATGGCGCCGGTGGCCGCGCCCACTGATCATGCGCAGGTCTTGGCGTGGGTGGCCGAGGTTGCCGATCTGACCGCGCCCGAGGATGTGGTGTGGTGCGATGGGTCGCGCCAGGAGTGGGATCGGTTGACCGCTCGCTTGGTGGACAAGGGCACCTTTGTGGCGTTGTCGGGGAAGCCGAACTCGTTCTGGTGTGTCTCTGATCCCGAGGATGTGGCGCGGGTGGAGGACCGCACCTTCATCTGCTCACGAGACAAGCGGGATGCGGGGCCGACGAACAACTGGGTCGATCCGGTCGATATGTGCACGGTGATGACCGAGCACTATCGCGGCGCGATGGCCGGGCGCACCATGTATGTGATCGCGTTCTGCATGGGTCCACTCGATGCCGAGGACCCGAAATATGGTGTGCAGATCACTGATTCGGAGTATGTGGCGGTGTCGATGCAGATCATGACTCGCTCGGGAGCCCCGGTGTGGAACCAGCTCGGCGACGACGCGGAGTTCGTCCGGTGTCTGCACTCGGTCGGTGCGCCGCTGAGTCCTGGGCAGGCGGATGTGGCGTGGCCGTGTGACCACACGAAATATATTGCGCATTTCCCCGAAGACCGGACCATCTGGAGTTACGGCTCCGGCTACGGCGGCAACGCCCTGCTGGGCAAGAAGTGCTTCGCGCTGCGGATCGCCTCGGTTCTGGCCCGCGACGAGGGGTGGCTGGCCGAACACATGCTGATTCTCAAACTCACTTCCCCGCAGGGCCGTACCCATTATGTGGCGGCGGCATTCCCGTCCTCCTGCGGCAAAACCAACCTCGCCATGCTCGAACCCGCCCTGGCGGGCTGGAAGGCCGAAACGGTCGGCGACGATATCGCCTGGTTGCGGTTCGGTCCCGACGGCCGGTTGTATGCGGTGAACCCGGAGGCCGGGTTCTTCGGTGTCGCCCCGGGCACCGGCGCGAAGACCAACCCGAACGCGATCGCCACCATCGAGCAGGGCAACTCGATCTTCACCAACACCGCCCTCACCGACACCGGTGATGTGTGGTGGGAAGGACTCACCGACACCCCACCGCAGCATCTCACCGATTGGCATGGCAACGACTGGACCCCAGAGACCGCGACCGGGCCGGCCGCGCACCCGAACTCGCGGTACTGCACCCCGATCGAGCAGTGCCCGTCGGTGGCCCCGGAATGGGACGACCCGACCGGGGTGCCGCTGTCGGCGATCTTCTTCGGCGGCCGCCGCGCCACCACGATCCCGTTGATCGCCGAATCCTTCGACTGGACCCACGGGGTGTTCACCGCCTCGGTGCTGTCCTCGGAAACCACTGCCGCCGCTGCGGGGCAGGTCGGTGTGGTGCGTCGGGACCCGATGGCGATGCTGCCATTCCTCGGATATCACGTCGGTGACTACTTCGCGCACTGGCTGCGCCTCGGCGAAACAGCGGACCCGGGCAAGCTGCCGAAGATCTTCCAGGTCAACTGGTTCCGCCGCGACGCCGACGGGCGGTTCCTGTGGCCGGGATTCGGCGACAACGTGCGCGTGCTGAAATGGGCGCTGGAACGGATCGAGGGCACCGCGGCAGCCGACGCCACCGCGATCGGCTATGTCCCGGTGCCGAGCTCGCTGGACCTGTCCGGATTCTCCGAAGCCGGCAAACGCTCGGCACGGGCCGCCCTCGAAGTCCACCACGCCGAATGGGCCGACGAGGTCGCCTCCATCGAAGACTGGTATGCCGGTATCGGCGCCGACACGCTACCCAATCCGCTGTGTGATCAACTCGCCACGCTGAAGAACCGCTTGGCCCACACCCCGGCCCGACCCGCCGACACCACCGGGGCGTCGTGAGCCTGCGCGCGCTGCTGCCCACCCGGGCGGACTGGACACCGGCGCTGCGCCGCCCGGGCCCGGATCTGCTCGCCGGTGTCATCGTCGCGCTGGTCGCGCTACCGTTGGCACTCGGTTTCGGGATCAGTTCCGGCCTCGGCGCCGCTGCGGGCCTGGCCACCGCGATCATCGCCGGTGTAGTGGCCGCGGTGTTCGGTGGCTCCCGGTTCCAGGTGTCCGGTCCCACCGGAGCTATGACCGTGGTGTTGCTGCCGATCGTGGCCGAACACGGCGGTCCCGGCGTCCTCGCCGTCGGATTGATGGCCGGTGTGGTGCTGATTGTTCTCGCTGCGGCCGGGGTCGGTCGCGCGGTCCGCTATATGCCGGCGCCGGTGATCGAGGGATTCACCGCCGGTATCGCGGTGGTGATCGCGTTGCAGCAGTTCCCGTCTGCCCTCGGTGTCGGCGAGGCCGAGGGCGAGAAGATGTGGCAGCTGGCTTCCGACGCGGTCGGCGGCTACCTCGACCATCCCGACCCTGCCCCGCCGATCACCGCTCTGCTGGTCGCTGCCGCCGTGCTGATCGGTGGCCGCTACCTGCCCAAACTGCCTTTCGCGCTCCTCGCGGTCGCGGTCGCCACCGCTGTGGCCGGATTCGCCGGGCTCGACCTCACCCGTATCGGGGCCCTGCCCGCGGGGCTGCCCACGCCCTCCCTCGGGTTCCTCGATCCCGGCCAGCTCGCCTCGCTGATTGCGCCCGCGCTGGCTGTGGCCGCGCTCGCCGCCTTGGAATCACTGCTGTCGGCCACCGCCGCGGATTCGATGTCGGTGGGCACCCGCCACAATCCCGATCGCGAACTGTTCGGCCAGGGCCTGGCCAATATAGCCGCACCACTGTTCGGTGGCGTCCCCGCCACCGGCGCGATCGCCCGCACCGCCGTCAGCGTCCGCTCCGGCGCCCGCACCCGCCTCGCCGCCCTCACCCACGCAGTCGTTCTGGCCGCCTTGCTCTACCTCGCCGCACCACTGGTCGCCCAGATACCGCTGGCCGCCCTCGCCGGTGTGCTGCTGGCCACCACAGTGCGGATGGTCGAAACCGCGTCCCTGGCCGCGATTGCCCGCGCCTCCCGCGGTGACACCGCGATCATGGTGATCACCTTCGCCGCCACTGTCGCCTTCGACCTGGTCACTGCTGTCGCTATTGGTGTCGGGATCGCGATCCTGCTGGCCCTGCGCTCGGTGGCCCGCGAAGCGCGCCTGGACCAGGTCCCCCTCGACGAGGGAGATCACCTCACCGAAGAACACGACCTGCTGTGCGACCACGTCGTCGCCTACCGGATCGAGGGCCCGCTGTTCTTCGCTGCCGCGCACCGGTTCCTGCTCGAACTGGCTGACGTCTCCGACGTGAAAGTCGTCATCCTGCGCATGTCTCGCATCACCGCCCTCGACACCACCGGCGCCCTCGTCCTCAAAGACGCCATCCGCAAGCTCGAACACCACCACATCACCGTGCTCATGTCCGGGCTGCGCGCCGATCACCTCCGCCGCCTCGCCGCGATCGGTGCGCTGCCCGCCGCGGGCGAGGAAGCGGTCTTCAAGAACACTGTCGACGCGATTGCCCACGCCCGGGGCGAGCTTCCCGAACCGGTCGGAGGAATTCGATGAGTGGTGAACTGGCCACGCCGACCTTAACCAAGCGTGTGCGCTACATCTATGCGTGTTCCTGCTCATTCCGGGACCGCTGTGGATGGGGCTGGCGATGATGGCGCTGCTGTACCTGCCGTTGATCTACTTCACCACCGCGCTCATGTACCTCTACCGCCGCCACCGCCTCGCCAAGCACGGGCTTGACCCGGCACTGGCCGATGCGCGAGAGCGCCAGCCAGAAACACGCCGCAGAACGCGAGGCCTACGAACGACGCCACGGGCGGTGAAGCGCTGTCGGCGCCTTCCGGTACAACCCCGAATCCCCACGTCTCCGAATGCGCCGTCCGGCATGGTCGATTGTCATTGT
>NZ_BDCJ01000044.1 GCF_001613445.1 Nocardia grenadensis NBRC 108939
GTTTTGCGAGACACCTCAAAGGGTTGAGGCCGTCTCGCCGTTTCGGCCTCGAAAGCGCATGAGCCGAAGGCTCGAGTCTCGAGGCCGAAACGGCGAGACCAAGGGGGCCTCAACCCTGCGGCGCCGGAGGCGCCGCCAAAGACACAGAACCTTCACGAACAAGCTCATAACCCCACCCTTGCCGGTGAGCGCACTCGCGAATATGAAGGGGCGGGCTCACTCGCGAACGGCGCTGTGTTTTCTGCGGCGCTGCGAGGATTGAGGCCCTCTCGGCCAACCCCGGCTTTCCTGGGCAGGGCCTTCGCCCAACGGCGCCCGTTGCCGCTATCCACGCTGATTCCGGTCGTACAAGGCTACAGACGAGAACGCCGCCAGAAGCACTTCTGGCGGCGTTCTGCTTTCGGCTTCCGGATAGCCGACTCCGCGGTGCGATCAGATATCGCCGTTGAGTTTGTTCAACCGCTCGCAAGCCGTGACGTACTCCTCGACCAGCCGGTTCATAATGTCGGCCGAGCGTTCCGTCTTGTTCATCATGCCGACCACCTGGCCGACCGGGTTGAAGTTGACGTCCTTGGCGGCTTCCGGATAGCGGTGGCCGCGCTTCACGCCGTCCAGGGCCACCATCATCTGCAGCGGCATGGGCAGCGGGTCGGGGGTGTCGGCGGATTCCCAGGCGTCGGTCCAGTCGTTGCGCAGCATGCGGGCCGGTTTGCCGGTCCAGGCGCGGGAGCGGATGGTGTCGTGGCTGGTGGCGTCGATGTAGGTCTTCATCTGGGCGGGGGGCACATTGGCCTCTTCCACGGTCAGCCAGATGGAACCGGTCCACGCGCCCGCGGCGCCCATCGCCATCGCGGCGGCGACCTGGCGGCCGTCGCCGATGCCGCCGGCCGCGAGTACCGGCAGATCGCCTACGGCGTCGATGACCTGCGGCCACAGCACCAGCGAGGAGACCTCGCCGCAGTGGCCGCCGCCTTCGGTGCCCTGGCAGACCACGAAGTCCAGGCCGGCGTCCTTGTGGTTCAGCGCGTGTTTCACCGAACCGCACAGTGCGCCGATCAGCCGGCCGGATTCCTGGATCTGGGAGACGAACTCCGGCGGCGGGGTGCCGAGCGCGTTGGCGACCAGCTTCGCTTTCGGATGCCGCAGGATCACCTCGACCTGCGGCGCGGCCGTGGTGGCGGTCCAGCCGAGCAGTTGCGGGTGGACCTCCTCTTCGGGGAGCTTCGGCACGCCGTGGTCGGCGAGGATCTTCTCGGCGAAGTCGCGATGCCCCTGCGGGACGTGTTTGGCGAGTTCGGTCTCGAGCTGTTCGGGCGACAGGCCATCGATGCCCTTGCCCTCGTATTTGGAGGGGATGACGAGGTCGACGCCGTAGGGGTTGTCGCCCACGTGTTCGTCCAGCCAGGCCAGTTCGACCTCGAGCTGTTCGGCGGTGAAGCCGACCGCGCCGAGTACGCCGAGACCGCCGGCGTTGCTGACCGCGGCCGCCACATCGCGGCAGTGGGTGAAGGCGAAGATGGGGAACTCGATCCCCAGCCGGTCGCAGATATCGGTACGCATGGCGGTGGCTGTCTCCCTATGCCTGGAACAAGTTACATAATTGCCGCGCGGCGGCTGATCGGGCCGCTGTCACCCTTGTGGCCCGAATACGGCGAACACCTCCGATAACGGTGGTCGGCGCAGTGGGACGCGACGGGTGTCATACCTTGAATGTAACACGTTCTAGTTTCATTGGAACCGGTTCAGTCACGCGGCCCCGGTCCGGCCACCGGTGTCGCCTCCGCCGGATCCGCGGCATGGGTGCCCGGTGTCCGCACTGGGACTCTCAGGAAGACCCAGAACAACACCACCAGCAGGGTGGCCCGGCCCCAGACACCGAATCGGACCACCGCCTCCATCAGCTCGACCGAATGCCCGGTCCCCATCGTGTAGAAGTAGCGGAAGACGCCCACCCCGATCGCTATATCGGCGACCAGGTAGCCCCACACCACCGGCCACGGGACAGCCAGCAGCACCAGGAACGGGATAAGCCAGAGGGTGTACTGCGGCGAATGCACCTTGTGGAACAGCAGGAACCCGCACAGCATCGCCCCGCTGACACCGAGCCAGGGGTACACACCGGAATGGGTGTACCGCAGCCACCCGGCCCCCAGTGCCACGGCGAACGACGCGATGACCAGTGTCGGCGAGGCGACCGACACGACCTCGGTGAACGCGGCGCTGCTCAACGGGTCGGCGCCGAACAGCGGCCGCAGACCCCAGTACCAGATCGAGTTGGTGGTGATATCGGCTTCGCGCTGCTGCTGGAACTCGATCGAGGCCCGCCAGCCGTCGAACCCGGCCAGCGCGAACGGCATATTGACCGCCACCACCGTGCCGCACGCGGCGGCCGCGGTGCCCAGTGCGCCGGTCAGATCCGGACGTTCGCCCGGCCCCGCCCGCCCTCGCTCCCCGCCGGTCAGCACATACAGCAGCAGCGGGATCACGAAGATCGCCGGATAGATCTTGAAACAGAACCCGAGGCCCAGCAGTATCGCCGCCACCGCCCCACGAGCGCGTAACGGCCAACGGGTGGTGGCCACCACCGCGGCGGCCGCCACGGTCGTGCACACCACCGGTAGTTCCCAGTTGTGGTACGCGTACAGCACCAGCGGCGGCCCCGCGGCCCACAGCAGGGCGGCCCGCCCGGCCAGCCTGGCCAGCAGCCAGGCCGTGACCAGTGCGAACGGTGTAAGTAGCAGCGCCGAATGGAGTAGGAAGGTCGCGTCGTTGTGGGCCCCCAGCGCGCCGAGCCACATCAACAGCCCGCTCAGGACCGGGTATTCCACGGCACCGCCGGTAAGGGTGCCGTCGGCGGTGATCCCCCCGTGCACGTAGGGAAAAATATGCTGATCGATATCGCGGCCCAGCCACAGGAACTGGATATCGGAATAACAGACCCGGGCGTCCTTGACGTAATCGAAAGCGGCACTGCGACCGTCGGCGCGGAAGGGGGCTCCGGCGCAGCGCGCCTTGTTGAGAAATGCCACCGCGAGGGTCGCGCCGCACAACAGCACAACCATGAGAACGGCGGTACCGCGACCGACGCGATCGGCCCCGGGCACACGTACGGCCGGTCCGATCGACATACCGACACACTAGTGGGCTCCGCCACGTGCCGCCGCGTGATCGTATCGGCACCGGTCGCCGGATGTACCCACGTTCGACCAGGTCGGAAGGGGTGCGAAAAATGGTGGAAAGCGACCGCGTGCCGACCGCGGAATTGCATTTCGTGACTTCGCCGGCGAGGCCGTCACGATGCCGAAGATCGATTTCGTTTCCTACGGCCCACTCGGGTACTCTTGCCCGGTTGCTGACGCGACGACCCTCCTGCCACGGACCGTCCGTGGCCGAACCCAGACCACAGGAGGTGATTGGTTCGTGCGTCATTACGAAGTGATGGTCATCCTCGATCCGAGCATGGACGAGCGCACCGTCGGACCGTCCCTGGAGAATATGCTCGGCGTTGTCCGCACCGAGGGCGGCAAAATCGACAAGGTCGATATCTGGGGCCGTAAGCGCCTCGCCTACGAGATTCGTAAACAGGCCGAAGGCATCTACGCGGTGATCGATCTGACCGCCGAGCCCGCCACGGTGAACGAACTCGACCGCCAGCTGGGCCTCAACGAGCAGGTGCTGCGCACCAAGGTTCTGCGCAACGACAAGTAGTCCCGGCGCTACCGCCGTTTCGTCGGAGCCTGTCTCTAGGCTCTAGCGCAACAGGCGAGTGCACCCGGACTGCACACCGAGCAGGAGGAACCCCCCATGGCAGCTGGCGATACGGTAATCACGGTCATCGGAAATCTGACGGCCGATCCCGAGCTTCGATTCACGCCCGCGGGAGCGGCGGTGGCCAATTTCACCGTGGCCTCCACGCCCCGCATTTTCGACCGTAATACCAACGAGTGGAAAGACGGCGAAGCGCTGTTCCTGCGCTGCAATATCTGGCGCGAGGCCGCGGAGAACGTCGCCGAGAGCCTGACCAGGGGATCCCGCGTGATCGTCAGCGGCCGGCTCAAGCAGCGCTCCTTCGAAACCCGTGAGGGCGAGAAGCGCACGGTCGTCGAGCTCGAGGTCGACGAGGTCGGCCCGTCGCTGCGGTACGCCACGGCCAAGGTCAACAAGACCAGTCGCGGTGGCGGCGGTGGTGGTGGATTCGGTTCCAATAGCGGCGGTGGTGGTAACCACAATGCCGGAAACGGTGGCGGTGGACGGTCCGAGCAGGGCGCTGCGGACGACCCGTGGGGTAGCGCGCCCGCGGCCGGCTCCTTCGGGGGCGGGCGGATGGACGATGAACCGCCGTTCTGAGACGGCCCGCATCGGCCCGCGACAGCGGGCCACCAAGAATACGGAGTGAACGAAAATGGCCAAGGCACCGGCGCGCGAAAAGGTGCTCAAGAAGAAGGCTTGCGCTTTCTGCAAGGAGAGCAAGTCCGGCATCGTCGACATCAACTACAAAGATGTGCCGCTGCTGCGCAAGTACGTCAGTGAGCGTGGCAAGATCCGCGCTCGCCGGGTCACCGGCAACTGCGTACAGCACCAGCGCGATATCGCCATCGCGGTGAAGAACTCGCGTGAGATGGCGCTGCTGCCCTACGTTTCGACGGCTCGCTGAGAAAGGTCGGTCAAGCATATGAAGCTCATTCTGACTGCCGATGTGGACAACCTCGGCGCTCCCGGCGACACCGTCGAGGTCAAGGACGGCTACGGCCGTAACTACCTGCTGCCCCGTGGGCTGGCCATCGCCGCCAGCCGCGGTGCGCAGAAGCAGGTCGAGGGAATCCGCCGGGCCCAGGAGGCCCGCCGGGTGCGCGACCTCGGCCATGCCAACGAACTGAAGCAGGCGATCGAGGGCCTCGAAGGGGTCTCGCTGTCGGTCAAGACCGCCGGCACCGGCAAACTCTTCGGTTCGGTCACCCAGTCCGATGTCGCCGCCGCCATCAAGTCGGCCGGGGGCCCGGTGCTGGACAAGCGCAGCATCGAACTGCCGAAGTCGCATATCAAGGCCACCGGTAAGCACCAGGTGACCGTCCATCTGCACCCGGACGTAGCCGCGAAGTTCGCGCTGGAGGTCATGGCCGCCGGCTGAGCCGGCCCACGCAAACATACCCGGAAACCGGGGATCACGTCTGCTCGGCCATGGGTAGACGTGATCCCCGGTCGGTTGTGCTGTACGACAGCAATCCTTGGTTAGCCCGATGATTGCCGCAATTCTTGTGACGGCGGGTGCCTGCATATTCGCAGGCGGCACCGCTTCGAGTGGGGGTGTCTTATCCACAAGATGTGAGTCCTGTGGATCGATCACGAAACCAACCGGACGTAATGTGACCCAGCTCATATCTGTTCGTCTGTCTGTCAACTCAACACGCCCGGATGTTCAACATCGCCGACACGCCGAGGCTTTGTTTATCCACACTGCGCGGTCGCGGAAAATCTGGGTCTAGCTGGGTATTTTCCGGGGCTGACCTGCGTTTCCCTCAAGTTATCCACATGTTGTGCACAACCTGAGGTGAACTATCCCCAGGTTATCCACAGGTATGTGCACAGGCGTGGTTGGCATGTGGATAGAACCTCGCTTAGGTTCATCGCAGCACCATGTGCGACACCCCGCACGACGCGGGGGTGCGGTTCTCTCTGGGTGATAGCTGGTACGCCTGACCACTGGTCACCGGTGCCTCGGCGTCCCGGCGAACCTGTCGGACCCGTGGGGTAGAACCGGTCGTCGAAGGGTGCGTCCGGTCAGAAGGAGAGGACGGTCGAGTCGGATGGCAGTCGTCGATGACCGCGGGCACACGGACTTCCCGCCGGAGCCCCCCGGCGAGGATTTCGGGCGCCAGCCGCCACACGATATGGCGGCCGAACAGTCGGTGCTCGGCGGCATGCTGCTCAGCAAGGATGCCATCGCCGATGTGGTCGAAGTACTGCGCTCCGGAGATTTCTACCGGCCCGCCCATCAGGCCGTGTACGACGCCATTCTCGATCTCTACGGGCGCGGCGAACCCGCCGACCCGGTCACTGTGGCCGCCGGCCTGGACCGCAGCGGGGAACTGAAGCGCATCGGCGGCGCCCCGTACCTGGTCACCCTCACCCAGACCGTCCCTACCGCGGCGAACGCCGGTTTCTACGCCGAGATCGTCGCCGAGAAGGCCATCCTGCGCCGACTGGTGGAAGCCGGCACCCGCATCGTGCAGTACGGCTACGCGGGCGCCGACGGCCAGGACGTCGCCGAGGTGGTCGACCGCGCCCAGGCCGAGGTCTACGAGGTCACCGAACGCCGGACCTCCGAGGATTTCCTCCCGCTGGAAGATCTCCTCCAGCCCACCATGGACGAGATCGACTCCATCGCCTCCCGCGGCGGTATCTCCCTCGGTGTACCGACCGGATTCTCCGAACTCGACGAACTCACCAACGGCCTGCACCCCGGTCAGATGATCATCGTCGCCGCCCGGCCGGGTGTCGGTAAGGCGCTGGCTTTGGATACCCCGCTCCCCACGCCGGACGGCTGGACCACCATGGGCGAGGTGCGGGTAGGGGACCGGCTCATCGGTGCCGATGGCAAGCCCACCCGGGTCGTGGCAGCGACCGACGTGCTGGCGGGCCGCCCGTGTTACGAGGTCGAGTTTTCCGACGGCACTGTCATCGTCGCCGACGAACAGCATCAGTGGCTGACCGAGACCAGGGCTTCGCGGCGATCCGCGCAACAGGCCGACACCGGGTACAACCGCTACCGCAGCCAGAAGACCTTCGCCGCCGTACGCACCACCGGGGAGATCGCGGCCACCCTGCGCTGTGCCACCGCCGACCGCCGGATCAACCACTCGGTCACGAACGCCCGGCCGCTGCAACTGCCCGCACGTGATCTGCTCGTCCCGCCCTACACGCTTGGTGCCTGGCTGGGCGACGGAACTGCCGCGGCCGCTCAGATAACTTCGGCTGATCCCGAAATCATCGCCTGTATCGAAGGGGAGGGCATCGTCGCTGTTCCTTCCGCTTCGGCGAAGCTCCGCTATCAACTGCGGTTGCCGGACGACGAGCCGGTGGTCCAACGGCTGTGCGTGGTATGCGGCACGCCGTTCACGTCGTTCACCACCGAAGTGCGGACCTGTGGCCGATCCTGCGGCGGGCGGGCTCGGTTCGTATCCTCACCCGTTTCCGCCCCGACCTGCCCGCGATGTGGCGAGCGCTCGATCGGGCTGCGGATGTGTCAGGTGTGCCGTAACAGGTTCGGGAGCGTACAGGCGCGGCTACGCACGATCGGCGTGCTCGGAAACAAGCACATTCCTGCCGAGTATCTGCGCGCCTCGGAAGCGCAACGCCGCGCACTGCTCGCCGGATTGCTCGATACCGACGGCACCGTCACCGTGGGCGGGTCTGTCCAGTTCTCGGTTACCGACGAGCGCCTCTTCGCAGATGTTCGCGAACTCGTCGTCGGCCTGGGATACCGCTGTGGCGTCTCGACCAAAGCGGTACGTGGACGTACACGTGAACGGTCGATTGCCTACACGCTCACCTTCGCCACGGACGATGAGGTGTTCGGCCTGTACCGGAAGGCGCTTCTGCACAAGGAGCGCCGGGCGGTCTCCGGCACCAGCGGGCCCTGTTCACGATTCATTGTCGATGCCCGCCGGATCGACTCCGTCCCCGTCCGGTGCGTCGAGGTCGACAACAATGCCCATATGTATTTGGCCGGGCGTTCGATGGTGCCGACCCACAACTCGACGCTCGGCATGGATTTCATGCGCAGTGCCTCGATTCGGCACGGGCTGGCGAGTGTGATCTTCTCGCTGGAGATGAGCCGGACCGAGATCGTCATGCGCTTGCTGTCGGCCGAGGCGAAGATCAAGCTCGGGGATATGCGGGCCGGCCGGATGAGCGACGACGACTGGACCAAATTGGCGCGGCGGATGAGCGAGATCAGCGAAGCACCGCTGTTCGTGGACGATTCACCGAACCTCACCATGATGGAGATCCGGGCCAAAGCACGGCGGCTGAAACAGCGCCACGACCTGAAACTTGTTGTGGTGGACTACCTGCAGCTGATGACCTCGGGCAAGAAGGTCGAATCCCGGCAGCAGGAGGTCTCGGATTTCTCGCGAAATCTGAAACTGCTGGCCAAGGAGCTGGAAGTTCCCGTTATCGCGATCAGTCAGCTGAACCGTGGTCCGGAACAGCGCACCGACAAGCGCCCGCAGGTCTCCGATCTACGCGAATCGGGATGTCTGCCGGCTTCTGCCCGGATACTTCGGGCGGACGATGGCGCAGAGGAAACTCTCGGTGAGTTGCTGGCCAGTGGAGAACAGCCCTTGGTCTGGTCGCTCGATGAACGTATGAGGCTGGTCGCGCGGCCGATGGTCAAAGTGTTCCCCAGCGGCCGCAAAGAGGTTTTCCTTGTTCGCTTGGCCTCTGGACGTCAGGTCGAAGCAACCGGAAATCACCCCTTCCTCACTGTCGACGGTTGGATACCGTTGGAGCGACTGTCCATTGACGACCGTGTCGCGACCCCGCGTAGCATGCCGGAGCCGGTCTGCACCGAGCGAATGCCGGACGCGGAGGTCGTGCTGCTGGCTCATATGATCGGCGATGGTTCCTGTATCCGTCGGCAGCCGATCCGGTACGCGAGTATCGACGAAGAAAATCTCGCAGCCGTAACCGAGGCAGCACGGCATTTCGGTATCACTGCAGTCCGAGATGAGTACCCGGCAGCTCGGGTGACGACACTGCGGCTGCCTGCGCCGTACCGCCTCGCCCGAGGCAAGCGGAATCCTATCTCCGTCTGGTTAGAAGACCTCGGGCTCTTCGGACTGCGCAGCTATGAGAAGTTCATCCCACGACAAGTATTTGCATTGCCGACAGACCAGGTCGCGTTGTTCATCCGGCATCTGTGGGCAACCGACGGTTCGGTCCGCTGGGATTCTTCGGGACGCCAGGCGCGCATCTATTACGCCTCCACCAGCCGTCGGCTTATCGACGACCTCGATCGGCTCCTCTTGCGCTTCGGAGTGCACGGCCGGATAAAAGCGACTCGGAAGCCGGGCTACCGCGTGTGCTGGCACCTGACAGTGGACGGTGCCGAAAACCAGACCGTTTTCCTCCGGGATATCGGCGTGCACGGAGCTCGTGGGGTGACCGGCAGTATCGCTCTCCGTCACCTGGCGTCCGTGGCGGGGAATGTCAACGTGGATACGGTGCCCAAGGAAGTCTGGTCGAAGGTCCGCACGTTACTCGCGACCAAAGAGATGACACACCGTGAATTTGCGGCTGCGATGAACTCCAGATTCTGCGGGTCCACGATGTGGAAACGCTCGCCCAGCCGCTCTCGACTCGCCCGCGTCGCGGACGTGCTGGAAGACGCCGATATCGAGATGCTGGCGACGAACGACGTTTTCTGGGACAGAATCGTGGAGATCACCAGCCTCGGTGAACAGGAGGTCTTCGACGGCACAGTCCCCGGTACCCACAACTTCGTCGCGAATGGGGTATCGCTGCACAACAGTCTCGAGCAAGACGCGGATATGGTCATCCTGCTGCACCGGCCGGACGCCTTCGAGCGCGACGATCCGCGCGGCGGCGAAGCGGACCTCATCGTCGGCAAGCACCGTAACGGGCCCACGGCGACCATTACCGTCGCCCACCAGCTGCATCTGTCGCGGTTCGTCGATATGGCCCGCGGCTGAGCCTCGCTACGACGAACGCGAAATGGGTGCCGACGACGAAAATTCTGGACCGCGGAGACGACCGTGGTCCCCAAGGCCTGTGGTGTGAGCAATGGCCGGCCGCTGCGCACTTCGGATAGCGAAACTCTATGGGCGTCTACACCGTTGATCCTCGATGCGGATATCGGGAGCGCACCCGATAGCGCGATCACCGTCGCGATCGCGGCCGCTCAACCCAACCTTTCTCTGGTCCTTACCAGTGACGAACGCGCCGGCCGGCGGGCACGGCTGGCGCGGCACCTGCTCGATCTCCTGGGCCGCACCGATGTTCCGGTCGTCGCCGGGCGCGAACTCGATGGCGAAACTATCTGGACCGCCGGCGACTCGACACCCGCGGAATCTGTCATCGAGGAGACTGGAGTCGGCGCTGCCGTCGAGGCTGTGCTGTCTCGTCACAATGGCGAGGTGTCCTGGGTCGGGTTGGGACCGATGTCCAATCTCGCCGACCTGCTCTCGACGAACCCCGAGGTCGGTCACCGCCTGGCCGTCACACAGGCCGGCGGTGGCAGCCGCTTTTCCCCGACTCCGGCCGAACGCAATATCGCACTCGACATACCCGCTGCCCACACTGTCCTCTCCGCGGGTATTCAACCGACAATCGTTTCGTCCGCCGTGGCTGTATTCATCTTCAACACCGAGACCGTGGACACCACCGGCTACCGGATCCTGGCGCGGACAACCAATCCCATATCGGTACTTCTGCGCAGCCAGATGGACCAATGGTTCGCCCGGTTCAGCCCCTACAGCGACCAATACGGCCCCTTGACGCTGGCACTGGCGTTGGGCGCCGACTTCATCGAAACAGAGCCGGCGAACATCGAGCTGGACAGTTCCGGTCGCATGCAGATAGGCCGACACCCGGTCACCTGGGCCCACCACGTCAACTACGTGGCACTCGGACACTGGTTCACCTACCAACTCGCAGAGATAGAAAGATACGGCGTGGTCAGATACCACCGGACTCCCGATTGGTGAACCCGATCCATCAGCCTGCGCAGTCCGCGCCGACGACGAGGGGCTGCCGATCCTGGTCGTCGCCGAGGAGGGCGAAGTCCTCATCGGACGGCGGCACGGAGCCGGTCGACACCACCGTGCCGCGCTTCGTCGCCGCGTCACCCGTGCGATATTGCGGGCGCTCGGCCGTTGAATGTTCTGCTAGAGATCCCGGATGACGCGGCAGGGATTGCCGGCGGCGAAGACGCGGGGCGGGATATCGCGGGTGACCACGCTGCCCGCGCCGATCACCGAGTCCGCGCCGATGGTGACTCTGGGGCAGACGATGACGCCGCCGCCCAGCCAGGTGTTGTCGCCGATGGTGATGGGTGCGGCGGATTCCCAGCCGGCCCGCCGGAGTTCGTGGTCCTCCATGGGGTGCAGCGGGGTGAGGATCTGGGCGCCGGGGCCGATCGCGACATCGTTTCCGATGGTGACGGGGGCGCAGTCGAGGATCACGGTGTCGTAGTTGAGGAAGGTGTTGCTGCCGATTCTGGTCAGGTAGCCGTAGTCGCAGCGGAAGGGCGGCATGATCACGGTGCCCGCACCGCACTCGCCCAGCAGCTTGCCGAGGATTTCCTGCCGTTCGGTCTCGGCATCGGGGGCGGTGTCGTTGTAGCGGGCGGTCAGTGCGTGACAGGCGCGGCGTTCCGCGACGAGTTCCGGGTCGTTGCCGCGATAGAGGTCGCCGCGCAGCATACGTTCCTTATCGGTCGCCATGGACTCGATACTGCCGGATCGGCGCGGTGCCGGGTGGCGAACCTGCCGGCCGGGTGCCGACGGGTCGGCGGGGCCGTGCGGCTGCGCGGTCCGGGTCTCGGCGAAGTACCGGCGCGCCGTGCTGGGCGTGACGCCGCACGGTCACGTGTGGCGTACGTCGCAGCGGGGGCCGGTCGCGGTCGGGGTAGATGCTTTCTCAGTTCACGGACGTAGGCTTGAGGTGTAGCGTCCGCTCGTCCAGGAGGACGGCAATGTTCGAGAGTCCGCGAACGATCGCCGGCACCGAGCCGGTGCTGCCGGCGGGCGCGGGCGCGGAGCGATTCGCCGGGCACGGAGTGATGGGGCAGCCGTTCGCCAGTGGCCATTACCTGGCGTTCCGGCATTTCGCCGCCAGCTCGGTGGGGCCCGGATACGAATCGGTCTGGCACCGGAACCCGGACCGGGAATGGGTCATCTACAGCAGTGTCGCACCGGAGACCAGTTGTGTGCGGTACTACGGTGCCGCGCTCGTGGACGCGCGGGTCGCGGATATCTCGGTGACCTGGACGGGACCCTTCGCGTTGACGGTGACGGTGCCCGGCACGCTGGTCTGGGATATCGAGTTGGGGCGGTCGCCGGCGACGACGGCGATGACGGCGCTGGGCAGCGTGCTGCCCGCGGCGCTGTGGCGCGACCCCACGATGCTGTCGGTCATGTCGCGGGTGGCGGGCCCGGCGCTCGGCGTGGGGCAGGTGCGGTTGCGTGGCACCACCCCGAACGGGCAATGGTTCCGGCTGAATCCGCGGATGCTGTGGACGGTCGAGCACACGGTGGCCCGGATCGGCGGCGTCGATATCGGCCCGCCCGGACCGTTGGCCGAGCAGACGGCGCTCGGTGACTTCCGGTTACCGCAACGTGGCATGTTCGCGGTGGGTCAGGCGTATTTCGAGCGGTACGACGCCGCGCGGCACGAGGCGGGAACACCGAGGACTTGACGGCCCGGCCCGTGCGCGCGCGGCGAGGCCGGGCCCGGCCGCGGGTGGGAACGCGTTGCTGGTCCCCCCGATGAAACGGCAGTGGGAGCCGACCCTCGGGTCCGCTCCCACTGCCGTTCGGGACGTGCCGTGTCAGCCGACGGGGGTCGGCTCCGAAGCCTCGGTGGGTTTCGGATCGTCTTCCTTGCGGTTGCGGCGGACGCTGGACAGGACCGCGGCACCGATGAAGGCGATACCGATGAGGCCGGTGACGAGCTCGTGGATGTGGATATCACCGACGGTGACCAGCAGGATCAGGGCCAGTGCGCCGATGGCCCAGTGGGCGCCGTGTTCGAGGTACACGTATTCGTTCAGTGTGCCCCGGCGCACCAGATAGACGGTGATCGACCGGACGAACATGGCACCGATCAGGCCGAGGCCCAGGGCGATGATGATCGGGTCGGCGGTGATCGCGAACGCGCCGATCACGCCGTCGAAGGAGAACGATGCGTCGAGGACCTCGAGGTACAGGAACAGGAAGAATCCGGCCTTACCCGTGGCCTTGGCCAGCCCGGACGGGCCGCCGGCAGCTTCTTCGGCGTGTTCCTCGGCGTTGAACATCGAACCCAGACCGTCGACGGCGATGTAGATGATCATGCCGAGCAGACCGGCCAGCAGCACGGTGGAGCGGTCGTCGTCGTGGGCGAGGAACTCCGCGGCCAGCACCAGGCCGATACCGGCGATGACCACCGACATCATGTCCAGCTTGCCGGCCTTGGCCAGGGGGCGTTCGATCCAGGACAGCCAGGTGATCTCGCGGTCTTCGAGGATGAAGTTGAGGAACAGCATCGCCAGGAACATGCCGCCGAATGCCGCGATCTGCGGGTGCGCACCGGTGAGCAGGGTCTCGTAGCTGGGGGAGCCGTCGGGGAAGTACGCGGCGTCGCCGGCGGGCGGGTTCAACGCCAGATCGAAGGCTTCGACGGGATTCAGGCCCGCGGTGACCCACACGATTGCCAGCGGGAAGACCAGCCGCATACCGAAGACGGCGATCAGGATGCCGATGGTGAGGAAGATCTTCTGCCAGAACTCACTCATCTTTTCCAAGATGGTGGCATTGATCACGGCATTGTCGAACGACAGTGACACCTCGAGGATGCCGAGGATGAGGCAGAGCGCCAGGGCAGTCGGGCCGCCGTAGAGGAATGCCACCCCCAGCGACAGCACCGTGACGACCAAGGATAAACCGAATATGCGCAGGACCACGCTGGGACCTTTCGTGTGCGGTGGCCGGACTGCGGTCGGTATCCCGGCCTGTACGAGAAACCTGGTCGGCGATATCGACGACCAGTCACCAGCGTTGCCGTCGACCGCCTATTTGTCCAATTTGTCCCCTGACGCCTCTGGGACAGAGAACGAGGGGGCCCGTGCACCGGACCCCCTCACGCTACCCGGAGGTGTGGATCGTCAGACGTTCACACCGTAGTCGCGCGCGATACCGGCCAGGCCGGACGCGTAACCCTGGCCGATGGCGCGGAACTTCCACTCGGCGCCGTTGCGGTACAGCTCGCCGAAGACCATGGCGGTCTCGGTGGAGGCGTCCTCGGACAGGTCGTAGCGGGCCAGCTCTTCGCCGTTCGCCCGGTTCACGACGCGGATGTAGGCGTTGCGTACCTGACCGAACGACTGCGAACGGCCGTCCGCCTCGTAGATCGAGACGGGGAAGAAGATGCTCTCGATATTCGCCGGGGTGTTGGCGAGGTCGACGTTGATGACCTCGTCGTCGCCTTCGCCCTCGCCGGTGGTGTTGTCACCGGCGTGCTCGATGGCACCGTCGGGGGATTTGAGGTTGTTGAAGAACACGAAGTGCTGGTCGGAGACGACCTTCTTGTCGGCTCCGGTGGCGATCGCGCTGGCGTCCAGATCGAAATCGGTGCCCGTGGTGGTGCGTACATCCCAGCCCAGGCCGACGGCGACCGCAGTGAGGCCCGGAGCCGCCTTGCTCAGCGAGACGTTGCCGCCCTTGGACAAACTGACACCCATGCGGGATTCCCTTTCGTAGTCGTCTGTGATTCCCAGCATGTCGGTAACCGCCGGGTACGGAATACGACAGTAGTGGGTTTCGGTGAACTTGCGTACAAACTCGGGCAAGCCGGTCACCGGCACGCGCGGGACGGCAGGTCCGGATGGTTTGGGATCGAAGGCTTTCGGAGCGCCGCTCCGCAGCACTACACGGCCGTCGCGATGTTCGACGGGGTGCGCGCGGAGCCGGGCCGGACGCGATGCGGCGGCGCGCCGGTGGCGGGATCTCATACCATCGGGTCTGTGGCAGGCCGCAGGCGTGGATGGTTCCGGTCGGGGGAGGATCCGTGGTTCGAACAGGCACGGTCGGCGCTGACGACGGCGTTCCTGGATATGGATCGGCGGCAGTCGGCTGCCGAGGCGGCCTCGGCGGCCGCCGAGGAGATTTTTCCGGAACGAGGGCTGGGCCGCCGCTGGGCCTCGGTGCGGGCGGACTGCTATACCGCCGCCGCGGCATATCTGGAGCTCACCGGTGAGCTGGACCGGGACGAGCAGTCCGGGACGCGGCGTCCGGACCGGCAACGTCGGGTGGACGCGGTGATCCGGCAGCTGGGATCTGTCGCACAGCGGGTCGACCGCTTCTATCACGGCGACCGGGCCGCGTTGGAGGAAGCGGTCGCGGTGCATCGGGCGGTGCCGGAACTGGTCGGGCGGGTCACCGCCGATGCGGCTCGGGTGCGCAGACAGGCGGCCGAATCGGAGTACGCCGAGTATCCCTCGGTGGTCGCGGGGGCCGCGGCGGTGGATGAGGCAATGCTCACACTGACCGCGGTGCCGCCGGACGAACGCGGCCGGGCACGGACGGCAGCGAACCGACTGGCTTCCGTTACGGCCGATTTGTCGGAATCCTTGGCTCAGGCTCCTTCTCGCGCCCCGGCCGCGCGCAACGCCATCGCCTCGGTCACCACCCGGCTCGCCGCGGTCCGCACCCGGGCCGAGCGGATCGGACCCGCGCATTCGGCGCTGCTGCGGGAGTTCAATGCTGCAAGTTCGGCGGATCTGGCCGACAATGAGCGGACCAGCGAGCGTCATATCGCCGCCGCGGCTCGAGCCCTCGCCGGGGCCCGCGCCGCCGCGGCCGAGAACACCCCGGAGCAGGCCCTTGAACTGACCACCACCGCGCGCGGCCATCTCGCCGACGCCGAACAACTCGTCGACGCCGTGACCAAGCGGCTGGCCGAGTTACGGGCGGTCCGCGAGGACCCGCGCCAACGCGCCGAGGCCGTACGGTTCCGCCTCCGGGACGCCCAGATGCTTGCGGTGTCACGGGGACTGGTCGCCGAATGGGGCTCGGTACTGGACGCTCAGGTCGAGCGCCTCGACCGGGTCGCCGCGTCGCTCACCGGGCGGCACCCCGACTATTGGGCGTATGTAAACGAACTCGACACCATCACCGAATTCATTGCCGGGGTTGTCGAGCGAATGCGGAAGCAATTACCACCGGGACAACGACGAGGATGAGACGGGGGCTCGATGACCGCAGGCACGGCCGTCCGGCAGGAAATTTCCCTGTACAAGCAGGTACCGCGCCGACACTTCAGGCATTTGCAGGGGCCGGACGCCAGAACGCTGTTCCACCGGCAACCGGAGCCGTTCGACGACTGTGCCGAGCGGGAGATACTTGCGATGGCGCTGGGCGCCACCCTGTACGTACCGGCCACCCGGGCGGATCTGACGGCGACGATCGTGCGCCGGGCCGAGCGCGGGGTGTGCTCGATGGTGATCGATCTCGAGGACGCCGTCGCCGACCATGAGGTCGAGTTCGCGAAACAGCAGACCGTGCGCACCCTCGACGAACTCGCCGCACGGCCGGATCCGAGCCCGATGCTGTTCGTCCGCGTCCGGGACGCCGATACCGTGCCCGAACTGCTCGACCGGTTGGGCGTGGGCACGCAGGTGCTGACGGGTTTCGTGTTCCCCAAGTTCGACAGCTCCTCGGCACCGAAGTACCTCGCGGCGCTGACGGCCGCCGCCGCTCGTACGGGACGGCCGCTCTACGGGATGCCGGTACTCGAATCCGCGGCGCTGGTACACCGGCAGACCAGGGATTCCGAACTCACCCAGATCGCGGCCTGCCTGGCCGAGGTCCGGGAACAAATCCTGGCCGTGCGGATCGGCGCCACCGATATGTGCGCGACCTTCGGTATCCGTCGCGACCGTGACCTGACCATCTACGATGTGCGGGTCATCGCCGATGTGATCGCCGATATCGTGAACTACCTGGGCCGGGCCGACGATACGGGTTTCGTGATCACCGGGCCGGTCTGGGAGTACTTCGCCGATCACGAACGGATGTTCCGGCCGCTGCTGCGCACCGCGCCGTTCGAGGAATCCGACGCGGTACCGTTCCGCAGCTATCTGGTGAGCCGGGATCTGGACGGTCTGCTGCGCGAGATCACGCTGGACCGCGCCAACGGCATCCAGGGCAAAACGGTTATCCATCCCTCGCATGTGGCGGCCGTGCACGCGCTGTCGGTGGTCACGCACGAGGAGTACTCCGATGCCCTCGACATTCTGCAGGTCGAGGTCGGCGGGGTCGCCGCGTCCGGCTACCGCAACAAGATGAACGAGATGCGGCCGCATCGCAATTGGGCGCGCAACACCCTGACCCGGGCCCGGGTCTTCGGGGTGGCCGAGAAAGGGGTGTCCTTCGTGGATCTGCTGTCAGCGCTGGTCACGATATGAGCGACGGGTCCGGCGAGTCGTATTGGGCGGCCCGCGCGCTCGGTATCGAACTGCGGCATCGGGAAGCGTTCCGGTACGGCGACACCCCCGACAGTCTCGCGCCCGAACCGGAGATCGCCGATCTGGTGCAGCCGGGATTGCGCAAGAATCCGCGGCGCGCACATCTGCTGGTCTCCACGGTGCTGGGCAAACACCTGCCGACCGACCCCGTCCGGGTCCGGGACGCGGGTGACCGTCTCGGTGATCTGGTGCGCGCGGTACTCGGCGAACAGGATGCCGTGGTGCTCGGCTTCGCCGAGACCGCGACGGGGCTGGGGCACTGTGTGGCCACCCGGGTCGATGCCGCGTGCTATCTGCATTCGACTCGCCGGGTGGTGCCGGGTGCGGTGACCCTCACCGGGTTCGAGGAGGGGCACTCGCACGCGACCTCGCATCTGTTGCAGCCGATGCCGGGGGACGTGTTCACGCCGGGCCTGCCGCTGGTGCTGGTGGACGACGAGATCTCCACGGGCGCTACCGCGCTGGATGCCATCGAGGCATTGCACGAGTTCACGCCGCGGACACACTATGTGCTGGCCACGCTGGTCGATATGCGCACCGATGCCGACCGCGAGCGGTTCGCCGCGGCGGCCGCCGCACTGGGTGCACGGATCGATACGGTCTGTCTGGCGTCGGGCGCCACGGTGCTGCCCGAGGGATTGGTGGCCACCGTCTCGGAACTGCCCGCAGCCGAACTCAATCCGGTGGCGGGCCGCCGCGGGGTACCGGCGCGGCTGGAACTGCCCTGGCCGCGGGAGGTGCCCGAGGGCGGCCGGCACGGGTTCCTGCGCGCCGATCGGGCCGGGTTCGAACAGGCCACCGCCGTCGCGGGGAAAATGCTGCGCGACCAGCTGGTCACCGAGTACCCCGGGCGCCCGGTGATCGTGCTCGCCCATGAAGAGCTGATGTATCTGCCGCTGTGCCTGGCCGTGGAGATCGCCGAGTCCGGAGTGCCGGTGCGGTACCAGACCACCACGCGTTCCCCGGCGTATGTCCTGGACGAGCCCGGTTATCCACTGCGCCGGGGGTTCCGGTTCCCGGCTCCCGAAGCGAACGAGGAGAAGCCGCGCTACCTCTACAACGCGTGCTGGCCCGACGACCCGGACGCGGACCCGGTGCTGGTGTTCGTGGCCGATTCACCCGCCGACGGTGAGCGGCTCTACACCCCGGGCGGGTTGGTCGATGTCCTGACCGCCGCCGGTTCCGATGTGCTGGTGGCGATCATCCGGGAGGCCGATCCGCGCACGCTGGTCGCCGCGCGCTCGGGTGATTTCGCCGGGCCCGCACCGTTGTTCGGCCCCGAATTCGGTTCCTACGACCGGACCGATGTGGCGTGGCTGCTGAAGGATCTGTCCGGCGCCGACCTGGAGGCCGATACCGCCTCCCGGGAGCAGCGGATCCAGGCCGGAATCGCGCACTACGCCGAATCGCTGCCCATCGAGTACCAGCCCGACGCCGCCTACCGGGAACTGTTCGACCGGGTGCTGGCCGACAGTGCCGAGCGGCTGGCCCTGGCGGTGGGGACGGTGGCCGAACTGGTGGCCGCCGAACGCGGCACCGATATCGTGCTGGCCTCGCTGGCCCGGGCGGGCACCCCCGTCGGCATCCTGATCCGCCGCTGGCTGGCCACCGGGCACGGACAGCGCCCCGCGCTGGATATCCCGCACTACGCGGTGTCGATCGTGCGCGATCGCGGGATCGACACCGTGGCCCTGGACTATCTGGCCCATCGTCACGATCCCGCTTCCGTGGTGTTCGTGGACGGCTGGACCGGCAAGGGCGCCATCACCCGGGAACTGACCGCGGCACTCGACGCGTACCACGCGGCGGGCGGCGCCCGCTTCGACGACGACCTCGCCGTACTCGCCGACCCCGGGCACTGCGTGCGCACCTACGGCACCCGCGACGATTTCCTGATCGCGTCGGCCTGCCTGAATTCCACCGTTTCCGGTCTGGTCTCGCGGACGGTGCTCAACCGGGACCTCATCGGCCCGGGGGATTTCCACGGTGCCAAGTTCTACGCCGAGCTCACCGGCGAGGACGTCTCCGCGCGACTGCTCGATACCGTCGTCGGGGCATTCGAGACGGTCCGGCCGCGGGTGAGCGCACAGGTCGCGGCGGTGCGTGCCGGGGACCGCGCACCCACCTGGGTGGGCTGGGCGTCGGTGGAACGGGTGCGTGCCGAATACGGGATCGACAGCGTGAACTTCGTGAAACCGGGCGTGGGGGAGACCACCCGGGTCCTGCTGCGCCGGGTGCCGTGGCGGGTGCTGGTCCGGAAACCGGACGCACCCGAGCACGCGCATATCCGGCTGCTGGCACAGGACCGGGCGGTACCGGTGGAGGTCGTACCGGACCTGGCGTATTCGTGTATGGGTCTGATCAAGGATGTGCAGCGGTAGATGTCTTCTCCGAAACCACTACTGGTCGCCACGGATCTGGATCGCACCGTGATCTACTCCGCCGCGGCCGCCGGCACCGCCGCCGCGGCGACAGTATGTGTGGAGCATCTCGACGGCTCTCCGCTGTCGTATATGACCGCGGCCGCCGCCGACCGGCTGCGGGAACTGGCTGTCGCGGCGGTGGTGCTACCCACCACCACCCGGACCATCGAACAATTCGGCCGGATACGGCTGCCCGGGGCGCCGTGGCCCTACGCCGTCACCAGCAACGGGGGCAACATCCTGGTCGACGGGGTACCGGATACGCGGTGGCGCCGGGGGATCGAGGCGGCGGTGCGGGCCGGCGGGGCCGGTCTCGCCGAGGTGGAGACGGCGCTGCGGGCCCGGGTCGACGATTCGTGGGTGTTGAAATTCCGCGAGGCCGACGGCCTGTTCTGTTATCTGGTGGTGGACCTCGCCGCGACTCCCCCGGATTTCCTGACCACCTGGGATGCCTGGTGCCGGGAGCGCGGCTGGACGGCGTCGCGGCAGGGTCGCAAGATCTACACGATGCCGGCGGCGGTGTGCAAGAGCCGGGCGGTGGCCGAGGTGCGGGCTCGGCTGGTCGAGTCCGGTGTGCTGGACGCGGCGGCGCCGACGCTGGCCGCCGGGGACGGCGCCCTGGATGCCGAAATGCTCGCCGCGGCCGATCACGCCGTCCGGCCCCGGCACGGTGAACTCGAAGAACTCGGCTGGACCCGCCCGGGCCTGACCGTCACCGCCGCCACCGGAATCGAGGCAGGCGAAGAAATGCTCGGCTGGTTCGGTGCCGCGCTCGCCGGTCCGGTGGTCGCCGGGACGGCGGGTTAGAGCATGCGCCGCCGGGCCCGCGCCTCGGCGCGCGGCCGGCGGGGTGAGACCCGCGACCATACGAGGTCCTGGAGCGCCAGTGTCGCCCAGCCCGCTATCGCCATCCCGGCGAGGTTCACCACCAGTTGCAGGGCGCTGCCCCAGATGGCCGAACCCACGCCGAAGGCGAGTCCCAGCGCGATATTGCCGGCGGCGGGCACCGTGGTCACGGAGATGAACACCCCCACCAACGCACCCGATTTGGCCGAGGTCAGCGACAGTACGCCGGCGGCCGCCGCGATCAAGGCCACGATGAACGACCACTTGTCCGGCGTATAGACGAAGGCGGTTTCCGGCCGGTCCCCGGTCACGGCGTCGACGGTGACCCAGCCCAGCATCCGTCCGACCACGACCAGCGCGAAAGTGACCGCGATAGCGATCGCGAAACCCAGTGCCAGGGTGGCCAGCGCACGCCCGAACAGCGCGAACCGCCGTCGCACCAGGGCGACCCCCAGCGCGGCGATCGCGCCGAACTCCGGACCCAGCACCATCGCCCCGATGATGAGGATCTGCGAATCGACCACGATCGCGATACCGGCCAGCACCGTCGCCAGCGTCATGAAACTGAGGTAGGTCCAGTTGAACTCGGTGTCCTCATAGGACCGCTGGGTCACATCCGCCCAGATCACCGCATCCGCACTGTATCCCGGGGTGCGTATCTCGGTGAGGTACCCCGACAGCGACATCCACGTGGGCACCGGTTGCAGTTCGATACTCCCGCGGTGGTGCAGCCCGGTGGCCCGCAACCGTTCGAGGACCTCGTTGGCGGCCTCCCGGGCCAGGTCGGCCAGCACCACATCGCCCTCGGGCCGTATCGCGCCGCCGCGCAGAACCGCCAGCCCGCTGACGGCCGTATCGGATTCCAGAATGCGCACCACCTCGTCGGTCAGCGCGGCGGGCGACATTATCCGCAGATGCAGCATGGGGCCAAGTGTGCTTGGTCGGCGGCGCGGTTGCCGGTCCGCCGATGACCGCGCCGTGTCGCGCGGGCCCGGTGCTCAGTATCCCTGCTGCCGGCCGGCGAGCTGCTGGGCGATGACACCCTGCAGCCGTTGCAGGCCCGGCACGGTGATCCCGCTCTGTAGTTGCCCCTCGATGGTGCGGATGAGGGTGGCGTCGCTGAGGACCTTCTCGCTCGACTGGATGAGAACGGTTCCGGCGCCGGTGAAATCGAACTGGCGTTCCTCACCGGAGGTCACACCGAGCGCGGACGCCCCGGCGGCCAGATACCCCGACACCCACCGCTGATCGTAGTGATGGCTGGGCGACGGGCAATCCGCCCAGCCCACCAGCGATTCCGGGTCCACCCGCAGCGGCGGTTCGGCGAAGATCACCGGCCCGTTCGAGGACGCCAGGAACTTCCCGGTGCCGATCAGCGTCAGGAAACCGGGCACGATCGATTGGTTCAGCGCCAGCCCGGGCTCGAAGGCCAGCAGGTTCGCCGCGCGGATGGTGAGGTTGCCGTCGTCGAGATCGTAGGAGTTGATGTCGTAGCCGCGGTCGCCGATCAGCAGTTTGCCCTGCCCTTCGGCCACCACGTAGTCGCCGGTGAACAGCGGGGCCGAGAACTGGTTGGCCACCATGTGCAGGAGCTGGCCCTGCAGGCCGTGGGTGAGGGCCTGGAACCGCATCTGCCCGTAGTAGGCGATCATCGCGCCCTTGCGCATGAACCACGGCTTGTTCAGATCGATGCAGTACGCGTAGCTGTTGCCGGGGATGTTGTCGCTTTCCCCGAGGTTCATCGGGTTGAGGATCTCGCTCACAGTTTCTCCTCGGATGCCTGTACGTACACCAGACCCTGGCCCGCGCACTGCAGTTGCATGGCCTCGCCGGATCCGCGTCCCACCGCGTCACGCCAGCTCACCGCGGCCTTCAGATCGGTGTGCACGTTCCCGTAGGAGGCGATGAACGCCTGCGGATCGACCACCACCGGATTCGGCCCGCCCACCTGCAGTTCGAGGAAACCACCATGGGCCAGCAGCACGGCGCTGCCCTGCCCGGACAGCTGGGTGGTGAACATGCCCTGACCGGTGAGCGCACCGGACGCGGCACCGCGCAGGGCACCCATCAGGCCACCGCCGCCTCCGCCGCCGGAACTCGCCACCGACACCACCGAGGTCTGCAGGCCGGCGGTGTAGGCGAGCAGCCGGGACGCCTCCACCTGCAGTACCGCACCCGGCTGTACGTGGACCACCTGCACTTCCAAACCGGCGAAACCGTAATGGACGCTGCCGCTACCCTGCGCGAGCATGGTGCGCTGGTGTTCGCCGGCCATCATCTGCCCGGCCATCCGGAGCAGTCCGCCGCCACCCATCCCGGCGCCGCCCGGTATCTCGTGCGGCGCGAAAGACACATCGCCGGTGTAGAAGAGCATGCCGCCGGCCCGGGCGACCACGCCGCCCGCCGTGGCGATATCGACGGCGACGACCTTGGAATTGATCTGCTCGAACATGACCTACCGTTCCGCCGGTTGGATCGAGACCACGCCCTGCCCGTCCCAGCGCAGCGAGAACGCCTCGCCACCACCCTGCCCCAGCGCCGCACGCCAGGAGACATCGGTGACGAAGGACTGGTTGAGATCGCCGCGGGCGGCGACGAACGCGTCGGGGTCCACCACCAGGGGGAACTGTGGTGATACCTCCAAATGGATGAGCGGCCCGCCCGCCGACAGCAGGGCGACCTGCCCCTGGCCGCCGACCGTGGTGGTGAACAGCCCCTGACCGCTGGAGGCCCCACGTACACCGGCGAATCGCACATCGGTGCGCAGATTCCCGGCGAAGGCCAGTAACTGCTGCGATTCGACCTGCAGGGTCTCGTTGTTCAGGTTCACCACCGAGACGTACTGGCCGTTGACCGCCAGGAACACCCGGCCCTGGCCACTGCATTCCATCAGCGAGAGCTTCTCGCCGGTGGCGCGGCGTTTCATCCCGGCCAGCACCCCGTCCCCGCCGCCGAACCCGGCCGATTTGAACTGCACGGCGCCCTCGTAGGCGACCATCGAGCCGGAGATGGCGCGGATACTGGTATTCGCCAGGTGTACCTCGATCACCTTCTTCGACTGTTCGAAGAGTTGTGCCATGGAGAGTCGCCTGTTCTCGCCGCCCCGGAGCCCGGCCCACTGCCGGTGCTCATCCGTCGCCGTCACCTTAATCGTCGCAGGTCGACCCAGTCCATGCCCGGCCATACCATTCGTCCACTCCGGATGGTCGACGTCCGTGGTCGGGGCCCGCCCCCGGTTCTGGAGCGACAGAGTCAAGGAGCGCAGCGACTGAGCGTGTGGAGCAGACAGTCCAGAGACCGGTGACCATTGAGCACTTACAGTGATGTGAGCCTCTCCAGGCCGGTCGAGGTTCACGACAGCCTGCACCTTCTGTCTATTCCAGGTGGTCTATCTCAGTGGTCGGGGCCCGCCCCCGATTCTGGACCGACGGAGCGAAGGAGCGCAGCGACTGAGCGCAGGAGGGAAGAATCGGGGTCACAGGGCCCCGGCCCTGCGACGCCGGAGGCGGCGCCATGAATGCGAGCATCTCGTACAGTGGCATCCATACGCACCGACAAGCGAAGGGTCTGACTTGTCCGCAACACTCGCCAAAGGCCAGAACGGTCCACTGGCCACGAACGACGTGGTGGTCTCCATCCAGTTGGCGGCTCCGGCCGATCTGTCCGCCCTATTGGTCACCGAGCAGGGCAAAGTCAGGTCCGACGCGGATTTCGTCTTCTACAATCAGCCCAGCGGTCCGGGTGTGAACCTGCGCCCGGGTCCGGCCGGGCAGCCCGCGTCGCTCGCGGTGAACCTCGGCGCGGTCCCCGCCGATATCGCGCAGGTCCGCGCGGTCATCACCCTCGACGACGCGAACGCCAACTTCGGGCAGTTCGCGGCCCCGGTCGCCTATGTCTCGGATCAGTCCGGCGCGCAGCTGTTCGAGTACCGGATCGACGGACTGGCCACCGAATCCATCGTGATCGCACTCGAGCTCTACCGGCGCCAGGGCGCGTGGAAGGTGCGGGCGGTCGGGCAGGGCTACGCGGGCGGTTTCGCCGCGCTGGTCACCGACCACGGTGTCACGGTGGACGATTCCCCGGCCGAACCGCAGACCGCGGCCCCGGCCGCCGCGCCGCCGCCTCCGCCGCCGGTGCAGCAGACCGCGCCGGTGCCACCGCCCACCCAGCAGGCCTACCCGACCCAGCAGCCACCGCCTGCTCCGCCCTATCCGCCGCAGGGGGGCGGCTATCCGCCGCAGGGGGGCGGCTACCCGCCGCCGCCCGGGCCCGGTTACCCGCAGCAGCCCGCTCCGGCGGCGTCCACCCAGCAGCATCCCGGCGAGATCAGTCTGAGCAAGACCGGTCCGGTGAGCCTGCAGAAGGGACAGCGCGTCAGCCTCCGCAAGGAGGACGGCGCGGCGCTCACCTTCGTCAAGATGGGCCTGGGCTGGGATCCGGTCCAGCAGCGCGGCCTGTTCGGCAGCCGGACGGTGGATATCGACCTCGACGCCTCGGTGGTGATGTTCGCCGATATGAACCCGGTGGATGTCGCCTACTACGGGCAGCTGACCTCCAAGGACGGTTCGATCCGGCATCAGGGCGACAACCTCACCGGTGAGGGCGCGGGCGACGACGAGGTGATTCTGGTCGACCTCACCCGGATCCCGGCCCATGTCAACAACCTGATCTTCGTCGTGACCTCGTACAAGGGGCATACGTTCGGCCAGGTGCAGAACGCCTTCTGCCGGTTGGTCGACGGCGCCAACAACGCTGAGCTGGCCCGCTACTCGCTCACCGGCGGCACGCCGACCACCGCCATGGCGATGGTGAAGCTCTTCCGGGTCGGCAACGACTGGAAGATGCAGGCCATCGGTGAGGGTTTCAACGCCAAACATCCCGGTGAGGCGATTCCCCAGCTGGGCCGGTTCCTGGCGGTATGAGTGGTGTCGGGGGACAGGCGATGAAGCAGTTGCAGGCGGGGCAGAACATCCCACTGGGCGGCGGGTTCACCCGCTTCCGGGTGAATGCCGCCGTGCCGCTGACGGTTTCGGCGCTGGTGGTGGCCGCGGACCTGCGGGTCGGTTCGGCGGCCGATGTGCTGGTGTCCGAACGTCCGGCCGGCCCGGGGGTCCGGGTCGAGGACGCGGCTGTCGTCGTCACGCCGGCCGAGGTACGCGCGGATGCCCAGGCGGTGCTGCTGGTGGCCGCCGCGCAGAGCGGGCTCGGCGTGGTGACCGCGTCGCTGACGGAGAACGATGCCGCGGTGGCCGAGTTCGTGATCGCCCCGCAGGCCGGCGAAACCGCCCTGATCTGTTTCGAACTCTACCGTCGCGGTGCGAGCTGGAAGCTGCGCGCGGTAGGTCAGGGGTACGCGGGCGGGATCGGTGAACTGCTTCGCGCACACGGCGCCGACGGTTTCGCCGCCACGCCGGCCGCGGCGGCCGCGCCCACCGTGCTCGACGCGGCGGTGGCCGCTTCCGTCGCAGCGACCGCTGTGCCGGGTACGCCGGCCGAAATTCCGCCCCTGGAGGTCGGGCACGGGCTGGAACGCCTGTGGATGATCTTCGAGGACGCCGCCCGTTCGGCCGCCGCCCTGGAATCGGCGCGCGGTTACGCGGCCGAACGGCTCGACCAGGAACTGTCGGCCGCGGTCTCCGATCCGGCCACCCGCAACACTCCGGCCGCCGACACCGCGCGGGCGGCCGCCCAGCGGCGGCACGACGAGCTCACGGCGACCGCCGAGCACAATCACCGGCGCGACAGCACCCAGCTGCTGCGCGAACTGCACGAGGCGGATGCGGTGCTGCCCGCGGCGCTGGCCTCGTGGGAATCCCCGGCCTGGGACCGTCCGGCCGCTCCGGCGGACGGTATCCGGCTCGGTGAGCTCTACGCGCTGGACCGGGGCGCGCTGCGCGTTCCCTACTGTGTGCCCGTCCCACTGAATCGTCCACTGTGGGTGGACGCCGAATCCTCGGCGGCCGTCGCACCGGTGGTCGGCGCCCTGCTCGCCCGGTTGATGCGGGCCGCGCCGGGCCGCCGGACCCTGGTCGACATCATCGATCTCACCGGCGCGTTCACCGGTTTCACCGGGATGCTGGCGCCGGTGGCGGCCGGACCGCCGATCACCGATCACTCCGATATCTCACCGCGCTTACAGCAACTCGTGGACGCCGCCGAACTGGCGGAGATGGCCTACAACTCCGGGCAGGCGACGCCGCCGGCCGAGCACCGCATCCTGCTCGCGGCGGATTTCCCGCACGGATACCAGGCCGCGGACGCACAGCGGCTGGTGGCGTTGCTGGCCCGCGGGGATCTGATCGGACTGTCGACCATCATCGTCGGCGCGAACGAGTCCGAGTCGGGGGACAGCGCGGTGGCCGCGCTGTCCCGTGCCTGCCGCCATCTGCCGACCGTCACCGGCACCCCGCTCTTCGATCCGTGGACCGGTAACGCCTGGCAGCTGGACCTGGATCTGCTACCGCACGAACCCGAACAGCGGGCGCGAATCCTGCGGGCGGGTTGAGTCGGAGCCGGCCGACGCGCCGGCCGATCGGGCGAAGACCATGTCGTTTCCCGATGATGTTCTCGGTTCGGTGATCAGTCGGTCAGGTCGATCACACAGCTGTCCACGGCGATGACGATCGGATCGCCCGGGGATATCCCGAGTTCGTCACTCGCGCGCGGGAAGTCCGTTTGATTGCGGGCGCCTCCCGACGAGGAGTACACGGCGCCGTCCCGCACGATCCAGACATCCGAGCGGGCGTCCATATCGCCGAAGGCATCGAGCGTGGTCGCACCGAAATATGTCGTGCCGTTCTCGTCGATCACTGTGCCGTTGGCCAGCTTGTGCCCGTCGGTCGTGAGACCGGCGGCGACCAGGGCGACGAGTTCGTCGCTCGCCGGGGCGCACCGCGGGTCGGAGTAGGCCGGCGTGGCCGCGGGTAACGGCGATGCGGTTGTGGGTGCCGAGGTCGCGACCGTGGGGATTTCCGAGGGCGCTGCCGGGCTGCTGTCCTGCTCGGCGGGCGCCGGAGCCACCGGCGCCGGCGGCGTTACCACCTCGGTGGTGGTTCGGACAGGTGCCGCTTCATCGGTTGCCTTGTCGTCACCGCCGATCAGGTAACCGATGATGCCGAGTAGCACGAACGCGCCGAGACCGATCCCGGCCACGAGCAGTATGTTCCGGTTCGCTCGTCCGCGCCGGGCGAAATTGTCGTGCTGCTGTCGATCATCCACCGATATCCCCTGACTGGTTGCGGTGGCGCGAAGAGACGCCGCCAGTGATCCCGAACGTGCATCGCCGCGCGAGCGTCGCGTGTTTCATCGGACCGCACCGCGGGCTCGACGGGCCCGGCTCAGCCCAGGCGCGCGGGCGGTCGGAACTCCCGGGCCGCCTCCACCGGTGTCGCGGTGGTCGCGGTGTCGCGCTTACCGTTCCGCTTCGCGGCCATCGCACCGGTCCAATGAGTGCCCAGGGAGATCCGGGGGCGCAGCACCTCCGGGAGCCACGGCAGCAGTGGATCCGGGGCGCGGTCGACCACCCCGCCGACCGGATCGTCCAGATATTCGTGGCGCACCAGATCGTGTTCGGGCCGGTAGATCTGCCGGACGATCAGCACACACAGTCCGATCACCGCGAGGTCGCGCAGCAGCACCGTCGCGGTGAACCACTGTTCCGGCAGACCCTTACGATCCTCGCCGAGGTAGTAGAACATGCGTGGCACCCAGACCAGTGCGTCGATCGTCATCCACGCCAGCAGGAGCCGCCGGTGCGGCAGAGCCAGGACCGCGATCGGCACCAGCCACAGCGAGTACTGCGGACTCCACACCTTGTTCGTCAACAGGAACGCGGCGATGACCAGGAAGCACAGCTGGGCCAGCCGGGGCCGGCGCGGGGCGGTCAGGCCGATATAGGCGATACCGAGACAGGCCGCGACGAACAGCAGCAGCGAGATCAGATTGAGGAATGTGGGCGGTTCGCCGTGCCGCAGCACACCGTCGAAACCCGACCAGTCGGTGAACGACATCACCACGTTGTAGAGTGAATCGGGATCGGCGTGCCGGGTGGTGTTGAGCCGGAAGAATTCCCGCCAGCCGTCCGGGTACAGCAGCGCGATCGGCAGATTCACCAGGAGCCAGGTGCTGGCGGCGCCGACGCCGGTCAGCGCGGCCGCGCCGAGCGGGCGGGTACCCAGCAACCGGATCCGTGCCGGCACTTCTTCCAGCCAACTGCGCAGCCCCGCGGCACTGTCGATATCGCGCAACCGTGTCGCCTGATGCGAGCGGGGTGTGCGCTGCATCGGATCGGCGCGCAGGCACAGCACCACGATCGGGCCCAGCAGCAGCAGGGGGTACAGCTTGGCCGCACCACCCAGCCCCAGCAGTACACCGGCCAGCAGCGGCCGGCGGCGGGCCCATGCCAGCAGCCCCAGTGCGGCGAAGGCGGTCGCGAGGAAATCGAAATTGGTGAAGGCGTGCACGATCACCAACGGTGAGCACGCCACCAGCGCCGCGTCCCATACCCGGCGGCCGGACAGCAGCGCGGTCGCCCAAATGGTGACGAGCCAGGCGACCGAGAGACCCAGGGCCACCACATTGAAGTACAGCACCACCTGCAGTGCCCCCGGCAGCGGACTGGCGTCCCAGCTCTTGGCCACCAGCATGGAAACGTACTGGTACATGCCCGACAGCACTGGATACTCCATATGCCGGACCTCGGTGCCGCCGCCGGGTGTTTCCTCCACCCAGGACTTCTTGTACGGGAACGCGCCCTCGTTGAGGCGCTCGGCGCCGTACAGCGGCACCGTGTCCGAATAGCACATGGCCGTGTACTGACGGCCGTTGTTCCAGTCGAGGCTGAGCAGTCCGTCGGTGGTGGTGGTCTGCTGGATACATCCGGCCTTGGCGAACCAGCCGAACGCCAGGAAGATCACGGTGAATGCCAGTAGCACCCGCATCGGGGTCCAGAACCGTGCGCGCCCGATCAGCGCGTGATCGCCGACCGGACCGCCCACGACCGTGCACAGCTGGGCGGTCATGGAATCGTTGTGGCTCGGTTTGTCGCGCGTGTCCGCCGAACGCAGATCTCGGGCGAGCGGAGCGGGCGAATCGTAACCGGCTGTGGCGGCCCGACCGGTTCGCCCGTTTCCGGGGCCTACACCGTCGTCCGGCCCACCCACCAGTCGCTGCTCGCTCACGGCACCCGAGGTTACCTGTTACCGGGGTCCCGGCCCGGACCGAGCCGGGACTCCCGGACAGTGTTGCGGGTTTATCCGCCCGAGTCCGGACGGCTGTCGCCGCCGGGATCCCCGCTGTCTCCGCTGTCCCCGCCGGTGTCGGTGCCGCCGCCGGCGTCGGGCGCCTGGGTGACCGTGGGGGCCGTACTGGTCTGTCCGGCGGTGGGCTGCCCGGGTAGCGGACCCGGCCCGTTGCCCTGCGGCTGGTTCTGCGGTTGCTGCTGGCTACGCGGGTTGGGTGCCACCCCGGGCACCGGGATGGTGATCCCGGGCAGGATCTCGACCTGGCTCGGCTGGATCACCACCGGGGGCTCGAAGGTCGGGTTGGTGGTGGACGGCGCGGTGTACGGGGCCGTCCACTTCGGCACACCGGCCTGGCCCTTGATCGGCGCGGGTTTGGGGAACTTCTCGATGGGGGTGCCTTCGAGGGCACCGTCCATCGTGCTTTTCCAGATATCGGACGCCAGGCCGGACCCGTAGATCATCGCGCCACCGTAGTTGCGCAGTGGCGAGTTGTCGGTGGTGCCGACCCACACCGCGGTGGACAGAGACGGCGTGTAACCCACCATCCACACGTCCTTGTTCTCGCCGGTGTCGCCCAGCTGGGCGGTACCGGTCTTGGCTGCCGACGGGCGACCTCCGGCGAGCCCGTGATTGCGGGAGTACGCGGCGATCGGTTCCATGGCCGCCGTGACATTGTCGGCGACGGCCTCGGAGACCCGCCGCTCGCCGGCCACATCGCCGCGGTCGAGCAGCACGGTACCGTCCGCGGATACGACCTTGCTCACGAAATGCGGTTTGTGGTACATACCCGATGCCGCCAGCGTCGCGTAGGCCGACGCCATGTCCAGCGGCCTGGCCTGGTACTGGCCCAGCACGATGCCGTTGTTCGGGCCGGCGCCGCCGGGTTCTGTCAATGTGGGGCCGACTCCCGGGAGCTCCTTCGGAATCCCCAGTTTGTGACCCATATCGGCGATCTTCTGCGGACCGTTCTGCATTTCCAGCTGCATCCGGTAGAAGCTTGTGTTCAGCGACCGTTTGAGGGCCTCGGCGATCGTGCAGACCCCGCACTGCTCGCCTTCGACGTTGGTGATCTCGATACCGTTCACCGTAATCGGCGAGCTGTCGTACATCTGGGACAGCGGAATACCGCTCTCCAGGTTCTGCGCCAGGCCGACCACCTTGAACGAGGAACCGGTCTGCAGGGCGGCGTTGGCGAAGTCGTAGCCGTAGCCGTCCTCACCGCCGTAGTAGGCGCGTACCGCACCGGTTTTCGGATCGATCGAGGCCACCGCGGTGCGCAACTTGTCCGGTTCGCCCTCGAGGTTCTTGCGGGCGGCGTCGACGGCGGCCCGCTGCGCCCTGGCATCGATGGTCGTGGTGATCTCCAGTCCGGAGGTGTTCAGCTGTTGTTCGCTGATCCCCGCTTCCGAGAGTTCCCGCAGCACCTGCGCTTTGACATGGCCCTCCGGCCCCGCGGCCTCGGTCGTCTCCCCGGCCTTCGCCGACGACACCACCTCCGGGTAGGCCAGCCCGGTACGTTCGCCGCGGTCGAGATTGCCGCCGGCGACCATACCGTCGAGGACGTAGTTCCAGCGGGTCTTGGCGCCGTCCGGATTCGACTCGGGATCCAGCAGCGAGGGCAGCTGAATGGTCGCGGCCAGTACCGCACCCTCGGCCAGGCTGAGTTCCTGCACCGGCTTGTCGAAATACGCCTTGGCCGCGGCATTGATGCCGTAGGCGCCGCGTCCGAAGTAGATGGTGTTCAGGTAGGCGGTGAGGATCTCGTCCTTGCTCCACTGCCGGGCCATCTTCGCCGAGATCACCAGCTCGTGCAGCTTACGGGTGAGGCTGTGTTCGTCGCCGACCAGCGCGTTCTTCACGTACTGCTGGGTGATTGTCGAACCACCACCGGCGCTTTCGCGTCCGAGCACATTGTCGCGGGCGGCGCGGGCGAAACCGGAGATGGAGAAACCGGGGTTGCTGTAGAAATCCCGGTCCTCGGCGGCGATCACCGCGTTGCGGACATGCGGCGGAATCTGATCGATCGTCACATCGGTGCGGTTGCCCTCCGGCGGCACCACGCGGGTGATCTCGGTTTCGCCGTCCGACGCGAGAATCGTTGCGACCTGGTTGGTCTTGAGGTCACCGGGTTCGGGCACCGACACCGTGGAATAGGCGACCAGGAAGACCGTGCTCGGCACCACGATGGCCAGTGCGACCAGAACGTAGGCGATCCGGCGGGCGATCTTCCACCGGTTCTTGCGTTTCTGGGCGGGTCCGCGGCCGTCGGGGCCGCCGGGACCGCCCGAACGGCCGCCGGGCCGGCGCGGCGGCGGACCGCCCGCGGCTCCGGAGCGGGACGGCCGGCCCTCCGGTCCGTCTGCCCGGCGCTCGCCGGTGTTCGGACCCGGACGACCCGTGACGGGGCGCGGGCCGGTTGTGGTGCGTTCGCGGCGGGTGGTTTCGGTGGGCGCACCCGGCTGCGCCATCTTCGCGGTGCCCTGCTCACCGCGCGGCGCGCCCGGTTCCCCGGGGCGGCCCATGCGCTGGGTGGGCTGGTTCGGCGGCTGACCCTGCGGCGGGCGTCCGGGCGGCGGGCCGGGACGCTGCGGCGGTTGCGGGCCTCGCGCGGCGCCGGGCATCCCACCGGTGTTCGGTCCCGGCCGGCGACCCTCGGGTCCGGGCCGGGGACCCGGCGGCCGTCCCGTGCCACCCGGTCCG
>NZ_BDCJ01000045.1 GCF_001613445.1 Nocardia grenadensis NBRC 108939
TTTCAGCGACTGGACTCAACCAGGGCTTCAATGGGGCAGGTTTTCTAGCTTAACCGGCCAGTGGCTCAGAGTCAAACTCCGCTCTTCGGCCGATCATGCCAGGCGCTCCTCGTACTACCTCGTTATCCCTGGTCCCTCCGGCTCAGCGTTTCCGCCTCGCTCCGGGCCCCTGGTCGGTGTCCGTGTCGCTCTGACGTTGAATAAGTTACGCGGCGGGGAACGCTACGTCAAATCGCCACTTCGGCAGCGCGTTTGCCCAGTTCAGAGGCTTGCCGAGAGGCGATCCAACGGGCCGGATCACCGAAGTGTGACCCAGCCCACCAAGATCAATTTCCGGAAGCCCGGCGGACACCCGCGAAATTCCGCTTGCCGCGGCGCAATACGAGCCACCGTCCGTGCAGGTAATCGCTGGTTTCCGGAGCCCAGTCGAGGTCCTTCACGCGCTCATTGTTGACCGACGCGCCCCCTTCGTTCACCGCCCGGCGGGCCGCGCCGCGGCTTTCGCACAGGCCGGACGCCACCAGGAGATCGACGATCGTGTCATTGCCGGTGACGACTTCGGCGACCTTCCCGTCGACGGCTGCTTCGCGCAGCGCCGCGGCCAGCGTCGGTTCGTCCAGATCCCGGAGCTCGCCGCGCCCGAACAGTGCCTGACTCGCCAGCTGTACCGAGCGGGTGTTCTCTTCTCCGTGCACCAGCGTCGTCATCTCCGCCGCAAGCCGGCGCTGGGCCTCGCGGGCATGTGGCCGTTCGGCGGTGGCCTGTTCCAAATCGGCCAGTTCGGCGCGGTCCAGGAAGGTGAACCAGCGCAGGTACCGCACGACATCGGCATCGGCGGTGTTCACGAAGTACTGGTACCAGGCGTAGGGACTGGTCAGCTCCGGATCGAGCCAGAGGCTGCCGCCACCGGTGGACTTACCGAACTTCTTACCGTCGGCGGAGGTCACCAGCGGCACCGTCAGCGCGTGGACGGCGGCACCGTCCACCCGCCGGTTCAGCTCCACGCCGGCGACGATGTTGCCCCACTGGTCCGAGCCACCGACCTGCAGGACGCAGTCGTGTGCGCGGCGCAACTGCAGGTAATCGTTGGCCTGCAACAGCATGTAGCTGAACTCCGTGTACGAGATGCCCTCCCCCTCGAGGCGCCGTTTGACGGTGTCGCGGGCGAGCATCACGTTGACCGAGAAGTGCTTACCGATATCGCGCAGGAAATCGATCGCACTCAGCGAGCCGGTCCAGTCCATGTTGTTCACGATCAGCGCGCCGGTCGGTGAATTGTCCAGGTCGACGAACCGCTCGAGTTGCGAACGAATCCGATCCGCCCAGGCGGCGACGGTATCGGCGGAGTTCATCGTGCGCTCACCGACGTCACGCGGGTCACCGATCAGCCCGGTGGCGCCACCGGCCAGCACGATCGGCCGGTGCCCGGCCCGCTGGAACCGTTTCAGCGCCAGCAGCGGCACCAGATGACCGGCGTGCAGGCTGGCCGCGGTGGGATCGAAACCGGCATAGAGATTGCGCGGGCCCGAGCCCAGCGCCGCCCGGAGCGCGTCGAGGTCTGTGGACTGCGCGATCAGCCCGCGCCAGGTCAATTCGTCGATGATGTCGCTGCTCACGGCTCCATCTTCGCCTACGTCCGCAATCACATAACGCCCGGTGCGGCCATCGTTACCGCACTGCGCGGACGTGGTGGAGACGAACTCGGCGAGCCGCGGCAGGCTGTGGCCGGGCGACGGGCCACCGGGTCAGGCGGATTCGTCGATACGGGGGGCGCGCGGGCTGCGACGGTAGGTGGAGACGGCCGGGGAGCCGGGCAGCCAGACGCGCCAGGGGCGATCGGCTTCGCTGCTCACCCCTACGCGCGGCCCGGCGGAGATCCGCACCGGATCGATCGGGCGGCCCAGTTCCAGCCGGATCGGGGATTCGGGATCGAAGACATCGGTGCCGTAGTCGGCCAAACCGATGCCGAGCGCGCTGCCCAGGTTGCCCGGGCCCTTGCCCAGGTCCGCTTCGGTGCGGGCACCCGGCCGGCGGCCGCGCACCGTCTCGTGACCGGCGACGATCTCGGCGGCCCGCAGCAGCACGCCGCCGGCCACGCCATCCGGTCCGCTGATGATGTTGACGCAGGTGTGCATGCCGTAGCTCAGATAACAGTAGAGGTGACCGGGCGGACCGAACATCACCGCGTTGCGCGGAGTGCGGCCGCGGCCGGAATGGGCTGCCGGATCGTGCCAGGGGCCGTCCGGATCGCCGCCGTATGCCTCGACCTCGACAAGGCGGGCACCGACCGGGCCCGACCACAGAATCGCGCCGAGCAGACGCTGGGCGGCGGTCAGCGGATCAACTGCCAGTTCCTCAGCACTCACGGCGTGGATTGTCGCAGCCCGGGCCCCGCAGTCGCCGCGGGGGCATCCCCGGTCGAGATCCAGGGCACACAGGAAAGCGGGGTCGACAGATCACTCACGCCCGGGTCTTGCGGGTGGGCGCGGGTCGGCGAATAATTCATCAGAGAATGAATTCAACACCCGATGAACAGGGGCCGACCATGCCCGATACCGGCACGACCGCTGCGGTGGAGGTGCGCAACCTCACTGTTCGGCGCGGCAAACGCGAAGTGCTGCACAATATTTCGCTGACCATTCCGCGCGGTTCGATCAGCGGGGTGCTGGGCCCGTCCGGCTGCGGAAAGACCACCCTGCTGCGCAGCATCGTGGGAACCCAGCTGGTGGCGGCCGGGGAGATCACCGCGCTCGGACTGCCCGCGGGCAGCGCGGCGCTGCGGCGGCGGATCGGTTACGTGACCCAGGCGCCGAGCATCTACGCCGATATCAGCGTCCGTGACAATGTCGCCTACTTCGCGGCGCTCTCCGGCGCCGACCGGGACGCCGTCGACTCCGCTCTCGGCGCGGTCGGACTGCTCGATCATCAGTCACAGCGGGGCGACGAACTGTCCGGTGGGCAACAGACCCGGGCCTCGCTTGCCTGCGCGCTGGTGGGCGGGCCGGAGCTGCTCGTCCTCGACGAGCCCACGGTCGGCCTGGACCCGGTGCTGCGGGTGGAGCTGTGGAAACAGTTCCGGGAACTGGCGGCCGGCGGGACAACGCTGCTGGTGTCGAGTCATGTGATGGACGAGGCCGAGCACTGCGACCGCTTACTGCTCCTGCGCGAAGGCGATCTGCTGGCTCGGCTCAGTCCCGACGAACTCCGGCAACGCACCGGTGAACAGAACCTGGAACAGGCGTTTCTCACCCTCATCACAATGGGAGCTCCGGTATGAGTGGGCAGCGAGCGGCATCGACCGCGATCCCGGACACCGGCCCGATGGGGTCGGGTGGGCACTATTCGAGTGGACCCCGCCCTGGCAGGGCGTATCTGGCCACGACCACCCGGATTCTGCGGCAGCTGCGCAACGATCACCGGACGGTCGCGATGATCCTGGTGGTACCGGCCCTGCTGATGGCCCTGCTCTACTTCATCTACCGGGACGTCCCCACCCCGCCCATGCAGGCCACGACCCCGTTCGACCGCATCGGGATCAGCATGCTCGGCATTCTGCCGTTCATCGTGATGTTCCTGATCACCGCGATCGCCATGCAGCGCGAGCGCACCTCCGGAACACTGGAACGACTGCTCACCACACCGCTGAGCAAACTCGACCTGCTCGGCGGATACGGCACCGCCTTCTCCCTGGCGGCCGCCGCCCAGGCCGCGGTGGCCTGCCTGGTGTCGTTCGGCCTGCTGGGCCTGGGCGCCGCCGGGAACCCCGGATGGGTCGTGCTGATCGCGATGGTGGACGCGGTGCTGGGGGTCGCGTTGGGGCTGCTGTGCAGTGCGTTCGCCCGGACGGAATTCCAGGCGGTGCAGTTCATGCCGCTGCTGGCGGCGCCTCAGATCTTCCTGTGCGGCCTGCTGGTGCCCCGGGCCCAGCTGCCGGGCTGGCTGGAGGTGATCAGCAATGTCATGCCGCTCAGTTATGCGGTCGACGCGCTGCACGAGGTCTCGGTGCACACCGACCCGACCGGGTTGATGTGGCGGGATCTGGCGATCGTCGCGGCGTTCGCGACGGTGGCCCTGTGCCTGGGTGCGGCCACGCTACGCCGTCGTACCGCATGAGCGCGGCCGCACCCGACGGCTCCCGTCCGATTCGGCCGGGTCGGCGGCCCGGCCGGTCCGGAGCGCGGGACGCGATTCTCGCCGCCGCCCGGGAACGGTTCGCGAAATCCGGGTTCGACAAGACCTCCATCCGGGCGGTCGCCGCGGACGCCGAGGTGGATCCAGCGCTGGTACACCACTATTTCGGGACCAAACAACAGTTGTTCGCCGCGGTGGTGGAACTCCCGGTGGACCCGGAGATCGTGCTGCGGCAGGTGGACGCGGTACCACTGGACCGGCTCGGCGAGACCATTGTCGCAGCGGTGGTGGGGCTGTGGGATTCCCCGGCCGGCGCCGGGGCGGTGGCGCTGGTGCGCAGTCTGGTGGCGAGCGGAGATACCTCGCTGGCTCGCGATTTTCTCCTGTCGGTGGTGCTGGAGCGGGTGCGGCAGCGCATCGCGACCGATACCGACGACGGCCGGCTCCGGGTGGCGTTGGCCGCTTCCCAGATGGCGGGGTTGGTGATCTCCCGGAAGATCCTGGCGCTGCAGCCGGTGAGTGGACTGCCGCTGCCGCAGCTGGTCGCGGCCGTCGGACCCACGGTGCAGCGCTACCTCACCGGGGATCTGGGTCAGGACTCGACCGCCGCCGGTGAGTCCTGACCCGGGGCGTCACTCCCCGTACTGGCGGGCGAAATCGGTGTGCTCGGCGTCGTCGACCGGGCGGGCCTCGTCGGCGAGCAGCACCGGGATACCACTGTCGATCGGGTAGGCCAGGCGCAGCCGCGGGTTGTACAGCAGATCCGCGCCGTCGGCGGCGCGCACCAGATGCAACCGACCTTTGTCCTGCGGGCACGCCAGCAGACTCAGCAGGGTGGGGTCCAGAATGGTTTCCTCCGACATGGGCTTCAACCTACCGGTCGGCGGAACGAGATAGAGCGGTGGCCGAAATAGCTGCCGACCGCGACCGTGCCCATCACCACGACCGCGGCCGGTGCCCGGGGAAATCCGAGCACGGTGACCGCGAGTTCGAGCAGCAGCGCGTTGGCTACCAGTCCGCCGCTGTTGACGGCCACGAACGCGACGAAATCCCGCAGGATCCGGCCGCGGACCCGGAACACGAGGTTGCGGTGCAGTACGAAGGCGATTCCGACGCCGGTGGCGTAGGCGGCGGCCACCGCCACCGAGGGCGGCACGGCGGTACCGAGCAGCCACAGCCACCAGACGGTCAGGCCGATTCCCATCGCTGTGTTCGCGGCGCCGACGACCGCGAAGGCGAGTTCCTGCCGACGCACGAGCCGGAGTAGGGGTCCCGGGTCGGCGGGTTCCGCGGGCACACTGTCGCGCGGGGTGGTCTGGTGTCCGGCGGATTCGTTCACAGGCGTGCGGCGACAGGACCCGGTTCGCCGGCCACCGGGCCGGCGGGCGGCGGGGCAGCCGGGTCGGCGGGCGGATCCGTCGGATCGTCGGGAGAAGCGACCGGGTCAGCGGGTGGCGCAGCCGGATCGGCGGATGGCGCAGCGGGCTGGTGGGTACGACGTCGGTGGCGGTGGTCGGTCGCCAGGACCGCGAGACCGAGCAGTCCGGCTGCCGCGAGCGCGGCGCCGATCTTCCAGCCGGGCGGACGCCAGGTGAGTTCCAGTTCGCCCCCGCGGGTGCCGGGTGGGATATCCACGGCGACGAAACTGTCCGCGACCACATCGATCGGGAGCTGCCGACCGTCCAGATGGGCACGGTACCCCGGCCAGCCCAGCCGCGCGAACACGATCCGGCCACCGGCGGGCGAATCGACCCGGACCCGGCTGGTGGTATCCGATTCGACGGCGGCGCCGGCGGTGACACCGTCGGTGTGGGCCACCCGGCCGGTGCGCCCCGATACCGGGCCGGTTTCGCGTTCGAGCACCACGATGTACTGCTCGTGCCCCGGATAATCCACCCACCTCCAGCCCGCGGGCGCGGACTGTTCCCGGGCCCCGGGGAACAGCGCACGCTGGAGGACCACGCGGTCGACCAGCATCAGATCCACCAGGGGCCGCCCGGTTTCGGGTTCCGGCGCGAAGGCCCGCCGGTAGGCGTCGGGGCAGACACTGACATCCCAGCGCATACACAGCAGATGACCGAAATAGAAGTGACCGTTGGGGGTGTAGCCGCCCACATAGTCGGCCTCCAGGTTCTTCGCGTAGTTACCGAAGGCCAGCGAACCGTAGGCGCCGTCGAGGGTGCGTTCGCCGGGGGCGATCAGCGCCCGGTCGCCCAGTTGCAGGGTGGTACCCGGGAAGTCGGGGAAGGCCGCCTTCATCTCCGACCGTTTCGTGGGCAGATTCCAGCTCATAGGCGTGGGCTGGGCCGCGTGCACCTGGAGGTAGGCGATCGGCGTCACCGCGGCCAGCGTGAGCAGACAGGCCGCGGCCCGCCCGCGGGTCCGTCCCGACCACACCACGACCGCTCCCAGCGCACCCACCCCGGCCGCGGCCATCAGGTGACCGAGCGCCTGCTCCGGCGCGGCCGCGGCGGAACGCGCCAGCAGCAGGACGACCAGTATCGCGGCAGCGATACCGCGTCGGCGGGTTCCGGCGACCGTGCCGAACCGGCCGAGCAGGACGCACACCAGCACCAGCAGCGCCAGCGCGACCATCGGCAGTACCCGGGCCGGCCAGCGCAGCGGGCCCATGGTCCCGGGCCCGGCGGTCCACAGCAGGGTCACCACGGCGAACAAGGCGGGCCCGCTCAGCTCCCGCGCCGCGTCCACGGCCCGTTTCCAGTCGACGAAAGCCAGCGCCGGGACCAGGAACCAGGCGATATAGACCATGGGCAGCGGCTGCACATATCCCCACCAGGAGGTGAAGGCAGGCAATGTGCTGGGCAGGCTGGCGTTCAGCGATTCCGACCAGGGCACGGTCAGGAACTGATCGTTGTGGATCTCCGATGCGCCGCGCCAGGTGACATCCGCGGTGAGCAGACTCGGTAGGTAGGTCGCCAAACCGGCCGCCGCCGCACACCCGGCCACCAGGGCGAGCCGGAACACCGGCGCCCACTGCCGCCGGTACACGAATTCGCCGATTAGCACGGTGGCGAACAGCACTGCCGCTTCCACCGCGGGAAAAACGTATTGCACCGAGATCGTCAGGTAGAGAAAGACGAAAACCGGGACGGGTCCGTCGCGGCCGCGGGCGTAGCGCACACCCGACGCCCAGGCGTGCACGAGCCAGGCGGTTCCGGTGAACGCGGTCATCCAGCTGGCGGCGTCGAAGAACAGCAGGAAACCGCTGCAGGGGAAGGCCACCCCGGCCACCGCGGACCAGGCCGGGCAGCCGCCATAGACCAGGCAGACCCGGTAGACGCCGAGTCCCAGCACGACCGCGAACAGCAGTTTCACCAGCGTCGCGTACAGCGCGAGATCGTCCACCGAGACCGCGAGCAGATCGATCAGCAGTTGCGGCGGATTGAGCAGACCGGTCTCCTCGATCGCGTAGTTGCCGGCCAGCCAGTTCTCCGGCACCAGTACCGGGAACCTCCCCTCCCGCAGGGCACGGCCGGTCATCACCCACAGCGGCGCGTACTGGGACTCGGTGTCGTCGGTATAGAAGTGCCGGGAATTCGCCGACAGGACAGCGAGATAGGCGGCGAGCACCCCCGCCGCGCACACCAGACCCCACCGGACCACATCCCGCCGACTCTCGGCTCGACCATCCGCCACGGGTCCCAGACCCTACCGCCCGCAGCGGGTTCCACGACCGGAACGACGCGCATTCGGATCTGCCCGCATCGTCCGCACCGCACCTGCTAGAGTTCGCATTTCTCGGGCTCACCAGCGTCATCGAGACCCGGCACGCGTTATCCACCGTCGAAAGTCGATCTCGCCAATGCCGTTTTCTCCCAGCTTCGCGTCCGCCCGGACCGCCGATCGGCCACCGGCGGCCCGCTCCGTCCCCGAACTCGCCACCGCGGCCCCACGCCCCGGCACCGACCACCCGCCCCCGGCCTATGAATCCGATTCGCCCGGGGTGTGCGGTATTTCGGTTGTGGTCCCGGTGTACCGCGGCGAACAGACCGTCGCCGCCCTCGTGCGGGAACTGGACACGCTGGGCGTACCCACCACGACCCCCGGCGGGATCGGCTTCCGCGTCGCGGAGATCGTGCTGGTCCACGATCACGGCCCCGATCGCTCCGATCTCGTACTCCAGCGGCTGGCCCGCGAATACCCGCAGGTCCGGGTGATCTGGTTGAGCCGCAACTACGGACAGGACGCGGCCACCATCGCCGGGTTGGCCGCCGCCCGGGGACGCTGGGTCGTCACCATGGACGAGGACGGGCAGCACGACCCGGCCTGTCTCGCCGAGTTCCTGGACGCGGCGTATCGCGAACGCGCCGACCTGGTCTACTCACGGCCCACCAACACCCGGCCGCACGGCCCGCTGCGCAACCTCACCTCGCGCGGCGCGAAACTGGTACTGGCCACACTGTTCGCCTTCCCCGCCTCCACCCGCTTCGAGAGCTTCCGGCTGATCCGCGGCGATATCGGGCGCCGGCTCGCCGAGGTCGCGGCCAACGGCGCCTACCTCGATGTCGCGCTGACCTGGGTCGTTGGCCGGACGGCAACGGTCCCCGTGCTGTTGCGTACCGAGGGCCGCACCGAATCCGGGTACGACTACCGGCGCCTGTTCTCGCTGTTCTGGAAGATGGTGCTGTGCACCGGAACCCGCGGACTGAGGCTGGTGAGCCTGCTCGGTGTGACGCTGGCGCTGGCCGGGGCGGTACTGGCCGGCGTGATCATCTATACCGCGCTGACCGGCGACGACGCGGACCCGGAGGGCTGGGCCTCCATTATCGTGGTGCTGCTGCTGTGCTCGGGGGCGGTGTTGTTCTCGCTCGGCCTCATCGCCGAATACCTCGGGGTTGTCCTGCACATCCTGGTCGGCAAACCGCTGTATCTGACGGTGGCATCCCCGACGCCCCGGCCACCGGAGGAGAGGACGGCCGCGGCCGGGCACCGGCCCGCCGAGGCGGCAGCGAGGTGAGCGGGCGCATCATCTTCAGCCGGCCCTATCGGTCGGCCGCGGAACTGTCGAATGTGACCGCCGTACTCGATTCCGATCACTGTCACGGTGACGGCCCGTTCACCGCCGCGGCCACCGCGAAGCTCGCCGCGATCACCGGCGCCCGCCACGTGCTGCTGACCACCTCCTGCACCCACGCGCTGGAGCTGGCCGCGCTCCTGCTCGAGCTGGGGCCCGGCGACGAGGTTATCGTGCCGAGTTTCGCCTTCACCTCCACCGCCGCGGCCTTCGCGGTCCACGGCGCGACCTGTGTATTCGTCGATATCGACAGCACCACCGGCAATATCGACCCGCAGGCCGCCGCCGCGGCGATCACCGACCACACCAAGGCGATCGTGGTCATGCACTACGGCGGAGTGGCCGCCGATATGGCCGCACTGCAACACCTGGCCGACCGGCACGGTCTCGCGCTCATCGAGGACAACGCCCACGGACTGGGCGGTACCTGGCGGGGGCGTGCGCTCGGCACCCTCGGGACGCTGGGCACCCAGAGTTTCCACGACACCAAGAATGTGCACTGCGGCGAAGGTGGCGCATTGCTGCTCTCCGACGACATCCTGATGGGTCGCGCCGAGATCATCCGGGAGAAGGGCACCGATCGCGCCCGATTCCTGCGCGGTCAAGTGGATAAATACTCCTGGCAGGACATCGGGTCCAGTTATCTGCCCAGCGAACTCAATGCCGCCGTCCTCGACGCCCAGCTCGCCGAATTCCACACCATTCAGCGCGCGCGACACCGCGTGTGGCACACCTACGCGGCCGGACTGGGTTCCTGGGCGGCCGAGTACGGGGTGACACCGATGTCGGTGCCGCCGGACCGACGCCATACCGCGCACCTGTTCTATCTGCGAATGCCGACCGAAGACGCCCGCGACGGCCTCATCCGGCACCTCGCCGATCGCGGAATCGTGGCGCCGTTCCATTATGTACCGCTCGACTCGAGCGCGGCGGGGCTCAAATACGGGCGGACGCCCTATCCGTGCACCCGCAGCGCCCGGTTCGCGGCGAGCATCCTCCGGTTACCGCTGTGGCCCATGCTCACCCGGGAACAGATCCACCGGGTACTCGACGCCGTCACCGCGTACCGGTGCTGAACCGGACGCGGCCGGCCGGTCACAGCCTGTCGGGACCGTTCTCGGTGAGTACCTCGTAACTCTCGGACTCCGGCTCGTACCACCAGGTGAACGGGCCCGGCCGCGGCCCGCCCGCCGCTTCGACCGCATGCGCAGACGGCCGGAACGACGGGCTGCGCGGAATATCGTCGACGACATGGACGACATCGGGGCGCTGGTCGGGCGCCAGCGAGCGTAGAGCCTCGGTGATATCGCCGGGTTCGAGGCGGAACCCCCGTCGTACGCTCACCGCCGCGACGGCGAGCACCCGGTCACCCGCGGGCAAGGCGTAGGCCACCTCCATATCGACGGCGGCGATATCGTTGAGCACATCCACGATCGGCTGGGTGAACACCGGGCCGCGGCGGGTCCGGATGACCGTGTCGATACGGTCGACCAGCCAGTAATCGCCGTCGCTGTCGCGCCGGAAGAGGTTCTCGGTGGGCAGCCAGGAGTCCTCGGGGTCGAAGACACCGCGCAAACCGCCCAGCGACAGGTCCACGCTCGCCCCGGCCGAACCGATCAGCAGCCCGACCTCATTGTCGGCGCAGCGCCGGGCGTACCCGTTGTCGTCGACCTGGACCCGGCCGGAGACCGGGTCGTAGGCCACCAGTTCCACGCGCGCGGTCCCCGGCACCGGCCGGCCCTTGCAGCCGAATTTCACCCCCGGCACATTCGCCAGCACCACATCGCCCTCGATCGAGGCATAGAACTCGAGCACCCGGGCCGGCGCGAACTGTTCGACGGTGCGCCGCCACAGACCGGCGGGCATCCCGGACCCGATGAACAGCCGGATGGGATGCGCGTGTCCCTCCGGGAACACGTCCGCGTCGAGAATATCGCGCAGCATCGTCCACGTGTACGTCACGACCGTGACCCCGTAGCGGTGGACTTCTTCGGCGAAACGGCCCGGGTCCAGGGATCGGGCCAGCGCGATCCGGCTCCCGCCGGCAATGGCTCCGCCCAGGCTCACCAGCAGCCCGGACGAATGGTGCAGCGGCGCCAGGCAGTACACCGTGTCCTTGTTGTCGAGGTCGGCCGCGGAGGCGGTACCGAACGCCGACAGGGCCCACCGGTGGTTGGTGATGTATTTGATGTCGAGCCGGTCACCGACCCCGGCGACCAGGATGAACGCCAGTTCCCGCGCGCGTCCCGGGTTGGGGCGGTACCAGCCCGGCACCCGAACCTGCTCGGGATCGATCTGTTCGAGATCTACGACATCGGTGCCCGCGGGTACCGCCAGGCCGCGGGCGTCACCGCCGCCGAGGACGAATACCCGAGCCCCGGTGGCGACGGCGTGACCCACATTCTCCGGGTCCGAGACCAGCACCGTGGTCCCGGTCTGTGCGAGGGCGGTGGTCAGATCGCTCTCGGGTGCCATGAGCACCGCGACAGCACCGAGACGCGACAAAGCCGCCAGAGTCACCAGCGCGCTGGGCCGGGTCTCCATCACCACACCGACCCGGGTCGCGGGCCGGATCCCGACCGAGATCAGGCCGCGCACCACATTGTCGATCCGGATATCGACAGCGGCATTGGTGTGCACCCGGTCGTCGAAGAGAAAGCATTCGCCGCGCGGCGACCGGCGGGCCTGTTCGGTCAGCAGCCGGCCGATGGAGATCCGGGTCGTCGATTCGATCGTGCCCAGACGGGTCAGCCTGGGCAGCGTGCGCGCCGCGCCCTCGACCACGCCCACCGATCCCCGCAGCGTATTCGCGGCCAGGTGTTCGAGCGTGCGCCCCATCTCGGCGCCGGCCTCGGCAAGCGCCGCCGCGGTGTGCACCGCACGCCGCAGGACGGTACGGGGCGCCCCCTCGGCGACATGATCGGTCATCGGCACGATCTGTTCCGGCAGTGCGTTACCACCCTCGACCCAGCCCACCCAATCGCGCACCTGAGGCCAGGTGAACTTGCCGGCGACCGATCCCGCGACGAGACCGAAATGACCCGAGACCAGCGTCGACTCGTAGACCTCCGCCCGCGGCGCGGCCCGCACGATCCCGCGTACCGCCGCGGGCTGGCCGATCTCGTCGACCTCGCCGAGGAAGGCCAGGATCGGACATTTCAGGTCGGCCAAGGAAATCGGCTGATCGCGGATGACGAAACCGCCCAGCATCATGCGGTTGTGCACGACGAACTGTTTGAGCAGATCGGCCGCGGCGGGCCCGGCGTAGCCGATCCAGCCCTCATTGGTCAGGAAGCGCCGCTGTCGTTCCTTCGGCAGCAGTGCTTCGCGGTCGTGTAGCTGGCGCAGGAAATCGATCCGGGCCTTGGCGGTCTTCACCGGGTCGAGGAGCTGGAACCCGATTCGCACCATCCGGTCGGTGATCGGCAGCCGGGGCACGACATGGTCGGCGGCGAAATCCACCAGGTCCGATACCGCCGCATGCGGTAGGCCCAGCGGCATCCCGGCCACGATATCGACCGGACTGCCGAAGGTCACGATGCTCGCGATCCCCTTGCTCGCCCGGAAGGCCGCGGTCTGGTACGCGAACATACCGCCCTGCGAATACCCCATCAGGTGCACATCGCGGCCGGTCGCGGCGCAGACCGTATCGATCGCGTTGTTCACCGCGAGCACATGATCGGCGAGATCTCGTTTCCAGCCGCCCTCCTCCACCGACGGGGAACCGAAATCGACGACCCAGCAGTCGATCCCGCTGCGGTGCAGAATGCCGACCGCGCCGTCGTCGCCGTTGACGTCCCAGATATCGGCATTGACCATGAGCGGTGGCACGAACAGCACCACCGGGCCTCCGTTGGGGGCCGCGGGGAAGTAGTGGCGCAGGCGGTACATGGGCCGCCGCTCGGCGACCTCGAACGGCGAGGACTCGGTATCCCTGCCCAGTCCGCCGAAGCGGATCACCTCGAGCCCGTTCTGCGCGGTGGACATCACCCGTCGCGCCGACCCCGCCAGACCTCGCACACTCAACTTCACGTTCCGCTCCCAGCCCTACCTGTGGCGTGGCATACCTCACAAACGCTGCGGTATGCACAAAGCCTGCCATATCGCACCCCGTACCCGTGAGGCCCGTTGTGACATCTACATCATGTACCCGGCACCTCGGCGGAACTCCCACGCCCGCGCCGATAGGCTGAGGATCGTGACCGACCCGACCCTCCCGCCGGCCCGTCCGGCCGCCATCACCGACCGGGAAACACTGCCCGTCGAACTGGTGGACTCCGCCGGCAACACGGTCGGCTCGTGTCCGGTGGCCGAGGCCCACCGCGCCCCCGGCCGCCCGCACCGGGCTTTCTCGGTGCTGATCTTCGACACCGCGGGCCGGACGCTGCTCCAGCAGCGCGCGCCCGGTAAGACGCGGTTTCCCGCGCGCTGGTCGAATACCTGCTGCGGCCATCCCGCCCCCGGCGTTCCCGTCGCCGAGGCGGCCGGAACAAGACTGGTCGAAGAGATGGGTCTGCGTGTACCGCTGACCGAGGTCGGTGTCTACAGCTACCGGGCGGGTGACCCGCGCACCGGGTTCGTCGAGGACGAATGGGATCACGTGCTGGTGGGCGTGCTCGACGATGCGCGACCGGAGCCGGACCCGGCCGAGGTCGCCGACTACCGCTGGGTGTGCCCGGACGAGTTGCGCGCCCGGCTACAGGAGGACCCGGAGCGGTTCAGCCCCTGGCTCGCCGGAGTACTGGAGATCGCCGCCGCCGGGCCGCAGGTGCCGGCCTGAGCCGGCTGCCGGCACGGCAGCGGAGGTCGTCGACGACATCATGGTTTCTACATCCCGGCCGAGCCGAACGCCTGCGCGATACCGCCGAGAAAATCGGAAACAGCTATATAAGCCACCGCGAGTGCGACCAGTACGAATTCCATGCCGACTTCATCGGTCGACGGCGACCAGCCGTTATCCCTATCTCTTCACGCCGTCTCCTCGCCGGGCCGCGAGGTTGTTCGGTATGCGACCGTGCCGGATGCCCTCGGACCCGAATGCGCACTCGCTCGTCGCGGAGCCTTCTGACCGGAAGCTCCGGTTGGTCGTGCTCCGGTTCAGATTTCCATAGATAGATGCGCATATCTGAGTAGTTGAATCATTCGCAGTGGATACCGGGGATGTCTTCGCTGTAACCCATTGCGGAACGGTCCCGAGGCCGACACCGGCAGCCGAGTGGCCGGCCCGCGCGTACCCGGGACGGCGTTACCGCACCGGCCGCACCGGCCGCACCGGCCCGGCCGGTCTGCGCGGCCGGGCCCCGCCCCGACGCCGGATCAGTCCAGCCAGCGCCGGACATTGTCGGCGGCCGCGCGGATCTCGCCGAGCTGTTCGGTGACCCGCTCCCCTGCCGTCCCACCGCGGGCGTTACGCGACGCGACGGAGCCGGCCACCGTCAGCACCGCACGGACCTGCGGAGTGAGCGCCGGATCTATCGCCGCGAACTCTTCGTCGGTCAGTTCGTCCAGTCCGACGCCCCGCGCCTCGGCGGTCCGCACACAGGCACCGGCCGCTTCGTGCGCGACCCGGAACGGCACCCCGTGCCGGACCATCCATTCGGCGATATCGGTCGCCAGGGTGAAACCGGCGGGTGCCAGCTCGGCCATCCGGCCGGTGTGGAACGTGAGCGTGGAGACCAGGCCGGCGATGGCCGGCAGCAGCAGTTCCAGCTGGGCCACCGAGTCGAACAGCGGTTCTTTGTCCTCCTGCAGATCCCGGTTGTAGGCCAGCGGCTGGGCCTTCAGGGTGGCGAGGAGCCCGGTGAGGTTGCCGATCAACCGGCCCGCTTTACCGCGGGTGAGTTCGGAGACGTCCGGGTTCTTCTTCTGCGGCATGATCGACGAACCGGTCGACCAGGCGTCGGCCAGGGTGATGTAGCCGAATTCCGGCGTACTCCACAGGATGATCTCCTCGGCCATCCGGCTGAGGTCCACTCCGATCATCGCCAGGACGAAGGCGGCCTCGGCCGCGAAATCCCGGGCCGAAGTGGCATCGATGGAATTGGCGGCCGCGGCGGTGAACCCGAGTTCGGCCGCGATGGCCTCGGGATCGAGGCCGAGTGAGGACCCGGCGAGCGCACCGGACCCGTACGGCGAAATCGCGGCCCGCTTGTCGAAATCACGCAGCCGGTCGATATCGCGTATCAGCGGATGCGCGTGGGCGAGCAGATGGTGCGCCAGCAGTACCGGTTGCGCCGCCTGCAGATGGGTTTTGCCCGGCATCACCGCGCCCGGATGCGCCGCGGCCTGGTCGGCGAGGGCGTCCACCACCGTCACCAACCCGGCCGCGATACGCCGTACCGCGTCCCGCAGCCACATCCGGAACAGCGTGGCGACCTGGTCGTTGCGGGAACGTCCGGCGCGCAACCGCCCGCCGAGCTCCGGGCCGACCCGCTCGATGAGTCCGCGCTCGAGTGCGCCGTGCACGTCCTCGTCCGATTCCGCGGGCGCGAAGGCGCCGGACTCGACATCGGCGGCCAGCCGGTCCAGGCCGGCGAGCATGGCACTCAAATCGCTCTCCGAGAGCAGCCCGGCCTTGTTCAGCACTCGGGCGTGCGCCTTGGACGCGCGGATATCGTACGGTGCCAGCGCCCAGTCGAACTGGGTCGATTTGCTCAGCGCCGCCATCGCTTCGGCGGGACCGGAGGCGAACCGCCCACCCCACAACGCGCCTTCGTTGGTGCTCACTACCTCTCCCACGTCTCGGTCGGCTGTACCGGCTGCGCGTTACTTCTGGTTCAGATCCCGCTTGGCCGCGACCTTGGAGGACAGACCGTGGATCTGCACGAAACCCTTGGCCAGCGACTGGTCGAAACTGTCGCCCTCGTCGTAGGTGGCCAGGTTGAAGTCGTAGAGCGACTGGTCGCTGCGACGGCCGTTGATCGTAACGTTCCCGGCGTGCAGCACCATCCGGATATCGCCGGATACATGCTGCTGAGTCTCCGCGACGAAGGCGTCCAGCGCCCGCTTCAGCGGCGAGAACCACAGGCCGTCGTAGGCCAGCTCGCCCCAGCGTTGCTCGACCTGCCGCTTATAGCGGCCCAGCTCCCGCTCCAGGGTCACGTTCTCGAGCGCGCGGTGCGCGGTGATCAGCGCGATGGCGCCGGGGGCCTCGTAGATCTCGCGGCTTTTGATACCGACGAGCCGGTCCTCGACCATATCGAGCCGGCCCACGCCCTGCCGCCCCGCGCGGCTGTTCAGTTCGGTGATCGCCTCGAGCACGCTGACCTGGCGTCCGTCGATGGCGACCGGGACACCGCGTTCGAAGGTGACGATGAGTTCGTCGGGCGCCTCGAAGTTCACGGTCGGGTCGGTGGTGTAGTCGTAGACATCCTTGGTGGGGGCGTTCCAGAGATCCTCGAGGAACCCGGTCTCGACCGCGCGGCCCCAGACATTCTGGTCGATGGAGAAGGGCGACTTCTTGGTGACATTGATCGGGAGCTTGTTCTCCTCGGCGAAGGCGATGGCCTTCTCCCGGGTCCAGGCATAGTCGCGGACCGGGGCGATCACATTGAGGTCGGGGGCCAGGGCGCCGATGCCGACCTCGAAGCGGACCTGATCGTTGCCCTTACCGGTGCAGCCGTGCGCCACGGTGTCCGCACCGTGGAACTTGGCGGCCTCCACCAGATGCTTGACGATGAGCGGGCGGCTGATCGCCGAAACCAGCGGGTATTCGCCCTGGTAGAGCGCGTTGGCCTGGATAGTGGGCAGGCAGTACTCGTCGGCGAACTCGTCACGGGCGTCCACGACGACCGCTTCGACGGCGCCGCAGTCGAGCGCGCGCTGACGCACCACGTTCATATCCTCACCGCCCTGCCCCAGGTCGATGGCCACGGCCACGACCTCGGCGCCGGTCTCCTTGCCGATCCAGCTGATGGCCACGGAGGTGTCCAGCCCACCGGAGTAGGCGAGTACGACGCGTTCGGACATGTTCTGGTGCTCCTCGGATGATGGTGCGGATGATGTTCGGTGGGTGATGTTCTGCGTGCTCGGCCCGCCGTCTTTTCAGCAGTATGCTGGCCCGTTGCCGGCTCGGCTCTCACACCGCCGCCACAAATGATTATGCACGATGATGCAATCTCATTCACAATCGGGGTGGCTACCGCTGCGACCAGGCAGTATGCCGAGCCCGGGATCGATTGCGATCCGCGCTCCCCTCTTCCCCGCCCACCCGCCCTATGAGACGCTGATCACATCGCCCGGCGCTCGACAGGCAGAGGAGGACGAACCGTGCAGACGTTGCAGCAGTGGGCGCAGGACAACTACGAGACGATCGGTTACTACGTGGTCACCCTCGGGAACGCTGCCCTGAGCCTCGGCAAATCGGGTATCGAGATGGCCACCCCGCTCCTGCAGGACCTGGTGAACAACCACTGAGCGCCGCCGATACCCGGCAACTCCCCCTCCGGGTCCCGCGTGCGAAAGTACGGTAGCGTCACGGCGTTCGGACGGAAGCGGAAGGAGCGGCGGTGCTGGGGGTGGGCACGACCTTCGCCGGATACCGCATCGAAGGGGTCCTGGGACAGGGCGGCATGGGGACGGTGTATCTCGCCCGCCATCCGCGGCTACCGCGCAGTGTCGCGTTGAAGCTGCTGAACCGGGAGGTGAGTACCGATATCGAACTCACCCGCCGGTTCGAGCTGGAAGCCGATGTCGTCGCCCGGCTGGAACATCCGGGAATCGTCGGAGTGTTCGACCGCGGCACCGACGACGGACACCTGTGGATCGCCATGCAATACATCCGGGGCACCGACGCGGCGACCTGGGACGCCCGCGCCCATCCGCCGGCGACCGCGATCCGATTGCTCGGCGAGACCGCGACGGCACTCGACTACGCGCACAGCCGGGGCGTGCTGCACCGGGATGTGAAACCGGCCAATATTCTCATCGCCGATGCCGAAGCGCTGCGTGAATCCCACGCGGTGCTGACCGATTTCGGTATCGCGCGGCTCACCGACGCCAATACGAAACTCACGGCCACCGGGGCGTTCACCGCCACCCTCGCCTACGGCTCCCCGGAGCAGTTGTCGGGCGCGGCGGTCGATCACCGATCGGATCAATACTCGCTGGCCTGCACCCTGTTCGCGGTGCTCGCCGGCCGGCCCCCGTACGCCGCCACGAATCCCGGCCAGGTGGTGATGGGGCATATCTCGCAACCACCGCCGCGACTCACCGCCATGCGCCCCGACCTGCCCACCGCCGTCGACGCGCCGGTGGCTCGGGCGATGGCCAAACAACGCGACGAACGGTTTCGCAGCTGCGGCGAATTCATCACCGCAGTCCGCGAGGCACTGGAGGGCAGGCATACCGCGGCCCCGGCGGTGACCCCGGCGACCCCGGCACCGGTCGCACAGCCGGCGCCGGCCCCCACTCCGCCGGACTTCCGCGCGGGCCACGTCTCCCGGCCACAACCGCGGCCGGCGCAGCAGCGGGTGGTGACCGATCCGCGCCCGCCGGTCGCCCGGTCGTGGCCGCAGGCACCCGGAGCGAAACCGGGCCGCGGGACCGCCGTCACCGCCGGTCTCGCGACGCTGCTCGTCGCGGTGTTCCCGGTGATCGTCTTCTGTGTCGGACTGGTGGAGACGGCCCGGGCGGTCGCCCAGGGCACTCCCGCCGGGCGCGCGGATCTCGTCTACTCGACGGTCGCGCTGTTGTTCACCGGGGTCGTTTCCCTGCTGTGGATCGCCGCCGGCCTACTGTTGCTGGCAGGCAGACGATCGGGACGCGTGCTGACGCTGGTGAGCTCGGTGATCGGCGTGCTGTCGGCGATCGCCGGGTCGGTGGCCGCCGTCGCCACGCGCGAGCCGGCCGTCCTGGCGTTTACCGGCCCGCTGCTGATGTTGTCGGCGGTCGCGTTCGTCGGTGCCGCGTCACGTGCCACCGGTCGGTGGCTGGCGTATCGCACATCCGAGCGAGCCGGCGGCCCCAGATACTGACCGCCGAGTCCGGGGCCGTACGGGTCAGGCGAGATCTTCGATCTTCGCGGCCAGTTCGGCGCCGGTGAGGGGCTCGCGCGCGATCACCGCGATGGTGTCGTCCCCGGCGATCGTGCCGACGATATAGGGCAGCGCCGCCCGATCCAGGGCGCTCGCGAGGAAATGCGCGGCGCCGGGCGGCGTGCGCAGAACCGCGATATTACCGCTGGAATCAGTGGAGACCAGCAGATCACCGAGCAGTTTGGCCAACCGCCCGGTGCCACCGGTGACGCCGCGCACCGGGCTACCGTCTTCCGGCACCACGTACACCCCGGCGCCACCGTCGGCGGCCCGGAGTTTCACCGCGCCCAGTTCGTCCAGATCACGCGACAGTGTCGCCTGGGTGGTCTCGATCCCCTCCGCCGCGAGGAGGGTGGCGAGCTCGGTCTGGCTGCGCACCGGATGCGCGGCCAGCAGCGCGATGATCCGCGACTGCCGACCGGCGCGGGTGGCGGCGGTGACCGGTCCCGCGGAATGTATCCGGGCCTCACTCATCGTCGTCGCGCGCCCTCGCGTGCCAGCAGCCACACCAGCAGCGCCTTCTGCGCATGCAGCCGGTTCTCGGCCTCGTCCCAGACCACACTCTGCGGTCCGTCGAGCACCTCGTCGGTGATCTCCTCGCCGCGGTGCGCGGGCAAGCAGTGCAGCACGATAGCGTCGGCACCGGCCCGGGACAGCAATTCGGTGTTCACCTGGTACGGGCGGAACGGGCCGACCCGGTCCAGTCCGTCGCTCTCCTGACCCATGGAGGTCCAGGTATCGGTGACCAGTACATCGGCACCGGCGGCCGCGATCCACGGGTCCTCGGTGACGACGATGCTGCCGCCGGTCTCGGCGGCGCGGGCCTCGGCGGCCTCGACCACCGCGGGGGCCGGGAGGAAACCCGCGGGGGCGGCGATCCGGACGTGCAGTCCGGCGGTGACCCCGCCCAGCAGCAGCGAATGGGCCATATTGTTGGCCCCGTCACCGAAATAGGCCAGCCGCAGACCGCGCAGACCGCCCTTGTGCTCGGTGATGGTGAGCAGATCGGCCAACACCTGGCAGGGATGGAACTCGTCGGACAACGCGTTGACCACCGGAACTGTGGCGGTGGACGCCATCTCCTCGAGCCGCTGCTGACCGAAGGTCCGCCAGACGACGGCCTCGACATAACGCGACAGGACCCGCCCGGTATCGGCCAGTGTTTCGTCACGTCCGAGCTGGGTGGTCTGCCCGTCCACCACGATCGCGTGCCCACCGAGCTGGGCGATACCCAGTTCGAAGGAGAACCGGGTGCGGGTGGAGTTCTTGTCGAAGATCACCCCGACGCCGCGCGGTCCCTCCAGCGGCCGGCGCGCGAACGGGCTCTTCTTCAGTTCGGCGGCCAGCGCCAGTACCTCGGTCTGTTCCGCGGGGGTCAGGTCATCGTCACGCAGGAAATGCCGGACAGCGGTGGCCGGTTGTAGGGAGGCGGTCATCCGCGCGGTCCTTTCGTTTCGGCCAGTACCTCGTCGAGGATCGCCGGAAGATCCAGCACGAGATTGTCGGCCTGGGTTTCGGTGAGCACCAGCGGCGGCGCCAACCGGATCACATCGGGTTTGGCCGGGTTCACCAGATAACCGGCGGCCCGCGCGCGGGCCTCGACCCGAGGCGCCACCGGAGCGGTCAGCCCGATCCCGATCAGCAGGCCGGCTCCGCGTACATCGGCGATCAACGGATGCTCGAGCACCGCGATCCCGTCGCTGAGCCGCTTACCCACCGATTCGACGTGTTCGAGCAGCCCGTCCTCCTCGAGCGTGCGCAGCACGGCCAAGGCCGCGGCCGCGCAGACCGGGTTACCGCCGAAGGTGGTGCCGTGCATACCGGGCGTGAACAGTTCGGCCGCCGGCCCGGTGGCCAGAACCGCACCGATCGGCAGTCCCGCACCGAGCCCCTTGGCGAGGGTGATGACATCGGGGGTGATACCGAACGACTGGTGCGCGAACATTCTGCCGGTGCGGCCGATACCGGTCTGGACCTCGTCCAGAATCAGCAGCGCCCCGGCGCGCGCGGTGATCTCCCGGGCCCGCACCAGATAGTCCATCGGCGGTACCACCACACCGCTCTCGCCGAGCATCGGCTCGAGGAAGACCGCGGCCGTATCCGCATCGACCGCGCGTTCCAGGATCCGCGCGTCGCCGTAGGGGATATGCACCACGCCGGGCGGCATGGGTTCGAACGGCGCGCGCTTGGACGGCTGACCGGTGAGGGCGAGCGCGCCCATGGTACGGCCGTGGAACGCCTCGTCACAGGCGATGATCTTGCGGCGACCGGTGAGCCGGGCCAGTTTGAAGGCCGCCTCGTTGGCCTCGGTGCCGGAGTTGCAGAAGAAGGCGCGACCGTCCCCGTCACCGAAATGCCCGAGCAGCCGTTCGGCGAGCTCGATCACCGGTTCGCTGCCGTACAGGTTCGAGACGTGACCGAGCGTGCCGAGCTGGTCCATCACCGCGTTCAGGATGGCGTGGTGCGCGTGACCGAGGCTGTTGACCGCGATTCCGCCCACGAAATCGACGTAGCGGTTGCCGTCCGCGTCGTACACCACCGCGCCGGTGCCCCGGGTCAGCACGACCTCCGGGGTGGCGTAGTTGCGCATCATCACATTCGACCAACGTTGCCGCAGTTCCGCAGTGCTCATGCTCTGACTCCGTCTTCCTCGTTCGCCGGCGGTGTGACCATGGTTCCGATTCCCTCCCCGGTGAAAAGTTCCAGCAGTACCGAATGGGGTACGCGACCGTCGATGACGTGCGCGCCCGATACGCCACCGCGAACCGCGCGCAGACATGCCTCCATTTTGGGGACCATCCCCGCGTCCAGCGACGGCAGCAGGTCGGCCAGCGCGTCGGTATCGATCACACTGGTCAGCGAGGAGCGGTCGGGCCAATTCGTATACAGGCCCTCGACATCGGTGAGCACCACCAGTTTCTCGGCGCCGATCCCTTCGGCCAGCGCGGCGGCCGCGGTGTCGGCGTTGATGTTGTGCACCACGCCGTCGGCGTCGGGGGCGATGGTGGACACCACGGGGATCCGGCCCGCGCGGATGAGGTCGAGTACCGAATCCGGGTGCACATCGGTGACATCGCCGACCAGTCCGATATCGGTGGCCGCCCCGTCCACGAACACCGTGCGGCGGGTCGCGGTGAACAGCCGGGCGTCCTCACCGGAGATCCCGACGGCGTAGGGCCCGTGCGCGTTGATCAGCCCGACCAGTTCCCGGCCGACCTGACCGAACAGCACCATCCGGACCACATCCATCACCTCCGGTGTGGTGACCCGGAACCCGCCGCGGAACTCCCCGGTGAGACCCAGGCGTTTCAGCATGGCCGAGATCTGTGGCCCGCCCCCGTGCACCACCACCGGATGCACACCGACGGTGCGCAGGAAGGCCATATCGGCGGCGAAGGCCCGTTTGAGGCCGTCATCGATCATGGCGTTGCCGCCATATTTCACGACCACGATCTTGTCGCGGAATTTCTGCAGCCAGGGCAGCGCACCGGCGAGAATGTGAGCTTTGTGCAGCGCGGACAGTTCGTGCAGCGCGTCGGTCATGAGCTGTAGGCCGAGTTCTCTTCGACGTAGCCGTGGGACAGATCGGTGGTGCGGACCGTGGCGGTGCCGTCGCCCAGCCGCAGATCGACGACCACATGGATATCGGCGCCGGACAGGTCGACCTCGCGCGCGCCGGGCGCACCCGTACCGTCGACGCAGACCGGGAAACCGTTGAACGACACCGAGATCAGATCCGGGTCCAGATCGATGGGCGCGGTGCCCACCGCGGCCAGCACCCGCCCCCAATTCGGGTCGGAGCCGAACATAGCGGTCTTGACCAGGCTGTCCCGGGCGATGATCCGGGCCGCGACCAGTGCGTCGTCCTCACTGCGCGCGCCCTCCACCGTGACGAGCACCCGCTTGGTGGCACCTTCGGCGTCGGCCATCAGCTGCCCGGCCAGATCGTCGCAGACCGCGAGCACGGCCGCGTCCAGTTCGTCCTGGGTGGGCGTGACCTCACTGGCGCCGTTGGCCAGCAGCAGGACAGTGTCGTTGGTGGACATGGCGCCGTCCACGTCGAGGCGGTCGAAGGTGAGCCGGGTGGCCCGCCGCAGCGCGGTGTCGAGTTGTCCGGCGCTCACCACGGCATCGGTGGTCAGCACGACCAGCAGCGTCGCCAGACCGGGGGCCAGCATGCCCGCGCCCTTGGCCATGCCGCCGACGTTCCACTTGTCCGGGTGGTGCAGGGACGCTTCCTTCGGCACGGTGTCGGTGGTCATGATCGCGTGCGCGGCATCGGTACCGCCGGACATCCCGCCGCCCATCTCGTGCACGATCTCGGTGACCGCGGGCAGGAGTTTGTCCATCGGCAGCCGGTCGCCGATGAGGCCGGTGGAACACACCGCGATCTCCCCGGCTCCGGTTTCGGTGCCCCAGTTGCTCAGTGCCGCGGCGAGTTCCTCGGCGGTGCGATGGGTGTCCTGGAAACCCTCGGGCCCGGTGCAGGCATTGGCCCCGCCGGAGTTCAGGATCACCGCGCGCAGCCGTCCGCCCTTCAGGACCTGCTGCGACCACAGCACCGGCGCGGCTTTCACCTTGTTGCTGGTGAACACGCCGGCCGCCGCGTAGTCGGGGCCCTCGTTGAAGACGAGCGCGAGATCGGGGCCACCCTTGGCCTTGATACCCGCGGCGATCCCGGCGGCCCGGAAGCCCAGTGGTGCGGTGACGCCCTGGTTGTGCACGAGGTTTCCGTTCTGGTCGATGGTCACGGTGCCACTCCTACGGTGGACAGCCCGGCGGTCTCGTCGAAGCCGAGCGCGAGATTCATGGACTGCACCGCGCCGCCGGCGGTGCCCTTGGTCAGATTGTCGATCGCGCCGATCACCACGAGCAGGCCCGCGTCGGTGTCCACGGCGACCTGCAGCGTGACGGAGTTTGCGCCCAGCACCGATCCGGTCTGGGGCAGGACGCCCTCGGGCAGCAGATGCACGAAGGGCTCGTCGGCGTAGGCCTTCTCGTAGACGGCGCGTGCCTCGGCCGCGGCCACCCGCACCGGCGCGGTGCAGGTGGCGAGAATTCCGCGCGGCATGGGCGCGAGCACCGGGGTGAACGACACCCGGACCGGCGCATCGGCGACCGCCGACAGGTTCTGCGTGATCTCCGGGGTGTGCCGGTGCGCACCGGCCACTCCGTAGGCCCGCGCGGACCCCATGACCTCGGATCCGAGCAGACCGGCATCGAGTTTGCGGCCCGCCCCGGAAGTGCCGCTGACGGCGACGATATGCACCGTCGGCTCGACGATGCCCGCGGCGACCGCGGGCGCCAGCGCCAGACTGCTGACCGTCGGATAGCAGCCGGGGACCGCGATCCGGGTGGCACCCCGCAACGACTCCCGCGCCCCGGGGAGTTCCGGCAGACCGTACGGCCAGCTCCCCGCATGGGGCCCGCCGTAGTAGCGGTCCCAGGCGGCCGGATCGGAGAGCCGGAAATCGGCACCGCAGTCGATGATCACCGTGGATTCCGGTAGCTCGGCCGCCAGTGCCGCCGACTGCCCGTGCGGCAGTCCGAGGAACACGATGTCGTGGCCGGCCAGTTCGGCGGCGGTGGTCGGGGCGAGGATCCGGTCCGCCAGCGGCAGCAGCTGCGGCTGCAGTGCGCCCAGGGCGGTGCCCGCGTTGTTACCGGCGGTCAGCGCCCCGATCTCGAGGCGCCCGGCTCGGTACTCCGGATGCCCCAGCAACAGACGCAGCACTTCCCCGCCCGCGTAACCGCTGGCACCGGCGACGGCCACGCGCAGTGGTCCGTTCCGGTCGGGCACATCCGTGAGATCAGCCATGTGATGATTATGCACGACCATGCAAGCTCATTCACAAACCGGTCCCCGCGTCCGCTCTGCGAATTCCGGCAACCCAGGACAGGGACAGGGACAGGGACAGGGACAGGGACAGGGACAGGGACAGGGACAGGGACAGGGACAGGGACAGGGACAGGGAATCATCCGAAGGCAGGTGCGAGCCCGATGCGCCGGCGCAGATCGACCAGGTAGCGATTCCGCAGAAGTGCGGGGTGCCGGTCGTAGAGGAGATCGAAGGCCGAATCGACGATCTGATCCACCATCACGCCGAATTGCTCTCGCGACAGCGACACCCGGCCCGAATGATGGTTCGATGAGATCGTGACGTCGACACCGGCGCTCTCTACGCAATAGACGAGGGGTTCCACGGTCATACAGGTTTCGACCCGGTCTTCGCTCTTCATCGCCACAGGCAGGTATTGCCATGCCAGCGCGAAGTCCATAACGGGAGCCCACACGGCGGAGAAGTCGTGACCGCCGATGATCAGGTCGATATCCGCCCGGAACCGGTAGGCGAGGAAGTCGCTCTCGGGTATGTCGTCCCAGCCGATCGATGCCCGGTCCTCGGAAAACGATACCGGAACCCAGTCCGATGCCCAGGACAGATCACTTCGATTCGGCTCATACCGAATATCGAAAGACTGCTGCGCCATGACCGACCACCCTCCGCCCGACTGATCGATCCCATCATCCGGCACCTCCACCGGACCCTGGGTCTCGGCGCATATCTTTCCACCCAGGAAGACCTGGGAAGCGACTCACCGACCGGCATCAGCGCCGTCGATACGCTCCGACAGCGGTCCGCCGCCTCGGCGAACCGCTGCCACGATTGGTTAACATTAGAACATGTGTTCGAACGGCAGGCTTCGGGACCGGCTCGGCGCCCTGGAACAGACCGTCGACGCACTGCTCTCCTGCGACCTCACCACGGTCCCGGACAGCGAACTCGGCACCTCACTCGCACAGTTCGAGTCACGCACCCGCACCCTCGTCGGCCTCACCGCGCGGCTGGCGCATGAGCGCAACCACCGGAACGGGCCGGGCCCGGCAGCTCCCGGCGCCCCACCCATGCGAGAAGCCGGGCACCCCGCGGAGGCCCGGGCTGCCGCGCCGAACCGCACCTCGCACTCACCCCACCCGAGGTCGTCGAACCCGACCGGCTACTCGAGACCGCCCACCGGCTCGCCGCCGAGATCGCGGTCAATCCACCGCACGCGCTACGGATGACCAAACGGCTGTTGCGCGAGGGCCAGCAGCAGAGTCTGGAAACGCTGCTGGAACTCTCCGCGGCGATGCAGGCCCTCACCCACCACACCGCCGATCACGACGAAGCCGTCGGCGCCATGCTGGAGCGGCGCACGCCTCGGTTCACCGGGCAGTGACGACCGGCCGGTCGGCACCGGCCCGGCACGTCAGGGGTATTCGGAGATCAGTGTGGCCACCGTCGCGGGCGCGAGGGCTTCGAATACGTGCGGCACATCGGCCGGATAGGCGATGTAGTCGCCCGGGGTGAGTTCCACGAGTTCACCGGCCGTCCCGACGAGCGCGCGACCCGCACCGAGCAGAACATGCTCGACGGTCCCTGGAAGGTGCGGCTGCGAGTCCCGGCGCGGCCCGGGCTCGGCGGCGATGCGATAGATATCACGGCGAACCCCCGCCGGGCCGACCGCCAGCAGGGTGGCCCGGTAATCGGCCTCGGCCGAGAACACCGCCGGCCCCTCCGCGGCCCGGATCACCCGGGTCTGCGGCCGCGGCGGATCGAGCAGCCGCGAGAACGGCACCTCCAGCGCCAGGCACAGTGCCCAGAGGGTCTCCAGGCTGGGGTTTCCGCCGCCCGATTCGAGCTGCGAAAGGGTCGATTTCGCGATACCGGCCCGCCGGGCCACCTCGGTCAGCGACAGCTCCGCGCGCAGGCGTTCCCGGCGCAGGGACGCGGCGATCACCTGCTGTGGGGTTCGGCCGGGAAAGCCGCCGGAGTGGCCGTCCGGCCGTTCGTTCGGTTCGGCATTACCTTGTTCGGTTTGACGAACGATAGCGTCCATGTTCACCATGGTAGTCATGTGTTCGTTATGGCGAACGGTCGATCCGCCGGCCCGGTCACTGATCGCCGCGCTCTGCCTCGCGGTCACCGTGGCCGGGATGTCCTACGGGGCCACGGCCGTCGCGGCCGGTTTCCCACTGTGGTTCCCCGTCGCGCTCGGGGTGCTCGTCCTGGCCGCCGGTTCCGAGTTCCTGTTCGTCGGCATCGTCGCCGCGGGCGGCAGCCCGTGGGCCGCGCTGGTCGCGGGCCTGCTGATCAACGCTCGCCATATCGGCTACGGCCTCGCGGTCTCCGCGGTGATCGGCACCGGGC
>NZ_BDCJ01000046.1 GCF_001613445.1 Nocardia grenadensis NBRC 108939
CTGCGGCGGCGAGCCCCGCGGCGACGCGCAGCGCCAGCGCGAGCCAGAAGATATCGACGACGACCATGACAGCATTGGCCAGCGCGAAGATCAGCAATCCCCAGATCAGGATGCGTTTCTTATCGACCCGGTCGGTGATGACTGCCAGGACCGGTGAACCGAGGCAGAAAGCAAGCGCGAATGCGGTGACCAGGTAGCCCGCCTGCCCGGCGGTGACATCGAGGTCGTCCGCGACGGCGGGCAGGATGCCCGAGATCACGAACTCGTCGGTCCCGAGGGCGAGCATGGCGACGAAGAGCAGGATCAGCCACGCCGGTAGGGATCGTGCAGGTGAGGTACTCATAACAACCTTTGTTCGTTATTCGTCGATCATCGAATGATGGTGAAGGTAGCATCAGTGGCGTGGTACGAACAACGCCCCCGGATTATCGTGATCTCGCCGAGGTCGAGCTCGCCGAAGTCATGCACGCACTGGCCGATCCGGTGCGTCTGGGGCTGATCCGGCTACTCAGCGACGGCCACGAAGTCGCATGGGGCCAACTCGATGTCCCGGTCGCGCCATCGACCCTGAGTCACCACCTGAAAGTGTTGCGTTCGGCGGGACTGACCCGCACACGCAAAGAAGGCACCCGCTGCTTCGTGCACCTACGAACCACCGAAGTCGACCAAGCATTTCCCGGCCTACTCGACACCGCACTGACCCTCATGGCACATACGCCGGGCGGCATCGCGCCGGTGAAACTCAAATCCGAAACACGGACCGGCGAACCTACCTGCCGACTGGCCGGCTGACCGACATCAACTACAGGCACCGACGGCGTGAGGAAACAAACGTGCGCAGTGACGTCATTCTTGTCGTCGCGGTCACGCCTGACAGACTCTGTGCGACGGAAGACTTCGGCGTTCAACGACGTCGGAATTCACTGGCACAACCCTTATCCGCTGTACATCGCGTCGACCTCCGTCGCGAACTCGCGCAGTACGATATTGCGCTTGAGTTTCAAGGAGGGGGTGACATAACCGTTGGCCTCGGTGAGCTCGGTGGGCAGCATGCGGAATTTACGGACGGCCTCGGCCCGGGAGACAGCTCGGTTGCCGTCGTCGACGGCGGCCTGGATCGCGGCGAGCAGATCGGGGTCGGCGGCGAGATCGGCGACAGTGGCCTCGGCGGGTTTGCCGTTGAGCTGTTTCCAGGTGGGGAAATGCTCGCCGTCGATGGTCACCAGGCAACCGACGAACGGTCTGTGGTCGCCGACAACGATCACCTCGCCGATGAGAGCGTGTGCGCGGATGCGGTCTTCGATGACCGCGGGAGCGACGTTCTTGCCGGCGGTGGTAACGATGATCTCCTTCTTGCGTCCGATGACGGTCAGGTATCCGTCCTGGTCGAGGGTGCCGAGATCGCCCGTGGCGAACCAGCCGTCCCGGAATGTCTCGGCGGTGGCCTGGGGGTTGTTCCAGTACCCGGTGAACACATTCGGGCCACGCAGCAGAATCTCCCCGTCGTCGTCGATACGAACCGAGGAGCCGGGTAGCGGCCGGCCGACCGTACCGATCTTCGGCCGGTCGTCCGGGTTGAAGGTGGCGGCTCCGCAGGTCTCGGTGAGGCCGTAGCCCTCCAAGACGGTGAATCCGACCCCGCGGTAGAAGTGGCCGAGCCGTTCGCCGAGCGGGGCGCCGCCGGAAAGAGCGTGCGTGGCGCGTCCCCCGAGCGCGGCGCGTAGCCGGCGGTAGACCAGGCGGTCGAACAACGCATGCCCGATTCGGAGCGGGATCGGGACCCGGCCGCTGTCGCGGGCACGGCTGTAGGCGATCGCCGTCGTGGCCGCGAGATCGAAGATCCGGACCCGGCCGGTCAGCTGGGCTTGCGCGCGGGCGGTGTTGTACACCTTCTCGAAAACGCGAGGCACACCCAGGATCAGCGTCGGCCGGAATTCCCCGAGCTCCGCGGTGACGTCCTTGATATCGCCGACGTGGGCGATATCCACCGGGACGAACGCCGCCGCGATCTCGGCGATCCGGCCGAGCACATGCGCCAAGGGCAGGAACAACAGGACCGAGGACTCGCCGGTGCGGAACAGTTCCGGCAGCCGAGCGGTGATATTGCCCAGCTCGGCCAGGAAGTTACCATGGGTCAGCAGGCACCCCTTCGGGCGGCCGGTGGTGCCGGAGGTATAGACGATCGTCGCCGGTTGATCGGCCGTCAGGGCCGCCCGGCGAGCGGCCACGACAGTGTCGCCGATCCCGGCCCCCGCCGCCTGCAAGGTCGCGACGGCGCCGGCATCGATCTGCCAAATATGCGTCAGTTTCGGCAGCTGATCACGCAGGCCGGCGACCACGGCCGTGTGGTGGTCGGTTTCGGTGACGATGGCGACCGTTCCGGAGTCGGAGACTATCCACTCCACCTGTTCGGCGGAGGACGTCTCGTAGACCGGTACGGTGATCGCGCCGGCACACCAGATCGCGAAGTCCAGTAACGTCCACTCGTAGCGGGTGCGGGACATGACGGCCACCCGATCCCCCGCCTGAATGCCGTGTGCGATCAGCCCCTTCGCCGTCGCCAACACCTCGGTACGGAACTGGGCAGCGGTCATATCGCGCCAGCGGCCGTCCACCTTGCGGCTGACCACCGCGATATCCGGGTATCGCTCGGCGTTGCGGTCGATCGGATCGGTGAGGTTCGCGTCGGGGTGGACCTGATACAGAGGTGGCAGTCCGAACTCCTGCATGATCGCTCCTCTCCGGCGACGCTGCCGGAAGGCACACAATGCGCTCCACCTGAGCAAGCGGCGCTCAGCCGAGTATGAACCGCACCGCACCGGCGCGGATACGGTTATCGGCAGTCTGCGCGAGGACCAAAGTCCTCTGTCGCGGACGATGCGGAACCTCCCGGCCTCGCGACCGAGCTCGGCACGAAACCACCGGTCGCGCGCAATATCGCCGCCCACCGTCGGACCCCTGGGCCGCCCCGAACGCGGGATTCGGTTGTTCGGATCCGGACAGCATGCCCGGTTTCTTCGCCCCGGCGGCGAAGTACTCGACCGACGATGCCCTTCGGCCCTGTGAGCTCCGGGTACGAGGCCGCATCCTGAATCAGGTGGGTGAAGGCCATCGCGTGTGTACGTGTCGAGCCGACGATCGCGATCGCTGCACGATGCGTCGGCAATGCCGTCGACCGCCCGCTCTCGGAGCCCCTTTCCAGACGGTTAGGAGAAGTCGTGAACGTACTCGTGATTGTCGGCGCCGTGGTGGTCGTGACACTGATCATGCTGTGGCTGTCGGTCCGGGTGGTGACCCAGTACGAAAAAGGAGTGTTGTTCCGCCTCGGACGCGTGATCGCAGTCAGAGAACCCGGGTTGCGGATCATCATCCCGGTCGTCGACCGACTGCGTGAGGTATCGATGCGGATCATCACCATGCCGATCCAGTCCCAGGGCATCATCACCCGCGACAATGTCAGCGTCGACATCTCCGCCGTCGCCTACTTCCGCGTCATCGACGCCGAGAAGTCGGTCGTGGCCATCGAGAACGTGCACGCCGCCATAGATCAGATCGCCCAGACCACGCTCCGCAAGGTCGTCGGACAGCACACCCTCGACCAGGCACTCGCCGAGACCGACACCATCAATGCCGATATCCGGCAGATCCTCGACACCACCACGCTGGAGTGGGGGGTCGAGGTGACCCTGGTCGAGCTGAAAGATATCCAACTGCCGGAAGCCATGAAACGGGCCATGGCCCGCCAGGCCGAAGCCGAACGGGAGAAGCGAGCCAAGATCATCGCCGCCGAGGGCGAATCCATGGCCGCCGCGGCCCTGGGCGACGCATCCGACACCATGGTGGCCCACCCGCTCGCCCTCCAGCTACGGAACCTGCAGACCCTCCTGGAACTGGGCGTCGACAAGAACACCACCGTCGTGTTCCCGGCTCCGTTGATGAGCGCGATCGGCGATATCGGCGCCTTCTTCGCGCGCGAGACCGCCGCCTCCGAGACGGTGAATCCCGTCGCCCGGACACTGCCGACGACCCCGCCGCACGCGACACCGATACACACCGGGACATCGAGCACCACCGTCAAGGCGCGTACACCGCCGGACTGACCCTGGCGGACCTCCCGCCGGCACCACCGCGGCGCGAGCGTCGAAGGTGTCGTCGACGGCCGCCCGAGAGTAGATCACGTCCTTCTTCTTGCGCTCGGCCCCGCCTGCCGGGCCTCGGTCATTTCATGGTCGCGAGATTGCGCCAGAGGTGCTCGAGACTGTCGGTGCCGCCGAACAGAGTGGTGAAGTTGGTGGAGTCGATGAGGACGATATCGCCCGCCCGCCCGCCCGCCGGCGGCATCCAGATCAGCGCGTTGAACTCCGTGTTACCGGCCGCGGTGAACGGGTGCGGCCGCGCGGGGTCGACGCGCTGGCGACCCAGGACCCGTAACGAATCGCTCTCCGGCGCAGTGAGTTCGTAATGCGGGAGATGGGGATGGAAGTTGAATGTGGTGACATCGTCCAGCAGCCGAGGTGTATCCAGATCGCGAAAGGCGGTCAGCGGGGCGATCTCCCGGGTAGCGTCGATGACCGCCGGGCGCAGACCCCATATGTTGTGCACCGGTACTTCCAGGGCTTTCATCAGCGAACGCGTGTACCGGCCGAATCGCTGTTGCCGGGGTACCAGCGGGTCGCCGTGATGCTCGTATTCCGTTTGCCGCTGTGCATAGTCGTCGGTGAAGCCGACGTCGTGGTGCGGCGCCAACAGCAGGCACGTACCGTCACGCTCCAGCCACTCCCGGACCGCGGCGCCCTCCTCGGGTGCGGCTTCCTGCTGGGCGAGCAGGTGGTCGAGCCCGAACACCATCAGCGTGTCCGTGTCGGCCAGGATCCGCTCATCGATCGGCAGTATGTATCCGGCCTGGTCGATGCGCTGGAACACGGCGACGGGATGACCGGTCACCGCACCGGCCAACCGCTGGAACGCCAGCGTGGAGCGGTGGAACAGCTCCAGCGTGCCGGCAATACCCTGCAGGAAGTGCGCCGCGTCGAAGGCGGGGGTCTCGTAACCCGGCCACGCCGCGTTGCGCACTTCGGTCATGGTGGAGAAGCGGTTGTAGATTTCGGCGGGATCGCGTTGGGCTTCCCACGGGTAACTCCACGCCCAATAGATGCTTATCCGCCGGCGCCCGTCGTGCCTGCGCGGAACGTGGGCCTGGTTGTAGGTGCGGGCCGGCGACGGGGTGCTCATCGTGTCACCTCTCCACTGTCCAGGGAGGCCAGATACCGGAGGGCTCCGATACCCGGCAGGAAGAAGTACGCGCCGCCGCGGAGAGTCGTGAAGGCCGGCAGGTTCGCGAGCACCTTGCGGATGGGCCGCTCGGGGATCGTGAACTGCAGGCTGCCGTCCTGCGCGCCGCAGATGGGGTCGCGTTCATTACCCAATTCATGGAAATTCTTATCGTTGATCCAGACGTTCTGCGCGAACTCGAACTGGCGAACCAGGCTGGCGCAGATGATGAACGCGGCAATGCCTCGATCCGCCCCGTCCTCGGATGCGTCTTCGGGCAGCGCCGGACCGTAGGTGGCACCACGGCGAATCATCCTGTGCCGATTCATATTCGCCGCGGTGCCGCGCGGATTGAGCCGCCGCACGTGCGAGCCCAGTGGCACCGCGTAGCCGTGCGGGTCGGTCTCCGCGTAGTCGAAGTCGTTGTTCCGCAGCGGATCCGCCCCCAGCTGTGGATCATCGCGTTCGGGGGCCAGGGCCAAGGGTGCGCCGCTTCGCCAGCGGCCCATGAGTTTCGCGGCGAGCAACTCCTGCCCGTCCGGGGTATCGGCGTGCTCGCGCAGATAGTTCCGGAACGCGCCGACATGCTCCCGCAACCGCCGGTAGGCCATATAGCTGCCGTTGCGGGACAGCACCTCCGGCTGTGGCAGTCCGCGGGGCGGCCCCGCCTCGTCGGGGTACCCGAGGATGAACTCACCGGGTTCGAGCGGTGCACCGGACCCCGGTGTCGGTTCTTCGCCGGATCCTTTCATCACCGGCTGGGACAACCGGTCACGGAATCCGAAATGGTCGTGGGCATAGTCGAACGGTGGCGTCGCGTTCAGATCCAGGTACGACAGCACACGCACACCGGGGCAGCGGGCCACCAACCGATCGTGCTCCGCCGTGCATCGCCGGTGTTCGTCGGCGGTGCGGGCGAACAAGATCGCGATGGCGTGCAGGTCGTCACCGGCCAGCCCACCCACCCAGTTGTCCGGGTGGCCGGCCCCCGTATCGCCCAGGATGTCGGCGCGGGCGGGCATACCCTCACGGAACTCGTCCGGGAAGGTGGCGAGCGCCTCCTCCGGCACTCCCAGCGCCCCCAACCCGCGCCAGGTGAAGGCCAGCGTGATCCAGCGCTCGGAGCTATCCATCGTGGCGCGTGCGTCGGCAGCCGACTGAACCCGGTCCACCAGCGCGGTCAGCCAGGCCCGGCCGCCGGCGGGATCGTCGAAGGACAGGAACTCGTAGCGGCCGGTCATCGCCGGGGTACGGGTCAGCAGGATGTGCTGGATATCGTCCAGCTCGAGGGTCGGCACGGCGATCACTGCATCTGATCGAGCATGTCGGAGAACGCGGCCTCGAGCCGCAGCGCCTTCTTGATCCGCTCGGCGGTGACGTAGGGGTACTCGCCGTATTCGAGGAAACTCGGGACGTGGTGCTCGCGGACGAACCGAGCGAATGCCTCGGGATTCTCCCGCCAATCCTCGGGAAACCCTTCGAGGTTGGTGAACACGGTGGTGATGCCGGTCTTTCCGAAGAGGGCCACGGCATCCTCGGTGTACTTGTCGAAGTCGGTATCGAAGATCCCCTGGTATTGAAAGTGCAACCCGGAGCCGACGTCGAACAGCTGCCATCGCAGATAGTGGAGCCGCAGCGGCGCGAGCACATTCGGACTACCTGCCACGGCGTCTTCGATCTGCTTCCCGTACGCGCGTATCGCCTCTTCTCGGCCCGGTTTGACCTTCGCGATGATCGAGAACCCGTAACAGGCGGGGGTCCGCGGGTAGGTCGGACCGTAGCGACCCCGCTCCAGCTCGAAGTAGCCCTCCCTGGGGATGGCCATCGCCGCGGGTTCGCTCCATTCCTGATCGTTCGCTGGCATATCGCCCTCCCGGACAGGAGTTGACCGAACATCGAAAACCGACAAACACGCGGTGGAACCCGGAATGCCGCAACCCCCGACGTCGGGACCCTCGGGGAACATCCGCCGGAATCAGAATAACTGTGAAATTGCCACTCGGCACCCCCCGATCCCGTCTCCTGCACCCCGGCGGCGTATCCGCTCCCGGAGCATTACGGTCCAGCGCGACACCGCCTTGCGGCCGTCGTCGCCGCGACCACGGCCGCGAGCTCGCACTGTGACGACTAGCCATCCCGGGTATCCACCGCCTGGACGCGTGGCAGCCACCACCGGACCGCCGAGCCGTATCGCCGCCCCCGGGACAGCGGTCGAACCATGATCCGGCCCGAACGGCCTGGCCGGGGTCGTCGCCCGACCGATTAGCATTTCAGGAACACCTCCGGACCGCGCGGCGATCGAAGGAGAGTTCTCGTGGAACGGACAACCTGCTTGGTGGCCGGCGGCGGACCGGCGGGACTGATGCTGGGCCTGCTGCTCGCCCGGGCCGGGGTCGAGGTCACCGTACTGGAGAAACACAAGGACTTCCTCCGCGATTTCCGCGGCGACACCGTGCACCCGACGACCCTCGACCTGCTCGACGAGCTGGGCCTCGGTGCCGAGTTCGGGAAACTGGGCGCCCGGGAGTTGCGCCGGATAGTGCTACCGATCGCGGGCGGTACGCAGCTGCTCGCGACGTTCGAGCAGCTGCCCGGCCCGCACAAGTACGTCGCGATGGTGCCGCAGTGGGATCTATTGGACCTGCTGGCCCGCACCGCAGCGCCGGAACCGACCTTTCATCTGCGGATGAGTACCGAAGCGACCGAACTGCTTCGGGCCGAGGGCAAGGTCATCGGTTGCGCGTACCGGACGGCCACCGGCGCGACCGGCGCGATCCACGCCGACCTCACAGTAGCCTGCGACGGTCGCGCTTCCACACTCCGGGCCTCGACCGGACTACCGGCGCGGAGCTGGCCTACACCGATGGACGTGTGGTGGTTCCGTCTCCCGCGCACCGCTACCGACCCCGCCGGAGCGCTCCCCGTCGTCACCGCGCGCCGCGCCGCCGTCATGCTCGACCGTGGTGACTACTGGCAATGCGCCACACTCATCGCCAAGGGTGCCGACGCGGAAGCCCGACGCGGCTCGGTCCGGGACATCATGCGCAGCATGGCCGACGCCGCGCCCTGGCTGAACGACCGGCGCGACGCCCTGACCAGTTGGGACGAGGTGAAGCTACTCGATGTCCGACTGGATCGGCTGAGCACCTGGTACGTCGACGGACTGCTCTGTATCGGCGACGCGGCGCACGCGATGTCCCCGGTCGGGGGTGTCGGCATCAATCTCGCCATCCAGGACGCCGTCGCCGCCGCCAGGATATTGGCCGCACCGCTGCTCGCGGGAACCACGACGACCCGCGATCTGGCCCGAGTACAGCGCCGCCGTACCGTCCCGACCGCGGTGATCCAGGCGGTACAGCGGGTGCTGCACGCCCGCCTGATCGTGCCGGCTCTCACCGGCCGGGTCGAGATCGCCGGCGCCCCGAGCGCACCCCGGACCCTGCGATTATTGCGCCGGATTCCGCTGGTGCGCAGCATTCCCCCGTATCTCCTCGGCCGCGGCGCCCTACCCGAACACGCACCGGATTTCGCGCGCCGCCCGCCCGCCGAGGCTGTCGCCGAGCCGGAGGAACCGGCATCCGACACATGACGGTAACCGTATGAAAGCTGGGTACCGGCAGCAGTGGATATAGTCTCAGGTCGGGGCATGTATTCCAGCGAATTGCGGGCCTGTCCATTCCGCGACGGACAGGCCGATAGGCGGCAAAGAAAACGTCGACCCGCTTCGAAAACCTTTCTGGAGTTAACTATTAAAAATGGATAGTTAATTCCGGAAAGGTTCTTTTCGGCACGTCTAGATCGATGATTTCGACCACAGATAGATGAGAACAGGTTATATTTTAAAAACCCTTTTCGGAGGGTTCGACATCCGGTCGTACCGTTGCTCAACATTTCTGGAGATAGCCATGAGATCGACCTCGTCCCTGCTTCGTGCCGGCATTCTTGCTCCGGTAGCCGTCGCTGCCCTCTTTTGTTCGGCGGCACCGGCAAATGCCGACCCCGTCAGCGTGAACTGGAACTGCCGGGGCACGATCCTCGGTATCGGCCAAACCTCGAACATGACCACATCGGTCACCGGCACCGCACCGGGCTCGGCGGCGTCCGGTTCCGCGGTGGCCATCACCATCACACCGGGTGCCTCGTCGGTTCCCAGTTCGGCTTCCGGCTTCACCGTGAACAACATCAGCAACCTGAAGATGACCATTCCGACTCCGGCGAATTCGACATTGGTCTCGGCTACCGCCTCCGGGGGCACCGTGGCCGGCACCGTCTCCACATCGGGTGGGAACGTCACGCTGACCGTACCGGGCCCGATCGCCGGCGGCACCAGCTTCACCCCGCCGG
>NZ_BDCJ01000047.1 GCF_001613445.1 Nocardia grenadensis NBRC 108939
AACACCGATCACCAGCAAGTACGCGGGGACCAGCTACACCAGTCCCGGCATGACCATGACGACCAACGTCGCATTGGTCGGCAATGTCGCGACCTCGTGCTACCCGAACCCGTCCCCGACCCTCACCACCACGACTGTCAGCTGAGCCGGCGGACAGACGCCACGGCGTAATGACCGGCGCCCGCGCCGGTAGCCGGTGGTGAACAGAACTGGACCGGGTTGTCCCAGCAACCCGGTCCAGGTCTCACCCGAGGTGGTCCGGTGGGAGCCGCCCCTCATAGTGATTGCCCCGCTTCGGGTTTGGTGCAGCGGCAGCTACTTCGACCGAATATTCGGATGCGCACGATCACATCGGTCGCTGTGTCGTACAGTGCATATCCGACACAGCAACGGTCGCTTCGACGGCCGGAGCGGTGCCCGCTTTCGTGATGGTCGCCGGCCGCGGTTCGGGCTGCCGGCCGATCGATCGACAGGAGCCCACATGTCCGCTTCGAACGCCCGGCGGCGATCCCTACCGCACACAGGGAAAACCGTGGCCTGTACTCGTGATTCCCCGACTGCCCTCGATCCACGCCGCGCTACCGCGGCCCGCGGCATTCATCCAGTCCACCGATCTCCCTGACTCCCCGGACGAAATCGGACGCTCGGCGACCGAGCGCGCCCTGATCGGTGACTTTCGCTGAGCGGTTTGAAGTTTCGAGTGATCGAGGGAAGGCCTATGTGTCCGAGAACAACCGAACCCGCCCGGATCTCGGTCCAGCTCAGAAGGGCCCTGGAGTTCTATCACGGAACCGTCGAGGATCTGGTCCGCGAATTGATCAGAGTACTGGGCGTGAACGAGACCGATCGGCGTGCCCTGGAGATCGTCCTGCTCGAGGAGGAGAAGGCTACGACGCCGAAACTGCTGGCCGAACGGCTCGGCCTCACCGCTGCCGGCGTCACGATCATGCTCAACCGGCTGGAGAAGCAGGGCTACATCGCCCGATCGCTGCACCCGACCGATCGTCGCCGCGTGATTGTGATGGCCACCGAACTCGCGGCCCATCGCATACAGGAACTCGTCGTACCCATGATCGTCGAGAGCTACAAGATGCTGCTGAGCTCGTACGACTCCGCGGAACTCGACATAATTGCCGACTTTCTGATACGTGCGGGCGAACTGCAACAAATCCACCGGCAACGGCTGCGGAACGTGGTTCCCTATTCGAAACCCTGAAATCCTCGATCACGAAGGCTTGCCGAGTCGACAGAATTCCGAGACGCTTCGAAATCAAGTGCCCGTATTTTTGCTGTGGAAGTCCGAATGCGCAGTGCTTGCGCACTGACCTTTCGGTAAATTCCTGAATCATCGATGCCTCGCTCGGTCTTTTCGGCGAGGCGGCACCGTACTGCCCGCACTTCGGTGCTCGGCCGAACCACTGGAATTCGGTGTCCGACACTCGGGATTTCTCGGGTGGTGCAGGCGGTGCCGTCACGGATACCACAGGCCGGGTCGTCCGAAGTGGCGTCACCGGTTCCCAGCGGTCGGCGCATCTCGCGGGAGAAAGCAGTAGTTCAAATGCAAACCGAAGACAACAGCGAAGACCGAGTGGCAGAGCCGGACATCGATGCCGAGCCGCCTCGGTCGCGGATTCTGCGGTGGCGCGGCCGGCAGGCCGCGGGACCGTCGGCCGATCGGTTCCGGCGCCACATATCGCGCGCGGCTGTGGTGGCCGCATCGGTGACCGCGGCAATCGGGATAACGATCATGGTGCGGGCGGATTCCGACCCGCCGGCCCGAGCGAACGACTCGGGTGAATGCACCATAGCGGCGTTCGACCACCGCGCAATCCGAAGCCGGACCAGCATGACGAACCCGAACACGATATCGGGCGCACCGAGCGACGTCGGACCGAGCGAGATCGCTGTACCGGGCGATATCGCGGGCTCCGACACGGCTACCGATCCCGGAACCGCCCAGCCGACCCCCGATCCCACCGACCCCGGTACCGGCACGGCCCCTACGACGGAGCCGACGACAGCCATAACGCCGGATGTCCCGGCCGAAAACTCGACCGATGCGTCGGTGAGTGCGAGTTTCTCTGCCACGGTGAGCCTTTCGATCCAGGCCACAGTCGGCGTGCCGGATCCGGGTACGGCCACCTCGACCTCGGTATCCACGGTGACCGTCACCATGACTCCGACCGATACGCCGACGGTCCCGGTGACAGCCGACCCGAGCACGGTGACGGTGCCGGCAGATCGGTCGACGATCACCGTCACCTCCGAATCGGCGACCACCACGGCGCCGACCACCACGACAACGGCACCGACCAGCACCGCTACACCGGCACCGACCGGTACGACGACAACACCGACCGGCACCACAACTACGGCCACGACGGCGCCCCCGAGCGCCACCACCACCCCGACTCCGACGAGTTCTGCCCAGATCTCCACGTCACCGGAGGTGTCCACAGTACCCGTGTCGCCGACGATCGCCTCGCGGTAGTCCGGGACATCGACGCCGACCAGTGGTGCGCGCTGAGCGAGCGAATCACCATGGTCTGCCCCACTCATCCGGACCAAGGACCTTCGAGCTACCGAGGGAGCCGATGAGCATCGCCTCGAGCAGTGCGACTTCGCCTCGGGATAAGGTTCCGATGCGCCGAGGTGGTCTGCCTACGACCATATGCGAGGTGCACACGGTGCATGGGGATCGAGCTGCCGGTGCCGGCGGTCGGCGCATGCTCCTGGCTTGCGCCAGCGCGGCGGGCCGCGATCAGCGTTGGTTCCGCAGTCCCGGAAGACCGGAGGCCGTGGCCGCCGGCCGAAGAGCCGGGCAACGCGGAGTGTGCGGCGATCATTGCGCCGGTTGTTCCTGGACCCAATGGAACCCGGTGCTACGCAGGGTGAACTGGTCCGGATCCACACGGTGCAGAACCATGGTCACCGAGTGACCGCCGAGTTGGCCGGTCAGCGTGGCCTGGTCCGGGGTGGTCTGGTCGAAGGTCAACGCGGCCGGGAGTGTACCGCCATTGTCTTCGGCGGGGACTTCGATGCGGTGGGTGGCAGGGTCGACGATGCCCGGTGCCGTGACAAGTGTGCCGTCCATCAGCTGGTATGAGATCTGGCCGATATGTTCGAATACGACAGTACGCCACTGGGTGTCGTCGGTCAGCATGGGCGGGGCCGGTTGTCCGTCGCGGGTGAACTCCGATACCGACCACATGCCATACAGGGGTGGCTTCGGGCGGTCCGGTCCCACCGCCTTCCAGATATCCCAGGTGAAGTACGTGATCGATACTGTCACCCAGACAGCGAGCGCGACCTGGCACCAGGTAGCGATTCGTCGTGCGCGGGTGGTCCGGAAAGGGTAGGGCGCGGTGGATGGCCCCGTCGTGTGGTTCAGGACCAGCGCCTCGGCGAGCCTGCGTGCCTCCGGGGCCAGCAGCACAAGGCCCATGAGCAGCAGGTGGCCGGACAGGATCTTCACCGGCACACCGAAGGTCATGTTCAGAATGAATACCTGCGCCATACTGACCACCGCCAGAATCGACCCCACCAGCGCGGTTCGCGGGATGAAGAGCAAAAGCCCCGCTGTCAATTCCGCTGCGCCGAGCAGGATCTCGTATGCCGGGGACGCACCGACCTGGTTCCACAGCAGTGTGAACGGTGTGAGGTCGCCGACCGGCGTCAGCAATGTCGTGAGGGCCGGTTCGGGCATCTGCGCCGGAAACACCTTGGCCAGACCGTAATGCACCAGCTGCGCGGCGACACACAGGCGCAGTAACAGCAGCAACCACCCGGCGAGCCGCCGATACTCCACACGCCGGTCGAGCAGCGTCCACACCAGGGTGCCGACCAGCGCGATCACCAGTACGCAGAAGAGCTGAACCCAGTAGATACCCTGATCGCCACTGCCGTTCAAGTACAGGGCCACATCGACGTCGAAGAGCGTGTGTCCCACCCATGACAACGCCGGTTCCGTCAACCGGACCTGCCAGAACACCGCGTCGTCGGGTAACCAGGCGCCGAACAATCCGGTGAACTCGAACAGCATCACCGGGGAGACCAGGCAGAACAGGCCGAAGTACAGGAAGCAGAATCGGAAGACGACACGGGTGAACGGCTTCCAGCGGCGTGGTGCGGGGGCGGGCGATTCCGGCAGCGCCGGTCGGGTCGCCGTCGTGGGTGTCCGAGCGGGTACGGAGATCGGAACGGTTTGGTCGAGGTGGTTCATGAGCCCGCCACCTTGATGGCCCGGTGGTCGGCATCGGCTGTCGAGACAGTGACTTCATCGAGGAGTCGCTGCGAACCACTGCAGTCCAGGAGTAGGTGCGATCCGGGTACAGGGCATATGGCGGGCCCGCCCCCGGTGGGATCCAGCATGGCCACGGTCATCCTTCCGTCAGTGGGAGCAGGATGGTTGCCAGCAAGCGCGGCGTTCGTCCCCCCCCTGGTTTATTCGCGAGCAGAGGTTGCACCAACTCGGCGAAGTCCTGGGCGAAGCGCGCGAATTCCGCGTCGTCCAGGTGTAAGGCCACCTGCTGGTAGCCGACGCCGTCCGCCACCAGATCGATGGACTCCCTGGCGAGATAGCGGGTGAACTCCGACAGCAGGCTGCCGACGAATGCCGTGAAGTATCGTGCGTGCTCCTGCGGAGTGGCCGAAGCCAAACTCTCCGCTGTCGGGGTCAAGCCCCCCTCGGGCACCGAGTACACCCGCTCGGTCGCACCGCCGACCTTGCGCTCGGCGACCACTTCCAGCATGCCCGCTCCGGCGAGCGTCGCGATATGGCGGTAGAGCGTGGCCTGCGGCACATCCGGCAACAGCCCGGCCAGTTCGGAGGCCGTTCGGCGGGCGCCGGCTACCGAGGTCAGTATTCGGATACGCACAGGATGCAGTGCGAGGTCTGCCCAACGTTCCGATGATGCGCCCATGACTCGACGTTATCATTATCGATAACGAGAATATAGTCCTAATTCCTCGATGCCCCCTTGTGCCGGTCCCAGGGCAGGGTCCTACGGCGCGCCGGCCGCGGAGGACCGATGAGGTCGCCGCTGATGAACTCGGACTCGAGCGGTATTTCGCCCGACCGAGGGTGCGTTCGACCGGGCGAGGCAGATGAGCGTTTCGGTGTGGACGTTCTCGGCGATTTCGCCGGCTTGCCCTGCTCTCATTTTCCCGCGAGCCAGGCCGCCTCTTCGCCGGGTTCGGGTAACACCCGACCCCCCTCGACTGCGAAGTGCGCAGGGCTGCTCTGGAAGACCACCAGCACTCGGTCGGTGGGGATAGCGGTCACGCGTGTAGCCACGGCGGCGATCTCGGTGGCCAGTCTGGTGGTATCCGCTTCGGGATGCCCGTCACGCACCCAACCGCTGATCAGCAGAGGGCTGGCCGGGACACCGTCGGTGTAGACGCTGTCGGCGGGAAGGCTGGGGAATACGACGTTGACGTAGGTGCTGGGGACGTGGTTGATCTCGGAATGGATTCGCGATATCTCCGCAGCCAAGGCCGCTTTCACCGCGCCGGATAACGCAGACTCGACAGTTGTGCAGGTATAGACAGGCATGGTTCTCCCGAGTGTCCGCAGGCGTCGGTGGATGGTGTGCCCACCCACCGACGCCGCCATGGGGTGAGAAGGAAGCAGAGTGCGGTTCAGCCCAAGTGGGGCAGTTCGACTTGCGTGGGCACCACCAGAACGGTGGGCCCCTCGGCGCCCACCGCGGCGGTGAACTCACGTTTGAGCTCTTCGATCGTCTCGATCTCGGCGGCGCGGCAACCGAACCCGGTGGCCAGCGCGGCGATATCGAGGCCTGGTAGATCCAATGCGGGCACTCCCGGCGTCTTCTCGAGCAGCGCGAACGATTTGAAGATCGCGTAGGCGCCATTGCGCAGCACCACGAACACAATCGGCAACTTGTGTTGCGCGGCCGTCCAGATCGACTGGATGGAGTACTGGAAGGAGCCATCGCCGATGGTGGCGATGATGGTGCGGTCGACTCCGCGTGCGCGATCGCCGAGAGCGACCCCGACCGCGCCCGGGACTCCCCACCCGATACCGCCGCTACCGGTGGCAAAGAAGCTGCCCGAGCGCGTGGTAGGCAGCCACTGCAATTGCTCGGCGATCGTGGAGGTCGATTCCATCACCACCGCAGCATCCGCGGGCTTGACCCCGCCCACCGCCGCATACACCTCGTCTGCGGTCAGGAGCTCCGAAGGCGCCGACGAGTTGACCGCCCGGTTTCGATCCAGCGGCGTCGGTACCGGGCGCCCCTGGGCCGGGGTCATCATCTCCGCCAATCGTTCCAAAGCGATGCGGGTGTCGCCGACGAGGCTATCGCCCACCGGCGCGACGGAAGCTATATCGGGGTCGGCGGTGATTTGCAGCAGTTCGGTGCCCTCGGGCAGGTACTCGCCCGGCACGTAGGGGTAGTAGCGGAAGACCTGCGCGCCTACGACTATCACCAGGTCATGGCCTTGAAGCGTCTGGTTCACCTCGGCGATCGTCATCGGCATCGGCCCCACATAGAGCCGATGATCCTCAGGGAAGGACACACGGTCGGCCAACGCGCTTCCCCGCACCGGCGCCCCCAACTTCTCGGCGAAAGCGATCCCGGCGTCCCACCCGCCGGCCCGGTCCACTTCCGGCCCCATGACCAGCAATGGCCGCTTCGAACGATTGATCCGGTCCGCGAACCCACGCAACCGCTCGATATCCGGAGCCACACGATGGCTGAGGGTCCTCACCACAGCGGGTCCCAGCGCACGCTGGTGCCAATCATCGAGCGGGATCGATAGGAACACCGGCCCCATCGGTGGTTGCGTCGCCACCGCGTAGGCCTGCATGAACGCCGCAGGCACATCCTGAGCACGTGCCGGCTCGAAAGCCCACTTCACCCATGGACGCGGCATCGACGTCGCGTCTCTGTTGTTCAGGTAGGGGTCACACAGCGACATCTCACGGGTCTGCTGTCCTGCTGTCACGATCAGCGGGGTGCCGGCCCGATAAGCGGCCACCAGGCTGCCCATCGCGTTACCCGTGCCCGCGGCGGTGTGCAGGTTCACCAACGCCGGTTTCCCTGTCGACTGAGCGAAACCATCGGCCATCGCCAAGGCCGAGGCCTCCTGCAACGCCAACACATAGGCGAAATCGTCGGGAAAATCCTGCAGAAATGTCTGCTCGGTCGAGCCAGGATTACCGAAAACCGTGGTCAACCCCAGAGCGCGGAGAAGATCGTAGGTGACACCATGAACCGTCTTCTCGTCTGTCATTGTTTTCACCGGTCCTTACTCGGTGGAACAAAACGGGCAGGCACGAGATCCAAGAACGAACATTTCGGTCAGTGCCAACCTAACCTGCCTGGTGCCGCCCTCACCACCGCCGCCGGCAAAGATCACCCGCAGGTATCAGGAAAACCACCGACATACGCGGGGCCCTGGTAGTAATCGCCGAGAACCGGGCGGATATGGATCCCTGGTCAGAGGCTTCGGTTCATCACCGCGACACGGTCGCGAGGCGCTTCGAGGTGGTCGATGCGCTTCGCCGGGTCCGCACCGTGCCAGGTGTTCATGCGCGGCCCGGTCGGCGGCCGAAGTGTTCGACCAGTCGGGAGTAGCTGTCGTCGCCGTGGCCGGCGGCCAGCGCCTCGGCGACGAGTCGCCGGGTGTAGGTCGGCAGCGCGATATCGATTCCGCGGGCCTCGCTTTCTGCGATCACATCGTCGATGGAGGGCAGGTGGTGTTTGAGGGCGCCGAACGGGGTGGCGAATTCGGCGCGGTCGATCTCCCCGGCGAACAGCCCGAACAGCGACGGCAGCGCCGCCAGGGACGGCTCCGCCTGTTCGGCGTAGCGGCCGATCGGGATTCCGGCCTCGCGGAGCAGCGCCGCGGCGTGCAGGAACCCGTTCAGCAGGCCCCACATGATGTCGTGGAATGCCATTCCGTACAGCAGCGGCACTCCGGGGTCGGTGGACACGTAGGTCGCGCGGCCACCGAGTGCCCGCAGAACCGGTTCGTACCGGTCGAAAACCGGACGAGGGCCGCCGAAGAAGATCACCGCGTCCGGCGAGCCGATCGCGGGAGCAATGGTCATGATCTGGCCGTGCAGGTAGTCCGCACCCAAGCCGGTCACCAGATCGGCTGCGACCCGGGCTTGTTCGGAGGGGCCGTCGGTCAGGTTGACCACCGTACGCCCGCCCAGGGCGGTACCCGCCGTCCGCAGCAGCTTCTCGGCCGCTACGCCGCCCTGGACGTTGACGACCACCAGTTCGGCCGCACGGGCCGCCGCTTCCGGCGACTCCGCCGGGCGGGCGCCCGCGGCCACCAGCGGCTCGGCCTTCTCGGGGGACCGGTTCCAGACGGTGAGCGGGTGTCCGGCCGCCAGGAGCGCGGCGGCCAGCGCGGAACCCATCTCACCCAAACCGAGCAGTGCGATTGTCATCATTCTCCGATCTCGTTACTTGGTACAAGACCGTGCAACATCAACTTTTGTTGAGGTCAAGAGGGTGTGACGTAGGCGACCTCGGCCGGCACCGCGCGCCTATTGGGCAGCAACCAGGCCGCGAGGAGGCCGAGCAGGATGAGAGCGGAGGCGACGACGACCGTGCTGCGCAGACCGTCGGCGGTCGCCATCCGCAGCGTGTCGCCCTCGAGCCCGGTCGCGCCCGCGTTCGCGATGCCGACGAGCACTGCGAGTCCGGCACCGATGCCGACCTGCATGGCGGTGTTGGCCATCCCGCCCGCGGTGCCCTGCTCCTGTTCCGCGACACCGGTGCCCGCGGCGGCGTACATGGTCGGGTAGACGGTGCCCATCCCGGCGCCGTAGACCAGGATTCCGACCAGGATCGTGCGGTAGGAACCGTCGGCGACCATGCCCGCGGCGAGCAGGGCGCCGCCCAGCGCACCGAACAGCAGCCCGGCGATCAGCGTGGCGCGGATACCGATCCGCACGATCAGCCGCTCGGCGACGAAATTCGCGACCGCGATGACCAGCGAAAGGCTCAGGAACACCAGCCCGGTGACCAGCGCGCTGTAGCTCCACACGTTCTGCAGGAACAGGGTGAGGAAGTAGACGATGTTCTGCATGGTCGCGCCGAAAACGAAGATGACGGCCAGCACCGGCCCCAGCGCGCGGGCCAGCCGCAATGGCATCAGCGGGCTGTCGCTGCGCGACTCGATGGCCAGGAACGCCGCCAGCAGCGCCACCGCGAGCGCGCCGCCGCCGAGGACAGGTGCCGAAGTCCAGCCGGATTCCGGTCCCTGCGCGACGGTGAACACCAGCAGTGTTACGCCGACCGTCCCGGTGAGCGCGCCGGGCACGTCGAACCGGCCCCGATCGCGCGGACCGTCCGCGCGCAGCAGCGGGAACGCCGCCACCACGCCGACCACGACCAGCGGCACATTGATCAAGAACACTGCCTGCCAGCCGAAAGCACTGGTCAGAATGCCGCCGAGCAGGGCGCCGAGGCTGAGCCCGCCGGCCCCGGCCATCGCCCACACCGCGAGTGCGCGGATCCGCTGCCTGCCCTCCTCGAACATGGTGTTGACCAGCGAGAGTGTCGCGGGGAACAGCAGGGCCGCGCCGATGCCCTGGATCGCGCGGGCGGCGATCAGTGCGATCGTGCTGGTGGCCAGGCCCCCCAGCAGTGACGCGATACCGAACACCACCATGCCGAGCACGAACATCCGTCGCCTGCCGAGCAGGTCCGCGGACCGTCCGCCCAGTAGCAGCAGACCGCCGAAGAAGATGGCGTAGGCGCTGACCACCCACTGCATGGAATGCCCCGAGAATCCGACGTCACGGGCGATATCGGGCAGGGCGACGTAGATGATCGTGAAGTCCAGCGAGGTGATCAGGCTGGAGAAGGCGAGTAGGGCGAGTGTGGTGGCGGGACGTCTCATGACGGTGTCTTTCTCTACAGCGGATAGGGGCGGGCGGCGCGGGCGTCGTGCAGCGCGCGGGCCCACCAGATGAGCTGGTTGAGCAGCGCGGTGGCGGCCGCGCCCGCACCGGCGCTGTCGAGCGGCCGACCCGCGTCGTCGAACTTGTTCCAGCACGAGTGGAAGCTGACGGTGTCGCGGATTGCGATGGCGTGCAGTTCGCCGAACACTTGACGCAACTGTTCGGCGGCGCGCAGACCCCCGGAGACGCCGCCGTAGCAGACGAACGCGACCGGCTTGGCCTTCCACTCGTCGACGAAGGAGTCGATGGCGGTCTTGAGGGCGGCGGGATAGCCGCGGTTGTATTCGGGCGAGACGATGACGAAGGCGTCGGCCCCGGCCAGACGTTTCGACAGGGCCGCGACCGTGTCGTCGGGCTGGTCGAGATCAGCGGGGAGCGGGGTCTCGGCGAGATCGATCAGATCGAGGTCGAGTCCGCCGTGTTCGACGGCGTGACCGTGGAACCAGCGGGCGACCGTCGGCCCGAATCGCTGGGTACGGGTACTACCGATGATGATCGCCACGCGCAGGAGTTCGGATGCGGGCATCGAGTCTGCCTTCCGGTCGGGTCGTTGTCGTCACGACCTTCGCCCGGGCGACCTACGCCGCGCCTACAGTCGCCCTACACGGTCCGGAAAGCGAGCCCGTATCGTCACGATCATGCGGTTCGGTGTGCTCGGTCCCTTGACGGTGTGGACGGACCAGGACGAGCCGGTCACGATCCCGGCCGGACAGGTGCGCACGGTGCTGGCCGTGCTCCTGATACATCGGGGGCGGTCGGTATCGACCGATCGGCTCATCGAGGCGCTGTGGCCGCGGCGGGTGCCGCGGGATGCGGCGGCGGCGCTGCAGGTCAAGATCTCGCAACTGCGCAGCGCGCTGGCCGCCGCCGAACCGCGTGCGCGGGCCCTCGTGGTGTCCGGGCCCGCGGGATACAGCCTGGACGTGAGAGCCGATGCGGTGGACGCGGGCCGCTTCGAGGACTTGCTCGCCCACGTCGACCCGGACCTCCGGCAGCGCGCCGATACCATTACCACCGCGCTCGGGCTGTGGCGCGGCCCCGCGTTCACAGAGGTGGCCGATGCGGAGTTCGCGGAAGCCGAGATCGCCCGGCTGGACGAATTGCGACTGTCCGCGGTGGAATCCCGGGCCGAAGCGCTGCTCGAACTCGGCGAATACGCCGGGCTGGTCGGCGAGTTGGCGCCGTTGGTCGCCGAACATCCATTGCGCGAACGCTTGCGCGCGGCGCACTTGTGGGCGCTGTACCGGGCCGGACGGCAGAGTGACGCGCTGGCCGGGTTCACCGACCTGCGCACGCGATTGCGCACCGAGCTCGGCGTGGATCCGAGTCCTGAGATCGTTGCCGTGCACCGGGCGATCCTCGCGCAGAACCCGCTGCTCACACCCCGGTCGGCCACCGCGACGAACCTGCCGGGCCAGCTCACCGACCTCATCGGCCGGGCCGAGGCAGCGCGCGATGTGCGGATGCTGGTCGGCGCGCATCGCTTGGTGACCCTCGTCGGGCCCGGTGGTGTCGGCAAGACGCGGCTGGCGATCGAGGCGACGCGCACGCTGCTCACCGAACACCCTGACGGCGCGTGGTTCGTCGAGCTGGCCGGGATCGAGGCGACCTCCGCCGCGCGCGCGACCATCGTCGACACCGTGCACGCGGTGCTGGGCATCCGTGACGACGTCCGCTCCCCCGCCGGTCCGGTCGACCAGCTGATCAGCGCGTTGCGCGGCAAGCGGGTGCTGCTGGTCCTCGACAACTGCGAACACCTGGTGGCCGTTGTCGCCGAACTCACCGAGCGGCTCTTGCGCTCGGTCGCCGAACTACGCGTGCTGGCCACGAGCCGCGAACCACTCGGCGTCGCCGGGGAGGCCGTCTACCCGGTCGCCCCACTCGAGTTGCCGCATTCTCCCGCGGATATCGGCCCCGACTCGCTCCCGAGATTCAGCGCGGTCCGCCTGTTCACCGCACGCGCGACGGCCGCGGCGCCCGGTTTCACCCTCGATGCGGGAAACGTCGCGGCCGTCGCCACCATCTGTCGCCGACTCGACGGGATTCCGCTGGCCCTCGAGCTGGCCGCCGCGCGAGTGCGGGCGCTCGGCGTACGGGAACTGGCGGCCCGGATGGATGATCGGTTCGACCTGCTGGTCGCCGGACACCGCGGCGGGCCGAGCCGCCAGCACACGCTGCGGGCGATGATCGACTGGAGCTGGGAACAGCTCTCCGAGCCGGAACAGGCTGTACTGCGCCGCCTTTCCGTACACGCCGACGGTTTCGGGCTGGCGGCGGCGGAGTACATCAGCGCGATCGGGGAACTCCCTCGCGGGCAGGTCCTCGATCTGCTCGCCCGGCTGGTGGACCGATCGCTCGTCACGATGATCGATACCGAGGACGGACCGCGCTACCGGCTGTTGGAATCGGTCGCGCTGTACTGCTCGGAGCGGCTGAGCGAAGCCGGTGAGACCGACCCGGTGCACGAGCTGCGCAACGCGTACTACGCGACGCTGGCCGAGCAGGCACGCGACCGGCTACGCGGCGTCGAGCAGCGGCAATGGCTCGCGGTACTGGATATCGAGTACGCGAACCTGCGTGTTTCCGTGGAGGATTCATCGCGTCGCGGGGATCATATCGTCGCGCTTCGGCTGGTGGACGCGACGGCCTGGTACTGGTTCCTGCGCGGCCGCATCGGCGAGGGTGTCCGGCTGCTCGACACGGCGCTGGCCACCTCCCGCGAGGCCGCGCCCGTACTGTGGGCCAGGGCCAACGGCTGGCGCTCGGCGTTGATGCTGCTCGGCGGCGGCGACGCGGACCGTTCGGGATTGGTGCCCACCGGGCTGGCCGGGTTCGACGAGGTGGACGATCCGGCGGGTCGCGCGTTCGCCGAATGGCTGCTCGCCGAGGTGCTGCTCGGCGGCGGCGACCAGGCGCTCAGCGATACGCTGGCGCAGCGCGCGCTCGCCGGATTCCGCGCGACCGAAAACCGCTGGGGCATCGCCGCGGCCCTGAGCAGCGCCGCGCACCATGCCATGCTCCGCGGAGACCTCCCCGCCATGGCCCGCGATGCCGCCGAAAGTGCTCGGTTGTTCACCGAACTCGGCGATCGGTGGGGACAGCTGCGCGCCACCGAGCTGCTCGCCCGCCGCGCCGAGATCATCGGCGACTACCCCGAAGCCGCTCGCCTGTGCCGCGACGGTCTGTGCCGGGCCGAGGAGCTCGGGCTCTGGCCGCAGGTCGCCGACATGCTGTCCGGACTGGGCCGGCTCGCCCTGCTCGCGGGCGATCTGGACCAGGCACGCCGCCTCCACGAACGCGCGCTCGAACTGTCGGTGAGTCAGGGCCACGAGCTCGGCCGGGTCTTCGCCGAGGTGGGTCTCGGCATCGGCGCCCGGCGTGCGGGCCGCCTCGACGATGCCGAACGCCACACTCGCGCATCCCTGGACTGGAATCGCGAAGTCGGCTACGCGCCGGGCCTCGCCCACAGCCTCGCCGAACTCGGTTTCATCGCCGAACTGCGCGGCGATCCCGAACAAGCACGCGCGCTGCACGAAGAGGGGATCGCGGTGGCCCGGCGCACCGGTGACCCCCGCGCGATCGCCCTCGCACTGGAAGGACTCGCCGGAGCCGCCGCCCTGGCGGGGGATTTCGACCAGGCGAGGTCTCTGCTCGCGGACGCCACCGCGGCACGCGACGCCGCGGGAGCGCCACTGCCGGAAGAAGAACGCGCCGATGTGGACCGCATCGCGGCGGCGATCCGCGCGGCCGAGTGACCCGGGGTCTCGGCCGGTCGCCCGCCGCGCCACCCTGATCATCGGCTTGTGCTCGCGGCAGCCGGGGTTGTGAGCGGTTCCGCGGCACCGATGGTTTTCATGCGCGGCTGTGCGTGATGTGGGTGCGGGACCGTTCAAGCCCGACGGTGCATTCATCGGTCCAAGGGAGACGGCCACCATGGTGGCCGAACGGTCAGCTCACCCCGTCCTGGCGCCCAGCGCCTGTTTTACTCCCCGACTGCGATAGCGGCAGGACTGGATAGCCCGCGAGCCGCGGGCCTTACCAGCCCCTCTGCCGAATCACCGGACCGAAACCGGACAAAAACGGACGAAAACGGACTCCGGATCCTTTGCCGAAGTGTCGTCGCCGGAGGCTTACTTGAGATGTAGCGGTCGCCGCGAAGATCGGAAACCGTTGCAAGGTAAGGCTTCTCATTCAATCACGACTTGGAGTTCGACCATGGCAGCTGTTCTCACCTCCCTGACGCCTTCTTCCGGCCCGGCGACGACTTTCACTTCTGTGGTGATCGCCGGGTCCGGATTCAGTGGTGTCGGTCCCTTGACCGTGCGGTTCGGTACCAAAGCAACCACCTTCACCATCGACTCCGACACCCAGATCACCGCCATCTCCCCGACTGGGACGGGCACGGTGGACGTCACCGTCACCATCGAGCTGGACGGCACCAGCAACGCACTGCCCTACACCTACGTCTGACCGCCTCCATCGCGGTGCGGTCGGGGTGACGGCTGATCGAGATCCTCACCTCGGTGATGACTTCGAATTGCCGATTGTGGCCGGCGGTACCGCGATTGTGCTGCGCTCGCGGCCTGCCGGTCACCTTCGGCGGCCTCCAGACCCTCCTCGGTGTTCCGGCATAGGGGTTCCTCGCCGGCGTTTCGTACCCGTCGGCATAAGCGGCGATGCTCGTCCACGGCCGATCAGCCCGCTCAGTGGCAAAGACATCTACACCGCAGTGTCCGCGCGCCGCACACACCTGCGCCGTGTACCGCACCAACTGAACGGGCGACCGGCCGACCCGAACGTCTACAAACCGGACGAAATCAGACCGGGAAGACAGCGCCGAAGTGCCGCTACCGGAATACGGCTGTAACGGCCGGTCCTGCGCTCCTGCGGGAGCACCTGTTTCACCGATCATCAATTAAAGGAAAGAGAATGGCACCTGTCATCACCTCGCTGACACCCTCTTCCGGTCCTGCAGCGGGTCTCAACTCTGTCATCATCACCGGCTCCGGATTCAGTGGTGTCGGGCCGTTGACCGTCCGATTCGGCACGACGGCAACGACATTCACCATCGACTCCAATACCCAGATCACGGCCATCGCGCCGCCCGGAACCGGCACAGTGAATGTGACCGTACAGGCACTGTTGGACGGCACGAGCAACCCGCTGCCCTACACCTATGTCGGGGCTCCTACCCTGACCAGCATCAGTCCGGCTTCGGGGTCGGCGGCCGGTGGGACGACGGTCGTGCTCACCGGAACGAATCTGACCGGAGCCACCGCGGTGAGTTTCGGTGGCACCCCGGCAACGTCGTTCAGCGTGAACTCGGCGACGCAGATCACAGCAGTAGCACCCGCCCATTCGGCCGGAACAGTGCTGGTCAGGGTCACCACACCCGGCGGCACCAGCAACGGCGTCTCCTACACTTACATCGCCGTGCCGACACTGACCACGGTGGTGCCCAACACCGGTCCGGTGGCAGGCGGCACAACGGTCGTGCTCACCGGAACGAATCTGACCGGAGCCACCGCGGTGAGTTTCGGTGGCACCCCGGCAACGTCGTTCACCGTCAACTCGGCGACGAAAATCACCGCCGTCGCCCCCACGGGTGCAGCCGGAACAGTGTCGGTCACCGTCACCACACCCGGCGGCACCAGCAACGGCGTCTCCTATACCTACGTCGCGGTCCCCACACTCACCACCATCGCACCCAACGCTGGTCCGGTGG
>NZ_BDCJ01000048.1 GCF_001613445.1 Nocardia grenadensis NBRC 108939
GTCCCCATCACGACGCACCACCCGCTCCGGCGGGAGCACGGTTCCGGTGCCGCGTTCGACATTGTCGGTCAGGTCGAGCAGCCCGGAGATGAAGGTCCGGTAGCAGGACACGCCCTCGGCGAACAGTGCCTGCCGGTCGGCGGCGGCGTCGCCGGTGGTGGCCGGCGGGCGTTTCACCACGAAACCACCCTTCGCCCCCACCGGCACGATCACCGCGTTCTTCACCGCCTGCGCCTTCACCAGACCCAGGATCTCGGTCCGGAAATCCTCCAACCGATCCGACCACCGCAAACCACCACGCGCCACCGCACCGAACCGCAGATGCACACCCTCCACCCGCGGCGAATACACGAAGATCTCGTACTTCGGCCGCGGCTGCGGCAACAGGGTGATCGACTGTGGATCGAACTTGAGGGAAAGATGCGCGGGCGGTTCGCCGTCACCGTCGCGACGGAAGTAGTTGGTGCGCAGGGTCGCGGTGACCACATTGAGCACCGCGCGCAGCACCCGGTCGGTGTCCAGGCTGACCACCGCATCGATTTCGGCTCCCAGCCATTCCGCGATACCCGCGGCCGAGTCGGCGTCGCCGTCGGGATCGAAATACGCCTCGAACAGGCGCACGAAACCGCGGGACATATCCGGATTGGCCAGCAGCACCCGGGTGATACCGGCGGCACCGTAGGAGAATCCGGCCTGCTTCAGATATTTCGCGTAGGCACGCAGCACCACGACCTGACGCCAGTGCAGCCCGGCCCGCAGGATCAATTCGTTGAGCGTATCGACCTCGGCGACACCGAACCACATGGCTTCGAATGCCGCGGTGAATCTCTGCGCGATCCCCTGGGCGCCCGGGCTTTCGGGCTGATCGAGATCGGCCTCCAGCTCGGGATCCAACTGGGTACGTAGCACCGCCGAGACCACGCGTAACCGGAAATCGTAGATCCAGTCCGACCGGTCACCGTCGGATTCCAGCTGATAGGGCCGTTCGTCCACGACCTCCACACCGAGGCTGTGCAGCACCGGCAGCACCCGGCTCAGCGAAACGCCCTCGCCCGCGGCGTAGAGCGTGAATCGCCACTCACCCGGCGGCGCTTCGGCCGTACGGTACAGCGCGGTCCGGAAACGCGCCGACCCCAGTTCGTCCGGATCAATCCGGAATCGCATCGGCGAAACTGTGTCCTGCATTGTCGTCACCGTGATCCGCGCCTTTCCGCTTCGGTTTCGAACTTCTTCACCAGGCACTCTACGCGTTTAATGTGCCACTGTATAGCGGTACGTTACGCGTGTGTAAACCGTCACCGGATCCGGCGCGCCGGGAAGAAAGCGCGCCGATGAGATGTTCGCCACCACACAGCCTTCGGATGGCCCGCGCTACGGATGCAGCAGACCGGACCGCATCAGAAAGGTCCGCGCGCCGGCGCTGTCGGTGAACGCACCGGTGTCCACTCGCAGACCCGACCGGGTATCGGCATACCAGATCGCCGCGGAGGCGCTGATCGCCGCGAACACCTCACCGTCGGATACAACGGTGCCGCCGGCAGAACGCCATTGCGTGACCGCCTGAGCGAGCGCGGCGGGCGCGGCGGCCTGCACCTGGAACGCCAGCTGCCGCCCCCCGGTGATCTCACCCATCAGCAACGGGCTCCCGGAGTCGAGTACGCAGCTCTGTACGCCGTCGGTCTCTTCGTGCGGACGGCACGAGGCGGACTGCAACGGAGCGGGGAGCGCGGAAACCGCGTCGGTGGCCGCGATGGGCCCGTTCGGGCCGAATCCGGGCGGTCCGGTGAGCGGCGGGCCGGTCAGTGTGCACGACTTCACCATCAGGAAGGCGAGCACCAGCAGCACCGCCACCGCGACACCGCCCGCCGCGCGCCACTGCCATTTCGGATGATGCTTCTGGACGACGGCTTCGGTCTCGTCCACCAGATGCGAACGGAGGAATCCGAGTACTCCGTGCCGCCCGTGGTGATGGCCGGACTGTCCGTGCACCGGGTGCTCGGCCTCCGGCCGATCCGGCGGCACCGCACCGTGGCGGTGGTGTTCGTGCGGCCGGCCGGCCGGCGCACTCGCCCGGCCGCTCATCTCGGCCGGATGGGTGCCGAGACCACCGTGCGGGCCACCCGGCGCCACGGCACCACCGTGGGCCGGCGGCGGGCCGCTCTCCGGGAGCGGCGCACCGCAATTGGCGCAGGCCGAAGGCCCCGCGGCCGCGGTATGCCCGCAGTACTGGCAGCGGACCGTCATCGGCGCACCCCGTGTCTCATACCGGCCTCACTGCCCGGTGATGACGATCGAGGAGATCGCCACCGTATTGCTGGAGCTGTCACCACTGGATTTCAGGACGGTGAGCGTGATCTCCGAGGTCTTGATAGGCGGCTCGATCCGGGTCACCACCAGTGACCGCTGATCCAGGGTCTCCTGGGTGTAGGTGGTCTTGTTGTCGTCGTCGAACTGATACGAGACACGGCTCACCGTCCGGTATTTCGTCCACTGGTCGGTGCCGTCGGTGCCCACATGGTCCCAGCCGGGCACGATCGCGATCGAATCGATCTCGTACTCCTGGCCGAGATCGATCCGCAGAACCTGACCGTCGATCTTGTACGCGCGCGGGCACAACCATGCCTTGCCCGGTTCGCCGGAGAAGGCGTCCATTCCGTCGGTGCCGCCCGACGGGCATTTCGACTCCGCCGATTTCGGAACGATGGTGCCGCTGCCGGGCGGCTGTGGGGTCTGGGGTGCCGGCTGGGCCGGCGCCGGGGAAACGGCCAGCGGCTGGGTCTGTGAAGTGTCCTCTTTCCCGCCGGTGACCACCAGTAGCACCACGATCAGCAGCGCCACCACAGCCGCGATCGCGAGGGCGACCCGCGGTTTGCGCAACTGATCGGCGACCTCACGGGCGATTTCCCGCGGCGTCTGCCGCTCGGCGCGAGCCGGCTCGCGAGCTTCCGATTGCTCCGGCGGCGCCTCGGGCGGTGCGGTCGCGTTCAGCCGGTCCGCGACACGTTCGGCGTTATCGGAGGCGAAGCCCGTGGAACCGTTGCCGGGGGCCTGCCCGCTGAGCAACGCGTTGATCCGCTCGCTCGCCGAAGGCCCCGCGGTCGAGCGCCGCGGCCGCGACCCCGCGACACCGGAATCCGGTTCGGCGGCAGGCATGTCCAGCCCCACCGGCGACGGAGGGTCGCCGGGCTCGGCCACCACATCGCGGACCGGCGCCGCCGGCGCGAGCAGTGATTCGTCGAAGGCGATCTCCGGCCCGCCCGGACGCGAGATCGGCTCGGCCTCGGGCGCGGCGGTCTCCGTAGGAGTGTTGCTGCTGGTGAGCCCGAAAGCCGGATCCGCCAGGAGGGCATCCAGAATCGCGCCTCGATTGCGGAGAAATACGTCTCCGGAATCCGCATCGGGCATAGCCGAAATGGTATCGGTTACCGCCCCGGCGATAGCCTCATCATTCCCAACAATGGGGACTCGACAGGCCCGTGTCGAACGGTCCGCCGGGGGTGCCGAACCGCCCCGTTCATCGTGTCTTCTCTGCCGTCACGAAGTACTCGGGCGGTACATCGAACACCCGCGCCAACGCGATGATCAGGTCCAACCGTGGGATGGCGTCGCCGTGGATCAACCGGTACAGACCCGACTGCGAGACCGGCACATCCGGATACGCGAGTTCCAGGTGCTGGGCGAGCGAGTACAAGGTCAACCCACGTGTCGACCCGTCCTCGGTGGACACCACCGATTCGGCGATCAGTTCCGAGAGCCGGCTGGAGAAAATCGCCGCGGCCGCCTGTCTCGGTGTTTGCTCCTGTACGCCGTCCGGGTTGTCGAATCTGCCACTGCCGGGTTCGGGATCCGCTACCACGGTCATCGAGATTACCTGCTCTGTCCTAGTCACCGGGCCGGATATCCATGAGGCCGGGTCACCGGAACGGTCCGTTCGGAATTACCGGGTGGCGGGGAAACCGTCGGCGGGCGGTCGCTGTGGTCGAGAAAGCGGGTCTCGCCGCGCGGTTCGACCAAGTTCACCCGGACGGTACGCATCGGGATCCGCACATCCAACTGTGCCTCCCCTACCTGTTCGATCGACAGATCCACCGAGCCGCGACGCGGGCTGCCCGGATCGCTGATCGATACCGTGGTCGGCGCGGCCGACGCCTGGGGCGGCAGCTGATCGAACACGGTGATGGCGGCATGCGCTCCCGGCTCCTCGTCGTCGGCCCCGGCCAGCCGCAGCGACCTGGCATCCCCGACCGCGGTGACGAGATGCTGCCACCGCTGAGGACGACTGGTGTGGACTTCGATATCGGCGCCGACCACCGTGGCCCGCAGTACCAACTGCTGGGCGACCGGAAGCATGGCGTGCACGTCGACGGTCCGGCGACGGGGATTGTAGGGGGCCGGGTCGTACAGTGGTAGCGCAAGCTGATGCCGGGTCTGCCCGCTGATCGCACCGAGGATCTGGCCGTTGGGGCCGATCGCGATCGACAACTCCCGGCCCAGCTCCGGCGAAGCCTCCTCGACGGTGTTCTCGTCCCGGGTCAGCACACGCAGCGAAACACCCGTGGGCAGGGTGGAGCGGAGCGCCACGGATTGCCGCCCGGGCAGCCGCCGCAGATAGTCCGGTAGCACCTCGGTCATAGCCGGACCGATATAGCGCACCACGGCGCGGGGACCGTCGGTACCCGACAAGCTGACCACCAGGGTGGTGCGTCCGCTGTTCCAGGTCCAGCAGTCGTCCAGACCCGAGTCGTCGAGTTCGGACCAATCGATTCCGAAGCTGGTGACAAACCGTCCCGGCACCGAGGTCTTCACCCGGTCCCATTGCTCGGTCAGATCGCCGAGCTCGACACCGGCGTGCAGCAACCGGGTCGCCTCGACCATGGCCGCCGCAGGCAATGGATGCGCCGCCATACCGCGTTCGCGCAGACGCCCGGCGATTCGATGTGCCGCAGTGGCGAGCGTCCGGGGGGCGACGACGGCGCACGGACCGCGCGCGGCCAGCGCTTTCAGGTTCCGGTGCTGATCGAGCCGGAGCACCAGCCAGGTCAGCCGGTTACCGACCACCGGATGGGAACCGATCAACTGGTCGTAGAGCATGCTGTAACTACCCGCCGCCCGGACCCGCTGGCCGGTCGTGACGATATCGATATCGATACCGATCCCGTATTGGTCGAGCATCGGCAGCAGACTCTCCACCGCGACGGTGTCCTCGGTGTAAATGGTCTGCTCGGCGATTACTGTGGGCAGGTCGAGATTGGGGGCGAGCTGGATCATCGCGACCAGCACGTCTCCGTCCTCCACCAGACCGCACAATCCCGCCGGCACCTCGATATCGCGCAACGAGGGCTGCGCGGTGAGTAGTTCCGCCCGGCCCGATCGCCCGGTCCGGAAGTCGAGCCAATCGAGGAACCACCGTATGGGCGTCCGGCCGCGGAACCGCACGATCACCGTGAGCAACAGTCCCGCGACGATCGCCGCGGCACCCCACAACGGCAGATACGCGGACAACCCGGCCATCACCACACTGCCTCCGATCGCCATAATCGCGAACGGGCCGCGTTCCACTCCGGCGACCCGGCGGTCCGGCCCTCGGACCGCTCGCTCCGCTGTCGAGATCACCGCCGCTGCCTCCGCCGCGAGTTCACACCGTAGGTCGCGGTCGCGCCGATCAGTACCGCCGCGCCGATCACGATCGCCGCGGTGATACCCGGTCTGCCGTCCGGAGGCCGGGGCGGTGGCGGTAATTCCAATCCGGCCGCTTGGAACAAGCCCTCGGGAGGTTCGGGCGGGGTCCGATAGCTCAGCGCCGCGATCGGGTCGATCATCCCCGCTCCCACCGTATTGTCGATACCTCGCGCCGGCGCGTGCGCGCTGGCGGTGAGCCGGGCGGTGATCTCGGCGGGAGTCTCGTTCGGGAAGCGCGAACGCAGCAGGGCCGCGACGCCGGCAGTGTAGGCGGCGGCGAACGACGAGCCACCGACCGGCACCAGTTTGTCCGGGGCGCCGACCCCGTTGATCAAACCGGCCGAACCCGGGCCCAGCGATTCGATACCGGTACCCGGTGCGGCCACGCTCACCCACGGGCCCATCAGCGATTGGTCGGTGACCCCGCCGTACGCGGTGGTGAATCCGACCGACAGCACCGACTCACCGAAAACTCCGGGCACCGAGGCCGTTCGTACATATTTCCAGTTCCGCGGATCCGCCGGGCGGCCTGGATCGTAGTCGGGGTTCTGGGCGCACCCGGGACTGTCGGAATTACCGGCTCCAGCCACGATCAGCGACCCTCGGGTGTGCACGGCATAGCCGACCGCTTCGGCCAGGACACCGAGGTCGACACCCGAATCCACTGGCAGGCAGACCGGCAGCGGCACCACGATGATGCCCGCTCCCAGATTTGCGGCATGGGTGATCGCCCGGGACAGTGTCCGCACTTCCTGAGCGAGTCGTTCCCGCTGATCGCCCGAGCTGCGTTCGACCCGGAAAGCCACGGACCGGTAGCGGATCGACAGGATCCGCGCATCGGGCGCGACGCCGGTGAAACCGTCCGCGGGATCCGCGGCACTGCCGATGATGCCGGCGATGAGCGTCCCGTGCGCGTCACAGTCCTGTAGTCCGTCGCCACCCGCCGCGACGTAGTCGCCACCGCTCACCAGATTGGGCAGTCGCGGATGCGGGGTCACCCCGGTATCCACGACAGCGACCGTGACCCCGGCGCCCCGGCTGAGCGTCCGGGCGTCGGCCAGGTTCAACGCCAATTCAGAAGGAGGCGTACGGGAGACGTCGGTATTCTCCAGCACACCCGACGCCAGACAGCCGCTCTCCTGTTTCGTCGGCAGTTCCGGTCCCGGCGGACCGTCCGGTGGCGCCACGCCGACGACCACCTCCGGTGGTACCAGGGCGGCGGCCGGTCCGGCCCCGGTATCCATCGCCAGGGTAATCAGTGCCGCCGCGGCGGCACCGATCAGACGCAGACGCATCAGATCCCTCGCATGGCGGTGTACACACCCATGATCCAGAAGGCGGTCACCGGAACCACGAGGATCAGCGCGTACTCGATCAGGTCGGTGATCCGCCGGGTCACCGGTGTCAGTCGCTTGCCCGGCAGCCGCAACGCCGCGGCCAGCGCGGAGCAGGCGATGAGAGCGGCGACGAGAACGACGGTCAGGCGCGCGAACGAGCTCTCGTAGGCGCCGACAAGTACGGCCGCGACGCCCAGCACCGTGACCGCGGACCCACTGATCAGCGCGATCGCCTGCACCCGGTCGGGGTACCAGCGCGAACGCATGGCCAAGATGCCGGCCACCGCGGCGCCCATCACGATCTCCCGGATTCCACCGGGACTGACCGCCGCGCAGATCACTGTCGATACCGAGAGCAATCCGGAGACCGCGACGATGAGGCCGCGCAGGCTCGTGACGGCGAGCCGCGCCCGGCTCTCGATACCCACCTCGCGGCTGCGCCGCGACTCTTCCGCGGCCGCCGCGACCTCGGCGTCCTGCTCTACATCCCGGTGGGTTTCGGCATCGAAGATATCGGTGAGCGTCGCGGGATTCACCTCGTTACCGGGGTCGGGCAGATCCGGCGGCCGGATACGGGCGATGACCACCGCGATCCGAGGCGCGAGCGTGAGCAGTACGAGTCCGACGAATACCGCGCCACCGGCGACCTGGCGAGTCACCAGGTCGAAATAGGCCAGCGGGAGGACCGTCAGCGTCACCGTGATACCGAGCACGGCGACGCTCATCAGCGTGGCGATCCCGGTTCCGGTCAACCGCATCATCGCCATGGCGGCGACCGCTGTCACCACCGCACCGGCCACGATATTGGCGGGCGCGAACGGCCCCGGCTCACCGTATGCCGGTGGTACGAGCATGGCGCTGCCGGCGAACAGTAGCGGGATCGCGGCCAGACCCGCCCCCAGCGAAATGCGCCGGGCGGCACCGCTACCCCGGATCGCGACAGCCGCGATCCAGCACAGCACTCCCAGGAACAGCGCCGGCAGGCCACACCACAGCAGCGAACCGGACTGTGTCCAGGCCCAGGAGAGCATGGCGGCCAGGCCCACCGAGCCGATACCGAAGACACCGAGGCCCACCACCGCGGCGGTCTCGGCATCGAACTCGGCGAACTCGCGTTCGTTGATGAGCGCGAGGGCATCGGTGATGTCCTCGACAACCGGGGTGAAGACTTCGGCCGATTCGACCGGCGCCAGCATGAGCACCGTACCGTCGACGATGTCGTGGTCACCGAGACTGCGCCAGCGCGGGATGGGTGACTCGCCCGGACGCGCCAGGCTCCACTGGCCGTGCGGCGGGGTGAAATCCACCTCCTCGTCACCGATCGCGGTCGCGAGTACGGTCACCAGGTCGTCGATGAAGGTTTCCACCGTGAACTTGGTCGGCACGACCACATCCACCTGGTAGCTGGACACCATCACGGCGACCCGCGCTCGCGCGACCTCGGCAGGAGCGGCGCTACCCGCCGCCGACGGGGCCGCTGTCTGCACAGCGGTCACCGCATTCCCCCGCGCTCGCCGCTCGAGGGTTCGGCGACATAGCCGGGGAAGTCGTCGGCCAGATCGGCCGCGAGGTCCTCGAAGGCCAACAAGGTTTCTTTCTCGAGCATGCGCAGATCGATCTCACCGCCTTCGGCGAGATGCGGATCGAAGGGAATCTGAATGGTGGGCCGCTGCGCCGAAGCGAACAGCTTCTCGATTGCCTCGATATCCACCGTGGGTTTGACCGGATGCTGCCGGACGATCGCCACCACCGAGGTGGCGATCAAATGGTCGAAACCGTGCGAACTGAGCCAGTTCAGGGTCGCGACCGCACCGGTGACACCGCCGACGGTCGCGGGGGTCACCACGACGACCGCATCGCTGGTACGCAATACCGAATCGGTCGACGAATCGAGCACTCCGGTTCCACAGTCGACCACGAGCAGATTGTAGTGCCGGCGCAGGATCTCCACACCGGCCTGATACTCGTTGCCGGTCAGGGCCTCCGCCGCGTCGGTGGTCCACGGCGATGCCACCACGGCGAGATCGGCGGTATTGACCGAGGTATAGGAATGCACCGCCGAGAAGGAGTCCAGCCGCCCCCCGGCCTGCGCGAGATCCCGCAGTGTGAGACCGAACTGATGCCGCGTGGTCCGGCTGGACAGATCGCCGAAATCCGGGTTGGCGTCGATGGCGACCACCCGGTCGGGCCGCAGCTTCGCGAAGGTCGAACCGAGACCGGCCGTGGTGGTGGTACGACCCACGCCACCCTTCACACTGACCACCGCGATCTGGTATGGCACGGTGAGTTGCCGGCGGATCCGATTGCGCCGGCTCTCCGCCCGCTGTTCGGCCGGCGAGAGGCCCAGATTGAAGCCGACCTTGTTCAGTGCCCCCCGCATACCCTTGTTCGAGCGCAGATGGGCCTGGCGCACGGCCGCGATCTCGGCGAGGAGTTCCGCGGATGCCAGCGCCGGAGGCAGCACCTCGATACGCCCGGTCGAATCGTAGGACGGCCGGTGGATCCGATCAGGGACACGCGACGGATCGGCGACAGGGCGCCCGGTGGCCGGGTCGGTGGCCGCCATCGGGGAGTAATCGGCGTAGTACTGCGGGTTTCCGGTGTAGGCGGCTCCCGCGGCCGGCGCTGCGGCCGGGGGCGGCTGAGCCGGGCCCGGCGACTGCGCCGCGGTATCGGGGGGCGGCGTCGCCCATCCCGCCGCCGGTGCGGCACTCGGCTCCGGCGGCCCGGGCGGGGGCGGCATCGCCGCTACCTGGGCGTTCTGCTGGCGGCGCGCTATAGCCCGCCGTTCCTCTTCCGCGGCCTGCTGATGGGCCGTGGCCGCCCGCTGCCGCAGATCGGCCAGATCGCCGTCGGCCGCGGGTGGGCCGTCGGGAGCCGGAGCGCCGGGCGGTGGCGGGGAGACCGCGGAAGGCGGGGAACCGACGGTGTGCGATGCGGGCGCGGGTCCGGCCCCCGGATCCGGAGACGCTGCCGAACTCATCTGATCGGTACCTGTTTCCGGTGCTGTCGGCGATTCGGCGCCTGAGGTGGAGGCCGCGGACGGGATATCGGGGCGGGGAGGAACCGGCAGGGCAGCGGCCCGGGACGCTCCGCTACCGGGATGATCCTCTAGCTGTGCGAAGTAGGCGTCGTAACCGCCTTTGGCGAGCGCAGCGGTTGCGTCGCCATTGGTTGTCGGTGCCCGGTTCATCTCACCGTCCTCTCATCCAGCACTGGAACGTCAACCGGTGCGCGCGGTATCGAACCAGCTCCGGCCGGGCAGCAGCTCGGCCAGACCGTTGATACCACTGTGCAGGGCGGGATCGTCACCCGGCCGGAAGGTCGACCATATCCGGCCGTCCAGCGCCCTGCTGGGTGTGATGACCAATCGCCCTGCGAGCGTGTCCAGCACGCTCAAACAAGCGTTGAAGTCGGGGGTCGTCGCGCCACCGTCACGGTGTTCGATCATGAGCACCTCGGCCCGGCGGACGATCTCGTCCATCGCCCGGGTGAGCACGCTCGCCGTGCGCGGCTCCGCACCGAGTTCCCGCAGCGCCGACCTACGGCCGTCCGGATCGACCGGAATCTCCTGCAGGTCGTCGATCGCGATGCCGAGCGGTTCGAAGCTCAGCACCGGATAGTCGCCCAGCGCCGATCCCACTACCGCCGCCAGTGTATTCAGTTGTCTGCCCTGGTGGAATACCGACTGGATGATCACCTCGTCATCGCAGCGCACCGCGAGTACATGCGCCTCCCCCGCGCGCACCAGCGACATGCGCAGCATGGTGGGGGTGTGTCCGCCGCGGCCGTTGTCGATCACCCGGACCACCAGTTCGACATCCGGGCGCTCCAGGCACCGGAGCCAACCGGCCACGACCGGATGTACCTCACCGCCGACGAGGATCCCCGCCTCGGTGAGCTGTTCCTTGACGACCGCCCAGACCCGGTCCCGATCGTCGATCCGATAGATATTCGGCATGATGGCAAGGACCGGAGGATAGGTGTCGATGCCGACCATGTCCTTGAGGACAAGGGCGGCATCGACATTCAGGTCGATGGTGACCGGATCGCTATCCGCCGGTCCCGCCATCTCGGTAGCGCCCGAGGGTTGGCCGAACAAATTATCCCACGAGACCCATGAACTTGTTGGCGACCAGGTTGTCGGCACCGTCGATCATGCCGCCCTTGGTCGCCACATCGATCACCTTGCCGTTCAGGCCGGCCAGGCTGGCCTCGTAGGAGTCGAGCCGCTTCTCCAGTTCCAAGGCGACGGTTTCGTACCCGCCGGCACCGGAACCCTTGAATTCGTCGAGCAGCATCTGCTTGAGACTGCGCAGCTGGCCGAGGTTGTCCTGCATACCGCCGAGCACGGACTTGACTCGCACGGTGACGTCGTCGACCTGTGCGTAATTGGCATAGATGGGATTGGTCATCGGAACCAACCTTTCTTACGAAGATTTGGAAATACGGCCTGCCGGGCCGATCAGAAGTTCAGCGACACCTTGCTCATATCGCGGTTGCCGACGCCTTCCACGGCGTTGTTGGCCCAGGTGCCGCTGGCGCTGCCGACATCCAGCGAACCGTCGGCACCGAAACGCGCGGCTCCCTGGAGGTCGAGGTCACCGAAGTCCACACCGCTGGCCTGGATCGTGTCCATGATGGTCTGGAGGAACTCGGCGACCTTCTTGCCTGTTTCGTAGGCGTTACCGAACGCGTTCTGGACCGCGGTGCCGGTCTGCCCCTTCAGGGACGTCTGCAGATCCGACTGCGAACCGGCGAGTGCCTGCAGGTGTCCCTCGAGCGTGCCCAGCGGGCCGGCCATTTTGGTGGCCACCGCCTTGAGGGTGTCCTCACTGGCCTGTGTGATACCACTCATATCACCGGACAGAGTGCCAGCCATGGTGTTCTCCTTTTCGATAAATCCTCAGCGAACCCCGGACGACTCACCGGGAGCTCTCTCTATTGTCTTGTTCCACCTCGTCATCGAGGCGATCGAGTACTCCCACGAGTGAAGAATCGATCAGCAGTTCCGCTTCGGGTTCCTCGTCCTGGTATTCGATGACACCGATCGCGGGCGGCCGCTCGAGAACCGGCACCTCGAACTGCTCACCCGGGGTGAACACCTTGCCGGTCCGCTCTTCCTCCTCCTTCCTGCGCCGCCGCATCCGCGCCGTCGGCGCGGAAACCCGTTTGGGAGCGTTACGCACCGGCGCGCCGGTGGGGGCTCCGGAGGAGGCACCGAACGGGGTACCGGAACCCGGCGTCCAGCCGCCGGGTAGCCGGAAGCCCGTCGCAGCGCCGGGCATCATCCCGATACCGCCCCGGGCCATACCGAGCGCGACGAGGCTTCCGGCCCCGCCGCTGAGGCCCGCGAGGGTCGGCGAGGTAGGCGAAGTGCCGTACAGGCTTTCCGGATTCGCGGAGTCGAGCCCGTAGGACTCCGTACCCGGTCCCATCGCGGATTCACTGCCGATCGGCTGCTGGATATCGGACACCGGCTGGTCCGGGGTGGCCTGGGTCGGCGGCTGTGTCGGGTCCGTGCCCGGATCCCCACTGCCCCCGTCGCTGCCACCGGTCGACTGGCCGGGGTCGCCCGTGGACTGGGTGGGGTCGCCTGTGGTCTGGTTCGGATGGTGGTCGCCGGTCAGCACATCGCTGTTCGGGCCGTTGGTCAGCAGATCCTGCAGTGGACCGCTCGTATCCGGCGGGTTCACCGGGCCGGATCCATCGGGTGCTACCACGATCGGCGGCGGCGGTTCGATCGGGATGGAGAGCAGGGTCGACACGACTTCCATCGCACCGGCCTCGTAGGCCATCATTCCGGCCCCGGCTCGCAAGCGAAGCACCATGTACTCTGCTTCCGCCGCGGCGACGGCCGCGGTCGCCACAGTGCCCGCCGGAGTGCCGGCGGTCGCGGCCGCCGCGGTGGTGGCCGCGACCCGTTTGGCGATGGCGGCCAGGATCTCCACCCGCGAGGGGATCGCCGCATCGACCGCCCGGTGCAGCTCGGCGGAGGCGCTCGCCGCCTTGGACAGGAAGCTGGCGACGGCCGCCTGCTGACGGACCCACTGATTGTGTTTCCGAAAGGCCGACTGGGCGCGCTGTGTGCTCAACCCGCCCGGCCAAGCCTCGGCCATGGTGGTCAACAGGCCGTCCGTTCCGGACGCCGCCGAGTCCAGCGCGGTCTCCACGCCGTCATAGGCCGTCGACGTATTGATGAGTGGCAACGCTCCGGGCCCGTCGTCCATCATGTTCCGGATCACCAGTGGGTCCAGCGCGAAGTATTCGAAGAACGGCATTCGCAGCTCCGTTCCGCAGCGGCTGGTGGATCAGTTGCCGAAAACCGCGCCGGCGATCGATGCGCCGGCCGCGCCGACACTGGCACCACCCGTGTTATCGGTGAGTTCGAAGGTCATGCTCGCCGGTACCAAGGTCTCACCGCCACGCAATTTCTCGAGGACACCGACAGCGAGCATTTGGAAGTACGCGGCCTGCATGAGATTGAAGCCCGCGCTGAGCAGGAGACCGGGGAAATGCGCGCCGGTGGGCTCGGGCTGTGCCCAGGGAGCGGCGGAATGCATGAAGCCCGAAAGGGTGGACTGCTCGGCGCTCACCTGAGCGCTGATCCCGGGGAACTGATCGGTGAATGCTGAGAAGGGGACCATCGATGACTCCGATCGATTGTTGCCTGCTACCGCGTCCGGAGCGGTACACCAAGAACGCTAAGCCATTCCCAATCTTGGGGAGTCCCGCTCATCGGCCGGACCGCGGACTCCCGATCGGCTACGCGTCGGGTAGCCAGGCCGCCTGGACCAGGTCCTTCCGCGAAAGCAGCGGCTCGACCAGAATGCCTCGGCCCACCGGCTGTTTCGTCGGTTTCACATCACCGATGAGCATGCCGTCCAATTTCGACCCGTCCATGATGAAGCCCGAGGAATTCAGGTTCTTCACCTGCCCCAGCACACTGTCGTACATGGCCGAATCCGCCTGGGCGATATTGCGCGCGGCGACCAGATGGAAACCTGTATCGCGCCCGTCGACGATGATGTCCTTCAACGGATCGAGCGGATTCATCTGACCACGCTGGGCCACCATGTGATAGTCGTCGACGACCACGAAGATCTCGGGGCCACTCCACCAGGACCGGTCTTTCAATTGCTGCGAGGTGACCCCGTCCGGTGGGCGCCGGGTGCGCATCTTCTGCACGAACGGCGGCAGGTTCTCCACCAGGTCGCGGGCACTGGTGAGGTATCCGACCAGTTGTTCCGCCGGCAGCGCGTCCATGTGCTGGCGCCGGAAGTCGACCAGCAGCACCCGGGCCTCCTCCGGGGTGAACCGGGTGCGTATCGATTCCAGCAGCGCGGCCAAGGCAGTCGATTTGCCGCAGCCTGACGAACCGAGGATCACGAAATGGGTGGACACGCCGAAATCGATGGTGGCGGGCGCGAGGTCGGATTCGCGAATACCGAACGGCACCACCAGGCGCTCGGCCAGGTTCGTCGGTTGCGGAACGCGCGCCAGGATCTCGGGCATGGTTACCTCGCCGGGCAGCAAGCGTACCTCGGGTGCGCGACGGCCCGAGAAGGTCTGGGTCAACTGGCTGATCGCCGCGTTCAAACCGGCCGCGGAGGTCTCGGCATCACCGTTGCCGTCGGTCCGCGGTAGCGCGGTGAGCATATGGAGTGCCTCGTTCGAGACACACCGGCCCGGCCTGTTCGGCGGTACGGCGGCCACCACGGCGCGGTGCGAATTGAACACGGTGTCGGTGAGATCGCCGAGCCGCATCTCCAGCCGGGTCTGGATCAGATCCTTGATCGCGGGCCGGATCGCCGCCCAGCGAGAGCTGCTGATCACCAGGTGGACACCATAATTGAGTCCCTGCAGAGCGATGGACTCCATGGTCGGCATGTATTCGTCGTAATACGGTCCGTTGACCGCGAACCCGATATCCCAGCCGTCTACCACGACGAACACGTCACCGTGTTCATCGCCGTAGGAGGACAACTCGGCCGCGGACTCCGGGACACTACGGCGCCGGCGGAAGTCGCGCATGGAGTCGATGCCGAGGTGATCGAAAAGCGCCTGCCGGGAGGCGATCAGATTGCGGATGAGCGCGAAGGTCCGCCGGATCCGATCCACGTCCCGGGCCGATGCCACCGCACCCACATGCGGCAGCGTGCGCAGGGCGGACAGACCGCCGGAGAAATCGAAGCAGTAGAACTGCGCCTGCTCCGGGGTATGCGTGAGCGCGGCAGACAGGATCAATGTCTGCAGGGCCGTGGATTTGCCCGACTGCGGTCCGCCGACGACCGCTACGTGGCCGCCGGCACCGGAAAGATCCACCGACCAGACATCCTGGCGCTGCTGACGCGGTTTGTCCACGATTGCCCAGGGCAGGACCAGTCCACCCGGTTCCGCCGAGGCGATCAGCCGATCCAGGGTGGGCGGGACACCGAGCGGGGGAAGCCACATCTTGTGCGCCGGGCGGCCGTGCCGGCTGAACTGCTGCAGCACGGTCTCCATCACGCTGACCGGTTCGCCGTCGGTGTTCTCGGGTTCGGCGGCCCGTACCGGCTCCACCACCTGCACCGGACGTGTCTCGGCGATGTAGGAGGCCGTGAATCGCTGCGGCGGTTTGTAACCTCCACCGGGGCGACGGGCACGTTGCGCGCCGGAGGCGGTCGTCTGGGCGGGCGCGGTATAAGGGGCGCCGACATAAGCCGCCTGGAAGCGCTGCAGATCGCCGGCTCCGACCCGGAGATACCCCGAGCCGGGTTTCTTCGGCAAGTGGTAGGCATCCGCGGTGCCGATGGCATCGCGCGAATCGCTGGTCTGGTTGGTGCGCAGCGCGATCCGGTAGGACAGGTGCGCCTCGAGCTCGCCCATCCGGTTGGCGGGGACCTTCTGCGAGGAAAGCAGCAGATGGATCCGCAGCGAACGGCCCAGGCGGCCGATGGCGACGAACAGCTTCGAGAAGCTCGGATGCTGTTCCAGCAGTTCGGCGAATTCGTCGAGAATGATCAGCAGGGTGGGCAGCGGTTCCAGCCGCGCACCCTGTTCCCGCGCCCGCTCGTAGTCGGCGACGTTCGCGAAGTTTCCCGCGTCACGCAGGATGCGCTGGCGGCGGCCCATCTCGCCGTTGATCACGTCCTCCATACGGGTGACGAGATCGGCTTCCTCCTCCATGTTGGTCACCACCGCGGTCACATGGGAGAGCCGGTCGAAACCGAGGAAGGTCGCGCCACCCTTGAAGTCGACGAGCAGCAGGTTCAGCACATCGGGTGAATGCGACGCGATGGCGGAGAGCACCAGGGTTCGGAGGAATTCCGATTTGCCGGATCCGGTGGCACCGATGCACATCCCATGCGGGCCCATACCTTCTTCGGCGGACTCCTTGATGTCCAGATGCACCAGCTGCCCGGTGGGGTCGTGACCGAACGGGATATTCAAGCGGTTGCGGTCGGCGTCGCGGCGGGTGGGCCACTGGCGGTCCACCCGGATATTGCCCGGGTCGGTGATTCCGAGCATGTCCTCCCAGGAAGTACTGCCACTGGCCTGCTCGGCGGCCACGGCCTCCACCACTGTGGAGAGCCGGTACGGTGACAGCCTGCGCGCCACCGCGGTGGCCTGCGACACCGACATCGTATCGGCGGTTCCGACCAGGCGGCTCCCGCGTGGTGTCTGTTCCTCCAGGGCGCGTTCCGCGGTCACGGTGAACTTCAGCGAGCGCGGCAGTGATTGCTCCGACTCCCCCAGACGCAACCAGGTGCAGCCGTCGATACCGGAGATATCGCGATCGGTGTTCGCACCTCCGGATTCCACGAGCAGGACGAAATGCGATTTGTCCAACGCCGGTTCATTGTTCGCGGAGAACGGGCCACGGTTCAGCCCGGCGAGCACCTTGGCCCGCAGTTCGGCCACGGTGCGATACACCATACGGCTCGGCCCGATCGCGTCGTTATCCGCCGGATGTTGGGTATGCGGCAGCCATTTCAGCCACGACCACTGCGGATCGTCCGGATCGTGGAGAACCGCCGCGACCGCGACCTGGTCCGGCCCGTGCAGGACCGCGATCTCGGCGATCATGGCCCGGGCCAACCCCGCGATCGCGGCCGGATCACCGTCGAGGCCGACCAGCGGCGCCGACAGCAGATTGATCGCGACCGGCATACCCCCGACCGTCGAGTACGCCTTCGCGAACCGAGTCAGCTCGACGACACCGACCGGATCCAGATCCGAGGTGGGGGCCGCTTCCGGGACGATCACCCGGACCTGGTTGGCGATCCGCCCGCGCCCCATGCGCACCCGCAGGAACTGCGGATTGGCGACCTGCACCTCCCACATCCGTTTGCCACCGACCAGGCGGCCGAGTCCGGCCGGGCCGGGGTGGGTGTAGGAGAGGTACTCGTAGAGTTCGGTCTCGGCCTCGTGCACGGTCTTCCGGTTGTCGGTGATCGACCGCAGGTAGTCCTTGCGTTCCTCGTTCAGTCCCGCCGCGGTGCTGTTGGCACCCCCGCCACCACCCAGCTGCCCACCGAGCATGCCGAACATGGATACGACCATCATCATGGGGAACATCAGCATCATCGGCGACATGGCGCGGCCGCCGGAGAACATCATGGCCATCATGCCGACCATGGCCGCCAGCATGATCACGGGCATGATCATCTTGAGCTTGGACATCGGTACCGGCCGCGGCAATTCGGTCGGTGGTTGCAGGCGCAGTTCGGTCACCGCCGGTGCCTTCGGGCCGCGCACCATCCGGGCCGGACGGACGAAGCGGCGTGTCGCGGTCATTTCCTGCCCGTCATCTGCACACCCGTCATATTCGTCGGTATCCCGTCGTGCTGGATCATGGCGTCACCGACCGAGAGGGTGGGGCCGACCGCGAACAACGAGACAATGCTCCAGGGGGCCGTTATCGGTTCGCGCAATCCCAGTGCGGACAGCGTCGGATCGTTCTTGCCGCCGCCCTTCATATCCGCGCCGATACCGTATCGAACCCCGCTGTCGGAGATCCAGAACAGCGATTCGCGCAGGGGCGATCCGGGTTCGGCGCCGGTCACCTGCACGAACTTCCCCGAGGTCCGGGGCAGATACGCGTAGTCGGCGGTCGCGCCACCGGAATAGGGCGCGGTCACCAGCCCGACTGTGCGCCCCTGTTCCTGTTTGGTGAGCGGCAGCTGCCGGCCATAGAGCAGACGGGTGTGCGCGTCCGGGTCGGTACCCGTGCGCTCCCAGTGATAGCAGGTGACCAGGTCCCGGATGGGATCGAGGATCTCGACCGGCTCGGCCGGATAGGTGGCGGTACCGGGCCAATCGCCCGGGCGCAGATTCGCCGCCGCGACATCGGGCCCGACGGTACTGGTCGCGACCGCCCCGTGCGAATTCGAATTGCGCACGATCGAGGCCAGCACCGCGCTGACCCGTACCAATCCGGCATTGGACACCAGGTAGTAGGCAGCGGGCTGATTCGGGAGGGACACCGTGACGATCGATCCGACCACCGCGTCCAAGGACGGTTTCAGCGTCGCGGGCGATCCGGCACCGGGCACATCCGGGACCCGGATCGGCGCGACCTCGGGTATCGCCCCCAGCAGACCCGGTGAGGCCGCGGCCACCTGAACGCGGCTGTCGATCCCGAGCGCCAGCATCACCGGCGAATCCGAGAGGTTGATCTCGGCCCGGACCACACCCTGCACCGGATCGGAGTACACGAGCCAGGTGGCGTCGTCGCCACGCAGCAGCCGGGCCTGCCGTCCGCTCAGTTCGTGTACGGCGTCGTCGTCGACGGTGAGTGGTCCGGCGATGGCGGTTGTCAGCACCGCCGAACGCAACAGTGTCGGTAGGCCGGTCTTCGGGTCCACCGGAGCGGCCGCGCCGGTGCGGGCGGTATCACAGACCGTCCACTCCGAATCCTTCTCCGCTTCGTCGCTGATCTGTCCCGGAGCGCCCGGGATCCCGACCCACGGGCCGCGCGGATACTTCGCCAGTTCGTCGGGTGACACCTTCACCGGGTTGGCGGCCTGACCCACGATCAGCCGCGCGGAGGTCAGGTTGAGTGCGGGATGCAGCCGCTCGCCGAGCTTCACGTACAGGGCACCGCTGTCCTTCTCGGCGATGATCGGCGAATCGCCCACCGGCTTGGCCGGTTTGAAGAAGGCCAGCACAGCCGCGCCCGCGATACCGATGCAGGCCAACGCCACCCCGATCGAAAGTGCCGTCGACCGGCCTCGCGACGGATCATCGATCATCGATGCGTCGCGGCGGACCAGGGCATGCTCGATCCGGTGTAGCAGAAACCGCCAACCCGAAACCTGGTGCTTGGTCACCACCCGGAAGCGTGCCACCGGTATACGTTCCCTTCCGCCGACCTCGGCCACAACCTAACGCGCACCGCGAAACCGGCCACTCCCCAAGGATGGGAACAGCCGGTCGGGACGAGTCGCGGACGCTACTTGCCGACGGGTGCCAATCCTTGGAGCGCGGCGGTGATATCGAAGGCGTCAACTGTCATGAGTTCCTCGTCGGTGAGCGCCGCGATATCCACATTGTCCCGGGTGAACCGGAAATCGCGCTCGGCCTCGGCGGCTTCGACAACGTTGCGCACGAAACGGCCGTTGCCGGCGAGATCGATGAGACGCCGCCCGTTCTTGCTCTGCTCCGACATCATCGTGCATCGGTCGCGCAGTACCTCGCGCGCCTGATCCGACAGGATCGAGTCCTTCTTCGACGCGATGTGATCGGCGATCTGGACGAGCTCGGCCGGATCGTAGCTGGGGAAACGGACCCGCTTGGTGAACCGTGAGGAGAGGCCCTCGTTCGACTGCAGGAACCGGTCTATCTCGGCCTCGTACCCGGCGATGATCACCACCAGCTTGTCGCGGTCGTTCTCCATCCGGGCCAGCAGTGTGTCGACCGCTTCTTTACCGAACGCGTCGCCCCCGGACAGCCCCTCCTGGATCAAAGTGTAGGCCTCGTCGATGAAGAGCACGCCACCCAGTGCCGAGTCGATCAGAGCATTGGTCTTCGGGGCGGTATGCCCCAGATGGGTGCCGACCATATCGTTACGTGACGCCTCGATGACCTCCGCGTTCTCTACGACCCCGAGCCCCGCGAAGATCTTGGCGATCACCCGGGCGATGGTGGTCTTACCCGTTCCGGGCGGCCCCGAGAAGATGAGGTGGTTGGACCGCGAATCGACCGCGAGCCCGCGTTTGGCGCGGACCTGGTCCATCAGCACACCGGATTTCAGCCGGTCCACCTGCTCCTTGACCGAATCCATACCGATCTGCGACTGCAGGAGCTTGGAGGCCTCCTCGAGCAGTTCGTCGCGTTCGGCCTTGGCCGCACTGGCCGCCACCTCGGCCGGGTCGTCGCCGGATCTGGCATCCCAGATATCGGTCCGCGAAGCGACCACCGCGGGGGTGGTGACCTCGAGCCGGAAGTTCTTGTCGCGTACCGCCTGCTGCCAGTCCGGCCGGTTGGGCCACAGCCCGGAACCCTGCAGGCCCTTGAGGATCTTGTCGGCAGCGTCGTGGTCCCCGTTGTGCCGCAGGATCATTCCGAGCAGGTAGTGGGCGTCGGCCCAGATGTAGGACAGATTGCCGGACTGGCTATCCTCCACGATCCGCTGGGCCCGCGGCAGCGCTTCGCCGAATCGTCCGAGGTGGGCCAGTGCGCTGGCGGCCATGAGCTCGGCGGCGATATCGAGCAACCCGTCCTCGAGCACGGGTTTCGCGGAGCGGGCGCTGAGCACATCGGGCCAGCGGCCGGTCCGGTAGAACAGCGAGATACGGGCGAATTCGGCCACGTCGTCACCGCGCACCTCGTCCAGGATCGCGGCGGCCTCCTGCCACTCCCCGCCGTCGGCGTAGGCACAGGCCTGCGCGATGGCGATCTGGTCGCGGTCGGCCATGGCGACACGCAGTCCGAAGACACCGATCTCCACCTGACACCAGAGGGCACGGTCCACCAGACCGGCACGCTGCTGGTCCCGATAGAGATTGTGCGAGGAGCGGTAGGCACCGTAGATGACCTCGGAAGTGACCTCCCCCGCCATAGCCCGGCCCAGCCACGCATCGCACATATCCGGATCGAGATCCGTTGCCGCTGTGAACGCCGCGCGAGCATGCTCTTCGTTGCGCACCCCTCCGGCGACCAATCCCAAACTCTGCACGCCCGTGTAGAACGCGTCTTCGGCCGCTGACACCTCGGACATCCCTTCCGCCGACCCTCGTCTGCTCGCAGGGTAAGCCACCCGGCCCGGCAGCGGGGCAGACCATTTCCCAGCACCGGGAAGACGGGTCTTCCGCAAGAAAGCCTCAGTGAGGTAGATCGGTGCGGATTTGCAGGAGCTCGCGCACATCCGCAAAAATTCGGACAAAAGCCGCGACACATCGCCGGCCATCCCACCAGTGAATGTACCGTAATCCAGCGTTAAAATATCTTTCGATCCCATACCGGACCGAGGTGCGGGATCAGCCGTGCGGCCGACCGGCAATCTGCGATCCAGGGCCGGTCGACGCACGAACCATCAAGATCCTGACCGCATTCCGCGCACAGACGAAGCCTTCCTGCGGCAAACTATGCGCAACCCAAATCGGACAAATTCCCCCCACTGGCAATAGTGCCGTTATTGAACGGCACGTTATCAGGAGCTATAGTCGGGCGGCAGGTCACCAGTTCCCTCATCCCTGATGACCTCATCCGCGGCGGCCGGTGGAAACAGCGAGCCACCGGCCGCCGCACCTCATCCGATCTCAACCGCGCGGCGGCGGACCCTCGTCCGCGCGAGCCGGAGCCGACACGGCCGGAGCATCGACAGCGGCCGACGGCGCCGAAACCACTTGATCCCGCGCATTCGTTTCAACTCCAGCGCTCTCCCGCGTCGCACTCCGGCTCCGGGCCTCCGAGGTGGCGGGCGGCGGAGTATCCCCGGCCGCGGCCACAGCGGGAGGCGGCGGAGTGCTCTTCTCGGCGGGGCGAGCCCACGGCGTCGTCGCCGGCTGGGGGCCGCCGGCCGGTCGCACGGCCCACGGGTTCGGCCGTACCGCGCGCCGGCGCCGGCCGCCCGCCGTCCGG
>NZ_BDCJ01000049.1 GCF_001613445.1 Nocardia grenadensis NBRC 108939
CCATCATGGTCGCGGTGGTTTCGTCGAACAGTTCGGTGGCGTAGTTCAACACCAGTTCCATACCGCCCGAACCGTTTTCGGCCAGCGAGAACTGGAGGTCGAAGCGCGCCACATCGTCGGCGATCTCCATCCCGGCGACGGTCAGACCGGCCAGGTCCAGAGCCGGCGCCTCCTGGTTCTGGAATGACAGCGCCACCTGGAACAGTGGGTTGCGGGCCTGCGAACGCTCCGGCGCCAGCAGGTCCACCAGCCGCTCGAACGGCACATCGGCATTACCGAACGCGTCCAGGTCCGCCCGGCGGGCCCGATCCACCAGATCGGCGAAGGTCTCACCCGATCCGACCGCGGTCCGCAGCACCAGCGTATTGACGAACATACCGACCAGATCGTCGAGCGCCCGCTCACCACGACCCGCGATCGGCGTACCGATCGCGATGTCCTCGCTACCGGACAGTCGCGCCAGCAGGGCCGCCAATCCGGCGTGCAGCACCATGAACATCGACGCGCCACGGGCCCGGGCCAGGGCGTTCAGACTCCGCACCAGCTCGGCGTCCAGTTCGCCGTGCACCCTGGCGCCACGCAGCGACGCCACCGGGGGCCGGGGGCGGTCGGTGGGCAGCACCAGCTCGTCGGGCAGGTCCGCGAGAGTCTCCTGCCAGAACGCGATCTGGCGGGCCATGGCGGTGTCCGGATCGTCCTCGGCACCCAGCACCTGCCGCTGCCACAGCGTGTAGTCGGCGTACTGGACCTGCAGCGGCGCCCAGCCCGGCAGCTCGCCCTGGACCCGTGCCGCGTACGCGGTCATCACGTCCCGCGCCAGCGGCGCCAGCGAGAAACCGTCACCGGCAATGTGGTGCAGCACCACGACCAGCACGAATTCCCGGGGTGAGACAGCGAAGAGACGGATCCGCACCGGCACGGCGGCGGCCACGTCGAAACCGGTCGCCGCGAACTCGACGATCTCGGCCGCTACCTCGTCCCCGGACACCTGCTCCGGCTCCAGGGTCGGCACGGCCCGTTCGGCGGGCAGGATCAACTGCACCGGTCGGCCACCCTGCTCCGGGTACCGGGTCCGCAGCGATTCGTGCCTGGCCACCACATCGCCCAGCGCCGCGCGCAATGCCGGCACATCGAGATCACCGGTGAGGCGGATCGCCATAGGCAGGTTGTAGGCCGCCGACGAAGTGTCGTACTGGTTCAGGAACCACATCCGCTGCTGCGCGTAGGACAGCGGTATCTGTTCCGGTCGCGGCCCGGCCACAAGTTCCGGCCGGGACCGGGCACCGGACTCTTCCACCCGGAGCGCGAGCGCGGCCACGGTCGGCGCCTCGAACAGCGTGCGCACCGCCACCTGGGTACCGAGCGCCGCACCGATACGGGCCGCGACCTGCATACCGATCAGGGAGTTACCGCCAAGCTCGAAGAAGTCGTCGTCCGCGCCGACCCGTTCCACGTCCAGCACATCGGCGAAGGTCGCCGCCACGATCTCCTCGATCGGGGTGGCCGGCGCCCGGAATGCCCGGGCCGCGAAGACCGGTTCGGGCAGCGCCCGGCGATCGAGCTTGCCGCTGGCGTTCAGCGGGAAGGCGTCGAGTACGACGAACGCGGCGGGCACCATATACGACGGCAACCGGCCCGACAGGGCGGCGCGCAGCGAGTCGCTCTCGACCAGGGCGCCGGCCGCCGGCACCACGTAGCCCACCAACTGATCCCCGGTGCGCGCGTCACCACGCATGACCACCACGGCCTGGGCGACCTCGTCGACCTCGGTCAGCGCCGATTCGATTTCGCCGAGTTCGATACGCAGACCACGCAACTTCACCTGGAAATCGGTACGACCCAGGTACTCCAGTTCGCCCGCAGCGGTCCACCGCACCAGGTCACCCGTGCGGTACATGCGCTCGGCGATCTCGAACGGATCGGCCACGAACCGATCCGCCGACAGATCCGGACGCGCCACATAACCGCGCGCCAACTGCGCACCCGCGAGATACAACTCACCCGCAACACCCACCGGAACCGGCCGCAACCGGGCATCCAGCACATACACCCGAGTGTTGAACACCGGAGCACCGATCGGCACCTCGGTGGTATCCGCGTCCGTAACCTCGTGATACGTAACGTCGACCGCGGCCTCGGTCGGACCGTACAGGTTGTGCACAACCGTCCCGGTCAACTCCCGCAACCGGTGCGCCGGCTTCGGCGCCAACGCCTCACCCGAGGAGAACACCAACCGCAACGAACCACACCGCGCCGCATCGGCGGGCAGCGCCGCGACGAACACACTGAGCATGGACGGCACGAAGTGCGCCACCGAAACCCGCTCGGCATCGATGAGATCGGCCAGGTACGCCGGGTCACGATGCCCATCCGGCTTCGCGACCACCAGACGCGCACCCACCTGCAACGGCCAGAAGAACTCCCACACCGACACATCGAACGTCGACGGCGTCTTCTGCAACACCACATCCGAAGACGTCAACCCGTACTCGGACTGCATCCACACCAAACGGTTCACGATCGCCGCATGCGACACCGCCACACCCTTCGGGCGGCCGGTGGAACCGGAGGTGAAGATCACGTACGCCGTATTCGACGCCCGCAACGGCGCGACCCGATCGGCATCGGTCACCGGGGCATCGGCGTAGCCCGAGAGGTCGATCTCGTCGACGACCACCACTGGACGATCCGCCGTGCCGAATTCATCCGCCGAACTCGTCAGAACGCAGGCCGGGTCGGCCGTGGCCAGGATGTACTCCGTGCGTTCGGCCGGCTGCTCGGGATCCAGCGGCACATACGCACCACCGGCGGTGATCACCGCGTACATCGCCACGACCAGATCCACCGAGCGCCGCATACCCAGCGCCACCGGGACATCCGGTCCGACACCCAGCGCGATCAGGTGCCGCGCCAGGCGGTTCACCCGGCCGGCGAATTCGGCGTAGGACAGACCTGTCCCCTCGAATGCCACGGCGGGCGCATCCGGCGTCCGGACCGCCTGGTCGGCGAACAGGCCGGCCAGGGTCGCGGCCGGATCGACGGCGCGTTCCGGGCCGTACCCGCCGCGCAGTACCGCCGAGGCCTCCAGCGCGTCCAGGAGCGGGAGATCGCCCAGCGGGCGCTCCGGCGTCTTCACCACGGCCTTGAGCAACCGCACGAAACGCTGAGCGAACCGTTCGACGGTCGCACGGTCGAACAGGTCGGTCGCGTAGGTGAAGACCGCGTCGATCCCCGCCGCCCCGGTCCGCTCGCTCAGATCCAGCTGCAGATCGAATTTCGCGGTTTCCAGTGGCATCTCGACCGCGCCGATGGCCAGCCCGGGCAGCTCCGTGTGCACCTGCGGGGTGTTCTGCAACGCCAGCATCACCTGGAACAGGGGATGGCGGGCCTGCGACCGCACCGGGTTGAGGATCTCCACCAGACGCTCGAACGGCAGATCGGCGTGCCCGAACGCGGCGATATCGGTACCGCGCACCGAACTCAGCAGCTCGGTGAACCCGGCCCCGGTATCGACCGGCGTCCGTAGCACCAGGGTGTTGACGAACATGCCGATCAGATCGTCGAGGGCTCGTTCACCGCGACCCGCGATCGGCGTGCCGATGGCGATATCGGTCTCCCCGGACAACCGCGACAGCAGCACCGCGAAGGCGGCGTGCACGGCCATGAACAGGGTCGCGCCTTCGGTCCGCGCCAGTTCGGTCAGTCCGGTATGGGTTTCGGCGTCGATCTCGAAACCGAGGATCGCGCCCCGGCCCGAGGAGATCGCGGGCCGCACCCGGTCCGTCGGGAGGTCCAGCTGATCCGGCAGCCCGGCCAGCTCCCGCGACCAGTACGAGACCTGCTGGGCGATCACCGATTCCGGATCGTCCTCCGCACCCAGCACCTGCCGCTGCCACAGAGCGAAGTCGGCGTACTGCACCTCGAGCGGCGCCCAGCCGGGCGCGTCACCGGCGGTCCGTGCGATGTACGCGGTCACCACATCGCGCAGCAGCGGCGCCATCGAGAAACCGTCACCGGAGATGTGATGGACGACGAAGCCGAGCACATGTTCGGCGGCGTCGAGCCGGAAGAGCCGGGCCCGGAACGGTACGCGCGCGGTCACATCGAAGCCCGCCGTCACCAGCTCCGCGAGACGTGCGGGCAGATCGGCCGCCGTGACGTCGACCGGTGCCAGTTCCGGCACCACCTCGGCCGCCGGCACCACCTGCTGGAACGGCGTTCCGTCGACCTCCGGGTAGAAGGTCCGCAGCGATTCGTGCCGCGCCAGCACATCGCCGACGGCGGCCGCCAGGGCGGCGGTATCGAGAGCACCGGAGAGCCGGACCGCCACCGGGATATTGTCCACGAACGATTCCGGGTCGAACCGGTTCAGGAACCACATCCGCTGCTGTGCCAGCGACAGCGGCACCCGTTCCACGGTCTCGCCGGTCTCCAGGACCTGGGTCGGGCGCGGCTGCGGCACCAGCGCCGCACGCCCGCCGGCCTCGGAGCGCAGTTCCGCGCGCGCGGCCAGGGCGGCCACGGTGGGCGCCTCGAACAGGGCGCGTACCGGGACGTCGACATCCAGTGCGCGGCCGAGGCGGGCCGCGACCTGGGTCGCGATCAGCGAGTTGCCGCCGAGAGCGAAGAAGTCGTCATCGGCACCGATGCGGTCGGCACCGAGCACATCGGCGTAGACACCGGCCACGATCTCCTCGATCGGGGTCGACGGCGCCCGGAACTCCCGTGCCTCGAACTGCGGCTGCGGCAGTGCCCGGCGATCCAGCTTGCCGGACGGGTTCAACGGGAACTCGTCCAATGTCAGCACGGTCGCCGGCACCATATAGGCCGGCAGGACAGCACGTACCGCATCGAGCAGTTCCGCGGAGTCGATCCGCGCGCCCGCGGCGGGCACCACATAGGCGACCAGTTGCTCGCCCAGCGGCGACGCCGCGACGGTCACCACGGCCTGACCCACCTGCGGCTGTGCCAGTAGGGCGGATTCGATTTCGCCGAGTTCGATACGCAGACCACGCAACTTCACCTGGAAATCGGTACGACCCAAATACTCCAGCTCACCAGCCGCGGTCCACCGCACCAAGTCACCCGTGCGATACATCCGCTCCGCAGCATCGAACGGACTCGCCACAAAACGATCCGCCGACAAATCCGGACGAGACACATACCCACGCGCCAACTGCGCACCCGCCAGATACAACTCACCCGCAACACCCACCGGAACCGGCCGCAACCGAGCATCCAGCACATACACCCGAGTGTTGAACACCGGAGCACCGATCGGCACCACGATGGTATCCGCGTCCGTAACCTCGTGATACGTCACATCGACCGCGGCCTCGGTCGGACCGTACAGGTTGTGCACAGCCGTCCCGGTCAACTCCCGCAACCGCTGCGCCGGCTTCGGCGCCAACGCCTCACCCGAGGAGAACACCAACCGCAACGAACCACACCGCCCGGCACCCGAACCAGCGAACACACCCGGCAAAGCCGCCACGAACACCGTCAGCATCGACGGCACGAAATGCGCCACCGACACGCCCTCGGCATCGATAACCTCCGCCAAATACTCCGGGTCACGATGCCCATCCGGCTTCGCGACCACCAACCGCGCACCCACCTGCAACGGCCAGAAGAACTCCCACACCGACACATCGAACGTCGACGGCGTCTTCTGCAACACCACATCCGACACGGCCAACCCGTACTCGGACTGCATCCACACCAAACGGTTCACGATCGCCGCATGCGACACCGCCACACCCTTCGGGCGGCCGGTGGAACCGGAGGTGAAGATCACGTACGCCGTATTCGACGGACGCAACGGCGCACGCCGCTCGGCATCGGTCACCGGGGCATCGGCGTAGCCGGACAGCTCCAGCTCGTCCACGGCCAGTACCGGCACACCTGTCCCCTCGGGCACAGCACCGGCATCGGATGTCGAGGTCAGCACACAGACCGGTCGCGCGGTCTCGAGCACATACGCGGTCCGCTCGGCCGGGTGCTCCGGATCCACCGGCACATACGCGCCGCCCGCGGTGACGACCGCGTACATGGCCACCACCAGATCCACCGAACGCCGCAGCGCCAGACCGACCAGCGATTCCGGCCCCACACCCTCGGAGACCAGATGACGCGCGAGGCGATTGACTCGGCCCGCGAACTCCGCATAGGTCAGTTCGATGCCCTCGAACGACACCGCGACCCGATCCGGGTACGCCGCGACCGCCGCGGCGAACTCGTCCAGGAGCAATTCGGAACCGATCGCGCGGCCGGTCGCGTTCCAGCGGTGCAGCACCAGTGCGCGCTCCGCCGCGTCGAGCAGATCGATATCACCGACGGCGACGGACGGATCGGCGACGACCCCGTCCAGCATCCGGACCAACCGGTCCGCGATCCGCCGCACCTCGACCTCGTCGAACATGTCCTGCCGGTACCCGGCCCGGATCCGCAGCGTATTGCCGAGGGCGGCGACCAGGGTGAGCGGGTAGTGCGTGGCATCGATACCGTCGAGGCCGGCCACCGTCATTCCGTCGATATCGGTGGCCTGCGCCTGGATACCCTCGGCGTCCACCGGATACGACTCGAACACCAGCAGGGTGTCGAACAGGGCCGACATCCCCGCCGCGGCATGGATATCCGCCAAGCCCACATAGTGGTGATCCAGCAGGTCGGCCTGTTCGGCCTGGACCCGGGCCAGCACTGTCCGCACGGACTCGTTCCGATCGAACCGCACCCGCACCGGGATCGTGTTGATGAACAACCCGACCATGGTCTCCACGCCGGGCAGTTCCGGCGGGCGACCGGAGACCGTGGCGCCGAACAGCACGTCGTCACGCCCGGTCAGCCGGCCGAGCAGCACCGACCACGCCACCTGCAGCACCGTGTTCGCCGTTACGCCGACCTCGGTGGCCAGTGCGGTCATCCGAGCGGTGGCCGCGGTGTCCAGCTCGAACACGTACTCACCCGACAGCGCGGTGATCTCCGAGCCGCCCGCTTCGGGGCGCGCGAGCAGGGTCGGTTCCTCGACCCCCGCCAGCGCCGCCCGCCAGGCATCCAACGAGACTCCGAGATCCTGGCGGCCGACCCAGGCCAGGAAGGTCCGGTAGGAATGGACCGCCGGCAGCGCGGCGGCATCACCGCGGACCGCGTACAGCGTCAGCAGATCCCGCATGAGCAGCGGCATGGACCAGCCGTCGAGCAGGATGTGGTGGTTGGACACCACGAACTGCCAGGTGTCGGCTCCGATCTTGATCAAGGTGAACCGGAGCAACGGCGGCTCGGCGAGATCGAAGCGCCGCAACCGGTCCGCCTCGATGAGCTCGTCGGCCGTGCCGACGCCGCTGCGGTCGTACTCGGTCCAGTCGACCGGCATATCCTTCAGGACCACCTGCACCGGGCTGCCCTGGTGATCGGTGACGAAGGCGGTACGCAGGTTGTCGTACCGGTCGACCAGTGCCTGTGCCGCCGCACGCAACCGGGCGGCGTCCACCCGGCCGGTCAGCGTCAGTACCACCTGGCCGGTGTACACATCCACCGAGGTCTCGGCGATCTGGGCGTGGAACAGCATGCCGGCCTGTAGCGAGGACAGCGGCCATACATCGGCGACCGGCGCCGGGAAGCGCCGCTCGATTCCGTCGACATCGGACTGCGACAGCGCGACCATGCCGAAATCGGACGGGGTGTGCCCGCCGGCACCCGCGGAAGTCGCGTGCCGCGCGACCGCGTCCAGCGCCCGCGTCCACAGTTCACCGAACTCGCGGACCTCTTCGGCCCCGAGCAGGGTGGCCGGGTACCCGATCCGCGCGATGAACTCGTCGCCGACGACGACGGCATTGATATCCAGCAGGGCCAGCGCCGGCATATCCGCGTCGAATGCCGCGTCCACCACCATATCGGCGGGCAGCCAGCCGAATTCGCGCATCTCCGGGGAGAATTCGCTCGCACCGGCGGATCGGCCCAGATAGTTGAAGCTCACCTGGCCCGGCAGCTCGACCGGCAGCTCGCGCGCGGTCCGCGGGTTCAGATGACGCAGCAGCCCGTAGCCGATGCCCTTGTCCGGCACCGCGAGCAGCTGTTCCTTCACCGCCTTGAGTGCCGCTCCCAATGCCGGCCCGCCGGCGAGCGCGTCCTCGAAATCGATACCGGCCGGCGCGAACCGCACCGGGAAGACGGAGGTGAACCAGCCGACGGTGTGGGACAGGTCGGCCCCGGGGACGACCTCTTCCTCACGACCGTGCCCCTCGAGCCGGACCAGCAGCGGATCATCGATCGCCGCCCCGGCCACCCGCCGCGCCCGCCAGGTGGCGGTGGCCAGCACGAGGGCGGTGAGCAGGCCGTCGTTCACCCCGCCGTGGAACAGCGCCGGCACCGTGGTGAGCAGTGCCCGGGTGACTTCGGGCGACACCCGCACCGAGTGGGTCTCGACCGTCGCGGCGGTATCCACCGCCGGGTCCAGTGCGCGGTCGGACAGCAGCGGGTCGGCGGTCTCGGCGACGGTCCGCCAGTACTCCAGTTCGGCTTCCCGCTCGGCACTGCGCGCGTGCTCCTCGAGCGCATGCGCCCAGGTCCGCATCGACGTGGTCGGTTCCGGCAGTTCGGGCAGCAGCCCGGCGCTGTGCGCACCGGCGGACAGCACGAAATCCGGGAGCAGGATGCGCCAGGACACGCCGTCGACCACCAGGTGATGCGCGACGACGACGAGGTATCCCGGCCGGTCGGCGGTATCCGGTTCCAGCCAGACGAACCGCACCACCACGCCGGTGCCGGGATCCATCCGGTCCAACGCGGCATCGACTGCGGCGGAAGCCGTTTCCAGCACCTGTTCCTCGGTGGCGGCGGCCTCGAACACGGTGTGATCGATGAGCGCGTCCACATCGACCGCACCGGGCTCGGCCGTCTCCACGACCCATTCGCCGTCCACGACGAACAGGCGCGACCGCAACATATCGTGCCGGTCGAGCACCGGGCCCACCACCGCGGCGATGGTCTCGCGGGTGACGCCGACCGGCAGGCTCAGTGGCGTCAACTGGTGGAAACGCCCAAACGAACCGAAGCGCTCCACCATGGTCCGCACCACCGGGGTGAGCGGCATCCGGCCGACCCCGCCACCCGGCAACTCGGCCAGGGTCCGCGCCGCGGCGTCACCGGATTCCGCGAATTCGGCGACCGACGCCAGGCCGGACACCGTGCGCTTCTCGAACACCTGCCGCGGTGTGAACACCACACCGCGTGCCTTGGCCCGCGACACCAACTGGATGGAGACGATGCTGTCGCCGCCGAGGGCGAAGAAATCGTCGTCCGCGCCGATCCGCTCGACCCCGAGGACCTCGGCGAAGGTCTCCGCCAGGAGTTCCTCGATCGGCGTCGACGCCGCCCGGAATTCCTGGACCTCGAAGACCGGTTCCGGCAACGCCCGCCGGTCCAGCTTGCCCGAGGCGTTCAGCGGGAACGCCGCGAGCTCGACGAAGGCCGACGGCACCATGTAGGACGGCAGCCGGTCGTGCAGATGGGCCCGCAGGTCGTCGACGTCGATCGTCGCGCCGGCCGCCGGCACCACATACGCGACCAGCTGATCACCGGTCCCCGCACGCCGCAGGATGACCAGGGCCCGCGCGACGGCGTCCAGTTCGGTGAGCGCGGCCTCGATCTCACCGGGCTCGATCCGCTGACCGTGCAGTTTCACCTGGAAGTCGCTGCGGCCCAGGTATTCCACCTCGCCCGCGGCGGTCCAGCGCACCAGGTCACCGGTGCGATACATCCGCTCACCGGTGTGGAAGGGGTCCGCGACGAAGCGCGTGGTGGTCAGATCGGGCCGGGCCAGATAGCCGGGCGCCAGCTGTACACCGCTGATGTAGAGCTCGCCCTGGACACCCGCGGGTACCGGCCGCAACCGGTCGTCGAGGACATAGGTCCGGGTGTTGAGACCCGGGACACCGATCGGCACGGATCCGGTTTCGGCACCGGTCACCTCATGGGCGGTGACATCGATCGTGGTCTCGGTGGGCCCGTACTGGTTGAACAGGCGGGCGCCGCCGGTGCGTTCCCGCAACCGCCGCGCGAGATCACCGGACAGTGCTTCACCGCCGACGACGATACTGCGCAGTCCGGCCCATGCCGCGGGATCGGATTCGGACAGGAACACCGACAGCAACGACGGCACGAACTGCGCCATCGTGACGCCTTCGGTGGCGATCAGCCCGGTGAGGTACGCCGCGTCGCGGTGGCCTTCCGAATGCGCGATGACCAGGCGGGCGCCGAGCTGCAACGGCATGAAGAACTCGACCACGGACGGGTCGAAGGTCGCCAGGGTGCGCTGCAGCAGCACATCGTCGGCACCGAGACCGTGCCGTTCCCGGGTGGTCGCCAGGTAGTTGAGCACGGCCCGGTGCGAGACCGGGACGCCCTTCGGCCGGCCCGTGGAACCCGAGGTGAAGATCGCGTACGCGGTGTTGTCCGGCCGCAGCGGCCGGAGTCGATCGGCGTCGGTGAGCGGAGTATCGGCGATACCGGACAGCTCCAGCCGGTCGATACGTACCTGACCGGCGATCGCCGGATCGAGATCTTCGCCGGAGGTCAGCACGCAGATCGGGCGCGCCGTCTCGACAATGTACTCGAGCCGGTCCACGGGCTGGTCCGGATCCAGCGGCACATACGCGCCGCCCGCCGCGATCACCGCGTACGCGGCGGTGACCAGGTCGAAGGACCGGCGCATACCCAGGGCCACATAGGTTTCCGTACCCACCCCGGCCTCGCGCAGCCACCGCGCCAGCCGATGCACGCGGCGCGCGAACTCGCCGTAGGACAGACCGGTGCCCTCGTAGGTCAGCGCGACCCGATCCGGGGTTTCGGCCACCACACGCTCGAACCCGTCCAGCAACAGGCCCGGCTCGATCACCCGGTCGGTGGCGTTCCACCGGTGCAGCACCAGCTCGCGTTCGGTCGGGTCGAGCAGCTCGATCTCACCGACCGGGGCCGCGGGATCGGCGACGACGCCGGCCAGTACCCGCAGGTACCGCTCCACGAATCCCGCCACCGTCGCGGGGTCGAACAGGGCGGTGGCGTAGGTCAGGTACCCGCTCACACCCTCCGCGGCACCGGTCGCGTCGTAGGTGTCGCTGAGGATCATGCTCAGGTCGTACAGGGAGACCTCGGCACCGGCGTCCAGGCCGGAGACCGAGAGACCCGGCAATTCCAGGCTCGCCTGCGCCAGGTTCTGGAATGCGAAGCCCACCTGGAACAGCGGATGCCGCGCGGTGGACCGCACCGGGTTCAGCGCCTCCACCAGCTGTTCGAACGGCACATCGGCATGCGCGAGGGCCGCGATATCGGCCTCCCGCTGGCGCGCCAGCAGCTCGGTGAACGATTCCCCGCCCTCGACCCGGGTCCGGAACACCAGCGTATTCACGAACATGCCGATCACATCGTCGAGCGCGGCCTCGCCCCGACCGGCCACCGGCGTGCCGATCGCCACATCGTCGGTGCCCGCCAACCGGGCCAGTACCAGCGCGAACGCGGTATGCGTGACCATGAACAGGGTCGCGCCCTGCTGCCGCGCGAAGTCCAGCAGCGCCTGGTGCAGGCGCGCGTCGATACGCACCTCGATTCGGCCACCGTCGTAGGACTGGGTCGCCGGCCGCGGCCGGTCCATCGGCAGATCCAGCTGCTCGGGCAGATCGGCCAGCGCGGACCGCCAGTAGTCGAGCTGTTCGTGCGCCAGCGATGTCGGATCGGCGCCGTCGCCCATCAGGTTCCGTTGCCAGATCGCGAAATCGGCGTACTGGACCGCCAGCGGCGCCCAGTCCGGTGCCCGGCCTGCCGCGCGTGCCGAGTACGCGGTCATCAGATCCCGCATCAACGGCACCGTCGACGCACCGTCGCCGGAGATGTGGTGCACCACCGCGGCGAGCACGTATTCGTCTGCCACATCGTCGATCCGCAGCAGCGTCACCTGTACCGGCACCTGCTCGGCGACATCGAACGACACCGACGCCAGCTCGGCCACCACGGTCTCGACCGCGTGTGCGGCCACCGTACGGATTTCCAGGTCCGGTACCGCGCCCGAGACCGGCAGCACCACCTGCGCCGGACCGGATTCGGTCTCCGGGTACACCGTCCGCAACACCTCGTGCCGCGCCACCAGGTCGCCGACCGCCTGCCGCAGGGCCGGCACATCCAGGTGCCCGGTCAACCGGATCACCAGCGGGATGTTGTAGGCCGCGGCGCCGCCGTCGAACCAGTTCAGGAACCACATGCGCTGCTGCGCCAGGGACAGCGGGATCCGGTCCACGACCTCCCCCGACGGCAGCACCCGGGTCGGCCGCGGTTGCGGCACCAGCGCCGGACGTCCGCCGGAACCCACCTGCTCCTCGAGCCGGGCGGCCAGCGTGCCGACGACGGAGGCCTCGAACAGCGTCCGCACCGGGACCTGCGTATTCAGCGCCACCCCGAGCCTGGCCGCGACCTGCGTCGCGAGCAGCGAGTTCCCGCCGAGGGCGAAGAAATCGTCATCCACACCGACGCGTTCCATACCGAGCACATCGGCGAGCACACCCGCCACGACCCGCTCGACCGGTGTCGACGGCGCCCGGAACTCCCGGGCCTCGAAAGCCGGCTCCGGCAGCGCCCGACGGTCCAGCTTGCCCGCCGGGGTCAGCGGCACCCGGTCGAGCACCATGACCGATGCCGGCACCATGTACGAGGGCAACCGCTGTCCGACGTACTCGCGCACCTCGGCCGCATCGATCGACCGGCCCGGTACGGCCACCACGTAGGAGACGAGAGATACCGCGCCCGCGGCATTCTTGTGTCCGGTGGTGACGGCGAAATCGACGGTTTCGTGCGCGGTCAGCGCCGCGTCGATCTCACCCAGCTCGATACGGAAACCACGAACCTTGACCTGGAAATCATTACGGCCCACATACTCCACCGCCGGATCACCCGCAGCGTCACGACGCCAGCGCACCACATCACCCGTGCGATAGAGCCGCGAACCCGGCTCACCGAACGGATCGGCAACAAAACGCTCAGCCGTCAAACCGGCCCGCGCGTGGTAGCCGCGTGCCAGCTGGATGCCTCCGACATACAGCTCACCGGCCACACCTTCGGGCACCGGGTTGAGCCGGTCGTCGAGCACCAGGGTGCGCATACCCCGCACCGGGCCACCGATGGTGACCCGATCACCAGCGTGCAGCACACCACTGATATTCGTAGCCACCGTCGCCTCGGTCGGACCATACGCATTGTGGAACCGACGCTCGACCCCACCCTCCGGCGTAATCGACCACTTCGCCACCAGATCCGCCGAAATAGCCTCACCACCAGCGATGATCACTTCCATCCCGGCGAGATCCGCCGGATCCAGCGATCCGAGTACCGACGGCGTGATCAAACCGACCGACACACCCTCACGCGCGATCAGCTCACCCAGCTCGGCACCACCGTAGGTACCGGTCGGCACCACGACGAGCGCACCGGCCGAACCGACCGCCAGCAGCAACTCGAGGATCGAGGCGTCGAACGACGGGGAGGCGAAGGCCAGCGCCCGCGCGGACGCATCGAGGCGATAGCGCTCGACCTGTTCGGCACTGAAGTTCGCCAGACCCGCATGGCTGACGACAACGCCCTTGGGCAGACCCGTCGAACCCGAGG
>NZ_BDCJ01000050.1 GCF_001613445.1 Nocardia grenadensis NBRC 108939
AAACACATGCTCGAGACTGCGCAGAGCCTCCGCCGGAGTATGCGCAGCGAACACACCAAGCATGGACGGGACGAAGTCGGTGACCGTCACCCGCTGCTCGGCGATCGTCCTTGCGAGGTACTCGGTATCCCGATGGCCGTCCGGCGTCGCCACCACCAAATGCGCACCCGCAGCCAACGGCAGGAAATAACCCCACAACGACACATCAAACGTCGTCGCCGTCTTCTGCAAATACACATCCGAAGCACCCAACGGGTACTCCGCCAGCATCCACGCAACCTGATTCGCAATCGCCGAATGCGGAACCGCCACACCCTTCGGACGCCCCGTCGAGCCCGACGTGAAGATCACATACGCCGTATTCGACGGCCGCACCGGCGCACGCCGATCCGCATCGGTCACCTGCGCGCTGTCGTAACCACTGGTCTCGAGAGTGTCCAGTGCCAGCACCGGCACACCCGTCCCCACGGGCACCGCACCGGAATCAGCCGTAGTCGTCAACACACACAGCGGTGCCGCGGTATCGAGAATGTAGCCGATCCGCTCCGCCGGATGCGCCGGATCCAACGGCACATACGCACCACCCGCAGCCACCACGGCATACATACCCACGACGAGATCCAGCGACCGCGACACCAACAACCCGACAAGAGTCTCCGGCCCCACACCCTGCGCGATCAAATGCCGCGCGAGCCGATTCACCCGACCCGCGAACTCACCATAGGACAGACTCGTCCCCTCGAACGAAACCGCCACCCGATCCGGATACGCAGCCGCCACCGCATTGAACCCATCCAACAACAACCCCGCCGGCAGCCGATGCTCGGTGGCATTCCACTCCGCCAGCACCCGAGCACGCTCGACCGGCGCCAGGATCTCCAGATCACCGACCGGCACTGCCGGGTCCGCCACCACCGCTGCCAGCAAGCGCACAAAGCGGTCGACGAATCCCTGGACGGTGGTGTGATCGAACAGAGCCGTGGCATAGGTCAGATAACCCGCGATCCCCAGGGGCGCACCGGATTCATCGTAGGAGTCGCCGAGGTCCAGGTTCAGATCGAACTGGGAGATCTTGGTATCGAACTCCACACCCGATACGGTCAAACCCGGCAGCTCGAGGCTAGGCTGTGCCAAGTTCTGGAAAGCGAAGCCGATCTGGAACAACGGATGCCGCGCCTGCGACCGCGCCGGATTGAGGACCTCCACCAAGCGCTCGAACGGCACATCCGCATGCGCGAACGCCGCGATATCGACCTCACGCTGCCGCGACAACAGATCCGCGAACGACTCCCCACGATCCACCTCGGTCCGGAAGACCAAAGTGTTGACGAACATACCGATCAGATCATCGAGCGCGGCCTCACCACGACCCGCAACCGGCGTACCGACAGTGACATCATCCGTACCCGACAGTCGCGACAGCAGCACCGCCAATGCCGCGTGCACGACCATGAACAACGTCGCGTTCCGCTGCTGCGCAACCCGCTGCAAACCGGCATGGACTTCGGCATCGACAACGACCCGCACCCGCCCGCCCGCGAAAGACTGTACGGCCGGACGCGGACGGTCGGCCGGCAGATCCAGCTGATCCGGTACACCAGCCAGCGCCGACCGCCAGTAACCGACCTGCTGCGCCGCGATCGATTCCGGATCGGACTCGTCACCCAGCAATTCGCGCTGCCACAACGCATAATCGGCGTACTGCACCGCCAACGGCGCCCAACCCGGCACATCACCGGCTGCACGCGCCGCATACGCGGTCATCAGATCCCGTGTCAACGGCCCCACCGACACGCCATCACCGGCGATATGGTGCACCACCATCGCCAATACGAACTCACCGGCCGCACCGTCTGCCTCGGGCCCGGCACCAGCGACAGTTGCGTCGTCCACCCGGAACAGTGCCACCCGCAACGGCACCTCGACCGTCACATCGAAACCCGCCGACGCCAACCCCGCCACCGCCGCCACCACATCCGCCGAGGCAACCGACCCCACCTGCAAACGCGGCGAGGTCTCCCCGACCGGCAATACCAGTTGCACCGGACCCGACGCGGTCTCCGGATACACCGTGCGCAATACCTCATGCCGCGCAACCAGATCCGACACCGCCGCACGCAGTGCGTTTACATCCAGCGCACCCGCCAATCGGATCGCCATCGGAATGTTGTAGGCGACCGAACCGCGATCGAACCGGTTCAGGAACCACATCCGCTGCTGAGCCAACGACAACGGCACCCGATCGGGACGCTCTCGCGCCACCAGCGGCTGATGGCCACCGGAGCCGCTCAGCTCAGCCAGGCGTACGGCGAACTCGGCCACTGTCGGGGCCTCGAACAACACCCTGGCCGGGATGCGGGCGTCCACGGTGGCGCCCAACCGACCCGCGACCTGGGCGGCGATCAGCGAATTACCACCCAGTTCGAAGAAATCGTCATCGGCACCGACCGGATCCACGGGATTCAGTAGATCGGCGAAAATGGCCGCGACCTGTTTCTCCAACGGGGTGTCCGGCGCCCGGTACGCCTTCGTCCGCAACTGCGGGTCGGGCAGCGCACGGCGGTCGATCTTGCCGCCCGGCGTCAGCGGAATCTCGTCGAGGACGGTGATACTCGCCGGAACCATATACGCGGGAAACCGGCTCGCGGCCAGCGCGAGCAGTTCATCAGGGTCGATATGGGCCCCATCCGCCGGATGCACATAACTGGCCAGCACCGTCGCGCCGCTGGGGGGCTCGTAGCCGACGGTGACAGAGAAATCCACCGATTCGTGCCCGGCCAGTATGGCGTCGATCTCACCGAGCTCGATCCGGAAACCACGGATCTTCACCTGGAAGTCGTTGCGGCCCATATATTCCAGCGATCCGTCGGCCAGCCAACGCACCAGGTCGCCGGTGCGATAGAGCCGGGATCCGTCGTCGGCGAACGGATTTGCCACAAAACGTTCCGCGCTCGAGCCGGGCCGGTTGCGGTAGCCGCGCGCCAATTGGGCGCCGCTGACGTAGAGTTCGCCTGCCACCCCCGTAGGAAGCGGGGAAAGCCGTTCGTCCAGTACATATTCGGTGATACCGCGGATCGGCGCACCGATGCCGACCGGCTCGTCCGGTTTCATCGGGGCACTGATATTGACCGCGACTGTGGTCTCGGTCGGGCCGTAGGCGTTGAAGAACTCGCGGGGGCGCCCGTCGGCCGTGGGAACGGCCCAGCGACGCACAAGATCCGGCGGACAGGACTCGCCGCCGGTGATGACGATGCGCAGATCGTTCAGACCTGCCGGGTCGACCGAGGCGAGCGCGGCCGGCGTGACAAAGGCATGGGTCACCCCTTCGTTGCGCAACAGCCCGGCCAAATCGTCACCGCCGTAGACCGTGGGCGAAACCACCACCATGGTCGCCGCCCCGCCCACCGCCAAAAGCAGTTCCAGCACCGAGGCGTCGAACGACGGAGAGGCGAAGTGCAGGGTACGAGCGGTCGTATCGACGCGATACCGTTCCCGCTGTTCGGCGCAGAACCCGGCGAGGCCGGCCTGGGTGATCACCACACCCTTCGGTGTACCGGTCGAACCCGAGGTGTATATGACATAGGCCGGATGCTCGGCGCGCAGCGGCCGCAGCCGCTCGTCGAAGGAGACCGGTTCGGCCGAGTACCGCAAAAGGCCGGCGGAGACCACCGCGCTGTCGATGGACACCCACTCCACCTCACCGGGCAATCCGGGCGATGATTCGGTGACGGTAAGGCCGAGGACGGCGCCGGAATCGGTGACCATATGCGTGACGCGGTCCATCGGATAGGTCGGGTCCACGGGCACATAACCGGCGCCGGTCTTGGCCACCGCCCATACCGCGACCACGGATTCGATCGAGCGGGTGATCCCGATCGCGACCAGGTCCTCCGGTCCGATACCGCGTGCGATGAGCAGCCGGGCGAGCCGATTGGAACGTTCGTCCAGTTCGGCGTAGGTGAGCCGGCCGAGATTACCGGTGGCGTCGGCGGAGCTGAGGGCGACACCCGAGGGGTTGGTCTCGACCGCTGTCGCCATCAGCTGGGGCAGGGTCGTGCCCCGAGGCCGCCGGGTCCGGGCGGGTCGTGTGCGCGCCGTTCGGGTCATGCCTACATCACTTCCTGGTGGTGGTCACACTGCTCACCGACAACCGAACCCATCAACCTGCCTGCCTTGTTCGCTTCCTCCGGGCGGTCCACCCGCCGACGGCAAACCGCTACCGAACTACCGGCCGGTGGCTCGTGCAAGGCACGTTCGATCGCCGCCGGACTCGCCGTCGTCCATCATTACATGGGCCGGAGGTACCCATCTGTTACCACCGAGGATGCCATCGCCCGGCGACCGGGGCCGCTACACCAACGACTCAGTCCAGCAGGGCGCCCAGATCGAGCACCTGCTCTACCTCCGCCCACGGCCCGTCCGGACGTCCCTTTTCCTCCAGGATCAACGCGGAGAGATCCTCCATGGCATCCGGCTCCAACTGGTCGAGCCCGGCCTGATCGATCCACAGGTGGGTGACCCATTCGTCGCCGAGCGTCTCGCCGGTCACCTCGGGTACCAGTACCACCGCCGCGCCTACCGCGCCGGCCGCCACGATCTCCACCACCGCGGCCGGGCCGTCGGTACGGCCGTACCGGAAGGTACGGGATTCGTAGGTCAGGTCGGTCACGGTGTGCACCTCGGCCACCATGGCGGCCAGTTCGTCGTATGAGAGGACACGGCCGCCGGTGGTGACGCATACCGGGTCGCCGCCCTGCAGCGGCCGGACCCGGTCTGCGTAGGTCACCGGCCGGGACGACTCCGCCGCTATCTCCCCACTACGTTCGGGATTGTCCAGGGCCAACCAGTCGACATCGGGCACTGCCGGTGGCACGTCCGCCACAATGCCGACCTCGACCGACAGACCGGCGGCCACGGCGGCATCCACCGCCTCAGCGGGTACCAGCGCCGCACCTGTCTTGAGCACCGCCCAGGTCGCCACGGCCGCGTCGACTCCGCGTCCGAGGCGCAGCACCACACCGGTCCCCGGCCCGTAACCCCGCCCGATCAGGACCCGGGCCAGCCGCGAGGAACGCGCGTCCAGCTCCTGATACGTGACCTCTTCCTCGCCCCACACCACCGCGGGGGCTTCCGGATCGTCCTCCACCGACGCGCGCAGCGTCTGCGGCAACGCGGTACCAGTGGTTGCAGCGGGGGCCACCGGCTGCGCGGGGGCCGCCATCCGGTCACGTTCGGCGGTATCGAGGATGTCGATACCGCCCACCCGGACCTGTGGATCAGCAGCTACCGCGGCGAGGATCCGCTCGAATCGGCGACCGAAGGATTGCACGGTCGCGTCGTCGAACAGATCGGTGGCGTAACCGAACACCGACCACAGTTCCCCGAAGCCGCCGTCCACATCCCGCTGTGGGTCGATACCGATCTGGAGATCGAACTTCGCAGCCAGTGCCTGCTCGCCCAGTGCCTGCACACTCAGACCGGGCAGCTCCAGGATGGGCTGTTCGGTGTTCTGGAAGGACAGCACCACGCTCAGGAGCGGGTTGTGCGCGGTGGCCCGGCCGGGCAATACCGCGCTCACCACCTGTTCGAACGGGATATCAGCATTCGAGAAGGCCGACAGGTCCGTCTCGCGGACATGCTCGAGCAATTCGGCGAAGGTCATATCGGGTTCCACCTTGGTACGCAGTGCCAGGGTGTTGACGAACATACCGACGAGATCGTCGAGCTCCTGTTCTCCACGTCCAGCGATCGGAGTACCGACAACGATATCGTCGGCGTTGGTCAGCCGGGACAACAGCACCGCCACCGCCGCGTGCATCACCATGAACAGCGTCACACCGTGCGCTCGCGCCGACTCGTCCAGCGCCCGATGCACCCCGGCATCGATGGCGAAACTCGTCAGTCCACCACGCATGGACGGTACCGGCGGACGCGGCCGGTCCAGCGGCAGTTCGACATCCACGGCGACCCCGTCGAGCTGTTTCTGCCAGTACGCCAACTGGCCGGCAGCTGCCGAAGTCGGATCGGTCTCGTCACCGACCACTGCGCGCTGCCACAACGCGAAGTCCGCGTACTGCACCGGCAGCGGCGACCAGCCCGGCGAGTCGCCGCCGACTCGAGCCAGATAGGCCGTCATCAGGTCTCGGGCCAGCGGCGCCAGCGAGGCACCGTCGGCCGCGATGTGGTGCGCGACAACCGCGAGCACATGCTCGCCCGGCGCGGTTTCGAGCAGCAGTGCCCGCACGGGGACCTGCTGGGTGACATCGAACCCGGTCGACATCAGCTCGCCGATCCGAGTCACCGGATCAGCGGCGGGTGCCACCTCGAGCGCACCGCCGAGCGCCTGCGCGACCGGGAGGACCTCCTGGTACGGCGTGTCACCCGGGCCGACCGGGTAGCGAGTACGTAGCGTCTCGTGCCGTTCCAGCACATCGGCGACCGCCGCGCGCATAGCCGTGACATCCAACACACCCGACAACCGGATCGCCATCGGGATGTTGTAGGCCGGCGAACCAGGATCGAACTGGTTGATAAGCCACATCCGCTGCTGTGCCAACGACAACGGCACGAACTCCGGACGCGACTGCGGCACCAAGGCACTACGCCCACCCGACCCCGCGTGCCGCTCCACCCGAACCGCCAACCCGGCCACCGTAGACGCCTCGAACAGAGCCCGCACCGGCACCGTCGTGTTCAACGCCTTACCCAACCGCGCCGCGACCTGCGTCGCAACCAACGAATTACCACCGAGAGCGAAGAAATCATCCTCCGCACCCACCCGATCCACACCGAGAACCTCGGCGAACACACCGGCAACGATCTCCTCGATCGGAGTCGACGGCGCCCGGAACTCCCGCGCCTCGAACACCGGCTCGGGCAACGCCTTACGATCCAGCTTCCCGTTGACATTCAACGGCAACGCATCCAGCTCCACGAACACCGACGGCACCATGTACGACGGCAACCGCTGCCCGAGTTCGGACTGCATACGCCCAGCATCCAGACCCGCTCCACCGACAGCCACCACATACCCGACCAACCGATCCCCGGTCCGCGGATCCGTGGCGACCAGCACCGCGGCCTGCGCGACCTCGGGCAACGCCAACAACGCCGCCTCGATCTCCCCCAACTCGATCCGGAAACCACGAACCTTCACCTGGAAATCGGACCGGCCCACATAATCCAGCTCACCCGCCGCAGTCCAGCGAGCCACGTCACCGGTGCGATACATCCGCTGCCCCACCACGAACGGATCCGCCACAAACCGATCCGCACTCAGATCCGGCCGCCCGAAATACCCATCCGCCAACTGCACACCCGCCAGATACAACTCACCCGCGACACCATCGGGCACCGGCTGCAACCGCGAATCCAACACATACACACGCGAATTCCACTGCGGCACACCGATCGGCACCGAACCCTGATCGGCCTCGGTCACCTCATGCGTGGTGACCGACACCGCCGCCTCGGTCGGACCATACAAGTTGAACAACCGGACACCCGCGAACTCGGCAAGCACCTTGCGCGCCGTCGCCGCCGGCAGCGCCTCACCGATAGCCAACACCCGCCGCAGCGAGCCCGGCAAGCCTTCACCCGTGCTCAACAACGCATCCAACATCGACGGAACAACCGCCAACGTGGTCACCCGTTCCCGAGCCATCAGCTCATTCAGATACAACGGATCCCGATGCCCATCGGCCTCCGCGATCACCAACCGGCCACCGGACACCGCCGCCGACCAGAACTCCCACACCGACAAATCGAACGTCGCCGCGGTCTTCAACAACACCGCATCCGTCGCGCCCAAACCGAACTCGGCGACGAGATAACGCAACTGGTTCACAACCGCCGCATGCGGAACCGCCACACCCTTCGGACGACCCGTCGAACCCGACGTGAAGATCACATACGCGGTATTCGACGGCCGCAACGGCGCCACACGCTCGGCATCAGACACCGGCGCCGCGTCGAAA
>NZ_BDCJ01000051.1 GCF_001613445.1 Nocardia grenadensis NBRC 108939
CCGCTGGTCAGCACACACACCGGTGCCGCGGTATCGAGGATATAACCGGTGCGCTCCGCAGGCTGATCCGGATCCACCGGAACATACACACCACCGGCAGTGGTGACCGCATACATCGCGACCACCAAATCCACCGACCGCCGCAACCCCAGCACAACCCGATCCTGCGGACCCACACCCACCGAAATCAGATACCGGGCCAACCGGTTCACCCGGGCACCCAACTCCGCATAAGTGACCGAAGAACCATCGGCAGCAACCAACGCCACCGCATCCGGCGTGGCCGCGACCGACACCTCCAGCAGCGACGCCAAAGTCGCCACCGAATCCAGCTCCCGAACAGTGTCATTACGAGCCGCCAACGCCGCCCGCTCGGCCGGAGCCAGAATCTCCAACTCCCCGACCGCAGTATCCGGTGCCGCGACGATCTCACCCAGCAAACGGATGAACCGACCAACGAATTCCTGCGCAGTGGCATGGTCGAACAGATCGGTGGCATAGGTCAAATGACCACCCACACCCTGCGGCGCACCATCACTGTCATAAGCGTCCGCGACGATCAAATGCAGATCGAACTGCGAAACCTCGGTATCGACCTCCACACCAGACACCGTCAAACCCGGCAACTCCAGACTCGACTGCGCCAAGTTCTGGAACGACAACCCCACCTGGAACAACGGATGACGCGACTGCGAACGCGCCGGATTCAACACCTCCACCAAACGCTCGAACGGCACATCCGCATGCGCGAACGCCGCGATATCGACCTCACGCTGCCGGATAAGCAGATCGGTGAACGCTTCCCCACGATCCAACTGCGTCCGGAACACCAGGGTGTTGACGAACATACCGATCAGATCATCGAGAGCCTGCTCACCACGACCCGCCACCGGGGTTCCGATGGTGATGTCCTCGGTACCGGACAGCCGCGACAACAACACCGCCAGCGCCGAATGAACGACCATGAACAAAGTCGCGTTCTGCTCCCGGGCCACCCGCATCAAACCGGCATGGACCTCGGCATCGACAGCGACCTCGACCCGGCCACCGGTGAACGACTGCACTGCCGGACGCGGCCGATCGGACGGCAGATCCAACTGATCGGGTATACCGGCCAGCGTCGACTGCCAGTACCCGACCTGCCGCGCCGCCAACGACTCCGGATCGGATTCGTCGCCGAGCAGTTCGCGCTGCCAGATGCTGTAATCCGCGTACTGCACCGGCAGCGGCGCCCACCGAGGCACCTCACCCACGACCCGAGCGGCGTAGGCGGTCATCAGATCCCGGGTCAACGGCCCCACCGACGAACCATCACCAGCGATGTGATGGACGACCAGCGCCAGCACAAATTCAT
>NZ_BDCJ01000052.1 GCF_001613445.1 Nocardia grenadensis NBRC 108939
CGCCGGTGCGGCCGTCGAATACGGCGTATGTGATCTTCACGTCCGGGTCTACCGGGCGTCCGAAGGGTGTGGCGGTTCCGCATTCGGCAATCGGCAATCAGGTTGCGTGGATGCTGGCGGAGTACCCGCTCGATGCCTCCGATGTGTACCTGCAGAAGACGGCGACGACGTTCGATGTGTCGCTGTGGGGTTATTTCCTTCCCCTGGCTGCGGGTGCGCGTCTGGTGGTGGCGACGCCGGATGGTCATCGGGATACCGAGTATTTGGCGCGAGTTATTGCCGAGCAGCGGGTGACGGTGACCGATTTCGTGCCGTCGATGCTTGGTGTGTTCGCTGCGCATACTCCGGCGGAGGCCCTGCGCAGTCTTGAGCATGTGTTTGTGATCGGTGAGGCGTTGCCGCCGGAGACGGTGACCGCGATGCATGCGATTTCTGATGCTGCGGTGCATAACCTTTATGGTCCGACCGAGGCGGCGGTGTCGATCACGTATTGGCAGGCGACCGGTGATGAGTCGGGCAGTGTGCCGATTGGTGTGCCGCAGTGGAACAGCCGTGTGTATGTGTTGGATTCGCGGTTGCGGCCGGTTCCTGCTGGTGTGGTGGGTGAGCTGTATCTCGCGGGTGATCAGTTGGCGCGTGGGTATGTGACGCGTCCGGACTTGTCGGCGGACAGGTTCGTGGCGAGTCCGTTCGATGCCGGTCGGCGGATGTATCGCACGGGTGATTTGGTGCGGTGGAGCCGGGTCGAGACCGAGGTCGAAGGCCGCACGGAGTCCCGGCCGGTGCTGGAGTATTTGGGTCGTACCGATTTCCAGGTGAAGTTCCGTGGTCAGCGGATCGAGTTGGGTGAGATCGAGTCGGCGTTGCTGGCGCGGCCGGTGGTGAGCCAGGCCGTGGTGACGGTGGCGGCTTCTGATCTGGGTGAGCAGTTGGTCGCCTATGTGGTGCCCGCTCCCGGCGAACAGATTGTTACGGCTGCGCTGCTGGACGCATTGCGTGAGGTGCTGCCGGTCTATATGGTTCCGGCCGCTGTCGTGGTCTTGGATGCGTTCCCCTTGAACACCTCGGGCAAGCTCGACCGTAAGGCGCTGCCGGCTCCGGTGTTCGAGACGCGGGAGTTCCGGGCACCGTCTACGCCGATCGAGGAGATCGTGGCGGGCGTGTTCGCCGACGTGCTCGGTGTGCAGCGGATCGGCGCCGATGATGATTTCTTCGCCCTCGGCGGTAACTCGCTGATCGCGACCCAGGTCGCGGCCCGCCTCGGCGCGGCACTGGACGCGCAGGTGCCGGTGCGGATGCTGTTCGAGGCCTCCACCGTGGCAGCGCTGGCCGCCGCGGCCGAGACCGCCACCGGTCGTGGTGGTATGCCGGTGCTGGCGCCGCGGGAACGTCCGGAGCGGGTGCCGTTGTCGTTGGCGCAGCAGCGGATGTGGTTCCTGAACCGGTTCGACGACCGGTCCGCGGCCTATAACATCCCGCTGGCGGTGCGGATGTCCGGTGACCTGGACGTGGATGCGTTGCGCGCGGCCGTCTCGGATCTGGTGGCGCGGCACGAGGTGTTGCGGACCGTGTATCCGGAGGTGGACGGTATCGGCCACCAGCAGGTGCTGCCGGCCGGTGCGGTCGATATCGCGCTCGATCCCGAGCCGGTCACCGAGGCGGAACTGCCCGCCCGCATGGTCGAATCGGCCGGGGCGCTCTTCGACGTCATGACCGAGCTCCCGTTCCGGGTGTCGCTGCTGCGCCTGGCCGAGCGCGACCACGTGCTCGTCTTCGTCGCGCATCACATCAGCGCCGACGGCTTCTCGCCGCGTCCGCTGCTCCGGGATCTCGTCGTCGCCTACAACGACCGCAGCCGCGGCGTGGCCCCGGGTTGGGAACCGCTGGCGGTGCAGTACGCCGATTACACGCTGTGGCAGCGTGAGGTGCTGGGGTCGGAGGACGACCCCGCATCGGTGGCCGCCCAGCAGATCGCCTACTGGAGCGAACAGCTGCGGGATATGCCCGATCAGCTGGACCTGCCCGCCGACCGGCCGCGGCCGGAGATCGCCTCCAATTCCGGCGCCGCCCACGATTTCGCGGTCGACGGGGAATTGCGTACCGCGCTCGAGGGGCTGGCCCGCTCGCACGGCACCACTCTGTTCATGGTGGTGCATGCCGCGCTCGCCGCGTGGGCGAGCCGGTTGTCCAGCACTTCCGATATCAGCATCGGCACCCCGGTCGCGGGGCGCGGCGAGCAGGCACTCGACGATCTGGTCGGCATGTTCGTCAACACCCTGGTGTTGCGGACCGAAGTCGGCCCGGCCACGCCGTTCACCGACCTGCTGGCCGAGGTGCGCCGCACCGACCTCGCGGCCTTCGCGAACGCCGATATCCCGTTCGAGCGACTCGTCGATATCCTCAACCCGCGCCGTTCGCAGGCGCATCATCCGTTGTTCCAGGTCGTACTGACCTTCGAGGCCGCGTCGGTGGCGGATATGGCGGCGGTGTCGCTGCCCGGGCTCGACCTCGATGTCGTCGACTTCGAGACCGGTCAGTCGAAGTTCGACCTCCAGCTGACGGTCGGCACCGAGGGTGCCGCCGACGGTGGCCTGCGGATGCAGTGGGCATACGCCACCGATCTGTTCGATCCGGAGACCGTCGCCGATTTCGCCGACCGTTTCCTGCGCATCCTGCGCGCCATCGTCCAGGAGCCGGCGATGGCGGTCGGCGATATCGATCTGCTCGGTGACGCCGAGCGCCTGGACGTGGTGCGGCGGTGGGTGGAGTCCCGCGCCGACGCCGGCCCCGGGGTGTTCACCGTCGACGGCGCACCGGTCGATCTTCCGGAGACGGCCACCCTGGCCGGGCTGTTCGAGGCGGCCGCCGGTGAGCATCCGCACCGGACCGCCGCGAAGTACGGTAGTGACCAGCTCACCTACTCCGAGTTGGAGCGCCGGGCGAATGTGCTCGCGCGCCGGTTGATCTCCGAGGGCGCCGGACCGGAGGCCCAGGTCGCGGTGCTGCTGCCGCGCTCGCTGGATCTGGTGGTCGCTCTGCTCGCGGTGATCAAGTCCGGGGCCGCGTACGTGCCCGTGGACCCGGATTCCCCCGCCGACCGGATCGCCTACATCCTCCAGGACGCGCGTCCGACGACCGTAGTGTTGGACTCCTCGGTGCGGGTGGAGCTGCCCAGGGGTATCTCCCGGGTCGTGGTGGACGGTTACGCCGTGGAAGCCGGCGATATCGAGGACGCCGACGACGGCCCGATCACCGACGCCGACCGCCTGGCGCCGCTGCGTCCGGACAACACCGCCTACGTCATCTACACCTCCGGGTCCACCGGCCGCCCCAAGGGCGTCGCGGTGGCACACCGGACCGTGGTGCGGCTGTTCGCCAATACCGAGCCCGAATTCGGTTTCGGCCCCGAGGACGTATGGACCCTGTTCCACTCCTACGCCTTCGACTTCTCGGTCTGGGAGTTGTGGGGACCGCTGCTGTTCGGCGGCACGCTGGTGGTCGTCGACTACTACACCTCGCGGTCGCCGCAGCAGTTCCTGGAGTTGCTGCGCACCGAACGGGTCACCGTGCTGAACCAGACGCCCTCGGCGTTCTATCAGCTCGCCGAGGCCGATCGCACCGCGGAGGCGGAACGTCCGCTGGCGCTGCGCTATGTCGTATTCGGTGGTGAGGCACTCGAACTGCGCCGGCTCTCCGACTGGATCGCCAGGCACGGTGACGGCTCGACCGGACGCACCGCCCTGATCGGTGGCCGGGAAACCGGCTCGCCGGTGCTGGTGAACATGTACGGCATCACCGAGACCACCGTGCACGTGGCCTACCGCGCCCTGGACGCGGAGACCGTCGCCGGGGCCACCGGTAGCGTGATCGGCCGGGCGATCGCCGGGCTGAGGATCTACGTACTGGACACCCGGCTGCGGCCGGTGCCGGTCGGGGTGACGGGCGAGTTGTACATCGCGGGTGGGCAGCTCGCCCGCGGTTACCTGGATCGCCCGGACCTGACCGCGGCCCGTTTCGTGGCGAGCCCGCTGGGCGATTCCGGGACGCGGCTCTACCGCTCCGGCGACCTGGCGCGTTGGAACCGCTCCGGCGAACTCGAGTATCTGGGCCGTGCCGACGATCAGGTCAAGGTGCGCGGCTTCCGGATCGAGCTCGGTGAGATCGAGGCGGCGGTACTCGCGCAGCCCGGTGTCGCGCAGGCCGCGGTCATCGTCCGCGAGGACAACCCGGGCGATCACCGGATCGTCGGGTACGTGGTGCCGGAGCCCGGGGCCGAGGCCGGTACGGCGGCGATCCGCGAGGGTGTCGCCCAGCGGGTGCCGTCCTATATGGTGCCGTCCGCGCTGGTCGTGCTGGACCGGATCCCGTTGACCATCAACGGCAAACTGGACCGCCGTGCCCTGCCCGCGCCGGTATTCGAATCGGCCGGTTCCCGGGCGGCGTCGACCCCGATCGAGGAGATCGTGGCCGGGGTCTTCGCCGAGGTCCTCGGTACCGAACGGGTCGGTGCCGACGACGATTTCTTCGCCCTCGGCGGTAACTCGCTGATCGCGACCCAGGTCGCGGCCCGGATCGGGGCCGCACTCGATACCCAGGTCCCGGTGCGGATGCTGTTCGAGGATTCGACGGTGGCCGCGCTGGCGGCCCGGGTGGAACAGCAGGCCGGTGCCGGTGGTCGTCCGGTGCTCGCCGCCCGTCCCCGGCCCGAACGCCCGCCGCTGTCGCAGGCGCAGCAGCGGATATGGTTCCTCAACCGCTTCGAACCGGAGTCCGCGGTCGACAATATTCCGATCATGCTGCGGCTCACCGGCACCGTCGATATCGCGGTGCTGCTACAGGCGGTAGCCGATGTGATCGCCCGGCACGAATCCCTGCGGACCGTGTACCCGTCCCATGAGGGCGTCGGCTATCAGCAGGTACTACCACCGGACCGCGCGGTTCCGGAGGTGGAGATCGTCGAATCGCACCGGACCGCGGTATCGGGTGCCGAACTCGGTGGCGACCTCCTCGCGTCGATCGCCGAATTCGGCTTCCGCGGCTTCGACCTGACCACCGAACTGCCGGTTCGGCTGCGGGTCTACCGCTTGACCGAGGACGACTACGTGCTGGCCGGGGTGGTGCACCATATCGCCGCCGACGGCTTCTCGATGCGGCCACTGAGCCGTGACCTGATGATCGCGTACTCGGCGCGTTCGGCCGGCGCGGCCCCGGAGTGGGAACCGATGGCCGTGCAGTACATCGACTACGCGATGTGGCAGCGCGATGTGCTCGGGTCCGATGGCGATCCGGCGTCGCTGGTGTCCCAGCAGCTGGACTTCTGGCGGGCCGAACTGGACGAACTGCCCGACGAACTCCGGTTGTCCAGCCGGCCCCGGCCGGCGGTCGCCAGCGAACGGGCGGCGACGCACCGGTTCGTGGTGCCCGGCGCGGTGATCGACGAATTGAACCGGGTCGCCCAGGCACAGGGCGTCACCTTGTTCATGCTCGTGCACAGCACGTTCGCCACCCTGCTCGCCCGGCTCAGCGGGACGAACGATATCGCCATCGGTATCCCGATCGCCGGTCGCGGCGAGCGGGTGCTCGACGAGCTGATCGGCATGTTCGTCAACACACTGGTGTTGCGGACCCGGATCGATATCGGTGCGCCATTCACCGAGTTGCTCGCCCACGTCCGGGATCGCGATCTGGCCGCGTTCGCACACGCCGACGTGCCGTTCGAGCGTCTGGTCGAAGCCCTCAATCCGGTCCGTTCCCAGTCACGTCAGCCGCTGTTCCAGGTGATGCTCGCGTTCCAGAACCTGGGCGACACCCGACTGGAACTGCCGGGTCTGACCATGACCGGGCTGGGTGTCGATATCCCGACCACCAAATACGATATGGCGCTCACCATGGGCGACGCGGTCGACGGTGGATCGGGTATGGATGCCGAGATCCTCTACGCCACCGATCTCTTCGACGAAGACTTCGTTTCCGAGTTCGGCCGGCGATTTGTGCGGGTGCTGCACGCGGTGATCGCGGACGCGACGGTGCCGGTCGGGGATATCGAGCTCATGGCCCCGGCCGAACGGGCCCTGGTGCTCGATCGCTGGAACGCGACGGATTTCCCGGTGGAGACCGCGCTCACCGAGACCCCCGGCAATGCCACCGCCACCCTGGTTTCCCTGTTCGAGGCGCAGGTCGCCCGGACCCCGGACGAGGTCGCACTGACCTTCGAGGGGACGAATCTGTCCTACGCCGAGTTCGCGGGCCGGGTACATCGGCTGGCCCGCCGGCTCGTTCAAATGGGTGTCGGGCCCGAAGTGTATGTGGCGCTGGGTATGCAGCGCTCCTTCGATCTGGTCGTCGGTGTCTACGCGGTCGTCGTGGCCGGTGGCGCGTACATACCGTTGGATCCGGATCAGCCGGTGGAACGGCTCGGGCACATCCTCGATACGGCACGCCCGGTGTGTGTACTCACCTCCGGTACGGACCTGGACCCGGTGATCGAGCGGCAGGTGCGGATCGATCGGCTGGATCTGTCCGAGTTCTCGGATGCTCCGCTCACCGACGCGGACCGGTTGTGGCCACTGCGCTCGGCCAACACCGCGTACGTGATCTTCACCTCCGGCTCGACCGGTCGTCCCAAGGGTGTCTCGGTGGCGCACACCGCGGTAGTGAACTACCTGGTCGGCGCGCACGCACGCTACGGGATGGGCGCGGCCGATGTCATGCTGCAGCGCGCCACGGTCACCTTCGACGCATCGGTCGCCGAGTTCTTCCTGCCGTTGCAGGTGGGCGCCCGGCTCGTCATCGCCCGCCCGGACGGGCACCGTGACCCCGCGTATCTCGCTGGGATCATCGCCTCCGAAGGGGTGACGACGGTGCAGTTCGTGCCGTCGATGCTGTCGGTGATCATGGCCGAGACCGGTCCCGAGGCGTGGTCGAGTCTGCGCCACATCATCGTCGGCGGCGAGGCGCTCCCCGTCGATGTTCCGCGCCGGTTGCGCAGCCTGACCAGCGCCCGGTTGCATAACCTGTACGGGCCCACCGAGGCCACGGTCGACCTCATCTACCACGAGGTGACCGAGGCCGATACGGTCTCGGTGCCGATCGGCGTCCCGGCGTTCAACACGCAGGCCTACGTGCTGGACGGACGGTTGCGCCCGGTCCCGCCCGGGGTCCCGGGTGAGCTCTACCTGGCCGGCGCGCAACTGGCGCAGGGGTACGTGGACCGCGCCGATCTGACCTTCGACCGCTTCGTGGCGAACCCGTTCGGCACGAGCGTGCGGATGTACCGGACCGGCGACCTGGCGCGCTGGAATGCCGACGGTGAGCTCGAATACCTGGGCCGCACCGACTTCCAGGTGAAGCTGCGCGGTCTGCGCATCGAGCTCGGCGAGATCGAGTCGGCCCTGCTCGGGGTGGCCGAGATCGCCCAGGCCGTGGTGGTCATGCGCACCGATGAGCACACCGGTGACCAGCTGGTGGCCTATCTCGTACCGGAAACCGGCCGGGCGATCGATCCGGAGGCGGTGAAGACCACACTGCGTGGCGAACTTCCGGCCTATATGGTGCCCGCTGCCTTCGTGATGCTCGATGCGTTCCCGATGAACGCCGCCGGAAAGCTGGACCGCAAACTGCTGCCGGCGCCGGTCTTCGAGACGCGGACATTCCGGGCGCCGTCGACCCCGATCGAGGAGGTCGTGGCGTCGACGTTCGCCGAGGTGCTCGGCCTGGAGCGGGTCGGCGCGGACGACGATTTCTTCGAGCTGGGCGGTAACTCACTGGTCGCGACCCAGGTCGCGGCCCGGATCGGGGCCGCGCTCGATACCCAGGTGACGGTGCGCGCGCTGTTCGAGGCGTCGACGGTGGCCGCGCTGGCCGTGCGGGTGGAGCAGGCCGGTGAGAAGGCGCGTCCGGCGCTGGAGGCCGGGCCGCGGCCCGAACTGGTGCCGCTGTCGTACGCGCAGCAGCGGATGTGGTTCCTGAACCAATACGACACCTCGTCGGTGGCCTACAACCTGCCGATGGCGATCCGGCTCTCGGGTGAGCTGGATGTGGCCGCGCTGCGGGCGGCCCTGACCGATGTGCTGCGGCGGCACGAATCGCTGCGCACCTACTTCCCGGAGCGTTCCGGGGTACCGGTGCAGCTGGTCGTGCCCGCGGAGCAGGTCGACCTCGGGCTGCAGACGGTCGCGGTCACCGCGGACGAGCTGCCCACCGCGGTGGCGGAATTCGTGGGTGCCGGTTTCGATGTCTCCGTGGCCCCGCCGTTGCGGGCCCGGTTGCTCGAGCTGACGCCGCGCGAATTCGTGCTGGTGGTGGTCGTGCACCATATCTCCGGCGACGGTTTCTCGATGGCCCCGCTGGCTCGGGACGTGATGACCGCGTACGCGGCGCGGGTCCGGGATCTGGAGCCGGGCTGGGATCAGCTGCCGGTCCAGTACGCCGACTTCACGCTGTGGCAGCGGCGGGTGCTGGGCGCCGAGAACGATACGAATTCGCCGCTGGCCCGGCAGATCGCGTTCTGGCAGCGCACCCTCGACGGCGTTCCCGACGAGCTGGCGCTGCCCCTGGACCGGCCGCGTCCGGCGGTCGCGTCCATGCGCGGCGCGACGGTGAGCGGTGAGCTGCCCGCCGAGCTGATGCGAGGCCTGGACGGATTGGCGCGCGCTCGTGGCGCGTCGATGTTCATGGTGCTGCACGCCGCGTTGGCGGCCCTGCTGGCGCGACTGTCCGGTAGCGAGGACATCGCGATCGGTACGCCGATCGCGGGTCGTGGTGAGCGGGCCCTGGACGATCTGGTCGGCATGTTCGTGAACACGCTGGTGTTGCGCACGAGTGTCGGTTCCGGTGAAACATTCGCGGAGCTGGTGGATCGGGCTCGGCAGGTCGACCTGGATGCCTTCGGTAATGCCGATGTGCCGTTCGAGCGGCTGGTGGACCTGCTGGCGCCGGAGCGTTCGCAGGCCCGCAACCCGCTGTTCCAGGTGGCGCTGTCGCTGCAGAACAACGAGCAGCCGGTGCTGGACCTGGCGGGTCTGGAGGTCTCCGGGCTGGACCTCGAGGAGGACGTGGCCCGGTTCGACCTGCAGTTCACGCTGGCCGAGAACGGGTCCGGCGGCATGACCCTGTTCCTGAACTACGCCACCGAACTGTTCGACGAGGCGACCATCCGGACCATGA
>NZ_BDCJ01000053.1 GCF_001613445.1 Nocardia grenadensis NBRC 108939
AGAGACTCCGTACGGCCTTCCACCGAAGCCTCGCCCCGGCTCCACCGCACCAGGTCACCCGTCCGGTACATCCGCTCCGCGGGATCGAACGGGCTCGCCACAAAACGATCCGCCGACAAATCCGGACGAGTCACATAACCGCGCGCCAACTGATCACCCGCGAGATACAGCTCACCCACCACACCCGCAGGAACCGGGCGCAACCGCGAATCCAACACATACACACGGCTGTTCCACTGCGGCACACCAATCGGCACACTGCCCGACTCATCACCGGTCGCCTGCCAATACGTGATCGACACCGCAGCCTCGGTCGGACCATACAAGTTATGCACAGCCGCATCAGAGATCGCGTGCATCGCCGCCACCGTCTCCGGCGGCAACGCCTCACCGATCACGAACACATGCTCGAGAGTCGGGATAGAACCCGCGGCAGTGTGGGCAGCGAACACACCCAACATCGACGGCACAAAGTCAGTGACCGTCACCCGCTGCTCGGCAATAACCCGCGCCAGGTACTCGGTATCCCGGTGACCGTCCGGCGTCGCCACCACCAAATGCGCACCCGCAGCCAACGGCAGGAAATAACCCCACAACGACACATCGAACGTCGTCGCCGTCTTCTGCAAATACACATCCGAAGCACCCAACGGGTACTCCGCCAGCATCCACGCAACCTGATTACTGATCGCCGAATGCGGAACCGCCACACCCTTCGGACGCCCGGTAGACCCGGACGTGAAGATCACATACGCCGTATTCGACGGCCGCACCGGCGACAACCGATCCGCATCGGCCACCACGGAATCGGCGTACCGGGAGATATCCAGGCCATCCAACGCCAGCACCGGGACAGCGGTGTCTTCGGGCACGGCAGCCGAATCACCGGTAGTCGTCAACACACACAGCGGTGCCGCGGTATCGAGAATGTAGCCGATCCGCTCCGCCGGATGCGCCGGATCCAACGGCACATACGCACCACCCGCAGCAACGACGGCATACATACCGACCACGAGATCCAGTGAGCGGGAAACCAGCAATCCGACAAGGGTCTCCGGCCCGACACCCTGCGCGATCAGATGCCGCGCGAGCCGATTCACCCGACCCGCGAACTCACCATAGGACAGACTCGTCCCCTCGAACGAAACCGCCACCCGATCCGGATACGCCGCCGCCACCGCATTGAAACCATCCAACAACAACCCCGCCGGCAGCCGATGCTCGGTCGCATTCCACTCCGCCAGCACCCGAGCGCGCTCGACCGGGGCGAGAACCTCCAGATCACCGACAGCGGTTTCGGGAGCGGACACGATCTCCCGCAGCAACCGCGCGAATCGGCCCAGGAAGCCTTCCACCGTGGCGTGATCGAACAGGGCCGTGGCATAGGTCAGATACCCGGCCAGACCCTCCGGTGCCCCGGCAGCGTCATAGGTATCCCCCAGGACCAGGTTCAGATCGAACTGCGAGATCTCGGTATCGGTATCGATACCGGAGACCGTCAGGCCCGGGAGTTCCAGCACCGACTGTGCCAGGTTCTGGAATGTCAGCCCCACCTGGAACAGCGGATGCCGTGCTGTGGACCGCGCCGGGTTGAGTACCTCGACCAGGCGTTCGAACGGCACATCGGCGTGCGCGAACGCCGCGATACCGATTTCCCGCTGCCGGCGGAGCAGATCGGTGAACGCTTCCCCACGATTCAGCTCGGTCCGGAACACCAGCGTGTTCACGAACATACCGACCAGATCGTCCAGCGCCCGTTCACCGCGGCCCGCCACCGGGGTACCGATGGTGATGTCGTCGCTGCCGGACAGCCGGGACAGCAGCACCGCCAGCGCGGAGTGCACGACCATGAACAGGGTCGCGTTCTGCTGCTGGGCGACCCGCTGCAAACCGGCATGGGTTTCCGCGTCGATCGCGAACCGCACGCGACCACCGGCGAAGGTCTGTACCGCCGGGCGCGGCCGATCCGCCGGGAGGTCCAGCTGATCCGGCACTCCGGCCAGCGCGGACTGCCAGTAACCGACCTGCTGTGCCGCGATCGATTCCGGATCGGATTCGTCCCCGAGCAGCTCACGCTGCCAGATGCTGTAGTCGGCGTACTGCACCGGCAACGGCGTCCACCCCGGGGCCTCGCCGGTCACCCGTGCCGCATAGGCGGTCATCAGGTCCCGGGTCAACGGGCCCACCGAGGAACCGTCGGCGGCGATGTGGTGCACCACCATCGCCAGCACCCATTCGTCGGGTCCGGTGGTCAGCAGCAGCACCCGTACCGGCGCCTGTTCGGTGACATCGAAGCCGACCGACATGAGTTCGGCGACCCGCGCCACCGGATCGTCCGCGGCGGCGATCTCCATCCCGCCGATCACCTGTGCGGCCGGCAGAACTTCCTGATACGGCAGGTCCCCGGCGCCGAGCGGGTACCGGGTCCGCAATGATTCGTGTCGTTCCAGCACATCCGCGACAGCCGCACGCAGTGCCTCGACATCCAGTGCACCGGTCAACCGGATCGCCACCGGCAGGTTGTAGGCCGCCGACTGCTGATCGAACCGGTTCAGGAACCACATCCGCTGCTGCGCCAACGACAACGGCACCCGCTCCGGACGCTCGCGCGGTGCGAGAACGGGCAGGTTTCCGCGGCGCGTGGCGGTTTCCGCCGCAGCGGCCAGCGCGCTGACGGTGGAGGCCTCGAACAGCATCCGCACCGGCACCTGCGTACCCAACGCCGCACCCAACCGCGCCGCGACCTGCGTCGCGATCAGCGAGTTACCGCCGAGAGCGAAGAAATCGTCATCCGCGCCGATCCGCTCGACACCGAGGACCTCGGCGAACACACCGGCAACGATCTCCTCGATCGGAGTCGACGGTGCCCGGAACTCCCGGGTCTCGAACACCGGCGCCGGCAGCGCCTTACGGTCCAGCTTGCCCGAAGTGTTCAAGGGGAACGCATCGAGCTCCATCACCACGGCCGGGACCATGTAGACCGGCAGCACCTCACGCAATGCGTCCAGCAGCGCAGCCGTAACGATCTGTTCGCCGGGGGCGGGCACCACATAGGCGGCCAGCTGCTCACCCAGATCCGACGCCGCCACCGTCACCACAGCCTGGCTGACCACCGGCTGCGCCAGCAACGCCGACTCGATCTCACCCAGCTCGATCCGCTGACCACGGAACTTCACCTGGAAATCGGTACGACCCAGATACTCCAGCACCGGCAGGGACTCCGTACGGCCTTCCACCGAAGCCTCGACCCGGCTCCACCGCACCAGGTCACCGGTCCGGTACATCCGCTGACCGGCATCGAACGGGCTCGCGACGAACCGATCCGCTGACAAATCCGGACGAGTCACATAACCACGAGCCAACTGATCACCCGCGAGATACAGCTCACCCACCACACCCGCAGGAACCGGCTGGAGACGGGAATCCAACACATACACACGGCTGTTCCACTGCGGCACACCAATCGGCACACTGCCCGACTCATCACCGGTCGCCTGCCAATACGTGATCGACACCGCAGCCTCGGTCGGACCGTAGAGGTTATGCACAGCCGCATCCGAGATCGCGTGCACCGCGGACACGGTCTCCGGCGGCAACGCCTCACCGATCACGAACACATGCTCGAGAGTCGGGATAGAACCCGCCCGCGTATGGGCGGCGAATACACCCAGCATGGACGGGACGAAGTCGGTCACCGTGACGCTGCGCTCGGCGATCGTCCGCGCCAGGTACTCGGTGTCACGGTGACCGTCCGGCGTCGCCACCACCAGGTGCGCACCGGCAGCCAAGGGCAGGAAGTAACCCCACAGCGACACATCGAACGTGGTCGCGGTCTTCTGCAGGTACACATCGGAGGCATCCAGCGGATATTCCGCCAGCATCCACGCGACCTGATTCGCAATCGCCGAATGCGGAACAGCTACACCCTTGGGCCGGCCCGTGGACCCGGACGTGAAGATCACGTACGCGGTATTCGACGGCCGCACCGGCGACACCCGATCGATATCGGTAACCGGTGCGGTATCACGATCACTCAGATCGAGGGTGTCCAGTGCCAGCACCGGCACACCCGTCCCCTCGGGCACCGCACCCGCGTCGGCAGTGGTGGTCAGCACGCACAGCGGCGACGCCGTATCCAGGATGTAGCCGATCCGCTCCGCCGGATGCGCCGGATCCAACGGCACATACGCACCACCGGCCGCCACCACGGCATACATACCGACCACGAGATCCAGCGACCGCGACACCAACAACCCGACGAGAGTCTCCGGACCCACACCCTCGACGATCAAATGCCGCGCGAGCCGATTCACCCGACCCGCGAACTCACCATAGGACAGACTCGTCCCCTCGAACGAAACCGCCACCCGATCCGGATGCGCCGCAGCCGCCGCATTGAACCCATCCAGCAACAACCCCGCCGGAAGCGCATGCTCGGTCGCGTTCCACTCCGCCAGCACCCGAGCGCGCTCGACCGGGGCGAGAACCTCCAGATCACCGACGGCGGTCTCGGGTGCGGACACGATCTCCCGCAGCAGGCGCGCGAACCGATCGACGAAGCCTTCCACCGTGGCGTGATCGAACAACGCCGTGGCATAGGTCAGATAACCCGAAACACCCTGCGGCACACCCGATTCGTCATAGGAATCGCCGAGGATCAGGTTCAGGTCGAACTGCGAGATCTCGGCATCGACATCCACACCCGACACCGTCAGGCCCGGCAGTTCCAGACTCGACTGCGCCAGGTTCTGGAACGTCAGCCCCACCTGGAACAACGGGTGCCGCGACTGCGAACGCGCCGGGTTGAGGACCTCCACCAGGCGTTCGAACGGCACGTCCGCGTGCGCGAACGCCGCGATATCGACCTCACGCTGCCGCGACAACAGATCCGCGAACGACTCGCCGCGATCGAGCTCGGTCCGGAACACCAGCGTGTTCACGAACATACCGATCAGATCATCGAGGGCCGCTTCACCGCGGCCTGCGACCGGCGTTCCGATGGTGATGTCCTCGGTTCCGGACAGCCGCGACAGCAGCACCGCCAGCGCGGAGTGCACGACCATGAACAGCGTCGCACCCTGCTGCTGCGCGACCCGCTGCAGACCGGCATGGGTCTCGGCATCGAGGGCGACCTCGACCCGGCTACCCGCAAAGGACTGCACCGCCCGACGCGGCCGGTCCATCGGCAGATCCAGCTGATCCGGCACGCCGGCCAGCGCGGACTGCCAGTAACCGACCTGCTGCGCCGCAATCGATTCCGGATCGGTCTCGTCACCGAGCAGCTCACGCTGCCAGATGCTGTAATCCGCGTACTGCACCGGCAACGGCGCCCATCCCGGGGCGTCCCCGGCCGTACGCGCGGCATAAGCGGTCATCAGATCCCGCGTCAGCGGGCCCACCGAGGAACCGTCCCCGGCGATGTGATGGATCACCATCGCCAGCACGAACTCGTCGGCTGTGCCGTCGACCTGGAACAGCGCCACCCGCAACGGCACCTCGGCCGTCACATCGAAACCGGCTGACATCAGGTCGCCGACCCGGGCCACCACATCATCGGTGGACTCGACGGCGAGCCCCCCGGCGATCGCTTCCGCGGCCGGCCGGACCTCCTGATACGGCACGCCGTCCGGACCCGCCGGGTAGCGGGTCCGCAATGTCTCGTGCCGTTCCACCAGATCGGTGACCGCCTGCCGCAGCGCGTCCACATCGAGATCGCCCGACAAACGGATCGCCAACGGGAAGTTGTACGCCACCGACTCCGGATCGAACCGGTTCAGGAACCACATCCGCTGCTGCGCCAACGACAACGGCACGAACTCCGGACGCGACTGTGGTACCAGGGTGTTACGCCCGCCCGAACCCGCGTGCTGCTCCACCCGGACCGCCAGACCGGCCACCGTGGACGCCTCGAACAGCGCGCGCACCGGCACCGTGGTGTTCAGCGCCTTACCCAACCGCGCAGCGACCTGCGTCGCGACCAGCGAGTTACCGCCGAGGGCGAAGAAATCGTCCTCCACACCCACCCGGTCCACACCGAGGACCTCGGCGTAGATACCGGCCACGATCTCTTCGATCGGAGTCGACGGCGCCCGGAACTCCCGCGTCTCCAGCACCGGCTCGGGCAGCGCTCTACGATCCAGCTTCCCGTTGACGTTCAACGGCAGCGCATCGAGTTCCACGAATACCGAGGGCACCATGTACGACGGCAACCGCTGCCCGAGTTCGGACTGGATGCGCGCGGTGTCCAGAGCGGCTTCATCGCCGGGCACCACATACCCGACCAGCCGATCCCCGGTCCGCGGATCCGTGGCGACCAGCACCGCGGCCTGCGCGACCTCGGGCAGCGCCAACAGCGCCGCCTCGATCTCCCCGAGCTCGATCCGGAAACCACGGAGCTTCACCTGGAAATCGGACCGGCCCACATAATCCAGTTCGCCGGCCGCGGTCCAGCGGGCCACGTCACCGGTGCGGTACATCCGCTGCCCCACCGTGAACGGATCCGCTACGAACCGGTCCGCGCTCAGATCCGGCCGTCCGAAGTACCCGTCGGCCAACTGGACGCCCGCCAGATACAACTCACCCGCGACACCGTCGGGCACCGGCTGCAACCGCGAATCCAGCACGTACACACGGCTGTTCCACTGCGGCACACCGATCGGCACCGAACCCTGATCGGCCTCGGTCACCTCGTGCGTGGTGATCGACACCGCCGCCTCGGTCGGACCGTACAGGTTGAACAGCCGGGCACCCGGAGAACGGGTGAACATCTTCCGCGCGGTCGCCGCCGGCAGCGCCTCACCGATGGCGAGCACCTGCCGCACCGACTCGGACAACCCGGTCTCGGTGTTCAGCAACGCGTCCAGCATCGACGGAACGACCGTCAACGTGGTCACCTGAGCCCGGGCCATCAGCTTGTTCAGATACGACGGATCCCGATGCCCGTCGGCCTCGGCGATCACCATCCGGCCACCGGACACCGCCGCCAGCCAGAACTCCCACACCGACGCGTCGAACGTCGCCGCGGTCTTCAGCAATACCGCATCCGTTGCGGCCAGCCCGAACTCGGCGGTCATGTAACGCAACTGGTTCGCGACGGCCGCATGCGGAACCGCCACACCCTTCGGACGACCCGTCGAACCGGACGTGAAGATCACATAGGCAGTATTCGACGGCCGCAACGGTGCCACGCGCTCGGCATCGGTCACCGGTGCCGCGTCGAAATCGCCGAGATCGAGAGCATCCACAGCCACCGACGGGACACCGGCGAGGAGACTGCCGCCCTCGGCGCCGCTGGTCAGCACACACACCGGTGCCGCGGTGTCGAGGATGTAACCGGTTCGTTCGGCGGGCTGGTCCGGATCCACGGGAACGTACGCACCGCCGGCAGTGGTGACCGCATACATCGCGACCACCAAATCCACCGACCGCCGCATCCCCAGCACAACCCGATCCTGCGGGCCCACACCCACCGAAATCAGATACCGGGCCAACCGATTGACCCGAGCACCCAACTCCGCGTAGGTGACCGGGGAATCGTCGGCGGCAACCAGCGCGACCGCATCGGGCGTGGCCGCGACCGTCGCGTCCAGCAGCGACGCCAGTGTCGCCGCCGGATCCAGTTCCCGATCGGTGTCGTTACGGGCCGCCAGCGCCGTCCGTTCGGCGGGGGCCAGAATCTCCAGCTGCCCGACCGCGGTATCCGGTGCGGCGACGATCTCACTCAGCAAGCGGGTGAACCGGCCGGCGAATTCCTGCGCGGTGGCGTGGTCGAACAGATCGGTGGCATAGGTCAGGTGGCCGCACACACCCTGCGGCGCACCCTCACTGTCATAAGCGTCCGCGACGATCAAATGCAGGTCGAACTGGGAGATCCCGGTGTCGACCTCCATTCCGGAGACCGTCAGGCCCGGCAGTTCCAGCAGCGCCTGGGCCAGGTTCTGGAACGAGAAACCGACCTGGAACAAGGGATGCCGTGCCGTGGATCGCGCCGGGTTGAGCACCTCGACCAGCCGCTCGAACGGCACATCCGCATGCGCGAACGCCGCGATATCGACCTCACGCTGCCGCGACAACAGATCCGCGAACGACTCACCACGATCCAACTCGGTCCGGAACACCAGCGTGTTCACGAACATACCGATCAGATCATCGAGAGCCTGCTCGCCACGACCCGCCACCGGGGTTCCGATGGTGATGTCCTCGGTTCCGGACAGCCGCGAGAGCAGCACCGCCAGGGCGGAGTGCACGACCATGAACAGGGTCGCGTTCTGCTGCCGGGCGACCCGCTGCAAACCGGCATGGGTCTCGGCATCGATAGCGACCTCGACCCGGCCACCGGTGAACGACTGTGCGGCCGGGCGCGGCCGATCCGCCGGCAAATCCAGCTGGTCGGGTATACCGGCCAGCGTCGACTGCCAGTATCCGACCTGCTGCGCCGCCAGCGACTCCGGATCGGATTCATCGCCGAGCAGTTCGCGCTGCCAGATGCTGTAGTCGGCGTACTGCACGGGCAGCGGCGCCCACCGGGGCACCTCGCCGACGACCCGAGCGGCGTAGGCGGTCATCAGGTCCCGGGTCAAGGGCCCGGCCGACGAACCGTCACCGGCGATGTGGTGGACCACCATCGCCAGCACGAACTCACCGGAGACGGCCTCGCCGGTGGCCGCGGAAGTCGCGCCCACCTCGAACAACGCCATCCGCAACGGCACATCGGCCGTGACATCGAAGGTCGCCGAAGCCAACTCCGTCACCGCCGCCACCACATCCGCGGCGGCGACCACGCGGACCTGGAGTCGCGGCGTCGCCTCCGCGGCCGGAAGGACGACCTGCACCGGACCGGAATCGGTTTCCGGGTACACCGTGCGCAAA
>NZ_BDCJ01000054.1 GCF_001613445.1 Nocardia grenadensis NBRC 108939
CGCGCGGTCAGCGGAGCTCCGGGTGGTGAGCAGGTGTGGGCGTTCTTCGATGAAACTCGTAGTCGCCAATCCGGCACGGAATGCCGGGTCGTCCAGCACCGCTTGGAGGAAGGGGATGTTGGTCGCCAGGCCACGGATGCGGAATTCCGCGACGGCCCGGCGCGCCCGGGCGACCGCGGTATCGAAGTCCTGGCCACGGCAGGTCAGTTTCACCAGCATCGAGTCGAAGTAGGCGCCGATTTCCGCGCCGACGTGGGCGCCTCCGTCCAGCCGTACTCCTGCCCCGCCCGGGCTGCGGTAGGCGGTGATGCGGCCGGTGTCGGGACGGAAGTCGTTGGCCGGGTCCTCGGTGGTGATGCGACATTGCAGCGCCGCGCCCCGAATTCGCACTGTTTCCTGACTGAGGCCGAGATCATCGAGGGATTCACCGGCGGCGATGCGCAGCTGGGCTTGGACCAGATCGACGTCGGTGATCTCCTCGGTCACTGTGTGTTCGACCTGGATGCGGGGGTTCATCTCGATGAAGACATGGTTGCCGCGTTCGTCGAGCAGGAATTCCACGGTGCCCGCGCAGGTGTAGCCGATCTGCCGGGCGAAGGCGACGGCGTCCGCGCAGATCCGGTCGCGGAGCTCCGGGTCCAGATTCGGGGCGGGGGCGAGTTCGATGACCTTCTGGTGCCGGCGCTGCAGGGAGCAGTCGCGTTCGAACAGGTGCATGACATTGCCCTGGGTATCGGCCAGGATCTGCACTTCGATATGTCGCGGGTTGACCACGGCTTGTTCGAGGAACACCGTCGGATCACCGAACGCCGACTCCGCCTCGCGGGAGGCGGCCTCTATGGCTTCTCGCAGGCCGGCCGGTTCGGCGACACGTCGCATCCCGCGGCCTCCGCCGCCGGCGACAGCCTTGACGAACACCGGGAACTCCATCGACGCGGCAGCCGTCAGTAGCTCTTCCACATCCGCCGAGGGAGCGCTCGAGTCGAGGACCGGCAGCCCGGCTGCTTTCGCGGCCGCCACCGCCCGCGCCTTGTTTCCGGTCAACTCCAAGACCTGGGCCGAAGGACCGACAAAAGTGATACCGGCGTCAGCGCACGCCGCGGCCAGCCCAGGGTTTTCCGACAGGAACCCGTACCCCGGGTAGATGGCGTCCGCACCGGCCGCGACCGCGGTGGCGACGATGTCGGAGATCGAGAGATACGCGCGGACAGGATGTCCTTCTTCGCCGATCTGGTAGGACTCATCGGCCTTGTGCCGGTGCGGTGAGTTGCGGTCCTCATGGGGGAATACCGCGACCGTGCCGATGCCGAGCTCATAGGCGGCGCGGAACCCGCGGATGGCGATCTCGCCGCGATTGGCTACCAGGATCTTGGAAAACATATCGGTCGACCTCGTCGGGTATTCGGGCGCGCGGCGGTGACCGCGGCGAGTAACGGAATCGACGGCTCGCACACCTCGTGCGAGCCGTCGACGGCGGGTTGCGAAGTGTCAGGCCACGACCGGGCGCTGGGAGACACCGACGTATTCGCTCAGCGGCCGGATCAGCGCGTTCGATTCACCCTGTTCGATGATGTGGGCGGTCCAGCCGGTGATCCGACTCATCACGAAGATCGGGGTGAAGACCTCGATATCGAATCCGAGCAGGTGGTAGGCCGGGCCGGTCGGGAAGTCGAGGTTCGGTTTGATCCCAGTGGCGTCGTCCATCGTCTTCTCGAGGACCTCGTACATCCGCACCCACTTCTGCCCACCGGTGACAGCGGCGATATCCAGGAACGCCTGCTTCATGGTGGGCACCCGGGAGTCACCGTTCTTGTAGACCCGGTGACCGAAGCCCATCACCTTTTCCTTCTTCGCCAGCTTCTCGCGCAACCACTCCTCGGCCAGGGCCGGATCGTCGATCTCGAGCATGTGATGCATAACGGCCTCGTTTGCACCACCGTGCAGCGGGCCCTTGAGCGCGCCGATTGCAGCGGTGACCGCGCTGTAGATATCCGACAGCGTCGAGGTCACCACCCGCGCGGCGAAGGTCGAGGCGTTGAAACTGTGCTCGGCATACAGGATCAGCGAGACCTCGAACGCCTTCACCAACTCGGGCGCCGGGACTCTACCGAAGCACATGTTCAGAAAGTTCTCGGCATACCCCATATGAGAATGCGGCGCGATGGGGTCCAGGCCGTGCCGGCGGCGGTGATCGGCCGCGACGATCGTCGGCAGCACCGCGAACATCCGCAACGACTTGGCACGATTGGCATTCGCCGAATCATCGTCCTCGGCGGGGTCCTCGGCGCCGAGGTAGCTGATGGCCGTCCGGACCACATCCATCGGATGACACGTGTCGGGCATTTTCGCCACCAACGACAGAAGCGACCGATCGGCGCGACGAGCGGCACGTTCCTGCTGCTGGAAGCGTTCCAGTTCGGCATCGGTGGGCAACTCGCCGTACCAGAGCAGATAGGCGACCTGCTCGAAGGTGCAGTGCGCGGCCAGATCCTGCACGGCATAGCCGCGGTAGGTCAGCGAGTTCGTTTCCGGCACCACTTTCGAGACGGCGGTGGTGTCGACGACGACGCCCGCCAATCCCTTGTAGATGGTCGGTATCGCGGTCTCCGTCATCACTGGTTCCTTCCCAGAGTGAAATTGAAGATGTCGGAATCGAATTCGTTGTAACGCTCGTACTGCAGCAACTCATAGAGCCGACTCCGATGCTGCATCCGGTCCAGCAGACCGGATTGCGTGCCCTCCGCGTAGATTTCGCGCAGGCCCGCTTCCGCGGCAAACATCGCCAGGCGCAGAGTCGAGACGGGGTAGATGATCGCGTTGTAGCCGATCTTTTCCAGCGTCGCGGCCGACAGCAGTTCGGATTTCCCGAATTCGGTCATATTCGCCAGCAACGGTGTGGATACCGCGGCACGGAATTTCTCGAAGTCATCCGCGGTGTGCAGCGCTTCGGTGAAAATGAGATCCGCGCCCGCCTCGGCATAGGCCTGGGCCCGCTCGATCGCCGCATCGATACCTTCGATACCCGCCGCGTCGGTCCGCGCGCAGATCACGAAGTTCGGATCGCGGCGAGTCGAGACCGCCGCCCGCAACCGGCGGACCATCTCGTCGGCCGGCACCACGGCTTTGCCGTCGAGGTGACCACACCGCTTGGGGTTGACCTGATCTTCGAGGTGACAGCCGGCGATACCGGCATCCTCGAGCACAGTCACCGTCCGTGCGGCGCTCATCGGCTCACCGAATCCGGTGTCGGCGTCGATCAGCACCGGCAGATCGGTGACCCGGGCGATCTGGTGCCCGCGACCGGAGGCCTCCGTGAGGGTGGTCAGGCCGATATCGGGCAGCCCGAGATCGGCGGAGAGCACCGCACCGGAGACGTAGACCCCTTCGAAACCGATCTCCTGGATCAGTTTCGCGACCAGCGGATTGAACGCGCCGGGCAATCGTTGGATGCGGCCGGATTCGAGGCCGGTGCGGAAGGCAGCGCGCTTGTCGGCGGCCGAGGTGGAGGCGGCGAGTAGACCGGTCATCAGAACAGTCCCTTCGGGGAACGGGGCGCGCGGGCGAGCACATCCGGCGAGACGGTGAAGGTGAGCTCCGACAACTCACCCGCGGACAGCTCGCCCGCGCGCTGGACCACCTCGAGGAAGCGGTCCTGCTCGGCGGGCTCGACGACGCCCTCGGCGAGGGTGCGGAATTTGGCGATGTACTGGTCGCGGGCGAAGGGCCGTGCGCCCAGCGGGTGGGCGTCGGCGATGGCGAGTTCGTCGACGATCACCTCACCGCTCTTCAGGGTGACCTCGGCGCGGGCGCCGAACGCCTTCTCCGCCGGGTCGGTCGAGTGGTAGCGGCGGGTCCACTCCGGATCCTCGGCGGTGGAGATCTTGCGCCACAGCTCCACGGTCTCCGGGCGCTGCGCCCGCTCCGGCGCATAGGAGCGTTCGTGATGCCAGGTGCCGTCCTCCAGGGCGACCGCGAAGATATAGGGCACCGAGTGGTCGAGGGTTTCGCGCGACGCGGTCGGATCGAATTTCTGCGGATCGTTGGATCCTGTGCCGATCACCACATGGGTGTGATGGCTGGTGTGCAGAACGATCGAGGCGATCTGCCCGAGGTCACCGATCCGGTCTCGCAGCCGCCGGGCCAGATCGATCGGCGCCTGGCTTTGATACTCCGCGGAATGCTCCTTGGTGTAGGAGTCCAGGATCGCCTGCTTGGCTTCGCCCGGTCCGGGCAGCGGCACCGAGTACTCGGTCTTCGGACCGCCCAGCAGCCAGGCGATCACCCCGTCCTCGCCTTCCCAGATCGGCGACGGCGCGCTCTCACCGCGCATCGCCCGGTCCACGGCCTCCACGGCCATCTTCCCGGCGAACGCGGGAGCGTAAGCCTTCCAGCTCGAAATCTCGCCCTTGCGCGACTGACGGGTGGCGGTGGTGGTGTGCAACGCCTGGCCGATGGCCTGGTAGACGGTCTCGGCGTCGAGTCCGAGCAGGGTGCCGATACCGGCGGCGGCCGAGGGGCCCAGGTGGGCTACATGGTCGATCTTGTGTTCGTGCAGGCAGATGGACCGCACCAGATCGATCTGGATCTCGTAGCCGGTGGCCAGCCCCCGGATGAGATCGCGGCCGCCGCGTCCGGCGTGCTGGGCCACCGCCAGAATCGAGGGAATGTTGTCGCCGGGGTGGGAGTACTCGGCGGCCAAGAACGTATCGTGGAAATCGAGCTCGCGCACGGCCACGCCGTTGGCCCAGGCCGCCCATTCCGGCGAGTACCGGCCGTCCACCCCGAATACCGTCGCGCCGGGAGTGTACGGATGCGCGAGCGCCTGAGCGCGGGCGTTGGCCACCGGACGCCGGGTCACCGACGCCAGGGCCACCGCGGCGTTGTCGATGATCCGGTTGACGATCATCTCCTCGGTCTCCGGGGCGACCTCCACCGGATCCGTCGCGACCTCCGCGATCCGCCACGCCAGATGCTGCTCGCGGGGGAAATGCTCCGCGGAACGATGGGTACGGACGAGATGATTCTTCACAGTCTCCGGCCTCCAGGGATCGATGCGATTCGCTTCGATTCGCACGCTACGGACGCAACGGAGCTGCCGGAATCCGTTGCAAATGCGTATTTTGTGGAGCCCGACCTGCAAAATTGCGGAGTTTGTGGAGGGCATCGCGTGCCGGCGGTGTCGGCCGACCGGGCATCGGGTTCGGCACAGCGACCACCCACGTTCTCGCCCTGCTCGATGCACTCGGGGTCCTGATGGCGATGCCCTACCCCGTGGTCATCGGATCCAGCGGGAAAGCTGTCAACGCGCTGTTCGCGGACTATCCGACCCCTCCGACCCGGCTGGCAGGTCCGCTCGCCGTCGCGGCACCAGCCCCACCACTGCGGGACGCTGCCTGGGCTCAGCGGTGATCCGGACACTCAATGTGTTGCCGACCCTGCACGCCGTGCGCACTGCCGGGGGCTCAGTGGCCGCCCCGGCGCATACTCCGCAGGCCGACCCGATCACCCCTGGCGGGCAACTTCAGCCTTCGGCGGCCGCGGGCGCGTACGGGGTGGTCGCCGGTCGGTTCTCGTCTGCGGCGAGCGGTCGCCCGATCTGCGGGAACGCACGTTGCGGACACGCCGTACGTTCGCATACCCGGCAACCGGCTCCGATCGGCACAGCGGCAGCCGTATCGTGGAGCGGAAGTCCGTGGGAATACACGAGTTTGTCGGCGTAGGCAAGATCACAACCGAGTCCGACAGCGAAGTCTCGCGAGGGCGCCAGGTAGCCCGGGCTGCTCTCGCCCGTGGTCCGTGCCAACCACAGATAGGTGCGCCCGTCGGGCATCTCCGCGATCTGTGTGCGGATCCGGCCCGGCGTCGCGAACGCGTCGTGTACCACCCACAGCGGGCAACTGCCCCCGGCCCGGGAGAAATGAAACGCCGTAGCGGACTGCCGTTTCGAGATATTGCCCGCCCGATCGGTACGGACGAAGAAGAACGGCACACCACGCTGCCCACGCCGCTGCAACGTCGACAATCGATGGCATACAGTTTCGAAACCGACCTCGAACTGGGCAGCGAGCAGATCGATGTCGTAGTGCAGAGTCTCGGCCGCGTTCAGGAACAGCGCGTAGGGCAAGATCAACGCGCCCGCGAAGTAATTGGCCAGTCCGATCCGCAGCAACCGACGCGATTCCGCAGGAAAGGCAGCGCTCTCGGCGAGCAGATCATCGATCGCCCCCGATTGGGTAAGAAACGCCAGCTGCGTGGCCAACTGGAACGCCCGCTGCCCAGCGGTCAGGCGACGCGCGAGGGTGAGCGTCCGTTTCTCCGGATCATAGAGCCGTTTGGGACCGGGCCGGACCGGGTCTTCCGAGCGAATCAAGACCTTCACATCGTGCTCGGCGTGCAGCAGGTGGGCCAGTTGCAGATCCAGTCCACCGAGCGTGAACCCGCACCGCGTGAACAGACCCTCGGCGGCGGCGTCCAAGGCCGGGATGTGATTGCGGCGGTCATAGAAGAAATCACGAACATCCTCGTAGGGCATCGCCGTCCGCGGATCGACCACCGGCGATTCCAGCCCCGCGGTCAGCTGCTCAAGCTGGCCGTTGGCAACCCGCAACCGGCGATGCTGACTGATCAACAACCGCGCCGCCGCCGGCACCCGCGATAGAAGATCATCGAGCTCACTGCCACCCACCGAGCTGGCCTCCGGATCCTCGGCGAACGCCTCCTGCAGATCCGCCAGCAGCCGCGCATCGGTCTCCGGCGCGAAGAAACCCACCTCCAAATCGAAGGTCGATGTCAACCGCATCAGCACCGGCACCGTCAACGGCCGCTGATCATTCTCCAGCTGATTGACATAACTCAGCGACAACCCGAGAGCCTTGGCCAGCCCGGACTGAGACAACCCCCGCTGCTCACGCAACACCCGCAACCGAGCACCCGCATACATCTTCTCCACCAGCCGACCCCTATCCCGCAACGTTCGAGCCGATAATCGGCCACAGACCGAACCTGCTGCAACCGCACCGGATGCACTGGACCGGGACACTACCCCGACCAGCACCGAGCCTTGCCCGGCAGCGCATCGAGTGGGCCGTCGAACACCGACCGACCGAGCTGCGAGACCGTGCCGATCGCTTGCGGCAGCCACAGTTCGACGGCCCTGGAAACCCCGAAAGTGATGACGTGATGCATACCCGTCGTCGGCAATGAACAGCCCTCGCCCGTTCTTGCATGCACGACGACTACGCATCCAGACCTTCCCCGAATGCGTAGATATCGGCCGCCGACCAGCAGCGCATGCTCCCAGAAACCCATCCCCGCCAGCCTTCCCGTGCTCGACGAGGCCAGCCAAAGCCCATCGCCTGCGCTCGTCAGCACCGTCGATGATCACCACCAGGCCCAAGACGGACAGCCGCACACTATCGAACCGCCGACAGTCCCTGTTCCCGGGTAGTTATTGCACCGGAACGGGGCCGAGTCGAGCTGGGGACGCGCTACCGTGAAAGGTGACGACGGCGCCGACTTGGAGAAGCACCGACGACCCACCAGTCCAAAGCATCACGCCCCGCATCATCGCTCACCCAGACCGCTCCCGATACCGACTTGAAACCGCAGTTCGCGCCCCCGGGCCCCGGCGGGAACGCACCCCGATGGCGGATGCTCTTGTCGATCCAACCGGTAGAACTCGGCCGCGGCAGCTGGTAAATCCTCCCGCCAACGGTGCGCCTGCTGAGAAGGCGCACCGTGGCGGCGGTGGACCGGTGCCGTCCGAGAGGTCCGCTTCGAGCAAAGGCACCCCAAACGGCCTGTACGGCATCGCGGTCCGCGGCCTGGGCCCTGTAGCTACGCCGACCGAGGTTGCCGGATTGACCGTGATCGCCGAACCTGACGGGACCGAGGTCCGGCCGAGCTCAGCCCGGCGAGACGGGCGGCCGATCAACGACATTTCGAGAACGGAGAGCCGGTCCCGCGCCGGTGCTTTCCCTGGTCCGGGAAGCGGATTCGGTGCCGTCGTGGTGATGGTGTCGGAGGTTCGATCCCCACGGCCTCAATGTTCGCTCATAATTTGCTAGTCGAGTTGCGGCATCCGTAAAGTGTTGCGTACTAGGCAACAAGACGCAGTCTTGCGCATAGCCATTGACGGTCAAGTGGGTTCGGGTTTCGACCGTCGACCCCCGGAAGATCGATCGTTGTACCTGGTGGGGCTGCCTGCCCTACGCCGCATGGGGACATATGTGGTGTCCCGACAACAGATGACGAAGGAGACCAGCGCACATGGGTTCACCCGCTACTGACCTGCTCATCTCGGACCAGGCCGGGGCGCGCCGCAGCTCACCGGAGATACTCGCCGGCCGATACTGTTCAGACGATGAACCGACCACGTTCTTGCCGAAGGTCATCAGCCACCCGCCGTTGGCGTGGTCGCAATGGGAGTCGCCGACCGCATCGGTGACCACAGGCCCGGCGACCACAACCGGCACTGCGCACAGCGAGGCAGGACAAAACCGGTTCGGTGAGCGAGCCGCCAGGATATGGCAACGGCTGACCGCCGGCGTGTAGTAGAGCAGCCGCCGCACTCACGGGGGCCAGGCCCGCGTCGGGTCTCGGTCGACGTGGCGCCCACACGTCAGCACGGTAATCCGCTCGGCCCACTCGCCGCCGCCTACGGATTGGTATCACCGTTCCTACGAATTTGGTTGACGCCGCGAGTTATTCGTACTCCAATGGCCTGCTAAAGAATCCAGGTCAGTGCCGCCCGGCAGTCGTCGGTCCGGTCTTCCGGGTCGGTGCACTGGCGGCGTCTTTCATTCCAGTGCGCGGCTCGCGCTGGCGCTGCGCGTCGCCGCGGGGCTCGCCGCCGCGG
>NZ_BDCJ01000055.1 GCF_001613445.1 Nocardia grenadensis NBRC 108939
TGCGCCCTCGGTTTCGGCGCGAGCGATCATGTTCTCAAGCCAGGATCGGTCGGCGAATTCGCGGAGGTACGGCGCAGCGGCTATCGCCGAGTTTCCGACCTCCAGGTTGTCCTGGATGACGGCGGCCAGTGCCTCGTATTCGCGAGGCCGTATCCGATTCAGGTAGATGTCCGACTCTCGATCGTCGATCGTCGATCCAAGGTCCTCAAGGGCGGGCTCGATGATCGGACGGGCGATGGTGTCCTTATCGAGGATCGCCCAACTCGTCTCTCGTGCAAGGGTTCTCGCAAACTCGCTCTTGCCACTGCCTGCGTAACCGCCGACGCATACAACCCGGGGTCGTACAGGCCGAACCGGCGGGGCGATCGACAGGCTTACAGATGTCGGCGTAGTCACAATCCGGCCCGACCGATCGTGGCTCGCGATGTATCCATCGACCGCAAGCTGCTCCATCGCCTTGGTGATCGTGAGTTGACTGGCTTTCCATTCGTCGGCGAGCGCGCGAGTGCTTGGAAGGCGTTGGCCATCTCGCAAGCGGCCCGATTCGATGTCATTACGGATGGCCTGCGCGATCCGTATGTGCGCAGGCAGCGAGCGCTGGCCTCTCGGCTGCGGCATGGCCATCTCCTTCGGGTAGCGGTTGCGCCCTAGAGGGTAGCAGTTGGTTCTGACGCCACTACCTGCGGATTCTTCGCGAATGTAACGGTTCGATCTCGGCATGGTGAAAGCAATTGCTTCGCGATGAAAGCAGTTGTACTCTCAACCCACCGGAAATCACCGGGCATTCCCACACTGAGGAGATTTTCAAGATGGCTATGAAGAATCTGTGGTTCACCCCGGCGTTCGAAGATGCGTTCCCGAAGGGCCTGTTCCTGCTCGGTGATGTCGAGCCGATGTTGGAGTTCAACTCCGACCGCAACGCGCCGAAGCGGCAGCGTCAGGACCTGGACGCCGAAGGCAACGGCACCGGGAAGCGGCTGTGGAAGGCCACCGTCACCGACCCGGCGGCCCCGAACGCTCGTCAGGCGAGTTTCGATCTGGTGTTCGTCGCCGATCACATGCCGGTTCCCTCGACCCCGGAGCTTGCGCCCGGGATGCGGCCGATCGTGCTGGAGGGGTTGCAGGTCAAGCCGAAGATCGCCGGTCAGGGCGAGTTCAAGTCGATCGGCTGGAACATCCGGGCCACCGGTTTCGCCGGGGACACCTCCGGTGCCAAGCAGGCTCCGGCCGATCCGGGTGCGGCCCGGCCCTCCGGTAAGGCTGCGTGATGCGGGCGGCGGATCAGTCGGCGGGGATGCGACTTGCGCGCTGGTCCGCCGCACTCATCATCCTCGGGGTAGGAGCGGCAGCGTTCCGGCTGTCGTTCTCCACCCTGGAAGACCTCGCCCGCCTGGCCCGGATGCCTGCCGATGATGCGTGGTTGTTCCCGCTGATCGTCGACGGCACTATCCTGCTGGCCACCTTCGGGCTGCTGGTCTGCGCCCGGCACAAGTCCGAACGGAACTTCTTCCTCGGGGTGCTGGTGGTCGGCGCCCTGGTCTCGGTCGCTGGGAACTCGGTGCACGCGGTCGCGGCCGGTCAACCACTACCCGGTTGGGCTGCCGCTCTGGTCGCGGCGGTGGCTCCGATATCGCTGCTGGTCGACACTCACGGGCTGGCGCTGTTGTTCCGGGTCGCTGCCCGTCAGCGTGCCGAAGCTCAAGCCGAGCCGGAACCGGTGGCTGCGCCCGAGCCCGCCTCGGTGGCTTTGCCGGCCGAATCTGCTTCCGAACCGGTAACCATTCCGGTTCCTGAACCCGAGCCCGAGCCGGTCACGCCGCCTGTGCCTGTGCTGGCCGCGGTTCCCGATCCGACCCCGGCCCCGGCTCCTCCGACCCCGGCCCCGGCTCCTCCGGCCCCGGTCGCTCCGATTCCTGTTCGTTCCTCGCGTCCGGTGCAGACGATGCTGCCGCTCGCCGTCCCTGTTGGGAGTGCCTGATGATCTCACCCGATTTGCTCATTGCCGGTGGTTCGGCTGCGGTGACCGCGTTCACCATGTGGCGCTGGCGTCGCCTCGACGGTGTCACCGACCCTGCTGCGGCCAACGAAACTGCTGGTCTTCCGGTGGAACTGGGCCCGGCGGCCTCGATCGTCACCGATTCCGCACAGTTGGCCCTGATGTGGCCTGCCCTCGGGCTCGGCTCGTGGGAGACCGGGTATCCGAACGTCACCGCCGCGACGTTGACCGGTGCCGGGATGCTGGTGGAAGTCCAGATGCTGGGCGGGCAATCCCTCCAGCACTGGGCCAACGACGCCACCCGCGAAGCCCTGGCCTCCTACTTCGCCGTCCCCGAAGTTCGTGTGACGAGTCCGTCTCCGGGGTTTGTGCACCTGGAACTGCGCACCGTGGACCTGCTGGCCGACTCGGTGCCGGTGACGAGTCTGCTGGCCTACGGGGTGGACCTGGAAGCGGTCCCGGTCGGGGTGACCGAAGACCACGATGTGTGGCGGCTGCGGGTCATGTACTCCCACATCCT
>NZ_BDCJ01000056.1 GCF_001613445.1 Nocardia grenadensis NBRC 108939
GGTGCCACCGAGTCGGGTAAAGGCAGCGTGTTGTGGTCGATCGTGAACGGCCTCGGTCCCGCGATCAAGGCCGGGCTGGTGGACATCTTGCTGGGTGATCCGAAAGGTGGGATGGAGTTCGGGCGTGGTGAAGACCGGTTGTGGACCGATTTCCAGTGGACCGCTGAGGGCATCATCGCGATGTTGAAGACCGCTGAGTCGGAGATGCAGGAGCGTGCGGCCCGGTTCAAAGCCGCTGGTATCCGCAAGTTCACGCCGAGTGTCGAGGAACCGTTGAAGGTCGTCATCATCGACGAGTACGCGGCGTTATCGGCGTTCGCGACCAAAGAGCAGGTGTCGGAGGGGCTGCGGCTGCTCGGTCTGATCCTGACCCAGGGCCGGGCGGTCGGCTACAGCGTGATCGTGGCGTTGCAGGACCCGTCGAAGGAGAACATGCCCAATCGGCAACTGTTCTCGATCCGGATCGGTCTGCGGTTCACCGAGCCCTCTCAAACAACCATGGTCCACGGTCAGGGCGCCAAGGATCGGGGCGCGTTGTGCCACGAGATTCCGACCACAACGCCCGGTGTCGCCTACGTCGGCCAAGACGGTGCCAAGGAGTTCCGGCGGGTCCGCGCCTACTGGGTCTCCGACGACGACGCCGACCGCATCGTCGATGCCTATTCCCCGGCCTCGCCGGATCTGTCTCCGCAGGCCGATTACTCCGGGTTCGACCCCGACGACCTCGGCGACGAACCGACCTCGATCGCGGCATAGACCCGCGAACCATCCCCCCGCGAACGGAGATACCACCATGACCCGCAACACGATCCCCGCCCCGGCCACCGCCGACGTGATCGACCTCGCCGCCCGCCGCCGCTGCGCCCTCGAACGCGCCGGGTACGACCCGGTCTCGGTCGCGGTGGGCATGTTCGCCGACACCGGACAGCTGCCCGGCTGGGACTTCACCACCTACCACGACGACGACGGTTCCGGGTGGGCGGCATGACCAGCACCCCGGCCACCGACCAGCCGAGCGAGCGCCCCCGGCTCGTCGTGCAGGCCACCGACCACACACCCCGCACACGCTCCCGCCGGGTCCGGAAGAACCTGCACGAACCCTGCCCCGACCAACTCTCGCTTTTCGATCCGGAGAACCCGTCATGAACCTCACGACCACGCTCACCACCGGTTCGACCACGGCCACCGTCACCACCGGCCCGCAGAAGCGGCGTGACCCCTTCGACCTGCTCGGCCTCGCAGTCCTGAACACCGGCTGGTACCTGATCATCGGGGCCGGGGTCGCGCTCCATTGGGCGATCCTGTTCCCCGTCATCTCCGTCCCGTTCCTCCTCGCCGCTATCAGCGGGTACCTGTTCGGGTGGCCTGTCGGAGTCGCCGAAGCCGCGTACGCGGTGGTTGTCATCTTCGGGTTCCGCCGCCGCTTTCCCGACCTGTTCGCCCGCTGGGTCACCGACCGCGCCCGGACCCGGTTCCTCACCTGGTGGCGCTACCGACGCAACTGGGCCCGGCTGATGAAAGCCTGCCGCCTCACCACGGCCACCGAAACCAGGACCGTCACACCGAAACTGCTCGCGGTCGGCATCGGCCACGGCACCGACCGGGTGCAGCTGCGGATGCTGGAAGGCCAGTCACCGGCCGATTTCGAGATGCGCGCCGAGACCCTCGCCCACGCCTTCAAAGCCGAGCAGTGCCACGCCTCGATCGTCGGCCCCGCCACCGTCGAACTGCGATTCCGCCACGGTGACGCCCTGGCCGACACCGTGCTCGCGCCTCGGGTGGATCAGTGGACCAAACCGGAAGGAGTCACCGCCTGATGGAACTCACGGCCTCGACCGATACCGGGGTCGTCCCAGTCCGGCAGACAGCGGCCCAGCGTCGTAGCCTGCCGGACTTCCGGGATGTCGCCGAAGAACTCGCCGCCCAGGAACACATCTGTGTCCGCCCGATACCGATGCTGGCCTACGACCCGAAAACCCTCACCGAGGAATACGTCGCGGCTCCGTGCAAGTCCACGGTCGCTTCGGTGTGCCCGGCCTGCGCCGACAAAGCCCGGTTCCTGCGGATCACCCAATGCCGGGAGGGCTGGCACCTCGACCACGAACCCGAAACCGACAAGACCGACCCCACCGAACACCAAACCGCGCTGCTGGCCGCACGGGCCGACTTGTTCGACACCTACCAGCAGGCCAAAGCCGACGGAGACACCGACACGATGTCCGGTGTCCGGGAAGTCGTCGCCGACCTCGACGCGGAAATGAAAGACTCCGGGTTCCGCGGTCGCCTCCCGGCTCTGGATATCGAGCCCAAACCCCGGCGTGCCCGCTCCACCCGCCGCCGCCAGGACGTCCCGAACCTGCCCCGGCTCAAGGTCGAGAAAACCACGGTGGGCCGCACCTACGCCGGGCATCAACCGTCCATGTTCATCACGCTGACCATGCCCTCCTACGGCGCGATCAACCGTGACGGCGCGGTCAACGACAAAGGCGAAACAGTCGGGGACGGTTCCCCGGTCAACCCGGACAACTACGACTACCAGCGTGCCGCCCGCGATGTCGTGCACTTCTCGGCGCTCTTCGACCGGTGGATGCAAAACCTCCGGCGGGCGGTCGGCTGGAACATCCAGTACTACGGCACCGTCGAACCCCAGAAACGCGGCGCCCCGCACCTGCACATCCTCATCCGCGGCACCGTACCCCGCGACATCATCCGGCAGGTCACCGCCGCGACCTACCACAACGTGTGGTGGCCCCCGCACGACCGCGACAGCGAGGTCTACCCCGGCGACATCGTCCCCGTCTGGGACCCCGCCCGGCTGACCTTCGTCGACCCCGACACCCGTTCACCGCTGCTCGCCTTCGATGACGTGCAAGATCTCCTCGACGACGTCGACGACCTGGAACCCGCGCATGTGGTCCGGTTCGGGGAGCAGATGGACCGCGCCGACATCCGGGGCCATGTCCCCGGCCGCAAAGCCGACCGCGCCATCGGCTACGTCACGAAGTACCTGACCAAGTCCATCGCCGAAGTCCTGGAGACCGACTCCGACCGCACCCGCGCCCACTACAACCGGCTGCACCAGGAGTTGCAGCACACCCCGTGCTCGAAACGCTGCCCGGTCTGGCTGCGCTACGGCATCGTCCCCCAGGGCGCCACCGAGAAGACCATCCCCGGCCGCTGCAAGGGCAAAGCACACCGTCGCGACACCCTCGGCCTGCCCGGCCGCCGGGTCCTGGTCTCCCGGCAGTGGTCGAACAAAACCCTGCCCGATCACAAGGCCGACCGCGCCGAATTCGTTCGGCAACTCCTCGCCCAGGTCGGGATCGTCAAACCCGACACCTCACATCTCAAGCTCTCCATCGTCCGGCCCGGCGACCGCTCGGCCCCGCCCCGCGATCACCTGATCCTCTCGGCCATCGCCAAACGCAAGATCTGGCGCGCCGAATACACCCGCGCCCTGCTCGCAGCGGGCCCACCAGCACAGCAAGACACTTCGGCAATTCCGGTAGCGGCGTGAGAGGGGCGCAGATATGAGTGAGAAATTCATGACGGTGCAGCAAGCGGCAGACGTGTTGCAGGTCTCCCGCTACAGCATCTATCAGTTGATCTGGTCCGGGCAGGTGCAGTCGGTCACCATCGGCCGGTCCCGCCGAATCGTTCGGCAATCGTTCGACCTCTACGTGTCCGACCTGATCGACCAGGCCGCGTGATGGCCGACAAGAAGCCTGCTCGCCGCAGGAACCCGAACGGCTCGGGCACGATCAGCCAGCGAAAGGACGGCCGGTTTCAGCTGCGTATGTTCGTGGATGCCCCGGATGGGACCCGGAAACGGATCACCTTCTACGGGGACACCTGGGAAGCGGCGGATAACGAACGGACCCGGCTCAAGGAGCTACAGCGGCGGGGCGTCCCGGTTGATATCACCACGGCCACCGTGGGCGAGTACTTGCGGCATTGGCTGGTGAACGTGGCTCAGCCGGAGGTCCGGCCGACGACGTATGTCACCTATGAGCTGCTGGTCCGCTTGTACATGGTGCCGGGGCTCGGCAAACGCAAGCTGCGGGCCCTGCAAGCCGACCATATTCGCACCTGGCTGAATGGCTTGCGGACGCGGTGCCAGTGCTGTGCGCAAGGCAAGGACGCCAAGCGAGCGGAATCGGGGCGGGCGCGCTGCTGTGCCAAAGTGCCGGCCGAATGCTGCGAGAGCTACCCGAGTACGGGAACCCTACGGGCGTTGCTGCGTGTGCTTCGGGCGGCGTTGCAAGACGCGGTAGAAACCGACATGCTCGCGCGCAACGTAGCTCGGCAGGTCAAGATGCCTACCGGTCACCTGCGC
>NZ_BDCJ01000057.1 GCF_001613445.1 Nocardia grenadensis NBRC 108939
CGGCGCGGGGAAGCGTTGGGGTTGCGGTGGACGGATGTCGATCTGATCCGGGGCACTCTCAACCTGGAACAGGCCCTGTACCGGGTGGGCGGTGAGCTAGGTATCCACGCGCTGAAAACCGACAGCTCGGCGGCCTCGATCCCTCTCCCGTCCAAACTGGTCGAGATTCTCGTCCGGCACAAGCGCGAGCAGTTCGCGGACAAGGAGCTGCGGGAAGCGAACAAGCTCGGCCTGGTGTTCACCTCGACCCGGGGGACTCCGCTGGAGCCACGCAACGTGAACCGTGTATTCGCCGACCTGGTGAAGAAGGCGGGTGTGCGGCCGATCCGCCTGCACGATCTCCGGCATTCCTGCGCGACCCTGCTGTTCACAATGGGTGTGGACGCGGCGACGGTGCAGCGGATCCTGCGGCACAGCTCCATCACGGTGACCACCGGCGTCTACCTCGAGGTGATCGAGCAGGTGCAGCGGGAAGCGGTGGCCGGGATGGACGACCTTTTTGCGTGACTGGTGTCAAGAACTGGTGTCAAACAAACTCAGAGGCCCTCTCCGATTTCTCGGAAAGGGCCTCTGACCTG
>NZ_BDCJ01000058.1 GCF_001613445.1 Nocardia grenadensis NBRC 108939
CTTCCCCGCCTGCCCCATAGGGCCTGCCTTTCTCGCGTAGAGGCTCCGGGGTCAAGGGTGGCGAATGCCATCAGCGAAGCTGACGCGAAGCGCCCTTGAAGCTGGAGGGGCGCGGGAACACAATGCAGGCCACCAGTCAGCAGGGCCACGCGGCCGGAGGTCGCGCATTCCGCCTTGAGAACGGGTCGATTCAAATGTTCGGCAACTCGATGGGACGGCACCACAGCCAGTCACCCCGAGCGTTGCCGGCCGATTCGTGCTCGGGCTGCGGGAGACCAAGTCGGGTACGGCTCTCATCGTGCCCACACTTCTCGGTTATCGAAAATCAACCATCTCGGATCTGTGGCTATGGCGCCAGCCGCGCCGCCGTCGGCCGACGCGCCGCGCTGGCCAAGCCTGCGCCGGTCTGCGCGGTTGCGTGGCGGACGGCGGCGGCGCGTAAGCGCCGTCGCCCTTGAACCTATATGGCGAAATTCGGCAACAACACGCGCAGTGGTGATGTCCGTCGAAAAACCAACCCCGGTGGGACTCAGTCGCAGACTGTTGACCGAATGAGGCTCGCTGCCGCGTCCGGGGGAGTGCGGGTGGTGTCGATCGTGAGTGCTGGAGATGTAAGCGACGGGGTTTCATCCCATGCAGCAAGGCGTTCGGCAAAGTCGCCGGTTGCCCGTGCCGCAATCCGAGAGATGGCCGCATCTCGGTCCACGCGGAGCGCGACGACTGTCCAACTCACGGCAGGCGTGGCAGCGACTACAGCACTGATCGCCTCCGGCTGACCAGCGTGTACGACTGGTATGCGTCCGGCTTCCAGAAGCTGAAGCAGGCCGGAACGATCGATCGCGTAGCGCGCTCGATAG
>NZ_BDCJ01000059.1 GCF_001613445.1 Nocardia grenadensis NBRC 108939
TGTGTGCGTGTGTTCTTTGAGAACTCAATAGTGTGTTGATGAATGTCAGTGCCAAATATTTGATTTGGTTTCGGTTCTTCATACCCCCGTGTGGAGGACTGAACATTTAAGTCAGCTAAATTCCAGCTGGCGATTTGTTTTGCTGGGTTTTCGGACTCTGGTTTGTACTTTTGATTGCGCCTTCGGGTGTGATTGTGAGTCTTCAACGGAGAGTTTGATCCTGGCTCAGGACGAACGCTGGCGGCGTGCTTAACACATGCAAGTCGAGCGGTAAGGCCCTTCGGGGTACACGAGCGGCGAACGGGTGAGTAACACGTGGGTGATCTGCCTTGCACTCTGGGATAAGCCTGGGAAACTGGGTCTAATACCGGATATGACCTTCGGTTGCATGACCGGGGGTGGAAAGATTTATCGGTGCAAGATGAGCCCGCGGCCTATCAGCTTGTTGGTGGGGTAATGGCCTACCAAGGCGACGACGGGTAGCCGGCCTGAGAGGGCGACCGGCCACACTGGGACTGAGACACGGCCCAGACTCCTACGGGAGGCAGCAGTGGGGAATATTGCACAATGGGCGGAAGCCTGATGCAGCGACGCCGCGTGAGGGATGACGGCCTTCGGGTTGTAAACCTCTTTCGACTCCGACGAAGCGAGAGTGACGGTAGGAGTATAAGAAGCACCGGCCAACTACGTGCCAGCAGCCGCGGTAATACGTAGGGTGCGAGCGTTGTCCGGAATTACTGGGCGTAAAGAGCTTGTAGGCGGTCTGTCGCGTCATCTGTGAAAACTTGGGGCTCAACCTTAAGCTTGCAGGCGATACGGGCAGACTAGAGTACTTCAGGGGAGACTGGAATTCCTGGTGTAGCGGTGAAATGCGCAGATATCAGGAGGAACACCGGTGGCGAAGGCGGGTCTCTGGGAAGTAACTGACGCTGAGAAGCGAAAGCGTGGGTAGCGAACAGGATTAGATACCCTGGTAGTCCACGCCGTAAACGGTGGGTACTAGGTGTGGGTTTCCTTCCACGGGATCCGTGCCGTAGCTAACGCATTAAGTACCCCGCCTGGGGAGTACGGCCGCAAGGCTAAAACTCAAAGGAATTGACGGGGGCCCGCACAAGCGGCGGAGCATGTGGATTAATTCGATGCAACGCGAAGAACCTTACCTGGGTTTGACATACACCGGAAACCTGCAGAGATGTAGGCCCCCTTGTGGTCGGTGTACAGGTGGTGCATGGCTGTCGTCAGCTCGTGTCGTGAGATGTTGGGTTAAGTCCCGCAACGAGCGCAACCCTTATCTTATGTTGCCAGCGCGTAATGGCGGGGACTCGTGAGAGACTGCCGGGGTCAACTCGGAGGAAGGTGGGGACGACGTCAAGTCATCATGCCCCTTATGTCCAGGGCTTCACACATGCTACAATGGCCGGTACAGAGGGCTGCGATACCGTGAGGTGGAGCGAATCCCTTAAAGCCGGTCTCAGTTCGGATCGGGGTCTGCAACTCGACCCCGTGAAGTTGGAGTCGCTAGTAATCGCAGATCAGCAACGCTGCGGTGAATACGTTCCCGGGCCTTGTACACACCGCCCGTCACGTCATGAAAGTCGGTAACACCCGAAGCCGGTGGCCTAACCCTTGTGGAGGGAGCCGTCGAAGGTGGGATCGGCGATTGGGACGAAGTCGTAACAAGGTAGCCGTACCGGAAGGTGCGGCTGGATCACCTCCTTTCTAAGGAGCATTTCTCCACGGACACCCGAATAGTCGGGATGGTAAACGTCTTGTGGCAGAGGCCATTTCGGAAGCGAATGTTTTCCGATGGTTGCTCATGGGTGGAACGCTGACAATCTCCATCACGTATGGCCGCAGCCGAGTCTGTGGTGCTGGTGGATATATCAACACACTGTTGGGTCCTGAAAGAACAGACGTTCTTTCCAGGCAAAAAATACGATCTGCTCGGATTTTCTGAGATACTGCCGGTTTGGCCGGTGAGTCCTGATGTTCGATTCGAGTGGGTGTGTTGTTTGAGAACTGCACAGTGGACGCGAGCATCTTTGTTTTGTAAGTTTTTAAGAGCGTACGGTGGATGCCTTGGCACCAGGAGCCGATGAAGGACGTAGGAGGCTGCGATAAGCCTCGGGGAGCTGTCAACCGAGCTGTGATCCGAGGGTGTCCGAATGGGGAAACCCAGCACGAGTGATGTCGTGTTACCCGCACCTGAATATATAGGGTGTGTGGAGGGAACGTGGGGAAGTGAAACATCTCAGTACCCACAGGAAGAGAAAACAACATGTGATTCCGTGAGTAGTGGCGAGCGAAAGCGGATGAGGCTAAACCATGCGTGTGTGATAGCCGGCAGGCGTTGCACGTGTGGGGTCGTGGGGCTCACTTTCTTGTCACTGCCGTGGCGAGCAACAGTCAGAAAAGTTCGTGTTAGCTGAATTGGTCTGGGACGGCCAACCGTAGACGGTGAGAGTCCGGTAGGCGAAAACATGTTCTCTGTTGTAGTGGGTGCCCGAGTAGCAGCGGGCCCGTGAAATCTGCTGTGAATCTGCCGGGACCACCCGGTAAGCCTGAATACTCCCTGGTGACCGATAGCGGACTAGTACCGTGAGGGAAAGGTGAAAAGTACCCCGGGAGGGGAGTGAAATAGTACCTGAAACCGTGCGCTTACAATCCGTCAGAGCCTCTGCACAGCTTGCTGTGGGGGGTGATGGCGTGCCTTTTGAAGAATGAGCCTGCGAGTTAGTGGCATGTGGCGAGGTTAACCCGTGTGGGGTAGCCGTAGCGAAAGCGAGTCCGAATAGGGCGTGTGAGTCGCGTGTTCTAGACCCGAAGCGGAGTGATCTACCCATGGCCAGGGTGAAGCGACGGTAAGACGTCGTGGAGGCCCGAACCCACTTAGGTTGAAAACTGAGGGGATGAGCTGTGGGTAGGGGTGAAAGGCCAATCAAACTCCGTGATAGCTGGTTCTCCCCGAAATGCATTTAGGTGCAGCGTCGCGTGTTTCTCACCGGAGGTAGAGCTACTGGATGGTCTAGGGGGCCCACAAGCTTACCGAAATCAGCCAAACTCCGAATGCCGGTGAGTGAGAGCGCGGCAGTGAGACTGCGGGGGATAAGCTTCGTAGTCGAGAGGGAAACAGCCCAGATCGCCGGCTAAGGCCCCTAAGCGTGTACTAAGTGGAAAAGGATGTGGGATTGCGCAGACAGCCAGGAGGTTGGCTTAGAAGCAGCCACCCTTGAAAGAGTGCGTAATAGCTCACTGGTCGAGTGATCCTGCGCCGACAATGTAGCGGGGCTCAAGTACACCGCCGAAGCCGCGGCAGTCGCACAATACATCCACATCGGATTACGGTCTGGTGTGCAGTGGTGTGGCTGGGTAGGGGAGCGTCGTGTAGCCAGGGAAGCAGCGGGGTGACCTAGTTGTGGAGGCTGCGCGAGTGAGAATGCAGGCATGAGTAGCGAAAGACGAGTGAGAAACTCGTCCGCCGAATGACCAAGGGTTCCTGGGCCAGGTTAATCCGCCCAGGGTGAGTCGGGACCTAAGGCGAGGCCGACAGGCGTAGTCGATGGACAACGGGTTGATATTCCCGTACCCGTGTATCCGCGCCCAATGGCGAATCATCTGTGCTAAGTGCCCAAAACCTGATGGACCTCCTTCGGGAGGCCGGATGGGGCTGCGCACGACCCTGGGTGTAGTAGTCAAGCGATGGGGTGACGCAGGAAGGTAGCTGGGCCAGTCAGTGGTTGTACTGGTGTAAGCCTGTAGGGCGTTGTGTAGGCAAATCCGCACAACATACAGCCTGAGAGGTGATGCGTAGCCGATTGAGGCGAATTCAGTGATCCTATGCTGCCGAGAAAAGCCTCTAGTGAGTTGGTACACGGCCCGTACCCCAAACCGACACAGGTGGTCAGGTAGAGAATACTAAGGCGATCGAGAGAACTGTGGTCAAGGAACTCGGCAAAATGCCCCCGTAACTTCGGGAGAAGGGGGGCCCGAGCTGGTGACCGGCTTTACGCCGTGAGCTGGTTTGGGCCGCAGAGACCAGAGAGAAGCGACTGTTTACTAAAAACACAGGTCCGTGCGAAGTCGTAAGACGATGTATACGGACTGACGCCTGCCCGGTGCCGGAAGGTTAAGAGGACCGGTTAGCGCTTCGGCGCGAAGCTGAGAATTTAAGCCCCGGTAAACGGCGGTGGTAACTATAACCATCCTAAGGTAGCGAAATTCCTTGTCGGGTAAGTTCCGACCTGCACGAATGGCGTAACGACTTCTCTGCTGTCTCGACCACAGACTCGGCGAAATTGCATTACGAGTAAAGATGCTCGTTACGCGCGGCAGGACGAAAAGACCCCGGGACCTTCACTATAGCTTGGTATTGGTGTTCGGTACGGTTTGTGTAGGATAGGTGGGAGACTGTGAAACGGGCACGCCAGTGCTCGGTGAGTCGTCGTTGAAATACCACTCTGATCGTATTGGACCTCTAACCTCGGGCCATGATCTGGTTCAGGGACAGTGCCTGGTGGGTAGTTTAACTGGGGCGGTTGCCTCCCAAAATGTAACGGAGGCGCCCAAAGGTTCCCTCAGCCTGGTTGGCAATCAGGTGTCGAGTGCAAGTGCACAAGGGAGCTTGACTGTGAGACAGACATGTCGAGCAGGGACGAAAGTCGGGACTAGTGATCCGGCACCGGCAAGTGGAAGCGGTGTCGCTCAACGGATAAAAGGTACCCCGGGGATAACAGGCTGATCTTCCCCAAGAGTCCATATCGACGGGATGGTTTGGCACCTCGATGTCGGCTCGTCGCATCCTGGGGCTGGAGTAGGTCCCAAGGGTTGGGCTGTTCGCCCATTAAAGCGGCACGCGAGCTGGGTTTAGAACGTCGTGAGACAGTTCGGTCTCTATCCGCCGCGCGCGTTGGAAACTTGAGGAAGGCTGTCCCTAGTACGAGAGGACCGGGACGGACGAACCTCTGGTGTGCCAGTTGTCCCGCCAGGGGCACGGCTGGTTGGCTACGTTCGGAAGGGATAACCGCTGAAAGCATCTAAGCGGGAAGCCTGTTCCAAGATGAGGTTTCCCACCACCTAGAGTGGTTAAGGCCCCCTACAGACCATGGGGTTGATAGGCCGGAACTGGAAGCACAGTAATGTGTGGAGGTGACCGGTACTAATAGGCCGAGGGCTTACCAAACGAAGATTGCTACGCGTCCACTGTGCAGTATCTGAAACAACACACAGATACAGAAGACACCACGCAAACCAGGAAACAATACTGGGGAGTGTGGGTGGCTCTCTGTGGATAGTTTCATAGAGTTACGGCGGTTATAGCGGCAGGGAAACGCCCGGTCCCATTCCGAACCCGGAAGCTAAGCCTGCCAGCGCCGATGGTACTGCACTCGACAGGGTGTGGGAGAGTAGGACACCGCCGGAACATA
>NZ_BDCJ01000060.1 GCF_001613445.1 Nocardia grenadensis NBRC 108939
CGTCCGGTTCGACGGGTCTGCCCAAGGGTGTTGTGGTCAGCCATGCGGGTTTGGCGAATTTCAGTGCCGAACAGGTCGAGCGTTACCGGTTGGGCCCGGATTCGCGGGCGCTGGCGTTCGCGTCGCCGAGCTTCGATGCCTCGATTCTGGAGTTGTTGCTGGCGGTCGGTTCGGCCGGTGCGCTCGTGGTGGTGCCGACCGGTACCTACGGTGGTGCCGAGCTGGGGGAGCTGATCTCGCGTGAAGGGGTGACGGTGGGTTTGATCACGCCGTCGGTACTCGGATCGCTGGATCCGGCGGATCTCGCCGGAATGGAAGTCATCGTCGCCGGTGGTGAGGCCATTTCGGCCGATCTGATGGCGAAGTGGTCGACCACACCCGAAGGCGGGGTCGAGCGTCGCTTCCACAACGCCTACGGCCCGACCGAGGCGACGGTCGCCACCAATATCAGTGGTGTCCTGCACGCCGGTGATCGGGTCACCATCGGTGGCCCGGTGCGGGGTATGCGCACCCTGGTGCTCGACGACCGGCTCAACCCGGTGCCCGAAGGTGTGGCCGGTGAGCTGTATGTCGGAGGCATCCAGCTGGCACGCGGCTACCACGCTCGTCCCGGCTTGACCGCTGAGCGATTCGTCGCCGATCCGTACGGCGAACCCGGGTCGCGGCTCTACCGCACGGGTGATGTGGTGCGCTGGCGTCGTGATGCCGCGGGTGATCCGGCGGTGGAGTATGTGGGTCGTAACGACTTCCAGGTGAAGGTTCGTGGTTTCCGTATCGAGCTCGGTGAGATCGATGCGGCGCTGACCGCGCACGAAACCGTCGATTTCGCCGTCACCACCGGACACAAGAATGCCGCGGGCGCGGTATCGCTCGTCTCCTACGTGGTGGCGGCCTCCGGCGTCACCGTGGATGTCACGGCGCTGACCGGGTACGTCGCCGAGCGGCTGCCCGACTACATGGTGCCGGCGGCCGTTATGGTCATCGACCGGATCCCGCTGACCCCCGCCGGGAAACTGGACCGCAAAGCGCTGCCCGAACCGGTGTTCCAGGCGCGTACCGCCTTCCGCGGGCCGCGCACACCGGTCGAGCAGACCATCGCCGAGGTCTTCGCCGAGGTCCTGGGCGTGGACCAGGTCGGTGTGGACGATTCGTTCTTCGCCCTCGGCGGCGACAGCATCGTGTCCATTCAGCTGGTGTCCCGCGCCAAGGCCCGCGGTGTGGTCTTCAGCCCGCGGCACGTCTTCGAACAGCGGACGGTGGCCGGGCTGGCCGCCGTCGCCGAATCCGCCGATGCCGACAGTGTGACGAGCACGCTCGTCGAACTGCCGGGCGGCGGCGTCGGCACCATGCCGCTGACGCCGATCGTGCGGTTCATGGCCGAACGGCCCGGTTCGTTCGGGCGTTTCCACCAGCTCATCACCCTGGACCTCCCGATCGGCATCGACCGGGAGACCATTGCCGCCGTGGTCGGCCCGGTGGTCGACCGGCACGATATGTTGCGGTCGCGGCTGTACTCCACCGATGGCGACTGGGTCGTGGAAACCGGCGAGCCGGGCAGTGTCGAGGTGGACGCGCTGATCGACCACACCGTGTTCGACGGTGCCGTCACCGGTACCGAACTGTCCGAGATCGCCACGGCCGCGGTCGATACCGCGTTGGACCGGCTCGATCCCGAGCGCGGTGTGGTGGTCCGGTTCGTCTGGCTGGAACCCGATACCGCCGAGCGCAACGGGCATCTGGTGGTCATCGTGCACCACCTCGCCGTCGACGGCGTGTCGTGGCGCGTGCTGGTACCCGATCTCGTGTTGTCCGCCGTCGCGCGCAGCGCCGGCCAGATCCCCCAACTGCCCGCACCGGTCACCTCCATGCGGACGTGGGCGCATGCGCTCGAGCGCGATGCCCACAGCGCGGAACGGCTCGCGGAACTGGCGTACTGGCGCACCGTGGCCGGTACCGCCGATCCGCTGCTCACCGAGCGCCGGATGGATCCCGCGGTGGATACCGCCGGGTCCGTCGCGGTCCACGCGGTGCGGGTATCGCCGGAGGTCACTCAGACCCTCCTCACCACCGTGCCTGCGCTGTTCCACGGCGGGGTGAACGACGGTCTGCTCACCGCGCTCGTCCTGGCGACCGCGGCCTGGCGGACGCGGCGTGTGCCCGGTGTCGCGCCGGACGACCCGCTGCTGATCCGGCTCGAGGGTCACGGTCGTGAGGAAGAGGTCGCGCCCGGCGCCGACCTGTCCCGTACGGTCGGCTGGTTCACCGCGCTCTTCCCGGTCCGTTTCGAGCCGGCCGGTATCGATATCGAGGCCGCCCTCGCCGGCGAGCCGGAACTGGGCGCCGCGCTCAAGCTCGTCAAGGAGCAATTGCTCGCGGTCCCGGACAAGGGCGTCGGTTACGGCCTGCTGCGGTACATGAACTCCGAGACCGCCGCCGAGTTCCCGCGGGAGATGCCGGGCCAGGTGAACTTCAACTACCTGGGTCGCGTCGGCGCCGGTGAGATTCCGGAGGAGATGCACGGATTCGGCTGGCTCCCGGCGGCCGATCTGGCCGTGGATGTCGGCTACGACGCGGATATGCCGGCCATGGCGCTGCTGGACATCAACGCCATCGTGGTCGGCGATACGCTGACCGCGCGCATCGGCTACCCGTCCACGCTGCTGTCGGCGGACGAGGCCCGCGAATTCGGAGACCTGTGGGTACGGGCGCTGGAAGCGGTGGCCCGCCATGCCGGTTCCGCGGACGCGGGCGGCCATACGCCGTCGGACTTCCCGCTGGTCGCGGTTTCGCAGCCGGCCATCGAGGGGATCGAGCAGCGGTTCCCGATGCGGGTCGCCGATCTGTGGCCGCTGTCCTCGCTCCAGGCCGGCATGCTGTTCCACGCACAACTCGCCGCCACCTCGGTGGATGTGTACACCGCGCAGGCGGTGCTCACCCTGACCGGCCGGGTGGACGCCGAACGGCTCCGGGCGGCAGCGCAGGCCCTGGTGGACCGCTACGAGAATCTGCGCACGGTGTTCGTCACCGACCGTGCGGGTGACTCGGTGCAGGTCGTCCTCGATGAGGTGCCGGTCGACTGGACCGAGCACGACCGCAGCGCCACCGGCACGGCCGACGACCTCGTCGACGCCGACCGGCTGCGGCGTTTCGATCTCACCGAACCGAAGCTGATCAGGTTCACCCTGATCAAGACCGGAGCCGACACCTGGCAGTTCGTGGTGTCCAACCACCACATCCTGCTGGACGGCTGGTCCATGCCGCTGCTCATGCAGGATCTGCTGACGCTGTACGCCGTCCGCGCCGACGGCACCGCGCTGCCCGCGGCCCGCTCCTACCGGCACTTCCTGGACTGGGTCGGCAGGCAGGATCACCCGGCGTCGCTGGCGGTGTGGTCCGAGGCACTGGCCGGGGTGAGCGAGCCGACCCTGCTCAGCCGCCCGGAAACCGGGGGCGGCGATTCCACGCACGAGATCGAGGCCCTGTCCGGCGAATACACCTTCGAGCTGGATACCGCGGCCACGGCACGGATCACCGCGCTGGCCGCCGAACTCGGTATCACCGCCAACACGGTGCTGCAGGTGGCGTGGGCGATACTGCTCGGCCGGATCACCGGCCGCGACGATGTGCTGTTCGGCGCCACCGTGTCCGGTCGCCCACCGCAGCTGGCCGGGGTGGAGACCATGGTCGGGTTGTTCATCAACACCGTCCCGGTCCGGGTGCGGTTCGATCAGGACGAACCCCCGCGCGCACTGCTCACCCGGACCCAGGGCGAACAGGCGGATCTGCTGGACCACCACTATGTGGGTCTGGCCGATATCCAGGGCGCGGCCGGACTGGCGACCCTGTTCGACACCCTGCTGGTGTTCGAGTCGTATCCGGTGGACGCCGAGGGTATCCAGGCGCAGGCCACCGATATCGACGGGATGGCGGTGACCGGTTTGAGCGCGGTCGACGCCACCCACTATCCGCTGAGCCTGATCGCCGCGCTGGGCAGCACGCTGCGGATCCGCGCCGGCTATCAGCGGGACATGTTCGACGAAGCCGATGTGCGCCGGATCGCCGACCGGCTGGTGCGGGTGCTCGCCGCCGTCACCGAGACCCCCGACCGGCCGATCGGTGAAATCGAACTGCTGGACGGCGGGGAACGCGACCGGGTGCTGCGCGCGTGGAACGACACCGCGCACACCGTCGATACCGCCGCGACGCTGGCCTCGATGTTCTACGCGCAGAGCGTCCGCACCCCGGAGGCGCCCGCTCTGACCTTCGGGACGGAGACCCTCTCCTACGCCGATTTCGCGGCCCGGGTGAATCTGCTCGCGCGGTGGCTGGTCGACCGCGGGGTGGGGCCGGAGTCGTATGTGGCCCTGGGTATGCGGCGTTCGATCGATCTGGTGGTCGGTATGTACGCGGTCATCGTCGCCGGTGGCGCCTATGTGCCGCTGGATCCGGATCATCCGGCCGAGCGCACCGAGTACATCCTGGCCACCGCCGATCCGATCTGTGTGCTCACCTCCGGCGACGATCTGCCGATCGATACCGCTCAGGTGCGGATCGACCGGCTGGATCTGAGCGCGTACACGGATACCCCGGTGACCGATGTCGAGCGTCGTGCGCCGTTGCGTCCGTCGAATACGGCGTATGTGATCTTCACGTCGGGTTCGACGGGTCGCCCGAAGGGTGTGGCGGTGTCGCATGCGGCGATCGTGAACCGTTTGGTGTGGATGCAGTCCGAGTATGGTTTGGCCGCG
>NZ_BDCJ01000061.1 GCF_001613445.1 Nocardia grenadensis NBRC 108939
AGATCGAATCGGCGCTGACCGGCGTGGACGAGGTCGCCCAGGCCGTGGTGGTCATGCGTGGTGACGCGCGCACCGGCGACCAGCTCGTTGCCTACCTGGTACCCGCCCCGGGCGCGCTGCTGGATATCGAGGTGCTGCGCGAGGACCTGACGGAGCTGCTGCCGTCGTACATGGTGCCCGCCGCGTTCGTGGTACTCGACGAGTTCCCGCTGAACGCGTCCGGGAAGCTGGATCGCAAGGCCTTGCCGGCGCCGGTGTTCAAGGCGCGGGTGTTCCGGGCGCCCTCGACCCCGGTCGAGGAGATCGTGGCCGCGACCTTCGCCGAAGTACTGGGTGCCGAGCGGGTCGGTGCGGACGACGACTTCTTCGAGCTGGGCGGTAACTCGCTCAGCGCCACCCGGGTGGCGGCGCGGTTGTCGGCGGCACTGGACACCGAACTCCCGGTGCGGGAACTGTTCGCGGCCTCCACCGTGACGGCGCTGGCCGCCCGCGCGGAGACCCATGCCGGTGCGGGTGGCCGGGTGGCCCTGGTGCCGCAGCCGCGGCCGACCCAGGTCCTGGAGACCGGCGAGGTCGTGGAGCGGGTGCCGCTGTCGCTGGCACAGCAGCGGATGTGGTTCCTGAACCGGTTCGATCCGGCCTCGGCCGCGAACAATCTGCCGATCGCGGTGCGGTTGTCGGGTCTGCTGGACCGCCAGGCCATGCAGATCGCGATCGCCGATGTGCTGGCGCGGCACGAATCGCTGCGTACCTACTACCCGGAGGTGGACGGGACACCGTTCCAGCAGGTCGTGCCGACCTCGACGGTGATCCCCGATCTGACCCCGGTGGAGGTGACCGAGGCGGAGCTGCCCGCGCGGGTGGCGGAGTTCGTCGGTACCGGGTTCGATGTGACCGCCGGTGTGCCCTTCCGGGTCCGGCTGTACGAGGCGAATCCGACCGAGCATGTGCTGGTCCTGGTTGTCCACCATATTTCGTCGGACGGTTTCTCCATGGGACCGCTGGCCCGCGATGTGATCACGGCCTACAGTGCCCGGATCGACGGCGGCGAGCCGGGCTGGCAGCCGCTCGAGGTGCAGTACGCCGACTACACGCTGTGGCAGCGTCAGGTGCTGGGTGCCGAGGACGATCCGGAATCAGTGATCGCCTCCCAGCTCACCTACTGGTCGGAGGCGCTGGCCGGTATCCCGGAACAGCTGGATCTTCCGGCCGACCGGCCGCGGCCGGCGGTGGCCACCGGGCAGGGTGCCGCCTACAGCTTCGAGATCGATGCTGCCGCGCACGCCGAACTGGTGGAACTGGCCCGCGCCCACGGCGTGACCTTCTTCATGGTCATGCACGCGGCCTTCGCGGTGATGCTGTCCCGGCTGTCGGGTGAGACCGATATTGTCGTGGGCACCCCGGTGGCCGGGCGTGGTGATCGGGCGCTCGACGATCTGATCGGCATGTTCGTCAATACGCTCGCGCTGCGGACGCCGATCGACTCCGGCGCCGGTTTCGCCGAACTGCTGGAGACGGTGCGCGCCGGCGATGTGGCAGCCTTCGGGCACGCGGACCTGCCGTTCGAGCGGCTGGTCGAGGTCCTGAACCCGGTCCGGTCGCAGGCCAGGCACCCGGTGTTCCAGGTGATGCTGTCGTTGCAGAACAACGATCCGCAGGTCCGCGGCGAGCTGCCCGGTCTGACCATAAGTGGCCTCGAATCACCTATCGAGACTTCGAAGTTCGACCTGCAACTGGAGCTCGGTGAACTGACCGGTCCGGCCAACCCGGACGGCTCTGCGGCGCACGGTGTCTCGGCCAAGCTCATCTACGCGACAGATCTGTTCGACCGCGCCACAGTAGTGGGCTTCGCCGACCGGTTCTTGGGTCTGCTGCGTGAGGTTGTCGAGGCGCCGGAGACCGCGGTCGGTGATCTGGAGATCCTGGCGCCGGTCGAGCGTGCTCGGGTGCTGGCGGAGTGGAATGCGACCGAGCATCGGCTGCCGGCGGGGTTGTTGTTGGATGGTTTCAATGCGGTGGCGGCGGCGTATCCGGATCGGGTGGCGGTTTCGTTCGAGGGGACGAGTCTGTCCTATGGCGAGTTCGCGGGTCGGGTGAATCGGCTCGCGCGGCATCTGATCGC
>NZ_BDCJ01000062.1 GCF_001613445.1 Nocardia grenadensis NBRC 108939
CACGCCGATCCGCATCGGTGACCTGGGTCGCGTCGTATCCATCGGTCTGGAGCGTGTCCAACTCCAGGACCGGTACACGCGCGTCTTCCGGCACCGCACCCGCGTCGGCAGTGGTGGTCAGCACGCACAGCGGCGCGGCCGTGTCGAGGATGTAGCCGATCCGTTCCGCCGGATGCGCCGGGTCCAGGGGTACGTACGCACCACCCGCCGCGACCACGGCATACATACCCACGACCAGGTCCAGCGACCGTGACACCAGCAACCCGACAAGGGTCTCCGGCCCGACACCCTCAGCGATCAGATGCCGCGCGAGCCGATTCACCCGACCCGCGAACTCGCCATAGGACAGACTCGTCCCCTCGAACGAAACCGCCACCCGATCCGAATGCGCCGCCGCCGCGGCATTGAAGCCGTCCAGCAACAGTCCGGCCGGCAGCGGATGCTCGGTGGCATTCCACTCCGCCAGCACGCGGTCACGCTCGACCGGCGCCAGGATCTCCAGATCACCGACCGCTGTCTCCGGCGCCTCGACGATCTCCCGCAGCAACCGCACGAACCGATCGACGAAGCCTTCCACCGTGGCGTGATCGAACAGCGCGGTCGCGTAGGTCAGATAACCCGAAACACCCTGCGGCGCACCGGATTCGTCGTAGGTGTCGCCGAGGATCAGGTTCAGGTCGAACTGCGAGATCTCGGTGTCGATATCCACACCCGACACCGTCAGGCCCGGCAGTTCCAGACTCGACTGCGCCAGGTTCTGGAAGATCAGGCTCACCTGGAACAAGGGGTGGCGGGCGGTCGAGCGGGCCGGGTTCAGCACCTCGACCAAGCGTTCGAACGGCACGTCCGCGTGTGCAAAGGCCGCGATATCGATCTCCCGCTGCCGGCGGAGCAGATCGGTGAACGTTTCCCCACGATCCAGTTCGGTCCGGAACACCAGTGTGTTCACGAACATACCGATCAGATCATCGAGAGCCTGCTCGCCACGACCGGCGACCGGCGTTCCGATGGTGATGTCGTCACTGCCCGACAACCGGGACAGCAGCACCGCCAGGGCGGAGTGCACGACCATGAACAGGGTCGCGTTCTGCTGCTGGGCCACCCGCTGCAGACCGGCGTGGATCTCGGCATCGAGGGCGACCTCGACCCGGCTACCCGCAAAGGACTGCACCGCCGGACGCGGCCGGTCCATCGGCAGATCCAGCTGATCCGGTACACCCGCCAGCGCCGACCGCCAATAGGCGATCTGATCGGCCGCGATCGATCCCGGGTCGGCTTCGTCACCGAGCAGCTCACGCTGCCAGATGCTGTAATCCGCGTACTGCACCGGCAACGGCGCCCACCCCGGGGCATCCCCCGCCCTACGCGCCGAGTAGGCCGTCATCACATCCCGGGTCAACGGAGCGAGCGACGCACCGTCACCGGCAATGTGATGGATCACCAGCGCCAGCACGAATTCATCGGCTGTGCCGTCGACCTGGAACAGCGCCACCCGCAACGGCACCTCGACCGTCACATCGAAACCCGCCGACCCCAAGCCCGCGACCGCCGCCACCACATCACCAGCAGCAACCGACCGCACA
>NZ_BDCJ01000063.1 GCF_001613445.1 Nocardia grenadensis NBRC 108939
ACCAAGATCCTGAACTACCTGGCCGATATCACGGTGAACAAACCGCACGGCGCCCGGCCGACCGCGGTGTACCCGCACGACAAACTGCCCGCGATCGACCTGGCGGTGCCGCCGCCGGACGGTTCGCGGCAGAAACTGCTGACGCTGGGCCCCGAGGGATTCGCGCAGGCGTTGCGCGAACAGAAGGCGGTCGGGGTCACCGACACCACCTTCCGTGACGCGCACCAGTCGCTGCTGGCGACCCGGGTACGCACCAACGGCCTGCTCGATGTGGCCGGGCATGTGGCGCGCCTGACCCCGGAACTGCTGTCCATCGAGGCGTGGGGCGGGGCGACCTACGATGTGGCGCTGCGCTTCCTCTACGAGGACCCGTGGGAGCGGCTGGCCGCTTTGCGCGAGGCGATTCCGAATATCTGCCTGCAGATGCTGCTGCGCGGTCGCAACACTGTCGGTTACACCCCGTATCCGGAGCGGGTGACCCGGGCGTTCGTGGCCGAGGCCACCGAGACCGGTATCGATATCTTCCGGATCTTCGACGCCCTGAACAATGTGGACCAGATGCGCCCGGCCATCGACGCGGTCCGGGAAACCGGTACCGCGATCGCCGAGGTCGCGCTGTCCTACACCGGTGATCTCACCGATCCGGACGAGAAGCTCTACACCCTCGACTACTACCTCAAACTGGCCGAGCAGATCGTGGACGCGGGCGCGCATGTGCTGGCGATCAAGGATATGGCCGGACTGTTGCGCGCGCCCGCGGCGGCGAAATTGGTGACCGCGCTGCGCAGCAATTTCGATCTGCCGGTCCATGTGCACACCCACGACACCCCGGGTGGGCAGCTGGCCACCTATCTCGCTGCCTGGCAGGCCGGTGCCGACGCCGTCGACGGCGCGTCGGCGGCGATGGCCGGCACCACGAGTCAGCCCGCGCTCTCGGCGATCGTGGCCGCCGCCGCGCACAGCGAATACGACACCGGGCTCGATCTGCGCAATGTCTGTGATCTGGAGCCGTACTGGGAGGCGCTGCGCAAGGTGTACGCGCCGTTCGAATCCGGTCTGCCGGCGCCCACCGGCCGCGTCTACACCCACGAGATCCCCGGTGGGCAGCTGTCGAATCTGCGTCAGCAGGCGATCGCGCTGGGGTTGGGGGATCGGTTCGAGGAGGTGGAGGCGAAATACGCGGCCGCGGATCGGTTGCTGGGCCGGCTGATCAAGGTCACGCCGTCGTCCAAGGTGGTCGGTGACCTGGCGCTGTCGCTGGTCGGTTCCGGTATCGATATCGAGCAGTTCGCCGCCGACCCGGG
>NZ_BDCJ01000064.1 GCF_001613445.1 Nocardia grenadensis NBRC 108939
TCGAGATGCTCCTATGGATGTCAAGTGGTGGGTGGGTTGGTGATGAGGTGGTAGATCTCGCGGGCGATGTAGCGTTTGAGGCAGCGGATGATCTCTTTTTTGGTCAGGCCTTGTGTGGTGCGTCGTTGGGCGTAGGCGCGGGTGGCGGGGTCCCAGCGCAAGCGGGTGATCGCGATGCGGTGCAGGGCGGCGTTGGCTTGCCGGTCACCGCCTCTGTTGAGGCGGTGGCGGTGGGTGCGTCCGGAGGACGCGGGGATGGGGGCGACCCCGCACAGGCGTGCGAACGCGGCTTCGGAACGGATCCGGTGGGGGTTTTCTCCCATGGTGATCAGGAGTTGGCCGGCGGTGTCGGTGCCGATGCCGTGGGCGGCGACCAGACCGGGGTTGATCGCGGCGACCAGCGGGGTCAGTAGTTCGTCGAGGTCGTTGATCTCGACGGTGAGTTGCTGGTGACGACGCGCCAGCGACCGTAACGCGGTTTTCGTCGCGCCGGTCGGTGACCCGATATCGGCGCGGCCGGGACGCAACCCGGCGCAGGTGGTGATCAGCGCGGTATCGGTGAGCCCACGCAGCCGGGCCCGCAGGGGTTCGGGTGCGGTGACGATCAACGCTTTGATTCTGAGTGTGGCATCGGCGCGCGCGGTGATCGCCGAGCGGCGCGCGATACGCAGAACCCTCACCGCTTCGACCCGGCCCGCACGCTGTTTCGGTGTGCCGGTACGGTGACCGGCCAGCGTGGCCCGTGCGGCTTCGATCGCGTCGATCGGGTCGGATTTACCCTGGAACCGGCGGGTTTTACGGCCGGGGCGATCGACCTCCACCACTGGGATCGCCTGCTCGGCCAGACTCGCGGCCAGTCCGGCGCCGTAGGCGCCGCTGCCCTCGACACCGATGCGGGTCACCCGCCCGAACCCGCGCATCCACGCCAGCAACGCTGTGTAACCGGCGGCGTCGGCAGCGAACTGCGCGGTGCCCAGCACCCGCCCGAGCGGGTCCAGCACTGCCGCGGTGTGGGTATCGCGGTGGGTGTCGACCCCACCGGTCACATCGACAT
>NZ_BDCJ01000065.1 GCF_001613445.1 Nocardia grenadensis NBRC 108939
TAGCGCGTGTTTCATAAGCCTGGGCCTGATAACCACAGGTTGATCGCGGCGACACGGACGGTGGCCAGGTAGCGGACGGCGAGTTTGTCATACCGGGTGGCCACTGCCCTGTGCTGTTTCAGGCGGTTGATCGTGCATTCCACGGCGTGCCGCAGGGCGTAGAGACCGAGATCGAACGCGGGCGGTCGCCCACCGGCATGGCCTTTGGCCGCGCGATTCGCGGCCTGATCCGCCTTGATCGGGATAGTCGCTTTTATCCCGCGTCGCCGCAGGTAGGCACGGTTGGCCGCCGAAGAATAGGCTTTGTCGGCCAGAACCCGATCCGGACGCGACCGGGTACCACCGACCCCGAGCCGCGGCACCCGGATCTCGCCGAGCACGGTCGTGAACTGCGGGCAATCGGCCCACTGACCAGGCGTGACCAGCAGAGCCAACGGCCGCTGCCCCTGGTCGGCGGCCAAGTGCAGCTTCGTGGTGAATCCGCCCCGCGACCGTCCGAGACCATGGTCGGCGGGTTCGTCATCGAATCCGCCCGCCGGCTCGGCCTGGCGGTGCGGGTCGCGGCGGGCACCGGCCGCATGCTGGTGCGCTCGGGCGACGGTGGAGTCCACGCTCACCGTCCACTCGATCTCGCCTGCAGCGTCGGCGTGGGCTTGCAGCGCGGTCAGCATCGATTCCCACGTTCCGTCGCGCTGCCAGCGGCGGAACAACCCATACACCGTCTGCCACGGTCCATACATCGCCGGGATGTCAGGCCATGGGCTACCGGTGCGGATCCGCCAGCGGATCCCGTCGATCAACCGTCGTTTCGACCACCGCGGTGGCCGGCCCGGTTTCATACCGGCAGGTAATAGCGGTTTCAGTTTTGCCCACTGGGCATCGGTCAGATCCGCACGGCAGGTTGCCGTTACGCTGTTCAAGAGGTCTCCGGTTGGTCTCCGGTTGTGCTTGGTCGTTCAACCAACTACCGGAGACCTCGCCATATCACCAACTTCTCAACCCGGACAACGGGTTCGGCCCCACACCATCGGGCTTATGAAACACGCTCTA
>NZ_BDCJ01000066.1 GCF_001613445.1 Nocardia grenadensis NBRC 108939
TTTACCGATCCAGCCGAGGTGGGTTTCCAGGATCTGCCCGATATTCATACGACGCGGCACACCATGGGTGTTCAAAATAATGTCCACCGGCGTGCCATCGGGCATGAACGGCATATCCTCGGTCGGCAAAATCTTGCCGATCACACCCTTGTTCCCGTGCCGGCCCGCGAGCTTGTCACCGTCCTGGATCTTGCGCTTCTGCGCCACATACACCCGGACCAGCTCGTTCACACCCGGAGGCAGATCATCGTCATCCTCACGCGAGAACACGCGGATACCGATCACCTTGCCCGACTCACCATGGGGCACCTTCAGCGAAGTATCACGCACCTCACGCGCCTTCTCACCGAAAATCGCCCGCAACAACCGCTCTTCCGGCGTCAGCTCGGTTTCACCCTTCGGAGTGACCTTCCCGACCAGAATGTCACCATCACGGACCTCGGCACCGATCCGCACGATCCCACGCTCGTCGAGATCAGCCAAAACCTCATCGGAAACATTCGGGATATCGCGAGTGATCTCCTCGGCACCCAACTTCGTATCCCGAGCGTCGATCTCGTGCTCCTCGATATGAATCGAGGTCAACACATCGTCTTCCACCAGACGCTGGGACAGGATGATCGCGTCTTCGTAGTTGTGACCTTCCCACGGCATGATCGCCACCAGCAGGTTCTTACCGAGCGCCATTTCACCGTTCTCGGTGCAGGGGCCGTCGGCGAGGACCTGACCGCGCTCGACGCGCTGGCCTTCGTCCACGATGGGACGCTGGTTGGCACACGTGCCCTGATTCGAGCGGGCGAACTTCCGCATCCGGTAGGACTTGCGGGTCCCGTCATCGGCCATCACCGTCACATAATCCGCCGACACTTCCTCGACCACACCGGCCTTGTCGTTGACCACGACATCACCGGCATCCACCGCGGCCCGCAACTCCATACCGGTACCCACCACAGGAGCCTCGGAACGAATCAACGGCACGGCCTGACGCTGCATATTCGCACCCATCAGAGCACGGTTGGCGTCATCATGCTCCAGGAACGGAATCAT
>NZ_BDCJ01000067.1 GCF_001613445.1 Nocardia grenadensis NBRC 108939
CGGCCTCTCCCACCGCGATGGCTATCGCCGGTGGTGCGGCGCCCGGCGGTCAGCAAGGCCGCTACCTCGCGGTCGCGACCTCCGGGCTGACCGTGGCCTTGTTCACCGGGGTACCCGCCGGAGCGTTGATCGGTGACCTGTACTCCTGGCGCGCCATCTTCGGCCTCATCGCGGTCGTCGCCGCACTGACCGCCGTGGCCGTCGGCGCGTTCGCTCCCTCGGTCGCCGGTGGGGGTCGGGTCGGATTGGCCGCGCGGTTGACGCCGGTCTCCAACCCCCACATCATGGCTCTGGTCGGTGCGATGTTCCTGTGCGGCACCGGTGGCCTGATGTTCTACAACTACCTCGGAGCTGTGTTCGAGACCAAACTCGACGGCACCTCGGGCCAGGTCACCACCGCACTGCTCCTCGTCGGGATCATCGGCGTCGCCGCCGTATTCTTCGGCGGCGCACTCACCGACAAGACCAATCCACGCACCGCCCGCGCGGTCATCGTCGGTGGACACGCCATTGCGCTGCTGGCACTCGCGGCCCTGCTCACCGCCACCACCACCGTCACCCCGGCACTGTTCGTCGCGATCGGAATCTGGTCGATCTTCGCCTGGGCACTCAGCCCCGCTATCCAAGCCGGGATCATGGCCATCGACCCCCAGCGAGCCATGCTCGCACTCGCCCTGGGAATCAGCGGACTCTACGGTGGCAGCGCCCTCGGCGCGGCGATCGGCGGCCACCTCCTCGACAACCACTCCGCGTCAGCAATCCCCTTTGTCGGCGCGGCAGTCGTGGCACTCGCATGGCTACTCACCCTGCCGGCTCGCCGAGGCACAGGCACTACCACCAGCCCCGATATGGCCCTGCACCACTGAATACGCCAGCTGCGAAGCCCGACACTGCCAGCCTC
>NZ_BDCJ01000068.1 GCF_001613445.1 Nocardia grenadensis NBRC 108939
TCACCCGGTTCCGGCGGTTGCTGACCGCGGTGGCCGTGGATCCGGAGATCGCGCTGGGGTCGATCGAGATCCTGGACGAGGTCGAGCGCGCCGAAACCCTGTCCCGGACGGGTGGTCCGGCGGTGTCGGCTTCGACGTTGCCGGAGTTGTTGGCGGTGGCGGTGGCGGTGGATCCGTCGGCGCCGGCGGTGGTGTTCGAGGGCGTCCGGTACTCCTATGGTGAGTTCGATGTGCGGTCGAATCAGCTGGCGCAGGTGCTGATCGAGCGTTGCCTGGGTGCCGAGGATTTGGTGGCGGTGGCGGTGCCGCGGTCGGCGGATTCGGTACTCGCGGAGTGGGCGGTGACCAAGTCGGGTGCGGCGTTCCTGCCGATCGATCCGACCTATCCCGCCGATCGCATCGCGCATATGCTCACCGATTCCGGTGCGCCGGTGGGTATCACGGTGTCGAGTGTGCGGGCGGATCTCCCCGACTCGGTGGACTGGCTCGTGCTCGACGAGCTGGCGCTGGACACCTATCCGGCCGGTCCGATCACCGATGCCGATCGCGTCTGGCCGTTGACCCCGGCGAATACCGCCTATGTCATCTACA
>NZ_BDCJ01000069.1 GCF_001613445.1 Nocardia grenadensis NBRC 108939
CATTCAGCAGCAGCCGGAGTCCGTGCTGGGCACCGAGGGTCACCAGGATCTGGTCGGCGCCGGTGGGCAGACCGCGTTCGGTGTAACGGCGGGCCAGGGCCTCCCGCAACGGCAGGATGCCCACCGGGTCCATGCCGTGGGTACCCAGATACGACGGGATACCCTGCAATGCTACGGAGTACGCCTCCTCCATCTCCGGGGGTGCCGTCATCGCCGCATAGGTCAGGTCCACGGCCGGCGCGGCGCCGGTGGACATGGTGGCGATGATGCCGCGGGCGGCCCGGGTGCCGTCGTGCGCGATGGCCGGCGGCAGCGCGACGGTGCTGCGTGAGCCCTGGCGGGTGATGAGATAGCCGTGTTCGCGCAGGAGCGCGTAGGTGGAGGTGACGGTGGTCCGGCTGACCCCGAGGGTGGCGGCCAGATCGCGTTCACTGGGCAGAGCGATGCCGAGTGGGGCGCGCCCGTCGTGGATCAGCAGCCGGATCCCCTCGGCCAGCGCGAGGTAGGCGGGCCGGGACGATTTGCGGGCGCCACCGTCGGCCGCCGCATCGGCACTGCGCCAGTGCCCCAGATCGCG
>NZ_BDCJ01000070.1 GCF_001613445.1 Nocardia grenadensis NBRC 108939
GGCGGCGAGGGCCTCGATCTGTGTCGCGTCCAGCAGTTCCGCGTGCTCCACCCGGTGGCCGCGCGCGGCCACCGCCGGGCCACCGAGTTCGGCGACCACCTGCCCGAACCCGGCCACCACCGCGTCGAGCGCTCCGTCACCGATGGCATGGAAACCCGCTTGGACGCCCGCCTCGGTACAGGCCCGCACATGCGCGGCGATATCCCCGGCATCCAGGTAGGAGACCCCGGTCCCGGGGGCGTCGGCGTAGGGGTCGCGCAGCCGGGCGGTATGCGAGCCGATGGACCCGTCCACGAACAGATCGCCGGCGAGCCCGTGCGCCCCGAGATCGGACAGCAGGGTGCGCGCCTCATCCGCGGTGCGCACCGCCTGGCCCCAGTAGGCCCGCACCTGCACGCCGTGCTCGAAGGCGAGCAGTTCGCGTAGATCGGCTTCTCCTTCTATATCGGGGCCCGCGCATTCGTGCACGGCCGCGATCCCGTGCGCGGCCGCGGCGTCCAGCGCGGTCCGCCGGGCCGCGTCCCGCTGTT
>NZ_BDCJ01000071.1 GCF_001613445.1 Nocardia grenadensis NBRC 108939
TCGTCGTCTACACCGACCCGCTGTACACCGAGGACCTCGGCGAATACGCCCGCCACGATCTCCTCGATCGGGGTAGACGGGGCGCGGAATTCACGGGCCTCGAACACCGGCGCGGGCAGCGCCTTACGGTCCAGCTTGCCGGAGGTGTTCAACGGGAACGCGTCCAACTGCATGACCACGGCCGGGATCATGTACACCGGCAACACGTCACGCAGGGAATCCAGTAATGCCGCGGAATCGATCTGCGCACCGGGCGCCGGAACGACATAGGCGGCCAACTGCTCACCGAGGTCAGAGGCGGCAACGGTCACGACGGTCTGGCTGACCACCGGCTGCGCCAGCAACGCCGACTCGATCTCCCCCAGCTCGATCCGCTGACCACGGAACTTCACCTGGAAATCGGTACGACCCAAATACTCCAACACCGGCAGGCCGTCCACCTGCTGCCACCGCACCAGGTCACCCGTGCGATACATCCGCTCCGCGAGGTCGAACGGGCTCGCCACAAAACGATCCGCC